>NZ_JADDYI010000058.1:0-659 GCF_015163545.1 Vibrio sp. OPT24
TCTTCTTACTACCAAGCGACCAACCGACGACTTTACGCGAGTAAAGATCAATAACGACCGCTAGATACATCCAACGTTTGCCTTGCCTGATATACGTTAGGTCTCCAGACCACTGTTGATTAACTGCCGTTGGTTTTGGTGTGTCTTTTTTAATATTCTTAATCGATTGATAGAACCGATGTAGCTTGGCCATTTTCATGTAAATGCGATAACTTCGTGCTCTTAGCCCTTGCTCTCTCATGATCCGAGCCACACGCTTGCGGCTAACCAAAACTCCTTGGCGCCTCAGTTCTGCATGAACTCGTGGGCTACCGTAGGTCTCTCGACTCTGGGTAAACACTTTAATTATACGCTTCTTCAAAGCCTGCTCTTCTTGATCGTAGCGGCTTGGCTCTCTATCAAGCCATGCGTAGTAACCCGACTTAGAAACAGATAGAAAACGGCACATCAATACAATGGAATAACGCGTTTTGTAATGGGCTATGAATCGGAATTTTGTCGATTTTCTTGGGCAACGAATCGTTGCCACTTTTTTAGCAAGTCATTCTCGAGCTTAAGTTGTTCGTTCTGACGTTCGAGCTCTGCAATCCGACTAGACTCAGTTTTCTGGCTCGGGATCTGAGTCCTTTTCTTACGTTTATCTTCCATAATAACCCCTT
>NZ_JADDYI010000059.1:0-225 GCF_015163545.1 Vibrio sp. OPT24
AGGCACTGGCTTTTGATGCCAGCATTCCCTGGTTCGAATCCAGGTAGCCCAGCCACTATTTAAACTCTTTGTTTTTACTTCAGTAAGCATTTACTGAAGTAAGTAACCAAGAGCACAACGTTACATCGAATCACCAATGTCGATATAACTATACTCTTCGCTAGAGTAAAAGCTTTGCTGCGGTCGTGGCGGAATTGGTAGACGCACCAGATTTAGGTTCTGGCG
>NZ_JADDYI010000060.1:0-292 GCF_015163545.1 Vibrio sp. OPT24
TCTGTGAAGCTGAACTGCTGTTCGCCTGAAATACTTTGGTCCAGTGTGTTTACGACACCGTCATAAGTGAACTGAGTGATCGTCGCACCATCGGCACTCTGATTTGGCATCACATCAATGGTATTGGTTGTGATTGTTCCATCAGCCAGATTTGGTTCAACGATATCTAATGTGCCATCTTGCATTATTTGGACATCATCACCGATGGTCACATTAAGCTGAGACACCAGTGAATCGTCGCCATCACTATCAACCGCATAAACAGGCAGTTCGAAGCTCAGATCGTTATTAT
>NZ_JADDYI010000061.1:0-210 GCF_015163545.1 Vibrio sp. OPT24
ATGTGTAGGATAGGTGGGAGACTATGAAATTGCGTCGCTAGATGTGATGGAGTCGTCCTTGAAATACCACCCTTGTAGTTTTGATGTTCTAACGTTGGCCCCTGAATCGGGGTTACGGACAGTGCCTGGTGGGTAGTTTGACTGGGGCGGTCTCCTCCCAAAGAGTAACGGAGGAGCACGAAGGTGGGCTAAACACGGTTGGACATCGTG
>NZ_JADDYI010000062.1:0-332 GCF_015163545.1 Vibrio sp. OPT24
ATATCGACCTAGATGGGGCTATAGCTCAGCTGGGAGAGCGCCTGCCTTGCACGCAGGAGGTCTGCGGTTCGATCCCGCATAGCTCCACCATCTTTAAGGGTTTTTCCCTAAGAATCTTTAAAAATGGTTCATTTTATTGAATCAAGCTCTTTAACAATTTGGAAAGCTGACTGATTGATTACTTACGAGTAATTCAATCAAATTTAAAAGTTCTCAATGTTTATCTTTCATTAGATAAACACAACAAACACATTCAAGTGTCTTGTATTCGAATGATCAGAAATGATTGTTCATTTTTTGATTCTACTTTTTATTAAAAAGTGGAAACAAAA
>NZ_JADDYI010000063.1:0-210 GCF_015163545.1 Vibrio sp. OPT24
TGTTGGGCTATCGCCAAGCGGTAAGGCACTGGCTTTTGATGCCAGCATTCCCTGGTTCGAATCCAGGTAGCCCAGCCATTACAACGTTACTTAGACAAACCATAAGTCTTCTTAACTATACTCTTCGCTAGAGTAAAAGCTTTGCTGCGGTCGTGGCGGAATTGGTAGACGCACCAGATTTAGGTTCTGGCGCCGAGAGGTGTGAGAGTT
>NZ_JADDYI010000010.1:0-208 GCF_015163545.1 Vibrio sp. OPT24
CGCGGAAGATGTAACGGGGCTAAGCTATACACCGAAGCTGCGGCTACGTACCTTAGGGTATGTGGGGTAGGGGAGCGTTCTGTAAGCCGTTGAAGGTGGTCTGTAAGGGCTGCTGGAGGTATCAGAAGTGCGAATGCTGACATGAGTAACGATAAAGGGAGTGAAAAACTCCCTCGCCGGAAGACCAAGGGTTCCTGTCCAACGTTAA
>NZ_JADDYI010000064.1:0-236 GCF_015163545.1 Vibrio sp. OPT24
AACGGTTAGCTTATGCGATACTAGCTCAGTTGGTAGAGCGCAACCTTGCCAAGGTTGAGGTCATCGGTTCGAACCCGATGTATCGCTCCAATTTCTTTCTTAGGATTGATGTTGGAAATATAGAGTCATTAACTTAAATAATGCATCCGGACGCGGGATGGAGCAGTTTGGTAGCTCGTCGGGCTCATAACCCGAAGGTCGTCGGTTCAAATCCGGCTCCCGCAACCACATTACAG
>NZ_JADDYI010000011.1:0-444 GCF_015163545.1 Vibrio sp. OPT24
AGATAAACATTGAGAACTTTTAAATTTGATTGAATTACTCGTAAGTAATCAATCAGTCAGCTTTCCAAATTGTTAAAGAGCATGAGACTTTAAGAACAGTGTTCTAAAATTCACATTTTCTAAAGACTCTCAGGGTCAAAGATACCAACCAACGACAAAAGAAGTGGTTTGGATATGTAAATAACCAAGAATATTTAGAGAATGGTGGGCGATACCGGGCTCGAACCAGTGACCCCCTGCTTGTAAGGCAGGTGCTCTCCCAACTGAGCTAATCGCCCACGATAGTTTCTTTTGTCTTCACTTTTAATAAAAGTGAAAATAAAAGCCATCCTTTACGCGGAGAAAGAATGGTGGGTCGTGCAGGATTCGAACCTGCGACCAATTGATTAAAAGTCAACTGCTCTACCAACTGAGCTAACGACCCAATGGTATCCCGTAGGGGAG
>NZ_JADDYI010000065.1:0-240 GCF_015163545.1 Vibrio sp. OPT24
ACCTGATTCCATGCCGAACTCAGAAGTGAAACACAATAGCGCCGATGGTAGTGTGGGGCTTCCCCATGTGAGAGTAGGACATCGCCAGGCTTTAAATTAAATCTTTAGGTTGACCAACCTGGAGATATGGACGCTCACTTAGTGAGTTGACCACTGCGGAGTGGTAGTTCAGTTGGTTAGAATACCGGCCTGTCACGCCGGGGGTCGCGGGTTCGAGTCCCGTCCACTCCGCCACTTATT
>NZ_JADDYI010000066.1:0-585 GCF_015163545.1 Vibrio sp. OPT24
ATAACGCCCTGTTAAGGTGTGAGCAACGCAATACAAAGGCCGCCGCATACCACCTTAAACACTAAAACCAACGCATAGTAAAAATGCCACGCGTTGCGAATCACTCTTAAACAGTTTGTTATGTGTTTACTCAAAGTACCCCTCGGAAGCAATTGCAACCGATTGAAAGTACAACCCTTCACCTTCTTCTAAGTCAGGAAGAGTTGGACGCCAGAAAGATAACTGAAGCTCTTTAAATACGTAGCTATAGCCTAACTCTGGATCAGAATGATCATAGTTACCTTCTAGCTGAATTCGTTCGAGCACATTAGTCGCTAATGCCCTATGTACGTCAAAGCCAAGCAAGGTCGTTGAAAACAACTCAGACACAGCGGCTTCAATGAACTCAACTCTTCCTTCATTATCAAAATCTACCATGAGACCGTCTAAAAAATGATGGCGATGACCATAGATGCAATTTGGAGCTCCGATAACATTGATCACTTCAGTTTCTGTCATACCGAGCTTGACTGGACCGATTGAGTTTCTTAGTTGAATTTCGAAAATTTCCATTTTTATCCTAAAAACACATAACGCCCAATTAAG
>NZ_JADDYI010000067.1:0-229 GCF_015163545.1 Vibrio sp. OPT24
AATTGAGTCCGGCAAACAGTTATCAAGAATTAACCCTTCTTGATGACAACCAAAAACCTTGGTTAGTTGCCATACGCTTATTTGTCTTCACTCCTGTTTGTCTTCACTTTTTAAAAGTGAAAATAAAAAGGAAAGTGAAAGCAAATAGAAACCCTTTCGGGTTGTATGGTTAAGTGACTAAGCGTACACGGTGGATGCCTTGGCAGTCAGAGGCGATGAAAGGCGTAAT
>NZ_JADDYI010000012.1:0-1632 GCF_015163545.1 Vibrio sp. OPT24
TAAGATATTGTTGAGTTTTTTTACCTGATTTATAAGCTGGCATAATCACCTCCAATTACAATTGAAGGTGTCCATTAGATCGGGTCAACTACAGAATCACTCTTAAATTGTTTGTTATGCAAGTGGTTGATTTTTTAAGTCTCAGCCTCATATATGTGATAGGTCAACAGTTTTAAGCCCCCATCCATGGAAAAATTCAAGAAACCTATGATTAAATTCATTGTGTTAATGGTTATAGCTTTTAGCACAACACTCATATTTCCAGTCCAACAACTTATTGATGCTTCATTCTCAGATAAGACCGAAACCGTATTGTCTGTAATCCTGTACCTACAAGTAACTTGTCTAGCAATCGTATGGAGGTTTATGCTGCTAGATAAGCAAGTCATTGTCTCAAAGATTTGCTCCTTAATGAGCTACCTAGCCTTTACTACTATTGCTTTTGGTTCGTTGCTAGGGACATGGTTAACTAAATACATACTAAATTCGGGTTATCACTTTTTTTCTTCAGAACACCTAATTATTCGAGCAGTTTTGTTGTTTCTACTATCCGGAGCACCAACCCTGATAGTTTATCTAAGTAAAGATATTCCAAACATCATTAAAAAAAATATAAGAAACTCATACTTTCCAATGAGGCTTTATGTCACGGGATTGTTGTGCGGAATTACTTGGCTATATTTATCAGCCACACTGCTTGCCTCGGTTGTATAACGCCCAATTAAGGTGTGAGCCACGCTACCACGGAACTCAATTTGAACACCGTAAACACTAAACTAGACCCAAACCAAAAATGCCAAGCGTGGGGAATCACTCTTAAATTGCTTGTTATGGCACTATTTCCTTATCAAGTACTCTGCTTTAGCTAACAATTTCGAGTATCGGTCTAATATATCACTAATACCAAATCTAATTAGCCACTCTCCTTTTCCAGGAAACCCGCCCATTTGGCTGACATTTATACTTGCTTGAGGGTCCGGCAATATCAACCCTCTATGATAGAACTCTTGCGTATACGCATATATTTCATCCATATCAAAAATAAGATCTACACCATAATTATTATGGCTACTTAAGCTGTACATAGGATAAATCATTTCTGGATCGCTAGGGTTTAGTGAACAAAGTTTTATAAAAAACTCTGTTTTCCTAGTATTTAGCCCTTTTGTGGATGATACAAATCGTTCAATTTGTGTTTCGGTAAAATCGAAATCTGGATCAGAAGAAAATAATAGTGCATAAGTAGCCAAAACAACATCGCAGGGGGTATCTGTAACAGCAGAAGCAAAATCTGCCGCGACCCTTTTCCCTGTGTCACTTAAACACCGATTTCTAAACTCTAAGCGCTCATCTTCTGTCATTCGATCAGTACAAAGCTGTATGCTTTGTAAGAACTGTTCCATACGATACTGTTGATAACCAAACTTAGCTGCTCGCAAAACTGAAAACACTTCTGTCGCAATGCCAACTTCAGTTGAACATGCCGATACTAAATTTTTCAATATTCCTCCTAAGCCTGAATCTGGCGAGTGCCATAACGCCCTGTTAAGGTGTGAGCAACGCAATACAAAGGCCGCCGCATACCACCTTAAACACTAAAACCAACGCATAGTAAAAATGCCACGCGTTGCG
>NZ_JADDYI010000068.1:0-208 GCF_015163545.1 Vibrio sp. OPT24
TACTTTCGGAATCTCGGTTGATTTCTCTTCCTCGGGGTACTTAGATGTTTCAGTTCCCCCGGTTTGCCTCCTGTTGCTATGTATTCACAACAGGATACGTGCTTATGCACGTGGGTTTCCCCATTCAGGAATCCCAGACTCAAAAGGTTATTACTACCTAATCTGGGCTTATCGCAAGTTATTACGCCTTTCATCGCCTCTGACTGCC
>NZ_JADDYI010000069.1:0-246 GCF_015163545.1 Vibrio sp. OPT24
ATGCTTGGGACAATTCCATTTTTTGATAGTAAAGCTTGAACTTCATGGGCTCGATATTCAGAGCCTCTGTCAGTATGAAATAACAGGCGCTCTTGTGGATTTCGATTTCTAATGGCCATTCTCAGCGAACTCATCGTTAGTTGTGTATTCTTCTTACTACCAAGCGACCAACCGACGACTTTACGCGAGTAAAGATCAATAACGACCGCTAGATACATCCAACGTTTGCCTTGCCTGATATACGTT
>NZ_JADDYI010000070.1:0-351 GCF_015163545.1 Vibrio sp. OPT24
AGCGTATGGCAACTAACCAAGGTTTTTGGTTGTCATCAAGAAGGGTTAATTCTTGATAACTGTTTGCCGGACTCAATTTACTTTTTGTTTCCACTTTTAATAAAAAGTAGAATCAAAAAATGAACAATCATTTCTGATCATTCGAATACAAGACACTTGAATGTGTTTGTTGTGTTTATACCGTTCTTATTAAATAAGAGCAGATAAACATTGAGAACTTTTAAATTTGATTTGAATTACTCTTAAGTAATCAAATCAGTCAGCTTTCCAAATTGTTAAAGAGCTTGATTCAATAAAATGAACCATTTTTAAAAACACTTAAATAAATGTGCTTAAAGATGGTATCCCGTA
>NZ_JADDYI010000071.1:0-203 GCF_015163545.1 Vibrio sp. OPT24
GAAAGGGTCTTAGTGTATGGCAACTAACCAAGGTTTTTGGTTGTCATCAAGAAGGGTTAATTCTTGATGACTGTTTGCCGGACTCAATTGTGAATCAAACTAAAGTTTGATTCGAATACAAGACACTTGAATGTGTTTGTTGTGTTTATCTAATGAAAGATAAACATTGAGAACTTTTAAATTTGATTGAATTACTCGTAAGT
>NZ_JADDYI010000072.1:0-37551 GCF_015163545.1 Vibrio sp. OPT24
GTAGGCATCATGCGGTATTAGCCATCGTTTCCAATGGTTATCCCCCACATCAAGGCAATTTCCTAGGCATTACTCACCCGTCCGCCGCTCGACGCCCAACAAATCCTCCGAAGATTCAATGTTGTCGTTTCCGCTCGACTTGCATGTGTTAGGCCTGCCGCCAGCGTTCAATCTGAGCCATGATCAAACTCTTCAATTTAAGATTTTGTGACTCAACGAATACTGACTTCAAAACTACTATGTAATTTTAAAGCTATTACCATTCCAACAGAATGGTAATGAATTGACTGTGCCGAATAACTACAAGTAGTTAAACGTATTGGTCACTCAGTTCATTGAAATCAAGTTTGTTACCGAAGTAACTGTTTTATCCAAAAGGATAAAACGTTTTGATATTCATCAACGAGTGCCCACACAGATTGATAGGTTTAAATTGTTAAAGAGCTTTACTTCTCAAGCGATCCTTTTAAGTAAGGTGCCTCTCGAAGTGGACGGCCATTCTAGCGAATTAACATTCAGTGTCAAACACTTTTTGAAAATTAATTTTTTGTCGCTTTCCGTCTTACTGATTCTTGCTGAAGCCTTGTGGCGTCTGCCGTCTCAGTGGTGTCGCATTATAGGGAACCCTCTCAGCTTAGCAACTACTTTTTCATAAAAAATGAATAAATAGGGGTTAACTGCCTAATAGTTCACCTAAACGTAAAAAAGAGAGCATTTCTGCTCTCTTTTTACTCAAAATCTAAAGGTATTGTTAGATAAACGCGTAAGCATCAGCGTACATATGGTCGCGCTTTGCGTCTTTGTTTTGAGTAAATAAGTCTCTTGCTGCACCCGCCATTTCAAAACGGCCCGCAATATAGATATCGAAATCAGCTAATGATTCGAAGCTTTGCGTAATAGCTTCAAGCACATTACCTGTTTGACCATGCCAAACCTCAGGAGCTTGTTCTACAACAGGTACAAAGTGTACGTTGCTATGTTTTTCTGCAATATCGACTAACTCTTCTTTCGCATATAACTGGCACTCATCTTTTGCGCCCCAGTATAAGTGAATCTCTTTCTTGCTGTTTTGTGCAATACAGTGATCAAGAATCGAACGTACATAGCTGAAACCAGTACCACCAGCAATCAATAATAGAGGACGTTCGCTTTCTTCTTTAACCCACGCGTTACCGTGAGGAGCATCAATAGCAATATCACCATCTTCAGATTGTGCTTTTTTCATCGCCTCAACAACTTCTAACGCGTAAGCATTGTGCTCAGCAGCACCAATGTGTAACTCAAGCTCGCCTTCATGGCGACAAGGGCTACTTGCAATCGAAAATGGGCGCTTGTCTTTTTCACCCATTTCAACCATCAAGTATTGTCCCGCTTTAAAAGCGACCGGTGTTTCTGGGTGAAGTAGGATTTGGTAAGTGTTACAAGCCAAAGGCTCGATAGATTTCACTTTACATTTAATAGTCATGTTCTTCCTCTCACTAACCCTTAATCGGCAAAGGTTAGAACTAAATTACTTTCTGCAAATGCTTGGCAAGCAAAAATCCAACCTTGTAACTGCTCTTTCTCTGTGAGCATGGGTTCAAGGTGGTAACTCACTTGGCCTTCTAATTTTTTGCACATACACATCGCGCATGCGCCAACTTGGCAACGATTCGGGAAATTGATATTGCTGTTGAGCGCAGCATCCAAGATCGTTTGCCCTTTTCCTACTGTGAAACTGATGTTTTCTGGATATAAGACTACTTGGTAGCTCATGAAATTCCTAGCTGTTCCCAAATGCTATCAATCTTTTTGACGAGCTCAGGATCTTTTGTAATTGGCACCCCCCACTCACGAAGGCATTCACCTTCCCATTTATTAGTCGCATCTAGACCCATTTTTGAGTGTCCAGTTTCATTCTGCAGGAACAATGTATCTCTGGCCGGGTCCATTCTTGTGGTCACCGCCCAAATGATGTCATTCCAATCACTCACGTTGACATCACCATCACACACGATAACAAATTTATTCTCATCAAATTGAGACCAAACCGCTTCCATGATTTTCTTACCGTTACCTGCAGCTTGCTTATCAATAGACACGACAACCATGCTGGCGTTGTCGTTCTGTAGATGAATATCAATAATTTCAGGGTGAGCCTTAGTTAACTCAGCCAGGCTACCTTCGATATGTTCACTACTTACAGGCGCAGATTCAACGTCTGGCGATAATGCTAACTCCGCATCCCACTTCTTGGTGATGTCTAAGCCCATCTTAGAACCCAATCCAACCACTGGAGACGCAAAATCTAACGAGTCGATCGGTGTGTTCTCTATCATCAAGCTATCGCGTGACGGATCCATATATTTACACATCGCAGCGGTTACTTGAGACCAATCACGTGCGTTCACATCCTCATCGCACACCAATACAAATTTGGTGTACATGAATTGACGCAAGAAAGACCATACACCCATCATCACTCGCTTAGCGTGACCTGGGTATTGCTTCTTCATTGTCACTACCGCCATTCGGTACGAACAACCTTCAGGCGGCAGGTAGAAATCTTCGATCTCAGGGAACTGCTTTTGAAGAATAGGAACAAACACTTCATTTAGTGCAACACCCAATACCGCTGGCTCATCAGGCGGACGGCCAGTATACGTGCTGTGATAAATAGGGTTCTCGCGCATGGTTACATGAGTAATCGTAAATACGTGGTGCTTTTCTTTCTCGTTGTAGTAACCCGTGTGGTCTCCGTATGGGCCTTCGTCCGCGAACTCATTCGGGTCGATGTAGCCTTCCATTACGATTTCCGCACTTGCTGGTACCTCTAGGTCATTACTGATTGATTTAACGACCTCAGTTTTACTACCACGCAGCAATCCTGCAAATGCGTATTCCGATAAGGTATCTGGTACTGGTGTCACCGCGCCAAGAATGGTGGCAGGGTCTGCGCCAAATGCTACAGATATCGGAAATGGTTTACCTGGGTTGGTTTCCATCCAATCGCGTAGATCAAGCGCACCACCACGATGGGCTAACCAACGCATGATGATTTTGTTTTTACCGATCTTTTGCTGGCGATAGATACCTAAGTTTTGGCGTTTTTTATTTGGACCACGAGTAACCGTTAAACCCCATGTTAGCAATGGCGCGACATCGTCGGCCCAGCAACTCATCACAGGAATTTTATCTAGGTCGACCTCATTACCTTGCCAAACCACTTGTTGGCAAGCCGCTTTGCGAAGGCGTTTAGCCGGCATGTTTAAGACTTGCTTAAACACTGGCAGCTTATCAAGAGCGTCTTTAAAGCCTTTTGGGGGCTCAGGCTCTTTTAGGTAAGCAAGCAACTTGCCCACTTCACGCAGTTCTTTTACTTCCTGACGACCCATACCAATAGCCACACGGTTAGGTGTACCAAATAGGTTAGTCAAAACAGGCATGTCATAGCCTACAGGATTTTCAAACAAAAGAGCCGGGCCACCAGCACGTAGAGTACGGTCGCTAATCTCGGTCATTTCGTAGTCTGGATCGACAGGGTGAGAAATGCGTTTCAACTGACCAATACTTTCAAGATGGTCGATAAAATCACGTAAATCTTTAAAACTCATAGGACTTCTACATGCTGATTATTCTGCGCTCAGTATATCAAAAAGGGTGACGCTGAGATCCCCCTTTTTAATGTGGTTATTGAGAGGCAAAATCCACTTTACGGTAATGCTTGCTCGATCAAAGAGCTCTTCACCTGAGGGTTATCATTGACGAGGTCTTGCAACCAGCGAGTGTGACCTTGTTTGGCCAGTTCACGCGCGACTAATGGCGCTTCATCGGCAATCGCCATCCGAGAGACAAGGAACTGCTTCACTTCTTCTGATAACGGATTAACCTTGGTAAGCAAAGTTATCGCCTCATCTTTCAAGCGCGGATTCTTAGTCGCCGCCATTACCTGTTCAAGCGCGAACGTTTGTTTAGTTTCAGCAAGGCGCACTAGTTCGGCTTGACTATGATAATCGGCCTTCATTCGCCATAGAATCTTGTAAACCTCCGGGTCTTCGCTGACTTGCGCTAATCGAACCACCACCTCTGTAGAAGGTAACCAACTAACAATAGAAGATGCGGTGAGTTGCTTAGTCAGATAATCAACCGCTTCAGGTGACAAACTATCTAGCTCTCTTATTAACAGAGCCTCTCGCGTTTGAACTTGATGCTCAGGGCCAGATAGCCACTCTTTTAGGTCGAGCTCTTGTTTTTCTGCATCTAACACAAATACCAATGTTGTTTGGTCTTGGTGCCACTGTTTGATTAATCGATTAGCAATCGAAGGGTAATTAAAGGCAGGTACCGTGAACTCATATCCATCACCACGCTCTAAAACTTGGTAAGTCGGCGTGAGATCAAGTTGTTGCTCGATGAAGATAGACATCTTAGGAGTGAGTGCAATTTTTTGTTGCTCAATCTTCTTCAAAAGTTGGTAACGAGCTACCTCTTGCTGAGGAAATGTCAGACGCTCAAGCGCGAAACGTAACGAATTGACTTCATCACGCACAACAAGCTCGAGTAATTCAGCAGTTTTCAGTTTTACTTGATCATTCTCAAGCCAAGACTCAACTGTAAGTGGAGACATCTCGGTGGCATAGCTCATACCAACCGGTGAAAATAACAGTGAAGTAGACAGGAGTAATGATGACAACAGTCCATGTTGCATTTTAACTTCCTTTTAACACTTTTGGTCATTCTGCAAGCTAGCGCTGTAAAATGCAAATAAAAAGCGCCACCCGAAGGCAGCGCTTTTTGATAACTATAAACCCGTCAAGGTTACTGACGGCGCATTGCGTCAAAGAACTCATCGTTCGTTTTAGTCATTGCTAGCTTGTCGATAAGGAATTCCATCGCGTCGATTTCGCCCATTGGGTGAACAATCTTACGCAGGATCCACATCTTCTGTAATTCATCGTTCTTAGTAAGAAGCTCTTCACGACGAGTACCAGAGCGGTTGAAATCAATCGCTGGGAATACGCGTTTTTCCGCAATCTTACGGTTAAGGTGCAGTTCCATGTTACCTGTACCTTTGAACTCTTCGTAGATAACTTCATCCATCTTAGAACCAGTATCAACCAGTGCTGTTGCGATGATAGTTAAGCTACCGCCTTCTTCTACGTTACGTGCCGCACCAAAGAAGCGCTTTGGACGATGTAGAGCATTCGCATCAACACCACCAGTAAGAACTTTACCAGATGAAGGAATCACGGTGTTGTAAGCACGAGCGAGACGAGTGATTGAGTCCAGTAGGATAACCACGTCTTTCTTGTGTTCAACAAGGCGCTTCGCCTTCTCGATTACCATTTCTGCTACTTGTACGTGGCGAGATGCTGGCTCATCGAAAGTCGATGCAATTACTTCACCTTTAACTAGGCGCTGCATTTCTGTTACTTCTTCTGGACGCTCATCGATAAGTAGAACCATTAGTTCACACTCTGGATGGTTGCGAGCAATGCTTTGAGCGATATTTTGCAGCAGCATTGTTTTACCCGCTTTAGGCGGAGCAACAATCAGACCACGCTGACCTTTACCAATTGGTGAAGCAAGGTCAAGGATTCGGGCTGTGATATCTTCAGTCGCACCATTACCAGCTTCCATCACCATACGTTCGTTGGCATGAAGAGGAGTAAGGTTTTCAAAAAGGATTTTGTTACGTGCGTTGTCTGGCTTGTCGTAGTTAACCGTGTTTACTTTAAGTAGTGCAAAGTAACGCTCGCCATCTTTAGGTGGGCGGATTTTACCGCCAATAGAATCACCTGTGCGAAGGTTAAAACGACGAATCTGGCTTGGTGATACATAAATATCATCTGGCCCAGCAAGGTATGAGCTGTCGCCGCTACGCAGGAAACCAAAACCGTCTTGAAGAATTTCTAGAACACCATCACCAAAGATGTCTTCACCACTTTTTGCATGCGCTTTAAGGATGGAGAAGATAATGTCTTGTTTTCTTAAGCGAGCTTGATTTTCAAGACCTAGGCTTTCGCTAAGTTTAACAAGTTCAGACACTGGTCTGTTCTTCAGTTCAGTAAGATTCATAGTGGTGGAAGTTTGTTTAGTCAAAATAGGATCTGTTTTCTTAAGTTAAGAAGGATTTGGTCACGCAGGATCGACCAAGAAGAGAAATTCGTTCAATTAACGTGCGATAAATTAGCACTAAAACTAAGACTAGTCCATAGCTTAGAAAAAACAAAACCGCGCATTTGTTAACTGCGCGGTTTCTTTTCAAATGCTCACCTAATTAAAGGTTAGCGTCTAGGAACTCTTTAAGTTGAGTTTTAGACAATGCACCAACTTTAGTTGCTGCTACGCCACCATCTTTGAAAAGAAGTAGCGTTGGAATACCGCGAATACCAAATTTTGGTGGAGTTCCTGCGTTTTGGTCGATATTTAATTTACCGATAGTGAGCTTGCCTTCGTACTCGTCTGCGATTTCATCAAGAATCGGAGCAATCATCTTACAAGGACCACACCATTCAGCCCAAAAATCAACAAGAACCGGGCCTGCAGCATTGATCACATCGTTATCAAAACCGTCATCAGTTAGCTGCAAAATCTTATCACTCATCTTCCACTCCAATGTATTTTTTAGAACTGGTTGGATGATAACCAGTAAATAGATGCCCTATTGGAATGTATTTACTTTCGTATTGCAAG
The DNA here is from genome assembly GCF_015163545.1 of Vibrio sp. OPT24. Classification (NCBI taxonomy): domain Bacteria; kingdom Pseudomonadati; phylum Pseudomonadota; class Gammaproteobacteria; order Vibrionales; family Vibrionaceae; genus Vibrio; species Vibrio sp. OPT24. The sequence goes on from NZ_JADDYI010000072.1 coordinate 6,676, forward strand.
CTTAAGCTGATATTCTATAGCAATGAAAAAGACGCATATCACAGAGCAAAAGTTCGCCGACTTGGATTTACTCCCGCAAGTCATTGAAGGATTGGAGAAAAAAGGGTTCGATTACTGTACCCCTATCCAAGCCTTGGCGCTCCCGGTACTGCTCACCGGCCAAGACATTGCAGGCCAGGCCCAAACGGGTACTGGTAAAACGCTTGCGTTTCTTACTGCTACTTTTAATCACCTGCTAAAAACACCTGAGCATGAAGGGCGCAAGCCTAACCAGCCACGTGCGATTATTATGGCACCAACACGTGAACTCGCGATTCAGATCTACAACGATGCTGACTCTCTGGTTGAAAGCACAGGTATCAAAGCAGCACTTGCTTACGGTGGCGAAAGCTACGACAAGCAACTAGGTAAGATCGAAGAAGGCGCAGATATCTTAATTGGTACAACTGGCCGTATCATCGATTTCTACAAGCAGAAGGTATTTAACCTTAACCATATTCAAGCTGTTGTTCTTGACGAAGCTGATCGCATGTTCGATCTTGGTTTCATCAAAGACATCCGCTTCTTGTTCCGCCGTATGCCTGAGCCAAAAGATCGCCTGAACATGCTGTTCTCTGCGACGCTGTCTTACCGCGTACAAGAGCTAGCGTTCGAACACATGCACAACCCAGAGCATGTTGTTGTTGAGCCAGAGCGCAAAACAGGTCACCGCATTCAGGAAGAGCTTTTCTACCCTTCTAACGAACATAAGATGGCCCTTCTACAAACGTTAATCGAAGAAGAATGGCCAGATCGCGCAATCATCTTCGCTAACACGAAGCACAAATGTGAATCAGTTTGGGGTCACTTGGCTGCCGATGGTCATCGTGTTGGTCTACTAACAGGTGATGTTCCACAGAAGAAACGTGAAAAGATTCTTGAACAGTTCACTAAAGGTGATGTTGACCTACTTGTAGCAACCGATGTTGCAGCACGTGGCTTACACATTCCTCAAGTAACACACGTATTCAACTTTGACCTGCCAGACGATTGCGAAGATTACGTTCACCGTATCGGCCGTACAGGTCGTGCTGGTGAAAGCGGTCATTCGATCAGCTTTGCTTGTGAAGATTACGCAATCAACTTGCCACCAATCGAAGAATACATCGAGCACGCTATTCCAATGTCTGACTACGATGCTTCTGCACTACTAGAAGATCTACCGGCACCATTGCGTTTACGTACACGTAACCCGCAACAACGTCGCTCAAACAACAATGGTCCACGTAACGGTAACCGTAAACCAAACCAGAACCGTCGCCCACGCCAACCGCGTCATAACAAGGAAGCTTAGTCGCTTATGAGCCAAACAGTGTCATCCCCGCTTTACGCTGCAATCGACCTCGGGTCGAACAGTTTTCATATGCTCGTTGTGCGCCATATCGATGGCAGCGTGCAAACCATGGCTAAGATTAAGCGTAAAGTTCGTTTAGCCGCAGGCTTAGATGAAAATAACGCACTTAGTAAAGAAGCGATGCAGCGAGGCTGGGACTGTTTGAGTCTCTTTGCAGAGCGACTGCAAGACATTCCTAAAGAAAATATCCGCATTGTAGGTACCGCGACCCTGCGTACAGCGACCAATGTGGGTATCTTTCTAGAGAAAGCGAACCAGATCCTTGGTTACGATATCAATGTTATCTCTGGTGAAGAAGAAGCTGCGACTATCTATAAAGGCGTAGCACACACTTCTGGTGGCAGTGGTCGCCGACTAGTTGTTGACATTGGTGGCGCGAGTACCGAGATGATCATCGGTGAAGGCTTCTCAGCGAAAGCATTAACTAGCCTGAAGATGGGCTGTGTTACTTGGCTTGAGCGTCATTTTAAAGATCGCCAATTAACCGCAACCAACTTTGACAACGCCATTGAAGCGGCTAAATCTACGCTGGCACCAATCCTTGATAGCTACACGGATATAGGATGGGATGTGTGTGTTGGTGCAAGTGGCACCGTTCAAGCTTTGCAAGAAATCATGTTGGCACAAGGCATGGATGAGGTCATCACTCACGCCAAGCTTAAACGCCTACAAAAACAAGCAATGGCAGCAGAGCGACTCGAAGAGCTAGAGATTGAAGGGTTAACCCTTGAACGTGCACTTGTATTCCCGAGTGGCCTATCGATTCTAATTGCTATTTTTGAGCTGCTTGAGATTGATTCAATGACACTCGCCGGCGGTGCACTCCGTGAAGGCCTTGCTTATGAGATGGTTGACGAGTTACGCCAAGAAGATATTAGGGCTCGTACGGTAGCTAGCGTTCAGTCTCGCTATCAAATGGACGTCACTTACGGTGAGCAAGTTGCATCGTTAGCACAATATCTATTTGAACAAGCGGGCGCTGAGGAATGGGTATCAGAACCTCAAGCTGGTATCCTTTTGCAAACTGCAGCTAAACTGCACGAAATTGGTTTAACCATCGATTTCAAAAAAGGTGGCGAACACAGCGCATACTTACTACAAAACTTGGATTTGCCTGGTTTTACACGTGCACAGAAGCACTACCTCGGTGAACTCGTACGTCGCTACCGTGAGCAACTGACATCACTGCCAGAGCAACACGCCGTATCAGGTACTAGTAGCAAACGTATTTTACGTATTCTACGCTTAGCCATTTTGCTAACTCATCGCCGTAACCCTGACCTTGTCGCGCAAGTGAAGTTAACAGCACAAGATGACAAGCTAACATTAAATCTGTCCAAGCAATGGTTGGAGGCCAACCCTCTTACGGCTGCTGAGCTAGAAATTGAGTCGAACCGCCAAACTGATATTGGTTGGCCGCTCAATATAGAATGCCTGTGATATTAATTATCTGTCGCTAGAAATTAAAAAAGCCCAAGTTAGTTGACTAACTTGGGCTTTTTCTTACCGCTGCATTAATGCTTTGCGTTACAAATCTCAAACTTAAGCGTTAACACCTGTCGCTTTAAAGTCAGGGTTCACTGCGGTTAACTTCTTAACCACGTAATTAAGTAGCACACCGTACATAGGTACGAACAGACCTAAGCTGATGATAAGCTTGAAGCCATAATCGACCAATGCAATCTCAGTCCAGTGCTCAGCCATGAATGGATCTGGGCTTTGGTAGAAAGCAATCGCAAAGAACGCGATGGTATCGAGCGCGTTACCAAATAGCGTTGAACACGTTGGGGCTACCCACCACTGCTTCATTTGGCGTAAGCGGTTAAAAACATGCACATCCAAGATCTGACCCAGTAAATAAGCCATGAAGCTCGCCGCGGCGATACGTGCAACAAACAAGTTGAACTCACCTAATTGGCTAAAGCCTTGGAATGAACCTTCAAAGAACACCACAGACAATAAATAAGAAACGGCTAGTGCAGGCAACATCACTAAGAAAATGATTTTACGAGCAAGCTGCGCGCCAAAAATGCGTACTGTTAGGTCGGTCGCTAGGAAGATAAACGGGAAAGTGAAAGCACCCCAAGTGGTGTGCATACCGAAAACGGTAAAAGGTAGCTGAACCAGATAGTTGCTTGACGCAATAATCACCAAATGGAACAAAACTAATAGTGCTAGGGCTTTGCGCTGTTGCGCAGGGGTAAAGTTACTCATGCTGTACCTTTTTAGTTTGGTTTGGGGGTGAGGGAACCCAAATCGAGTCATTTCTTCGAATAAACCAAGAAAGCTCTTACCAATAATGTGAATTAAAAATGTATCTATAAATTGCTCTATTGAGCGGCGGGCGATTATACATTAATCAATATTGGCTGCAACGGTGAGAATAGACGCAAACGTTTATCCTCACATTTATTGGCGAATGACGTTAAAAGCTATGTTTTTTAAAGCGAGGTTTTTAGGTTCTATGCCTAAAATTAGAAATGCGCTTGAAGTTAGAAGCCACGCTTGAAAAGCGTCGCGAGATAATCAAACTCTTCTCGGCTTTCTTCAGCGTTTAACGACTCAAACCAGATTGATTCACTGTAATGTTCAGACTTTAAAAACATTCGACAGTCTTCAAAATCGATCAACCAAGAATGCATGTCAGCGTCCCATTGCTTTTCTACAACAGAAGCGGACAGCAATGCCACCAGCTTTTCACCTAACACTTCGTAAGAATCAAAATCAAAACTTGGAGACGTAATCAATAAACGCCCTTCCTCAGCTAAATACTCTCTTAAGCCAAATTCTGTGTTTGTTGTCATGTCCCTATCAACCTTATTCTTTTTCTATGAACTAACCGTTCTTATAAGCTAAACGCTTCTGAAAACTAGCAATCAGCCAATTAGCCGTGGGTGGTAATGTGTTCTTGAATCAAATCTAAGAATGGATCAGCGTACTTATCGAGTTTGCGTTGACCGACACCATTCACTGCCAACATCTCTCCGTAAGATGTGGGTAGGATTTCGGCCATATCAATCAAGGTCGCATCACTGAAGACAACATAAGGTGGTAAGCCATCTTCATCAGCAATCGACTTACGCAGCTTACGCAGTTTGGCAAACAGCTTCTTATCGTAGTTCTTGCTACTTAACTTATCGGACTTAGCATTACGAACTGCGGTATCCAAACGAGGCACTGCCAACTCCAAAGACATTTCACCGCGTAACAGCGGGCGTGCTTCTTCGGTTAACTGCAAAGTCGAGTTACGAGTGATGTTCTGGAACAACAAGCCTTTGTGAATTAACTGACGGAAGATACTGATCCAGTAGTCGTGGCTGTGATCGCGACCAATACCGTAAGTAGACAACTTATCGTGACCATTATCGCGCACACGGATGTTCTGCATACCACGCATCACTTCAACCACGTAACCCATACCAAATGACTGATTTACGCGGTACACACAAGACAACGCCTTTTGCGCTTCTTGGGTCGCGTCAAAGTGTTTTGGTGGATCTAAGCAAATATCGCAGTTACCACATTGCTTCTCACGATATTCGCCAAAGTAATTAAGCAGAACCTGACGACGACAAGTTTGCGCTTCAGCAAAGGCACTCATCGCGTTCAGCTTGTGCATTTCAACTTGTTTCTGTGGGCCTTCTTCTTTCTCATCCAGCATGCGACGCAGCCACCCCATATCAGCAGGGTCAAACAGCATCATAGCTTCAGCAGGCAAGCCATCACGACCCGCACGGCCAGTCTCTTGATAGTAAGATTCGATGTTACGTGGAATATCAAAGTGCACCACAAAGCGTACATTGGGTTTATTGATACCCATACCAAACGCCACAGTCGCCACAACGATCTGAATATCATCGCGTTGGAAGGCCTCTTGCACATAAGCACGCTCATCAGTGTCCATTCCGGCATGATAACCCGCCGCACGAAGACCGTTATTGCACAGCTTCTCGGTCACCATTTCCACTTTTTTACGGCTACCACAGTAGATAATGCCGCAATTACCTTTCTGTGTTTCTAGGTAGCGAACCACCTGAGACACTGGCTTGTGTTTCTCTACAAGGTTGTAACGAATATTAGGACGATCGAAGCTGCCTAAATAAGTGTGCGGCTCCACCAACTGCAAACGCGAGATAATATCTTTGCGCGTCGCATCGTCAGCGGTTGCCGTTAGCGCCATATAAGGTACATGCGGGAAGTACTGTTTAAGTTGCCCCAATGATGCATATTCAGGGCGGAAGTCGTGTCCCCACTGAGAGATACAGTGCGCTTCATCGACTGCGATCATTGAAAGAGGAAGCCCTTGTAGACGCTCGATAAAGTCACGCATCAACACCCGCTCTGGCGAAACATAGACCATTTTCAATTGGCCTGAGTTCATGCGATTAAACACCGAGATTAGCTTTTCTCTTGGCATCGACGAGTTAATGCACTCAGCAGCGACGCCATTGGCCTTCAATTGGTCAACTTGGTCTTTCATTAGCGAGATCAGTGGTGAGATAACCAAAGTTAACCCTTCACGAACCAAGGCCGGAATTTGATAACACAGCGACTTACCGCCACCAGTTGGCATAATCACCAAGCTATCTTTGCCTTCAACGGCAAGATCGATGACCTCTTGCTGACCATCGCGAAAACTTTGATAACCAAAGACATCTTGTAAGATGTTTTGCGCATCATTCGCGGGAGTCGGTATTTGCTCAGCAATCAGAGTGGCGGTCATTGTGGTTCCTAATCGAGGTATAAAATCAGCCAGCATCATTCGCAAGCAAGGCGCACATTGTAGAGGGGAACGCTGGTGAATTAAACCGCAAATTGTTAGGTGAAAAGGGTTAACGCTCCTATACTGACCAACTCTCTTATAAATCTTATTAATAAGCACTCAATGCTAGAGAAAGTTGTATGACCCCTGAAGAACAACAACGTACTCGCCAAGGAATCTTGCTTGCCGTCGGCGCTTACACCATGTGGGGGATCGCCCCTATATATTTCAAATCTTTAAGTGACGTCTCCCCGCTAGAGATCCTTAGCCACCGTGTAGTTTGGTCTTTTTTCCTACTCGCTTTCTTACTGCATATTGGTCGCAGCTGGCGCAAGGTTCGTGACACCTTAACCTCAAAACCAAAAATGCTTTATTTGGTGGCGACTTCGATCTTGGTGGGTGCCAATTGGCTCATTTTTATCTGGGCGGTTAATTCCAATCATATGCTCGATGCCAGCTTAGGGTATTACATCAACCCACTGATTAACGTCTTGCTTGGGATGCTGTTCCTTGGCGAACGTTTACGCAGACTACAGTGGTGTGCGGTTGCGCTAGCGGCTGTCGGAGTCCTTATCCAATTGATAGCCTTTGGCTCAATTCCTATTGTCGCTATCGCATTAGCCTTTAGTTTTGGTTTCTACGGCTTGCTACGTAAGAAAGTTAGCTTAGAGGCACAAACAGGTTTGTTCATTGAAACCCTAGTAATGTTGCCTCTCGCTGCAACGTACTTACTGTTTATTGCCGATAGTCCAACCTCAGACTTATCAATGAACCCGATGCAGCTCAACCTATTACTGGTTGCTGCTGGTGTGATTACAACCATCCCTTTACTGTGTTTTACGGGTGCAGCTACGCGATTAAAACTATCGACACTGGGTTTCTTCCAGTACATCGGTCCAAGCTTAATGTTCTTATTGGCCGTGCTGATTTATGGTGAAGCCTTTACGTCAGACAAAGCTGTTACCTTTGCCTTTATTTGGGGGGCATTAGTGGTATTCAGCTTTGATGGTTTGAGTAACAACAAAAAGAACAAACAAGCTAAACAAAAGAACTGATCGTTTTTTACAAGACAACTGCGAGTGACGAAGATAAGCTTGGTTGAATTGATGACTATTTGACCAAGCTTTTTTGTACCATGGATAAAGTCCACTATTACTCTACACCGACAGAAGATATCAGCCTGATTAAAGCTCAATACCAAGAGTTCGCGTTTCAGCGTCACTATCATTTGGACTTTCACATTGGCTTAATAACAAAAGGCCAACAAAAGTTTGTCTATCAAGGTGCGAGTCACCATGTCGGAGCTGGCCAAGTTGTTATCATGCCGCCTGATGAGCTTCATGATGGGCACTCCAAACTCGATTCAGGTTATCAAGTCAGCGTATTTGCGATTTCTCCTCAATGGTTTCAAGATCTTGCCGATCCCAAGCTAAATGGTCATACATTAGGCTTTTCTGAGTTGATCCTCTCCGATCAAGCCGCTTTTTCACAATTGTGTAACCTACACCGTCTTTTAATAACTCAAAACGTCAGCCAACTCGCTCAAGACTGCTTACCTTTCGAAGGGTTTTCTACGATTGTCGATCGTTATGCAAAGTTTGGATCGAAAAGCGACATCAAACTGGGTAATCAATCGATTGATACGCTAAAAGACTATTTGATGGCGAATTTGGACCAGCCAGTTCGTTTAGAACAACTGTCAGACCTATGCGGCTTAACCACCACTCAGTTCCAACGCCACTTCAAAAATAAGATGGGTATCACTCCTTATGCTTGGCTAAGCCGTTTACGTATGGAACAGAGTATGCGCCTTATTAAATCAGGGATCTGTGGCACCATGGTTGCACACCAAGTTGGCTTTTATGATCAAGCCCATTTCTCCAAGGCCTTCAAAACCACATTCGGTGTCCCACCATCACAAATCAACTAAGTGTTGATAATTTACAATTGCTCCATTTCAAATCACGGTAAGCTACGCTCAATACGATTACTTATTTTAAAATAGCTGCAAGGTTATTGAGAACGAACAATGAATGAAGTCACCATATTGATCACCCTAGCCTCTATCCACTTCATCGCTTTGATGAGTCCCGGCCCTGACTTTGCGTTAGTCGTGCAAAACGCGACACGTCATGGTAGACAAACAGGCTTGTACATTGCTTTAGGATTGTCTTGCGGGATATTACTGCACTCACTGCTGAGCCTAACGGGGATAAGTTACTTGGTCCACCAGCAACCGACTCTATTTGCGATAATCCAACTAGCAGGTGGTAGTTACTTGTTGTACCTAGGTTATGGCGCTTTGAAAGCCACTTGGTATACGATCCAGCATCACGATGACGACACTGATTCTGTTCATTCCACAGATCTCATTCTTACCAACAAGCGTGAGGCGTTTTCTAAGGGTTTTGCCACTAACATTCTCAACCCAAAGGCTTTGGTGTTTTTCATTAGTTTAATGTCGAGCCTAGTGCCTGCTGACATGTCTCTTTCAGGTAAAGGTTTTGCTCTGCTTATCTTATTTGGCCTGTCGCTGTTTTGGTTTTCACTTTTAGCTTGGATGCTATCTACTAAAGCCTTACAGAAAAAATTACATGAAGCGACTGTCTATATCGATGGCTTGTGCGGCGCTGTATTCACCATTATTGGCGTCAGTATTTTGTGGCAATCAGCCTCATCACTACTGCTCTAAATTAGAACAAAGATTACAATTAATTAACAATACACTGGCTAAATGTTATTTCCACTGTCAATCTAGCTCTGCATATTAAAAGGAGAAGATCATGCAGTGGAAAACAAAACTAACAACCCTCGCTACTTCTACCCTACTTTTTGCCTCCCATGTCAGTTGGGCAAATCAAGCTGCCGATGCCGTCGCGCCTGAACAAAGTAGTGGTTTAGAAACTAAACAACTCGTCAAAGCCAATGATTGGATGGTCACCGCAGCTAACCCATTGGCGACACAAGCAGGCGCAGACATCCTCGCCCGAGGTGGTAACGCGATTGACGCCATGGTAGCGGTACAGCTTATGCTTGGCTTGGTAGAACCTCAGTCATCAGGTATTGGTGGTGGCGCGTTCCTTGTTTATTTTGATGGCAAGGACAAGCAACTCAAAACCTACGATGGTCGTGAAACTGCACCACTTGATGCTACACCACGTCTATTCCAAGACGAAAACGGCCAACCGCTTAAATTCTATGATGCGGTAGTTGGGGGTCGCTCAGTTGGTACACCCGGTACGGTTCAATTATTGTGGGATACCCACCAGAAATACGGCAAGCTAGAATGGGCCTCACTCATCAAGCCTATCGCTCAACTGGCTGAAAAAGGTTTTACCATCAGCCCACGCTTAGCCACCTTGATCGAGAACGACCAAGAACGTCTAAGCCGCTTTGCCACCACTAAAGCCTACTTCTTTAATGCCGATGGCAGCCCGAAAGCAGCTGGCATGCAACTTAAGAACCCAGAATACGCGGCAACGTTAAACGCTATCTCAAAGGATGGCGCTAAAGCCTTCTATCAGGGTGAGATCTCTGCCGACATCATCAATGCTGTGCAAACTGCCAAAGGCAATCCGGGCGTATTGGCACAGAAAGACTTCGACGCCTATTCAATCAAGCAACGTGAACCCGTTTGTTCCGCTTATGAGAGCTACGATATTTGTGGAATGGGACCACCAAGTTCAGGTGCATTAACGGTTGGGCAAATCTTAGCGATGACCGAGCAATTTGACCTCAAATCATGGGGACCAAACGACGCAAAGTCTTGGCAAGTATTAGCGGATGCTTCTCGCCTAGCCTTTGCAGACCGTGGTATGTATATGGCAGATCAAGATTATGTACCTATGCCAACCCAAGGGTTAGTCAATACTGACTATTTGCAGGAACGAGCTCAGTTAATTACCGCAGGTAAGGCACTAGCAAACGCACCTTCAGGCACACCGCCGTGGGATCATGTAATGCAAAGAAGCCAAGATGTCTCTATTGAACTGCCGTCCACTAGCCACTTCAACATTGTTGATAGCGATGGCAATGTCGTATCAATGACCACCACCATTGAGAACGCATTTGGCTCACGCCTAATGGTGAGAGGCTTCCTGCTCAATAACGAACTAACGGACTTCTCATTCAAAACGCACAATAATGGCAAACCTATCGCGAACCGACTTGAACCGGGTAAGCGTCCACGCTCTTCGATGGCTCCAACCATCATTATGCAAGATGATAAACCTTACATGGCGATTGGTTCTCCAGGCGGCAGCCGTATCATAGGTTATGTAGCACAAGCGATCATTGCGCATACCCAATGGGACATGGATATTCAGCAAGCGATCAACCAACCGCACTTCCTAAACCGCTTCGGTAGCTTAGATTTGGAAAAAGGAACATCAGCGGAAAACTTCAAACCTGAGCTAGAAAAGATGGGATTTGAAGTCAACGTTCGCGATCTTAACTCGGGTTTACACGCCATTCGCATCACAAAATATGGCCTAGAAGGTGCTGCAGACCCTCGTCGTGAAGGTGCTGCGATTGGCCAATAGGGAATAATCCTCCCTTTTTACTCGCTGCCTTGTGCGAGATCTCTCACAAGGCAGTGAGTAAATATCTCTATTTAACTGAGAAAATAAGCACTTAATAATCTTAACTATTTGAAATAAAACAAAACGTACATTTATCATTCAAATAATTATATAGAAATTCTCTTATGCACCATTGCTGATAAATGGGAGATCGGTAATATGAATGATGTCGGAAGGATGCTGACACGGAACAGGAAACGCCAAGGACTTGGTTATCTTCAGGATGAAGATTCGATTACTCAGGATGAATAATCGGCATGGATAGCGAAATGGACATTGAATGGACGCAATAGTAACTAGGATGGTTGCTACTAAGGAAAGACAATGGACACCTCTGGACGAGGAAAGGACTGAACATCAGGATGATGTAAAGGACACCGCTCAAGGAACAAGTGACGCGCGCTAACGAGGATTGTTGGCAGATCAGGATAAGATCAAGGACACCGCTAGGAAGGCGATGAAAGGAATACGCTGAAGGATAACAGCACACTATCATGGATTTGATGCATGGAGCACACTTAGTAGCCGGATTGCTGCGAGTAAGACTACAGACCCCGATGAGCGCAAGCTCTCGGGGTTTTTCTTTATCCATACTTCTATTTATTACTTTCCAATTAACCTTTCCGCTCTAAACCTCACCAAACATCACATACGTTTAATTACAATTCTGACATTTAAATCATTCACTTCTTAACCACTTCCGAGTAACGTAAGCTTTACTAGGCTCAACTAGTTTCATAACCATAATTAAACTAAGGACAATTCATGTCACACGTTACCTTCAAAGGCGCTGCTGTAGCTCTAACAGGCACATTCCCAAAAACGGGTGAAAAGTCTCCAAGCTTTGCACTGACTGCAGGCGATCTTTCTGAACTGACTCTTGCTTCTCTTGAAGGCAAGAAAGTGGTTCTAAACATTTTCCCAAGCATCGACACCGCAACTTGTGCGACGAGCGTACGCACGTTCAACGCAAAAGCGGCAGAGCTTGAGAACACGGTTGTTGTTTGTATTTCTGCTGATCTTCCGTTTGCTGCGGGTCGCTTCTGCGAACTAGAAGGCATTGAAGGCGTTCAACACGCTTCGACTTTCCGCTCTCCTACTTTCGCATCAGACTACGGCGTAGCGATCGCTGAAGGCCCACTATCTGGCCTAACAACACGTGCAGTTGTATGTGTTGATGAAAACGGTGTGGTAACACACAGCGAGTTAGTTGCAGAGATCACTGAAGAACCAAACTACGAAGCGGCACTTGCAGCACTGTAAGTCTTACTTTAAGGCAGCAATGCCTTAGGCTCGTATTAACCTAATTTAGGTCAGTATAAAGCAATAAAAAGAGCAGCCATTGGCTGCTCTTTCTGTTTTTAATAATGGACGGTTTTTAGATGTCGAAGTAACAGGTTAAAGCTGCTCTAAACGAGCATAAGCCGTTACTAACCACTTGATGCCTTCACCATTAAACGCAACTTGAACTCGGCTCTGCGGGCCACTTCCCTCGAAGTTGATGATAGTGCCTTCACCAAACTTAGGGTGCTTAACGCGAGAACCCAAACTAAAGCCTGTTTCGTTAAAGTTCTCTTTCACGGCGGTTTGGCTAAAGCGACCGCTGCTTGCAGGACGGCTCACTTGCGCTTTCATACGCACTTCATCCAGACATGTCTCAGGCAGCTCACGAATAAAGCGTGACGGTTTGTGGTACTTGTCTTGCCCGTACAAGCGACGCATCTCTGCGTAAGTTATGTAAAGCTTCTCCATCGCACGCGTCATGCCTACGTAACACAGGCGACGCTCTTCTTCTAAGCGCCCTGCTTCTTCTGCAGACATCTGGCTTGGGAACATACCCTCTTCAACGCCAACCATGAATACCATTGGGAACTCTAGGCCTTTGGCACTGTGCAGAGTCATGAGCTGAACCGCATCATCAAACTCGTCAGCCTGACCTTCACCTGCTTCCAAAGCCGCATGAGTTAAGAACGCCGTTAGCATGCTCATTTCATCCGCTTCTTCTGGCTTTTCAAACTGACGCGTTGCCGTTACCAATTCTTCCAAGTTCTCAATACGTGCCTTCGACTTTTCACCTTTCTCTTGCTCGTACATCGCAAACAAGCCCGACGATTTGATTACGTGGTCGGTTTGCTCATGAAGTCTCAGTTCTATGGTGTCATCTTCAAGTGCATTGATAAGCTCAATAAAGCGGCTCAAAGCACCTGCAGCACGGCCTGGTAACACTTGTTCTTCTATCAGAGCAACACTGGCTTCCCACATGGTTGCACCACGATCACGCGCTGCAAGACGAATCGTTTCTAAGGTTTTATCACCCAAGCCACGCGTTGGCGTATTGACGACACGTTCGAACGCCGCATCATTACTGCGGTTACTCATTAAACGCAGATAGCTCAAAGCATCTCTGATTTCCTGACGCTCAAAGAATCGCATGCCGCCGTAGATTCGGTAAGGTAGACCACCTTGAATCAAAGCTTCTTCAAGAACACGAGACTGGGCATTATTACGATAAAGCATCGCGGTATCTTCTAACGCACCGCCTTTCTCCTGCCACTCTTTGATTTTGCTGACTGTGAAACGCGCTTCATCTAACTCGTTATAAGCCGAGTAAACTGAGATTGGCTCACCATCGTTGCCATCGGTCCACAATTCTTTACCCATACGCTCGGTGTTGTTGGAGATAAGCTCGTTCGATGCCTGCAGAATGGTTTTGGTTGAACGGTAGTTTTGCTCGAGTCGAACCGTTGAAGCGCCTGGGAATTCATCCAAGAACTTCTGAATATTTTCGATTTTAGCGCCGCGCCAGCCATAGATAGATTGATCATCATCACCCACGATCATCACACGACAATCCGGGCCTGCCATCATACGTAGCCAAGCGTATTGGATGTTGTTGGTATCTTGGAATTCGTCGACAAGAATATGCTTAAAGCGAGCTTGATAGTGTTCGCGGATGTGTTTCTTATCGCGCAATAGTTCATGCGATCTCAACAAGATCTCAGCAAAGTCGACCAAGCCAGCACGATCACATGCCTCTTGGTAAGCAGAGTAAATCTTTAACCACGTTTGAGTGATTGGATCATGGTAGGCGTCAATGTGATTTGGGCGCAGCCCTTCATCTTTTTTACCATTGATCCACCAAGAAGCTTGCTTGGCTGGCCACTGCTTTTCATCAAGGTTTTGCGCCTTGATTAAGCGACGTAGTAAGCGAATCTGATCATCTGAATCAATGATCTGGAAGTCTTCTGGCAGTTTTGCATCTAGGTAGTGAGCACGAAGAATACGGTGACAAATACCGTGGAAGGTGCCGTTCCACATGCCTGACGAGCTGCCCATCATCAGCTCTTCAATACGACCACGCATCTCTGCTGCCGCTTTGTTGGTGAAGGTAACCGACATAATAGAGAACGGTGATGCTTGCTCTACGCTTTGCAGCCAAGCAATACGATGCACCAACACTCGCGTTTTACCACTACCAGCACCTGCCAGAATAAGTAGGTTTTCTAAAGGTGCCGCGACCGCCTCACGTTGTTTGTCGTTTAGGCCATCGAGTAAAAGCGAAGGATCTATCATTGGATATGCTCACTACTGGGTATTTATACATAAAAGTTGATTATAACCTAAACACTAGGCTGCGTTGAGGATAATAAGAAGAAAAAACAATCAAAAATTAACATCATAAAATCAGCAACTTAATCGATGAATTATCATTAATATTGATATTTTTTATAATGCCGTGAAATTATTTCCTAGTTCTTCCTATCCTTTTTAGTAAGCAAGTTAACAATTCATTAACCTGCGATATAAAAATACTATTAAGTCCTAGAGGGAATGACTATGAAAAATTCTAATCTTGCTGTTACAGCTGCAATCACAAGTGTACTAGCGTTCGGCGGTGCAGTTCTTACATCAGCACCTGCGGAAGCAGCAGCAAAAGAAAAATGCTACGGCGTGGCAAAAGCTGGCCAAAATGATTGTGCAACTAAAACAAGTTCATGTGCGGGTACAGCAAAAGAAGACAACCAATCCGATGCATTCGTGGTCGTTCCTAAAGGACTGTGTGGCAAATTATCAGGTGGTGACACTCAATCATCATAATTGAGCTGCTTAGTATGGTGAGCTGATATTCAGCTCACCTCCACTTTCCATTAGGAGAATCGTTGTGACTCAAACTCTTCACCCCAACGCAGGGGTTGGCCTTAGAACACCGCACTTAGACTTCTTTAGCCAAAATCCAGCTCTCGTGAGTTGGTTAGAGGTTCACAGCGAGAACTACTTTTTAACTCAATCACCGCAACGTCAACAACTCCGAGAAATTCGTAACGCCCACAACATCAGTTGCCACGGTGTGGGTTTGTCTCTAGGCTCTGTTGAGCGCATCAACCCAAATCACTTACTACAGCTGAAAGAACTCATCGATGACATCGAGCCGTTCTTGGTTTCTGACCATCTCAGCTGGACTCAGACCGGCGGTCATTACTTCAATGACTTGCTACCGCTGCCTTACACAGAAGAAGCGTTAGAAGTCTTCTGTCGCAATGTCATCGAGGTTCAAGACAACCTGCAACGCCCTATGTTGATTGAGAACCCATCGAGCTACCTAGCCTTCAAGCATTCAACCATCCCAGAGTGGGAATTTTTGGCCGAGGTACAGAAGCGCACTGAGTGTCGCCTATTACTCGATTTCAATAATATTTTTGTCTCATCTTTTAATCATGGCTTCAGCTGTGAAGAGTACTTAAGCGGAATTCCTGCAGACAAAGTGGAAGAGATTCACTTGGCAGGTTTTACCAAAAAGAAACTCGAACAAGGTGAGATCTGGATAGACACCCACAGTAAACCTGTCTGTGACGAAGTATGGAAACTCTATACTGACTGGATTGCACAACATGGTTTGCGCCATACCTTGATTGAGTGGGATCTAGATATCCCAGAACCACAAGTCTTATTGGCTGAAGCAACCAAAGCCAGTGATATCTTGTATCAACACGACAAGTTCAACCAAAGGAGTCGCGCATCATGAGCCACTCCCTAGCAGATGTTCAATCAGAGTTTGCTAACGCCCTACGCTACCAAAATAATGGTCAGCATTGTGACATAGTGAGCGACCATTTTACTGATGAGCAACGAATCCAGATTTACCGTAATAACTTTGTGATCAGCTTGAGCGAAGTACTGGCAGCAACCTATCCACTTACTGAAATGCTGGTTGGTGAAGAGTGCTTCCAACAAATGGCTCGCCAACATGTCTTAAGTTATCCATCAACCTCTGGTGATGTCAGCGGTTATGGGGAACACTTTGAACAGACTATCCAAACCTTTCCTGCCGTTATTGAGGCTGCTCCTTATCTCGCTGAAGTGGCTTTGTATGAATGGAAAAAAGATAGCTTGGTGAGATGTATTTCAGAATCACATGTCGACCAACGCCCCCTTTCTTGTTTAGCTGATGTGCCACAAGAACAGCAAGGCGCTTTGGTCTTCCATCTCAAAGATTCAATAACGCTAGTTAATTCTAGCTATACGATTATCGCGCTTGAGCAAGCTATCTACCAGCAACAACTTGACGGGTTAGACATCAACCAACCTGAATTAGGAGTGTTAATCAGAACCGAGAATTCACAGGTTGAGAGCTATCGTTTGACGGAAGAATGCCACCAACTATTAACTGAATTGCAATCGGGTCAAGCACTCGCTCAGATTAACCCTTCACTACTACAACACCTTAATACTGTAATGGCTCTCGACGTCATCTCAGGCTTCTCACTCAATGATGAATTGGAGACATAAAATGGATAACAACACGGTCACAAACATGATGGCTCAATACGATGCATTGATTGAGAAGTCACAATCACTTTTTGTTCCTCTGCTACTTTTATTTTGTCGCTTATGGGTGGCTTGGGTATTCTTCAATTCAGGACTCACCAAAATAGTCACATGGGATAGCACCCTTTATTTGTTTGAGTTGGAATACCAGGTGCCATTGCTGCCTTGGGAATTAGCAGCTTACATGGGTACTGCCGCAGAATTGATTCTGCCTGTTTTCTTAGCACTAGGCCTATTAACACGACCGATGGCAGCAGCGTTATTCGTATTCAACATCATGGCTGTCGTGTCATACCCTGTGTTGTGGGAGCAAGGTTTCTATGATCATCAGTTGTGGGGATTAATGATACTGGTCGTCGTCGTATGGGGAGCCGGACCTATGTCGCTTGATCGAATATTAAGAAAACAATTCGCAAGCTAGATCTATTTTGCATCGTCCTTAAATTTACCTAGCCCTAAACGCAAAAAACCACTCAATCGAGTGGTTTCTTTTTATCTGGGATAAACTACTTGTTTAGAAAAGCTTGTAGTTCTTCAGCAGAGATACCTTGTTCTGCTAACTCTTTTGCTAATAGCTGAACTTGTTCACCTTTACGAGACTCTACCACACGCTGGAATTGGTAAATAATATCTCGCAAAGTATCGATTGGAACTTGTTTTGCCGCACTGCGAATACGCTCTTCACTTTGGTTTCCTAGCTCTTTAAGCAGTTTACCAAACATGACCTTTTCAGGTGCATCTTCCATTTGTTCTAAGATGCGCGCCATTTCGTAGGTTGTTAATGACATTACAGTATTTTCCGTTGTGGTACTAACGTTTCAATGAGTGACAAATATACCATGTTTTAACGTTTCGAAAACCGCCATTTGTATATTTTATCACCCTTGTAACTTATGCCTTTGCAAACGTCGTATGCCACGACTTACCCGCCTTGCTCGCAAGTACCAACAATGCTGGCACAATAAGGAACATTTGTAGCGCAATCATCACTTGAGACGTTAAATCAAGACGTTGCATGGTACCAACAAGTAGCCCTGAACCGCTCATTTGGAACAAACCAAGCAGCGCAGCGGCTGTACCCGCACGGTCACCAAAAGGTTCTAATGCCTTACCCGCAGCAGCGCCAAGAATCCATGCAAAACCAACCGAAGATAAGAAAATAGGCAACATAAATGCGAACGCTGTCGCTTGATCAGCAAGCACCAACATAATCACCCCAGCTAAGCCAAGTGTGGATATACCAACAACCAGGGCTTTATAGGTACCAAAGCGATCCATAAACTTCGGCGCTGTGAATGCTGCGATGATATTAATTGCCGCGTTTACACCAAACCAAAAGGTAAATTCGTTCATCGTCAAACCTAGGTTTTCCATCAACACAACAGGTGCAGAGGTAACGTAAGCAAGGATTACCGCCATCGCCATCAAGCATAAAGTGGCATGGAAGATAAATGACGGTGTTTTCAATACCGACCAGTATCGCTCTAGCTTAAAAACTGCAACCTTTTCTGTCGCAGGGTTAGACTCTTTCATTTGGAAAAACAAAATGGTGCCGACCACAATCGCAAAGCCAGCCATGAAACTGAAGTTCGAGCGCCAACCAAACTGTTGAGTCAACCAAGCACCAAGGATCGGCGCTAATGCAGGAATAAAGCAAATTGCACCGTTAAGGTAACTGATCATTCGCCCGCTCTTCTGCGGGCCAAATAGATCGCGAACCGTTGCAAAGGCTGCTACAGAAGTCGCACAAGCTCCTAAGCCTTGTAACAGCCGAGCTATTAGCATCATATCAATCGACTGAGCTGCCCACGCCAAGCAAGCACTCAGTGCATAGATACTAACACCTCCCAATGCAACGGTTCGACGTCCTAACTTATCAGCCAAAGGGCCTGCAAATAATTGCCCGACACCCATGGCGAATAAAAACCAAGTAATCGTATCTTGTGCTAGTGCATGTTCCACGTGAAACGCTGTCGAAATTTGTGGCAGTGCTGGTAGATAAATATCAATAGCCAAAGGGCTAAATAGAACCAGCATTGCAAGTAGTGCAACCTGCAATTTGCTAGGATTTGGAAGCGCGTTAGAAGGCACAAGACTCTCCGAATGAATTAATTTGGGTGCATAATAACGGACTAAAGATATGAATAGAAATGGCATATACTCATTAGTATTATTCCAAATTGGAAATTCATATGAATATCGAGAAACTGTCACGCATCGACCTAAACCTATTAGTTTGTTTACAAGTGTTGATGGAAGAGCTGAGTGTCACTCGCACCGCACATAGGCTGTGCTTGAGCCAATCAGCAGTGAGCAAGTCGCTAGCCAAGCTTCGTGAACAATTTAATGATCCCCTTTTTACGCGAAGTGCTCATGGCCTAAGACCGACACCGAAAGCTGTGTTCCTCAAGCCTCGATTAGAAACGCTGATCAATCAACTTGATGTGCTTACCCAACCGGAAACTTTCATTCCCAACAACAGCGACCATAGCTTTCACATTGCTGCCGTTGAGAGTGTTTACCCGCTGATTCTTCCGCACTTCTTACCGGCAATATTTCGACAAGCACCTAAGGTCAATATCAACACCCACGCGTGGACAGAACAAACCTTTAAGAAGCTGCAGCTTGGCGAACTAGATATCGGACTCACTGGCAAAGACATCGACATCAACGATGCGCGTTTAACTATGCTGCCGCCAGACGACATTTGCGAACAAGAGATCTACCGCGACGCACAGATGTGTGTGCTAAGACGCAACCACCCTGCTCTGAGTGGTAAATGGGATCTGGAAACCTACCTTGCGCAACGTCATGTACAGGTAAGGTGCGATGGTAACGACCGCTGGCTGCTCGACTACAAACTTGCCGATCTTGGCCATCAACGCGATATCGCGATTTCTGTTCCAGACTTCAATAGCGCTGCAAGCCTATGTACCTACACCGACTTTGTGTTTACCGCACCAAGCCACTTTACTTATCTCGTCGCTAAGCAACTCGACTTAGTGGTTGTTCCTTTACCAATGGAGTTCCCACCGATGGCATACACTTTGTTTTGGCACCGTGACAGAGAAAATGACCCAGCCTTAACTTGGTTGCGAGATATCATCAAAGAAAAAACTCTGCACCTTAGATAAAAATGGCGTACAGCGTTTGCAGCAAACGAACAAAAGCGCTAGCTTATTGACCTAATAAGTCCCCTCACCTGTATATCGACTGTGAGTGTTAACAAGGACCCTAACAATAAGGATAAAACACAGATGCACAATATCACTGCTGAACGCGTTGCTGCGGTTCGAACTTGGCTTGAAACAAACAACCTAGATGCCGTTATCATTCCACACGAAGACGAATATCTAGGTGAATACGTTCCTGCTCATAACGAGCGACTTCACTGGTTAACAGGTTTCACTGGCTCTGCAGGTGCCGCTGTTATCACTCGTGAAACTGCTGCTATTTTTGTTGATGGTCGCTACACCGTTCAGGTTCGTAAGCAGGTACCAGCAGAGTTATTTGAGTATCGCCACCTTATTGAAGAACCGGCTTTAGATTGGATCATCAACTCATTGCCTCAAGGTAGTAAGGTTGCATTCGACCCACGCATGCACACCGCTGCTTGGTTGAAAGGCGCACAAGCAAAACTAGCGGAGAAAGTTGAGCTAACAACGTTATCAGCAAACCCGATTGATGCGCTTTGGTCTGACCGTCCTGAGCCTGTTGTATCTGATGTTCGCCTAATGGCAACAGATGCCGTTGGTCAATCAAGTGAAAGCAAACGTGCGGAGATTGCTGGCTTACTAAAAGCAAAAGGTGCGGACGCCGCTATCCTTACCGAGCTCGATTCGATCTGTTGGTTGCTTAACATTCGTGGTTTGGACGTATCTCGCCTACCTGTTGTACTGTCTAATGCAATCATTCACGCTGATGAAAGCGTCGATTTCTTCCTAGACCCAGCACGCATCCCAGCAGGCTTTGAAGCACACGTTGGTAATGGTATTCGAGTTTCTCACCCATCAGAGCTTGAAGTGCGCCTTCAGTCTTTAGAAAATAGAAATGTATCTGTAGATTCAAGCACGAGCAATGCTTGGTACACGCTTGTTCTGCAAAACGCTGGCGCTCACATCATTGAAGCAGCAGACCCATGCCTAATGCCAAAAGCTGCTAAAAACGCAACTGAGATTGCAGGTATGAAAGCGTGTCACATTCGAGATGGCGTGGCGATGGCGAAATTCCTGTCTTGGATTGATGCAGAAGTCGCGCAAGGTAACCTGCACAACGAAGCTGTACTAGCAGACAAAGTACAATCATTCCGCGAGCAAGACCCGACGCTGATGGACCTAAGTTTTGACACGATTTCAGCTGCAGGCGGAAACGCAGCTATGTGTCACTACAACCATGAGAACCAACCTGAACCAGGTAAGCTAGAACTGAATACTCTGTACCTAGTCGATTCAGGCGGTCAGTACTTAGATGGTACAACGGACATCACTCGTACTATCGCGATTGGCCAACCAAGCGACGAAATGATTCAACAGTTCACTCTCGCACTTAAAGGTCATATCGGCATCGCACGAGCTCGTTTCCCACAAGGCACTCGTGGTTTCCAACTTGATATCCTAGCGCGTCAGCACTTATGGGCTGAAGGCTTCGACTACGACCACGGTACTGGTCATGGTGTAGGTCACTTCCTAAGTGTTCATGAAGGCCCACAAAGTATCTCTAAGAAGTTAATCGACGTGCCTCTAGTTAAAGGTATGGTGTTATCAAACGAACCAGGTTACTACCGTGCTGATGAATTTGGTATCCGCATCGAGAACCTAGAACTGGTTGTTGAGCTGCCAACTCAGGGTGACTTCTCTGTATTGACGTTTGAATCACTAACTCGTTGCCCAATCGATAAGCGCAACATCAATGTTGATTTGCTAACACGACCTGAACTGGCATGGCTGAACGACTACCATCAAAAAGTATGGAGCGACGTTAGCCCATTAGTTGAAGGTGATACGTTGGAATGGCTACGTCAATCAACGACACCATTAGCTCACGCTTAATAGCTTTCTAGGCTGTTTACTTAACCAAAACAAGCTCGCTAAATTAGATATAAAAACGGCTACCTAAAGGTAGCCGTTTTTGTTTGTCGATAGCATCCCATCGATGTTTCACGTGGAACATCAACCAAACGTTGATTAACCAGAATAGGCACTGTGCCAGTCTCGCCACACTGGGTCGAAACCACGCAGACGAATCATCGACTCAACATCGGCAGCACTTCTCTCATCACTTATCTCAAACTGTTCGAGTTCTTCCTCACCCGAAGCATAACCACCAGGTTGGGTTTTTGACGCAGCCGACATACTCGTGATTCCTAATGGCAACACATTGTCGCGGAAGGTTGCTGACTCACGAGTAGATAGAGATAACTCGACCTCAGGGTTTAAGAGTCTATATGCGGAGATAAGCTGAACCAACTGTTTATCGTTCATGACCGACTTAGGCTGCAAGCCTCCATTACCGTCTCCACCCTCGCACGGGCGAAGACGCGGGAATGAAATTGAATAGCGAGTCTGCCAATAAGTGCGCTCCAGGTAATCCAAGTGAGCAGCAACAAAGAAGCAGTCGGTTCTCCAATCTTCCAAACCAATCAAGGCACCAATACCTATCTTATCGATCCCCGCTTTTGCCAAGCGATCAGGAGTTTCAAGACGATATTCAAAATCCATTTTATTGCCACGTAGATGATGCTCAGCGTAAGTTCTTGGCTGGTAAGTCTCTTGGTAAACCATAACAGCATCTAAACCGAGAGATTTAAGCTCTGCGTAATCATGTTGATCAAGCGGCTGCACTTCCATTGCAAGGTAGTTAAATTGCTTTTTGATAGTCGGCAACACCTGTCGAAAGTAATTCATCCCGACCTTAGTTTCATGTTCACCGGTGACCAACAAAACGCTATCAAACTTCATCTTTTTGATAGCCGCACTTTCGGCATCAATTTCATCCAAAGTAAGCGTGCGGCGCTTGATACGATTCTCCATTGAGAAACCACAATACGTGCATGCATTCGCGCATAGATTCGAGAGATACAAAGGAATATAAAGCGACATTGTATTACCAAATCGCTTACGAGTTAGCGCCAACGATTGTTGTGCCATCTGCTCTAAGTAAGGTTCTGCCGCCGGAGAGATCAGAGCCTTAAAGTCTTCTAGGTCGCGTTTGGGTTTACTCAGAGCACGTTCAACATCCGCTGCCGTTTTACTGAAGATAGACATACCAATGTCATCCCAGTTGAGCTGTTTAAATCGATCAACAAACGTCATGGCAATATTACTCGTCTAGAAATGAAGTTAACGGACTGGAAGCAACCGCGTGAGATACCTGACCAGCGAGACCACCAAGGTAAGCCATACGACCTGCTTCAACTGCCAACTTAAAAGCAATCGCCATATCAACAGGTTGTTGGGAAGCCGCAATCGCCGTATTCACCAACACTGCATCTGCGCCCATTTCCATTGCGCGAGCAGCATGAGATGGTGCACCTATGCCTGCATCCACAATCACAGGGACATTCGCTTGGTCGATAATGATCTCTAAGAAGTCTGCCGAAGCGATACCTTTGTTTGAACCAATTGGGGCACCTAGCGGCATAACCGCAGTACAACCCACCTCTTCCAAGCGTTTACACAATACTGGATCGGCATGACAGTAAGGCAACACAATAAAGCCATCTTTAACCAGTTGCTCAGCAGCTTTAAGCGTTTCAATTGGGTCTGGCATCAAGTACTTTGGATCTGGGTGAATTTCCAGTTTGAGCCAATTTGTGCCTAGAGCTTCACGAGCCAAATGCGCAGCAAAGATGGCATCTTTTGCATTCTTAGCACCTGACGTATTCGGTAGTAAGTTCACGCCAGCATCAATGATGGGTTGTAAAATGTCGTCTTGCTCAGAGCGAATATCAACTCTCTTAAGCGCCATAGTTGCCAATTCCGAACCTGAGGCCTCGATAGCACTCGCCATCAATTGCTTATTGGCGAACTTACCCGTTCCAGTGAAGAGTCGTGATTGAAACGTTTTATCTGCGATAGTTAACATGGTTAGCCTCCTGCAATGGCTTGGAAAAGAGATATAGCGTCGCCTTCATTAACGACCGTTTGTTGCCACTGGCTACGTGGGACAACCGCATTATTGATTGCAAACACACAACCTAGATCAGGTAATGCTAGAACTTGGATAATGTCCGCTAGAGACGACGAGTGTGCTACTTGTTCTGATTGTTCGTTTATCGAGATAGTTATATGGCTCATTGGATTTCTTCTTCTAAATGCTTAACTACAGACGCACTGCACACGAGACATTCACTATCTTGAGTGACCATAAGGTTTTGCCAATTCATCGTCTGGCCATCGAACAGTTTGAGTTGATGTGTTGCGACCTGAAACTCACCACGAGTTAGACGTTGAATAGCAGCCAAAGCTTGAAGGTTACCTATGGTGCCAACAACTGGGCCTATGATGCCGCTATCACTACAACGCGTCGTTTGTGGATGCTGTCTGAACGGGAACAAGCAGTGATAGCACCCTTTCTGATTCTGATAATCAAATACAATAAACTGGCCTTTCCAGCCAATTGCAGAACCAGAAATCAAAGGGGTCTTCGTGCTGAAACATGCTTGGTTAACCTGCTGGCGTGACGCGAAGTTGTCAGTACAATCCAACACTAAGTCAGCTAGCATCACTTCAAGCTCAAGCTGACTTTCACTCATTCGTTGATTGATGGTTCTTACTTGGCTGCGACCATTGAGCTCACTCAGTTGTTGCTTCAACGCTTCAACCTTAAGCGAACCTAACTGACTTTCCCTGAACGCGACCTGCCGTTGCAGGTTCGATGAATCGACACAATCATCATCAACCAGCACGATCTTTCCAACACCAGAAGCAGCTAGATAAAGAGACGCGGCATTACCTAAGCCACCACAACCAATCAACAACACATGACTATTTAGTAAGTTGCGTTGCCCTTGCTCACCCACCTCAGGTAATGCAATTTGTCGTTGGTAACGGATGAACTCAAAGTCACTCAACATAGCTAGGCTCCCGCATAACCTCTTTACTCGTCATTGAAGAGTTAGGAGCCATCAGCTTGTCGAAGAATTCGATCACTTTTTGCGGGTCTTCCGCCAATGTAATCGCACGTACAACCGCCAAGCTCGATACACCACAATCCCAAACCTGCGCAGCAGTCGATTGGTCAATACCGCCAATAGCAACCGTCGGATAACCAGTAAGTTCTTCTGTGTATGGGATGGTATCAATTAGCTGTTGGTACAGAGATAAACGCACCAAGCCTTGAGGCTTCGATGGCATCTGTTTTGTTGTGGTCGGAAATATATGGCCTAGTGCAATGTAGCTTGGATTGATTTGGACGATGCGTAGCAACTCATAATAGCCATGAGTCGATAGACCGATCTTAATACCCGCTTGGCTCAGTTGGGAAAGGTTTGATTCTTCAATATCCTCTTGCCCAAGGTGCACACCAAAAGCACCATGCTTGAGTGCAAGCTGCCAGTAATCATTAATAAAAACCTGAGCGTTATGTTCTCGACCAAGTTCTATCGATCGTGCGACTTGTTGTTCTAAGTCGGCTTGTTGAGGGTTCTTAATACGTAGCTGGACGGTGTTGATACCAAGCTTAAGCAATCTTTCTATCCACTCAACGTCATCAACAACCGGGTATAAGCCGAGGCTATTTTTGCTCAACTCAGGGAAAGAAAGTACTGTCCCTTGGTTGGCCCAACCAACACTGATATCCAGTCGTTCGTCTTCTAGAACAGGGATAGGAAAATTTTGATAATGTGCTGGCCATGTTCCACGTGAAACATTCGATGCAGCGCGAGCTAAAACCAACGCGTCTTCCAATGGAAATTCCAGCGCCAATAAAGTAAGTAACCAAGCAAAGTGACCACGACTATCTAATTCTTTATGAGCTGTAGTGTCACTCTTGATAACACGATTAGCATCTAGGTGTGACCAGATATCTAACACAGCTGAATCATCGGGGACTCCGATATAGACGGTGTTCGAAGCTTGGGTCAAAGCGGCACAAACATCGGTTAAAGCAACTGAATTACTGTAATCAACAACATGGTTCAGTTGCGCTAACTGACACTCCGCCAATGAATCAACATCATGAACGAAGCCAATAGATAACGCCTGCTGAGCATCAACGATAGAGAAGTATCGAGTTGGGCTTACACCCAACTCAACTGCATCAGTTGCTAAACCTTGTCGTTTAGCAACCAATAGACAGTTTTGAACCTCCCCCGTTAACTCGATGTATTGAGATGGGATGAGAATCTTCACTGTCATTATTCCTCTAATTGAGCTTCTTTTGCGCCTACAGCAGGGTGATAAAGTTCAGAGCCAGTATCACGGAACTCTTGCGATTTTTGACGCATTCCTTCCAACGGGTTATCTAGCATCTTAATCTCTATAGCCTGATCAGCGGCTACTTGTTCAGTGTCTTTTGCATACTCTCGAACTTCTTGAGAAATCTTCATCGAGCAGAACTTAGGTCCACACATAGAGCAGAAGTGAGCAACCTTGCCCGACTCTTGTGGCAGCGTTTCATCGTGGAAAGAACGTGCTGTTTCTGGATCTAAAGCTAGATTAAATTGGTCTTCCCAACGGAATTCAAAACGAGCTTTAGATAATGCATTATCTCGGATTTGTGCGCCCGGATGCCCTTTTGCCAAGTCTGCTGCATGTGCTGCCAACTTGTACGTAATCAAGCCAGTCTTCACATCTTCTTTATTTGGTAAGCCCAAATGCTCTTTAGGTGTTACATAACAAAGCATCGCACAGCCGTACCAACCAATCATCGCCGCGCCAATACCAGAGGTAATGTGGTCATAACCCGGTGCAATATCAGTGGTCAGCGGGCCTAACGTATAGAAAGGCGCTTCATGGCAATGCTCTAACTGCTCATCCATGTTCTCTTTAATAAGATGCATAGGTACATGTCCAGGACCTTCAATGATCACCTGAACGTCGTATTCCCAAGCAACTTTAGTTAGCTCACCTAGAGTACGTAACTCCGAGAACTGAGCCTCATCGTTGGCATCTGCAATAGAGCCAGGACGCAAGCCATCACCTAATGAAAGAGCCACATCGTACTTCGAACATATCTCACAGATCTCGCGGAAGTGTGTGTATAAGAAGCTTTCTTGGTGATGTGCAAGACACCATTTCGCGATGATAGATCCACCACGAGAGACAATGCCAGTCACACGTTTAGCCGTCATAGGTACGTAACGAAGAAGCAAACCTGCGTGGATAGTGAAGTAATCAACGCCCTGCTCCGCTTGTTCAATCAGGGTATCGCGCATCACTTCCCAGTTAAGGTCTTCGGCTACGCCATTCACTTTTTCAAGCGCCTGATACATAGGAACCGTACCAATCGGCACAGGACTATTACGTAGGATCCATTCACGAGTCTCGTGGATATTACGGCCAGTAGAGAGGTCCATTACGGTATCGCCGCCCCAGCGGGTTGACCATACTAGCTTCTCAACTTCTTCTTCAATTGAAGAGCTTACCGAAGAGTTACCGATATTGGCGTTCACTTTCACTAAGAAGTTTCGGCCAATAATCATTGGTTCTGATTCTGGGTGGTTGATGTTTGAAGGGATGATAGCTCGGCCTTCAGCGACCTCTTTACGCACGAACTCAGGGGTAATTTCTTTGGGTAGGTTTGCGCCAAAGTTATGGCCAGGGTGTTGGTGATTAAGCTGTTCATCAGCAAACTTCTGACGCCCCATGTTCTCACGTATCGCAATGTACTCCATCTCAGGAGTGATAATTCCCTGACGAGCATAATGCAATTGAGTTACACATTGGTCGCCAGTAGCGCGACGGATTCTAGGCAGGTTTCCGTAACGAAGGTCATCTAGGGTTTCATCTTCTAAACGTTCTTTGGTGTAAACAGAGCTTACATCATCGAGCAATTCCGTATCGCCACGCTCTTCAATCCATTGCTCTCGCAACTTAGGAAGGCCGCTATAAAGGTCTATTTCATGTATAGGATCGGTATAAACACCGGAGGTATCGTAGACATGAATCGGCTCATTAGGTTCGAATACAGGCTCTTTTTTGGTACCACCAACGAGGCTATCTGCGAGTGATATTTCTCGTACAGGGACTTGAATGTCCTCGCGAGATCCTTGGATATAAGCTTTTTTTGAATTTGGATAAGGTTGTACGGATAAAGAATCGATGAAATTCTTCGCTTCCAGTCTTGCTTGTTTACGACTCGACATAGCATTTTTCCTTGGCTTTTAGCCATTATTTATAGGGATAAAAATGCTTGACGGATTAGATGCTACAAGAGGGATCACGGTAAGAAATACAGTTGTGATCTGGAGATAGATCTCTAGAAGGATTCTAGTTAGATATCTACTCTTGTTCCCTTCGCAGGTATTAGCCTGATCAGGTTCAACGGATCCCGAGTTAACGGTCTCAGCCATATGGCACTCCGACAAGTTCGATCGAGTATATAAAAACGGCTTGGATAAACCAAGCCGAGTTGTTAACAAATCGTAAGAAAGTTTTAAGACTTTATCAAAAGTTGGAAGCCGATCCATGCAGCCGAGATACTGAGAACCACGTTGAGCAGCACATTGAGCCCCATCTTAAAGAAAGCACCCTGCTGCATAAGAAGTACGTTATCCATCGAAAATGTAGAGAACGTAGTCAGGGCTCCAAGGAAACCAAGGCCGATGATCTGTCTCCATGGTTCAGTCGCAACCATCTCATTTTCAAATGCGGCGATGAGCAAACCCATAATGAAGGAGCCGATTACGTTAACAGTTAATGTACCGTAAGGAAAACCACGCCCTAACATCACAACACATAACTCTGAAATCAAATAGCGCGAACAAGCACCAAATGCACCACCAATGGCAATAAAACCTAAAATAGATAGCTGACCCATGAATCCTCCCAAATAACAGTCCCTATATTCTAGCTTTACCGCCGATAAAAGCGAGGGTAGAAACTAAGAATGCATGTGCAAATATTAAACGTTACAGGTGTCACTTAACTTCAATATATCCCATCAATCCGGTTTTCATGTGTTCAATTACATGACAGTGGTACATCCAACGTCCAGGGTTGTCTGCAACAAACGCAGCTTTCGCTCGACCATTTTTCCCAAGTAACACAGTATCGGTATGGAAAGGCTCTTCAATTTTTTTACCATCAAGTTCCAATACAGTAAATGTATGACCATGAATATGAATCGGGTGATGATATTGAGTGACGTTCTTAAGATCGAATATGTAAGTCTTACCCAACTCTAAAGTCGCCAATGGTTCAGGAATATTGTCTTTGCTCATTCCTTCCCATGCTCTTTTATTAGTAAGCCAAAACTTAGGCATCGATTTTCCATCTTTGGATACTGGAGAAACAGCCCCTTCCCATTCAAATAAAAAGTCGATCTCTTCAGCATTAGCAAGATCTAGGTTGGGCACTGGATTCAATGGTAGTAATGGCAACGAACGTCCTTGAGCAAATGCTGAATCTACGACTTCAAATTCACACAAAGAAAATGGGAAACGCCCCTTCATATGGAGAACGTTAACTCGCTCACCAGCTTTAGGAGCGATCAGTCCGATATCAACACGCATACCCGGACCAATTTTATGTTGAGTCAGTTTATAAGGCGTTTTTACAGGATTACCATCGATGGCTATAACCCATGCTTCAGCCCCTTCGACAGCAATAGGGTAAGTGATCGTATTATCGACATTAGCAATACGCAGTCTAGTCGCTGCATACTGCTTCAACTGATATACGGGTTCATGGACTCCATTAACACTACTCCACTCCCCAGGAGTGCCCATACGAGCACTGAGTCGTGGGATCATTAAATCTTTCCATTGACCCTGCTTGTCGATGTGCCAATGCTTAAGCATCAATGCGTGTTCTTCATCGAACCGTACTGGATTGCTCTCTTCTACGATAATAAGACCAACTAAGCCCATACCAAGCTGCTTCACGCTATTCATGTGTGGGTGATACCAAAACGTACCGGCATCTGGCGGCGTAAACTCATAAATGAATGTTTCACCTGGCATGATTGGTGGCTGACTTAAGAAGGGAACACCGTCCATTTCGATAGGAATTCTTAAACCATGCCAATGAATAGTCGTCGGCTCTGATAGCTTATTCGTAAAGCGGATCGTGACCTTTTCACCCTGTCGACATCGAATCGTTGGCGCTGGAATCTGGCCATTGAAACCCAAAATATTGGTATTAAATCCCTTCACTAACTCTGCTGTTGAGGGCTCAGCAGTTAAGTCATAAACATACTTTCCTTGCTCATCAGCAGACCGCTTCATTGAACAAGCGGGTAGTACTGTTAATGCAGATATAGCGAGAGATGATTGAATAAACTTACGACGGGAAATATCCATATTTGTTGCCTTTTAGTAATAACGACCAAAATGTAACAAAATATTGAGAATAATTCTCATAAAGAAGTGTGGATTGTGTTGTTAATTGCTTATAAAAGAGACTGAGATAAGTAAGCACTTACATTTCTAAGACAATATTCTATTCAAGGTAGGTCATTATCAATTAAAAATCGAACAAATATAAATCAAAAAGACTCTAGGATTTCTGCTTCGATGGGGATCAATATAGTCGACTTGGCTGACACTCCGGTCCTCAACGTCACTTTGAAAAAGTGACAGATACAAAAAAGCTCCAGCATTTCTGCTGGAGCTTTAAATATGGCAGGGGTGGAGAGATTCGAACTCCCAACACGCGGATTTGGAATCCGCTGCTCTGCCAATTGGAGCTACACCCCTAAAACTTTATCTTGCTTCAGATTCGAAAAAACCTCGCACTAGGCGAGGTTATCGAATAAGTGGCGGAGTGGACGGGACTCGAACCCGCGACCCCCGGCGTGACAGGCCGGTATTCTAACCAACTGAACTACCACTCCGCAGTGGTCAACTCACTAAGTGAGCGTCCATATCTCCAGGTTGGTCAACCTAAAGATTTAATTTAAAGCCTGGCGATGTCCTACTCTCACATGGGGAAGCCCCACACTACCATCGGCGCTATTGTGTTTCACTTCTGAGTTCGGCATGGAATCAGGTGGGTCCACAATGCTATGGTCGCCAAGCAAATTTTAAAATTCGGAAAACTGTATTTAAAAGTTATCTCTCTTCAAACGCATTCAAGGTCTGTCTTTCTATTGAGTCCACAAAACCCCTTGGGTGTTGTATGGTTAAGCCTCACGGGCAATTAGTACAGGTTAGC
>NZ_JADDYI010000013.1:0-95975 GCF_015163545.1 Vibrio sp. OPT24
CAATCTGAGCCATGATCAAACTCTTCAATTTAAAGTTTTGATTACCTAAATTAATAGGTGTGACTCAACGAATACTGACTTCAAAACTAATATTCATTGTTCTTTCGAAAAAGATTGATGAACATGTAATTCTAAAGCTATTACCATTCCAACAGAATGGTAATGAATTGACTGTGCCGAATAATTTCTTTCTACAAGAGAAAGTAGTTAAACGTATTGGTCACTCAGTTCATTGAAATCAAGTTTGTTACCGAAGTAACTGTTACTACCTAAGTAATAACGTTTTGATATTCATCAACGAGTGCCCACACAGATTGATAGGTTTAAATTGTTAAAGAGCTTCTCTTCGTTGTGAGTTACATCACTTCGGAAGAGGCGGCCATTCTAGCGATTTAATTCTCAGTGTCAAACACTTATTCGGAATTAATTTCTACTTTTAAAAAGTAAAAGCGAATCATCGCTTAAAGCTAGTTGCCTTACTAACATTCTTCGCTGAAGCCTTATGGCATCTGCCGTGTCAGTGAGGCGGCATTATAGAGATGCAGCTCTCATTGGCAAGCATTAAATACGTTTTTCATTAAAAAAAGAGGCTAAGCGAAGAGATTTCAACCAAGAGTCTATTTATACCAATCTCACCCCAACTTTTAAACAAATTAACCACAGAACCTTGTGGATAACTAGTCGTTACTTTCAAAAAAGTAAGATAATCGAGCTCGTGGATTTAAATACTCTCTCACTTGCTCGGGTAGTTTGCTTGGATGTACTGCATTAACGATTTTTATCTCTTTATTAAGCAAGTCAATAATCGGAGCTTGAGTTCTAGGGACGCTAGGATCATAAATCAGTACATTCGGGTAGAGCATATGTTTCGCATTAACGGAGATCACAACACCAATAGAGTCATTGGAAAGTTGTACCACCGTACCTGGCGGATACACACCCATAAACTTAACTAACAAACTCAAGTTGTCCTGACTATATAGGTGTTTGCAATTCTTGTATAAGTGGGACAATGCTAGATAAGGGATCTTAGGGTGAGGTTGCCCTCTGCCATGACAAAGGTTGTCGAAGGTATTCGCTACAGCGACTATCTTCGCAAATTCATCAATCTCTCCTTCCGTTAACCCTTCGGGGTAACCTGAACCATCATTCATTTCATGGTGCTGACCAATTACCTTCTTCGCGCTGTCAGGAAAATCATCAATTCCTGCGACTATATCCACACCGTATTTCGTATGAAGCTTTAAATAGTTTTCTTCCGGTACCGTTAACGCAGTCTGTTTTCTTAAGATAGCCGTAGGTATTTTTATTTTGCCGATATCGTGAAATAACGCAGCAAAGGAGAGTTCTTTTAATTGTTGAGTATCGAAACCTTTAGCCTTACCTATCATTAGTGCAACAACAGAAACATTCAATGTATGAAAGTAGAGGTCATCAAAGTCCACTTTAGTATTCATAAGATGCAGGGTAACGTTGTCATCGCTCACGAGTGTTTCGACAATATCGTCAACAAGAGCCTTCACCTCCCCTACCGCAGCTAAAGGACGATTACGAATCTTGGTCATAACAGAACGCATTCGAGCAAGCGAACGTTCGAACTCTTTCTCACAATGGCTTACTCTGCGACGGTAAGAACTTAGAGTTTCAATACGTTCATGCTTATCTTTCCACATTCTTTCCGTTTCAATACTTGCCTGTAAATCAGTATCCAAGGCTTGTTCATTCACGTGGTTAACTGGTAGAGGGGATGTATCGCTCTGATTCGGATTTATATAGACGTGCTTGATTCCAAGATGTCGAATTACTTGTACTTGAGCATCATCTTTGATTTTGAAACTGTTGAGTAGAAATGGGTGTTCATTCCATTTTACTGGGAGTCGTATGTGTAGACCGGGCTGAATGCGATCTACGGTAATCTTTATGCTGCCCATTTTTATATATAATATCGATCAATAATCTCTATTTATAATTCTAATAAAACCAAGCAGCAATTTCACTATCCAATTTCACTGGTTCAACTTAAAGAGTCACAATGTACCATCCAGCGTATACCAAATTTATCTTCCACTTTACCAAACCGCGCTCCCCAAAAAGTATCCGCTAAAGGTGTCATAATACGACCACCTTGCTTTAATTTTTCAAAGATTTGCTCTTGAGTCGTCGTATCCTCAGTAACAAGGGAGAGTGCAAGATTGTTTCCTTCTAATTCTTTCGCTTTGACGCCATCTGACATCATAAGCTTCATACCGAATGCTTCAAACTCTGCGTGCATAACCCAATCAGGCTGAGCACCCTCTATTACCTGTGGTGCGTCACTAAATAGTTGTTTTGATAAAACTACACCACCAAAGCACTTGTGATAAAAGTCCAATGCTTCATTACAACGACCATCAAAAAATAAGTAAGGGGTAACTTTCAGCATATCTCTCTCCTTTATGATCTATCTTAAACATAGACAATAGATGTGAGAATTAAAGGTAACATTCTGATTTAAGATAATTAATTCATTGGCACATTAGATTACGAAGAGAAATGATGAAATTTAGGAATGAAACATCAAGATCTGACTGATTGAACAGGCATACCTGCCGCCACAGCGAAGGCAACGTTTTCTGCTCTCCAGATACAACAAAGCCCCGATTTGAGTCGAGGCTTTGTCATTAAATATGATCCGATAGGCGACTTGACTGGGCTTGCATCCAAGCCGGCACCCTGGGTTAGGAATTCACAAACGCCCAAAACGACGAAAGGTCGAGATAAAAACGACCTTTCTATGTTTGGTACCCGCAGGCGGACTGATTGGACAGGCACCCCTGTCGTCACAGCGAAGGCAACGTTTTTTGCTCTCCAGATACAACAAAGCCCCGACTTGAGTCGAGGCTTTGTCATTTAAATATGGTACCGGTAGGCGGACTTGAACCGCCACGCCCGAAGGCAACGGATTTTGAATCCGTCGTGTATACCAATTTCACCATACCGGCATTATCTTGGGGCATTGCCCTTTCGATGTCTGGCATTATACGTATGCGAACTGATGTGGCAAGTATAAAAACTTGAATTCATGTGTGTTTGCCGATAATTTCGCCACTAAGTCATAAGCTGTGCGTTATGTCTCTTTTCACGCTAAGCCTTAAACTATATTCTGACGCCTCAATTTTTGAAGAAGTAATAACACAATGACATCAACAAACACTCTGCCACCAGCAGGAGTAATGCGCCGATTTGGTGCTTTGTTCTATGACGCCCTTATTGTAATCGCTATTGAAATGTTGGCAGCTGGCGTTATTGTCGCTCTGCTGCACGCTCTAATGGCTCTTGGTATTTTTAACCATAGCGGATATGCAGATGTTAGTGACTTCTTAACAAACCATCCGATTTGGAGCCCAGCGTATACTTTTTACTTAGTGGTCGTTTGGGTTTACTTCTTTGTGTTCTTCTGGACAAGAGCAGGACAAACTCTGGGAATGAGAGCCTGGAAGCTACGCGTTCAAAACAAAGACGGTTCAGCTATTACAGTAACTCAGGCGATGATTCGTTTGGGTACTTCAGGTTTTGGATTGGCAAACCTATGTGTTCCATTCGATCCAAAAAAGCGTGGCTTTCACGATATCTGGGCAAAGACCGAAGTCGTTGTGTTACCACAAGCACGATAGCGTGATTTAAGTTAGCTCTAATCAAGATCAAAAAAGGAAGGCGTTATACCTTCCTTTTTTCTATTTACAGTTTCCGCCTCAAGAGCATGACTGCTATTCCGAGGAATACCACACTCGGAGCTAGCGCACCAAAAGCGGGGGGAATTTGATAAACCAAACTCACTGGACCAAAAAACTCACTGGATATGTAGAAAGTAAAACCTGCGATAACACCAGAAAGAATCCTAGCACCCATGGTCACACTACGTAGAGGGCCAAAGATAAACGATAATGCCATCAGCATCATGACCGCTATCGAGATAGGCTGAGTTATCTTTCGCCATAACGCCAGTTCATAGCGTGATGCATCTTGTTCTGAAGCTTTGAGATAAGAAACATAATCATACAATCCACTTAATGAAAGCTCTTCTGGTTTAACCGTTACTATCGCGAGCTTATCCGGTGCTAATGATGTCTTCCAAGAATAAGTTGGCAGGCTTTCTTTAGTAATTTGAAGTTCGTTTTCAAAAGACGTGATCTCTACATTTTTCATCGTCCACACGTTATCTCCAACGTAATCAACTTCGTCAGAGTAAATAGCGGTCTTTAGAGCTTTATTCTCATCAAAGCGCCACATGTTCATTCCATATAGCTTCTCATCATCAATTTTGACAATGAAGATAAAATCATTGGCATCGCGAGCCCATACACCACTTTGAGTCGAGATAATATTACCACCAGCAATTGATATGGTTCTTAAGTCACGAGCCATTTTCTGTGCTTGAGGTGCGCCCCACTGACCAAGCAATGTCACAACGATCATCAGTGGGATTGCGGTTTTGAGTACCGATAGGCCGATATCTAACTTAGAGAAACCCGCAGCCTGCATTACAACGAGTTCAGAACTTGCAGCAAGCATACCAAGCCCGATCAATGCGCCAAGCAAAGCGGCCATTGGAAAGAACATTTCAATATCACGTGGGATACTCAACAAAACGAAATACAGCGCTTGTAATAGATCGTATGTACCGCGACCAACCTTTCTAAGCTGCTCTACGTACTTGATGATCCCAGAGAGGCCAACAAACGTCACCAATACCAATGACGTCGTTGCGATGATGGTTCTGCCTATATATAAATCGAGAATTTTAAACACGGCTTAAGCCAACCTCTTATTCTTGAATTTTTCTTTCAAACGCCTTACTGGCACACTATCCATAAAGTTTGCACCAATCGCGACAAGTAACAACAACGCATTTATTGGCCACATGCCGACTACCGCGGGAATACTCCCTTCTTCAATCGAAGATTTGGTTGCACTGATTGCTAAGAAGTAAGTTAGATAAATCAGTATAGCTGGGCCGATTTTGGCGAAACGACCTTGTCTAGGGTTTACTGCAGACAGTGGCACAACAAGCATGGTCAACAATGGAATACAAAGCACCAATGAAATTCGCCACTGCAATTCTGCTTTCGCACTGTTTTCTGGATTACCAATCAGATCGAGCGTAGGAATGGCTTCCCAGTCACGGCCTTTCTTCTCAACTTCACGTTGGCCAATCAGGCCTTCGTACTCTTCAAAGTGTGTCACCATATAATCAAGACGAGTTGGAACACCTTCATGACGGGTACCATCGTACATCACAATCACTTGTCGACCATCGCTAAGCTCTTTTACGTCTCCGGATTTAGAGAACATTACACTAGGTAACACTGAATCACGTGGGCGCATTTGAGCTACAAACACATTTTCTAACTTATTACCGTCGATGTCATCGATGAAAACGACTGAAGAACCATCAGGAGTGCCTTCAAACTTACCTTTTGGCAGTAAATCCACACTGTTCTCTGCAGCCACTTCTTCATACATTTGCTCAACTTTATCTTGCGACCAAGGAGACAGCCAAAATGAGTTAAAAGCAGCAACAGATGCTGTGATTAAGGCCAAGTAAAGTGCAGATTGAATAAGGAATTTATTACCAATACCAGTCGCGTTCATTACGACTATTTCACTTTCAGCGTAAAGGCGACCAAAAGTAAGTAAAATACCAATATAGATACTGAGTGGAAGCATCAATAAGCCCATCGCGGGCATATTTAAGCCAACAATTGATAATATGAGGCTCGCTGGGATATCACCATCAGAGGCGTCCGCTAAAACACTGATGAATTTTTGGCTGAGAAACACGAGAAAGAGAACAAAAAAGATCGCAAATTGGCTCTTGATTGTCTCGCGGATCAAATATCTAACAATAATCACGCTCAAATTACCTATACAAAACTTGTTTTTTTGATTGAATCACTATAATTTCCCGTTGAACCTTTTATTTTTTTAAATTTTTAGCTAAGTGTTAGCGTTCTTCTTTAAGGTTAGTTCCATTATAGGATCCAACAAGTAAGAACCCATTATCTAACATTTAGTTCGATTTGTCTTCAGGATGTAGGAGTACGCATGGAGTTCAGTGTAAAAAGTGGCAGCCCAGAGAAACAACGCAGCGCATGTATCGTTGTCGGTGTATTCGAACCGCGCCGCCTTTCTCCAGTCGCCGAGCAATTAGATAAGATTAGCGATGGCTATATTAGTTCACTGCTTCGTCGCGGTGATCTAGAGGGTAAACCTGGCCAGATGCTACTACTGCATCAAGTACCTGGTGTACTTTCAGAACGTGTTCTACTGGTAGGCTGTGGTAAAGAGCGTGAGCTAGGCGAACGTCAATACAAAGAAATCATCCAAAAAACCATCAGCACACTAAACGAAACAGGTTCTATGGAAGCAGTATGTTTCCTTACAGAACTTCACGTTAAAGGTCGCGACACTTACTGGAAAGTTCGTCAAGCTGTAGAAGCAACTAAAGATGGCCTTTACACGTTTGACCAATTCAAGAGTAATAAGCCAGAGACTCGTCGCCCACTACGTAAATTGGTATTCAACGTACCTACACGTCGTGAATTGAGCCTTGGTGAGAAAGCTATTTCTCATGGCCTTGCTATTGCTTCAGGTGTGAAAGCATCGAAAGATCTAGGCAATATGCCACCGAACATCGCAAACCCTGCTTACCTTGCATCTCAAGCTCGTCGCCTAGCTGACGATTATGAAACTGTGAAGACTAAGATCATTGGCGAAGAAGAGATGGAAAAACTGGGTATGACTTCATACCTAGCAGTAGGCCGTGGCTCTAAGAACGAATCGATGATGTCTATCATGGAATACAAAGGCGCTGCGGATCCAGACGCAAAACCTATCGTCCTAGTCGGTAAAGGTCTTACTTTCGATTCAGGCGGTATCTCACTTAAGCCTGGCGAAGGCATGGATGAGATGAAGTACGATATGTGTGGTGCTGCCTCTGTATTCGGTACAATGAAAGCATTGGCGAAACTTAACCTGCCAATCAACGTTGTTGGTATTCTAGCGGGTTGTGAAAATATGCCTGGTAGCAACGCTTATCGCCCTGGTGACATCCTAACTACGATGTCTGGTCAAACCGTTGAAGTATTAAATACTGATGCAGAAGGTCGTTTGGTTTTATGTGATGCTCTAACTTACGTTGAGCGTTTTGAACCTGATTGTGTTGTCGACGTTGCGACACTAACTGGCGCATGTGTTATTGCTCTAGGTCACCACATCAGTGGTGTTCTATCAAACCACAACCCACTATCTCATGAACTTGTTAATGCTTCAGAGCAAGCAAGCGACCGAGCATGGCGTCTACCTATGGCTGACGAATACCATGAGCAGCTAAACAGCCCATTCGCTGATATGGCGAACATCGGCGGCCGTCCTGGCGGCACAATTACTGCTGGTTGCTTCCTGTCTAAATTCACTAAGAAGTACCACTGGGCACACATCGACAGTGCTGGTACGGCGTGGAAGTCAGGCGCAGCGAAAGGCTCGACAGGTCGTCCTGTCTCAATGCTTGTCCAATTCTTATTGAACCGCAGCGGCCAAGAGACTGAAGAGCAATCTTCAAAATAGTAAAAAGGGCCTACGGGCCCTTTTTTAATAACTGCTATTTGTTAGAGTCTGTAGACCAAGTAATATTGAGGTCCACAATTTTCAGTTCGAGTGTTAAGTATGCAAACTGCCACTTTTTACATAGTGCCTTCAGACAGTCCGCAAGCCCGCGAAGATGGTTTTACTCACTATGTGCTGTTTCTTGTTCAGCACTTTGCAAAACAAGGCGCTAAACTTTATCTCAACTGTAATGACAAAGAGCATGCCGAACGTATTGCGGAAGTTTTCTGGCAAGTTGAACCCAGTGAATTTATGGCACACAACTTGGTTGGCGAAGGACCAAAGTATTCAACCAACGTCGAAATCGGCTACCAAGGCGTAAAACATAATTGGAATCGTCAGCTAGTAATTAATCTGGCCGATAATCATACAACCTTTGCGAACGCCTTTGCTCAGGTGATAGACTTCGTGCCTTGCGAAGAAAAAGCTAAGCAACTCGCTCGAGAAAGGTATAAAATTTACCGTCAAGCTGGATATCAGCTACAAACTATCGAGATTCAACATCCATAGTCAAACGTCATAGTTAAAGCTCTCTTTGACTTTAAACTCAAGAAGCTTCACTTATGAAGTTTGACCACGATTAACCATTCACAGTATCCGTTTAAGAGCACTATGGAAAAGACATACAACCCAACATCAATCGAACAAGCTCTGTACAAGACTTGGGAAGAGAAAGGCTACTTTAAGCCACACGGTGACACATCAAAAGAAGCTTACAGCATCATGATCCCGCCACCGAACGTCACTGGCAGCCTACACATGGGTCACGCGTTCCAAGATACGATCATGGATACGCTTATCCGTGCTCAACGTATGAAAGGCAAAAACACGCTTTGGCAAGTGGGTACTGACCACGCTGGTATCGCAACTCAAATGGTTGTTGAGCGTAAGATCGCTGCTGAAGAAGGCAAAACAAAACACGACTACGGCCGTGAAGCTTTCATCGATAAAATCTGGGAATGGAAAGGCGAATCGGGTGGCACGATCACTCAACAACTTCGTCGTCTTGGTGCATCTGTAGATTGGGATCGTGAACGATTCACTATGGATGATGGCCTATCGGCTGCGACTCAAGAAGTGTTTGTTCGTCTATACGAAGAAGACCTAATCTACCGTGGTAAGCGTCTAGTAAACTGGGATCCTAAACTGCACACGGCAATCTCGGATCTTGAAGTTGAAAACAAAGACAAAAAAGGTTTCATGTGGCACTTCCGCTACCCGCTAGCGAACGGTGTTAAAACGGCTGATGGTAAAGATTACATCGTTGTAGCGACGACTCGTCCAGAAACCATGCTTGGCGATACTGGCGTTGCTGTTAACCCAGAAGATCCTCGTTACAAAGATCTTATC
The DNA here is from genome assembly GCF_015163545.1 of Vibrio sp. OPT24. Taxonomy (NCBI): domain Bacteria; kingdom Pseudomonadati; phylum Pseudomonadota; class Gammaproteobacteria; order Vibrionales; family Vibrionaceae; genus Vibrio; species Vibrio sp. OPT24. The sequence goes on from NZ_JADDYI010000013.1 coordinate 8,995, forward strand.
GGCAAAGAAATCCTACTTCCTGTTGTAAACCGTCTTATTCCTATCGTAGGCGATGAGCACGCAGATATGGAAAAAGGCACGGGTTGTGTGAAGATAACTCCAGCTCATGACTTTAACGATTACGAAGTGGGTAAGCGCAACAACCTACCAATGATCAACATCCTAACGTTCAACGCTGATATCCGTGATGCTGCTGAAGTCTTCACAACGAACGGCGAAGAAAGCGATGTTTACTCAACGGACATCCCTGCTAAATACCAAAGCATGGAGCGTTTTGCTGCACGTAAAGCTATCGTTGCTGAATTCGATGAGCTTGGTCTTCTTGAAGAGATCAAAGATCACGACCTGACTGTCCCTTACGGCGACCGTGGTGGCGTGGTTATCGAACCAATGCTGACTGACCAATGGTACGTGCGCACAGCACCTCTTGCAGAACCTGCGGTTAAAGCGGTTGAAGATGGCCAAATCCAATTCGTACCTAAACAGTACGAAAACATGTATTTCGCGTGGATGCGTGACGTGCAAGACTGGTGTATCTCTCGTCAACTTTGGTGGGGCCACCGTATCCCAGCATGGTACGACAACGATGGTAAGGTTTACGTAGGTCGCACTGAAGAAGAAGTTCGTGAAAAGAACAACCTAGCGCCTGTTGTTGTACTTAAGCAAGACGACGACGTACTAGATACTTGGTTCTCTTCTGCACTTTGGACATTCGGCACGCAAGGCTGGCCTGAAGATACTGAAGCACTAAAAACATTCCACCCATCTGAAGTACTAGTATCTGGTTTTGATATTATCTTCTTCTGGGTTGCTCGTATGATCATGATGACCATGCACTTCGTGAAAGACGAAGATGGCAAGGCTCAAGTACCTTTCAAAACCGTTTACATGACAGGTCTTATCCGTGATGAAAACGGCGACAAGATGTCTAAGTCGAAAGGTAACGTACTTGATCCAATCGACATGATTGACGGCATCGGCCTTGAAGAGCTAGTAGAGAAGCGTTGTGGCAACATGATGCAACCTAAACTGGCTGCTAAGATCGAAAAGGCTACACGTAAAACTTTCGAAGATGGTATCGAACCATACGGTACTGATGCATTACGTTTCACTCTTGCTGCTATGGCTTCAACTGGCCGTGACATCAACTGGGACATGAAGCGTCTTGAAGGTTACCGTAACTTCTGTAACAAGCTATGGAACGCAAGCCGTTACGTACTGATGAATACAGAAGAGCACGATTGTGGCATGTCACTGTCTGTTGAAGACCGTGCAAACATGGAATTCTCTCTAGCAGATAAGTGGATTGAATCTCAGTTTGAAGTTGCAGCGAAAGAATTTAATGCTCACCTAGACAACTACCGTCTAGACATGGCAGCAAACACGCTTTACGAATTCATCTGGAACCAATTCTGTGACTGGTACCTAGAGCTAACTAAACCGGTTCTTTGGAAGGGTACTGAAGCTCAACAACAAGCGACCCGTTACACTTTGATCACGGTTCTTGAGAAAACACTGCGTCTTGCTCACCCAGTTCTTCCTTACATCACTGAATCTATCTGGCAGAGCGTTAAGCCACTAGTAGACGGTGTTGAAGGAGAGACAATCATGACTCAAGCACTTCCTCAGTTTAATGAAGCTAACTTCAATGCTGAGATCGTTGACGATATCGAATGGGTTAAGACTTTCATCACTGCTATCCGTAACCTACGTGCGGAATACGATATTGCTCCTAGCAAAGGCCTAGAAGTGATGATCAAAGTCGCTGATGAGAAAGATGCTGCGCGTATCGAAGCAAACAAGATCGTTCTTACTTCTCTAGCGAAACTAGATGACATCAAAGTACTGGCTGATGGTGAAGTGACTCCAGCTTGTGCAACGAAGCTTGTTGGTAAATCTGAATTGATGATCCCAATGGCGGGTCTTATCGACAAAGATGCTGAACTTGCTCGTCTAGATAAAGAAGTGGCTAAGACTCAAGGCGAAATCAAACGTATCGAAGGTAAACTAGGTAACGAAGGTTTCGTTGCTAAAGCACCTGAAGTTGTTATCGCGAAAGAGCGTGAAAAGCTTGAAGGCTACCAAGAGACTCTTGTTAAGCTTGAAGAGCAAAAAGCGACCATCGCTGCGCTTTAACTGATTGAACGAGAAAGCTTCGAACTTCTCGATCTAAATAGAAAGGTTGGTCCTCGTGACCAGCCTTTTTTTATGCCTCTGATTCCAATATATCTTACTCGCCACACTTATTGATAGGTTTCATCTATCGAATCAATCCTTACAACCCACTTTAATTAATGATAATAATTCTCAATAATAGTTCTATCAAAACAACAAAACGATTGAGTAATTATCATGAAAAAGACACTAACCTTTGCCGCATTGCATTTTACTATCGCATTTAGTGTCGCTTACGTACTAACGGGCGACATCTTGATTGGTAGCTTAATTGCCATGATTGAACCCTCCGTAAATACAGTCGCTTTTTATTTTCATGAAAAGGCTTGGGCTCAAATTCCAGCACTTAAAGCTCGCCAATTTATGACTAAACTAAAAACAGCAAGCTTTGCCGCTATCCATTTTAGTGTTGCCTTTGCCGTTGTCTATTTATTAACTGGTGATGCCTTTATTGGCGGTGTGATGGCCACGCTAGAGCCAGCTTTAAATACAATCGCTTACTATTTCCACGAAAAAGTTTGGTTACGAAAAACAGAAAGCCAAACAACACAATTACAGTTTTGTTTGCACCAACATGCTTAATCACAATATATTGGGCTTCTGATGAGTAACCCATTTTTATAGGCAGAACATGGAACAGATTGCTAACCTCACTATTCGCTCAATTGAATTAGAAGATAATCCAAGCATTGCTAACGTAATTCGCCAAGTTTCTTATGAGAACGGACTGACAGAAGACAAAGGCTATGGCGTAGCAGATCCAACATTAGAAGACATGTTCAGTGTTTATAACAATGAAAGATCGCAATATTGGGTGATTGAGCTTAATGGAAAGGTCGTCGGTGGCGGTGGATTTGCGCCGTTAGCAGGAATGCCCGAAGTATGCGAACTACAAAAGATGTACTTCTTACCAGTAACTAGAGGTAAAGGCTTAGCTAAGAAGTTGGTCAATATGTCGATGGACCGGGCTAAAGGTTTAGGTTATCAACATATGTACTTAGAAACGACAGAATGCCTTAATGCAGCGGTGAAACTTTATGAAAAGCTAGGCTTTGAACACCTGGATTCAGCATGGGGAGAAACTGGCCATGATGCTTGTGAAGTTGTCATGGCCAGATCGTTGTAAAAAGAGTAACTAAGAAATAACTCTTCTAACGCAGGAAGTTACTCACGCAAGAAGCTGGATTCAAGGCCACAAAAGAGCTTTCTTTTTGCCCATCGAGTTCAACTTCTAACGGATACAAATGCTTAGGATTGGGGTTCTCAAGATCAAAACAGATCGGAGCCTCAACCTGGAACACAACGCCAGTATGTTCGGCTCGCACATCTATCGGCATAACTAATGTCATACCATTAAATTTAATAGAAGCCGACACCAACCCTGCTTTTAGTGTCTGATAAATAACATCCACTTTAAACTCACAGCCGCCACCGTGATGCCAAATTTGCTCGGTGACAACTTGCTCTAGCTTGACGTTACGAACAAATTGCAAGTACGGTGCGTGCCAAACCCCGATACGCGAATCAGATTTAGCGACAATTGCTGAAGAGGCTGACTCATCCATGTCCTCTTCAAGCAACAAGCTCTCCTCTTCCTCTAAGAAAAGAATCTCAAAACGATTTCGACCAAGCTGCATATAAGGGCGAATGTCTTTACGGTATTCAGATTCGCTGCCATCACAGTCAAACACAGCAACGCCATTAAGCCGTACTTCTGCAAAGTAATCGACGCCTGCAACCACTAGCTCAACAAACGGGCATGCCAACATGGCATCATCCACTTCAATGTCGTGCATCAAGTGCCATTCTTGCTTTGCAATATCGTCTTCACTCAAGCTATCAGGGAGCTTTGAACTTAACGGAGCAGGAAAGGCAATGTCATCTTGTGGAATAGAAAGATCCGTCAGTGGCGAAATTTGCCAAAGACCATCGAGAGGTAGCCGCATGTCATTCCTTGAGCTAGATCAATTTTGAACGCATTATAAAGAATGAATGCATATAAAGACATTTATTTTTCTGAGGACAAAAAAATGCCAGCTCGAAGCTGGCATTCTTTAAAACTGGGAGAGATTACTCTTCGCCTTCATCATCTTCATCTGGGTAGATAGCATCTTCACCTTCGTAGTAAGTGCCCCACCCGTCATAGATAATGTCAAACTTCTCTGCAAGATTCACAAGCTTCTCAACTTGCTCATCAATCGCTTCTGCATTCAGAGTACACTGCATCGTCGCATCACAACAAAGTAGCTTATTGCCATCTTCGTCTTCTGTCTCTTCAGCTTCAAGAACTTCAAAGCCCATTTTGAAGGCTTCAACAACCGCTTTCTCAAGTACACCGAAATCTTCAGCAAATAGGTGATGCTCGATATCGTATAGAGCTTCAGGATCGCTACCATCTTCAATTAACGCTGTAATGATGTCGCGAGTCTCTTCCTTTTGAAATTCAATTAATTCCGCTACTGATAGATATTCATCTTCGTGAGACATGTGTCTGCTCCAGAGTGTTGACTATGAAAAGATCAAATTTGATTGCCACGAAATATGTCATGGATCGTCCAGAAAAGCCACCTAGATCAGGCTTATAAAGGTAAGTTTCTCGCCGGATAACAAAGGCAATACCAATAAAAAAGTGAAATCAAAATCACAGAAACAAATTTTCAACATATTATTAACCCATGCGTGTTTTAGCATTTCATTTTTATTGCGCTCTTTGCCGAAAGTGAATAAAAACTGCGTGCTTAGTCACACAAAATGCATACTCCTGACAACTTTAGAGTTGCATAAAATCTCGACCTGAAATCAAAAAATGAATAATAGTGAATAAAAAATCACTATTATCAGACAAAAGTCGACTCCAAACTCACAAGGTTTTGAGCATAGATCGTCAAAAAGGTTGTTGGGGAATTACATCTGTTATTTGGGTTAAAATATAAATAAATAGAATATATATGGGATTTAACACTAAATATTCTAGAAACACCTCGTATTAACACAAGCTTTAAAACTTGCATATTACGATCAAGCTTGTCATAAATAGACGCTGGATTAATAGTAAGGATGCAAAATGAGTAAGCTGTACGTTGGCTCCGAAGTCGGTCAATTAAGACGAGTTCTCCTAAATCGACCTGAAAGGGCACTCACCCACCTCACCCCTTCTAACTGTCATGAGTTACTCTTTGATGATGTACTTGCAGTAGAAGCCGCAGGTGAAGAACACGATGCCTTTGCGACAACACTTCGTAACCAAGACGTTGAAGTGTTATTACTGCATGACCTACTGGTTGAGACACTTGCTGTTGCTCCAGCTCGTGAATGGTTGCTTAATACTCAAATATCTGATTTTCGTTATGGTCCAACATTTGCGCGTGATTTGAGAGAATATCTTGCTCAAATGGACAATGAGCATTTGGCTACCATCCTACTTGGTGGTTTAGCTTACTCTGAGCTTCCTATCAAATCATCTTCAATGCTACCGAAGATGCATCGCCCACTCGATTTCGTTATCGAACCGCTCCCTAACCATCTATTTACACGAGATACCTCATGTTGGGTTTATGGAGGCGTCTCTCTTAACCCGATGATGATGCCTGCTCGTCAACGAGAAACAAATCACTTACGAGCAATATACCGCTGGCATCCTGTCTTCGCTGGCCAAGATTTTATTAAGTATTTCGGTGATGAGGATCTTCACTACGATAACGCAAATATTGAAGGCGGCGATGTCCTAGTTATTGGTAAAGGCGCCGTGCTTATCGGTATTTCAGAGCGAACTAAACCACAGGGTGTCGAAAACCTAGCAGCGAGTTTATTCAAATCGGGTCAAGCAAAAGAAGTCATTGCAATTGATTTACCAAAGCACCGCTCTTGCATGCACCTTGATACGGTTATGACTCATATGGATATCGACACGTTCTCAGTCTACCCAGAAATTGTTCGCAAAGACTTAGACACCTGGCGCTTAACGCCAAAAGAAAATGGCGAGATGCGTGTAGAAAAGGCTGACAACTACCTTTCTGCTATTGAAGGTGCATTAGGACTCGATCAACTGAAGATTATAACCACAGGTGGTGACAACTACGAAGCTGAACGTGAACAGTGGAATGACGCAAACAACGTACTTACCGTGAAACCAGGTACGGTTATCGGTTATGAGCGTAATGTTTACACCAATGAGAAATACGACAAAGCAGGTATCGAAGTTCTGACGATTCCAGGCAATGAACTGGGTCGTGGTCGCGGTGGCGCTCGTTGTATGAGCTGTCCTATCGAAAGAGACGGTATCTAAGCTACAAAATTTAATAAAGCGAACACACTAACTTATCTAGGCCAGTACCATTGTACTGGCCTTTTTTATCAATTTAATAAAATAAATATTCACAAATACAGCATTTTTATGTTTAACTGAGTTCTTCATTGATTCTATATACACAAGGAGCGAGAGATGGCCTTTAATCTTCGCAATCGTAACTTTCTAAAACTTCTCGACTTTACTCCTAAAGAGATTCAGTTTTTACTCGACTTGTCTGCTGACCTTAAAAAAGCTAAGTATGCAGGTACAGAGCAAAAAAAGCTTAACGGTAAAAACATCGCTTTGATCTTTGAAAAAGCATCAACTCGAACTCGATGTGCCTTTGAGGTAGCTGCTTTTGATCAAGGAGCTCAAGTCTCTTATTTAGGCCCTTCTGGTTCTCAGATTGGTCAAAAAGAATCAATGAAAGATACGGCGCGTGTATTAGGTCGTATGTACGATGGTATTGAATATCGTGGTTTTGGCCAGAGTATTGTCGAAGATCTTGGCGCTTATGCGGGTGTGCCGGTTTGGAACGGTCTAACCGATGAGTTCCATCCAACTCAGATCTTGGCTGATTTCCTCACCATGATCGAACATGGTCGCGGTAAACGTCTGCATCAAATCAGTTTTGCTTACCTAGGAGATGCACGTAACAACATGGGTAATTCTCTGTTAGTAGGTGCAGCTAAAATGGGGATGGATATTCGCCTTATTGCACCTAAAGCGTTCTGGCCAGAAGAGCAGCTTATTGAAGAGTGCCAAGCTATTGCGAAAAATACTGGTGCAAAAATCACGCTGACAGAAGACGTTGCCGAAGGCGTGAAAGGTTGTGATTTCCTTTATACCGATGTTTGGGTTTCTATGGGTGAAGCGCCCGAAGCTTGGGACGAACGAGTAGCAGTAATGACGCCTTACCAAGTGAATATGGATGTCATAAAGCTCACTGGTAACCCTCAAGTGAAGTTTATGCATTGCCTGCCCGCTTTCCACAACAATGAAACCGTGATCGGCCAGCAAGTTGCAGACAAGTATGGAATGAACGGCTTAGAAGTCACTGACGAAGTGTTTGAGTCTGACTACTCAATTGTATTTGATGAAGCAGAGAATCGTATGCATACCATCAAAGCGATAATGGTGGCGACCTTAGGTCAATAACTAAGAATGAAAGTAAACAAAAGCTTGATGTAATCGCTTGCGCTCACAATTTGAAAGCGTATAATTCTCGGCAATTTGTCTGAGAGTAGTGAAAATGACGCCAAGCAATGTTGTGATAAAACATAATGATATTGTGAAAACACATAATAATATTGTGAAAACACCAAATATTGCTCGTAAGCTAAGATGCTTACCAGGTCGTCTATTCTGCTTTTCAGCACTTTTTTAAAGCCTCCCATTATGGGGGGCTTTTTTATGGCCAATACATTATTGTGGGGAAGAAGATCATGGCGAATTCGCTTTATCAAAAGCACATCATCTCAATTCCAGAGCTTTCTCGTGAAGAGCTAGAATTAATTGTTCAAACAGCTGGTCAACTCAAAGCTGAACCGAACCCAGAACTCATCAAGAACAAAGTTGTGGCAAGCTGCTTCTTCGAACCTTCAACGCGAACTCGTCTCTCTTTTGAAACTGCGATTCAACGCATCGGTGGTGATGTGATTGGTTTCGACAGTGGTGGTAACACTTCCTTGGCGAAGAAAGGCGAAACGCTAGCGGACTCTGTACAGGTTATTTCTTCTTATGTTGATGCTTACGTAATGCGTCACCCTCAAGAAGGTGCTGCGCGTCTGGCCTCTGAGTTTTCTAACGGTGTACCTGTTATTAACGCAGGTGACGGTGCAAACCAACACCCAACTCAAACACTGTTAGATCTATTCTCTATCGCTGAGACACAGGGCCGCTTAGATAATCTCAATGTTGCATTTGTCGGTGACCTTAAGTACGGACGTACGGTTCACTCGCTGACTCAAGCACTAGCTAAATTCGACAACATCTGTTTTTACTTCGTTGCTCCAGAAGCACTAGCGATGCCTGACTACATTTGTGAAGAGCTTGATGAAGCGGGTATCAAATACCAACTACTGACAGACATGGAAGATGTCATTCCTGAACTTGATGTTCTTTACATGACTCGAGTTCAAAAAGAACGTTTTGATGAATCGGAATACGCGCACATCAAATCGGCGTACATCTTGACCGCTCCGATGTTGGAAAATGCACGTGATAACCTAAAGGTTCTTCACCCTCTTCCTCGTGTTGATGAAATTACTGTCGATGTCGATAAAACACCTTACGCTTACTACTTCCAGCAAGCAGAGAACGGTGTTTACGCACGTGAAGCATTACTAGCCCTTGTTCTTAACGAAACGCTGTAGAGGAGAGATATCATGTCTAAAGAGACTCAATTAAAAGTTGAAGCAATCAAGAACGGAACGGTTATCGACCATATCCCAGCAAACATCGGGATCAAAGTGCTAAAACTGTTCGACATGCATAACTCTCATCAACGTGTGACGATTGGCCTAAATCTACCTTCATCTGCGCTCGGAGGCAAAGACCTACTCAAGATTGAGAATGTGTTTATCACTGAAGAACAAGCAAGCAAACTGGCACTATATGCACCTCACGCTACGGTTAACCAAATCGAAGATTACGAAGTAGTTAAGAAATTAGCATTAGAGCTTCCAGAGCAAATCAACGATGTGTTTGAGTGTCCAAACACCAACTGTATTACTCACAATGAACCAGTTGAAAGCAGCTTTAAGATCTTTGAAAAGAAAGAAGATATTCGATTGAAGTGTAAGTACTGCGAAAAAGTTTTCTCTCGCGAAATCGTGACAGAAAGATAACGCCATACGGCAATATTTACCGAACCTATAAACTATCAAATACCTCGCCTATGCGGGGTATTTTGCTCTTTACCTATCGAAAGTTTGTAGGCACACTGAAAATTGCTTTTTATCTAATAACTGATGGAATAAACCAATGACTAAAGTACTTCACACAGAATCAGCTCCAGCTGCAATCGGCCCATACGTACAAGGTGTTGACCTTGGCAACATGGTACTGACTTCTGGTCAAATCCCAGTAAACCCAGCAACTGGTGAAGTATCTGCAGATATCGCAGAACAAGCTCGCCAATCTCTAGATAACGTTCAAGCCGTAGTTGAAGCTTCAGGCCTGACTGTAAAAGACATCGTAAAACTAACGGTATTCGTTAAAGATCTAAACGACTTCGGTACAGTAAACGAAGTTTACGGTAAATTCTTCGATGAACACGGCGTTGCAAACTACCCAGCACGTTCATGTGTTGAAGTAGCGCGTCTACCAAAAGATGTAGGTATCGAGATCGAAGCGATTGCAGTTCGCAAATAGATTTTAATATCTAGAATAAACGGTTTCTAGTAAACAAGTTGGCATAAAGCTGAATGTTTATCAGAGACAAAAAAGGTTGCCCTATTGGCAACCTTTTTTATTATTCATCGTTTCGCTTAGCTTAAATTACTTCTTATTAAGCTCAACCACTTCTTTGTCTAACTCTTCAAGCTTAGCGGCCATTTGCTCTCGGGCTAGGTTAGCAAGTTGACGAACGTTCGACTTGTCGTAACCTTCAGTGCTGATAGGCGGCAACATTTCAACTATCACGTGACCATTGTTCCAACGGTTTAGCTTCACGCCACCTGTTGAGCTACACACGATAGGGATAATAGGCAAGCCAGCGCCAATTGCGGCATGGAAAGCACCCGTTTTGAATGGCAACAGACCACGACCACGAGAACGAGTCCCTTCAGGGAACATCCATACTGAAACATCGCTCTCTTTTAAGCTCGTCACTACTTGGTCGATCGTACCTACCGCTTTGCTGCGATTGGCACGGTCAATTAGGATATTACCCGTCAGCCAGTAAAGCTGACCAAATAGAGGCATCCACACTAAGCTTTTCTTACCAACCGTCACTACCTTAGGTGTCACTGCTGATGAGATAGTGAATAGATCCCAGCTGTTTTGGTGGTTCGCCACATAAACATGTTGGCCACGAGAGTAAGCATCTTCCGGGATACGAAGTTCTAACTTCATGCCGAATATTTTAGACATACGACCGAAGTAACGACCAAAGGTAAATACGTGTTTCGGGTTACGTGGGCTTAGTAAACAGTAACCACACCCAAATACAAACATAAGAATCGCAAATATCGCCACTGCGAAAATACGTAATATTGCTATCATTTTGTTCCTCTCAACCGTCAAGTTTTTCACCTATTCGCACAAAATTGGCATCAGATTCACTTGCGGTAAATACAACTATAAAAAAGCCGAAACCAAGGTTCCGACTTTTATGCTTTCATGTCACTAATTCAAGAACCCACTAACCGAAGTTAGTTCGAATCACTAAATCGTGTAATGTTTGCGCCTAGGGCTGAAAGCTTATCTTCAATCTTATCGTAGCCACGATCGATGTGATAAATACGATCAACGATAGTTTCGCCTTGAGCGATACAGCCAGCAATAACAAGGCTCGCAGATGCGCGCAGGTCCGTTGCCATTACTTGAGCACCGCTCAATTTTTCCGTTTCACCACAGATAGCCGTGTTACCTTCAATCTCAGCTTTCGCACCCATTCGCTGTAATTCAGGAATGTGCATAAAGCGGTTTTCAAAGATAGTCTCCGTGATAACACCACTGCCCTTCGCCATCATGTTAAGCAAAGTAAATTGTGCTTGCATATCAGTAGGGAAACCAGGGTGAGGTGCTGTTACGATTTTTACCGCTTTCAGCTCACGACCTGTCATATCAAGACTTATCCAGTCTTCGCCCGTTTCAACCTTCGCACCCGCTTCTTCAAGCTTCGCTAATGCAGCTTCAAGAAGATGAGCGTTAGTATTGCGACAAGTCACGGTACCGCCAGACACAGCAGCAGCAACTAGGAAAGTACCGGTTTCAATACGGTCAGCAACCACAGAGTGGTGACCACCACCAAGACGTTCAACGCCTTCGATCGTAATCGTGTCTGTACCTGCGCCAGAAATCTTAGCACCTAGCTTGTTTAGGAAATCAGCTGTATCAACAATCTCAGGCTCGCGGGCCGAGTTATCAAGTACTGTCGTTCCTTCTGCTAGCGTTGCTGCACACATGATAGTAATGGTGGCACCCACACTTACTTTATCCATCACGATGTGCGCGCCTTTCAAGCGGCCATCAACACTTGCTTTCACATAACCATCTTCCAGTTTAATGGTCGCACCTAATTGTTCTAGGCCATGGATATGTAAATCAACAGGTCGAGCACCAATAGCACAACCACCAGGAAGTGACACTTGTCCTTCACCAAAGCGAGCGACTAGCGGACCTAAAGCCCAAATAGAAGCACGCATTGTTTTCACTAAATCATATGGCGCACAGAACTCGTTGATTTCGCTGCCATCAACATGAACGCTACCATTACGCGATACTTTTGCGCCTAAACGCTTAAGCAATTCCATCGTCGTATCGATGTCACGTAGGTGAGGAACATTACTGACTTCTACTGGCTCTTCAGCAAGAATTGAAGCAAATAAAATAGGTAGCGCTGCATTTTTTGCGCCGGAGATCGTCACTTCACCGCTTAGCGGTTTATCCGATCCAATAACTCGAAACTTTTCCATCATAAACCTTAAAGTGACATCAGTTTCTTATCACGTTCCCACTCTTCAGGCGTAAAAGCCTTAATAGAAAGAGCATGGATATCATTGCGTTGAATGTATTCCATTAGTGGGCCGTAGATTAGTTGCTGCTTCTTAACTCGATTCATGCCGTCAAAACATGCATCAACCGCAACAACTTCGTAATGACTGCCTTCTCCCTTCACGAAAATTTCCTGAAGGTTCAGTGCTTCTGCTAATAATTCTTGTACTTTTGTGCTGTCCACAAATAGCTCCTGCCTAATTTTTTATGTGTTCTGCCATCATTGGCTGGATATTGCTCAATTGGAACAACGTTCGTAATTGTTCTGGCACGAAACTGAGCATTATATGACAGTTTTGATTTTTTGCATGCTCTAATAAGTGAATTAGCATCACCATTCCTGCTGAATCGACTCTATTTATATGGCTGAGGTTAATTTCAACACTCGATTCCGTCGTTTGCCACTTTTCTAATATACGCCAGATTGCAGGGACGGTATCTCGGTCAATGTCTCCGAGAAGTTGGAACTCTTTAGAACTTAGCTTTTGCCATTGAGAGTCGCTCATTATTTATTACTCTCAAAACGAATCGGCTGTGCGGACAGTTTCTCCAATTCATCAGCAACTTGTAAAATGCCTTCTTGACGAATTTTAGTATTCCACTCTGATTGCTTGCTCGATAATAGGCTAATACCTTCAGCAACCATATCAAATGCCTTCCACTCACCCGACTTCTTATCTTTACGTAGCTTAAACTCAAGTTTAATGTTTGGTCGAGGTGTATCAATAATATCAACCTTGATACTGGTGATGCGGCTTTCCGGCTTCACTTTTGGCTCTGGACCAAATTCAATTGTCTGATCTGTGTATTGAGTCAACACTTGAGCATAAGAAGAAACGAGGTATTTACGGAATGCATCAATAAATACGCGTACATCTTTTCTGTCCGCACCTTTTAAGTTAGGCCCTAACAACTTAAGTGCCGCATATTGAGCATTCACATAAGGCATCAATTCTTCTTCCACGATGACCTTTAGTAACTCAGGATCATTGTGAATGTTTTCTTGCTCGTTTTTTAAACGTTCAAAAGCGACTTCAGCTACTTGAGTCATCATCTGATAAGGCTGAGTGCGGTCAATCGATTCAGCAGCAAAGGCTTGAGTCGATATCAATAAAGCGACCGCAGTCATAACCAATCTTTTCAAAATGGCATTAGTCTTCAACATGTTTTTGAACTGTGACATGAGACTACTCCTTAGCTTCGTTGTTATCAGAACCACCAACGCTATACAGCACTTGGCCAATCAAATCTTCTAGCACTAGTGCTGATTTAGTGTCTTCAATCGAATCACCATCAACCAGCATCTCTTCGTCATCAAAAATGAACCCTGGTACTAGGCTGATATATTGCTCACCGATCAAGCCTGACGTTAAGATTTGAGCACTAGAGGTATCAGGAAATTGTGAGTACTTCGCATCAATAGACAATTCGACTACAGGAAGGTAACTCTCGGTATCAAGCTCAATGCTTTTAACTCGACCAACAACAACGCCACCGACCTTCACTGGAGAACGAACCTTTAGACTACCAATATTGTCGAAAGTCGCTTTTAAGTTGTAAGTATGGTTTGAACCTAAGCCTTTTACGTCAGCGACTTGAAAGATCATGATTAAGATTGCGCAAATTCCGGCTATAACAAAGGTGCCGACCCATAATTCTAGTTTTCGAGTTTGTTGCATGATTAATTCCCAAACATCAATGCGGTAAGAATAAAATCTAGCCCTAGTACCGCTAGAGAAGAGTGCACGACTGTGCGCGTGGTTGCCTGACTAATGCCTTCAGAAGTCGGTACTGCGTCATAACCGTTGAAAAGTGCGATCCAAGTTACGGTGATAGCGAAAACCATACATTTGATCATGCTATTACCAATATCTCGACCAAGCTCAACTGAAGACTGCATCGCAGACCAGAAACTGCCGTGATCAATGCCTTTCCAATCAACACCAACTAGCTGACCGCCCCAAATCCCGACCGCCATAAAGATCATAGCTAACAACGGCATTGAGATAAGCCCAGCCCAAAGTCGTGGTGCAATAATACGTTTAAGAGGATCAACAGCCATCATCTCAAGGCTGGAAATCTGCTCTGTTGCTTTCATTAAACCAATTTCAGCGGTTAATGCTGAACCTGCGCGGCCTGCAAACAATAACGCAGTCACAACTGGGCCCAACTCACGTAACAGTGAAAGTGCGACCATTTGACCAAGGTTACCTTCAGCGCCGTAGTCGATAAGTACGACATAGCCTTGAAGACTCAGCACCATACCGATGAATAAACCCGAAACTAAAATAATAGCCAATGACTGAACGCCAACGCTATAAAGTTGTTTTACTAATAAGGGGAAGTTTTTTAGTCGCGGGATGCCAAACAAAGCCCCAAATAACATTAGGCTTGCTCGACCAAATGACTCACAGATCGCAAGTGTGCGTCTACCGACACCTACAATAGTTTTAACAATCATATTAAAACAGATCCTCTTCTAAGCTCTTTGCAGGGAACCTAAATGGCACGGGACCATCCGCTTCACCTTGCAAAAATTGCTGCACTCGAGGATCGCTATTGTTGTACAACTCCTCAGGCGAGCCCGATGCAATAATCTTCCCATCAGCCATCAAATAAACCCAATCAGCGATACTCATCACCTCTGGGACGTCATGCGACACCACAATCGAGGTTAAGTCTAAAGCTTGGTTGAGGTTTCGGATGAGTTCAACCAAAACGCCCATGGTAATTGGATCCTGGCCAACAAAAGGTTCATCGTACATGATAAGTTCCGGATCCAACGCTATTGCTCGAGCTAACGCCGCACGCCTCGCCATACCACCAGACAGTTCACTTGGCATTAATTCTGCTGCGCCTCGTAAACCCACCGCTTCAAGTTTTAGTAATACGATGGTACGAATGAATTTTTCATTAAGTTCAGTGTGCTCTCGCAGTGGAAACGCCACATTATCAAAGACATTGAGATCCGTAAAAAGTGCACCCGATTGAAAAAGCATGCTCATTTTCTTACGTGCTTGATAGAGCTTTCGACGAGATAATGCAGGGATATTGTCCCCATCAAACCAAATTTCACCGCTATCTGGCGGTAATTGTCCACCGATCAAACGCAACAAGGTCGTTTTACCGATCCCTGAAGGGCCCATAATTGCGGTTATTTTTCCTTGAGGTACTTCTAAACTGATGTCATCAAAGATAACTCGTTCACCTCGAGAGAAACTTAGGTTTTTAACTTTTACAAGCTCAGTATTCAACATGATCTTGTTGTTTCCTTGCTCTAAAAAACGCCAATTGTGGCTGCAATAATAATGAGTCTACTTTAGAATTAAAAGCACTGTTCAATTAATTGTACAAAACAGAAAACAGTGACAGGGATTTGAAAGCATTAAGAAATTCATCATTCAGCGACATTTCTTTACTGCTAACGGGCAATTAATTTGTCGAGTGACTTCCCTTTTATCTAGCAACAAGTCAAAATTAGCGGTTAATTCTCCGTTTTTTATTAATTTTTAGGAATCATCATGCTTGAAGCGATTGCGTTTCTTATTATCGGCCTAGGTTTTTTGGTGTGGAGCGCAGATAAACTGGTCTTCGGCGCCGCCGCTCTTGCTCGCAACTTCGGTATATCACCATTAGTTATCGGTATGACGATTCTAGCAATGGGCTCTTCAGCCCCTGAAATGATGGTTTCAGCAACAGCAGCTCTTGACGGCAAAACAGATACGGCTGTTGGTAACGTTCTCGGTTCTAACATCGCCAACATCGCTCTGATTTTGGGTATTACAGCACTTATCAAACCGCTATCAATTAGTTCAGGCGTAATTCGCCGTGAACTACCATTAATGATTGGTGTCACTCTACTAGCAGGCGCACTGCTTTGGGATAACCATTTAGGTTTCTACGAAGGCGTGTTGTTGTTTGTTCTTTTCGCCGCTTTCTTATTTGCGATGTTACAAATCAGCCGTAGCGAGAAAAAGAACGGCGATGCTTTCCTTGATGAACAAGAGTCAGAGATCCCTGAGGGCGTAAGTAACCTTAAAGCCGCCATGTGGGTAGTAGTTGGTCTAATTATTCTACCTTTAGCGGCCAATATGTTGGTTGATAACGCGGTTGTTATCGCGAAGTTCTTTGGCATGAGCGATCTTGTGATTGGTTTAACCATTATTGCTGTTGGTACCAGTCTTCCCGAACTTGCCGCATCACTTGCCGGTGTAATGAAAGGGGAAGATGACATGGCCGTAGGTAATATCATTGGCTCGAACGTATTCAACATTCTTGCAGTGATGGGGATACCGGGCATCCTCAACCCTTCAATCTTAAGTGAATTTGCTATGGGTAGAGATTTCTGGGTAATGCTAGGCGTATCACTTTTACTCGTGGTAATGGCACTAGGTAAATCTCGCAGTGTGAATCGTATTGAAGGCGGCGTGTTAATCATAACGTTCGTGGCCTACCAAGCTTACTTACTTATGAACATGTCGGCTTAATTGTTGATTTAAATTCCCGTACTTGGAGTATTTGATGTCTCAGCCATTTGATTATCGCAGTGTTGCAAAACAAGTTTTGGAAACCGAAGTTGCAGGTCTTACTCAATTAGACCAATATTTTAATGATGATTTTTGCAAGGCTTGCGATCTTATCCTGAACAACAAAGGTAAAGTCGTTGTGATGGGCATGGGTAAATCAGGCCACATTGGTAACAAAATAGCAGCCACACTGGCAAGTACTGGTACATCAGCTTTCTTTGTACATCCAGGTGAAGCGGCACATGGTGATTTAGGAATGATCGAACCTGGCGATATTGTGATTGCAATATCAAACTCAGGTGAATCAGGAGAGATCCTCAGCCTATTCCCAGTATTAAAGCGTTTGAACATTAAGATTATCAGTATGACAGGTAAGCCAGCGTCGAACATGGCGACCTTATCTGATATCCATTTACAAATTTCAGTACCGGAAGAAGCATGCCCACTGGGCTTAGCGCCAACAACCAGTACCACTGCTACTTTGGTGATGGGGGATGCACTAGCCGTTGCACTTTTACAGGCACGAGGCTTTACCGCTCAAGATTTTGCTCTGTCTCATCCAGGTGGCGCTTTAGGTCGTCAATTACTGTTGAAACTCGATGACATCATGCACACAGGTGATGCTCTGCCTGTTGTGGCTCCGGATGCTCTGATAAGAGATGCTCTATTAGAGATATCTCAGAAAGGCTTAGGCATGACGGCAATCGTTGGTAGCGATGGTCAAATGGCCGGTATTTTTACTGATGGTGATTTACGCCGTATCTTAGACAAACGTGTTGATATTCATAACACTCAGATTGGCGACGTAATGACGCTTAATCCTACGGTAGCAGAACCAAACATGCTTGCAGTTGAGGGGCTAAACTTAATGCAGGCTAAAAGTATTAATGGCCTGATGTTATGCCATGAAGGTACATTAGTTGGAGCTTTGAACATGCATGACTTACTGAAAGCAGGAGTAATGTAATGACGCAGACAGTTGAAACGTTATACGGCACGGTCGATTCAGACGTATTTGCCGTAGCAAAAGAGATCAAACTGCTAATTTGTGATGTCGATGGCGTATTCTCGGACGGTCGTATTTACATGGGCAACAACGGTGAAGAGCTGAAAACCTTTCATACTCGTGATGGCTACGGTATCAAATCACTGATGAATGCTGGTATTGAAATCGCAATCATAACTGGTCGTAAATCTCAAATTGTTGAAAACCGCATGACAGCTCTGGGTATTAAACTTATTTATCAAGGCCAAGATGATAAAGTAAAAGCGTATTACGATATTTGCGATAAACTTTCTGTTGCGCCTGAAAATACAGGCTACATCGGAGACGATCTGATCGACTGGCCTGTCATGGAAAAAGTTGGCTTAAAGGTATGCGTGGCAGATGGTCACCCACTACTTGCGAAGCGAGCGAATTATGTGACCACGATTAACGGCGGCCATGGTGCTGTACGTGAAGTATGTGACCTTATTCTGCAAGCAAGAAATGAACTCGACGTGCATAAAGGTTTAAGCATATGAGTTTTACTCGTATTATCTATTTAATACTCATATTTATTGCTTCTTGGTCGACCTATTATTTGTTCGACAAAGAGCAAGCTTCGACAATACAAGTGGCTCCAAATTTGGAGCTGCCCGCTTTTAGCGGCAAAAGTCTAAACAACATAAGCTATGACCAATCAGGTATCCGTAGCTATCAAGTTGAGTCGACGTATTTAGAACACTATTCAGTAGTTGGTGATACACATTTTCAAAATCCTGTTCTTTCGGTGTTCCGGGAAGGACATACGATTGAATGGCAAGTCACCGCTGATCGCGCGATTATGGATGAGAATCAAGTTGTCACGTTCTATGACAACGTTGTGGCAAAGAATCTATTGCCAGAAGCCAGTTTCGATACTATGACCACAGATAAAATGGTTGTTGAGCTGACTAGCCGAGATTTTTATTCAGAGACTCCGGTCCATATGATCGGTACATTTTTTGAAACTGAGGGTCAAGCAATGAAGGGTAACTTCGGTACCAACAATGCGACTCTCTTTAATTCTGTTCAAGGTAGATATGAAACTCTTACACCTTAGTTTATTCGCTTTGACCCTTGCGGCACCTAATGTCTATGCCCTATCTTCGGATAGTGAGCAGCCTGTCTACATTGACTCAGACAGCCAGCAATTGGATATGAAAAGTAACCAAGTGACCTTCCTTGGTGATGTAAACCTTAAGCAAGGTAGCATCAACATCAATGCCGATAAGGTCATTGTTACTCGAAATGCGGTCAACGGTGAGATAGAAGAAATTCAAGGCTATGGCAAGCCTGCGACTTTCTCTCAACTCACTGATGATGGAAAAACACTTTACGGTGAAGCTGATGATTTACATTATCAACTGATTGCCGATAAATTGATCATGACCAAGAATGCAATGCTCTCTCAAGATGGCAGTATCATCCGTGGCTCTAAGATTACTTATCAAATCGCTTCTCAAAAACTGGTTGCCGATAGTGATAGTAGCGAACGTGTATCAACGGTCTTACAACCTGCGGAAGTGAATAAGTAGCCATGGCTGTTCTTAAAGCAAAAAACCTAGCAAAAACGTACAGCAAGCGTAAAGTTGTAACCGACGTAAGCCTGCAGGTAGAGTCTGGTCAAATCGTTGGACTACTTGGGCCTAACGGGGCAGGCAAAACGACCTCTTTCTATATGATTGTAGGTCTGGTCGCTCGTGATGAAGGCACGATTAGCATTGATGACCGAGACATCAGTATTTTGCCAATGCACAGTCGCTCGCGTCTTGGTATCGGTTACCTACCTCAAGAAGCTTCTATTTTCAGAAAGCTTTCCGTTGAGAACAACATCATGGCCGTTTTACAAACGCGTGACGAGATGACCAACGAGCAGCGTCAAGATAAGTTAGAAGACCTTCTAGAAGAGTTCCACATCCAACATATCCGCACCAGTAATGGTATGGCTCTGTCAGGTGGTGAGCGTCGTCGTGTTGAGATTGCTCGAGCTCTAGCGGCAAACCCTCAGTTCATTCTATTGGATGAACCCTTTGCTGGTGTTGACCCAATCTCGGTTATTGATATCAAAAAAATCATTGTTCACCTACGCGATCGCGGCTTAGGTGTTCTAATTACCGACCACAACGTCCGTGAAACATTAGACGTGTGTGAAAAAGCTTACATCGTAAGCCAAGGGCACCTGATTGCTGAAGGTACTCCTGAAGATGTTCTCAATAACGAGCAAGTTAAACAAGTTTATCTAGGCGAACAATTCCGTCTATGATTAGATAGAGAGTATCGAGAATTCTAAGAATAATAACTAGGTAAGTCACACTGAATGAAACCCTCATTACAACTTAAGCTAGGCCAACAGTTAGCAATGACTCCTCAATTGCAGCAAGCGATTCGTTTGTTGCAGTTGTCTACATTAGATTTGCAGCAAGAGATTCAAGAAGCACTTGAATCTAACCCACTACTCGATGTCGAAGAAGGCAATGAAGAAACGCCTGCATCGGAAGAAAAACCTAGCAGTGACGAGAAAGAAACAGTTGAAGCCACAGAGCAAGACTTACCTGATAGCTCAGACTTAATCGAAAAATCAGAGATTGGTAATGAACTAGAAATCGACACAACTTGGGAGGATGTCTACAGTGCAAACACCGGAAACACTGGTATTGCGATTGATGATGACATGCCAGTTTACCAAGGTGAGACGACTGAAAGCCTACATGATTACTTACTTTGGCAGCTCGACCTAACACCATTCACTGAAACAGATAGAAGCATCGCTTTTGCTTTAATAGATGCCATTGATGACTATGGCTACCTCACCGTATCTTGTGAAGATATTCTTGAAAACTTCGATAGAGAAGAAGTAGAGCTTGATGAGATTGAAGCCGTTCGCAAACGTATTCAGCAGTTTGACCCTTTAGGTGTCGGTTCAATCAACCTGCAAGATTGCTTGTTACTACAACTGGCTACCTTCCCGCAAGATACCCCTTGGCTTAATGAAGCTAAGTTAGTACTTACTAGCCATATCGACCAACTAGGTAACCGTGATTACAAACTGGTTATCAAAGAAACTAAGTTGAAAGAAGCAGAACTGCGTGAGGTTTTGCAACTGATTCAACAACTGGATCCACGACCTGGCAGTAAGATTACACCAGATGAAACCGAATATGTTGTTCCTGATGTTTCAGTATTCAAAGATCTTGGTAAGTGGTTAGTCACCATAAATCCAGACAGCGTGCCTAAACTGAAAGTGAATCAACAATACGCCGACCTTGGAAGCAAAGGTAGCAGCGCCGACAACCAGTACATTCGCTCAAATTTGCAAGAAGCAAAATGGCTAATTAAGAGCTTAGAAAGTCGAAATGAGACGCTACTCAAAGTTGCACGATGTATTGTTGAACATCAACATGATTTCTTCGAACATGGCGAAGAAGCGATGAAACCTATGGTTCTCAACGATGTTGCGTTAGCCGTTGATATGCATGAATCCACAATCTCTCGTGTGACGACTCAAAAATTCATGCACACACCACGTGGCATCTTCGAACTCAAATATTTTTTCTCGAGCCACGTCAGTACAGACAATGGCGGAGAGTGTTCATCGACAGCAATTCGTGCGCTCATTAAGAAGCTTGTCGCGGCGGAAAATACCGCGAAACCTCTAAGTGATAGTAAGATTGCTGCTTTACTGGCTGACCAAGGAATTCAGGTAGCTAGACGTACCATAGCAAAATACCGTGAGTCTCTGGGCATCGCCCCATCTAGTCAGCGTAAACGCCTGCTGTAGGCTAATTTAGTTAGCTATAGATTTAGTTATAGTCAGGCAACCAACTGAAAAGGAAAGTCTATGCAAATCAATATTCAAGGCCATCACGTTGATCTTACCGATTCAATGCAAGACTATGTTCACACCAAATTCGAAAAACTTGAACGCTTTTTTGATCACATCAATAGCATTCAGGTTGTTTTAAAAGTTGAGAAAATCAATCAAATTGCAGAAGCGACCCTTCATGTAAACCAAGGAGAGATTCATGCAACAGCAACAGATGAAAGTATGTATGCTGCGATTGATTCATTGGTTGATAAACTCGTCCGTCAACTCAACAAGCACAAAGAAAAGCTAAGTAGTCACTAACATGCAATTAAGCGAAGTACTTTCATTGGACTGCACCAAAAGTGCAGTCCAATGCACAAGCAAGAAAAGAGCCCTTGAGCTCATCAGTCAGATCGCAGCAGAAAGCTGTGGTCAAGATTCAACAGAACTGTTTGAGTGCATGTTGAGCCGCGAGAAAATGGGCAGTACAGGTATTGGTAATGGCATTGCTATTCCCCATGCTCGTATGAACGTCAGTGACAAAGCAATTGCTGTATTACTGCAATGCCAAGATCCCATCGAATTTGATGCGATTGATAACCGTCCTGTCGATCTACTATTTGCTCTGCTTGTTCCAAGTGAACAATGTAAGGAGCATCTAAAAACCCTTTCTTGCATGGCAGAACGACTTAACGACAAGCAGACTCTTAAACAGTTGCGTAATGCTCAAAGCGATCAAGAGCTTTACGACATCATGATTCAAGTGCCAACTTGCGAGCAATAACATGCGGTTAATCGTTGTTAGTGGCCAATCAGGAGCAGGTAAAAGTGTCGCGCTACGAGTCCTTGAAGACTTGGGGTATTACTGTGTCGATAACCTTCCAGTAAATCTGCTCAACGACTTCGTCGAGTCAGTTCGTGAAATCAATCAAAACGTCGCCGTTAGCATTGATATTCGTAACTTACCGAAAGAGCCTCAATTAGTCACAGATACGCTTGAGCAGCTTGAGTCTGCAACCGACATCGATGTGAACGTGTTGTTCTTAGATGCGAGCAAGCAAACGCTACTTAAACGCTACAGTGAAACTCGCCGAATCCATCCTTTGTCGATTGGCCAAGAAAAGCTCTCTCTTGAACAAGCTATCGATTTAGAGAAGACACTCCTAACACCGCTTGCTGAACAAGCCTGCATTGTAATTGATAGCAGCGACTGCAACCTCTACGAATTGAGTGAAAAGGTTCGCTTTAAAGTTGAAGGTAAAGAGAAGCAAGAGCTGATCATTGTTTTTCAGTCTTTCGGCTTTAAATATGGTCTACCAAGCGATGCTGACTATGTGTTTGACGTACGCTTCTTGCCGAACCCTCATTGGGAACCCGCTCTACGACCATTAACAGGTCTTGATGCCCCTATTCACTCTTTTCTAGAAAAGCACCCGGAAGTTCTAGAGCTCAAGCAACAAATCCAAGGCTTTATCGAGCAGTGGTTACCAATGCTAGAAAAGAATAATCGCAGTTACCTAACGGTCGCGATTGGCTGTACTGGCGGCAAACACCGCTCGGTTTATCTGACTCAGAAAATTGGTGAGTATTTCGATCAACTTGGCCATCAAGTTCAGATCAGACACGCCTCCCTAGAGAAGCACCAACAGGGCTAACCATGGAATTAACTCGAACTGTACTGATCCAAAATCGCTTGGGTCTTCACGCTAGAGCAGCCGTCAAGTTGGTTGAGCTAGCGCAAAGCTTTGATGCGACCATTACTATCCATAGCGAAGAAGATAAGATCGCGACTGCAGATAGCGTGATGGGGCTACTTATGCTGGAATCAGCGCAAGGGCAACACATTACCATTCAAGCGGCAGGCTCTGATTCTCAGCAAGCTCTTGATGCTGTCTGTCAGCTAATTGAAGCAAAGTTTGATGAGGGTGAGTAACGAAATACGTCACTCACGCCGCCAAAAACTCAAACAACGAACCAACCAATATTAAATCTTAGTTCTACCTAAGTTAATGATTTAAATAAGCCCCAGAATTAAGTTACTATTCCAAGCATTGTTAAAATAATGAGATAGGAGGAAAATATGGCAGAGCAATTAGAATTCGACCAAGCTCACCAAACCCTCCAAGAAGTCAGCGAAGCCCTAGAAAACGGCCGATTTGTTCATGTACGCCGACAGCTTCAGGACATGGAACCTGAAGATATTGCACACCTTTTAGAAGCCTCCCCTCGCAAAAGTCGTGATGTACTCTGGCAACTCACCGATCCTGAAGACTACGGTGAAATTCTTGATGAGCTAAACGAAGACGTCAAAGATGCTCTTGTGTCGAAAATGGCACCAGAAACCTTGGCAGAAGCAACCGAAGGCATGGAAACCGATGACGTCGCGTACGTACTTCGAAGCCTACCCGACGATGTTTCTCGCGAAGTACTTTCTCAAATGGACTCCGTTGATCGTGCTTTAGTTGAAACCGCACTATCGTACCCCGAAGATTCAGCGGGTGCGTTAATGAACACTGACGTAATCACAATCCGTGGTGATGTCGATGTTGAAGTTGTCTTGCGTTACTTACGTATGCGTGGTGAATTACCTGACGCAACTGATGCTCTCTATGTTATCGACGACGATGAACGTCTCATTGGTAACCTTTCACTCAGTACATTGATCACAACACAACCCGATGTGGCGGTTTCGGAAGTAATGGAAGATGCCGACGAAGCTATCGCTGTGGAAACCAGTGCTTCTGATATCGCCAGCCTCTTCGAACGTCGTAACTGGGTTTCAGCTCCTGTTGTCGATGTAAATCAACACCTTGTTGGCCGTATTACGATCGATGACGTGGTTGATGTCATTCGTGAAGATGCTGAACACTCTATGATGAGTATGGCGGGTATGGACGATGACGAAGACACCTTCGCTCCGGTCGTCAAATCCGCTCGTCGTCGTAGTGTGTGGTTAGGCGCAAATGTTTTGGCGGCACTCGCAGCAGCGTCTGTGTCTAATATGTTTGAGGCGACACTGAATGAGATGGCAGCCATCGCTGTTTTGATGACCATCGTACCGTCCATGGGTGGTGTTGCTGGTAACCAAACCGTTGCTCTGGTCATTCGAGGTTTAGCACTTGGTCACATTGGTGACAGTAACAAACGTGAATTACTACTCAAAGAAGCCTCTATAGGCTTCCTTAACGGCATTCTATGGGCCGTTATCATTGGCGGTATAGTGGTTGCTTGGAAAGGCAATTGGATCTTGGGAGGCATTATCTCTGCAGCGATGATGACAAACTTGATTGTCGCGGGTATTGCAGGCGTAACCATTCCAGTGATGCTGAAGAAGATGAATATCGACCCTGCCCTTGCTGGTGGTATGGCACTCACAACGGTAACCGATGTAATTGGCCTATCGGTGTTCTTAGGCTTAGCCACCATACTTATCTAGCTTGATTACCGACTCGGTAAATACAAAAAGGGAGCCATTGGCTCCCTTTTTTAATACATCAGATTTAAGCTTCAGGTTTAAATCTTATGTTTAAACCTAAGCAAATTAAGCAAATCACTCGCCTGCGACTTTCATCGACTCAAGCAAGATAGAACCGGTTTGAATTTGCGAACGTGTTTCTACGTCGTTACCAACCGCAACAATCTGAGTGAACATGTCTTTTAGATTGCCCGCGATCGTCACTTCAGATACTGGGTACTGGATTTCTCCATTCTCAACCCAGAAACCCGCAGCGCCACGAGAGTAATCGCCAGTAACGGTATTCACACCTTGACCCATCACTTCAGTCACAAGGAAACCTGTGCCTAATTCTTTTAGCATTTGCTCAAAGCTTTGACCTGTCGATTTAACGAACCAGTTATGGATGCCACCGGCATGGCCTGTTGGCGTCATATCCATTTTACGAGCAGCGTAACTCGTCAGTAGGTAAGTGGCTAAAACACCATCGGTGATGATTTCACGGTCTTGAGTGTAAACACCTTCACTATCAAATGGACTCGAAGCCAAACCACGTAAAAGATGTGGGCGCTCTGAGATATTGAACCAATCTGGTAGAATTTTCTGACCGAGGTGATCCAACAAGAAAGATGATTTACGGTAAAGGTTGCCACCACTGATTGCCATCACAAGATGACCAATTAAGCCAGTTGCGACATCGTTAGCGAACATAATCGGGTATTGGCCTGTTGGTAGTTTTTTAGCATCCAAACGACTGATCGTTTTTTCTGCAGCTTCTTGACCTACACGCTCAGGCGTCCAGAGCTCGTCACGGTGACGTGCAACTGTGTAGCTGTAGTCTCGTTCCATTTCACCGTTAGTGCCTTGCCCAATCACACAGCAGCTCGTACTGTGGCGACTGGAAGCGTAGCTCGCAAGCAAGCCATGACTGTTACCATAAACTTTAACGCCATAGTGACTGTCGTAGCTTGCACCATCACTTTGCTTGATCTTGTCGCTATAAGCTAATGCTTGCTTCTCAGCAGCTATCGCAATCTCCGCGGCATAGTCTGGGTTTGGTTCATCAGGGTGAAAAAGATCCAAATCTGGAATTTCTTTCACCATATATTCTTTTGTGGCAGGGCCAGCAAATGGGTCTTCCGAAGTGTATTGAGCAATGTCTAGTGCCGCTGCGACAGTTTGAGCAATAGCCTTCTCACTTAGATCAGATGTGGATGCGCTGCCTTTCTTCTGGCCACGGTAAACAGTAATACCTAGTGCACCATCACTATTAAATTCAACGTTTTCCACTTCACACATACGTGTTGAAACACTTAAACCCGTTGACTTAGTAATAGCGACCTCAGCTGCGTCTGCACTCACTGATGCCATATCCAACGCTTTAGCTACTGCGGCTTCTAGCTCAACTCTTTGCTGGGCGACTTGCTGTTTTACATCCATATCTATTCTAATTTTGTAGGTCAATATTAGGTAGGATAACAAGAATTTCGCTTTCTCCCCAAGATTCTTGCTAAAATAGGCAATATATTCGTTTGAGATAGTGACATAGGCAGAAAAGATGGCTCGCAAAAACCAAAAAGCCCCATGGGAACCAGAAGAAGAAATCATCTGGGTAAGTAAGACAGAAATGAAAACGGACATGGATGCCCTGCAAAAGCTGGGAGAAGAGCTTGTTGGTTTAAAGCCTTCTGTATTAGACAAGTTTCCTCTGTCTGAAGATTTGGCACAAGCGATTAAAGATGCACAACGCTTTAAAAATGAAGCGAAGCGCCGTCAACTTCAGTACATTGGTAAAGTAATGCGTAGTGTCGATCCTGAGCCAATTCAAGCGGCTTTGGATAAAGTACGTAACAAGCACTCACAAGCAACCGCTGAGCTACATAAGCTTGAGCAACTGCGTGACCGTGTTGTAGCTGAAGGCGATACTGCCATTTCAGACGTTATGGAGATGTACCCTGAAGCAGACCGTCAACGTCTTCGTCAGCTCGCTCGCCAAGCTAACAAAGAAAAATCAGCGAACAAGCCAGCCAAAGCTTCTCGTGAAATCTTCCAAATCTTAAAAGAGCTAAAGCTAGGCGACTAATCTTCGTCTCGCTTTACTTGTAAAGATAATCAAAGACCTAGCACATGCTAGGTCTTTTTGTTTTCGACGCTCTCAATATCAAGAAGTATTCAATATCAAGGCTGAATGAGTCTTCACTCACCTGCTCGAACAAAGGAACTCAATTCGACTTGTGGGTGATCGACAGTTAGCGCATCTATCGAGTCTTCGACTAAAACCTTACCCAATGCCACAAACACAAACTTGTTCGCGATACTGCGCGCATCACCTAAATGGTGTGTCACCATCAAAACAGTAATGTTTCGCTCTGCCGCTAATCGCTTCACTAAGCTCAGCATCTCTTCACGAAGCAAAGGATCAAGCGCAGAAAATGGCTCATCAAGCAGCCAAATATTATGCGGCTGTACAAAACAGCGAGCTAGCGCAACACGCTGACGCTGACCACCCGATAAATGCTCTGGCAGCCGATCTAAATACTCAGCAACCCCTACTTGTGTAGCAGCTTGTTCGACTTCTAGCTTTTGGGTTACCGTAAGCTTTAATCCTGGGTGCAAACCCAGGCCAATATTTTCACGCACCGTGAGGTGCGCAAATAGGTTGTGTTCTTGGAACAACATCGCCAATGGGCGCTGATGTGCTTCTTTGCCAATCAGCGATTGGCCTGCCACCGAGATCTCGCCCGATGTTGGCTCAATAAAGCCAGCAACCAATGCGAGTAGCGTTGATTTCCCCGCACCACTTGGCCCCATAAGAGCAACAATATCGCCCTGCTCTGCTTGGAAATCAAAACTAAACAACTCTTGGTGATAATGGTAATCCACATTTTTCATCACTAACATCATCGGTTCCTTAACTCTTTAGCTTTGAGCTTCGAGTAAACAAAAATTCAATCAAACTAAAGCTGCCCACACTCAGTAACAATAAACTCACTGACACCACTGCCGCCGCTTCCATTTGATAGCTGCCTAACAATTGAAATAGATACAAAGGCAAAGTTCTAAAGTCTTGGCTACCAAACAAGGCTATCGCACTTAAGTCGCCCATCGCCAGCATAAAGCTGATTGAGAATGCTTGCGCCATCGGTTTGCGCAATGCGCGCCACTCCACGAGCCTAAAGCGAGTGAACCCTGTCATTCCTAAGCTTGCACACACATACTGATACTGCTGAGAAAGATGCAGCATAGGTTGGGCCAAGGTTTTAATCACGTAAGGCAGCGCCATCAAGCTGTTTACAGCAATCACAATAAAGAAAGCCAAACTGAACACATCGGTAAATGAGCGCAGTAATAAGAAGAGGCCCGTACTGATCACTAAGCCAGGCGTCACCAAAATAATAGTGCCAATCAGCTCAATCTTATCCGCTCTATAGTTCTTGTTTTGCAAACGCCATGCGCGACTAGTTAGAAGGATTGCGATACCAATACCAACGGCGATAATGCTTGCGAGGGAAGCAACACGAACCGAGGTCATTAGCGCAGCCCAAAACGGCTCACTGCTCAGTACAGTGAGTGCCTGGGAGTTAATACCACCTAGAACAACCATGGCTAATGGCGGTAATACCAGTATTGAGACTATGATGATCCAAAAGCTATCCCAAGCTTTTGACCACCAGCTGTCCTTAACCAAATATTTATCTTCCGACAGCTGACTAGCCGTCACAGAGATGGGCTTAGACAAACGCTGAATACTCACCGCTAATACGCCACACAACAGCATTTGCCATATCGCGAGTAACGCGCCAGCCTGCAGGTCAAAGTCGAATTTAATTGCTTGGTAGATGGCTAGCTCAATGGTGGTTGATTTCGGACCACCACCCAACGCCATCACGGTAGCAAAGCTGGTGAAGCACAACATGAAGACCAAACCGCACACATGCGGCAGCTGCTGTCTTAACCTCGGCCATTCAACCCATTTAAATTTATTCCAATGGCTCATGCCTAAATGAGCACACAGCTTGTGCTGCTCGGCAGGCACGGTATCCAAAGCTTGCAGAAGTAAACGGCTGGCGTAAGGCAGGTTGAAAAAAACATGCGCTAGCAAAATACCATTCAAGCCATAAATCGAGAATGGTAGCTCTATGTCGAAGTTCGCTAAGAACTTAGCTAACCAACCACTGTTGCCGTAAATCGCCAGCAAGCCAAATACGCCGACCAACACAGGTAGAACCAAGGTTGACGCGAACAACCTTAATAACAAGGCTCTTCCAAAGAACTGTCTGCGACACAGAGCATGCGCAATAGGTATAGCAAAGCCAACACTCAGCACAGTTGAGAGTGTCGCCTGATAAAAACTGAATTTCGTTACATGCCAATAGTAAGGATCAGACCATACTAGGCTGATATCAAGAGAAGGGGCATTGCTAAGCAATGCCCCAACTGCTGAAACCACGAAGGCGGTAATGAGTATCGCAACCCAGATCCCGACCTTAGGTGTTTTCTTTATCATAAATTAATTATTTACCGTAAATGGCTCATTCCAAACATCACGAATGAGCCTTTAAGTACAGGGCGCTCATCTTTTTAATAGTAAGTTAAAAAGTAAGTGCACTCTGCCATTCACGAATCCATGGCTTACGCTTAGATGCTATTTCTTCAGGCGTGAAACCTAGCGCTTTTTGAGGAACCGTAAGTTGCTCGAACCCTTTTGGAAGCTCAATATCTGTCACTGGGTACATCCAGTTACCCGTTGGCATCGCTGATTGGAACTCGTCACTCAGGATAAATACCATAAATTCATCAGCCAGCTTTTCGTTCTTGCTGCCTTTGACCTTAGCTGCCACTTCGACTTGAGTATAATGACCTTCTTCAAAGCTTGCTGCTGCGTACTTAGAATCACCTTCTGCAATGATGTGGTAAGCCGGAGAAGTCGTGTAAGACAGGACTAAGTCCGACTCGCCTTTTAGGAACATAGAGTAAGCCTCAGACCAACCTTTAGTCACAGTAACCGTTTTCTGAGCGAGCTTCTTCCACGCGTCTGTCGCTTCATCACCGTAAACAGACTTCATCCATAGCATCATGCCTTGACCTGGTGTTGATGTACGTGGATCCTGGTAGATAACCTTAAGATCATCACGCTGCTCAACCAGTTCTTTAAGGCTCTTAGGTGGATTTACCAACTTCTCTTTGTTGTAAATAAAAGCAAAGTAGCCAAAGTCATATGGAACAAAAGTGCTGTCACTCCAACCATTAGGAAGCGTTACTGATGACGTATCAACACTGTGCTCAGTCAATAAGCCCGTCGCTTTCGCTTCAGCCATTAGATTGTTATCTAGGCCTAACACGATATCAGCTTTGCTGTTACCACCTTCAAGACGCAAGCGATTTAAAATAGACACGCCATCTTCTAGCGCGACAAAATTCACATCACAACCACACTTTTCTTCGAATGCTTTTTCAACGGCAGGACGAGGGCCCCAATCCGCAGCAAAAGAATCATAGGTATATACAGTTAGAGTATTGTCTGCAGCAACGGCAGAGAAAGAGATAGCTGTAGTAACAGCAAGAGTTGTAAATGTTAATTTCACTGGACGCTCTCCATG
The DNA here is from genome assembly GCF_015163545.1 of Vibrio sp. OPT24. Taxonomy (NCBI): domain Bacteria; kingdom Pseudomonadati; phylum Pseudomonadota; class Gammaproteobacteria; order Vibrionales; family Vibrionaceae; genus Vibrio; species Vibrio sp. OPT24. The sequence goes on from NZ_JADDYI010000013.1 coordinate 39,588, forward strand.
GTCTGAGCGGCACAGGTTTGAGGGAGGAGAACGGTAGAAGTTGTTCCTAACTCAATTCCTACGCCAGCATTATCTGGTTCAGGTTTACGGGTCCCAAGCACTTGCTTGATCTCAGCTCGCATTCATTATTTGAATGGTTTGCTCCCCGATGAGTGTTCAGAATTGTAATTCGAATTTTAACAATAAGCTATCAAGTTTGGATCAATTACGTTGATCGTACCCCCAACGTGGCACTAAACCTTGCTCGATACCAAGATGATCGAGAATACGCGCCACCATAAAATCGACCAGATCTTCGATCGACTTAGGTTGGTGATAAAAACCCGGAGCCGCGGGCATGATCGTTACGCCCATGGTCGAGAGTTTGTGCATGTTCTCTAAGTGCAACGTAGAAAATGGCGTCTCACGAACCACTAACAACAGCTGGCCTCGCTCTTTCATAACCACGTCCGCTGCTCGCTCGATCAGGTTGTCCGATAAGCCGTGAGCAATGGATGCCAAGCTTCCAGCAGAACATGGACACACCACCATCTGCTTCGGTGCTGCTGAACCAGAGGCAACCGGTGAGAACCAATCATCTTTGCCACACACCACCAGCTTTTCTGGGTCGCAACCTAAATGCTTAACTAAAGCTTGTTTCGCAGCATCTGGCCCAGCAGGTAACTTAAGTTCATGCTCGGTCGCCAACACCACTCGAGCTGCCGACGATATCAGCAAATAAACCTGATAATCTGCCGCCAGTAGGCATTCAAGTAAACGCAGTCCGTAAGGCGCACCAGATGCGCCAGTGAAAGCGAGGGTTATCGCTTTATCGTGTTTTGTCATGTTCTCAATTACTTCAAATTATAAGGTCGTGGATGTCGTTAGCCTTTGAGTGCCAATCCATCCAACAGTTTTTGGTGAATGCCACCAAAGCCACCATTACTCATTACCAAGATTTGGTCGCCCGCTTGTGCCTCTGAGACAATTTTAGCAACGAATGCATCCATATCATCACTCACATACGCAGGTTGGTGACAAGCGTCTGCGACATCTTGAACCGACCAATCAATATTATCCGGTTGGAATAAGTAGGTAGAATCCGCCTGTTTCAACGAATCAGCCAAAGTTTCTTTGTGCACACCACGTTTCATTGTGGCAGAACGAGGCTCTAAAACGGCAATGATTTTTTTCGTGTCGACCTTATTACGTAATCCGCCCAGAGTAAGTTCAATCGCCGTTGGGTGATGTGCAAAATCATCATAAACAGAAACACCTGCCACCTCGCCTTTAAACTCCAAACGACGCTTAGTATTAATAAAAGTAGCTAACGATTCACAAGCTAGGTCTGGTGTCACGCCCACGTGTCGTGCAGCAGCTATCGCCATCAAAGCATTATTTACGTTGTGGTCGCCCACTAAATCCCAGTTTACCGTTCCAACACATTCATTTTGGAGGTAAACCTCAAATTGAGAGCCATCTTTAACCAGCTTCTTAGCATCCCAGTCGCCTTGCTCACCACTCGATTCTCTTTCACTCCAGCAACCGCGAGCTAGAACATCTTGAATAGCGGTGTCTTGCTTAGGTGAAAAAATACGACCGTTACTTGGTACAGTGCGCACCAAATGATGGAACTGTCGCTTAATCGCTTCAAGATCATCGAAGATGTCAGCATGATCGAACTCTAGATTATTCACTACCAAAGTTCTTGGGTGGTAATGAACAAACTTAGATCGCTTATCGAAAAAAGCACTGTCGTATTCGTCGGCCTCCACCACGAAGAACATACTTTCACCAAGGCGAGCCGATATACCAAAATTACCCAATACGCCACCCACTAAGAAGCCTGGCGCATAACCACAATCTTCTAAGATCCAAGCCAACATACTTGATGTTGTAGTTTTGCCATGCGTACCCGACACCGCCAGAACCCAACGGTCATGCAGTAGGAACTCTTGCAACCATTGCGGGCCAGATGTGTATCTAAGATTATTATCCAATACATACTCAACGCACGGATTACCACGGCTCATCGCATTGCCGATAACCACTAGGTCCGGCCTTGGCTCTAATTGGCTCGGGTCGAACCCTTCAATAATTTCAATCCCTTGAGATTCCAACAGCGTGCTCATTGGAGGATAAACATTCGCGTCACTACCCGTAACCTTGTGACCTAATTGACGAGCCAATACCGCAGCACCACCCATGAAGGTGCCACAAATTCCTAAGATATGAATATGCATATATTGCTTCCAAACGCTTGGCTAAATGAACCATGTTTAAATCAAACTATCAGCCTTCATTATCATGAATTGACGATTAAAAGCGAGTGGCAATGCAAAACAAATTTAGTCGACATAGTAAGTGAGATCTGTGTCGCTTAGTTCATTACCATTAAAAAGATCTAAGCCGTAGAATTTAGGTAAGCGTCTAGATGAATAAAGCCCACACAAGAGGCAGAATCTACAGTGCTCAAATCCCCCCTAATATTGAGAGAAGTTTAAGGAAATAACATGTCTGAGATGCGCACCCTTGGTGAGTTCATTGTTGCAAAACAAAATGACTTTCCCCATGCAAGTGGTGATCTATCATCCCTTTTGTCATCAATTCGTCTTGCTGCAAAAATTGTTAACCGTGAAATCAACAAAGCAGGTCTTGTCGACATTACTGGCGCTGTTGGTACAGACAACGTTCAAGGTGAAGAGCAGCAGAAGCTAGACCTTTACGCTAACGACAAATTTAAAGCAGCTCTAGAAGCTCGCGATCAAGTTTGTGGTGTAGCAAGTGAAGAAGAAGACGAAGCAGTTGCCTTCAATAAAGAGCTAAACAAAAATGCAAAATACGTTGTTTTGATGGATCCACTTGATGGCTCTTCAAACATCGATGTGAATGTATCTGTTGGTACAATTTTCTCTATCTACCGTCGAGTATCACCGATTGGCACTCCGCCAACAGAAGAAGATTTCCTACAACCTGGACACAAGCAAGTAGCCGCAGGTTACGTGATTTACGGTTCTTCAACCATGCTTGTTTACACGACAGGCGCTGGTGTAAATGGCTTCACCTACGACCCATCATTGGGTACTTTCTGTCTGTCTCATGAAAACATGATGGTCCCTGATGAAGGTAAGATTTACTCAATCAACGAAGGTAACTACTTCCGTTTCCCTACGGGTGTTAAAAAGTACATTAAGTACTGCCAAGAAGATGAGCCGAGTGACAACCGTCCTTACACCTCTCGTTACATTGGTTCTCTAGTATCGGATTTCCACCGTAACCTACTGAAAGGTGGCATCTACTTGTATCCAAGTACACAAAGTCACCCTCAAGGAAAACTACGTCTGTTGTACGAGTGCAACCCAATTGCTTTCCTTATGGAGCAAGCTGGTGGCATCGCATCAGATGGTGTTCAACGCATCATGGATATCAAACCAACTGAGTTACATCAACGTGTGCCTTTCTTCGTTGGCTCAACAAGTATGGTACGTAAAGTAGAAGAGTTTCTTGAGCTTAACCGAGACTAGTTTTCTCGATTAATTATCAAAATAACGTCATTAAAAAAGCCAGCATTTACATGCTGGCTTTTTGTTATTCATTGTATCTGTTTTAGGATAAAACAGTATTATCGAACACTAAACTTCGATTCTGCGCCCCGTTCAAAGTTAAAACGGAACCATTTGTCTACATCATCACAAATCCCCAGATAAGTCTCACCTCGGCGTCCTAGCGTTCTTGGGTTCTGAGAACAATACTGAGTTTTACCGACTTCATAACCTTGGCCATAAGCAGCATACAAATTTGCATCAATAGAAGGTGAAGACGCAGCTTCAGCCAAACTTTCTTCCGTCTGTTTTGTTTTTCCTTTTAGTGCCATCTCTTCACCAAAACTCTGCCAATCCATGGTGTTGGATGATGTTGGCGGTGGAGTTTGCGCACAACCAAATAGCATTACCGAAAATACCACTAGTAGATATTTCATAATTTCCTCCTTTTGAAAATATGATTAGCCTATATCGAGACTTTTAACTATTACGTCAGAATGCTCTCAGTAGTTCATCAACTAAAGCGGTTATTTCGCTTACACCAGTCACCCGAAAGTATTTCTTTATTCTCTGCTAGATCAAGCTGATACAAATATACCCATGCTAATCCAAATATAGTTTCTATTTGCTCGCGACGATACTCAACCGGGACATCCTCTAACCGATCGAGCGATGCCAGAACTTCGTCGTTAATTAAATAGACCTCACCAGCGACACTTTTCTTTCCAAAAACCATCGCTGGATATGCAACTAAATCAAAAATAGCATAATATTCAGGTGTATCAAACCTTCCTAAGTACTCGCACTGCTGCAAATAGTGATGGTTAGATTGACCTTGTCTCAACGTTCCATATACAAAAACAAGATGCTGCATACGCCCTCCATGACCCTTTCTATTTGTGTACCAATCAATGTATGAAACCACAGCAACTCGAATTCAAATGAATTTACTCAAATTCAAATTGATAAAGAAGGTCCACAGCACTATCAAGGCCAGATACTGCTTCCACGTAGAGATCCTGCATCAATCGATAACGAACGGTAAACTCACCCAATGAGTTGAAGATACCCACGCCATATTTGACTTGTAACCCCGGAAGGATATAACCACTCACCGTCACTTGAGAGTCATCTCCAGAGCCTGCGGTATCCAATTGTAGATCCTGTACGCCAAATGCCTCGCCAATTTCGCCAACGACCTTACCGCTCTTCGCTAAGCTCAAACCAATTAATGTGGTCGTCATAGAACCACTCGACTCTCCATCGATATCTTGGCCCCGTAAGATATAGGATAGCGCGTTGGCTTGCGGCATCGCAGGGTCAGAATAAATCTCGATGGTCGGCTCTGTAGCAGGGCCTGTAACTCGAATCCCAGCAGTCACGTCATCCTGAGTATTATCAGGGTTGCGAATCGCATTTATCGCTACATATGGCTGATCCGGTGGCCCATTCATTAGGATCTTGCCCTCTTCAATCAGGAGGTCTTGACCGAATGATTGATAAGTACCATCTACGATATTTACTTCTCCGGTGATAAACGGGCCTTGATCTTTTTGAGCCACATTCAACTTACCCACTAAATCACCTTCAAGGCCAAAGGCTGAAAGCTTAAAGTCATCACCAATTGAAATATTAATATTAGTCATCACATTGAATGGAATCGTATCTTCACTTTCTGGTTGAAGGTCTTTATTCAAAATAACTTGATCAGAAGACACACCAACTGCTGACGGAGGTAAATCTTCTACGACAATTCGCCCCCATGGCAATGCAATGTCACCCGTAATTTTTGCAAGCTCCGGCGTAACATCAATGGTCATATCAGGAACTACTTTAACCTTGACCATCGGTGGAATATCAACCATCAACTCATCAGCAAAGATTCGGACATTTGATCGCCATGCTTGAAGATCCTGCCAATCTCCGGAGCCCTCAATATCAAGGTGGCCGTCTGGAGTCTCGACATTCGCATCAAGCTTTGCGCTGTAACCGTTAAAGTCGAGATCAATACGACCGTCTTTAACATCCACAGGCGTCACATCCCCTTTAACTTGAATCCCATTAACCGAGAATTGACCAAAAACTTGGGGGTGCATCAAAGAACCTTGGACCTTTAAGTCAGTCTCAAGATCAGCCTTCAGCATGCTGTATTCACCAAGGATCGGCTGTAAGAAGTCCAAATGGAATGTCGTTAGTTTAATTGCCGCATCGACCATTTTGTCTTCAGCAACAATATCTGGTAACGACACCGTGCCAGATAAGTCACCATTATCAGAAACATCCAACTTAAAGTCGGCATCCAGTTTGTTGTCTTTCAGCCGTGCATTCAATGCAACACTTTCCCACCCCAGTGTGATTGGCTCTCCGACTTGCTGAACAACCTGACCTTTTGGCATATCGACGCTAACCGTTACTTCAGGTTCACCTTGTTTCGACCATTTGGCATGAGCGGTCGCATTCACTAAGCCCTCTAGTTGCGTCTCTTTAGGCACAAAGGCTTTAATCTGATCGAAGTCGAATTGGTTGATGGCCAACTTGGCCTCACCCGAATTTCCAACACGAACGTCTTCATCCAAACACACACTAGAACCGGCCTGTTTCCAACAATGAGCTTGAATATCGGCAAACTGCTTGTCGGCATCGGCTTTAATTGCGACGGGTTGATCTAGCACCCAAGGTCCTTGTTCCGTGGCGATTTTGACTCGATCTAACGACCCATTCCAAATAATAGAAGGCTTTTGAATCAGCTCACCCGAAATAGCCAAGCTTGTGGAAATCACGTCGGATACCACGTCGAGCGTCACGGTATGCTGCTTCTCACCACCTTTCACGGTGAGATCAATGCTGTCAACCTTTTGCTCTTGATAGGCTAGGTTATTCGCTTTCAATACCAAATCAGCCTGAGGCGCAGGCAATGGAATCACTGAACCACGAAGAGATAGAGATTCTAATGTAGCTTCATCGTTCCAATCGACACGGTCGACGTTAAGAACCATGTCAACTTCCGGCTCTTTGAAAGGCCCGCTGAGACCAATATCGCCAATCACTGTACCTTTCAGTTCAGGAATACTTTTCGTCAATTGGGGAAGGTTAATAGCAACGCCCATATCCCACTGCTTGTCGAGTTGACCCTGTGCTTTTATAGAATTAACACCGTGAGCTAAGCTCAGGCCGCTGGTTTTTAGTTTAGGCTCACCGCTCGCGCTGCGGTCAGACGCTGATAACTGGCCTTCGATATCCAGAGGATATTCTCGCAAGATCCCCTCGATATCTAACTTAGGCAGCTCAATCGCCCAACCACCCGCTTCGGTCAACTCACCCGAAGTAACGATGCTTCCGCTAATGTTACCTTCGGCTTCTGGCCACTGCAGACCCGGCTGAATATCCTTCAGCGTCACATCGGCTTGCCAGTTAATAAGCTTCTTCCAACTCGCTTTAACCACACCATTGAGTTCACCACCCAGCGTGTTCAGTTTTAAGCGCTCAAGTTCAATCTGCTCGGTGGTGCCCTTACCCTCTAGGTCGATGGTTAAGGCAGGTATCTCCTGACCATCCGCTTCACCTTTAAACTGCACATTAAAACCATCTAATGAGCCATCGGCTTTAAACTTCTCGATAACCGCTTGGTAATCACTTTTACCAGTAAGAGGCCATTGCGCTTTACCTCCCTCTAAAAGAAGGTCAAATGGCAGAGTCGGCTCTAAAGATTGAATATCTCCTGACAGCTTTGCCTCAATCAGTTCAGAAAACTGAGAATCGAAGTGTAGCTTCGCGACACTCCCTTGTGCTTTCAGCGACAGTTTTTGACCTGTAAGATCAGTTTCTTTCACCTGTGCATTTAAAGAAAGGTCTAACGGATAGCCATCTTTAAGCTCAACTTTAGCGGCAAGGTTAGCGCTTGCTTGTGGCATATCAAGTTCAAGAGTAGAAACTTCGACCGTGTTTTTACCCGCTCGAGCTTCAAGCCCAAGGTGGTTTACCACAATCGGTGTTTCTTGTTCTAAGGTGAAACGGTTGAGGTCAAAACGCTCCAGCACAATCTGTAAAGGGACCCAAACTTCAGGCAACTCGATAGCAGCCTTAGTTGCAGTCTCTGGTTCGACGATTTCTGCTTGCGGCTCTTCGGTAGACTCTGCAAGTTTAACCTTAAGATCATTAAATAAGGTTGGCGATACAGTCAGCTTCTCACCCTGCATACTCAAAGCCGTTGAAAACAACCCCCATTCAATCTCATGCCCCAAGATATTCAGTTTAATATCAGACAAAGCAATACGGTTGATCACGATTGGCAGCGGTGTTTTCACCGATGTCACTGGCGGAGTCGGTTCTGTTTCTTCTGTAGAGGCAGGAGGCAATTCAGTAAATGCGAAGTCCAATCCTTGAATCGCTAAACGATCGACACACAACTTAGGATCAAGCAAACAGCGAGGGTTGATAGCCAATGCCATTTTTTGAACCTTGGTATCAATATGAAGACTGTCATCTTTAAATTGAACGTTATGGAGAGTAAAACTCGGAAAAAGTGCCCCATTAGTACTTTCAACTTTAAGCTGTGGCAGCGCTTTTTCAGCCCCCCACAACACCGTGTTAAGTCCTAGGTTAGTAAATAAAACAAAACCTAAAAGTGCTATCAATAACAATAGAATCGACGTCAAAGATATCGATGTCCACTTAATGCACTTACCCATCACTTTGATCATAATTCAGGCCCTAAACTGAAGTGCACTTGAAACTCATCACCTGGGTCAGCATCAAGCCCCCACGCAAAATCTAAACTTACCGGTCCAACGGGCGATGCCCAACGAACGCCAACACCAGTACCGCGCTTCCATTCTGGTTTATCATTGAAGGCATCACCAATATCGTAGAAGGCCGCTCCCCACCAATTTCCAACTAGGCGGTATTGGTATTCAAACGAGCTGGTTGCAATAAATTTTGCACCGGTTAATGCACCACTTTCATCTTTAGGAGATATAGACTCATAGCCATAACCACGGAGACTATTATCACCACCCGCGAAAAATCTTAGTGAAGGTGATAATTTATCAAACTCGTCAGCAAAGTTACCGCCAAACTGAAGCCGAGTTAAACCTCGATGATTATCGCCAATACTTCTGATCCATGCAGTTTGTCCTTGGAAACGAACCACCTTAGTTTCAGACAATATTGTGTCATCGCCCGCTTCAATCATGACGCTCTGTTTATCTCCCCACATCGGCATCGAACCACCTCGAGTTCGAGTTCGGGAAAACGCCACGCCTGGTAACACAAATTGCGCTAAATCGTCTTGTAGACCTTGTTCATAGTTTTCAACTAGGTATCGAATGAACACCGTACGTTGCCAGCCGTTATCTAATCGCCAATATCTTTCCAAAGCGAGGTTTGACTCCAAACTCTTGGTATCACGATTATCCAGATTCTTCATACCGTACTTAATTTGATAGTAATCATTAAGTACATCATCCAAAGGGATTTTATACGTTGCTGTTATCGTCTGCTCTGGTTTAGAGATAGACAAACTGCTATTGAAACTATGACCAAGTGAGTTTACCCAAGGTTTCTTCCATTTGAGGGTACCTTTTACGCCAAGGTCAGTAGATACACCGATACCTGTTTCGATTTGGTTACGCGCTTGCGGAGCAAGGCTCACCTTCATCGGAATTTCTCTGCCATCACCCAACTGACTTAAATCAGGCTCAACAAAAACAGATGAGAACCAATCAGTATTAGAGAGATTTTGGTTATACTCGCCTACTTTTGTGATCGAGTACGGTTCACCATCTTCAAATGGTTTAAGGGATTGCACCTTTTCATCTTCAATTTGGCTACCCGTCACCTGGGTAGCACCAAAGTGATATCGAATGCCACTGTTATAGTGAAGGCGAACATAAGCACGATTTAATTCGGGCGCAACTTCTAACTTACTAAGCTCATACGAGCCATCGAAATAGCCTTTGGCTAATCCAAGATTACGGATAGATGATTTCAAAGAGTCATAATTGCCGTGGTTAAGAATCGAACCTTTCGACAGTTTGCTCTTGGCGATCAGTGCTAGAAAATCAGGATCATCTTCTGCTTCACCACTTAATACGATATCTGAGGTATAAATAACAACGGGTTCACCTGGTTCAACCGTAACGGTCAATTCAATGTCGTCTTCGGAATGGGAAAAAGCGATACGAGGTTGGTAGTAGCCTAACGCATTCAACGCTTCTTTAATAATAGACTCCAAGCGAGATTGGAACCTCAATGAAGCCGAATACTCTTCTTCGGGGATCGCACTCAGATAAGCATCAACATTATCCTCAAGCGCTCCATCAAGCCCTTTAATCTCAAGGGAAACATCAGCGAAAGCAAGCGTCGATGACAATAGAGTGCTAATCAGAACTGGTAAAGTTTTTCTTATCATGTTTAATTGGTGCAGAAGTTATAAATACGTTAATAAAGTGAATAGAAATAATACCGCTAAAAAGGCATTGAGTCTGTAATAAATCCTAGAATAACAAGGTCTAATTTAAAGACTGATTCAATATAAACCAACAGTAAATATGAGCCTACAGTTAATATAAACCTAGATCTAATGTTAACTAACGCGGTAAACGTATGCGAAAAGGAATACAACATGCTAAATAAACAACAACTGGTTTCCGCTACAACCGCATTACCGGGGAATGCTGATCCAATCCGTATCACTGAACGCCATTTCATCAATCAAACCGACTTACTCGATGCGCCTACAGGTTCCCAACAAGAAGTATTACTTGGTATGGGGTGCTTCTGGGGAGCAGAGCGACTGTTGTGGCAACTTGATGGTGTAATTTCTACCTCCGTTGGTTACGCTGGCGGATACACAGTTAATCCAACTTATGAGCAAGTATGTACCGGGCAAACAGGCCATACAGAAGTTGTTCGAGTTATTTTTGATAGTGAGCAAACGTCTTTAGCACTAATACTTGAAACATTCTGGGAACGTCACGACCCAACTCAAGGGATGCGCCAAGGTAATGACTTAGGCACTCAATATCGCTCAGCCATATATACTTTCAGTGAAGAGCAACAGGCTATCGCTGAGCACTCTAAACGTGAATACCAGCGAGCAATGACTGAATCTTTAGGCAACGAGATCACAACGGAAGTTCTGCCTGCTGGAAAATATTTTTTCGCCGAAACTTACCATCAGCAGTACCTAGCAAAAAATCCGAATGGTTATTGTGGACTAGGTGGAACAGGTGTTTGTTTCCCACCGCAATAAAGTATAACCGGATATAAAACTAGAACGACTCGCATTAAAAAGGGCTTCATTAACGAAGCCCTTTTCAATTGTTAGCATGTTTTAGGTACGACAATAAACGAAGTTAAGTTACACGGGCAACGCAGCTATCGTGCCATTAACTTCTTTAAAAATAATCAATTTTTGTTTATCTGAAACTTCAGGGAGAAGCACCTTGCCTTGGTCGAAGCGAAACTCGCCGATACCTTCAATAGCAAACTGGCCTTTGAATAGGACTTTAACGAAACGCGCCACCTGATGTGGACGGTAAGTAGAAAACTCTCTTAACATAATACAACCTCAATTCCATTTGAGTACAACTGCTGCTTCTCTGAACAAAGCCTTATTCAAAGCACATCTCATTGCTAAATCCGTTAGCTAACAGCAAGATAATCTATTGTTTACCCTGATACTGTCGCATTATACCTTTTAGTAACAAGCCCGCAACTTGTTTCTACACCGTACGATAAAAAAGTTAAAGAGGCATTTTTCAGATTTCATATTATACTTCCAATGCAAACCAATAAGCGGAACAAAAATATAATGAAAAACAAAACTCTACTGGCTTTTTTAGCCGCAGCCTCTCCACTCCTCGCCAACGCTCACAATCTATCTGTAGGCTCTTCTCTGCCTGCTGTCGATGTTAGCAATTATGGTGAAATTGTCATAAACGACGGTAAAACAGGATATCAAACTTGGGCAACCAATGAGCTCCTAGGAAAAGTTCGCGTCGTTCAAGCTATCGCTGGTCGTAGCAGCTCTAAAGAGCTAAACGCACCACTGATGGCTGCAATTACAGCATCGAAATTCTCAGAAGACAGCTACCAAACCACCACAATCATCAACCAAGATGATGCCATTTGGGGTACTGGGTCTTTTGTTAAATCGTCAGCAGAAAGCAGTAAAGAAGAATTTCCATGGTCTTCGATGGTGCTAGATGAAGACGGAACGGTAGCGTCATCATGGGCTCTAAAAGAAGAGAGCTCAGCGATTATCGTTCAGGACAAGCAAGGTAAAATCTTGTTTGTTAAAGAAGGCGCACTTAACGAAACTGAAGTCACTCAAGTCATTGAGCTGATTAAAGCGAGTCTTTAATCAGATATTCGCGTCTTTTTCGAGACCTAACCAAAGGATATTGTTATATTATAACAGTATCTTTTTTTAATTCTGTGGTAAATCATCTTCATGTGGCAAAACACACCTAACAATGTGAAACGCAAAATAGGCTTTTTGCTCGGGCTGATGCTCTTGCTCAGCGTATTAGCAGCCACACATATGGTAGACTCTGATCCAGGGCATCATACTTCACACCACTGTGAACTGTTTTCGATAAACCAATTCATCACGGCGCACTCACTTCCACAGGTTCCAGAGTTCCCTTCAGAGTTTACTGTCGCTACCACAGAGTCAATAATTTCGTTACAGCGCTTATATTTTGCCTATTTAGCACGCTCACCTCCTGTAAAGATCGCTTAATTACCATTACTTTTTAATTAACCTTTATTCAGGAAAAAAACATGAAACCTACTATTTTAGCCGTTGTTATCGGCATGGCTGTGTCTACGAACGTTTTAGCAAACGAAGAATTCCGCTCTCACGACGCACATGTGCACGGTAAAGTTGAAGTGAACATAGCTCAAGATGGGCAAGAACTGCTTGTTGAAGTGACGGCTCCAGGCGCTGATGTGGTTGGCTTTGAACATGCTCCAAAAACTGCAGAGCAGAAAGCTTTGTTTGAGCAAGCTATCGCACAATTAAACAAGCCAGAAGAGCTATTTGGTTTCAATAACACTAGCTGTACGCTGAAGTTCAAGTCAGTGACTAACACACTGGAAGGCGATCATGATGACCATGAAGGCCATGACCACGCGGAACACGATCATGATGACCACGAAGGCCATGACCATGCAGAACATGATCATGATGACCACGAAGGCCATGACCATGCAGAACACGATCATGATGACCACGAAGGCCATGACCATGCAGAACATGATCATGATGACCACGAAGGCCATGACCATGCAGAACACGATCATGATGACCACGAAGGCCATGACCATGCAGAACACGATCATGATGACCACGAAGGCCATGACCATGCAGAACACGATCATGATGACCATGAAGGCCATGACCACTCAGAAGGCGGCCACGGTGAATTTACAGCCGAGTACCACTACCAATGTTCAGATATTGCTAATCTGAATACTGTTAATACCCAATGGTTCTCGAAATTCAGTAATACAAAGTCAATGACCGTGAACTTACTGACAGATAGTGTTCAAACGCAAGAAGTTCTTAATGCAGAACGTGTTAGCTTCCGATTCTAATAAGAATTCGATAGATTTTGCGTAGATAAACAACCAAGTAAGTATTCACTTACTTGGTTGTTAAAACCGGTGTACTTGGGGAATTAATTGTCTTTTAGACTGTCCAGAAGAGACACCGCTTTAAATATTGGAGCTAGTATGTCTTTTGACAGTTCATCACTTGTGGTCAAACTAGAAAATATCAGTTTTCGTTGGAAACCTGAATTACCCCCAACGTTAGAAATACCTTCATTACATATTCAACCTAAAGAGCACCTTTTTATTAAGGGGCCAAGTGGTTGTGGTAAATCAACACTGTTAGGGTTACTTACGGGGATAAACCAAGCGCAACAAGGCGAAGTGTCTATCTTAGGCCAAGACCTTACCCAATTGACACCACGTCAGAGGGATAAGTTTAGAGCCGATCATATCGGTTATATATTCCAACAATTTAATCTACTGCCTTACTTATCAGTAATCGACAATGTGACACTTCCTTGCCAATTTTCAAAAATTCGTAGACAGCAAGTCATTGAAAGTCAGAACAGCCTACAAGCAACCGCTCAAGAATTGTTGATCAGACTAAAGCTGCCTCAAGCCTTGATGGATAAACCCGTTACTGAGTTGAGTATAGGCCAACAGCAACGTGTCGCTGCAGCTCGAGCCTTGATAGGCCAACCTAAAATCATCATTGCCGACGAACCGACATCGGCTCTGGATCATAACAACCGAGAAGCCTTTATCGAGTTGTTACTAGAACAAGCGAACCAAGCAGGTTCCACTCTCATCTTTGTTAGTCACGATCCGACATTAGAGAAACTGTTCACTCGAACCATAGATTTAAAAACCGTTAATCAAGCTAAGGTTGTCGTATGAAAGTAATTACTCACTTAGCCCTAAAAAGCGTACTCAACCGTAAAGCCACAGCCATTCTGACGATTCTTACCGTAGCGGTGTCAGTCATTCTATTACTCGGTGTGGAACGTGTAAGAACCGAAGCTAAGAGCAGCTTTGCTAATACGATTTCAGGCACTGATCTTATTGTCGGAGGTCGATCCGGTCAGGTCAACCTACTGCTTTATTCGGTATTTAGAATCGGCAATGCCACCAACAACATCGACTGGAAAAGCTATGAAGAATTTAGCCAGCACAACGCTGTAAAGTGGGCCATACCAATCTCATTGGGTGATTCACATAAAGGCTTCCGCGTAATGGGCACCAACCATAGCTACTTCGAGAATTATCGCTATGGAAGTAAGCAGCCACTTACTTTTCAAAAAGGCAAAGAGTTCGAAGAGCTATTTGATGTTGTGATTGGTGCTGATGTCGCGAAAAAATTGGATTACAAGATCGGTGATAATATCATTCTTGCTCATGGCATCAGCGACGTCGCCTTCAGCCGACACGATAACCTGCCTTTCACTATCGTAGGAATCCTTTCTCCAACTGGAACGCCAGTAGACAAAACCGTGCACGTTTCATTAGAAGCCATTGAAGCAATTCATGTCGGCTGGGAATCTGGAGCAAATCTAGGGCATACACCGAACGCTGAAGTATTGAAGCAACGTGACTTCCAGCCTAAACAAATTACCGCAATGATGCTGGGACTAAACTCGAAGATTCAAACCTTTGCACTGCAACGAGAAATCAATAACTACCGTCAAGAACCTTTGAGCGCAATTATGCCGGGCATTGCATTGCATGAATTGTGGGGCATGATGGCCGTTGCTGAACAAGCACTGCTGATTGTGTCAGGATTTGTTGTCGTTGCTGGATTATTGGGTATGCTGAGTAGCCTACTCACTAGCTTACAAGAGCGACGTAGAGAAATGGCCATCCTCCGAGCAATGGGAGCAAGGCCTCGACATGTTTTCGGTTTGCTGATTAGTGAAGCTAGTGCCCTAACCTTCCTTGGCATAACCTTAGGTGTCGCACTCTTGTTTGCACTGATCGCAGTAGTTGCTCCAATTGTGCAACAAAGTTATGGTATCAACATATCGATATCCGCAATCACACCTCATGAATGGAAACTACTTATGTTGGTTCAAATTGCAGGTATTATTATCGGCTTTATTCCCGCTTTCCGGGCTTACCGTCAGTCATTGTCTGATGGCATGACTATTCGAATCTAAATTAGGAACCTACGATGCAACGCAAATTCCTACTGATACTTGGACTGCTTTTATTTCCATTTATCAGCACAGCTCACGCTGACACAACTCAGACTGACGAATCGGTATTAACACTCGATTGGATTGACTTAATTCCAGAATCAGAGCGAGCACAACTAGACTCATTTGGCATGCCGATGGTTAACCACGACAGTATGGACAAACCTCAGCAATCGACAATTGGTGCTGTTCGCCCCGAGTTGAATGGCAGCACAGTGAAGATTCCTGGTTTTGTCATTCCATTGGAGGGTGATGAGAACATGATCACAGAATTTCTACTGGTACCGTACTTTGGCGCATGTATCCACGTACCACCACCGCCACCAAACCAAATCATCTACGTGAAATTCCCACAAGGAGCACCAATACAGCAATTATGGGATGTGATCTATTTAGTAGGCACGCTGAAAACAGAGTCGATCAGCCACGAATTAGCGCAAACAGGTTATCTTATTGAAGGTACAGCGATTGAAGAATACGACGACATGTAGTCATTAGAAGGGTGGCTCATGGATGAGCTGCGGTCACTGAACAAATGATCTTATTCAACAACAGTTTAATAACGATGTTGTTTATCTAACTTACGCGATGTAATCAGATAAATAAGCTAGCACAGCGACATATGTAACGAGTAATAGCCCTATGCCAAGCTGTTTCTTCAGCTTGTTATCATTGACTTGATTCATAACTCCTCCTTGAGAATTACAACAAATTTAACATTTTATTATCATTAGCAAAAGTAAAATTTTGTTGAAGTCTTCAACTCTGCACGCAAAATCTAGCCACCATTAAGATAAAGAGTTACATTTTAGACAGTTAAGTCGTCTCGTAACGGTACTCTTATGTCAGAAACCAAACAGCCAGTAATCATCGAACATGCTAGCGATACCCAGCATAAGCATGAAAAAAAGCCTCACATTGCCGACAGTGCCAGCAGAATGTTGCACATCGCACAAAGCTTCGGTTTAGATTCCTTAATCAGCCATAGTGCAAAACCAACTGATAAAAGTGAAAGTACACTTATCGAGCGGGCACTGTTACGAGAAAAAAAACGTAGAGAGCAGCGTCAAAAGAACCTAGAGCAGATTCTAAAGTTGGCACACTCTTCATGTAAGGATGAAGCGGCTGGAGACCCTGATCAGGACTGGCTATACCGTTTCTTCGATATGGCACAAGAGATCCACAATACATCGATGCAGAGGCTATGGGCTCAAGTACTGAAACGAGAAGTCACCAACCCAGGATCGACGTCAATGAAGGCGCTTCAGATCTTAAAAGACATGACACCAAAAGAAGCGCTCACCCTGCAACGAGCAGCGTCACTGGGTTGTAGTTTTGGTAGTGATAACAGCAGGAAGCTATTACTCGGTTTCAAAAACCATGCAGGGATATTCAGCTTTGGCAAAAGAGACACCACCAATACCATTAACCTTGGTGGGCATAACCTACCCTATTCAAGCCTATTACATCTGATTGAACTCGGGATTATTCTGGGGACTGAGCTAGAGTCTGGGGAGATTGATTTCGATCCAGCCTTGCACCTAACCTATCAAGGGAAAGGTATGTCACTGGCACCGTTGTCAAAAGGGGTGAAGCTGATTTACTACCGATTCAGTCCTACTGGAAATGAGCTGTGCGCCTTGCTTGGGAATAAACCCAATGGGCAGTACTACGACCAACTTATTGCTTTATTAAGCCAAAAATTTACGGTACAAACAGAAGTTAAAAGCACCGTAAACTACACCGTCTAGACAATAGACGGTGTAAGCAATAGACAATATAAAAAGTGACGATTATTGAGAGGAATAGAAATCTAGTAGATAGGTTTCGTGTCTCGATAAACCCAAGCTGGATTACTTATGAAAGCGTAAATATGCAGATAAGTAAATGGGTAGCCTTAGTCATACCAACCCTATTAATTGGCTAAAATATTACGCTTCTCTAACGCATCAATACACAATTCGACCAGTTCATCGAGTGTCTTCTCACCTGCCGGTAGATCGATTTCTGGGTTCTGAGGGGCTTCATAAGCAGAGCTAATGCCCGTGAAATTCGGGATTTCTCCAGCACGTGCTTTTTTATACAAGCCTTTAGGGTCGCGCTGCTCGCACACCTCGAGCGGCGTGTTAACAAACACCTCTAAAAACTCGCCTTCCGGTAGCAGGTCTCGCACTAACTGTCTCTCCGCTTGATGAGGAGAAATAAAAGCAGACAGTACAATTAAACCTGCATCCGCCATCAATTTAGCCAGCTCACCAATACGTCGGATATTCTCTCTACGATCTTGCTCAGAGAACCCCAAATCACTACACAATCCGTGACGAACATTATCACCATCCAATAAGTAGGTATGATAACCAAGCTGTGCTAGGCGATTTTCTAATGCTCCAGCGACTGTCGACTTCCCAGAACCAGATAACCCCGTGAACCAGAGCACAGCTGGCTTTTGTGATTTAAGATCAGAGCGAAATGCTTTATCAATCGAATGTTGATGCCACACAACATTCTCATCTTTTGGTTTGAGTACTGCGGTCATAAATAGTCCTTTGAATAAACAGCATTAAAATGGAAAAAAATAAGGAATTAGGGTCAATACCAAGCCCGAATAAACAATCGAGATTGGGATACCGATACGTAGATAATCCGTGAGACGGTAATTACCTACGCTATAAACAAGTAAATTGGTTTGGTAGCCGTATGGCGAAATAAAGCTGGCGCTGGCACCAAACAGAACCGCCATAATAAACGGCATAGGATCAACTCCATAACCTACTGCCATACTGTAACCAATCGGAAACGAGAGTGCTGCTGCCGCATTATTGGTCACCAGCTCTGTAAGAACCAACGTCATAAAATAGGTCGCGACTAACGCACCAAACACGCCCCACCCATTGAAGGCTTCTATGAACATCAGCCCCATACGCTCAGATAGCCCAGATGAAATCATCAGTTGAGCAATAGAAAGAGCAGAGCCCACTATCACCACAATATCAACAGGAAAACGACGACGAAGCTCACCCAGCTGCACCACACCAAATGCCACCAGCAATAGTAAGAAACCAGCTAGTCCTTTGATAATCGGCACCACGTCAGCAAGGGCTAAACCAATCACACTGGCAAAACCGAGCAACACGAACGTCGATTTATCTGCATCAAGCTTGGCACTTGAGTCCAAGTCATTCATCAGCACAAACTCTTTGTTATGCTGCTGACGCTGCTCTTCAAAGCGTTTTCCGGGAACCAAAATCAAGGTATCACCTGCGGTTAATGTGATATTCCCTAACCCACCTTCAAGGCGTTCATGCCCACGGCGAATGGCAACCACAACTGCATCGAAGCGGTCTCTAAATTGACTAGTTTTCAGTGTTTTATTACAGAAGCTTGCCGATGAGCTCACCACTACTTCAACAAAGCTTTGTCCGTTAAGGTGGTGTTGACCAAACAAGGTTAGCCCTTGAATCTCTTGTAATGTCGCTACGCTCTCAACATCACCACAAAACAGCAGTCGATCACGAGCTTGGAGAATAAAATCAGGGTCAATAGACGCCGTAGTTTTCCCGTCTCTAATAACTTCGGCTAAGAACAGTTTTCTCAGCGCTCTAAGGTTGTTTTCACTGACACTGCGACCAACTAACGGTGAGCCGGGCTCAACCCTTGCTTCAAGAAAATACGGAAGGTCGTCCTGCGATCCATCATCGTAGCTAGGTAAAAAGTAACTCAGAGGAATAAGGATCAATACCCCACCGACCAAAACAGCTAAACCGATCAAAGTTGGCGTGAAAAAGTTTAAACTCGGCAGTCCTGCATCTTCAACAAAGCTATTAATGATCAAGTTGGTTGAGGTGCCGATCAATGTCAGGGTTCCACCTAAAATGGCAGCGTATGACAGAGGGATAAGCAGTTTAGATGGCGCGTGTTGTTGATTACGTTTGATTGCGCCGATCAAAGAGACAACCACCGCCGTATTATTAGTAAAAGAAGAAAGTAACGCTGTGGAAATACCCAACTTCGCGACCACGGTGCCTAGCCGGCCTTCAGAAATATTGCGGCTAACCCAGCTGATCAAGCGAGTTTTCTCCAACGCACTTGATGCGAGGATAAGAAGAATTAAAGTCAGTAGCGAAGAATTCGTGAAATTACTCGCTAAGCTCGACAGATCTATCATGCCTGCCATAAAAGCAATAAACGCTGCACCAGCAAAGATAAAACTAGGCTTAATTCGGGTAACGAGCAGGCAAGTAACAATGCCGAGCAAAATCGCTAATACAAATCCTTGTTGCCACATATACCCGTCCTTTATGGCGGAAACGATGAGTTTCCGCCTTACACCATTGATTCAATGAGCAATTACTTGTCGTTTATGACTTCAGTAACTGGCTTAAATCCTTGGCATCCCAATGAGGGAAGTGTTTACGAACCAATGCGTTGAACTCAAGTTCAAATGCAGAGAAGCTACCTACTTGCTGTTCAACAGAGTCCAAACGATCTCGAATCAAACCTGCACCAACCGTTACGTTGGTAAGACGGTCAATAACAATAAAACCACCGGTATCGGCACTTTCACGATATTTATCCAGCGCAACAGTTTCGTTCAATGACCATTCACATAAACCAATACCATTCAGTGGCAGCTCATCCACTTCATAGGTCGACAAATTATTGATGTCATACTGATGACGAACTACTTCAACCTGACCAACCGTTTTCTTGCCCGCGATTTTGATGTCGTAAGCTTTACCTGGTTTCAGGGGTTGTTCAGTCATCCACACGATATCTGCCAATACATGGTTAGTGGATTCAATTTGCGCGTTTTCCAACACAATCAAATCACCACGACTGATATCGATCTCATCTTCAAGGGTCAACGTTACCGCCAATCCCGCTTGTGCAGATTCCAAATCGCCATCAAAAGTCACAATGCGTGCAACTTTAGAGGTCTTGCCAGATGGAAGCGCCTTGATCTCGTCACCCACACTCACACGTCCAGAAGCAACGGTGCCAGCAAATCCGCGGAAGTCTAAATTAGGACGGTTCACATACTGCACAGGGAATCGGAATTCACCTGCAGAGCGTTTTTGGTCAATGTCTACATTCTCTAGCACTTCTAATAGAGACGGGCCTTCGAACCATGCAAGCTCTTTGCTTGGCGCTGCAACGTTAATGCCTTCAAGCGCAGAAACAGGCAGGATTTGAATATTGGTTTCGCCTTCTAGGTTTTCAGCAAATTCTAGGTACTCATCGCGAATCTCTTCAAAACGATCTTGTGCATAATCCACTAGATCCATCTTGTTGACTGCTACAATGAAATGCTTCAGACCAAGTAGATTGGAGATAAACGAATGACGACGCGTTTGATCCAATACGCCCTTACGAGCATCAATCAAGATCACAGCCAGATCACACGTTGAAGCGCCTGTTGCCATGTTGCGCGTGTACTGCTCATGCCCTGGAGTATCAGCAATAATGAACTTACGTTTTTGCGTCGAGAAGTAGCGGTACGCTACATCGATCGTAATGCCTTGCTCACGCTCAGCCTGCAGACCATCAACAAGCAGTGCTAAATCAGGCTTCTCACCCGTAGTACCTACTCGCTGACTATCAGAGTGAACAGCTGCTAGCTGATCTTCATAAATCTGTTTTGTATCATGGAGCAAACGGCCAATTAACGTACTTTTGCCATCATCTACCGAGCCACAAGTTAAAAATCTAAGCATAGATTTATGCTGATGCTGACTTAGATAACCTTCAATCCCTAGTTCAGCCAATTCGGCTTCTACTGCACTATTCATTTTTCTTTCCTTAGATTCTTAGAAATAACCTTGGCGCTTTTTCAGCTCCATCGAGCCCGACTGATCATGGTCAATCGCTCGACCTTGACGCTCACTAGAAGTAGCCACCAGCATCTCTTCAATAATGCCTGTTAACGTATTGGCTTCAGATTCAACCGCTCCAGTTAGTGGGTAGCAACCTAAAGTTCGGAAACGAACACTTTTCTCTTCAATCACTTCACCTTCTTGCAGCTCCATACGGTCATCATCAACCATGATCAGCATGCCATCACGCTCAACCACAGGGCGTTTGTCTGAAAGGTAAAGTGGAACAATATCAATGCTCTCTAAATAGATGTATTGCCAAATATCGAGCTCAGTCCAGTTTGATAGAGGGAATACACGAATGCTCTCGCCTTTATTTACTTGGCCGTTATAGGTATGCCAAAGCTCTGGGCGTTGGTTTTTTGGATCCCATGTGTGATTCTTGTCGCGGAAAGAGTAAACACGCTCTTTTGCTCGAGATTTTTCTTCATCACGACGTGCACCACCAAAAGCAGCATCGAATCCATACTTATTTAACGCCTGCTTAAGGCCTTGAGTTTTCATGATGTCAGTGTGTTTCGAAGAACCATGCACAAATGGGCTACATCCCATTTCAATACCTTCTGGGTTCTTATGGACTAAAAGGTCAAAGCCGTACTTTTTAGCCGTACGATCACGAAATTCAATCATCTCGCGAAATTTCCAATCGGTATCAACGTGTAACAGCGGGAATGGAATCTTACCTGGGTAAAACGCTTTGCGAGCTAAATGAAGCATCACAGAAGAATCTTTACCTATGGAGTACATCATCACTGGGTTATCAAACTCAGCCGCTACTTCACGGATAATATGAATACTTTCCGCTTCTAGCTGTTTTAAGTGGGTTAAACGTTCTTGGTCCATTTCAGTGCTTCCTTTAAGGCTCGCGTTACGAGCAATTCATTACTTGGCATACCAAGTAAGGGATTTAACTCATCCACTGGTGTGAATGGGAGTATTGGCACTAGAAGAAAACAGAAGCTTCGTATGAGCTATCCTTGCTATTCATCTGCCTGATACGTCCTTGATATAGGCATTATGACGAGCCTCTCATATTACTGGAAATTCTAAAATTTCATTTTTTATTCGAAAAGCTGATAAGGGATTGGATTTATCGATAAACAGATGAAATGAATGGACTAATATTATCGATATCATTTGTACATTGATGGGCAGCTTTGAGAGGTATATTGCAGAACACCGTAAAGTAATCGATCAAAGTCACGATTTAACATTCGTTGTAATCATTGTTTCATTCGATTTTGTTACATTACGCAACAAATTTTCTACTATCCACTTTGGAGCTACACAATGAAAGTTGCAATAAAACCTTTGTCATTGGCTGTACTTGCGGGTCTTGGTTTGACTCTAGCAGGCTGCACAACAACACCAGATACCGATGAAGTGATTAAACTACGTGTCGTAGAAACGACGGATATCCATACCAACCTAATGGATTACGACTACTACAAAGACAAGCCATCGAAGAAAATCGGCTTAGCACGTACTGCAACTCTAGTAAAAGAAGCTCAAAACGAAGTAACCAATAGCGTATTAGTTGATAACGGTGATTTACTGCAAGGTAGCCCAATGGGTGACTACATGGCAGACAAAGGCATCGTTGCTGGTGAGGTTCACCCTGCATATAAAGCAATGAACCAACTAAGCTACGACGCTGCAAACCTAGGTAACCACGAGTTCAACTACGGTCTTGAGTTCCTAGAAGAGTCTATCAACGACGCTGATTTCCCATACATCAGTGCTAACGTTTACGACGCAGAAACCAAAGAACACTACTTCACGCCTTACATCATCAAGACTCACACGTTTGAAGATACAGCAGGCGTAAAGCATGAAGTAAAAGTCGGCTACATCGGTTTTGTTCCACCACAAATCATGACGTGGGATAAGAAGAACCTAGAAGGCAAAGTGATCGCTCGCGATATCATTGAGACAGCTAACGAGTTAGTACCTCAAATGAAAGCGGAAGGCGCTGAAGTTATCGTTGCTATCCCTCACTCAGGCGTATCAACTGACCCGTACAAAAATGGCGAAGAAAACTCAACGTTCTACCTATCTGAAGTAGACGGCATTGATGCAATCGCATTCGGCCACTCTCACGCAGTATTCCCAGGTAAAGGTTTTGATGACATTCAAGGCATCGACAACGAAACGGGCACAATGAACGGAGTTGCGGCAGTAATGCCTGGTCGTTGGGGTAGCCACGTTGGTGTTATGGATCTAACACTTGCACAAAAAGACGGTAAGTGGGAAGTCGTTAAAGGCCAATCAGAAGCACGCCCTATCTACGACAAGATAGAAAAGAAATCACTTGCTGCTGCTGATGAAGGCATCGTAACAGCACTAGAAAAAGACCACGCAGGTACTCGTGAGTTTGTTAACCAACCGATTGGTAAAGCAGACGATGTGATGTACAGCTTCCTGTCTCTAGTACAAGACGATCCAACAGTTCAAATCGTTAACCTTGCACAGAAAGATTACGTTGAACAGTTCATCCAAGGTGACCCAGACCTAGATGGTACGCCAGTACTTTCAGCCGCTGCACCATTCAAAGCCGGTGGCCGTAAGAATGATCCAGCGAACTTCACTGAAGTTGAATCTGGTCAACTGACATTCCGTAACGCAGCTGACTTGTACCTCTACCCGAACACACTAGTTGCGATGAAGGTTACAGGTCACGAAGTAAAAGAGTGGCTTGAGTGTTCTGCTGGTCAGTTCAACCAAGTGGATGTTAACTCAACTGCACCACAACAGTTGATCGAGTGGGATAACTTCCGTACTTACAACTTCGATGTAATCGACGGTGTTGATTACCAAATTGACGTAACTCAACCTGCGAAATACGATGCAAACTGTAAAGTGGTTAACCCTGACTCACAGCGTATTGTTGGCCTAACTTACCAAGGTAAGCCAATCGACATGAAGCAAGACTTCCTGATCGCAACCAACAACTACCGTGCATACAGCGCTAAGTTCCCAGGCACAGGTGAAGACTTCATCGCATTTGATGCACCAGATGAGAACCGTACTGTTCTTGCAAACTACATATCTCGCGTAAGCAAAGAGCAAGGTCAAGTGAGCCCAAGCGCGGATAACAATTGGTCATTTGCGCCAATCAAAACGGATAACAAACTAGATATCCGCTTTGAAACATCTCCAAGCGACAAAGCAGCAGAGTTCATCAAAGAGAAGGGTCAATACCCGATGAAACGTGTTGCGACTGACGATGTTGGTTTTGCTGTTTACCAGATTGACCTAACTAAATAGATTGCTTAAGTAATCCATAGTTAACATTCTGAAAGGCTGAGTTTAACGACTCAGCCTTTTTCTTTTTCACATGGGATCCCCATATCCAACGCCCGGCTTTCAAATCCAAACTCTCGATACATCTACTTTAAAAACAACACATTATTCGCTTTCATTTCGCTTTAAGAACGACTTAAACAACGCATTTCAAACCACGGATGGAATCAAGCTCGCACAAAAAATCCTCAATCATCTGTAAGTTTTTCTCAGCTCCTCGTGTCTATTTAATTTACTACACTCAATGAATGACCAATAAGCCATTCATTTATAGGATAGATAGGACATTTGATGAGCACCGTCGAGAGTATCCAAGCATGGTTAAATACAGGAGAGGAATCGCTGCTATGGCTGATGCTTGGCATTATCGCGCTTTCTTATCTGCTTGAAGATCTGGCGATTGTTACGGCGGCAGGTATAGCGACTCAAGGTCTAATACTTCCTCAATATGCGCTGCTTGCCATTTTCATCGGCATTGCCACGGGTGATCTCGGTCTTTATTGCTTAGGAAAGTCAGGACGTTACTTCCGAGGTGTGCGATATAAAGCTCTCACGAATAAGTACTTTCGTTTGCTTCGTACCAAACTACGTCAGAACGCATTCAGCAGCCTTTTTGTCATCCGCTTTATTCCCGGGCTTCGTACCGTCGGCTTTACCTTAAGTGGCTTTTTCGCAATCCCACTCCCTACTTTCTTATTTGCCGTTATTAGTGCCACTGCGATCTGGACTGGCATTGTCTTCTCTGCCATCTACTATTTAGGGACATCAGCGTGGCTGCAAGCCTCTGAATATCAATGGGTCGTCATCCCATGTGCCATCGCTTTGCTGTTTATCTGCAATCGATTAATGAATAGAACCTACTCTAGAGGATTATCATGAGTTCACCGCAAGATATTCGCATCATTCCATCACATCAAATCAATGCTGGCATGCCCCTACTTGAAAAAGATACCGTGCGCAGTGTCTCTCCTTATGAGTTTCTTCCGGCTTGGTTTTTCTACACGCCAGTGGTGATTCAAAGCCTGATGCAAGGGTTACGGCACTTTGACTGGACACTGCCGCTCATCGCTAACCCGAGCATCAAGTTAAGCGGAATGGTCGGCGAATCAAAACACGAGATACTGAGCCTTGCCGGATCATCGAGTCAGCGTTGGATCTCTCCGTTTATCACCTTAACCAAAACGGATCTTAGCAGTAAGAAACAAGCTGAAGATGCGCGCAGCGCACTCATACAGTCGGATCTCGATTTCCCGATTGTGGCTAAACCGGATCTTGGTTGTCGAGGTGTTGGTGTTAAGCTGATCAACACACAAGATCAACTAGAACAGTATGTTGAATCTTTCCCAAATAATGCTCGCTTTCTATTGCAAGAAAAGGCGCCTTATCAAGCCGAAGCGGGTGTATTCTACGTTCGTTACCCAAACAAAAAGCAAGGCGAGATCATCTCGATCACACTCAAGTATGCGCCAATGGTGGTGGGTGATGGCAGCTCGACACTCAAACAGTTAATTGAAAATAGCCCGCGTGCAGGACAGCTCAGTCACCTCTATCTGCCAAGACATCAAGGTAAATTGGATCAAGTGCTCGCAGAGGGCGAAGAGTTTCAACTCGCGTTCGCAGGCAGCCATAGTCGTGGTTGTATCTTTCGAGACGGTAATCAATACATCACTCAGGCTCTAACAGAACGTTTAGACGAGATATTCGATGATTTCGATGGCTTTCATTTTGGCAGACTCGACGTCAAATTTAAGGACATGCATAGCCTAATGAACGGCGAGGATTTCACTATCCTCGAGGTCAATGGTGCGAGTAGCGAAGCCGGACATATCTGGGATCGCAACACACCACTACGAGAGATATTTTCTACACTACTTCTGCAATACCGCATTCTTTTTGATATAGGTGCTCAACAGAAGCACCGAGGCCATAAGACTCCCTCTTTCAAGAGCTTATTTGCTGCGTGGCAAGAAGAGCGACGTCTTGTTCAACAATATCCGACCACCGATTAACTTTGTACGAGGACCATGAATGAACCCCATAGCCCAACCAAGCGCCCTCACTTCTTTCTCTCCAAGTATCACAGGAGCGGTAGAAATATTGAACCAGGGGCTAGAGTTTTTGTTAGCGATATCCGACAGCGACTACCTGACACGAGCAAAGCCGCACGTTACAAGCTCTATTGGTGAACATACTCGTCATACGCTCGATCTTTTTCACGCCTTGATCTTAAAAGAGAATGCAACCGTTGATTACAACACTCGCCGTCGTGGTCATCCCGTCGAGTACGAGCGCTCAATTGCAGTAAAAGAGATCCATTATGTGATCAACTGGCTTGAGCGATTAGACCGTCGGGATCTCGAAGCGCCTATCATGATCCAAACCGAAGTTTCAATGGATGCTCAAGTATTCGCAAGCATACCTTCTACGCTAGAAAGAGAAGTCACCTTCGCCGCGCTGCATGCCAATCATCATTACGCGATGATCAAAGTGATCACCACCTTCCTAGACATTGACACCTGCAATACCTTTGGTTACGCCCCAACGACTAGCAGCTATCTGAGGGAACAATAATATGTGCTCAGTCTCTTGGCTACTTGAAGAAAATGGTTATCAGGTCTTTTTCAATCGTGATGAACAGAAAGCACGAGCACTGGCGATGCCGCCTAAACAATATCGAGTCAACGGTGTCGATATCATAATGCCACTCGACCCTACTGGCGGTGGTAGTTGGATAAGCATTAATGAGTTCGGGCTTTCTTTATGCCTACTCAATAACTATCAAGGCATAGTACCTGCTGGTCCTTTGGTCAGCCGCGGTTTATTACTTAAAAACCTATCATCGAGTCGTAACATCAGTAAGCTCTCTGAAGCATTTCATCAGCTAGACCTACACTCTTTTGCTCCTTTTACCTTGTTGGCTTTCGCCCCGAATTTAACTCAGAACAGTGGTTTGGTTATCGCCTACATGTGGGATGGTATTCAACAAAAAATCGTCGACACTGATTCTCCACTCTTCTCATCCGGTGTCGATTTAGAACGCGTGCAAGCTTATCGTAAAGCGAAATATGATCAGCTGATGGAAACCGGTAAGAATCAACAGAACTTACTGATGTTCCACTCTCATCATCACAGCGAACAACCTCATTTAGCAACCTGTATGCATCGTGAAGACGCACACACGGTGAGCTTTACTCATTTACGCAACCTACACGGCCAAGCTTCGATGTTTTATGCACCTGGCTCGCCTTGCGAACCCATTAAGCCATGTCGGATAAATCAACAGCGCTTTACCTTCGATTTATCACCCGCAATCAATCTATAGATGGAGTCTATCATGAGAAAACTATTAACCATGGTTCTGCTACTTGTTAGCCCGTACGTATTTGCCGCCGATGAAATCTACACCGGATTCTTTAGCAGCAAGGCACTCGATGGCTACGATACTGTCGCGTATTTCACTTCCGGTAAGCCCGTCGAAGGCAGTCAAAAATTCAGCACCGAGTACAAGGGTGCAGACTGGTATTTCTCTTCTGAAAAGAATTTGACTTTATTTGTTAATAATCCTGAAAAATATGCCCCTCAATATGGAGGTTATTGCGCTTGGGCTGTATCAGCCAAGAGCGACTTTGCACCTGGAGACCCTCATCAATGGACGATTGTTGATAACAAGCTTTACCTCAACTACGACCAGGAGATTAAGCAACGCTGGGAGCAAGACCAAGCACAACATATTCAACAAGCCGATAAAGTTTGGCCGAAACTGATCAAGTAAGGGAATAACGATGACATTCACTCCAACCAAGCATATCCCTGCGGCATTTATCGCGTTTGTGTTTATTCAGTCACTGTTTTTTAAGTTCACTGGCTCATACGAGACTGAACATATCTTTGGCACTCTCGCGACATGGTCTGGACTAAGTTGGTTCGGCTCGCTTGGCGGCTATTTAATTGGATTCGCGGAATTGATTGCTGCTATTTTGCTATTCACACGCTGGCATGGCCTTGGAGCCATCATGACAGTGGGAATTATGAGTGGCGCGATTTTCTTCCACCTGTTTACGCCACTCGGCATTCAAATGCCTGAGTTCAATACAGCGGGTGACATTGTCGGTTATGACGGCGGGTTATTGTTTGGTATGGCATGCCTAGTCTGGTTATGCGGTGCATTTTTAAGTGTGAAAGATTTCAAGAATCAAGACGGTTTCCTAAACAACTTTAGTCAATAAGGTAGCTTCATTATGATTGATAGTCCTTTTCGTTTACCACGTTACACACCTTTTGGTTTAGGTGAGTCTGTTGTCGAGTGGGCAACTGGGCTATCTAAGCTAGACAAACTCTATCAAGATAGACCGAACGAGTTATCTAGCTTTGAGTTTATGCATCACACTCTATCGGCACTCAATATCGACTATTCGGTTTCATCTGGAACCACAGAGAATATTCCAGAAGATGGGCCTGTGGTGATTGTGGCCAATCATCCTCTTGGCGCGATTGAAGGCGTGATCCTTGCTGATCTCGTAGGATCGGTAAGGAAAGATGTAAAGGTACTGGCGAATGAGTTGCTCAAGCGACTGCCTGAACTGGATGATCTTTTCATCGGAGTCGATGTATTTAATAGCAAAGAATCGAAACGAACCAACGCCAAAGCGATTCGAGATGCCAATCGTCACTTAGCAGATGGTGGACTGCTGATTGTGTTCCCTGCGGGCGAAGTCTCGAGTTACCGCAAAGGGGCAAAGACACTGACAGACATCGAATGGAGCAAATCGGTAGCCAAATTCGTCAAACGTCATCAAGCCACTACGGTACCTATCTTTATCAATGGTAAAAACAGTGAGCTTTTCTATCAAGCTGGCCGTGTCCATCCACTATTAAGAACAGCTCTACTCGGCCGTGAACTCCTCAATAAGCAAGCGACCACGATCGCTATCTCTATTGGCTCTTCGATTCCATATTCAGAAATAAAATCGTTTGAACAAGAAATGGATATCGTCAACTACCTGCGACTCAATACCTACCTGATGAGTCAACAAGATAGCCCGAACACACCAATCCACGCGCCCTCTTTTGATACTCAAGTGATTGCTCCGATTCCACAAGAAGTCTTGGCAATAGAGATAAATTCACTCCCTGAAGAGATGAAACTGCTCGAGCAAGGTGACTTCGAGGTCTACTGCACGCCAAGCCAATCTATCCCCAACTTAATACGCGAGATTGGTCGAGTCAGAGAAGAAAGCTTTAGAGAAGTCGGAGAAGGCAGCGGCCTTGCCTGTGATTTGGATGAGTATGACCTTTACTACCATCAACTGTTTGTGTGGAATAAAACTAAAGCAGAACTAGTCGGTGCGTATCGACTCGGTATGGTCGACAAGCTAATCGCTGAGCATGGGCTTGATAAGCTCTACTCTCGTAGCCTGTTTAACTACAATCAAGAGTTCATTGACACCTTAGATAACAGTATTGAACTAGGACGCTCCGTAGTGAGTAAACCTTATCAAAAGAGTCTTAACTCACTGTTACTATTATGGAAAGGCATCGCGGCCTTTGTATATCACCACCCTCAATATACCCATTTATTTGGTCCGGTAAGTATCAGTAATGATTACAGCCACAATGCACGATTATTGATAGCGACCACCTTATCCATACATCATTACGATGAACAAAAGGCGAACCTGGTTTCTCCTTCGTCACCACTCAATACCAGTAATAATGTGTTCTGGCAGAATCACCTACTATCGTCATTGGCGAGTGTCCCTCTGCTTTCTAAAGTGTTGGCTCGTATGGAGCAAGGAAAAGGCCTACCAGTACTGCTTCGCCAATACCTGGGGATGAACGGTAAACTGGTGTGCTTTAACGTCGACCCATCGTTTAATGATGCTTTGGATGGCTTGATTGTCGTCAACCTCAAGAAGGTACCATTGAAAACTCTAGGCAAATATATGGGCCGAGAACTTGCTCAAGACTATCTAGAGCAGCATTCAAAGCGTTAGGTCATTAATACTGACCCTATATTGATATTCAAATTCTGTACCTCTCCCCAAATAAGTGCGATGATTTCGACACTTATTTGGGCTAGGTCACCTTCATGCACACGTCTTTTATCGAACAACTACAAAGCTTTGGTTTCTCTGAAAATCAGATTGAATCTCTATTAGCCGTCGCAAAGCCCCTTGAGCTCCCAACAAGACACATCCTGATCAATCAAGGTGAGATGGCGAGTTCAATCTACTTTGTGCTTGAAGGCTTATGTCATGCTTGTTACCTCACTAATGACGGAAAACAATACAGTAAAGAATTCTACTGGGAACAAGACTGGATCATAGGCTTTGAGAGCTTGATAAAAAACCAAGCGTCCCCTTACCTATTAGAAACGCTCACACCCATCACCATGTTAGAACTGCCAATGAACGCCGTAATCGAGTGGCGAGCATCAAACAACCCTCTATACCTAAAGTTGTTAGAAACTCAGCTCATGCATAAAGAAAACAAAGAACGCTTTATGCTGCTCTATACTCCTGAACAACGTTACCAACTGTTCTGCGAACATTATCCTGATCTTGAACAGCGCTTGAACGACAATCAAATTGCCGCTTACCTAGGAATAACCGCCATCAGCCTTAGCAGAATTAAAAGTCGAATTAACAATAGTTAATGCCAACAATCATCGCGCATAGTACATTCAGAGCATCGATAATCTCTGGATGTAAACATGATCACTTGGCACTCAATTCCTTTTTCTGAACTCTCAACACAACAACTGTATCAACTACTTAAATTAAGAGTCGATGTATTTGTGGTTGAGCAAACTTGTCCTTATCCAGAGCTCGACGGCAAAGATATACTCACAGGTGTTGAGCACCTACTTGGTTATTCTGATAAAGAGTTAGTAGCGTGTGCACGCATACTCCCTCCTGGCACCACATACGATAACGTCAGTATCGGTCGTGTCGCGACCAAGCAATCAGCAAGAGGAAATGGCTTAGGGCACCAATTGATAAAAGAGGCATTGATTCGTTGTGAAGAACTTTGGCCAAACGCGACCATAGACATCGGTGCACAAGAACACCTAGAAAACTTCTATGCAAGCCATGGGTTCAATACGGTGTCTGAGATGTATCTGGAAGATGATATTCCACATCTAGACATGAGATTAGAGAAATAATGTCGAATATCACTGTCGGTATTTTATTACTGATTGCAGGTAACTTGTTTGCCTCGTTTTCCGACGTAACGGTAAAACTGTTGAATGGCGAAGTGCCGCCACTTCAGTATATTTTTTTCCGACAGTTGATATCTCTGATCATCATTACGCCTTTGTGGCTGCAGCAGAAAAAAGAAAAACGGCACTTAAAACAAGCTAAAATAACCTTCATACGAGGGCAGCTTATCTTAATCGGTAGTGGATGTATGGTTGTTGCAATCACTCACTTATCTTTGGCCACCGCTAATGCTGTATTTTATGTCGCGCCCTTATTGATGTTGCCTCTATCGATGTTTCTACTAAAAGAGCAACCAGCACTCGGTAAAGTTATCGCCACCACAATAGGCTTTATTGGTGCGCTGATTGTATTGAGACCTTCGCAATTTCATTGGGCAGCGCTGTTTGCTTTGGGGACAGCACTCACTCTCGCACTATTTAATGTACTCGTAAGAAAGCTTCCTAGTGAACAAACCGTCATCACAACACTGTGGTGGACAACGCTATTTTCCATTCCTGCATCATTGATACTGTGCTTTCTATACTGGCAACCCGTGTCTGTCGAGCACTTGGGATACATAGCCCTGAGTGCAACACTCATATTAAGCTATAACGGCTTTGCCGTTTCCGCTTACCAAAAAGCTCATTCCAACCAAATAGCATTAGCTGAATATTCAGGATTAGTCTTTGTCGCACTTATAGGTGCGCTATGGTTTAACGAGATTCCAGACACATTAACTTTTACCGGAATAATGCTCATTATCTTACCACTAGCACCTTTTAAGCGACCAAAAAAAAGAGCTAACGCTTAGCTCTTTTTATCACTGATCTATGTCTATGAAGTGCCTTAACTAACGGGTCAGAATCGCTCTATTTGCTTCGACCAAAACCACCGTCAGACAGTCTAAAGAACATTACCGAAGTATCACCCTTCTCTAGCTGAAGAATATCCAGTTGCCCAGTCTCAGCAAGTTTGAAACGAACGAGCTGACCCTTGCGGATCTGGCTTAGTGGCTTATCAGCACCTTCAATACGAACCAAGGCATTAAGATCAGACAATGGCAAATCATTATTTCGGAAAACCTGCGCTAGAGTATCTCCTTGTTTAACAAGGTACTCTTGCCAATTACTGGGTTCTGATGAATTGCTTTTGGCATTTTGCTGTTCACTTAAACCAACGGTGTTTATCTCAAGCTCAACGCGCGATGTTATCGGAGCAGAATCCAATTTCGGTTCTGGTAGCGGCACAAAAAGTAAAATTAATACAATCGGCGAAATCACCATCAATAATCTCTGGTGCAGCTTTGGTAATGAACTCCAAGTTTCCGTTATCGAAGTCTTCATCTTCTTTATATCGATTGAGTTCAATTTCGCTTTTATCTGTTCCAGTCGAACCTTGAGCTCTGCTAAGTGGTCAACTTTTTGCTTTTTCTTTTGACGACGATTCATGCCACTGCGTCCTATATATTGAATAACTACAGTATAAAAACCAAAGTACCAACAGTATAGATCTTTCCGTCACAACGGAGAGCAAAGCGAGAAAATTGACATCCCTGTGATATCAGCACGGTAAAGCACAAGTGATCATAGGCTAGCCGTTTCTTCACGCTGCTAATACTGGTATTCTTACCCTTTTCGTACTGACAAAAAGAGTGACTTTTCATGTCTGAAGTAAAATTTGAAACTGTAGAGCAAAAAGCTAGCTACGGTATCGGTCTACAAATGGGCCAACAACTTGCTGGTTCTGGTCTTGAAGGCCTAAACGTTGACGCAATTGCTGCTGGTATCGCAACAGCTCTAGTTGGTGACATGCCAGCTATCGAAGTTGACGAAATCAACAACGCACTACAAGAACTACACACTCGTGGTGAAGCTGCACGTCAAGAACTAGCTAAAGCTGCTGCTGCAGATGGCGAAGCTTTTCTAGCTGACAACGCTCTTCGTTCAGAAGTAACAGTTCTTGAGTCTGGTCTTCAATACGAAGTACTAACTGAAGGTACTGGTGAAATCCCAACTGCAGACAAGCAAGTACGTGTTCACTACCATGGCGAACTAACTGACGGTACTGTTTTCGACAGCTCTGTATCTCGCGGTCAACCAGCTGAATTCCCAGTAACTGGCGTAATTCAAGGCTGGGTACAAGCTCTACAAATGATGCCTGTTGGCTCTAAGTGGAAGCTATACATCCCTCAAGATCTAGCATACGGTGAGCGTGGCGCAGGTGCTGCAATCCCACCATTTGCTGCTCTAGTATTTGAAGTAGAACTTCTAGCTATTCTTTAATTTTTATAAAAAGCCTCAGTAAAACAAATTACTATATAGGCAAATAAAATTAAAATAATCCAACGGCGATGTGACTACATCGCCGTTTTTCGTTTATAGTGGAAGAGTAAATGACTTTATTACTTAAGGACAAATAATGAAGAAAGTACTCATCACTGTTTTAAGCAGCCTTGCTGTTGTCTCTTGCGCTAGCACTAGCGATTCTGGCACAACCAGTTCTACTTCTGATACCAACTATTCCCAATTGACTCAAACTGCACTTATGGCTGCGGTGAATATGTGGTCTCAACAAAATGAAACAACACCTCTGGCAGATACCGTTGCCAATCAAGCATCAGTTACGAGCGATCAAGCTGTTGGCGGGATTGGTTCGATGCTCGCTCTTGCACAGAATTCACTTGGCACAGCAGATAACAACGAGCTTGCGTCACTCATTCCAGGAATGTCTACGCTTGAATCTACTGGCCTAACATCGGTACTAAATTCGCAAGGCGCGGTTGAAAGTGCTTTCTCAGGTTTAGGAATGGATTCGTCAATGATCAGCACGTTTGCGCCAATCATTCTTCAAGCACTTCAATCCCAAGGTGCGACCAGTGGCCTAATGGATTCACTTGCAGCTGTTTGGCAATAAGATTAGCGATTAGCGATTAGCGATTAGCGATTAGCGATTAGCGGAATAATATCGATAAGAAGAGCACAGAGGTGCTCTTTTTTGTACGTGGAAGAAAGGAGATATTTTTGGAAAATGGCTCAGATCAAGCAAGTAAAAATGCCAAACATCATGGTACAAGTTCTTAATGTACATTTCCTTACTCTACAGATACAAAAAAGCCGAGCTAATGCTCGGCTTTTGTATTAAGAATCTAGTTTAGATTACTCAGCAGCTTCTTCAGCAGCTGGGCGGTCTACAAGCTCAATGTAAGCCATTGGAGCTTTATCACCAGTACGGAAACCACATTTAAGAATGCGAGTGTAACCACCTTGGCGAGCCGCGAAACGCGGGCCTAGTTCATTAAATAGTTTTGCTACCACTTCGTTATCACGAGTGCGAGCAAATGCAAGACGACGGTTAGCAACACTGTCTGTCTTAGCTAGGGTAATCAATGGCTCAATTACGCGACGTAGTTCTTTTGCTTTTGGCACGGTAGTTTTAATAACTTCGTGACGAACAAGAGAGCTAGCCATGTTGCTGAACATCGCTTTGCGATGACTGCTGTTGCGGTTGAGTTGACGACCACTTTTACGATGGCGCATGACCTAATCCTTCTAACTTTTCGATTAATCTTCAGCGATTGACGCTGGTGGCCAGTTTTCTAGACGCATGCCTAGAGAAAGACCACGTGAAGCAAGCACATCTTTAATCTCTGTAAGAGATTTCTTACCAAGGTTTGGCGTTTTAAGTAGCTCAACCTCAGTGCGCTGTACAAGATCACCGATGTAGTGAATCGCTTCTGCTTTCAAACAGTTAGCAGAGCGAACTGTTAGTTCAAGATCGTCTACAGGACGTAGTAGGATAGGATCGAATTCTGGCTTCTCTTCCTTCTCCTCAGGTACACGTACATCACGAAGATCTACGAACGCATCCAATTGTTCAGCTAAAATAGTAGCTGCGCGACGGATTGCTTCCTCAGGTTCTAGAGTACCGTTCGTTTCCATATCGATAACAAGCTTGTCTAAATCAGTACGTTGTTCTACACGTGCTGCTTCTACAGCGTAAGCGATTTTATCAACCGGGCTGTAAGTAGCGTCAACTAGTAGACGACCGATAGGACGCTCATCTTCTTCAGTATGGATACGAGCTGAAGCTGGAACGTAACCACGACCACGTTCTACTTTGATACGCATAGCGATCTCAGCATTGTCATCCGTTAGGTGACAAATTACGTGCTCAGGGTTAGCGATCTCTACATCACCATCGTGGGTGATGTCACCTGCAACAACAGGGCCTGAGCCTGATTTGTTCAGTGTAATAAACACTTCATCTTTGCCTTCAGCAACGCGTACAGCTAAACCTTTAAGGTTTAGAAGGATTTCCAGGATATCTTCCTGAACGCCTTCTTTAGTGCTGTATTCGTGTAGCACACCTTCAATTTCAACTTCTGTTACGGCACAACCCGGCATAGAAGATAGAAGAATGCGGCGAAGAGCATTACCTAGAGTGTGGCCGAAACCGCGCTCTAATGGCTCAAGAGTTACTTTCGCGTGTGTCGTATTGATCTGTTCAATGTCAACAAGACGCGGCTTAAGAAATTCTGTTACAGAACCCTGCATTGTGTCCTCTCTTTTTTTAACCTTACTTAGAGTAAAGTTCGACGATCAAGTGTTCATTGATGTCAGCTGATAGGTCAGAACGCTCAGGCATACGCTTGAATGTACCTTCCATTTTGCCAGCATCTACTTCAATCCAAGTTGGCTTTTCACGTTGTTCAGCAACTTCTAAAGCCGCTTTAATACGAGATTGCTGTTTAGCTTTCTCGCGGATAGAAACAACGTCGTTTGCCGCTACTTTGAAAGAAGGAACGTTTACAACTTTACCGTTAACTAGGATAGACTTGTGGCTAACTAGTTGACGAGATTCAGCACGAGTAGCGCCAAAACCCATACGGTAAACTACGTTATCAAGACGACCTTCAAGAAGCTGAAGCAGGTTTGCACCCGTGTTGCCTTTAAGACGTGCAGCTTCTTTGTAGTAGTTGCGGAATTGTTTTTCTAGAACGCCGTAGATACGACGAACTTTTTGCTTCTCACGAAGCTGAACGCCATACTCAGATAGACGACCGCGACGAGCGCCGTGTACACCTGGTGCGTTATCAATTTTACACTTGGTATCGATCGCACGGACACCAGACTTAAGGAATAAGTCAGTACCTTCGCGACGGCTAAGCTTCAGCTTAGGACCCAAATATCTTGCCATGATCTTTCTCCAATATTCCTAGAAACGAAACTTAAACGCGACGTTTCTTAGGTGGACGACAACCGTTATGAGGGATTGGTGTCGCATCAACAATGTTAGTGATACGGAAACCAGCAGCGTTCAGTGCACGAACAGTAGATTCGCGACCTGGACCTGGACCCTTAACCATAACTTCCAAGTTCTTTAGGCCATATTCTTTAGCCATTTCACCACAACGCTCAGCTGCAACTTGTGCTGCGAACGGAGTAGATTTACGAGAACCACGGAAACCTGAACCACCTGCTGTAGCCCATGCAAGAGCATTGCCTTGACGGTCAGTGATAGTTACGATTGTGTTGTTGAAAGAAGCATGAATGTGCGCTACGCCATCAGCTACTTGCTTGCGTACGCGCTTACGCGCGCGAGTTGGTTGTTTTGCCATTGTACTCTACCTTATCCGACTATTTCTTGATCGGCTTGCGCGGACCCTTACGGGTGCGAGCGTTGGTTTTAGTACGCTGTCCACGTAGTGGTAGACTGCGACGATGACGAAGACCGCGGTAACAGCCAAGGTCCATAAGACGCTTGATGTTCATCGATACTTCACGACGTAGATCACCTTCTACAGTGTATTTAGCTACACCATCACGCAGTTGATCGATCTGCTCTTCAGTTAGTTCACTGATCTTAGCATCTTCAGCAATACCCACTTCAGCTAGAATAGCTTGAGAGCGAGTTTTACCAATACCGTAGATTGCAGTAAGTGCAATTACAGAATGCTTATGATCAGGAATGTTAATGCCGGCTATACGGGCCATTATTCACTCCTAAGGGGTTCATAAAAGAATTATCCGCAGCAAAGCCCGTTATGGATACGCTGCGGCATACTACTTCTTTTGCACGCAAAAGGTAGGCCGAGGAATATACTCGACTCTACCTAGTATTTCAAGTAAAAATTTCTGCTGATTAGCCTTGGCGTTGCTTATGCTTTGGCTCACTGCAAATCACGCGAACGACACCGTTACGCTTGATAACTTTACAGTTACGGCAGATTTTTTTAACGGAAGCACGAACTTTCATTGCTAAACTCCGTAAATGGAATCGAAATAATTACTACCGAATTAACGGCCGTAACCTTTCAGATTCGCTTTCTTTAACACAGAATCATACTGTTGTGACATCAGATGAGTCTGTACCTGTGCCATGAAATCCATGATAACTACCACTACGATTAGTAGTGATGTGCCGCCGAAGTAGAAACGAACGTTCCACGCGACCATCATGAATTCAGGAATCAGACATATAAAAGTAATGTATAGAGCGCCCGCAAGGGTTAGTCTAGTCATCACTTTATCGATATATTTCGCTGTCTGCTCACCTGGGCGGATACCGGGTACGAATGCACCAGACTTCTTCAAGTTATCAGCTGTCTCGCGAGGGTTAAACACCAACGCTGTATAGAAGAAACAGAAGAAGATTATAGCTGCTGCATAAAGCATTACATACAAAGGTTGACCTGGGCTAAGAGCTAATGACACGTCAGTTAACCAACCGAACGCGCTGCTTTCACCATTTTGACCAAACCACTGCGCTAATGTTCCTGGGAACAAAATAATACTTGATGCAAAAATCGCTGGAATAACACCTGCCATATTAATCTTAAGAGGCAAGTGAGAGCTTTGTGCTGCAAAAACTTTACGACCTTGTTGACGTTTCGCATAGTTAACGACGATACGACGTTGACCACGTTCCATGAAAACTACGAAGTAAATAACAGCAAAAGACAATACAGCAATCAACAGCAGAAGAAGCACATGCAATTCACCTTGACGCGCTTGCTCGATTGTTTGACCGATTGCAGAAGGCAATCCAGCAACAATACCTGCAAAAATCAGAATGGAAATACCATTACCGATTCCTCGCTCAGTGATTTGTTCACCTAACCACATTAAAAACATGGTACCAGTTACTAAACTCACGGTAGCAATAAGCGTAAACATGGTTTGGTTGATAACAACCAGATTGTCGACCATGTTTGGTAAGCCTGTTGCGATACCAATAGCTTGGAATGTTGCAAGTACAAGCGTGCCGTAGCGTGTATATTGGCTTATCTTACGACGGCCTGCTTCACCCTCTTTCTTGAGTTCCGCTAACGCTGGATGAACTACAGTTAGCAATTGGACTACGATCGATGCCGAAATGTACGGCATGATACCCAATGCTAATATAGATGCACGCTCAAGAGCACCACCGGAGAACATGTTAAACATTTCAACGATGGTACCTTTTTGCTGATCGAACAAATCGGCAAGTACAGCTGCGTCAATACCAGGGATCGGCACAAAAGAGCCGGCTCGGAATACTAAAAGTGCACCAATTACGAATAATAAGCGCGACTTTAGTTCACTTAAGCCGCTCTGAGCACTACGAAAATCTTGTCCTGGTTTCTTAGCCATCTGTACCTCGTTCCTCGAGATTATTCCTCGATTTTACCGCCTGCAGCTTCGATTGCAGCTTTAGCGCCTTTAGTCACGCGTAGACCTTTAACAGTCACAGCTTTGCTTAGGTCACCAGAAAGAACGATCTTAACAAATTCGATGTTCTTAGTGATAACGTTAGCAGCTTTAAGGCTGTTAAGATCAACTACGTCACCTGTTACTTTCGCTAGCTCAGCTAGACGAACTTCAGCAGACACTAGGCTCTTACGAGAAGTGAAACCGAATTTAGGTAGACGTTGTTTTAGAGGCATTTGACCGCCTTCAAAACCTGGACGAACAGAGCCGCCAGAACGTGACTTTTGACCTTTGTGACCGCGGCCACCTGTTTTACCAAGGCCAGAACCGATACCACGACCTACACGCTTCTTAGAAGGTTTAGAGCCAGCAGCCGGTGATAGAGTATTCAAACGCATTCTGATTACTCCTCAATCTTAACCATGTAGTAAACCTTGTTGATCATACCGCGTACGCACGGTGTATCTTCAAGTTCTACTGTATGGTTGATGCGACGAAGACCTAGACCTTTAAGGCACGCTTTGTGCTTAGGTAGGCGACCAATTGAGCTTTTAGTTTGAGTTACTTTAATAGTTGCCATCGTGTTCTTACTCCGAAATAGATTCAACAGTTAGACCACGTTTAGCAGCAACCATTTCTGGTGACTTAACGTCTACTAGAGCACCAATCGTTGCACGAACGATATTGATAGGGTTCGTTGAACCGTATGCTTTAGAAAGTACGTTATGTACGCCCGCAACTTCAAGTACAGCACGCATTGCACCACCGGCAATAACACCTGTACCTTCTGCAGCTGGCTGCATGTAAACTTTAGAGCCCGAATGACGACCTTTCACCGGGTGGTGAAGAGTGCCTTCGTTAAGCGCAACAGTAACCATGTTACGACGCGCTTTTTCCATTGCTTTTTGAATCGCAGCAGGTACTTCACGAGCTTTGCCGTAACCGAAACCTACGCGACCATTACCGTCACCAACTACTGTTAGTGCAGTGAAGCTCATGATTCGACCACCTTTAACCGTCTTAGATACACGGTTAACAGCGATCAGCTTTTCTTGCAAATCATTAGCTTGTTGTTGTTCTTTAGCCATCTTCCAACCCTACCTTAGAATTTCAGACCAGCTTCGCGAGCAGATTCTGCTAGCGCCGCTACTCGACCGTGGTATTGGAAACCAGAACGATCGAATGCAACCGAAGCTACGCCTTTTTCAAGAGCGCGCTCAGCAACAGCTTTACCAACTGCTTTAGCTGCATCAACGTTACCAGTGTTCTTAACTTGCTCACGGATCGCTTTTTCTACAGTAGAAGCAGCTGCGATAACCTCAGAGCCGTTTGCCGCGATAACTTGTGCGTAAACATGACGAGGAGTACGGTGTACTACCAAGCGAGTTGCGCCAAGTTCTGCAATCTTACGACGTGCACGTGTAGCACGACGGATGCGAGATGCTTTCTTA
Organism: Vibrio sp. OPT24; assembly: GCF_015163545.1. NCBI lineage: Bacteria > Pseudomonadati > Pseudomonadota > Gammaproteobacteria > Vibrionales > Vibrionaceae > Vibrio > Vibrio sp. OPT24. Next base: position 80,379 of record NZ_JADDYI010000013.1, read on the forward strand.
TCCATAGTGATACCTTACTTCTTCTTAGCTTCTTTAGTACGCACATTTTCATCTGCGTAACGAACACCTTTACCTTTGTAAGGCTCAGGAGCACGGTAAGAACGAATGTCAGCCGCAACTTGACCTACTACTTGCTTATCGCAACCAGTAATAATGATCTCAGTTTGGCTAGGGCACTCAGCTTTAATACCTTCAGGTAGAGCGTGCTCTACTGGGTGAGAAAAACCAAGAGTTAGACCTACAGAGTTGCCTTTCATAGCAGCACGGTAACCAACACCCTTAAGAGTTAGCTTCTTAGTGAAGCCCTCAGTAACACCCACAACCATGTTGTTAACTAGAGCGCGAGCTGTACCAGCTTGTGCCCATGCGTTAGCAACACCTTCTTTCGGACCGAAAGTTAGGTTGTTTTCTTCTTGTGCAATAACTACGGCGCTGTTAAGAACGCGAGTAAGCTCACCTTTGCTACCTTTTACAGTAACTTCTTGGCCGTTTAGTTTCACCTCTACGCCAGCTGGAATAGCGACAGGTGCTTTAGCAACACGAGACATAATCTACTCCTTAAGCTACGTAACAGATGATTTCACCGCCAAGACCTGCTTTACGAGCAGCACGGTCAGACATCAGACCCTTGGAAGTAGAAACAACTGCAATACCAAGACCACCCATCACTGTAGGTAAAGAGTCTTTATTTTTATAAACTCTTAGACCAGGACGTGATACACGCTTGATTTGCTCGATTACAGGTTTAGCTTGGAAGTACTTAAGAGTAACTTCTAGCTCAGGTTTTGCTTCGCTGTCAACAGCGAAGTCTACGATGTAACCTTCAGCTTTAAGTAATGCAGCAATTGCAACTTTAAGCTTTGAAGAAGGCATTTTTACAGCAACTTTGTTTGCTGCCTGACCGTTACGAACGCGGGTCAGCATATCCGAAATCGGATCTTGCATGCTCATAAGATTTACTCCAAATGATTAAGTGGCAATTACCAGCTAGCCTTACGAAGACCCGGAATCTCGCCTTTCATGCAAGCTTCACGAACCTTAATGCGGCTTAGACCGAATTTACGTAGGTAACCGTGTGGACGACCAGTTTGGTTGCAACGGTTGCGCTGACGTGATGCACTTGAATCACGTGGAAGAGATTGCAGTTTAAGAACCGCATTCCAACGATCTTCTTCAGATGCGTTTACATCGCTAATGATAACTTTTAGCGCAGAACGCTTTTCAGCGAACTTAGCTACTAGTTTTGCACGTTTAGCTTCACGTGCTTTCATTGATTGTTTAGCCATAACAGTAACCCTACCCTTACTTACGGAATGGGAAGTTAAAGGCAGCCAGCAGAGCTCGGCCTTCCTCATCGGAACCCGCAGAAGTCGTGATAGTGATATCAAGACCGCGGACGCGATCGACTTTATCGTAGTCGATTTCCGGAAAGATGATTTGCTCGCGAACGCCCATGCTGTAGTTACCGCGACCGTCAAAAGACTTAGCGCTAACACCACGGAAATCACGTACACGTGGAAGTGCAATAGAGATTAAACGCTCTAAAAATTCCCACATGCGCTCACCACGCAAGGTTACTTTACAACCAATTGGGTAGCCTTCACGAATTTTGAAACCAGCTACAGATTTACGCGCTTTAGTGATAAGTGGCTTTTGACCAGAGATCGTTGCCATATCAGCTGCTGCGTTTTCTAGCAGTTTCTTATCGTTGATTGCTTCACCAACGCCCATGTTTAGGGTGATTTTCTCAATCCTAGGGACTTGCATGACGCTTGTGTAGCTGAACTCTTTGGTAAGCTCAGCGACTACAGACGACTTGTAGTAATCATGCAGTTTCGCCATAGTAGAACTCCAAATTACTTCTAATTAGTTAGAAACAGTTTCGCCGTTAGATTTGAAGAAACGAACTTTCTTGCCATCTTCGATACGGAAACCGATACGGTCTGCTTTACCAGTAGCCGCGTTAAAAACAGCAACGTTAGAAGCATCAATAGCTGCTTCTTGTTCAACGATGCCACCTTGTTGACCTAGAGCCGGAACCGGCTTTTGGTGTTTCTTAACAAGGTTGATGCCTTCAACGATAACTTTACCAGTTGTCAGAACCTTAGTTACTTTACCTTTCTTGCCTTTATCTTTACCAGCAAGAATGATTACTTCGTCATTACGACGGATTTTAGCTGCCATGTTGCCGCTCCTTACAGAACTTCAGGTGCTAGTGATACAATCTTCATGAATTTCGCGTTACGAAGTTCACGAGTCACAGGACCAAAGATACGTGTGCCGACTGGTTGCTCAGTAGTGTCATTTAACAATACACAAGCATTACTGTCGAAGCGAATGACAGAACCGTCTGGGCGACGAACGCCTTTACGGGTGCGCACTACTACCGCCTTCAGAACATCACCTTTCTTTACTTTACCGCGAGGAATCGCTTCCTTCACTGTAACCTTGATGACGTCACCGATATGTGCATAACGGCGGTGAGAGCCACCCAGAACCTTAATACACATTACCTTGCGCGCGCCAGAGTTATCTGCTGCGTCAAGTGTACTTTGCATCTGGATCATTGTTAGTGCTCCGCTAAATATTAAAACTAGACCCTCTCGGGTCGGGCTGCCTCTTTAAAAGGGACGCGAATTGTACCACCCTTTTTTTAAATTGGGTAGACAAAAAACAAGCGGCTCCAAAAAATAATTTGGAGCCGCTTATAAGTTATAGAATTACAAAGATTAAATCTTCGCTTTTTCTAGAACTTTAACCAATGTCCAAGACTTAGTCTTAGACAGAGGACGACACTCAGCGATTTCAACTTTGTCGCCTAGGCCACAAGTGTTGTCTTCGTCGTGTGCGTGTACTTTAGTCGTGCGTTTGATGAACTTGCCGTAAATCGGGTGTTTTACAGTACGTTCAATAGCAACAACGATAGACTTGTCCATCTTGTCACTTACTACACGGCCTTGCTGGATGCGGTTAGTTTCGCTCATTATGCGCCTGCCTTTTCAGTCAAAACAGTTTTCACACGTGCGATGTCACGGCGTACAGCTTTTAGAGTATGAGTTTGCTGAAGTTGACCAGTTGCAGCTTGCATGCGCAAGTTGAACTGTTCACGTAGCAAATTCAATAGCTCAGCGTTAAGCTCTTCAACGTTCTTTTCGCGTAGATCTTGTGCTTTCATCACATCACCTGCTTAGTTACAAAAGTAGTTTTAACAGGCAGTTTACGTGCCGCTAGGCGGAACGCTTCACGTGCCAACTCTTCAGGTACGCCATTCATCTCGTACATAACTTTGCCTGGTTGGATTTGAGCAACCCAGTACGCAACTGAACCTTTACCTTTACCTTGACGAACTTCAAGAGGCTTTTCAGTAATCGGTTTGTCTGGGAAAACACGGATCCAGATTTGACCTTGACGCTTAATGTGACGTGTCATAGCACGACGTGCCGCTTCGATTTGACGTGCAGTCAGACGACCACGGCCAACAGCTTTAAGACCGAATTCGCCGAAGCTTACTTCAGTACCTTTAGCTAGACCACGGTTACGACCAGTCATAACCTTGCGGAACTTAGTACGTTTTGGTTGTAGCATCGTTCGACTCCTTACTTACGGCCTTTACGCTGCTTCTTAGGCTTATCGCCTTTTGGCTCTACTGCGTTAGCAGCTGGCATACCGCCTAGAATCTCACCTTTGAAGATCCAAACTTTAATGCCGATCACACCGTATTGAGTGTGAGCCGAAGAAGTTGCGTAATCAATGTCTGCACGTAGAGTGTGTAGAGGCACACGGCCTTCACGGTACCACTCTGAACGTGCGATTTCAGCACCGCCAAGACGGCCGCCTACTTGTACTTTGATGCCTTTAGCGCCTAGACGCATAGCATTTTGTACCGCACGCTTCATTGCACGACGGAACATAACACGACGCTCTAGTTGAGACGCGATGCTATCAGCTACAAGCTGACCATCTAGCTCAGGCTTACGTACTTCAGCGATGTTAATTTGCGCTGGTACACCTGCGATTTTAGCTACAGCTGCGCGTAGCTTCTCTACGTCTTCACCTTTCTTACCGATAACAACGCCAGGGCGAGCAGTGTGAATAGTCACACGGATGCTCTTAGCTGGACGCTCGATAACGATACGAGATAATGATGCTTTTTGTAGTTCCTTTGTAAGGAACTGACGTACCTTGAAGTCGCCGTCTAGGTTGTCAGCGAATTCGTTGGTATTAGCAAACCATGTAGCATTCCAAGGCTTAACGATGCCAAGACGAATACCATTAGGATGTACTTTCTGACCCATTGCTTACTCTCCTAGTCTTTAGCGATCTGCTACAACAATAGTGATGTGGCTTGAACGCTTCAAGATACGATCCGCACGACCTTTAGCACGAGGCATAATACGCTTCATGATAGGGCCCTCATCTACGAAGATTTTAGCGACATTTAGATCGTCGATATCTGCACCTTCGTTATGTTCCGCGTTAGCGATAGCTGACTCAAGAACTTTCTTAACTAATACAGCAGCTTTTTTGTTGCTGAAAGTTAGAATTTCTAGAGCCTGGTCTACCGACTTACCGCGAATTTGGTCTGCAACTAAGCGAGCTTTCTGTGGAGAAATACGAGCAAAGTTATGTTTAGCTAAAGCTTCCATCATCTACTCCTTATTTCTTCTTAGCTTTCTTATCTGCAGCATGACCGCGATAAGTACGAGTTGGTGCAAATTCGCCCAGTTTGTGACCGATCATTTCTTCGGTAACGAAAACTGGAACGTGCTGACGACCATTATGGACAGCGATGGTCAAACCAATCATTGTTGGGATGATCATTGAGCGACGGGACCAAGTCTTAATAGGCTTTTTGTCTCCGCTTTCCACCGCTTTCTCTACCTTCTTCAGCAAGTGTAGGTCAATAAAAGGACCTTTCTTGAGAGAACGTGGCATGGCGATTCCTCTTTATAAATTATTTAGTGCGACGACGTACGATGTACTTGTCAGTGCGCTTGTTCTTACGAGTCTTGAAGCCCTTAGTAGGAACGCCCCAAGGAGATACTGGGTGACGACCACCAGATGTGCGGCCTTCACCACCACCATGTGGGTGATCCACCGGGTTCATTACTACACCACGTACGGTTGGACGTACGCCGCGCCAGCGTGAAGCACCAGCTTTACCAAGTTCACGTAGCATATGCTCAGAGTTACCAACTTCACCGATCGTTGCACGACCTTCAGAAAGTACTTTGCGCATTTCACCAGAACGTAGACGGATAGTTACGTATGCACCATCGCGAGCGATGATTTGAGCATAAGCACCAGCCGAACGAGCTAGTTGAGCACCTTTACCAGGCTTAAGTTCAACACAGTGTACAGTAGAACCTACTGGGATGTTGCGCATCGGCAGAGTGTTACCTGCTTTGATTGCAGCATCTACGCCAGATTGAATCTGGTCGCCTGCGTTAACACCTTTAGGTGCAATGATGTAACGACGCTCACCGTCTGCGTACAGAACTAGAGCGATGTTAGCACTACGGTTTGGATCGTATTCTAGACGCTCAACTTTCGCTGGGATGCCATCTTTAGTACGTTTGAAGTCAATTACACGGTAATGGTGCTTATGACCACCACCGATGTGACGTACTGTAATACGACCGTTGTTGTTACGACCACCGTTCTTAGAGTTTTTCTCTAGAAGTGGTGCGTATGGCTTACCCTTGTGTAGGTCAGCGTTAACAACTTTAACGACGTGACGACGACCAGGGGAAGTCGGCTTACATTTAACAATAGCCATTTTTACTACTCCTGTTATTCCGCGCCGCCAACGAAGTCAAGATCTTGACCTTCTTTCAAAGTAACGTAGGCTTTCTTAACGTCTGAACGACGGCCTTCACGCATACCTTGACGTTTGGTCTTACCCTTTAATACAAGAGTATTTACAGACTTAACTTCAACTTCAAATAGCTTTTCTACAGCTGCTTTGATCTCTTTCTTAGTTGCATCTTTAGCTACTTTGAAAACGATAGTGTTCGCTTTCTCAGCTGCCATAGTTGCTTTTTCAGAGATGTGCGGAGCACGTAGAACTTTTAAGATACGCTCTTCAGTGATCATGCTAGCATCTCCTCAACTTGCTTAACTGCGTCAGCAGTCATTAGAACCTTGTCGAAAGCGATAAGTGATACTGGATCAACACCAGCAACATCACGTGCATCTACTTTGTATAGGTTACGAGCAGCTAAGAATAGATTTTCATCTACTTCGCCAGTTACAATCAGAACGTCGCTTAGCTCAAGCTCTTTAAGCTTAGCTACAAGTTCTTTTGTTTTTGGTGCTTCTACAGAGAAGTTATCAACAACGATTAAACGCTCTTGACGAACTAGCTCAGAAAGAATGCTCTTCATAGCACCGCGGTACATTTTTTTGTTTACTTTTTGGCTGTGATCTTGTGGTTTCGCAGCAAAAGTAACACCACCTGTACGCCAGATTGGGCTACGAATTGTACCAGCACGTGCGCGGCCAGTACCTTTTTGACGCCATGGCTTAGCGCCACCGCCAGATACTTCAGAACGAGTCTTTTGAGCACGAGTACCTTGACGAGCACCTGCTGCATATGCAACAACTACTTGGTGTACAAGAGCTTCGTTGAAGTCACGTCCGAAAGTAGTCTCGGAAACAGTTAGTGCATCAGCACCTTTAACCATCAATTCCATTACTTACTCCTAGACGTTATGCTTTAACAGCAGGTTTTACGATCACGTTTCCGCCTGTTGAGCCCGGTACTGCACCTTTAATAAGGAGTAGATTGCGCTCAGCGTCAACACGTACGATCTCTAGGTTTTGAGTCGTTACACGCTCAGCACCCATGTGACCTGCCATTTTCTTGCCTTTAAACACGCGGCCTGGAGTTTGACATTGGCCAATTGAACCCGGTGCGCGGTGAGACAAAGAGTTACCGTGAGTCATATCTTGAGTAGAGAAGTTCCAACGCTTGATAGCGCCTTGGAAGCCTTTACCTTTAGATGTACCAGTAACGTCTACTTTTTTAATTTCGTTGAAAAGTTCTACGTTTAGCTCAGCGCCAACTTCAAACTCTTCGCCGTTTTCTAAACGGAATTCCCAAAGACCGCGACCTGCTTCTACACCCGCTTTCGCGAAGTGACCAGCTTCAGGTTTAGTTACACGGTTAGCTTTCTTAGCACCAGTAGTTACTTGGATTGCTGCGTAGCCGTCTGTCTCAAGAGTTTTAACTTGAGAAATACGGTTCGCTTCAACCTCAACAACAGTTACTGGGATAGAAACGCCTTCTTCAGTAAATACGCGGGTCATACCCACTTTACGTCCGACTAGACCAATCATTATTCTTATCTCCCTTAACCTAGGCTGATTTGAACATCAACGCCAGCTGCAAGATCAAGACGCATTAGAGCATCAACAGTTTTATCTGTTGGCTCAACGATGTCGATCAAACGCTTGTGAGTACGAATTTCGTACTGGTCACGTGCATCTTTGTTGACGTGTGGAGAGGTAAGAACAGTGAAACGCTCTTTACGAGTAGGAAGTGGAATAGGACCACGAACCTGTGCGCCAGTACGTTTTGCTGTTTCAACGATTTCCGCAGTTGAAGCATCGATTAGCTTGTAATCAAACGCTTTAAGGCGGATACGAATACGTTGGTTCTGCATGAGACAGAGCTCCAATTATTAAAAATTACACAAACAATATCGCCACTCAAGCTCGAAAGAACGAGAGAATGCCGATTGATTTATGTGAAACCGTAGCATCCAAAATCAGGACGCATTGTCAGTTAACTTTTGAAGTAAATGCAATATTTACTATTTTTATTAACCGCGAACATAAGCTGAGTATACATTACTAGGTAAGACCTACTCCTCAGTGCTCATTGGTTCACAAACCGGCGTTAGCCAGTGCGATGCATTATACAGATCACACTTTAGTATGCAAGTGGTGTTGGAAAAATAATCGGAATATATTGAAAAAGGAGCTTAAAGGATGTGAGGTATTGCGCGGGAAAAGGCTTTATTTATAAACAAAAAAAAAGGGAAGCTAAAGCTTCCCTTTTTAAATGCGTGCTCTTCTAATGAAGAGTGTGCAAAAATCTAAATGCTATTAAGCGAAGATTTTAGCTACAACACCAGCACCAACTGTACGGCCACCTTCGCGGATTGCGAAACGTAGACCTTCGTCCATTGCGATTGGAGCGATTAGCTCAACAGTCATTTGAACGTTGTCACCTGGCATTACCATTTCTACGCCTTCAGGTAGAGTAATGTCGCCTGTTACGTCAGTTGTACGGAAGTAGAACTGTGGACGGTAACCCTTGAAGAAAGGAGTGTGACGGCCGCCTTCGTCTTTAGAAAGTACGTATACTTCAGACTCAAACTTAGTGTGTGGGTTGATTGAACCTTTCGCAGAAAGTACTTGACCACGTTCAACGTCATCACGCTTAGTACCACGTAGAAGTGCACCAACGTTCTCACCTGCACGACCTTCGTCAAGCAGTTTACGGAACATTTCAACACCAGTACAAGTAGTAAGAGTAGTCTCTTTGATACCAACGATTTCTACTTCGTCACCTACACGTAGGATACCGCGCTCGATACGACCAGTTACAACAGTACCACGACCTTGAATTGAGAATACGTCTTCAATTGGTAGTAGGAACGGCTGGTCTACTGCACGCTCTGGCTCAGGAATGTAAGAATCTAGTGCTTCTGCAAGCTCAACGATCTTGTCTTCCCATTGCTTCTCGCCGTTTAGTGCGCCAAGTGCTGAACCTTGGATTACTGGTAGGTCATCACCTGGGAAGTCGTATTCAGAAAGAAGTTCACGAACTTCCATCTCAACTAGCTCAAGTAGCTCTTCGTCATCAACCATGTCACATTTGTTCATGAATACGATGATGTAAGGGATACCAACTTGACGACCAAGTAGGATGTGCTCACGAGTTTGAGGCATAGGGCCGTCAGTCGCAGCAACAACTAGGATACCGCCGTCCATTTGTGCAGCACCAGTGATCATGTTTTTAACATAATCCGCGTGTCCTGGACAGTCTACGTGTGCGTAGTGACGTGCTGGAGTGTCGTACTCAACGTGAGAAGTTGCGATTGTGATACCGCGCTCACGCTCTTCTGGAGCGTTATCGATAGATGCGAAATCTTTAGCAACACCGCCGTACACTTTTGCAAGAGTAGTACAGATAGCAGCAGTTAGAGTTGTTTTACCGTGGTCAACGTGGCCGATAGTACCAACGTTTACGTGCGGTTTCGTACGTTCAAATTTTTCTTTAGACATGGGGTGTCCCTCTAGGTACGGATTAGGTGGCTTAACATAAGACCACGCAACCAAAAAAATGGTTTTTTATTAAAGGAGAAGAAGCTTTAGACTGGTGCTAATACCCAGAGTCGAACTGGGGACCTCACCCTTACCAAGGGTGCGCTCTACCGACTGAGCTATATCAGCACACAAAATGAGTTGGAGCGTGCAGCGGGAATCGAACCCGCATCATCAGCTTGGAAGGCTGAGGTAATAGCCATTATACGATGCACGCAACACGTAACTCTGCTTGAGCTATTTAACCTTTAGAATATGGTGGAGGGAGACGGATTCGAACCATCGAAGGCAGTGCCGGCAGATTTACAGTCTGCTCCCTTTGGCCACTCGGGAACCCCTCCAAATTTTGAGCTTTCTCTCGCTGCCTTATAGGAAGGGAGAAAGTGGTGCCGACTACCGGAATCGAACTGGTGACCTACTGATTACAAGTCAGTTGCTCTACCTACTGAGCTAAGTCGGCACAAGTGGGGCGCATTTTATTGAATGATTTTCCACCTTGCAATAGTAAATTGAAAAAAAATGGAAAAATCTCATCTCAAATTCCTATATACAGCTATTTAGCTCAAGGTTTCTGCCTTTAACCCGCATCTAGTACAGGAAGATATTTTATTTATCTAGCGCATGATGTATTTTCCATGCACTTGTTTTGTCATCCACTATAGAGTTTAGTATGAGTCCATATATGTCATTCGACCGCGCACGTTGGTCTGAGCTAAGGAATTTAGTTCCGATGACACTTTCTGAAAGCGACTTAAAAGAGCTTCAAGGCATCAATGAAAAACTCACAATGGAAGAAGCTGTAGAGATTTATCTACCGTTATCTCGTCTATTGAATCTCTATGTTGCCGCAAGACAAAACAGAAATTCAGTGCTTCATGAATTCCTAGATAAAAAAGAGAAAGCGCCACCTTTTATTATTGGCATAGCTGGAAGTGTTGCTGTAGGTAAAAGTACAACCGCACGCCTGCTTAAAGCTCTCTTATCCCGCTGGGAAAACCATCCCAAAGTAGAACTCGTGACCACAGATGGCTTTTTGTACCCAAATGAGGTGTTAGAAGAGAAAGGGTTGATGAGTAAGAAAGGGTTTCCTGAGTCTTACGACATCAAGCGCTTAGTCAACTTTGTTTCAGATGTTAAAGCATGTAAAAGAAATGTCACTGCGCCAGTTTACTCTCACCTGACTTATAATATTACTGGTGATGTGAAGTGTGTGGATCTACCAGATGTTCTTATCATTGAAGGACTTAACGTTTTGCAAAGTGGCATGAACTACCCACACGAACCACATCGTGTCTTCATATCTGATTTCCTTGATTTTTCACTCTATGTTGATGCGGACAGCAAGCAGATCAAAGAGTGGTATATCAATCGTTTCATGAAATTTCGTGATGGCGCGTTTACCAAGCCCGGTTCGTACTTTAGTCATTACACCCGTCTGTCGAATCAAGCAGCATTCGATAAAGCGGAAGGTATATGGAGCTCAATTAATGGCTTGAACCTAGAACAAAATATCCTTCCGACAAGAGAAAGGGCACATCTGATTCTACGTAAAGGCGCAGATCATATGGTTGAAGAAGTGTTGCTTAGAAAATAGTAACGCCTTAGTCTCCTTTTCTTAACGATATCTCTCCACCAATATAGCTCTCGATGCCGTTCTCTGTTTTGAGTAACACGGCACCTTGTTCATCGATCCCCTGAACGACACCTTCAATTTCTCTAGGTCCAATAATCAATTTGACATTGCGACCTAAGAAATTATCTAAGCGATTCCAACGTTCGACAAAATTCGACATCCCTGTTAGTTCATAGTCGACAAGAGACTTGTCCCAGGCATTAATCAGAGCCTGTGCAAGCTGATTACGATCCGGTACTTGTCCATCACACACCTCCTTGAGAGAGGTCCATGGCTGGCCAATACCTGATGTTGTCGGATCCATAGATAAGTTAAGGCCCAAACCAATTACAATATGAGCAGCACCACCAGATTGCCCTGACAACTCTACCAATATTCCTGCTAGCTTTTTGTCATTATGGTAAAGGTCATTCGGCCATTTAAGCTTAACGCCTTCGACTCCCATCTCTTCCAAAGCTTCAACAACGGCAACACCAACTACGAGGCTTAATCCCATAGCAGCAGCCATACCCGCATCAAGTCGCCAGTACATCGAAAGGTACAGATTAGCGCCAAATGGTGACACCCACTCGCGCCCGCGACGTCCTCGACCTGCTGCTTGATATTCAGCAATGCAGACTGAACCGGATTCGAGGTCGTTGGTGCGTTCTAACAGATGCTGGTTTGTTGAACCTATGATTGGAATCAGTTCAAGGGAAGCATCACGGCTAACAGCAGACAATCGCCCTTGGTCAAGCATTTCTAAGCGGCTGGCTAGCTTATAACCTTTCCCTTGCACTCGATAAATATCCAAGCCCCACTCTTGAATACCTTTAATATGCTTACTGATCGCAGCTCGTGATACTCCGATCATTTCACCAAGGAATTCTCCAGAATGAAACTCACCATCAGCAAGGCATCTTAATAAGGCAAGCTTAGTACTGTGTTCTCTCATACTAATATCTCCAATGCTTTATCTAAGTTTGTCTCACCTTGTCGTCCCATAAAACGGACTTCATGTTCCAATTGAATATCAAATTTATCTAAGACAGATTGACGTACTCGCTCAGCTAGCTTAATGACATCCAAAGCAGTGGCTTTGTCATAGTTGATAATAACCAACGCTTGGTTTGGGTGAACTTGAGCACCACCTTCGATTACACCTTTGAACTGACATTGATCAATGAGCCATCCAGCAGCAACTTTGATCATGTTATTATTCTCATAACCTACAATGCTCGGGTACAGCAATCGCAATCGATCAAAATGATCTTTGGTGATCACTGGGTTTTTGAAGAAGCTGCCGGCATTACCTTGCACAGCAGGGTCTGGCAACTTGCTCGAACGAATGGCACATACTTCATCAAATATAGTACGAGGAGAAAGAGTCTCTATAGGAAGGCTTTTTAACGGACCGTAGTGATTACACGGCTTCCACTCTTTAGGTAATGCTAAGCCGATCGCAACAACAATCGCTTTACCGTATAAAGCGTGTTTGAAAATAGAATCTCTATAACCAAAGAGACATTGCTCTTTGGTTAATCGTTTAACTGTATAAGTATCCAGGCAAAGAGTATCGACATATTCGCACACGTCTTGCAGTTCAACACCATATGCACCAATATTTTGAATAGGTGCAGAACCTGAACAGCCCGGTATCATTGCTAAATTTTCGAGGCCACCAAGCCCCTTTCCAACGCTCCACTCAACCAAGCTAGGCCAATCTTCACCACCGTTAACATGCAGTAAGTGATGGCTATCTATCTCGGTCAAAGTAATCCCCGTCAACTGATTCACAATGATCAGGCCCGCGAAATGATCAGTAAAAAGCATGTTACTGCCCTTTCCCAGTATTAACTTAGGTAAGGCCGACCATTTAGAGTCTTTATAAACAGAAATCAGTTCTTCGATGGTTGTCACTTCAACCAACGCATCACACGTCTGATCGATGGAAAATGTATGAACATTTTTTAAACTAGCATTGAGATGGAATTGCATGATGATATTCAATTAACTTACACTGCAGCCATTCTACCGTAGATAAACAAGTGGCGCAGTGACAGAATGAACAATGTCATCATTACCCAATTAGACCCCGTAAAGGTTCCTCTCGTTAAACGTTTCTATAAAGAACACTACCCAACAGGAAAAGCTAATAAGAGTGAACTGATTTATTCATTGTTACTGGATAACGAGCTTTGTGGTGTCGTGCGTTTTCGAACGATAGAAGATAGCCGCTTGCTTACCGGCATGGCTATCTCAAAACAGCATAGAGGCAAGCAATTAGGCTCCCAGCTTATGGAGTACTGTGAGCAACATACACTCACAGAAAAAGACTACTGCTTTACATACGCTCATCTCATAAACTTTTATACACGACACCAATTTATACAAATAGACCCAAAACAACTACCTAATGGTTTGAGAGTTTTATACGAGCGATATTCGAATAGCGGAAAAGATCTCATTCCTATGCATTATCAGCAAAATTGTTAGAGAATGCCTCGATTATCTAGTATTTGATGCTATGCCTTTGGTAAAATTAAAGGTTCGCAATTTTGCATATTTTTAAGGTAAAACAGTCAATATGATTGCCAGTAGGAATCCATTCATACAATTGCCAACCATAGCGCAGAATCCTGACAAGTTTGAAGTACTACTATCAGCGCAAGAGTTTCGAACTCGTTTACTTGACGAGATATCTCGCGCAACGACTCGTATTAGTTTAGTCGCTTTGTACCTTGAAGATGATGAGGCTGGCCGTGAGATCCTAACTGCCTTATATGAAGCAAAGCAAAAGAACCCAGATTTGGACGTGAGTGTTTGTGTCGATTGGCATCGAGCACAACGCGGATTAATTGGTGCAGAATCTTCTGAAGGCAATGCAGCAATGTACAAAGAATTCGCTGAAAAATATCAGCTCTCTGTTCCTGTCTATGGCATCCCTGTTCGCGGTAAAGAGGTCTTTGGCGTTTTACATCTGAAAGGATTTATTGTCGACGATAACGTGATCTATAGCGGTGCAAGTCTTAATAATATTTATCTGAATTATCATGACCGCTATCGCTTTGATCGCTACCATGTTTTAAACAACCCAACACTGGCTGATTCAATGTTCACTTATGTACAAGAACAAATGATCGCAGATAGTGCTGTTTATGATTTAGCTGATAAGAACAAGCCTGCTACCAAAGAACTCAAACCAGCTATTCGCCAATTCCGTTCGTCATTAGCAAGATCTCAATATCAGTTCGATGGACAAGAAGTTTCACCTGAACAAGTTGCCATAACGCCACTGGTCGGTATAGGTAAAAGACGTAATCGCCTGAATCAAGGAATTAATCAGCTGGTTGCTCAAGCGAAAGATGAGATATTCATTTGTACTCCTTACTTTAACTTCCCACCTAGTTTAGCAAAGGAAGTAAAGAAAGCGCTCAAGCGTGGTGTAAAGGTCAGCATTGTTGTTGGTGATAAGACCGCGAACGACTTCTTCATTTCACCAGAAGAAGAGTTTAAAACCATTGGCGGGCTGCCTTACCTTTACGAATTGAACTTACGTCGTTTTGCTAAAGCCAATGAAGCCAACATTGCCAGTCGCAATTTATCAATTCGGCTTTGGAAACACGACTCTAATAGCTTCCACCTTAAGGGTATTTGGGTCGATAAGCGCTATATGCTATTAACGGGGAATAATCTCAACCCTCGCGCATGGAAACTAGATCTAGAGAATGGTATTTTTATCCAAGATAACTACCATCACCTAACGGATAAGTTCCAAGCCGAAGTTGATAACATCCTTCAACATACGCAACTTATCTGCACTTACAAACAATTAGATAAAGTCGATACCTACCCGGTCGAAGTTCAGAAATTGATTCGAAAGATCACTCGCGTGAAAGCCGATAGAGTGCTTAAGCAAATACTGTAGTAGATGTATTAAAAACACTATTTATCAACGCCTGGCAAACGCTAGGCGTTTTTGTATCTACGAGGTAACGAGTCAACATCTCTATTTATTCACAGTGAGTGTGGTAGATCTAAGTGCTAAGTACCCTAACTTTTCCTTAGTTAGTCTAAGAGTTCCGGATACCTGTATCCGGTATGATATAGAGAACAGTTAAACGAGTACCAATACGAACATAATCGACAATTACCCTCTACGTATTAAAAGCAATAATGGTCGTCATTCCCTACAGCAAAGTGCGTGAGCGATAGGAAATCTCACATAATAAAGCAATAAGATAAGCCCAATTTGATGTTCTGTTCTATTTTAGCTTAACGACCAGAGTTAGAAGTAACCACCTATATTCCCAAGCAGCACGTCCCGATATCGAGTGAAGTACCAGAGCTAGTGATAAGGATCTGTAGCCAAATTCCAAAACACATACGCTTAAAACGACGAAAGCCTAGTCGTTAGACTAGGCTTTCTAATATGTGCCGGCATAGCGTTAAGTGCAGGGGCTCGATGCCTTTACCGCACTCATACAATCTAAAAGCAAAACACTTTTCTTCAAATGTAAAAAAGCCCTGCTATTACTAGCAGGGCTTTCTAATAAGTGGCGGAGTGGACGGGACTCGAACCCGCGACCCCCGGCGTGACAGGCCGGTATTCTAACCAACTGAACTACCACTCCGCAGTGGTCAACTCA
>NZ_JADDYI010000073.1:0-243 GCF_015163545.1 Vibrio sp. OPT24
TAATGCATCCGGACGCGGGATGGAGCAGTTTGGTAGCTCGTCGGGCTCATAACCCGAAGGTCGTCGGTTCAAATCCGGCTCCCGCAACCACATTACAGCTACACGTTGATAGCTTCTTTGCAGTAAGAACTTAGTTTCTAGCAGAGAAGATGAACGGTTAGCTTATGCGATACTAGCTCAGTTGGTAGAGCGCAACCTTGCCAAGGTTGAGGTCATCGGTTCGAACCCGATGTATCGCTCCAA
>NZ_JADDYI010000074.1:0-246 GCF_015163545.1 Vibrio sp. OPT24
TTCCATGCCGAACTCAGAAGTGAAACACAATAGCGCCGATGGTAGTGTGGGGCTTCCCCATGTGAGAGTAGGACATCGCCAGGCTTTAATTTCGACTTTGTCTATTTAATAGACAAGTCACCATAGAGTTCTAAGTCTTCTTAGTATTTTATGTTGACTTTCAAAGTGGAAAGCGTATTATACGCGTCCTGCTTAAGTGCTAAGGCACTGAAAGCGTTCTCTTTTTAGAGAACAAGCTCTTTAACA
>NZ_JADDYI010000075.1:0-504 GCF_015163545.1 Vibrio sp. OPT24
CTCCCCTACGGGATACCATTGGGTCGTTAGCTCAGTTGGTAGAGCAGTTGACTTTTAATCAATTGGTCGCAGGTTCGAATCCTGCACGACCCACCATTTCCTCCCAAGGAAATAAAAATATGGGGCTATAGCTCAGCTGGGAGAGCGCCTGCCTTGCACGCAGGAGGTCTGCGGTTCGATCCCGCATAGCTCCACCATTCTTTCTCCATGAAGGATGGCTTTTATTTTCACTTTTTAAAAAGTGAAGACAAAAGAAACTATCATGGGCGATTAGCTCAGTTGGGAGAGCACCTGCCTTACAAGCAGGGGGTCACTGGTTCGAGCCCGGTATCGCCCACCATCTTTAAGCATTCTCGTAAGAGAGTATTTAAAAATGGTTTTGAAAGTTTATAACTTGAAAAACTCTTGCTCTTTAACAATTTGGAAAGCTGACTGATTGATTACTTACGAGTAATTCAATCAAATTTAAAAGTTCTCAATGTTTATCTTTCATTAGATAAACAC
>NZ_JADDYI010000014.1:0-255 GCF_015163545.1 Vibrio sp. OPT24
GGGAACTGAAACATCTAAGTACCCCGAGGAAGAGAAATCAACCGAGATTCCGAAAGTAGCGGCGAGCGAAATTGGATTAGCCCTTAAGCTTTTAATGATGCAGGTGAAGAGTCTGGAAAGTCTCGCAATAAAGGGTGATAGCCCCGTAACCGACACATCATAATCAGTGAAAACGAGTAGGGCGGGACACGTGATATCCTGTCTGAATATGGGGGGACCATCCTCCAAGGCTAAATACTACTGACTGACCGATAG
>NZ_JADDYI010000076.1:0-210 GCF_015163545.1 Vibrio sp. OPT24
CACGATGTCCAACCGTGTTTAGCCCACCTTCGTGCTCCTCCGTTACTCTTTGGGAGGAGACCGCCCCAGTCAAACTACCCACCAGGCACTGTCCGTAATCCCGATTCAGGGACCAACGTTAGAACATCAAAACTACAAGGGTGGTATTTCAAGGACGACTCCATCACATCTAGCGACGCAATTTCATAGTCTCCCACCTATCCTACACAT
>NZ_JADDYI010000015.1:0-10603 GCF_015163545.1 Vibrio sp. OPT24
TGAGTTGACCACTGCGGAGTGGTAGTTCAGTTGGTTAGAATACCGGCCTGTCACGCCGGGGGTCGCGGGTTCGAGTCCCGTCCACTCCGCCACTTATTCGATAACCTCGCCTAGTGCGAGGTTTTTTCGAATCTGAAGTAATGAAAGTTTTAGGGGTGTAGCTCCAATTGGCAGAGCAGCGGATTCCAAATCCGCGTGTTGGGAGTTCGAATCTCTCCACCCCTGCCATATTTAAGGCTCTAGCAGAAATGCTAGAGCCTTTTTAGTTTCTGAATCAAATATAATACACCATTAGCACAGCAGCGGATTCCCCGACTTACTAAAACAGCGCGTGTTGGGAGTTCGAATCTCCGGGGTGCCGGCTCAGTCCACCTCTGCCATATAAGAAGCCTCAGCAGAAATGCTGGGGCTTTTTTACGTCTGTTGCTTCTATGAAGCAAAGTTGGGAGAACTAGGCGTCTCCCAAGGCTCGCTAGCCCGGTCGAATCTCCGGAGTGCCGACTCAGTCGCCCCTTGCCATAGTTAGCGTGTCCGGTAGAAATGCTATAGCCTTTTTCTTTTTGTTACTTTAGTTATTCCTATCTACTCGCACCTCTGGAAACCTATTTGTTGTAACCTTCCGTTTTTAGACTTAGTTGAAAAATAGAGTCTTTCTGCTCAACACTCATTTAATACCGCAGCTTCCGATAATGGCTAAAGTTATTGCTGCTAGGCTCTTAGTCTCATTACTTTTGTTTCAAGATTAAATGGTAAACCCTATCCAATTTATACTTATACAACTGAAGACCGATTTGGTGGGGATGCCCAATAGTGCTAAAGGTGAACGAGTTCTTTGCATGACTTGTCCCTAGTAAGAACTAGAATAGAGCTAAGATCGTTGTTTCACGAGTCTTCTACATAGTTATTAAATTTCTTTTGCCTTCTTTTGGTCTCAGCTCGATCTAGAATTTAGTCCACATAGATGCTTTTGAGTGTGGAATATTTGATGTGTCCAATTTATAGAGGATACAAAAAAGGCCACCTAAATTAGGCAGCCTAGTTTAATATTATGAGATGTTAATCTAGCTCTTTCTCTGCTTGCTTTGCTTTTTCGATCATAGGAGTAATTGTCGAGCCTTGTACTAAAATCGAGAACACAACTACCGCATAGGTCATAACGAGGATAACTTCTTTTACATCGATGAGCTTCTCTTCAATTACCCAAATGCCAGAAGGTATAGAAAGTGCCATAGCGAGTGCTAAGCCGCCACGTAAACCACCCCAAGTTAGAATTTTTATAGACCATGGGTTATAAGTTCTAAAGCGCTTAAACCCGATATAAGACAAGAAGACACTTAGGTAGCGAGCGCTTAGTACTAGAGGAACGGCGAACGCCATTAAGATCCAGTCTTCTTGGTGGAATTTGAATAGCAACATTGACATACCGATTAGTAAAAACAATACACCATTTAAAAACTCGTCTATTAGCTCCCAGAAATGGTCTAAGTGGTCTTCACTCTCTTTTGAGAATCCGATAAAGCGTGTCCAGTTACCAATCATGATACCTGATACCACCATTGCCAATGGTCCCGATACATGTAGAACTTCAGCAAAGGCATAACCAGCAGTTGGGATACCGATAGTTAATAGTAACTCCATCGAGTGGTCATCTGTATTGCTAATTAAGTAGTGGAATACGAGGCCTAAAGCAAAACCGTAGACAATTCCGCCAATCGCTTCTTGGACAAAAAGCATAGTTACACTGCTGACTGTTGGCGCTTCTGTACCAAATGCGATAGTAAATAGGGTTACGAAGATAACTAAACCAAAACCATCGTTAAATAGAGACTCTCCCTCGATTTGAGTAGAGATTCGTCTTGGCGCATCGAGTTTCTTTACGATGGCTAACACGGCAATTGGATCGGTCGGGGAGATTAGAGAGCCAAAGAGTAAGCAGTAAATTAGATCAAATTGAATACCGATGAACTGACAGAACCCATAGAGCACAAAACCAATAAAGAATGTTGAAAATAGCGTTGCCCCTAATGCGAGTACTGTTATTTCCCACTTTTGGTCTTTTAGGTTTGGTAATTTAATTCCCAACCCGCCTGCAAATAGTAAGAACCCTAATATCCCTTTTAGAAGGAAATCTTCAAAATTGATACTGGCAACGGTCTCTGAGGCAATGTCTGCCAATTGGAACCAATTATTTTGTCCCGCAATGATAATCAATAGAGATAGCATCATTGAACCAGCTGTGATGGCGATGGTTGTCTGCATCTTACCAATTTTGGTATTCACGAAAGCAATAAGCATGGCAGCAGCGGACAAGAAGCATAAGGTGTAATAGACCGACATTGGTATTCCAACATGTAACAAAGTATGAATATGAATTTTCGTTGTCTCATGCTCAAATAGCAAACATTTTTTTGTCATGACTCGGTAATCAATTTCCTTTTTTAGACGTCTAGACTCCTTTTTAATGTGTGATAGGATGGAGGGATAATTAAAGGAATGAGGTTGTACTGTGGGAAGTAATGTAAGGCAAAAGATTGAAGCTCTGTTGAAGCAACGAATTTTACTGATCGATGGTGGCATGGGCACTATGATTCAGGACTATAAATTGGAAGAGCAAGACTACCGCGGTGAACGTTTTGCTAATTGGCATAGTGACTTAAAGGGCAACAATGACCTTTTAGTTCTTACACAGCCCAAGCTTATCAAAGATATCCATACTGAATATTTGGAAGCTGGGGCTGATATCCTCGAAACCAATACCTTTAATGCAACAACCATTGCTATGGCCGACTATGATATGGAAAGCCTTAGCGAAGAAATTAACTTTGCTGCTGCCAAGCTAGCTCGTGAAGCTGCTGATGAGTGGACAGCAAAGACTCCGGATAAACCTCGCTTTGTGGCAGGGGTGTTAGGTCCAACAAACCGAACGTGTTCTATATCCCCAGATGTTAATGATCCAGGCTACCGTAATGTTAGCTTTGATGAGCTTGTTGAAGCTTACTCCGAATCGACACGAGCACTTATTAAAGGCGGCTCAGATCTTATTCTTATCGAGACTATCTTCGACACGTTAAATGCAAAAGCATGTTCTTTTGCTGTTGAATCGGTTTTTGAAGAAGTTGGTATTAAATTGCCAGTCATGATCTCAGGCACCATAACTGATGCATCAGGCCGTACGCTTTCAGGACAGACTACTGAGGCATTCTATAACGCCCTTCGTCATGTTAAACCTATTTCGTTTGGATTGAACTGTGCACTCGGGCCAGATGAACTGCGAGAGTACGTTGGTGAGATGTCCCGTATCTCAGAAAGCTATGTTTCTGCTCACCCTAACGCCGGTTTACCTAATGCGTTTGGCGAGTATGACCTTTCTCCCGAAGATATGGCTGAACATGTTAAGGAATGGGCTGAAAGTGGCTTCTTAAACTTAATTGGTGGCTGTTGTGGTACGACACCAGAACATATTCGCCAGATGGCCGAGGCTGTTGACGGTGTAATGCCGCGCCAATTACCCGATTTGCCAGTCTCTTGCCGTCTTTCGGGGTTAGAGCCGTTGACGATCGCCAAAGAATCTCTGTTTGTGAACGTAGGTGAGCGTACTAACGTTACCGGCTCAGCTCGATTTAAGCGCCTGATTAAAGAAGAGCTTTACGATGAAGCGTTGAGTGTTGCTCGAGAGCAAGTAGAAAACGGTGCACAAATCATTGATATCAACATGGATGAAGGGATGCTAGACGCTGAGGCGTGCATGGTTAAATTCCTTAATCTATGTGCATCTGAGCCAGAGATCTCGAAAGTGCCAGTCATGGTCGACTCTTCAAAATGGGACGTTATTGAAGCGGGTCTGAAATGTATTCAGGGTAAAGGCATCGTTAACTCTATCTCATTGAAGGAAGGGAAAGAGAAGTTTGTCGAGCAAGCTAAATTAGTTCGTCGTTATGGTGCCGCAGTCATTGTGATGGCCTTCGATGAAGTCGGCCAAGCCGATACTCGAGAGCGTAAAGTTGAGATCTGTACCAATGCCTACAACATTCTTGTTGATGAAGTCGGTTTCCCACCTGAAGATATTATTTTCGATCCGAACATTTTTGCAGTTGCGACGGGCATTGACGAGCATAACAATTATGCGGTTGATTTTATTGAAGCAGTAGGAGATATCAAACGCGATCTCCCTCATGCAATGATCTCTGGTGGTGTATCGAATGTTTCGTTCTCGTTCCGCGGTAATAACTACGTTCGTGAGGCAATCCACGCAGTATTCCTATACCACTGTTTCAAAAATGGTATGGATATGGGTATCGTAAATGCCGGGCAGTTAGAGATTTACGATAACGTGCCTGAAGATTTACGTGAAGCGGTTGAAGATGTAGTACTTAACCGTCGTGATGATTCGACAGAACGTTTGCTTGATATGGCAACCGAGTACCTAGAGCGAGCCGTTGGTAAAGTTGAAGATAAGTCAGCTCTAGAATGGCGAACTTGGCCAGTAGAAAAGCGCTTAGAACACTCTTTAGTGAAAGGTATTACCGATTTTATTGTTGAAGATACCGAAGAAGCTCGCGTTAATGCCTCTCGCCCTATTGAGGTGATTGAAGGCCCATTAATGGATGGTATGAACGTGGTTGGTGATCTGTTTGGTGAAGGTAAAATGTTCCTTCCTCAAGTAGTGAAATCTGCCCGTGTTATGAAGCAGGCGGTAGCACATCTAGAACCATTTATTAATGCAACTAAAGATGTTGGTGCGACTAACGGAAAAATCTTACTGGCGACCGTAAAAGGCGATGTTCACGATATTGGCAAAAACATTGTGGGCGTTGTCTTGCAGTGTAATAACTACGAAATTATCGATTTAGGCGTGATGGTTTCATGTGAAAAAATCCTTAAGGTAGCTAAAGAAGAGAATGTCGACATTATTGGTTTGTCGGGTCTGATTACCCCTTCTCTTGATGAAATGGTACATGTTGCCAAAGAGATGGAGAGACAAGGCTTTAAGCTGCCTCTTCTTATTGGCGGAGCAACGACATCTAAAGCACACACTGCGGTTAAGATTGAGCAGAACTACTCTGAGCCAGTTGTTTATGTCAATAACGCATCTCGCGCTGTAGGCGTTTGTACTTCATTACTCTCTGATGAATTGAAACCTGCTTTCGTTGAGAAGTTGAACATCGATTATGATCGAGTTAGAGATCAACACAATCGTAAAAAACCTCGTACCAAGCCCGTCACACTTGAGAAAGCTCGTGCCAATAAAGTTGCTATCGATTGGGATGCCTACACTCCCCCTGCACCCGCTAAGCCGGGAGTTCATATTTTCAGTGATTTTGATGTAGCGACTTTGCGTCAGTACATCGACTGGACTCCGTTCTTTATGACATGGTCATTAGTTGGTAAGTACCCAGCAATCCTTGATCACGAAGAGGTGGGGGATGAAGCTAAACGACTATTCAAAGATGCCAACGATTTGTTGGATCGCGTAGAGAAAGAGAAGTTACTTGAAGCTCGTGGTATGTGTGCCATGTTCCCTGCGAACAGTGTGGGTGATGATATCGAGGTGTATACCGATGAATCCCGTACAGAAGTGCTGAAGGTTCTGCATAATCTTCGCCAGCAAACCGAGAAGCCAAAAGGTTTTAACTACTGCTTGTCAGATTACATTGCTCCAAAAGACAGCGGTAAAGCTGACTGGATTGGTGGCTTTGCGGTTACTGGCGGTATTGGTGAGCGAGAGCTTGCTGATGAATATAAAGCTAATGGTGATGATTACAATGCGATTATGATTCAGGCGGTTGCGGACCGTTTGGCTGAAGCGTTTGCAGAATATTTACACAAAGAAGTGAGAAAGGACATTTGGGGTTACTCGCCTGATGAGGATTTGTCTAACGACGATTTGATTCGAGAGAAGTACCAAGGTATTCGTCCAGCTCCGGGTTACCCTGCTTGCCCAGAACATACAGAGAAAGGCACATTGTGGGAGTTGATGGACGTTGAAAAAGCCATCGACATTTCACTAACCACGAGTTACGCAATGTGGCCAGGTGCCTCAGTGTCGGGTATGTACTTCTCTCATCCTGATTCGCGATATTTTGCGATTGCACAGATTCAACAGGATCAAGTAGAAAGCTATGCTGATCGTAAGGGCTGGGATATGTTGGAAGCTGAGAAGTGGTTAGGTCCAAACATTAACTAGTTTGAATCTATGACGAGCTTTGGTTCGTAAAGTAAAAAAGAGAAAGGGTTGCTCAAGAGCAACCCTTTTTGTATCTGGGGTTTGGTTAATTAAAACCAATTAATTAACCATCGCCTTATTCAAATAACTCTTGGTGAAGTTTTTGGATCGCCAACTTAGAAACAGATGCATCTAGCAAGAAGCACAAGTTGTGTGGGCTTGCTCCGTAACAAATCATACGTAGATTGAAATCTTCCAGAGTGCCAAACACCTGCTTTGCATAGCCTTTATTTTCACTCATGTTGTTGCCAATAAGCGCAACAAGGCATAGGTCGTGTTCAATATCTACAGAACACAACTCTTCAAGCTCCAGTCGAGCAGCTTCTGGTAACTCAGGAGCACCACCTGATGTGTCTGTTTGATCGAGAGTCAGTGAGACACTGATCTCTGAAGTCGTGATGAGATCGACTGAGATCTTATGTTTAGCAAGGATCTCGAATACCTTCGCCAAAAAGCCGTAAGCATGGAACATGTTTGCACTGCGAAGCGTAACCATCGTTTGGTTGCAACGAAGAGCAAGTGCTCTGAATAATGGTGAGCTTTCAACTTCTTGGCGAATCCAAGTTCCACCTAACTCTGGTGCTTTAGAAGAGCCGACAAATACCGGGATTTGGTGGCGCAATGCAGGTACTAGAGTTGAAGGGTGCAGTATCTTTGCACCAAAGTTTGCCATTTCCGATGCTTCGCTAAAACTGATCTCTGGAATAGGAGATGCTTTCGGTGCGATGCGTGGATCTGTCGTGTAAATACCCGGAACATCTGTCCAGATTTCCAACCCCATTGCCTGTACTGATTCGGCGATCAGCGCGGCGGAATAATCGCTGCCACCACGGCCTAAAGTCGTGGTGTTACCTTCGCTATCTGCACCGATAAAACCTTGAGTAACCACAACTTGCTGTTGGCAAAGTGGTATAAGCTTCTCTTTTGCTAGGGCTGAAATATCTTCAAGTTGTGGTTCTGCTTTACCAAAATCACCATTAGTGCGCATCACTTCTCTGATATCAAAACGAACGGCTGGTGTACCTCGTTCACGAATAATCTGAGCCAAAATGTGTGTCGACATCAGCTCACCACATGCGACAAGGTGATCTGTCAATTTAGTGCTGGCTTGAAATGATGCAGCTTCTGCGGCGCTCGCAATATCATCGAGAATACAATGTACGTCTTTTTCGATACTGATTGGATCAGCTAGCTGATCGAGAATTGCGTTATGAATGTCAGTCAGTTGCGTCATCAAATCCTGACGACGAGCTTTGTCTTGAACCCCATTCGCGAGTTCAACGAGTAGGTTGGTAACGCCAGAGCATGCACTGCTCACGACCAGTTTCGTATTCGAGTTATTTTCAATAATAGCAGCACAACGGCTCATTGCTTCAAAGTTGGCAACACTTGTTCCACCAAACTTAGCGACATTAAAAGAACCAGCTACATTAGATGCACTCACGATATATCTCCCACGACTTCCTAAAATAAAATTACGGTTGGGTAATCCAACGTCCGATGTTTTTCGAAGAGAGTATTTAGAGCAAAAAGAGAGGAATTATTAGAATAGTAACCTCAGAAGCTCCTCACCATATAGAAATGGCGACAGTTGCCGGGATTCAGCCCGCTCAACCGATAATAAAGGTCCTGCATCCTTTTATTATCTCGGCACTGCTCCCCCTTAATGTTTTGTATTGGAAATGCGGTTCCACAAAACATCTGCCTGGGCAGTGCTCCTCTTCTGCTAGATAGCCATTTCATTGAACGTGTTTGCGGTAACAATGTCAATCCGTAACTGGAGATATTTAAAAAATAATTTTAACAATTATGTGACACTGGTGTGACCTCAATACTTATGGCTAATTGCTGAGGTAATCAATTTGCTTTAGGGTGGATTGTTCACAACATTAACGTAAGGGATGTACATGTCTAATTTAACACTCACTACTGCTATTGATAGCTTTTATCCACCGCACCGAACGTTAATGGGACCGGGTCCTTCAGACATTTCGCCTCAAGTCTTACAGGCCTTAAGCCGCCCAACCATTGGTCACCTCGACCCGTTATTTATCGCGATGATGGATGAACTGAAACAGCTTCTTAAATACGCTTTCCAGACTGAAAACGAATTTACGATTGCCGTTTCTGCACCGGGTAGTGCGGGTATGGAGACCTGTTTTGTTAACTTGATTGAGCCAGGTGAAAAGGTGATCGTTTGTCGTAACGGTGTCTTCGGTGAGCGTATGCGAGAGAATGTGGTTCGCTGTGGTGGCGAAGCCATCCTTGTTGACGACGAGTGGGGTAAGCCCGTTTCAGTTGAAAAGGTAGAACAAGCATTGGCAGAAAACCCTGATGCTGTTGCTGTCGCATTTGTACATGCAGAGACATCAACCGGAGCGTTATCTGATGCTCAAGCTATTTCAGCTATCGCTCGTCAGTTTGGTGCGTTAACGATTGTTGATGCAGTAACGTCTCTAGGTGGTGTGCCATTACTAGTTGATGAGTGGCAGCTTGATGCAGTTTATTCGGGTAGCCAAAAGTGTCTATCTTGCGTACCTGGACTATCTCCGGTTACTTTTTCTCAGCGTGCTGTTGATAAAATGAAAGCCCGCCAAGCGCCAGTGCAAAGCTGGTTCCTAGATCAAAGTTTAGTATTAGGTTATTGGAGTGGCGAAGGTAAGCGTAGTTACCACCACACGGCGCCGGTGAATAGCCTGTATGCTCTGCATGAGTCGTTGGTTTTATTGAAAAATGAAGGCCTAGACAACGCTTGGTCACGTCACTATGCGATGCACCAAGAACTGAAAGCTGGCGTAGAAGCTTTGGGGTTAAAATTTGTGGTTGACGAAGAGAGTCGCCTACCTCAATTGAATGCGCTTTACTTCCCTGAAGGGATTGATGAAGCCAAAATAAGAACGCAGTTGTTAGAAGAGTATAATCTTGAAATCGGTGCAGGCCTTGGTTCTTTGGCAGGGAAGGCTTGGCGTATTGGTTTAATGGGTTATGGCGCTCGTAAAGAGAACGTCGCATTGTGCTTAAAAGCACTAAAAGATGTATTAGAATAATTAACCGTAAAATTCGAAAAAAAAGCGCACGAGAGATCGTGCGCTTTTTTTGTGCCTAACTTAAGCCTCCAAAGTCTACCGCTTTAGCTGCATCAATATCACTTGGCAGAAGATACGTTGTTCTCAGCGGCTGAAATTTTCTTATACTGAACTTTTGAAAAATCTCTATTTGGAAATAAGAAGCTTGCTTCGCTCCGAATTTGTTCTGCTTTGCTGTGATCGCCTAAACCCTGATACGCGAGGATTAGGTTACTGTAAAACGCGGGTCTTGGTTTACTCTTTATTATTTCCAAAGACCAATCAACATAAGGCTGAATAAGACTCGGATCAGCTTTGTAGAGCCCAATGTTGAGATACGTGCTGTACACATCCCAATCATAGCGATCTTTCCATACTACGGGATTCGTAACTTGCTTAAGAATATCTGGGTTCTTCGGCTTAGATTGTTCAAATTGAGTCAGCACATAATTGGTATGCAGCGCGCTCAACATATAGAAGCTCACCAAGATCGGAATCACTAAGCTCGACACTCTAAAGAGGGTTTTACTGACGATACTAAACGACTGTTGATAGTGCCGAGAAGAGCGTTGATCAACCCAGTAAATCAAAATGATAAAGGTTATCCAGTGAATCGCAGAGTGGTAAAATGGATACTCGAGCTGAGAATGCAAGAGTATGGGTATAAATAGCGCGAGCAGTACTAGACGAGTTCCTTTAGCCGAACTGGCTATACGTGACATCACCAGCACCGCAGCAATCAAGATACCGATGATTGGTACTATCCCGCCCTCAACGCCCCAAAAAAGAAACTCATTGTGAGGGTGATCCATGGATGGAAGGCCGGGGTGATAATTCGAGTTAAGTTGATGCTGGCGAGCCGTATATAAGGTGTATTCAGGTTCAAACTTCCCGTAACCATAACCTGTAAATGGCTTTTCTATCATCATGTCTAACGCTTGTGGAAAGGTATAGGCTCTTGGGCTTTCTAAATTGGTTCTTTTGCTCGCGAGACTATCCGTTGTGCTCAGGTTAATAACCGTAAACGCAACAGCGATACCGACTACTACTGATGTGCACCATCCGTAAAATCGCTTCTTAGTCGAGAATTTGTATAGGTAAGGCAGAATGCATATCAACCCTATTACCGCTGCCAACCAACCCGTTCGTGATGCAATAATAATTAATAGAGGTACGGTTAAGGTTGGAGTTAAATAAAGTAAAATCGACTCGCTAATCTTGTGGTTATATTTCGCGGGTTGTCTCGCAAGAAGATAAGCAGAAAGCACAAAGCCAGTGGCTAGGAAGCTGGCCATAACATTGGGTTGTTGGAAGA
>NZ_JADDYI010000015.1:10658-260469 GCF_015163545.1 Vibrio sp. OPT24
TCCCGTAAGGTCGATTCGCAGCAGTGTTGTAGCCAAATGGGTTTCCTGGCTCTAAGGCAAAATATTGTACATAACCAAACAACGCTTGAATGACGACAGCGAGTACAATGAACCACAATATACGTTGCTTGTGTTTATTGCTGAATTTAAATTGCTGGAGGACGACGAATAACGCAAAGCCTGCCCACAATCCAAGCAAGCGCCCTGATGCCCCTTGAGGTGATGCGTTGCTGTAAAAGATGGGTAGCGTAAGTATGATGCAGCTAACCAGTAAACCAACGGTTAGTTTGGAATATTTGAGCACCCGGTTAGTCGCTAGCTGATAAAAGCCAATCGCTAACGTAAAGCTTAGTGCTAACCAAGTCATAGGGTTAAAGGATAAAGCTAGGCCAGAGCCCCCAGGGTTCGGCATGAAAAAATGCATAGCTAATAAGAATACGACAGCTAAAGAAGCAAGAAAGGCTTTATTGAGTGGTAGCTGAGTTATCTGATTTTCTAGCTGGGTACCGCTAGTATGTATTGTTGCCATAAATCCCTAACCTTATAAAAACAGAGCTTGTTCCTTTTGAAACAAGCTCTGTTACTTTAACATTTTTCTGTCTGCCCGCAGGGCGCTATTTTACACCTACTTCAAATTTAACATAGGCTTAAGGAAGCGAGCAGTGTGTGAACCTTCGACTAACGCCACATCTTCAGGTGTACCCTCTGCAACAATCTCACCACCACCTTGACCACCTTCAGGGCCTAAATCTAATATCCAATCTGCGGTTTTGACGACATCTAGGTTGTGTTCAATCACAACAACCGTATTTCCGTGATCACGCAGCCTGTGTAGAACCGTGAGTAGCTGTTGAATATCATGGAAATGAAGGCCAGTAGTTGGTTCATCTAGAATGTATAAGGTTTTTCCTGTATCTCGTTTAGATAGCTCACGTGCGAGTTTGATACGTTGTGCTTCACCGCCGGATAAGGTTGTTGCTGCTTGCCCAAGACGGATGTAAGAAAGACCAACATCCATTAAGGTTTGTAGCTTACGAGCAATCACAGGAACAGGGTTGAAGTATTCGCGCGCATCTTCTACGGTCATCTCTAGAACTTCGTCAATGGTTTTGCCTTTGTAGCGAACTTCTAAAGTTTCACGGTTATAACGCTTACCTTTACACACATCACACGGCACATACACATCTGGCAAGAAGTGCATCTCTACTTTGATCACACCGTCTCCCTGACACGCTTCACAGCGACCACCACGAACGTTAAAACTGAATCGTCCTGGTTTATAGCCACGAGATCGCGACTCTTGTGTACCCGCAAATAACTCACGGATCGGAGTAAAGATCCCAGTATAAGTAGCAGGGTTTGATCTTGGTGTACGACCGATAGGGCTCTGATCAATATCAATCACCTTATCAAAATGTTCTAGCCCTTTGAGCTTCTTATGCGGCGCAGCTACGGCTGTCGTCGCACCATTGAGTTGGGTATGAGCGATCTTAAAAAAGGTATCGTTGATTAGCGTAGATTTACCGGAACCTGATACGCCTGTGATACAGCTAAACAAACCGACTGGAATGGTTGCCGTGATATTTTTGAGGTTATTACCTGTCGCCCCGACTATCTCAACGACCTTCTTTCTGTCGATAGGTGTTCTTTCTGTTGGTATAGCAATTTCTTTTACACCGCTCAGATATTGCCCAGTTAATGATTCTGGGTTATCGAGAATATCTTGCATTGTCCCTTCAGCAACCACATGACCGCCGTGAACCCCGGCACCTGGACCGATATCAATAACATGGTCAGCGCAGCGAATCGCATCTTCATCATGCTCAACGACAAGTACGGTATTGCCTAAGTCTCTTAGGTGAACCAAAGTTTGAAGTAGGCGTTCATTATCGCGCTGGTGGAGACCAATCGATGGTTCATCGAGTACGTACATAACACCAACCAAGCCTGCGCCTATTTGGCTTGCTAAGCGGATCCGTTGTGCTTCTCCGCCAGATAACGTTTCTGCACTGCGTGATAGGTTGAGATAATTCAAACCGACATTAACTAAGAAATGCAGTCGGTCATTGATCTCTTTCATCACTTTATCTGCGATTTGTCCACGTTGACCGTCTAGCTTCAATTCTTGGAAAAATTGCAGTGCATCGGCAATGCTGAGCTCAACGATTTCAGGCAGTGTGGTGTCACCAATAAAGACGTTTCTTGCTTCTAATCTCAAACGAGTGCCGTTACAGCTAGAACAAGATTTTGTCGAAATATATTTAGCTAAGTCTTCACGCACAGCGCTTGACTCGGTGTCGTGATAACGACGTTCTAAAGTGTTGAGAATGCCTTCAAATGGATGACGCTTAACTCGAATGTCACCACGATCATTGATGTATTTGAATTCTACTTCTGTGCGGCCAGAGCCTTTCAGGATGATCTCTTGAGTTTTCTTTGGCAGAGAATTAAATGGAGAATAAAGATCAAAACCATAATGCTCTGATAGTGACGTCAACATTTGGAAATAGTAATAGTTCTTTTGATCCCAACCTTTAATTGCGCCTTCAGCAATGCTCAGATTGTCATCCAAAATCACCCGACTTGGATCGAAATATTGTTGAACCCCAAGTCCATCACACGTACCACAAGCACCTGCTGGGTTATTGAATGAGAACAGGCGAGGCTCAAGCTCCTGCATGCTATAGCCACACTTAGGGCAAGCGAAATTTGCAGAGAACACAATCTCTTCTTGTTCTGTTTCATCCATCCAACCGACAACTGCAATGCCACCAGAAAGCTCTAATGTCGTTTCGAAGGATTCAGCAAGTCGTTGCTGAAGATCAGGACGAACCTTGAACCTATCAACGACGACTTCTATGGTGTGCTTTTTATGCAACTCGAGGGTTGGCGGATCGGATAAGTCACAGGTTTCCCCATCAATTCGAGCGCGGATAAAACCTTGAGCGGCTAAATTCTCAAGTGTTTTAACGTGCTCACCTTTGCGCTCTTTGACGATGGGTGCCATTAGCATCATCTTCGAGCCTTCAGGCAGTTCTAACACCTTATCGACCATTTGACTGATGGTTTGTGCAGCCAAAGGAGTATTGTGATCTGGGCAGCGTGGTTCACCTACTCGTGCGTAGAGCAGTCTTAAGTAATCATAAACCTCGGTGATTGTACCCACGGTTGAGCGGGGGTTGTGAGAGGTTGACTTTTGTTCTATTGAGATAGCAGGAGACAAACCTTCAATGTGGTCAACATCAGGCTTTTCCATAAGGGATAGAAATTGACGAGCATAGGCGGACAAAGACTCAACATAGCGACGCTGCCCCTCGGCATAAAGGGTATCAAACGCAAGTGACGACTTTCCTGAACCAGATAATCCTGTGATAACAATGAGCTTATCTCGGGGAATGGTTAGGTTGACGTCTTTGAGGTTATGCGTGCGAGCGCCTCTGATTTCTATTTTATCCATCTCAATAGACCATGTAATTTTAAGTGGCTAAAGTATTACATAGAGTGAGATTTGTGCAAAGTTTTACTGGATAAAAAAACAGTAAACAAAAAAAAGGGTGACGCTTTCGAGTCACCCTTTAAATCATTTATTACGCGACTAACTCATCGCTACGTATCATTAGTTAGTATGCCAAAACTAGCGATTAAGCTTCTTTTGTTGTTGAGTGCTTACCTAGTTCGATTTGTTGCTGGTCTTTTTTGTATAGATTTTCAAAGCAGTAATTTGTTGCTTCGATATAGCCTTCTACACTACCGCAGTCAAAGCGTTGGCCTTTAAATTTGTATGCTAATACACAGCCTGCTTTGGCTTGTTTTAACAATGCATCGGTAATCTGGATTTCGCCACCTTTACCTGGTTCAGTCTGCTCGATAAGTTCAAAGATGTCTGGAGTCAGAATGTAACGGCCAATGATCGCTAGATTACTTGGTGCAGTACCTGGTTCTGGCTTCTCAACCATGTCGTCAACACGGAAAAGATCATCTTTAATCATTTCACCAGAGATAACACCGTATTTGTGCGTTTCGTTTTCTGGCACTTCTTGAACAGCAACGATTGAACAACGGAACTGTTTGTACAGTGCAACCATTTGAGCCAACACACCTTGTTGTTCGTTCACACAAAGGTCATCAGCAAGCACGACTGCAAACGGTTCATCACCCACAAGCTCGCGACCAGTCAAGATAGCATGACCTAGACCTTTCATTTCACGTTGGCGAATGTAAGTGAAGTTTGCCGCTTCAATTGTTTCACGGATATTGATCAACAAGTCTTCTTTATTCGTGCCGCTGATCTGATGTTCGAGTTCGTAGTTTTTATCGAAGTGATCCATCAGAGAATGCTTACCACGACCGGTAACAATACACATACCGTCCATACCAGCTTCGATAGCTTCTTCAACGCCGTATTCAATTAGAGGCTTGTTTACAACAGGCATCATCTCTTTAGGCATTGACTTAGTTGCAGGTAAGAAGCGTGTACCGTAGCCAGCTGCCGGGAAAAGGCACTTTTTGATCATGATAAGACCCTTTATCTATAATAATTATTGATTCAACCTGAGTGGCTGATATTTCTGAGGGCAACTCTAGCATAAGTTATGTCGAAAATTCAGCAACAATACGTATGGTTTACTAGAGTTTTCCTCAAAATTATCCTCAGTTTAAGAGGCGGATCAATTATGCAAGTAAGTTCTGATTAGCCCATGCGATAGCTTGGACTCTATTCTTAACCGCTAACTTACGGAAAATCTGATAAAGGTGTGACTTTACGGTGAACTCGCTAATAAATAAATCATCGGCTATTTGAGTGTTGGATGACCCTGATTGAAGGCAACGGATCACTTGGATTTCTCTGATCGTCAAATCTACATTGGTGGGTGTCGTGTTGGTGTTCACCATATTACGGTAATAAAAAAGCAGTTGATTGGTTACTTTTCGTGGTAACCAATTATCACCATTAATGACCTGTTGAATCCCCTTTGCTATTTTCACTTTTTGTTCGGAGTCATAAAATAGCCCTTTTAATACGCCGAAAGTGAGCAACTCCGAGGTAGGGAGCTGTTGAGGTACATTGAACAAGATGATCTCATTGTTTTTCCACATGACGGGTAAGTTAGGGAAAACAACGATTAACTGTGGCACCTCTTTGTAGTCGATGAGTAAGATACGATTACTTTGCTTTCTATCGAAAAGCATCAAGTCGCCCGCTGTCATCTTGTAGAGTGGGATAATTAGGTGCTTTTCTATCTCTTTTACGTGTAGGTGAGTCTCGCTTGGATCTATGCACAGAAAGTGTAAAGTGCGAGCATATCGAGATTTTCTCATTGATAATCCTTGTAAGGGTAGAATTAGATTTCACGTTGTCATGCACGCCATTGCTTCTCTAGCGCCTTGGTTGTGTCTTGCGTTGAATATCAATGATCAAAGTAAATGAGTGGTTTGTCAGTGGAGAAAAAAGCAACATCGCTCTGAATATCATGATTTGTTACGTTTTTATTCTTTGTATAAGAGCGAGAATAGGAATGCGATTTATCACTGTAGAAAAGCATGCTATTCTTGTGCGCTAAAATTTTCTGAGACTATGAATTTAGACGGAGCAAATCATGGCTAGCCGTGGAGTTAACAAAGTTATATTAGTGGGTAACCTAGGTAATGACCCTGAAATTCGTTACATGCCGAATGGCGGCGCAGTAGCGAACATTACCATTGCAACGTCAGAGTCATGGCGTGACAAAGCAACTGGCGAACAGCGTGAAAAAACAGAATGGCACCGTGTTGCTCTGTTTGGCAAGCTGGCGGAAGTTGCTGGTGAGTACCTACGTAAAGGTTCTCAAGTTTACATTGAAGGTCAACTTCAGACTCGTAAATGGCAAGATCAAAGCGGTCAAGATCGCTACACAACTGAAGTGGTTGTTCAAGGCTTCAACGGTGTAATGCAAATGCTTGGTGGCCGTGCTCAAGGCGGTGCTCCTGCTCAAGGTGGTATGGGTAACCAACAGCAAGGTGGTTGGGGTCAACCACAGCAACCACAACAGCAGCAACAACAATACAGTGCTCCTGCTCAACAGCAGCCGAAAGCACCTCAACAAGCTCCTCAGCAGGCTCAACCTCAATATAATGAGCCACCGATGGATTTTGATGATGACATCCCATTTTAGACCCTGTTTTTAATATATTATAAAGACAGTATTAAATTGGAAAAAGCCGCGTTTATCGCGGCTTTTTGTTACCTACAATTCTTAACGCTTTATTTACAACGTCAATTTATAGTATAAGTAGCAATACGGTATAATGTGAGTTGAAAAGGATTTCGTTATTCATGAGATATACCCCCACACTAAAATTGAGCACTCGCTTAGTGGCATTTGTCACCGTGATAGTTATCAGTGCGATGTTCATTCTTTTTATCGGTGGCACACTTTCTTTTAAGCGTATTGGGCAAGAATATTTAGACCATTATTTGGTTGGTATTGTCGATGTTGTAGATAAAGAGATGGAAGACCCGGACGCCGCGTATTCGATGCAGCGTTGGATGCCTAAGATGTTACAAGCGAGCAATATTGTTGAGATGAAACTCTCGAACAGGACTGGCATCGTTTATCGCTTTAAAGATACCTCCCCGCAAATCGATCCTAGTCGTCTCTATGAAAGAAGTTTTGTTTTAGAGCGAAATGAAGGCTATCGAATCGAATTTAAAGCACTTCCGCCTTACATTGGTTATAGCTATTCAATGGAGGCTATGTGGTCGATTACTTTAGCCGTTGCTTTGATTATTTTCTGTCTGATTCGTGGTGTCCGATGGCTAAAAGAGCAATTGATGGGATCCGAAATGCTCGAAGAGCGAGGCCGAATGATCCTTGCGGGGCAAGTTGAAGCTCATGCAAAAGGCGATGAGCGAGAATGGCCGTATACTGCAAGCGAAGCCTTAGATGTATTGATAGAAGAGCTGAAAGATGCTCGTCAAGAAAGAAGCCGCTTTGATACCTTTATCCGTACTCATACTTTTCTAGATAAACTCACAGGCACAGCCAATCGAGTACTCTTTGATAACAAACTTGAATCAGCCTTACATGAAAGCGGTGCTCGAGGTGGCGTATTACTAATACGTATCGACGAGTGGGAGCAAGTTTGTGACGCTAATGACAAGCAAACCACTGACAGCTTTATTATTGAAGTCGGTGAAGTATTATCGAATATTGTTCAGCGTTATCCTGATGTCATTTTTTCTCGTTATTACGAAGCTGACTTTGCGGTGTTTATTCCTCATCAGGGAGCAAAGGATATTGCGACCTTGGCGGCTCAATGTTTAAGGCAGTTAGATAAGTTAACGCCACCTGAGCCTTTGGAACCTGACAATTGGTGTCATATCGGTGTGACCATGTATACCGAAGGTGAGCGCCATAGCAAGATCATGGATGAAACGGAAACCGCATTAAAGAGTGCTCAGTTGGAACGTATCAATAACTGGAGCCGCTACCCTAAACAGAACAAAAATGAGCTTGATAGAGGCAGCGTTCGGTGGAGAACACTACTTGATAAAGCTCTACTCCCTGAAAATTTAGTAATCTTTGCTCAGCGATGTTATCTTATACCGGAATCAGGTCAAGCTGATGAATTACATAGAGAAATATTTGTTCGGATTCAAGATCCAGACAAAGGTTTACTGAAATCGTCTCGGTTTATGCCCGCGGTAGAGCAAGTGGGCTATCAAGCTCAAATGGATCAATCGGTTCTGAAAGTACTGTTAACATCACTGAAAGAATCAACAAAACCTACCAACTATTCGGTGAATTTGAATGTCACCCCGTTTGCCAGTAAACAGCATTTTAAGTGGTTTAGAAGTGAGTTGTTGCAGCTCTCGGCTCAGCACCGTTCTCAATTGGCCTTTGAGTTCCCTGAAGGGCACTTGATTGCTCATCTTGATTATATGAGACCAGTCGCAAAGATGTTGAAAGGGCTAGGGTGTAAAATTATCGTTGGCCAAGCTGGGCGAACCATTGTTAGCACTCACTACATCAAAGATTTAAAGGTCAATTTTATTAAGCTTCATCGAAGCCTGATAAAGAAAATCGATCAAAGGCATGAGAATCAGCTGTTTGTCCGTAGTTTAATAGGGGCATGTGGCGACTCCCCAACTCAAGTTATTGCCGTAGGGGTCGAGACAAAACAAGAAAAGAATACCTTGATAGAGTTAGGTATTAACGGCTATCAAGGGAGATATTTTGACGAAGAGCAACAAATTATCCCTTTGCCTAATCAAGGTGAAAAGACAGTGAAAGCTGAATCCGTGGTAAAAGTTGGTCGAAGAAATCGATGGCGTAAGAGTAGTAGTTAAGCATGAATTTTAAAGCGATTTTAGACAAGATAAAGCCAACGAATAACAAAGGCAGCTCTCAGGTTGTTATGTTAGGCAACAATGCCATTTATATTTCATCGGCAGATCAAGAATCTCAAGTAACCAACACCCCTGTGGTTAACGGGGATTGGGAGAGTGCACTAAAGAAATCGCTTAG
This sequence comes from Vibrio sp. OPT24, assembly GCF_015163545.1. NCBI lineage: Bacteria > Pseudomonadati > Pseudomonadota > Gammaproteobacteria > Vibrionales > Vibrionaceae > Vibrio > Vibrio sp. OPT24. Next base: position 19,166 of record NZ_JADDYI010000015.1, read on the forward strand.
CAGTGAGGCATTTACCAGTAATAGCCTGCAGTTGATAGTTTGTGCTAACTACTACCAAACCTACCAAATTGATAAACCGGACATTCCAGAGAACGAGTGGTCGGTTGCACTGCCATTTTTACTGAAAGATCTTGTATCTGAAAGGGTGACTGAGATTACGGCGAGTGCGGTAGCCTTACCTACTTCGAATAAGCTACAAGTGTATGTTTTGCCTAAAAAGCTGTTAAATAAGCTTGTAAACATTACTCAATCAGCGCAAGTGGAACTTAAAGGCGTTGCCCCTGAAGATGAAATCTGGGGTTATAGCGCAGGTGAGCTTTCTAATTTTATCCTTTTACAACGTAGCTCCAATTCACATTTTAAGCTTGGTGCGTTTGTTGAAAATACGGTTTGTTTCCAAAGAACGATCCGTAGCGTTGTCCCTCCTTTAACCGGTGTTGCATCAAGTGTTCTTCAGTTAGATGGCCTTGCTTTAGAGTTGCAACGCTCAATTGATTATCTTTCTTCTCAAATCAAAGGTACTCAACTTCATCAGTTAAAAATCTGCTGTGATGAGGAAGACGAGACTGAATTACAAAGTGCGTTAAATGACACACTGAGCTCGACAGTTTCGTTGTTGGTGGAAGGTGAACGTGATAATTCAGAGAGTTTGTTGGTTAAACTCGCAGCTGAAAAAGATACTTTTAATGTTAATCTTTACCCTGAACACCTCAAGCCTAAAAAAGAATATTTTACGCTGACAAATGTTGTTGCGATTTGGGGGCTAGTTTGTGTTTTGCTGCTGGGTGGTTACTTTGTAATGCAGTATCAAGTTTCTAATCTAGATAAAGAACTAACAGCTCTGCAACATGACTCGAACCGACTTAACAAGCAAGTTAACCAATTGAATAGTAAGTTAACTCAACACAAACCGTCTCCAGAGAAAGTGGCCGCTGTTGCGCGTCTCAAACGTGAGACTCAGGCCAAAAAAGAGGCATTGAAGGCGGTCGGGCAATACGACGAATCACAACAAGTCGGGTATTCTGGCGTCATGAACTCCTTAGCTAAATTAGGCCGAAATGACATATCGCTTTCGCATATTTATATGACGCACGATACTTTAGACCTCAGTGGCTTAGCTCGTAACGCCAATGTTGTTCCGAATTGGATTGGTCAATTTAAAACAGAGCTTAATTTAGTCGGGCGTGCCTTTGAAAAACTTAAAATAGGTCGCAATGAGCAAGATGTGGTGACGTTTGAATTAAGTACTCGCAGGGAGAGTAAATAATGCAACAGTGGAACCAGCTTAACGATAAGTTTCTTGCATTAAGCCAAAGAGAAAAATGGCTACTTTTCGTGTGTGGTTTTGTTGGGCTATCCATGCTGTTGTTCACCTTGTTGGTTGAACCTGCGTATCTCGACTTACAAGCCAAAAATGCTAAGACGATGAGCCTGACTCAATCAAATCAAAGACAGCAGGGTGAGCTACTCGTTCTGCAAGCTAAGCTCAATAAAAACCCAGATAAAGAAATCAACATCGAGTACAAAAAGCTACTTGTTGAAAGCCAAGACCTTTCACTTCAGCTTTCGCAGATTGTCGATGGGTTGATCACGCCTTCTCAAATGTCGCAGTTACTGGAGAGCGTTCTTAACGCTGGTAGTGGGCTAAAGCTTGAGTCGCTAGAGTCATTAAAACCAGAAGCGATTTCGAACAATAAAGAGACCAGTGAATATTCAGGTTACTTTCTTCATCCTGTGAGAATGGAATTGACGGGCAGCTATTTTGATATTTCTGCTTACCTTCAAGCCCTTGAATCTCTTCCTGTTAGCTATTACTGGCGAACATTTAAATACTCAGTTGAAGAGTACCCTAAAGCTCGACTCGTATTTGAGGTTTACACACTTGGTACTAGACAGGAGTTTATCGGTGGTTAGAACTCTATTGTTGTCCCTACTTTTAAGTAGCTCAGTGGTTTGGGCAGAGCAAGATCCAACGGCACCATTAGGTTGGCTTACTCCTGAACAAAAAGCCGCGCCTGCTAAAAAGGCGCCAACTCGCTATCGCCTACCGTCCCTAGAAAGCATCGTTTGTAAAGGTGATACGCCTTGCTATGCGATTATGAATGGTCAGATTTTAGGTCAAGGAGAAACGATCAGAGGGTACCGAGTGAAAAACATAGATCCAGAATACGTCACTCTGCAGAGAAGCTCTAAGCAGTGGAAATTAGAGATGTTCTCTTTAGATGTTAAGAATAATTAAGGTTTGAGTGAAGACATGCGTAAACTTGTAGTAGCAATTCTAGTGTCATCTTTAGTCGGCTGTTCGATGGGACACAGAGATCCTGTTGAGATTAAAGAGTCTTTGAACGAATCCATTAATGAAGCCAATAGTCGAGCACTTCATGAACTGCCTTCGTCGGTTCAAGATGACCTTATGCCTCAGCTTAATTCTGACTCCATGTCTCCGGGGACGGAAACCGTTAAGCGCTTTCGTATTCAAGCAAAAGGCGTTGAAGCGAGAACCTTCTTTGCCAGCTTAGTGAAAGGTACTGAGTATAGTGCGGCCATTCACCCTGGCGTGTCAGGAAACCTTACGCTTAATCTAACGGACGTGACACTAGACGAAGTACTGGCTGTTGCTCAGGATATGTATGGCTACGATATCGAAAAGCGTGGCAAAGTGATTCAAGTTTATCCTGCTGGTCTTCGCACCGTAACGATTCCTGTCGATTACTTGCAAGTTAAGCGTGCAGGTCGATCATTGACGACTATCACCACTGGAACGATCTCGAATTCAGATAACAGCTCGTCAAGCTCATCAAGTTCAGACTCTAATTCATCCAACTCCTCCAATTCTTCTAATTCTTCGAACTCGACATCGAACGGTGGTACAGAGATTGAAACGACCTCTGAAAGCGATTTTTGGCCACAACTTGAAGCAGCAGTTGCTCACCTTATTGGTTCAGGTGACGGGCAAAGCGTTGTGGTAACCCCGCAAGCGAGTGTGATTACGGTTCGAGCTTACCCTGACGAAATTCGTGAAGTTCGTGAGTTCTTAGGCATTTCTCAGAAGCGTTTGCAGCGCCAAGTTATCTTGGAAGCCAAAATCATGGAAGTGACCTTGAGTGATGGTTACCAACAAGGTATTAGCTGGTCGAATCTATCTAAATCTATTGGTAGCGGTGGTGTTGTTATTGACCGCCCTACAAGTACTCTACCGCCGTTAGATGCGATCAGTTCTCTACTCGGTGGGCAAACTAATGTCACGATCTCTGATGGTAGCTTCGAAGCGGTTTTGAGCTTTATGGATACTCAAGGTGACCTTAACGTTCTATCGAGCCCGCGAGTAACGGCTGCGAACAACCAAAAAGCAGTTATCAAAGTGGGAACCGATGAGTATTACGTAACAGATTTATCAAGCTCAGTCGGTAGTGGTGATAACGCGAATGTGGCTCCTGAAGTTGAGCTCACTCCCTTTTTCTCTGGTATCTCTTTGGATGTAACTCCTCAGATAGATGACAAAGGGGGCGTATTTTTACATGTTCACCCTGCCGTTATTGAGGTCGAGGAAGAAGTGAAAGAGCTCAATTTAGGTTCAACGACAGGTTTGGTGCAACTTCCTTTAGCGAAAAGCTCTATTCGAGAGTCTGACTCAGTGATTCGCGCAAAAGATGGCGATGTGGTTGTGATTGGCGGGTTAATGAAATCAAATACCAGTGATGTGACGTCTAAAGTTCCATTCCTGGGTGATATTCCAGCCTTAGGGCATTTGTTCCGCAATACCAATCAGTTAACGCAAAAAACTGAGCTCGTGATCTTGCTAAAACCCACGATCGTGGGTGTGAATACTTGGCAAACTGAGTTGGAGCGTTCTCGTGATCTTCTTCAAGAGTGGTTCCCTGATGAAGAGTAAATACTTACTTTCTCAATGTAGATTGGCTGTTTTTTACTAAGCTAGGTCGTCATATGTATCAAGCTCACTTTGGTTTTGAACAACTGCCATTTACGTTAACGCCGAATACCGATTTCTTTTATGGTTTGGCGCCTCATTTTGAGGCGATTCAAACGGTCATCTCGGCGTTAGATATGGGAGAGGGCGTAATCAAAGTCACTGGCGAAGTCGGTACGGGAAAAACCATGGTTTGTCGGATGCTGGTTAATCATTTAAAGGATTGTACGGCGTTAATCTACCTGCCAAACCCTGTTTTGTCTGGTGCAGACCTGCGTCAAGCCGTCGCCAAAGAGCTAGGTTTGACTATCGATAATCCAGCAACCTTAGTTGATAACATCCAGCACAAGTTAATTGAATTACACAACTCAGGCTTAAGAGTCGTCGCCATTCTTGATGAGGCTCAAGCGCTATCGGATGAAGCGCTCGAAACATTAAGGTTGTTTGGTAATCTTGAAACTGAAGATAAAAAATTACTTCAGATAGTGTTACTCGGACAGCCTGAACTGGATGTCAGGTTAGAGGCTTACCACCTCCGGCAGTTTCGACAGAGAATCACATTCAGTTCAACACTGAGGCCGCTCAATCTCGATGAAACGGTAGCGTATATTGATAACCGGATTGCTAAATCTGGTGGCAACTCTGAGTTGTTCAGCTTGAATCAAAAAAAGGCGATTTGTCGCTCATCGTTAGGTATTCCAAGGTTGATAAATCAACTATGTCATAAGGCACTTTTGCTCTCTTTCAGTGAAGATAAAAAAAGTATCGACAACCAGCACCTGTTTTCAGCCATGCATGAAACTTACGATGTATGTAAGCCTAAATTTAAAACGCCAATACTGTGGGGTTGGAATTAATTATGAGCGTCATTAATAGCGCGTTGTCTGAATTGGCAAAGAAAAAATCAGCGACTTCGATTGAAGCTGCAGTAGTACCAAAAGTCAAAACACGCTCTCCATTAGTATGGGTTGCTGCGGGCTTTACACTCAGCTTAGCCATGGGCGGTTGGGCGATATCGAAAGGTCCTGCTGTCGGCAATTCAATCTCTACAAGAGACGCGCAGATTGAGGTTTCTGTCATTGATAGTTCGGGCGAAATACAGAATGTAATTGCGCAGCCTATCTCGTCGCCAACCAAGAAATTAGTCACGTTAGACGTACCTGAGCGTTCTGTAGAGCATGTCGCTACGTCAAACAATGTAAAAGCTAAGTCAGTCTCGTCTGATTCAACGATTGTAACTCCTCGTAAAGCGGTACTTAACACGACCAGTGCACCTAAAGGGAATAAAATTAAAATTCCCGAGCCCATATACGTGGCTAGTGTGACAAAAAAAGAGCCTGTTTCTATCTCTGGCGAAGTCGCCATTTCTGAAGGTTCAGAAAATAATGGAATGTTGATTGAGCAGGTGGAGCTAACGTCTGATCAACTATCAGCCAATGCACAAGGTCGTGCTCAGAAAGCGCTTGATGCGAACGATCTTACTGGTGCCTTGAAAGGTTATACCGAAGCTCTTCGATATGCCCCTAGAAATGAGGACGTTCGCCAGAAACTCGCGATTCTCTATTTTGGGAAAGGTGATACTCGTAAGGCTTACGAACTTTTTCAGTCGGGTATCAAACTTAATATCAATAGTGAAAAGCTGCGTTTAGGCTTATCAACATTGCTTGTCAAAGCGAACCAAGCGGAAGCGGCATTGAGTCCATTAGTCCATTTACCGCCAAACCCAACCAAAGATTATCTAGCCATGCGTGCGGCGTTGAGCCAAAAATCGCAGCAAGAAGAGATTGCATTAGAGAGTTACAAAAAGTTGGTCGATGTTGATTCTGATAATGCTCGCTGGTGGCTCGGTCTGGCCATTCAACAGGAACGTCAGCTTGATTTTACGGCTGCAAAAGAGTCATACCAAGGCGCTTTAACTCGAGTAGGAATCTCATCTCAATCGCAAAGTTTTGTGCGAGATCGATTAAAAATACTCGATGCCTTAGAGGAGCACGACGATGCAAATTAGACTAAGAAAGCGATTGGGTGATTTGCTTGTTGAAGAAGGCATTATTACCGAGTCTCAAGTAGAACAAGCTCTAGCGGCTCAGAAAAGTACCGGACGTAAGCTAGGTGATGCACTGATTGAGCTTGGCTTCTTATCAGAGCAACAGATGTTGAGCTTCCTATCACAACAGCTAGCGATTCCTCTTATTGATTTAAGCCGAGCCAACGTCGATGTAGAAGCGGTACAGCTTTTACCCGAAGTACATGCTCGTCGCCTTCGCGCATTGGTGATTGGACGCCAAGGTGACACTTTGCGTGTTGCAATGAGTGACCCTGCCGATCTGTTTGCACAAGAATCGTTGCTCGGTCAACTCGGCGATTATGCTCTAGAATTTGTGGTCGCTAAAGAAAGACAACTCGTTGATGGCTTTGACCGCTATTATCGTCGAACCAAAGAAATCGCCTCTTTCGCTGAGCAACTGCATGCCGAGCACCAAGTTAATGATGCCTTTGATTTTGATATAGCAGGTGAAGACAGTGACGAAGTTACGGTCGTTAAGCTTATCAATTCGTTATTTGAAGATGCAATCCAAGTTGGTGCTTCTGATATCCATATTGAGCCCGATTCAAACGTATTGCGTCTTCGTCAGCGTATTGATGGTGTGCTGCATGAAACATTGTTGAATGAAGTCAATATTGCGTCTGCCCTGGTTCTGCGTTTGAAGCTGATGGCAAACCTTGATATCTCAGAGAAACGTCTTCCTCAAGACGGCCGTTTCAATATTCGCGCGAAAGGCCAATCTGTCGATATTCGTATGTCGACTATGCCAGTGCAGCACGGTGAGTCTGTGGTGATGCGTCTGCTTAACCAATCAGCCGGTTTACGTAAATTAGAAGCGTCGGGTATACCGAGCGATCTGCTGGTTCGTCTTCGTCAACAATTACGCCGTCCACATGGGATGATCTTGGTTACTGGGCCGACAGGTTCAGGTAAAACCACTACCTTGTACGGTGCGTTAAGCGAATTAAACGAACCGGGTAAAAAGATCATTACTGCGGAAGACCCGGTGGAATACCGACTTCCGCGTGTGAACCAAGTTCAGGTTAACCCTAAGATTAATCTCGACTTCTCTACTATATTGAGAACTTTCCTGCGTCAGGATCCCGATATCATTCTTATTGGTGAGATGCGTGACCACGAAACGGTTGAGATTGGATTGAGAGCCGCACTGACGGGTCACTTAGTATTAAGTACGCTGCACACCAATGATGCGGTAGACAGCGCACTGCGTATGATGGATATGGGCGCTCCAGGTTACTTGGTAGCGAGCGCTGTGCGAGCGGTAGTGGCGCAGCGATTGGTTCGTAAAGTATGTACTGACTGTATAGTTGAAGATGAATTGGATGAACCTCGCAAGCAATGGTTGAGCGTCCGTTTCCCCAACCAAGTGGGTGTGCCATTTGTGAAAGGTCGTGGTTGCCAGAACTGTAACTTAACCGGCTATCGTGGGCGTATTGGGGTGTTTGAAATGTTAGAGCTAGAACAAAACATGATGGATGCGCTTAGAGCGAATGATGCGGTCGGTTTTGCTCAAACAGCTAGGCAGTCTGAAAACTACAAACCGTTATTGGCTTCTGCGATGGAACTGGCTCTGCAAGGTGTCGTGAGTCTCGATGAGATAATGTACCTTGGTGAAGGGGATGCTTCCGGTGCCACTGACCCAATTTATCTGTAGGGGTAGAGTGATATGCCAACGTATCGTTATGTAGGTCGCAGTTCGGATGGTAGCCAGGTTACCGGTCAATTAGATGCGAATAACGAAGATCTTGCCGCTGAAAGCTTGATGAGCAAGGGGATCATTCCAACCTCAATTAAGTTGGGGAGAAGTGGTGATTCAGTATTAGATATGGATATATCTAGCCTGTTTTCACCCAATGTTCCTCTTGAGGTCTTGGTTCTGTTCTGTCGACAATTATACAGTCTAACCAAAGCGGGCGTGCCGCTTCTGAGGTCGATGAAAGGTCTGACTCAAAATTGTGAAAACAAACAGTTGAAAGCAGCTTTAGAAGAAGTGGTTGCTGAGCTAACCAATGGCCGTGGGTTAGCGGCATCGATGCAAATGCATCCTAAGGTATTTAGCTCGCTGTTTGTATCGATGATCAGTGTTGGTGAAAATACGGGTCGTTTAGACCAAGCGCTGCTGCAGTTAGCTGGATACTATGAACAAGAAGTGGAGACTCGCAAGCGAATCAAGACAGCGATGCGTTACCCAACATTCGTGATCTGCTTCATTTTGATTGCGATGTTCATTCTTAACATTAAGGTTATCCCACAGTTTTCTAGCATGTTCGCACGGTTTGGTGTCGATCTTCCACTCCCCACTCGTATCTTGATTGGTATGTCAGAGTTTTTCGTGAATTATTGGGGCTTGATGCTAGGCGTGATCTTTGGCCTTATTTTTGCGTTTAAAGCTTGGGTTAAAACAGATAACGGCTTAGAAACGTGGGATCGGTGGCGCCTAAAAATACCTGTCATTGGTGGCGTTGTTAACCGAGCTTTACTGTCTCGTTTCTCACGTACTTTCGCATTGATGCTCAAAGCGGGTGTGCCATTGAATCAATCGTTAGCGCTATCGGCTGAAGCTCTGGATAACCGCTTTTTAGAGTTACGGGTTCAAGCTATGAAATCGGCAATTGAAGCGGGTAGTACGGTTTCTTCAACCGCGATTAACAGCGAAATCTTCACACCGCTCGTGATACAAATGATTTCAGTCGGTGAAGAAACGGGTCGTATTGATGAGCTATTGCTCGAGGTGTCAGATTATTATGATCGAGAAGTTGATTACGATTTGAAAACCTTAACCGCTAGAATAGAGCCTATTTTGTTGGTCGTTGTCGCTGGTATGGTCTTAGTATTGGCTTTAGGTATTTTCCTGCCGATGTGGGGAATGCTGGATGCAATCAAAGGCTAATGAATGCTAAATAACCTACAACGCTCACGTTTTGTTATTTGGAGTGTGGTTATCCTTTTTCTAATTGTAGGGCTGCTATCTGCATTGGATACGGTAGAAGAAGAAGCGAGTAACACGGCATTGATCGTCGCGAGTAAGCGGATTCTTGAGCAGGCTAATTTGTTTAAACAAGAGTATTTGTTAACGGGCCCGGAACAAACTAATGACTCAGAACAGTTAATGCGCTACAGCAGAACGGGATGGATAAAGCCGATTAAAGGTTCGGAACGGGATTGTCGCTATTGGTTAGAGCAATTGTATCCCCCACAGAGCATTTTAGGGCTGACTTTTCCCAGTATTGAAGATAAAAGTGATAACATACAGTTTCATTGTAGTTATCATTATAGCGATAAGTATCAAATAGATATATTGCTCGAAAAAGAAAGGTTTAGTGTAAAAGCCAATATTTTGGCTTTGTGAGAATATTGACACTGTTTTTATGGTTTTATACGTGTGCAAATGTATAATGCGCGTTAGTAATTAGATGAGTAGGTAGAAAATGCTTAAAAATCAAAAGGGTTTCTCCCTTGTCGAATTAGTCATCGTAATTGTTGTCGTTGGTTTATTGGCAGTGGCGGCTTTACCCCGCTTCTTAGATGTGACCGATGAGGCTAAAAAATCCAGTATTGAAGGTGTCGCTGGTGGTTTTGCAACCGCAGTATTATCAGCAAGAGCACAGTGGGAAGCCGAAGCAAGACCATCTGAGAAGATTGGTGTTGAAACATACAATACTGTAAATTATGATGGTGTTGATTTTTGGTTAACAAGATCAAAGAACAGCAAGAGTGAAGATACCGACTTTCGAGATGGTTACCCATGGACTGTGAATAGTGACTCTTCAGTCGCACCAGGAGATATTTCTTCAGAAACCTGTGCTGAATTGATGCAGAATTTACTGCAAAACCCACCGAATGTGGCAGCAGTCGATGATGTTGATGACGACTCAAATTATAAATATTCAGCGGAAGCGAATTCAGGTGAGGCAACGTGTACTTACATTCAGTTAGAAGGTAATACCGAGCACCAATTCGTTTACGAAATTAAAACTGGTCGTGTGACCGTAACTTTGCAGTAAGTCTGCGTAAAATTAAACATAGAGAGAGCTTAACTATGAAAAGACAAGGCGGTTTCACCCTAATCGAACTAGTGGTTGTAATTGTTATTCTAGGTATTCTTGCTGTAACTGCGGCACCACGTTTCCTAAACCTGCAAGATGATGCGAAAGAATCTGCACTACAAGGTTTAGCCGGAGCAATGAACGGTGCTTCGGGCATTGTATTTGGTAAAGCTGCCATTGAAGGCGAAGAAACTTCAGATACAACTGTAGACGTTGAAGGTGTTCAAACTATTTGGGGTTATCCAACAGCTACTTCTGAAGGTATTGCAGCAGCTATTGATGTGGATGGGTTTGTATATCTTGCTGACGGTTCTGTTAGTGCTGGTGCTACAGTTGACTATGGTTTTGAAGGTTATACCGCTCAATGTGTTCGTTATACTTCTGCGACGTCTGCGGCACAAGCTACAGCTCGAGTAGTTAGTTCTACTGGTGATGATGCTGTTACTGGTGCGTGTGAGTAATCATTTCTATTTAGCTTTAATAGGCCAGCTCTCGCTGGCCTTTTTTCTATCTAAAGCACATAAATATCAAAACTATTCATATACATAATATCGAAAGCTTCGTTATTTTGTATAATCAGTATTCGCTAGACAGTTAGAGGCTCATTATGGATAGCAGCCCAAAATCCAACGGCTTTACTCTGGTTGAGCTGATCATCGTTATCATTATCCTCGGTATTATTTCCACTTTTGCCGCGAGCCGCTTCACTGGTACCTCTAGCTATTCCACTTTTACTGCGCAAGAGCAGGCCATCTCCGTGATTCGTCAAATTCAAGTGAACCGAATGCAGTCGAACGTTTCGGCTGCTGATGACAGTTTTCGTCTTACTGTTAATAATGACTGTCTGGGCTCTGTTGCCGCTTGTAATTTAAACTTATCGAATAGCGCTCAGAAATCACAAGCTGATGCGCGTAGTGATTATGTTCGTGAATCAGATATTTCATTTTCTTCTCCGAATACCATTATAGAGTTTGATTTATTAGGAAACCCTTCGGTGAGTGCTGGGGTGAACATCACGATTAACTCAACCACTAGTAGCAATAGTGCTCAGGTGTGTATCAATTCTCAAGGTTATGTGCGTGAAGGGGCGTGTCTATGATTCGCGAACGTGGTTTTACTCTTATAGAGAGCATTATTGTGATTATCATACTGGGTATTGCGATGGTCACAATTAGCAGTTTTTTAGCACCTCAAGTGGCAAGTTCGGCCGACCCACAATATCAAAACCGCTCCGTAGCCTTAGGTCAGAGTTTGATGAATCAAATTTTAGCTCGCGGCTTTGATGAACACAGTGATTTTGATGGTGGTTTGATTCGCTGTGGCGATTCGGGAGCTGCGACTTGTTCTGCTCCCAATGAACTGGGAGTGGATGGGGCAGAGACTGCGCCCGCTGCTTTTAATGATGTCGATGACTATATTGGTTGTTGGTATACCGATACCACTGAGTCAGCTTGTGTATCATCGACGAAGTATCCGCTTGCTAATATCCTAGATGAAAACATCGAAGACAGTTATGCCAATTTCCGTGTTGAGGTCTTGGTGTTTTATGATCAAAACATGGACGGTGTTAACGATAATGCTATTGGTACAATGAAGCGCGTTGAGTTACAGATCTTTGGTGGTAACAACCGTTATAGCTTGGTTGCTTATAAGGGGAACTACTAATGAAACAACGTGGTTTTACTTTGATAGAGATGATCGTAACCATTGTTGTGGTTGCCGTCATTGGCCTCGCAATTGCCGGTTTTGTCGAATATGGCATGAAAGGCTATGTTGAAACTATCGATCGTCAAAAAGTACAAGTAAAAGGTCAATTTGTTGTTGAGAAAATGTCGCGAGAGATAAGCCATGCTGTGCCCAACAGCTTTGATTCGAGTATTACTCCAGCTTCGGCTTCGTCCTATGCTCAAAAATGTCTAGTATTCTATGCTATTAAATATTCAGGTTTTTATCACTTTGATGAAGCGACAAACGATTTGAATTTCATAATTGGACAAGACGCACCTGAATTGGAGGCCGACGACTACCTTATTATCAACCCAACTGCTTATTCTGAATTTGTGGCTGGTTCAACGAAACGCATTCCGCTTGTTGGGTTAGTCTCAACAAATAATTTATTTACTGCGCCTTCAGTTAATTTAAGTAGTCAGTCTATTGCTCAACGCCATTATATTTATGATGGTAGTGACCCGGTGAGTTATTGTTTAGTGAATGATACTGTTCAGAATCAAGGCCTAATCCAACGTAATGGAGTCACCGTTGCAGATAGCATTAATTATGCTCAAAGTAACTTCCGCTACGAAGAGCCAAGCTTACAAAGAGGCGGTGTGATACACATTGACCTCGTACTTGAGCAAAACAGTGAAGTAAGCGTTTACCAACAAGATGTGCAGGTACTCAATGCGCCATAGAAAATCATTTCAACAAGGCAGTGTTTTGGTCGTCGCAGTATTTGTTATTGTGGTGATGGGTTTCCTTGCGACTTCTTTAGTGCAAGTTCAGTGGTCAAATCACGATACCTTGACGCGTAAACAACTTGGTACACAAGCCTGGTTGCTCGCGCATTCTGCTAATGAGTGGGCACTCACTCAAATTTACCCTTTGACGGTATCACCTGCGGTTTCAACAAGTGTAAGCACTGTCTGTAGCAACTTAAATTCAAATCAAGTGAGCAGCGGCATGTCGACTATCTGTACTGTAGACCAACTAACTTGTAGTCAGATCGGTGTGTTAGATGGTGTTGGCTTTTTCAAAATAGAATCAACGGCCATTTGTGGTTCGGGTATTAACCAAGTACAGCGTATTCAAGAAGTTTGGGTGAGGGAGTAGTTATGGTTGTGGGTGAAAGCAAGAATCTTGGACTCAAGTTAAGAATTGGTTTACTAGTCATTCTTTTTTTTATGACTTCTTCTGCATACTCAATCCCTTATGATCTGAATAACTCCGATGATTTCGGACAATTATGTACTGGTAATCATTCAACCTCTAACAACCCTAGAGTGTATCTATGTGAAGGTCAGTTTAAAGCTGATAATGCAGTTGTTTCTCTAGATGGCGGTTCTGTAATTAATGCTTATAGTGGCTACGATATAAAATCTACGACCATAGAACCAACATCGGGTTATGTTGAATTGCAATCAAATAATTGGGGGGGCGATACGAATCTTGACTCAGTCGTACTTAAAGGTTCTATTTATGTTCCCTATGCAATATCTATAAAAAACTCCAATATTGAAAAATACGTAAAAAACACAACCTATCATAATATCAGTATTTATAGCAGTGTGATTGGTGAATATGTTGATGCAGGAACTACTATAACTATCGATGGTTCAGATGTCATTGGTTACGTATCTAATCGGAATAATAATGATATTTCAGTGTTAAATGATTCTGAAATAGGAGGTTATATTGATGGTGGTACAACGATAACTATTGATGACTCTGAAGTTTCCGGTAATGTTGTTAATCGTAGTGATAATAATATTTATGTACTAAATGATTCCGAAATAGGAGGTTATATTGATGGTGGCACAACAATAACCATTGATGATTCAGAAGTCACTGGTAATGTCATTAACCGAAGTAATAACGAAATATTCGTATTAAATGACTCTGAAATAGGTGGAGATGTTGCTGCTCAAGGTAAGTTAAATATCTTTGATTCAGAGATTGATGGCAATATTAGTAGTGCTAACCATAACATTGAGCTTGATAACGGTGCAGAGGTTCATGGCAATGCTACTGCGGCAAATAATAACTGGGCGACAATACATTTTAATGATTATGACGATAGTGATAGAAGTGTAGTTCATGGCACCTGTCTCTATAGAACAGAACCTGAAGACGCCTGTGGTGCGATAGAACCGCCTATCAACCAAAATCCACAATTTGAATTTGGGACCTTAACCAAAGACAGTTGTCGCATTATCGAATCTGGTACTAACGATGATGCAGATAGACAAAGAGTGTCTTGCACATTGGAATTCGACAAAACTTACACTACGGTTCCTTTGGTGTTTGTTATGCCTACCATTGATGCCAGTCTATCAGTTTTGAGCGCGAGAACGACAGAGTTACCCTCAACAGCTTCTGTTATTGGAACAAGTTTGACCTCTGCAACTGTAGTACAAGAGATTGCACCGAGCGCTAAACGTAATACCAGTAATACGACATACCTTGATGCCCCAATGTTGAGTGATGAAGATTTAAATTCACTTAATATCGATTATTTCGTTATTCAAGAAGGGGTGATTTCTCTTGGGAACGGAAAAGGACGAATTGTCGCGGGCTTAGTGGAAACAAATACTGCAGCTTCACAAATTAGTAGTGAAAGAAATAATGCTGACCTTATTAAATTTGAAGATTTTGGTCTAAGTACTTTCTCAAATATTCCAGGTGTGCTTGTTCAACCGCAAACCAAAAATAATAGCTCAGCTTGGTTTACGGGTATGGCAAGAGGTGTGAATACCGAACGCTTTTATTTAGCCCTTGAAAAATCTGAAGTCATCAACAATAACGACATTAGTGAACCAGAGAAAGTCGCTTTTGTCGCTGGTGAAGGTTCAGGCATTACTCAAGGTGCTCGCTTCTTTTTAGGAAATGGAGAGACTCGAGTCACTACCACGCTTAATGAAAAAGTCATTTCCCCAATAGAAATTGGTTGTGAGGAATCAACCAGTATTTCCGAAGCTAATTTTGATGCCCCACCAATCCTAATTGCAAATAAAAACTCAAGAAGTGGTAATAATGGTGGTTGGGTTCGTCGTTGTCATGTTACTGAAGATGAAGTTTATTTTATTGTTGAAGAAGACATGGATAAGGACAGCGAACGCTCACATATAGCAGAGGATGTTGGCTTTTTTATGTTTGATCGACCAAACGAACTTGGTATTTGTGATGGTTTTAATAACAAAAGTCCAGTCCAAACTTGGATACGAACCGATGGAACTATCGGAGCATTCGAAGCTTATAATTCATCTCGCGTTATTGGTTCTTTTAAAGATGGAAACCGGAGGTATCTCGGCTTTGATGATGACTGGATGACTGATGGTACAAATTGGTCAACCGGGGGGGCTTGTGATGGTTTAGAGTGTGGCGGCTTAGAAGACTTGATGGTACCTAAAGAACTGCTAGAGGATATGCCTGATAACCTAACTGTTTCTGTCAATGTTAATGCGGGGGATACGCTAACCTTACCTTTGACTGACAGCGACGGCCAACCAATTTACGAATACCAAACCTTGAATGTTGGTGGAATAGTAACGATAGAAGCAGGTAAGTATAAAATAGGGTCCATCAATGTCTGGGAAGATGGTGAGGTACAAGTCAAGAGCGGTGACTCCGTTACGATTTTCACCAATAAACTCCAGCTTAATAACCGAGCGTTTTTTGGTGTACCTATTGATAGCAGGGTCGTTGATAAACCAACTCTAGAGGCCGATACTTATTTGCGTGTCAATGTATTGGAATCGAATTCCAATAGTGTGAATATCAATAGCAATAGTTCAACGAAGCCAAGCACATTTGTCGGCTTATTGTATAGTGAACAACCTGTAAGAATTAGTAATGACGCCAGAATTTATGGCGGGGTTGCTGCTGAGAGTGTTCATATGTCAGGTCAATCACTTATTTCTGCGGCAACATCTTGTATGTTACCAAGCGATGATTACGAGATAGAGATATCTCCCGCGACGGACTTAGCTTTGATGTGTGGCGACGATTCCCCTCAATTTACTATTAATACCTCTAACAATGGTGTGGGGGAAAGCCTAGGTGTTACCGTAGGTATTACGCCTGACGCTGATGAATTCGATGTTTCTTTGCTAAAAGGTTCAGGTGCTTACCCGAATTATGTTTCTAATAATGATGGCGAGTTGACAATACAAGTCACAGCCAAAAGTACGAGCAGCATTGATTTTGATACAAGTTATAAGCTAACCGCGATATTAGTCGAGGATTCTGACAAAGAGGTAGAAAGCCAGTTCAAGTTCGTACCATTTAAATTTTCTTTAGTGGATGGTGATAGTCCAACAAATCGCCTTGACGTTATTGCGGGGCAAGCTACTCCTACGGTAACTAAAGTTTTAGCCTGTGACCTAGGTGACTCTATTGTAGTTGCCGAAAACTATGTAGGAGAAGCCGAGAAGCAAGTAACCATTACTCATGAGCTGGATAATTCTTGGAATGGCTCTGATGGAACGTTAACTTACTTACCTGAATTCAAAAAAGGCAGCGCTGCAACTGACTTAACTATCTCTGAGTCAGGGCTTTTCAACGTCACTTTAAAAGATAGCAGTTTTGATTGTACTGGTTTCGCTGGTTGTCCTGATGATGGGAGTTACGATTTAGAAGGGAACTTTTCTATTTATTCTCGCCCGTGGCAATTTGCGATCTGTACGGATAATAACTCTGATGGTAACAGCAGTAGTGGGGCAGCGTTTGTTGCCGCCGGTGAGGCGTTTGATGTGTACGCTCGTCCAATAAAATATACTAACTCATCTTCTGTTTGTAGCGATGATAACTTGTTGACGAACAATTACTTTAAGTCGACAGCAAGCGTGGAAGTTACAACGACTTTAGATACACCTCTAATTACGGCTTATCCTGACGCTAATTTAGGTGATTTAACCCCTGAAACTCAGCTAATTAAACAAATTTCATCGAATGATCAGTCTAACAAAGGCTATAAATTTGAAAGTTTAAAATACTCAGAGGTGGGTAGTTTTAACTTTGTTGCAACTGAAACTGGCAGCTTCTACGGGAGTATCCTTGGCGGCTTTTCTGGAAGTAAGTCTATTGGCCGCTTTTACCCTAAATACTTCATACAAGGCTCCCCAGAATGGAATGTCGCTAACCAAAATGATATTGCATACCTAAGTCAACCTTATGATTCTACAGTTCACCAAGTGTATCCAATGGCATCAGGTGAGAACGATACGGATAATGCGCTCAATAACTACAGGTTCTTCAGCTCAGATCTGCAAGCTAGTTTTGGTATTTTGGATGATGCCAGTATAGATAATGGTTTCTTGTTAGATACGGAGGCTGGCACTTGGTCTACTACTCGTTATCATTGGTTGCTGAATGACAATGCAGCTGAACTTCAACGAGTTACGGACTCAGATGATGTTAGCCGCAGAGATGCTCCGTTTAATACGTCAGATGCCAACTCTACTGCTACAAACTTTGGTTTAACGATTGAAGGAACAGATCCTGTGTCATTTACTGATTCTGATACTTTAACAAACTCAGCGGCGTTTCCTGTTCAACCTCCTGCTCGTTATGGCCGAATGGCGCTAGATGATATTGGTGGCAATTCCGATACTACTCTAACTATTCCACTTCGTGCTGAGTTCTGGGATGGGAGCGAATTTGTTGTTAACGATGATGATAATCGCAGTACCTTCAATGGCTCAAATACTTGTAAACAAGTTATTTGGCATAGTGAAGGGGTGACAACAACATTAGCTTCACTGAGCGGTAGTAGAAGTGTTGATGATGGAGAGGAAGAAGTCACTGCAAATCAAAATACGCCTTCAGGGACTGACGCACCACGTGAACAAGTTCGCCTGTGGTTAAGAATGGATGATTCAGCACCAACCGCTAAAACGGGTGAAAACCCCATTACATGTTTAGGTAGTGATCAAGAACAGCCATGGTTGCGCTATAACTGGAGACAGCTAGGCGATGAAGATCCCTCAACCGTCGTCACATTTGGCATCTACCGCGGTAACGATCGTGTGATCTACCGAGGGGAAAGTGGCTTAACAGGTCAGTAATAATATAATTTTTGCCCCTTAAGTTAGGAATCTGTAAGAAATTGCGGGTTTCAGTCCATGTTTATACTTCAATGCCTTGCCGTGACAGCAAGGCATTGGTACATTTAGTGCAATTTTTGTCTTCTAATTCTTGCAGGATGAGCGAAGAATATGTTTAAAAAACTTCGTGGCATGTTTTCAAACGACCTATCGATTGATTTAGGTACTGCCAATACCCTTATATATGTAAAAGGCCAAGGCATTGTTCTTGATGAGCCTTCAGTTGTCGCTATTCGCCAAGATCGTACAGGGTCTGCAAAGAGTGTCGCTGCTGTTGGTCATGCTGCTAAGCAAATGCTTGGTCGTACGCCAGGTAACATTTCAGCGATCCGTCCAATGAAAGACGGCGTAATTGCCGACTTTTACGTAACGGAAAAAATGCTTCAGCACTTTATTAAGCAAGTGCATGACAACAGTGTTCTTAAACCAAGCCCTCGTGTCTTGGTTTGCGTTCCTTGTGGTTCAACACAGGTTGAGCGTCGTGCCATCCGTGAATCAGCGCTAGGCGCTGGTGCTCGTGAGGTTTACCTAATCGATGAGCCAATGGCTGCGGCGATTGGTGCTGGCCTGCGCGTTTCTGAGCCAACAGGTTCAATGGTGGTTGATATCGGTGGTGGTACTACTGAAGTTGCGGTTATCTCATTAAATGGTGTGGTTTACTCTTCTTCTGTTCGTATTGGTGGTGACCGTTTTGATGAAGCTATCATCAACTACGTTCGTCGTAACTACGGTAGCTTGATTGGTGAAGCAACGGCAGAAAAGATCAAACACGAAATCGGCTCAGCCTACCCTGGCGATGAAGTACAAGAGATCGAAGTACGTGGCCGTAACTTAGCGGAAGGCGTGCCTCGTAGTTTTAGCCTGAACTCAAACGAAATTCTTGAAGCGCTTCAAGAGCCGCTATCAGGTATCGTATCTGCTGTCATGGTTGCACTAGAACAATGTCCGCCAGAGCTTGCTTCTGATATATCAGAGAACGGTATGGTGCTGACTGGTGGTGGTGCACTGCTTAAAGACCTTGATCGTCTGCTAACGGAAGAAACAGGTATCCCTGTTGTTGTTGCAGAAGAGCCACTAACGTGTGTTGCTCTAGGTGGCGGTAAAGCCCTAGAGATGATCGACATGCACGGCGGCGACCTGTTCAGCGAAGAATAATATCTAGTGTTAGGCTCTTTTATTATCTAGTTTTATGTAAAGAGCCTAGGACCTTGTCTATAGGATCAAATGTAGCTCTAGGACCAAATATAGAATGAAGCCAATTTTTGGTAGAGGTCCCTCTCTACAATTGCGCCTGTTTTTTGCTGTAATTTTATCAGCCAGCCTTATGCTGGCTGATAGTCGTTTAGATGCTTTCTCAAATGTCCGCTATCTATTGAACAGCATGGTTGCCCCAATTCAATACGCAGCCAACTTACCTCGCACTATGTTCGATGGTGTCTACGACCGTTTTAGTACTCGTAAAGGACTAATCGAATCCAACCATAATATTAAACGAGAAGTCTTGCGTCTAAAAAGCGAGCTGATTCTGCTTGAGCAATACCAAGAAGAAAACAAGCGCCTTCGTAAGCTATTAGGATCTCCGTTTATCCGTGATGAAAAGAAAGTCGTCACAGAAGTTATGGCGGTAGATACTTCACCCTATCGTCATCAAGTTGTGATCGATAAAGGTCAGATTGATGGGGTGTATGAAGGTCAACCGGTGATCAACGAAAAAGGCATTGTCGGCCAAGTGACTTTTGTCGCTGCTCACAATAGCCGTGTCCTGTTATTGACTGACGCAAACAATGCGATTCCTGTTCAAGTCATTCGTAATGATATTCGAGTGATCGCTTCCGGTAATGGCATGATTGATGAGATTCAACTAGAACACATTCCAACCAGTACTGATATTCAAGAAGAAGACTTGTTGGTGACATCGGGTTTAGGCGGGGTTTATCCGGAAGGTTACCCTGTGGCTTATGTTTCTTCAGTCGACTATGACCCGAAACGTGAATTTGCGGTTATTAAAGCAGAGCCTGTGGTTGAGTTTGATAAGCTCAGGTACTTATTGCTTGTTTGGCCTGATGAAAACAAACAGATGCAAGCGGATCAAATCAGCATTAAACAAGTATTGTTAGAGGGTGAAGATGGCCAATAGCGTTTTAAGAAGCAAAGTAGTAATTGGTTGCTCATTTTTGATCGCGCTTATTCTGCAAACCATTCCTTGGCCTGGTAGCTTAGATCTATTTCGACCGTCATGGTTGTTACTGGTGACGTGTTATTGGGTTCTTGCTCTGCCACACCGTGTTAACGTGGGTAGTGCGTTGATTTTGGGCCTACTGTGGGACCTATTGATTGGTTCAACATTGGGTATTCGTGGAATGATGATGGCAATAGTGATGTACATTATTGCGCTTAACTTCCTCGTGATACGTAATATGGCGCTATGGCAACAAGCCATGATCATTGCGGCGTTGACGGTATTGTTTGAAGTGTTGATCTTCTTTGGTGAATATTTGATCCAAGATGTCGTTTTCAATCCATTATCGTTATGGAGCGCATTGATAAACTGTATACTTTGGCCTTGGATGTTTTTATTAATGAGACGTGTGCGTCGCCATTGGCATGTGAGGTAGTATGACGATGGAAAAGAAACATTTAGTTTTGGCATCCGGTTCTCCACGCCGCAAAGAATTGCTATCGCAACTTGGTTATGAGTTTTCTGTCCTCGTAACCGATGTTGAAGAGTGTAAACATGCCCAAGAAACCGCCGAAGAATATGTTAAGCGACTATCTTTAGATAAAGCCTTAGCAGCGTTGTCTTTATTGAAAGATAACCCTTCTGAAAAGCAGAATGTCATTTCTAGTTCTGATACTGTAGATCCTAGTTTTGATAATGCAGCTGTTGGCTCTGAGATCGTCGATCTTAGCTCTGAAGCTGTTTCTCTTGATTCTGAAACAGTGGTTCTTGGTTCTGACACAGTTGTCGTTAGCCAAGGGCAAGTGCTCGAGAAGCCCACTAATTTTGCCGACTCTAAGCGCATGCTTACTCAGTTAGCGAATGATCGTCACCAAGTGATGACGGCTGTTTCTGTGGTGTCGGAAGAAAAACAAAGAACAGAAATCATTATTACCGACGTATGGTTTAAACCCCTCAGTGAAAAAGAAATAGAACAATACTGGCAAACAGGGGAGCCATGCGATAAAGCCGGTAGCTATGGAATCCAAGGTTTGGGCGGACGCTTTGTTACCCGAATCGAAGGTAGTTATTACGCCGTTGTCGGCTTACCTTTATTTGAAACGGACCAGCTACTGCAAGAATTCTTATAATTACTAATCTGAGGTGCACCATGAGTGCTGAATTGTTGCTGAACGTGACCCCGAGTGAAACTCGTGTGGCCATGATTGAAGGGGGGGCTCTTCAAGAGATCCATGTCGAACGAGATGCTCGACGCGGTATCGTAGGAAATATCTATAAAGGACGTGTAAGCCGTGTACTTCCGGGAATGCAGGCGGCTTTTGTGGATATAGGCCTTGAAAAAGCAGCTTTTTTGCACGCCTCTGATATTGTTCCACACACTGAATGTGTTGCTGAAAACGAAAAGAAGCAATTTCAGGTTCGTGATATTTCAGAGCTTGTCCGTCAAGGACAAGACATTGTGGTTCAAGTCGTCAAAGATCCTCTTGGTACCAAAGGTGCCCGCTTAACCACTGATATTACTTTGCCATCTCGCTATCTGGTCTTTATGCCTGGTGCAAGTCATGTTGGCGTATCTCAGCGAATTGAAAGTGAGTCTGAACGTAATCGTCTTAAAAAAGTCGTGTCTCGTTACTGTGACGAACATGGTGGCTTTATCATCCGTACCGCAGCAGAAGGTGCAGATTCGAATGAGTTGGCTCAAGATGCGGCATTCTTAAAGCGACTATGGCTAAAAGTATTAGAGCGTCGTGGTAAGCACAAAGCTCGTACACGCTTGTACGGTGAGCTGTGCCTAAGCCAACGTATTTTGCGTGACTTCGTTGGTACTGAGTTGAGTAAGATTCAGGTCGATTCTCGTCTAGAGTATGAAAATCTTAAAGAGTTTACTTCTGAGTACGTGCCAGAGCTGACTGACAAGCTTGAGCTGTATGAAGGCGATAAGCCTATCTTTGATATGTACGATACCGAAAACGAAATTCAACGTTCATTGGATCGTAAAGTCGAATTAAAATCTGGTGGATATCTGATTATCGACCAAACGGAAGCGATGACCACTGTCGACATTAACACTGGCGCATTTGTTGGTCGTCGTAATCTAGAAGAAACCATTTTCAATACCAACGTAGAGGCGACTCAAGCGATAGCTCGACAACTGCGTCTGCGTAACTTAGGTGGCATCATCATTATCGACTTTATCGATATGTTGTCTGAGGAACATCGTAAGCGAGTACTAACTTCATTAGAAGCTGCGCTAGACAAAGATCGCGTGAAAACCAATATTAATGGCTTCACACAGCTTGGTTTGGTGGAGATGACTCGTAAACGTACTCGTGAAAGTATTGAGCATATTCTGTGTTCAAGCTGCCCCGCTTGTGAAGGCCGCGGCAGCGTGAAAACAGTCGAAACGGTTTGTTATGAAATACTTCGAGAGATCACGCGCGTGAATCGTGCCTACGACGCCGATAAGTTCGTTGTCTATGCCGCAGCCGCAGTCGCTGAGGCGTTAGAGGGCGATGAATCTCATGCGCTTGCTGAGCTTGAAGTCTTTATTGGTAAACAAGTCAAAATCCAGGCTGAGCCTCTGTACATACAAGAGCAGTTTGATGTTGTTATGATGTAATGGATATTTTGTGAGCTCAAGCGCTACTCTGATTCTTCGTGCATGTTTATGGTTAGTGGTTACTCTCTTAGTAACGCTAGCCATTGCCGTGACTACACTTCGTGTAGCCTTACCTAATTTAAACAAATATCAATCTGAAATTGAGGTTTGGGTAAATCAACATTCCGGTTTTGAATTCTCCATTCAAGATGTGGGCGGTTTTTGGCGCAACACTCACCCTTCTATAGCTTTACAAGGTGTTAAAGCCAGCCTTCCTAACGCAGAAGATGTCACTTTCTCTGTTGAGCGTGTTGAAGTTGAGTTTGACTTGATTCAATCGTTCGTTCAGATGCGTCCGGTTGTGGCCGATCTGGTCATGAACCAAATGTATCTTGATATCCGATCTATTGATCTGTTTGCTGGTCAAAACGGCCAACAGAAACCGAAAAAGTCGAATTCTTCAAAGCGGGTTATACAGGAGCTGGATAATCTACTCCTGAAAACTTTAGTGGATGTGACGGCTAAAGACTCAACCCTTTTATACCGTGCAATCTCTGATGAAGAACGTCAACTCGACATAGAAACTTTAAAATGGCAAAACTCAGGTAAACACCACCTTGCAGAAGGTGTGGTGAGTATTAAAGATGCCAACTTAAACTCCCTGTCAGTGAGTGCTAACTTTGTTGATGGTGGCTCGCTGACCGATATGTCGGGTGAGTTCTATGTGAGCGCGGATAGCATCTCGATAAAACCTTGGTTAACGCGTTACATGCAGGCAGAGTCCGGTGTGGAAACGGGTACGGTGAGCCTTAATAGTTGGTTAACTCTGAAAAACAGTAAGCCAGTGAGCGCTTACGTTGAGGTATTACCTTCTGAACTGACTTGGAATGAAGACGGGCGCCACGATTTGATGATTGAATCTGGCGTGTTTAAACTTTCTCCGTTGGAAAATGGCTGGCAAGTAAATGGTCACTCACTTAACTTAAGAACCGATGACACGCCTTGGCCAGAACTCGATGTTGCATTCAAATGGAACAAAGGTCCGTGGCAACTCAACGTTTCTGAGTTGGATATTGCCACCATTACTCCGCTAATTAAGTTGTTGCCTGATTCCGAGCAATCCACTCAAATGATTAATTCGTTGGCTCCAGGCGGTTTGGTTTCTGATATTCGCGTCTCCATGGATTCAGGCATCGAAAGCTTGCGTTATTCTGCAAGTTTTTCTGATATGGCTATCGAGCAATGGGAGTTAGTTCCAGGCTTTAGCCAAGTGTCAGGCAGTGTTCTTGGTTCAGCATCTGAAGCGAAAGCCAGCTTGCATGTTATTGATGATGTGTTTCCTTATGGCGATGTTTTCCAAGCCCCTCTAAATATCAAACAAGGTCAGGTTGACATTGTTTGGCAGCAGGATGAAAACGGCTGGAAGCTTTGGTCGGATAAAATCACGGCAGCAACGCCAGATTTACAAGTTCTCGGCGCATTTCGTTTAGATTTTCCAAATGACGCAAGCCCTTATCTTTCTTTTTATGGTGAAGCGGACGCTTACAATGTTGGTGAAACCTGGCGTTATTTACCGACATTGGCACTTGGCCAAGATTTAACTGATTACCTTTCCACGGCGATTCAAGCCGGTAAAGCCGACACCGTTAAATTACTTTGGCATGGTGAATTAGCTCAATATCCGTATACCAATCATGATGGTATTTTCCAAGTTTGGGTTGGGTTAGAAAACGCGAAATTTAGTTTTGATACCGGCTGGCCTTTGATTACCGATCTTCAGCTTGATCTGTTATTTGAAAATGATGCGATGCACTTGGATTCTCGCTCAGCTCAATTAATGGATGTCACTGCAGATCGTATTACGGGGCGTATTCCTTATTTAGGTCAAGGCGGCCATATTGAAATTGAAGCGAAAGCAACCGCGTCTGGCAATGCGGTACGTGATTACATGACAGCTTCTCCACTCGTCGATTCAGTCGGGGCTGCCTTAACGGCGCTTCAAGTGAGTGGCGATGTGTCATCCGAGTTTCAGCTTAATATTCCGTTTGATTCTGAAAAGGAAGCAAGAGCGTGGGGCTATGCTGATCTCAATGGTAACCATGTCGAGATTGAAGCTCCGCCGATGGTACTTGAAAACACCACTGGACGTATTGAGTTTGATAATGATGTAGTGACGGCGAATGGCCTTGCTGCAGATTTACTTAAACAGGGTATCTCTCTTGATTTCAAAGGCTTGAATGATGGCCCGGGCTACGCGGTTGATATCGATGTTCTAGGCGATTGGGATGTTAAACCTCTAGAGCCTTACATTGGTGAACAGTGGCTAAGCCGTTTGTCTGGCCATGCTCAGTGGCAAAGCCAAATTGATATTCAGCTTAACGATATCGGT
This sequence comes from Vibrio sp. OPT24, assembly GCF_015163545.1. Lineage (NCBI taxonomy): Bacteria > Pseudomonadati > Pseudomonadota > Gammaproteobacteria > Vibrionales > Vibrionaceae > Vibrio > Vibrio sp. OPT24. The sequence goes on from NZ_JADDYI010000015.1 coordinate 44,195, forward strand.
TTTAGTTACCAATTGGATTTGCAGTCAGATCTTAAGTATTTGGCCAGTGATTATCCATATCCATTGGCGAAAAAGTCATTAGAAAGTGGCTCTGCAAGGTTACAAGCCTCGGGCAACCAAGAAGCGATTACTGCACGTTTACAGCTCCCTAGTACCAAATATCAGGCTGAAATTGATATCACAGGTGATGTTCCTCAGTTAACGGCGACCAATTTAGTGCTTGGTCGAGGAGGTTACAAAATTAGCCCTGTCGTTGGCCATCATGCATTAATTCGTACTGATAAGTTCAATGCTGATGATTGGTTATCGGTCGTGATGGAGCCTGTGAAGCCTTCAAACGCCGTGCTCAGTCAAATGAATACTCCAACAATTCCTGCGCCAAGCCGTGTTACGTTCGAGAGTAAGGAGCTAATTTTAGGTGGCATTCCTTGGAATGATGTCGACTTTAGTGCTCGTAAAAACAAACAAGCATGGCAAATGGAAGTCTCTAGCCAAGAGATCGAAGGAGATATTAATTATCTGCCTCCTTACGATTTAACGGTTTCATTAGATCGTTTACATTTGTTTGTTCCAGAGTGGAGCGATCAGAAAAACCAAGAGCAACTGCTACAACGTAAAGCGCAAGAAGCACCGTTGATCTCTGATTTGGATCGAGAGATCCACGATGCGATGCCGAACCTGAAGTTAACTTTGAACGACTTTTGGCTACAAGGTTACAAGGTTGGCAAGGTTGATGTTGAAGTGGCTAGGAACGAAGATCGGATAGAGTGGAATAAGATCCAGGTTCGAAGTGGTGGCAATAAAGCCGATATCAGCGGTTGGTGGGAACTGAATGGTGACAAGAGTCATTCATCGTTGGCTGTTGATGTAGAAGGTGAAAACAACAGTGAATTGATGGAACGATTCGGTATTACTTCAGGAATTCAAAAAGCACCATTCGCGTTGGAAGGTCAACTAAATTGGGATGGTTCGCCTTGGGGGATTAAAATGGATACCCTTGATGGCAACGTTAAAACCAAGTTTGGTAAAGGTATTATCTCGGATGTGAGCGGTGCGGCTCGTTTACTTGGCCTGTTTAGCCTAGATTCGATCATCCGCAAGATGCAGCTCGATTTCTCAGACGTGTTTGATAAAGGCATGGCGTTCAACAGCATCACAGGAACGGGTAAGATTCAAAATGGTATCTTTCTGACTAATGACTTAAACATGGATGCCGTTGCTGGTGAGATGAAGATCAAAGGTATCGCTAATCTTAATACCCGACAGGTGGATGCGGAAGTTAATTTTACCCCAGATATTACCTCTGGCATTCCTGTATTAACGGCCTTTGCGGTAACCCCTCAAACGGCGCTGTACGTATTAGCGGTGACTACGGTTATTTCTCCAGTTGTTGAAGTTTTTACCCAAGTTAATTATTCGGTAAAAGGACCATTGGATTCACCAACGGTGAGTGAGCTTTCTCGTAGCTCTGGTGAGTTTCAGTTACCCGAAAAGCTTAGGAAATTAGCTCAATAGTCGTGAATGCTTGAATAGCTCATACTCGAACAGGTCAATAGACAAATGAGCTAATACTTGAGTTGGTCAATACACTTGCTGATTAACATACGATAAACGCTGTTTTCTGAATCATAATGAATGGAGGAACTATACACATGGATTGTGTTGGGTTGATTCAAATGACATCAGGTCCTAGTCCTGAGTTAAACTTTGATTATCTTGTTCAAGAAGTAGAAAAGTGCAAAGCACTAGGGGCTAAGTGGGTAGTTTGCCCTGAAAATGCATTAGTTTTTGGCAGTAAAGCCGACTATCACCAGTATGCAGAGCCCTTAAATGATGGCCCGTTGCAGAAGAAAGTGTCTGAATTAGCTTCGTTTCATCAAATCTGGATTATTGTCGGTAGCATGCCGATAAGCACGATTGAAGGCGTGACTACAACAACATTGGTGATTGACGACTTTGGCTGCTTAGTTGCACATTACGATAAGTTACATATGTTTGATGTTGACGTGGCCGATGCGCACAAATGCTATCGAGAGTCCGATATTTTCACTCCGGGTGATCGCGTTGTGACGACGGAAACGCCTTTTGGTCGCTTAGGTTTGAGTATTTGTTATGATGTGCGCTTTCCGCACTTGTATTCAGAGCTACGCAAGCAAGGTGCGCAGATCATTATCGTACCGGCGGCGTTTACAGCAGTGACTGGTCAAGCGCATTGGGAAGCCTTATTAAGGTGTCGTGCGATCGAAACACAATCTTGGATTGTCGCGGTAGGACAAGGAGGTAAGCATCCTTGTCAAAGAGAAACATGGGGACACTCAATGGTGGTTGATCCATGGGGACGAGTGGTCGCACAATTAGACCAAGAGCCTAAAAGTATGGTGGTCGAAATAGACATATCCAGTTGTGAGTCAATTAGGCAAAATATGCCGATAACGCAACATTCTCGATTCACCAATCAATTTTAATTACAAATAAGAGCCATTTATGAGCATTAATCAAATTGAAGAAGCGCTACTGAACCCGACAGGGCTTACGGAGCAAAATATCGCAGATACATTGGCGAGCATTGCTACCCGCCAAATTGATTATGCTGATATCTATTTTCAGTCAAGCTGGCATGAATCCTTGGTGCTAGAAGACAGCATCATTAAAGACGGTTCTTTCAATATTGACTGCGGTGTTGGTGTGCGAGCGGTATCGGGAGAAAAAACCGGTTTTGCTTACTCTGATCAAATCCAACTAGACGGTCTTAAGCAGAGTGCGATTGCTGCGCGTGGTATCGCTAAGCAAGGTCAAAACGGCAAGATACAGGCCTTCAAACGCAATTCTAACCAAGCTTATTACGATGCTGTTAACCCACTCGCTAGCTGGGAAAAACAACAAAAAACAGAATTACTCAAAGCGCTTGATGCTTATATTCGAACTAAAGAACCGATGGTTACTGAGGTTTCGGTGAGTTTAAGCGGTGTGCATGAGCAGATGCTGGTTGCTGCAACTGACGGCACTTATGCTGGTGATATTCGCCCGCTGGTTCGTTTGTCTATTAGTGTACTGGCACAAAAAGGCGATCGTCGTGAGCGCGGTAGTGCTGGCGGTGGTGGTCGTTTTGGTTATGACTTCTTCCTAAGTGATGCTAATGGCTCTCAGGTTGCTTATCAATTTGCAGATGAAGCGATTCGCCAAGCTTTAGTTAACCTCGAAGCGGTTGCGGCACCTGCAGGTGCGATGCCTGTAGTATTAGGTTCTGGCTGGCCAGGCGTTTTACTGCATGAAGCGGTAGGCCACGGTTTAGAAGGCGACTTCAACCGTAAAGAGTCGTCAGTATTTTCTGGTAAAGTTGGCGAACAAGTTACATCAAGCCTATGTACGATCGTTGATGATGGTACATTGACTGACCTGCGCGGTTCATTGAACGTTGATGATGAAGGCGTTAATGGTCAGTACAACACGCTGATCGAAAATGGCATCCTAAAAGGTTACATGCAAGATAAGCTTAATGCTCGTTTAATGGATGTAGCACCTACGGGTAACGGTCGTCGTGAGTCTTACGCACATCTTCCGATGCCGCGTATGACAAACACTTACATGCTGCCGGGTGAGCACACACCGGAAGAGATCATTGCTACTGTTGAGAAAGGCATCTACGCGCCGAACTTCGGCGGTGGTCAGGTAGATATTACTTCTGGCAAGTTCGTGTTCTCAGCTTCTGAAGCGTACATGATTGAAAACGGCAAAATTACTCACCCAGTGAAAGGTGCAACGCTGATCGGTTCTGGTATTGAAGCGATGCAGCAAGTGTCTATGGTGGGTAACGACCTTAGCCTAGACCGTGGTGTGGGTGTGTGTGGTAAAGCAGGCCAAAGTGTCCCTGTTGGTGTTGGTCAACCAACATTGAAGCTAGACTCGCTAACGGTGGGTGGTACTGAGTAATTCAGAAGAATCTCTGCCAACTTACTTCAAAAGATTAAATTGAAAAGCGCCTCCAATGTGAGGCGCTTTTTGTTTTTAGATTACGGATTCAGTGTGAGTGTATCGAGTTGCTACATGTTCTCTTCGGCAAACTCTGCCAGTCGGCTACGTACCACGCCATTGAGGTGGATATTGGCACTGCCTTCGAAGTTTTTAAAACGCTCAACCATGTAGGTTAAACCTGAAGTCACAGGGGTTAAGTAGGAAGAATCTATTTGGGCTAGGTTTCCTGAACAGACAATCTTGGTGCCTTCACCACAGCGGGTGATGATGGTTTTGATTTGTGAAGCGGTTAGGTTTTGGCACTCGTCGAGAAGAACGAACGCATTTTGGATCGAGCGGCCACGCATAAAGTTGATCGATTTGAATTGGATATTGGCTTTATCACAGATGTATTTCATTGAGCCTTCTGTGCAATGATCATTTTTGTGTAGCGCCTCTAAGGTATCCGTTACTGCTGCTAACCATGGCAACATCTTTTCTTCCTCGGTTCCGGGAAGAAAGCCAATCGACTCGCCAATATCGGGCGTGTTTCGAGTTACGATGATCTTATCGAAATGTTTACGCTCAATGGTTTGCTCTAGCGCTGCAGCCATAGCTAACAGTGTCTTACCACTCCCTGCAGCCCCCGTTAGGATCACAAGGTCAATATCGGGATCGAGTAGGGCGTCGATCGCCATACCTTGATAGATGTTCTTAGGTGTAATATCCCATGCTCTTCGGTTCATCAACCGTTCACGACTAAGATCTCTCAGAGTGATGGTTTCGGTTTCAATCTCTTCGACCCGAGCGGCAAAGTCACTCTCCTCGTCAATCACATATTGGTTGAGAAAGGTTGGCTCGAAAGGTGCTCTTGCTAGAGTGTGTAACGTCTTTCCCCCTAGAGCCTTACTCTCGACATTATCAATGCCATCCCAAAATGCCCCTTCGAGTTGCTGAAAGCCTTTAGTCAGGTATTGGATATCATCGATCAATTGGTCTGTTTGATAATCTTCAACGAAGCGAACACCTGCGCCTTTGGCTCGCAAGCGCATGTTGATGTCTTTGGTGATGAGAACCACTTCACGTGGCGCGCGTTTGTTTTGAAGGTAGAGGACGGCGTTGAGGATTCGATTATCGCCTGCCTTATCATCAGCGAAGGCCTTAATGCTTTCTTGAAGTTCGTAGTCTGCGAGTATGGAAATACTGCCGGATGCGTTTATTTCTTTAGAGAAAGGAATGCCTTCCGAGATTTGATCGGGTGTGGCTTCCCTGAATAAATCTTCGAGCGTGCGAATCGCAATTCTCGCATCTCGAGCAACGTCTCTTTTACTGTCTTTGATTCTGTCGAGTTCTTCTAGCACGGTCATCGGGATAACGACATCGTGCTCTTGGAAAGAAAATATAGCGAAGGGTTCGTGAAGTAGGATATTGGTGTCTAAAACAAATAGCTTCCGGTTGGTCTCGCCCATAGCATCTCCTTGCCGTCGTACGGCTTGCTTTGCATTCATTGAACGTAGATAAAGCTCATATAAAGATTAGTAGCTCATTCTGGTGATAGTCAACTACTTACCTAAACTTCATCTAGAGGAATATCGACATATCGTTGTGAGTGAATATGGCGTGTTCATTTAAGAGCAGCAATCTGCTACCTATAGATTAACCATGATTTTTTGACAGTTTGATTGCATTGGCGAAAACAGAAAAAAAGTGTGAAATCATCGCCTTTAGGCGTGACCTAAATCACAGCATCGAGTAATATTAGCGACCTTTTTCTGCACCATTTTCTTGAGATATTTATTATCGAGAGCGCACTTAAAAAGTGGCTGCAAACTAGGCATTTTTGGCTATATTTTTAATGCAGGAGCGATAACGCTCTTGTTTAAATTGCAGTTCAAATGACCAAATTCCAACTATAAGATTGAGGTAGTCGATTCATGACATTTGCTTTGGGGCAACGCTGGATAAGCGATACGGAGAGCGATTTAGGTTTAGGTACCGTTGTAGCAATGGATGCTCGTACAGTGACACTAATGTTTGCAGCGTCAGAAGAAAACCGTGTCTATGCACGTACTGATGCTCCCGTAACCCGAGTAACGTTTAATGTAGGCGATGTCATTGAATGCCAAGAAGGTTGGTCTTTATCTGTCGAAGAAATTATCGAAGATAAAGGGCTGCTGACGTATTTAGGTACGCGTGAAGATACTCAAGAAACAGAGGTGACTCTGCGTGAAATCTTCTTAAGCAATCAAATCCGCTTTAATAAGCCGCAAGACAAACTGTATGCGGGCCAAATCGACCGTATGGATAACTTTGTGTTGCGTTACCGCGCGCTAAGCAATCAATATCAACAACACAAGAGCCCAATGCGTGGCTTGTGTGGTATGCGAGCAGGCTTAATTCCTCATCAGCTGTATATTGCTCATGAGGTGGGTCGTCGTCACGCTCCACGTGTTTTGCTGGCCGATGAAGTGGGTCTAGGTAAAACCATCGAAGCGGGCATGATCATCCACCAACAAGTTTTGTCTGGCCGTGCTGAACGTATTCTTATTGTGGTACCTGAAACTCTGCAACACCAATGGTTAGTAGAGATGATGCGCCGTTTCAATCTGCACTTCTCTATCTTTGACGAAGAGCGTTGTATTGAAGCCTTTGCAGAATCAGATAACCCATTCGATACACAACAATATGTTCTGTGTTCTTTGGATTTCCTACGTAAGAGCCGCAAGCGCTACGAACAAGCACTTGAGGGTGAGTGGGATCTGTTGGTTGTCGATGAAGCGCACCACCTTGAGTGGAGCCAAGACAAACCAAGTCGCGAATACCAAGTGGTTGAAGGTTTGGCTGAAAATACCTCTGGCGTACTGCTACTGACAGCAACGCCTGAGCAGCTTGGTCGTGAGAGCCACTTTGCACGTCTGCGTCTTCTGGATCCTGATCGCTTCTACGATTACGAAGCATTCGTTGAAGAAGAAGACCAATACGCACCGGTTGCTGATGCAGTTACTGCACTGTTCTCTGGCGTGAAGCTTGAAAACAGCGCGAAGAACCAGATTACTGAACTGCTTTCTGAGCAAGATGTTGAGCCTTTGTTCCGCATCATTGAAGGTGATAGCAGCGAAGAAGAGCAAGCGTTAGCTCGTCAAGAATTGATTGATAACCTTATGGATCGCCATGGTACAGGTCGTGTTCTATTCAGAAACACACGTGCTGCAATCAAAGGTTTCCCTAAGCGTAATGTAAACTTACTGCCGATGGAAATTCCAACGCAGTACACAACTTCGATGCGCGTATCTGGCATGATCGGCGGCAAGATGGCTCCTGAAGCTCGTGCGATGAAGATGCTGTATCCAGAAGAGATCTTCCAAGAGTTTGAAGGTGAAGACTCAAGCTGGTGGCAGTTCGATTCACGCGTTAACTGGTTGATTGAAAAGATCCAAGACAAGCGCAGCGAAAAGATCCTAGTAATCGCTTCGCGTGCGAGTACGGCTCTTCAATTAGAGCAAGCACTGCGTGAACGTGAAGGCGTGCGTGCAACCGTATTCCACGAAGGCATGTCGATTCTAGAGCGAGATAAAGCGGCGGCTTACTTTGCTCAAGAAGAGGGCGGTGCTCAGGTGCTTATCTGTAGTGAAATCGGGTCTGAAGGTCGCAACTTCCAGTTCGCTAACCAACTTGTGATGTTTGATCTACCGTTCAACCCAGACTTGCTTGAGCAACGTATTGGTCGTTTGGACCGTATCGGTCAGCTTCGAGATATCGACATTCATGTTCCTTACCTAAAAGGTACATCACAAGCGATTCTAGCGCGTTGGTTCGATGAAGGTTTGAATGCGTTTGCAGAGACTTGCCCAACCGGTCGCACGGTTTACGACAAGTACTCAGATGTTCTTATCGAGATGCTAGCTTCTGGTAACACAGAGCAATTGGATGAAGTGATTGAAGAGTCAGCGAAGCTAAACCAAAGCCTGAAATCAGATTTAGAAAAGGGTCGAGATCGCCTACTAGAGATGCATTCAAATGGTGGCGATAAAGCTCATGAGATTGCAGAAAAGATCGCGTCTACTGATGGCGACACTAACCTAGTTTCTTTTGCTCTGAGCCTGTTTGACACCATTGGCCTGAACCAAGATGACAAGGGTGAAAATGCGCTAGTTGTAACGCCGTCTGAGCACATGATGGTGCCAAGCTATCCAGGTTTACCTTATGAAGGGGCAACGATTACGTTTGATCGTGATACTGCGCTGTCTCGTGAAGACATGAACTTCATTAGCTGGGAACACCCAATGATTCAGGGCGGTATTGATCTGCTACTGAGTGAAGGTGTCGGTGCATCAGCGGTATCGCTACTGAAAAACAAAGCGCTGCCAGTGGGTACTATCTTGCTCGAGTTGGTTTACCTTGTGGATGCGCAAGCGCCAAAGCGCAGCGGTATCAGCCAGTTCTTACCTAAGACGCCAATTCGTTTGATGATGGATGGCCGTGGTAACGATTTATCTGCTCAGGTTGAGTTCGACAGCTTTAACCGTCAACTAAGCCCTGTAAACCGTCACTTAGCGAGCAAGCTAGTGAACTCGGTACAAGGTGAGATTCACAAGCTAATTGAAGCGGGTGAGACGCACGTACTTCCTAAAGTGGAAGAAGTGCGTGAACAGGCTCAACGAGATATGCAGACTAACCTGAACGGTGAATTAGAGCGTCTACAAGCGCTTAAAGCCGTGAACCCTAATATTCGTGATGAAGAGCTAGAGGTTATCGAAGCTCAAATCAATGAACTGACAGGTTACATCAGCAAAGCTCAGGTTCAATTAGATTCACTACGTTTGATAGTGGTTTCTCACAACTAGTTTTGAATTAGTAAATGCTTTAACAAAAGAAGGCCTTCATGATGAAGGCCTTCTTTTTATCTAGCGTTTGAAAGGTGTTTTGATTGTTGAAAGGTGCAATGGTAAAGGAATTACATTAACCATTTCCACCAAACAAATACGGCTAGGAAACCAAATAGGTAAATAAGACCTGCGACAGACAACCATTTTAGCTTAGTGCCAATCGCGAGCGCTTTTGGAAGCTTTGTTTTACTGACTAAGATGAAGTTAAGCAATGCGAAGAATGGCGTAGTTGCAAAAGCAAGTACCATCGCGAAATCAAGCATAGGCATTAAAGCAGCACTGAAGAACATCACGATGGAGAGTGCTGCGAGAGAGACGATGACGATCCAACCCTGTAGCATTTTTGGGCTGCTTTCTTTTTTAAGCAATAGACGTTGTGATTCAGCAAGCACGCGTGAATAACCATCGATAACGGTAATGGTGCTGCCAAAGATACAGAAGAATGCGATCAGAGCGATTAATGGACGAGACCATTCACCAATCGTCGAAGCGTAGATACCCACCAATTGATGAGTGAAGCCAACACCAGAGCGAGACAGTTCAACACCTGAACCGTGAAGGACTAGCGCACCTAAAGCAACGAATACTAAAGCAAGCAGTGCTGTACCAATGTAGCCGACATTGAAATCGAACAGGGCTGATTGAGCGGTCACTTCTTGTTTCTCTTTTTGGCTTTTTAGCCACATAGAAGTGATGCTTGAGATCTCGATAGGAGCTGGCATCCAACCCATGGTTACCACGATAAAGCCGATAGCAGCCAATGACCAAGGCGACGGTGGAACAAAAGCCGCATCAGGTTCAACGGGAGAGCCAATCGCAATGGCGACTGCCGCTAAGGTTGTGATGGTCAGTATCGCCATGATCGATTTAGATAGCGTGTCGAGAGCGCGATAATGGCCGGCGAATAGAATGATTAAGCATGTCGCTAAAACGATCATGCACAATGTGCTGGTGGCCAAATCAAAAGGAACAAAGTAGCTAAGTAAGCTTGCACTGAATAACAGTAAGGCTGCGGTATTCACAACGGCTGAAATAGCACTCAAAATAGAAAAGATCACAAGGTAAGGGCGACCTAAGTTAGAGTAACCTTCCACCAAGCTTTGACCCGTTCCCAATGTATATTGGATGCCGGCTTTAAAGAACGGGTACTTAAATAGGTTCACGAGGATAATAAGAGCGGCAAGTTGCCAGCCATATATCGCACCAGCTTTAGTGGATGCAACTAAATGTGAACCTCCCACAGCAGCTGCTGCCATCATAATACCTGGGCCAAGAGACCGAATTAACGTTGATAGGGGAGCAGAGGTTTGTGCTTTTGTTGTTGTAGTTTTAACCGTACTTTCCATCATTTTTCCTTTGATGCTGACTTCTTATTTTCCGTTCCCCTATCAATACCATGTTTTGTAAGGTCGTCAACTTTTATGTACAAAAAAGACTTAAATTGTATTTTTTAATAAACAACTTGACCATAAGTTATTATTTAACAGTAACTAGAGGCTAGAATGGCGTTAGAACATTACGCACCACCGCGTGACCCCTGGATTGATATTGTTTATCAAGATGACGATATTCTTGTGGTAAATAAACCTGCTGGCTTACTTTCAGTTCCTGGGAGGTTACCAGAGCATTACGACAGTATGTGGAGTCGCCTAGTCGTGGATTTTTCAGATATTCAGGTGGTGCATCGCTTGGATATGTCGACATCGGGCTTGATGCTGCTCGCTAAACACAAACAAGCTGAGCGTCATTTGAAGAAGCAGTTTCAATATCGACTGACACACAAACTCTATTACGCGCGAGTATGGGGCCGATTGGAAAAAGCAGAAGGTTTGATTGATCTGCCACTCATTTGTGATTGGCCAAATCGACCGAGACAAAAAGTGTGCTTCGAGGATGGAAAACCCTCTCAGACTCGTTATATCGTCGAACAACAAGAGCCTCAAACCACACTGTTGAAGTTACTTCCTATTACGGGTCGTTCCCATCAGTTACGCGTGCACTGCATGGCGCTAGGGAATCCAATTGTAGGCGACGAGTTTTACGCAACGTCAGATGCGTTTAATTATAGCGATAGGTTAGCTTTGCACGCTTGTGAATTGAGTTTTTATCATCCGAGCACCAATCAATTATTCAAAGCCTTTGTCCCTTGTGACTTTTATCCTCAAGCACGAGCGCAAATTGAACAGCACTTTGAAATTGCGCCAGAGCTTCCAGACTACAGTAAGCTAAAAGCTTAGAATGACTCAATTGACATAAACTCAAGGACGTACAATGCCGAAGTTGAAAGTGGTCTTTCTCGACAGAGCCACCATCCCATCTCAAATCCATTTAAAACCGCTCAGCTTTGAACATGAGTGGTTGGAGTATGATTTTACAGCTCCCGATCTAGTTGCAGAGCGAGTCCTGGACGCGGACGTGATTATCACCAATAAGGTTGTGCTCAACGCAGACAATTTATCTCAAGCACAACAACTTAAGTTAATAGCGGTTTCTGCGACGGGTGTGAATAACGTTGATGTTGATTACTGCAATGAGAAAAACATAGCAGTGGCTAATATCCAAGGTTATGCGACTCAATCGGTGCCCGAACATGTAATCGCGATGCTATTTGCGTTAAAGCGTAATCTCGTTGGTTACCATCAAGATATTGAAGCTGGTGAGTGGCAAAAGGATAAACAGTTCTGTTTCTTTACCCATCCGATTCAAGATATCGCAGGCAGTAAATTGGGCTTAATGGGCAGTGGGAGCTTAGGACAAGCAACTGCCGCACTGGCTAAAGCGATTGGAATGAAAGTGATCTTCGCAGAACGTAAAGGGGCTGATTCTTGTCGAGAAGGGTATCTGCCTTTCGATGCTGTCTTACAGCAAGCCGATGCGATCAGCTTACATTGTCCGTTAACCGAAGCAACTCGCAATTTGATTTCAGAGCCAGAGCTAGCAATGATGAAACCAAGTGCGGTATTAATTAATGCGGGGCGTGGAGGGCTTGTCGATGAACAAGCTTTGGTTGAGGCTTTGGTCAATCATCAGATTGCAGGTGCGGGTATGGATGTGTTTACACAAGAGCCTGCGGACAAGTCGAATCCACTATTGGCTAACAGTCACTTATCCAATTTACTATTAACGCCTCACGTGGCATGGGGCAGTGACAGCTCAATTCAAAAACTGTCGGATATCTTAATGGATAACATCGAGGCATTTGTTGAGGGTAAGCCACAGAACTTAGTGAGTGAGTTCATTCATGATATGAGTGTCTTCATGGACGCTAATTAAGCGTTGCAGAAACAAAAAGGTTGGCTTTTAGGCCAACCTTTTTAGGTGTTTATCTTAACGTTTATCGAACGGGTTAGCCTTGAGGCTTAACCACTAACACATTGATTGGTGAGTTCTGTACGACTTTACTCGCGACTGAACCCAGTACAACTTTGTCGATTTTTGAACGCTTGTGGCTAGGCATGACGATAAGGTCGGCACCAAGTTTTTCAGCGTAATCTAGGATCGTTGTGTAGGTTTTGCCTTCGGCAACATGAACCTTATACACCACTTCATCATCGATGTGCTTATCGGCAAACTCTTTCAGCTGATTTTTAACATCGAGCTTCATTTGGTTCGCCGCATCTTTTGGGAAGTAAGACGCAACCATCGACATGTGAATGCCAGGTAGTACGTTCAGAATATGGATCTCAGCATTGCTGTGTTTTGCGTGCCATACCGCTAGCTCGACAGCTTTGTCTGAAAAGCCTTTGTCGTTAAGATCTACGGGAACAAGGATCTGTCTATACATGTATTCGTCTCTTTTTGAGCAGCGCTAAGTAAACACCAAACGCTGTAATTATCTTTTCCATGTAGTAAAAAAGCCAAATAGAGTAGAGCGCTACTTGGCTCTATCCATTACGCGCTAATCTCATCCTTACGAGCACGCCTTCTTTGGTTCATTGCTAAACCAATCAAAATCAGTAGGGCAGGCAAGAACACCCACTCTTTCATTGGTCGATCTGCATCTTGGATAACGGATTTAATTTCCCAATCAAAGTCAATACCAGCGGCTTCTGCAGGGCTACCGAACTCAACCATATCAACAATCATTTTGTCGTCAGCTTGTGTCAGCATTAAGCCCATTGAAGCAATACGGTCTTCACTTGTTGTTGCAGAATCTTCAAACGGAAGGCGAACTGTCTTCTCAGAATAGTTACCTTCTAAGTTTTCACCACCTACTCTCAATTCAAGTGATTGTCCCACAGATAGATTCTCTGTGATTTGAGCGATCTCAACTCCTGGTGAAAGAACTTTCTCTGGATAGATCATGTCCCACCAGAAACCAGGGCGGAAGAAAGAGAAGGTTAGAATCAACAGCAGTAATGTTTCCCACCACTTGTTCTTAGTAAACCACCATCCTTGTGTTGCTGCTGCAAAGATAAGTACTGCAGTAACAGAGGAGAAGATAGTCAGCGCTAAGTGCCACCAAGAATCAATCCCCATTAACAGTAGTTGGGTGTTGAAAATAAACATGAATGGCAATATCGCGGTCCGGATATCGTAGGTAAAACCTTGAATACCAGTGCGAATTGGGTCTGATTTCGCAATCGCGGCGGCAGCAAAGGCTGCCAAACCTACTGGAGGTGTATCATCCGCAAGAATACCGAAGTAGAACACAAACAAGTGAACCGCAATCAATGGAATGATTAGGCCGTGTGCTGCGCCCAGGGTAACAATGACCGGAGCCATCAAGGTTGAAACAACAATGTAGTTCGCTGTGGTTGGTAAGCCCATACCTAAGATTAAGCTGATTACCGCGGTAAACAACAGCATAAGAATGATGCTACCGCCTGAGATAAATTCAACGAAATCGGTCATAACAAGGCCGATACCGGTCAGAGTTACTACACCTACAACGGTACCAGCAGCCGCTGTTGCTACGCCGATACCGATCATGTTACGTGCGCCTGAAACCAAGCTCTCTGCGAGGTCAACGAAGCCCGCTTTGGTTTGTTCTGCAAGATCGTTCGATTTGTTCATCAGAGTCATCAAAGGACGCTGAGTGATCAAAATGAAGATCATGAAAACTGTTGCCCAAAATGCAGATAGACCCGGAGAGAAGCGCTCAACGGTTAGACACCATACTAGTACGACAATCGGTAGTAAGAAGTGAAGACCTGATTTAATCGTTGGGCCTGGGTCTGGAACCTCAGTAAGCTCAGCATCGATTTCCATGCCGCCTTCAGCGGCGTACTTTGCTGATACGCGAACGAGGGCAACATAAGCGATCAATAGCGCTACTGTCACGATTGGTGTTGCAGCATCGCCAAAGACATCTTTTGTCCAACCTACACCGTAATAAACCGCAGCGCTAATCACACATAGCCCAAGAATGGTACCCGTGAAGGAAAGTAGGCTTTGTACAAGTGTCGGTGTGTGACGGCGAGGTAAGCCAGTCATGCCCGCTTTACATGCTTCTAAGTGAACGATGTAAATCAGAGCGATGTAAGAGATTAGAGCGGGCAATAGTGCTGCTTTGATTACTTCTACGTAAGAAATACCCACATACTCAACCATCAAGAAGGCTGCTGCACCCATGATAGGTGGTGTTAATTGACCATTCGTTGAAGCCGCGACTTCTACCGCACCTGCTTTAGTACCTGGGAAACCGACACGCTTCATTAGCGGGATAGTAAAGGTACCTGTGGTTACCACGTTGGCGATAGATGAGCCTGAAACCAGGCCGGATAGGCCAGAAGCGACAACGGCTGCTTTCGCTGGGCCGCCTTTCATGTGGCCAAGTAAGGAAAACGCGACTTTGATAAAGTACGCGCCGGCGCCTGCTCGTTCTAGCATTGCACCAAACAGTACAAACAAGAATACAAATGATGTTGATACGCCAAGTGCAACACCGAATACACCTTCAGTTGTTAGCCACAGGTGCGACATTGCCTTGTTTAGGCTCGCACCTTTGTGGGCAATAACGTCTGGCATGTGAGGGCCGCCAAAGGTGTAAAGTAGGAATACTGCTGCCACAACCATAAGAGGTGGACCTAAAGCGCGTCGTGTTGCTTCAAGCAGTAGAATCATTCCGAAAACGGCCGCAATAATATCAAATGTTGTTGGTGCGCCCGAACGTTCAGCGAGTTCAGTGTAGAAAATATAGATATAAGAAGCTGAAAAGCTACCAACAAGCGCTAATATCCAGTCGACAGCAGGGATGCGATCCCGAGGCGAATTTTTCATGGCTGGATAAGCGGTAAAGGCTAGGAAAATAGCAAACGTAAGGTGAATTGCTCGAGCTTCAGTGTCGTTTAAAATTGCGAAGTTAAAAATGAACGGCAGCGGAGATGCATACCAAAGTTGGAACAGTGACCAACATAGAGGCACAAACCATAAAATACGGCCTTGGATACCGTGAGGGCTACGCGCACCAGTATCTGATTGTGCCACCATTTCTTGCACATCTGGAGACGGTGTTGTTGTCTGCGTCATGTACTTTATCCTTTTATTGATGGTCTGCCTTTCTTACGAACAACGAGACATTATTTATCCCTTATCTAGTGTAGTGAACTGACAGGTAAATGCGTTTTTGTTCGTCTTTGTCTTAGGCTTGATACGAAGGTAAGTTCTCCAAATTGGAGAAACTTAAAGGTTTGCTCTTTTCACTTGGGTTATTTTTATAAACGTGAAAAGCCAATAAGGAGGGCATGCCTCCTTATTGGTAGAGTAAGCTTAAAGTAGAGTTACTTTAGAAGACCTACTTCTTTGTAGTATTTTACTGCGCCAGGGTGAAGTGGGATAGAGATACCCGCTTTAACCATGTCTTCTTTCTTCAAGTTAGCAAATGCTGGGTGCAGGCGTTTGAATGTAGCGAAGTTTTCAAATACTGCCTTAGCAACGTTGTATGCAACTTCTTCAGAAACGTCTGAAGTCGTTACCATTGTTGCAGCAACACCAAAGCTGTTTACGTCAGCGTCTGTACCACGGTACATGCCAGCAGGAACTGTGCTGTAAGCGTAGTATGGGTTTTCAGCTACGATCTTGTCGATCTGTGGACCTGTTGCTGAAACCAGTTTTGCATCACAAGACGTTGTTGCTTCTTTGATTGATCCGTTCGGGTGACCAACCATGTAGATGAATGCATCAATCTTGTTATCACAAAGTGCTTGCGAGCGCTCAGAACCTTTTAGTTCAGAAGCAAGCTTGAAGCTGTCGTTAGTCCAACCCATAGCGTCCATTACAACACCCATGGTTGCACGATCACCAGAGCCTGGATTCCCAATGTTTACACGCTTGCCAGCAAGGTCAGCAACATTGTTGATACCAGCATCGGTGCGAGCGATGATGTTGAACGGTTCTGTATGTAGAGAGAACATAGCGCGAAGTTTCTTGTATTCGCCCTGATCTTTGAACTTACTTGTACCGTTGTAGCCGTGGTATTGCCAGTCCGATTGAACAACACCGAAATCAAGTTCACCAGCACGGATGGTGTTAACGTTGTAGATTGAACCACCAGTAGACTCTACAGAACAACGGATGTTGTGGTCTTTGCGGCCCTTGTTCACTAGCTTACAAATTGCACCGCCAGTTGGGTAGTAAACACCTGTAACTGAACCAGTACCAATTGTGATGAACTCTTGAGCGTTAACTGCGCCAGCGCCCATTACAGCAGCTGCAATAGCACCAACTTTAATCAGTTTGGTAAATGCCATGAATTTCCCTTCCTTTATTCATTATTAACCCTGAAACAAGTGTAGTTGTTTCTGGAGTTTCCTATTTGGAAACGGCACCTTTTTCAATCCATGTGATGAAAAAGTGTCTGAATAATATCAAAAATTGGCAGAAAATTACTCGAATGTTAAAAGATATAGCTAATAAATCTAACAAATGAGGCTTAGATATCGTGTTTAATTTGCTACTGATTTTTTTAAAATCAATGGTTTAGTGTAGATAACAGGGGGAGGGGGGATATATTCTAGGATGTGATTTGGATCACGAAGTAAATAGATATTCATGATCCATTAGTACGGTTGATAGTTATGAAACCGGGAACAATTAGCCAGCGTATTCAAACAGTTCGCATACTGAATCGAACAATTGCTTAGTGGTGACCGTCAAGGTTGGGGTGATGAAGATTGTATCATCGCCTGCGACTACACCCAGTATGCCTTCTGACTTACCTAATGAGTCTAATAAACGAGCGATAAGTTGTGCAGCACCAGGGCCTGTGTGTATCACAACTAATGCATTGTTGTGGTCAATATCTAGTACTAACTCTCTTAAAGAGCTAGAAACTGTCGGAACACCAAGTTCAGCTGGAAGGCAGTAAACCATCTCCATTTTTGCATTGCGAGTTCGAACAGCACCAAACTTGGTTAACATACGCGAAACTTTGGATTGGTTGATGCTTTCAAAACCTTCGTGTTTGAGGGCGTCAACAATTTCACCTTGCGAACCAAAACGTTCTTCTTTTAATAGAGCTTTAAAAGCGCGAACTAAGTTGTCTTGTTTTTCTGTATTGCGCATATGTCATTCTTATTCATTAACAAAGATATTTGCATATTCTCGCATACATATTCAATTTTAGCCAAAGTATCCCAGTAATTTGTTAGTCATATCACTGTAAATTTTTAATAGAATAATGTGTTATTTGCGACGAGTTATTTTGTTATTTCAGTCGATTATCGCCATAATGCGAACTCGCTGTGTAGCACGGTTTTATTGACTTGCGCGAAGTCGCAAAGCTGGCGTTAATTGATTGTAATCACTTTGTGATTAATATAGTTTTTTAACGATAATTTAGCTTTTTAGCCTTAATCTAGCTCAAGAACTACCCTACAAAGAATTTATAAGAGAAAGCTCTCAAGGAGAATAACAATGAAAGTAGCTGTTATTGGTGCCGCTGGTGGCATCGGTCAAGCCCTAGCCCTATTACTTAAGAACCGTCTACCTGCTGGTTCAGATCTTGCACTTTACGACATTGCACCGGTAACACCGGGTGTAGCTGCCGATCTTAGCCATATCCCAACCCCTGTTTCGATCAAAGGTTATGCGGGCGAAGATCCAACACCAGCACTAGAAGGTGCGGATGTTGTACTTATTTCTGCGGGCGTAGCTCGTAAGCCTGGTATGGATCGTGCGGATCTTTTCAATGTTAATGCTGGCATTGTTAAGTCTCTAGCTGAGAAAATTGCAGTTACTTGTCCTACAGCTTGTGTTGGTATCATTACTAACCCAGTAAACACAACAGTGCCAATCGCTGCTGAAGTACTTAAGAAAGCGGGCGTTTACGACAAGCGTCGTTTATTCGGTATTACGACTCTTGATGTGATTCGTTCTGAAACGTTCGTTGCTGAGCTTAAAGATAAAGATCCAGGCGATGTTCGTGTTCCTGTTATCGGCGGTCACTCAGGTGTTACGATCCTTCCTCTTCTTTCTCAAGTTGAAGGCGTAGAGTTCACTGATGAAGAGATCGCAGCGCTAACGACTCGTATCCAAAACGCAGGTACTGAAGTTGTTGAAGCTAAAGCGGGTGGCGGTAGTGCTACTCTATCTATGGGTCAAGCGGCTTGTCGCTTCGGTCTTGCTCTAGTGAAAGCGCTTCAAGGCGAAGAGAACGTGATTGAGTGTGCATACGTTGAAGGCGAAGGCGAGCACGCACCATTCTTCGCACAACCAGTTAAACTTGGCAAAGAGGGCGCAGAAGCGATCCTTAGCTACGGTGAGTTGAGCGACTTCGAACGCAACGCACTAGACAGCATGCTAGAAACGTTAAATGGCGATATTGAGATTGGTGTTGAATTCGCTAAATAAGTGATAGATAACTAAACTCTGCTAAAAAGACAGTTAACGAAAGCCGATCCTTGTGATCGGCTTTTTTGATCCTTTAGCTCAAGCGATTCGTAACGGTCTCTATAGCTAAGTTAGAGGAAAAGTTATGTCTAGTGTTCAAAAAGGAATGAATGTCGAATATTTAGGGCGTTTGGGGAAAATATTGGTTATTGATGAACAAGAACAATTTGCCCTAGTGGAGACTTACAGCGGACAATTCCAGTACGCAGTGCCAATGGCTGAGCTTGAAGAAATTGAAACTGAGCAGCCGTTATCTCTAAAGTCGAGCAGATATTGATTGGCTTTAACTCGCACAAGACGTTAAAACCAAAAAAGAGCCCTGAGGCTCTTTTGTCTATTTATAGCGTGTCGTTATTCTACTGCTAATGACGTCGGAATCACTTACTACGTTTAACAGCAAGATGTGCGAGCGTAATTAATGCTTGCTTATATTCTGAGTCAGGAAGCACAGCAAGCTCAGTTATGGCTTTATCTGCTTCTTCATAAGCTTTATTTGTAGTGTACTCCAAAGAACCTGTTTCTTTCATAACAGCCATAATATCGTCAAGACGTTCCATGCCATTGGCTTTTTCAATAGCCTCACGAATCATACTTGCTTGTTCTGGAGAGCCATTATGCATTGCGTAAAGTAGAGGCAGTGTTGGTTTGCCTTCGGCAAGATCGTCACCAACGTTCTTACCCATCTCTTTACCATCAGCTGTGTAATCCATCACATCATCAATCAGTTGGAATGCGGTACCTAGATATTTACCGTAGTTCTGCATTGCTGTTTCGATTTCAGGTGACGACTCTGTGAGAATTGCGCCGATTTGTGTTGCAGCTTCAAACAGGCGAGCTGTCTTAGAGTAGATGACTTGCATGTAGCTTTCTTCTGTGGTGTCGGGGTTGTTACAGTTCATCAATTGTTGAACTTCACCCTCGGCAATCACGTTTACCGCTTCACTCATTAGCTCGAGGATCTTTAAAGATCCTAGCGTTGTCATCATCTGGAATGAGCGAGTGTAAATAAAATCTCCAACTAAAACGCTAGCGGCATTACCGAAAGCAGCATTGGCTGTCGCTTTACCACGTCGCATGTCCGATTCGTCGACGACATCATCATGAAGCAAAGTTGCTGTGTGAATAAATTCAATAAAGGCCGCAGAGGTGATATGAGCTTCACCTTGATAACCAAGAGCACGAGCAGATAAAAGAGCAAGCAAAGGACGTAGGCGTTTGCCACCGCCGCTAACGATATAAAAACCAAGCTGGTTGATTAAACTTACGTCAGAATTAAGTTGGGCTTGAATTGTTTCATTCACTTTTGCCATATCATTGGCAGTAAGCGTTTGGATAGCTTTAAAATCCATTGTTCATCCGGCTGAAGTTAGACCCTGTAAGGCTTATACGTTGTATTTAATTGTTGAATAATACACTAAAAAACGTTGATTAATACATCACTTAAGGGCATCATTGCCGCACTTTTCTTTGGCGAACATGTTTTCGCCAATATTTTAAAAATATGGCTTGTCATAGCGCCATGATTCCCGTAGAATCTGCGCCCTATTGATTAGTTTAGCGCACACCCGAGTTGTACAATTAACAACCATAGGCTGTGCGGAAAAAGCGGAGTAAAATATGTACGCTGTTTTCCAATCTGGTGGCAAACAACACCGAGTAAGCGAAGGTCAAACACTTCGTTTAGAGAAATTAGACGTTGAAACTGGTGCAACTGTTGAATTTGATAAAGTTCTTCTTGTTGCTAACGGCGAAGAAATCGCTGTTGGTGCACCTCTTGTAGAAGGTGGTAAGGTTACTGCGGAAGTAGTACAACACGGTCGTGGCGATAAAGTAAAAATCGTTAAGTTCCGTCGTCGTAAGCACTCTCGCAAGCAAGCTGGTCACCGTCAGTGGTTCACAGAAGTGAAAATCACTGGCATTAACGCTTAAGTATTAGGAGAGTTTAACAATGGCACATAAAAAAGCTGGCGGTTCTACTAATAACGGCCGCGATTCAGAAAGCAAACGTCTTGGTGTTAAGCGTTTTGGTGGTGAATCTGTTCTTGCAGGTAACATCATCGTTCGTCAACGTGGTACTAAATTCCACGCTGGCACAAACGTTGGCATCGGTAAAGACCATACTCTTTTCGCTCTTACTGAAGGTAAAGTGAAATTTGCAGTAAAAGGTCCTAAAAACCGCAAGTTTGTAAGCATCGAAGCTGAGTAATTTAATCTTTAACTAGATTATTTATACTAGCTTTCAAGCTGAATTCAAAAGCCCTGCCGATTCGGCAGGGTTTTTTATTTATAGCGAGAATAAAAAAGTAGACGCTCTGGCTTGGGTTTTGAGAAGCTGTATGGCTTTTTGATAAACAGTTCGGTTTTTAAAAAGCAGCTTGGTTTTTAAAACACGTAAAGCAAAGAACCTCTCCTTATTTGTTCCTTGATTGCAGATCGATCTAGATCTTAGGTGATCGATCTAAACTCGGATCTGCTAGAATTTATATCACTCCTTGATGAGTGGTAACGCAACGTAAGTGCGGAGTTAAAAAATGAAATTCGTTGATGAAGCATCAGTAAAAATAGAAGCCGGTGATGGCGGTAATGGTACAGTCAGCTTTTGGCGCGAAAAATTCGTTGCTAAAGGTGGTCCTGATGGCGGTGATGGTGGTGACGGCGGTGATGTTTACATTCAAGCTGATGAAAACTTAAATACACTGATCGATTATCGTTTCCAACGTTTTTACAGCGCTGAACGTGGCGAGAATGGCCGCGGTGGCAACTGTACTGGTAAACGTGGTAAAGATATTACACTGAAAGTACCTGTAGGTACTCGTGCTGTTGACATTCACACTAATGAAATCGTTGCTGAAGTTGCTGAACACGGCAAGAAAGTAATGGTTGGTAAAGGTGGTTGGCATGGTCTTGGTAACACGCGCTTTAAGTCGTCTGTTAACCGTGCTCCTCGTCAAAAGACAATGGGTACTAAAGGCGAAGTTCGAGAACTACGCTTAGAGCTTCTTCTATTGGCTGATGTTGGTATGCTTGGCTTACCAAATGCAGGTAAATCTACCTTTATTCGCTCAGTATCTGCTGCGAAACCAAAAGTGGCTGATTACCCATTTACTACGTTGATCCCAAGTTTGGGTGTGGTGAGTGTCGTTCCTGAGAAGAGTTTCGTTGTTGCCGACATTCCTGGTCTAATCGAAGGCGCAGCTGATGGCGCAGGCCTTGGTATTCGCTTCTTGAAACACCTTGAGCGTTGTCGTGTTCTTCTGCATATGATCGATATTCTGCCGATTGACGGCTCTGATCCTATTCAGAATGCATTGACGATCATTGATGAGCTTGAGCAATACAGTGAAAAAGTTGCACAGAAACCACGTTGGTTAGTGTTTAACAAAGTTGACTTAATGCCTGAAGAAGAAGCTGATGAAAAAATTCAAGAAATCGTTGAAGCTTTGGGTTGGGAAGGCGAGTACTTCAAGATCTCTGCAGTGAACAAAATCGGCACTAAAGATCTTTGCTTTAAACTGGGTGAGTTCATGGAGAACCTACCTCGTGAAGTTGAAGCAATTGAAGAAGAAGAAAAAGTTAACTTTATGTGGGATGACTACCATAAAGATGCAATGAGCGGTAAGAACGTCGTAACTGAAGATGACGACGACTGGGATGATTGGGATGACGAAGAAGATGACGGTCATGTTATCTACGTTCGTGACTAATCCTCGCTGTTTCTTATGCGCACTTTAGTCACTTTTTCTAAGATACGCTGATAGTTTTATTAAACCGCAATGAAAATTGCGGTTTTTTTGTATCTAAATCATGACGTCTCGCTATTTTTTATGCAAAATTTATCTTTAGATAATTAACGCCTATGGGAAGGAAATCATGGCATCGAAGCAAAGAGCGATCTCAAGACTCGTCGCTCAATCAGGACAAATGTTATTAGCACATGGTGCAGAGAGCACATTAGTCGGCGATATTATGCGCCGTATCGGTATCGCTTGTGGGGTGAATGAGGTTGAAGTTGCACTGTCAGCCAATGCGTTGGTCGTGACAACAGTAATGGATGACCATTGTATAACGACAACTAGAAGCTGTGCTGATCGTGGCATTAATATGCAGGTGATAACAGAGATTCAACGTGTTTGTATCATGATGGAGAAAGGGATTCTTGATTATGATTTAGCTTACAAGAAGATCCAAGGGATCAGCCCTGAACGTTATAACCGTTGGCTGGTTGTAGTGATGATTGGATTATCATGTGCTTCTTTTAGTCATCTTGCTGGCGGCGATTGGCACGTGTTCATCATGACCTTTATTGCATCCGCTTGCGGCATGATCGTAAGACAAGAGATTGGTCACCGTCACTTTAACCCACTACTAAATTTTGCCATTACGGCATTCGTTACTACGACCATCTCTGCTCAGGCGGTGCTCTACAATATTGGTGGTCAACCCACCATCGTGATGGCTTCGTCAGTATTGATGCTAGTGCCCGGTTTTCCCTTGATTAACTCTGTTGCGGATATGCTTAAAGGCCACATCAATATGGGGTTGGCTCGTTTTACCATGGCCAGTCTATTAACCCTAGCGACAAGCTTAGGTATTGTTGCAGCGATGAGCCTTTCAGACGTGTGGGGGTGGGCAAGCTAATGACTATCTTTGAATTATTGGTAGGCCTTCTGAACGATATGTTTTTTGCGGCGATACCTGCCGTCGGCTTTGCATTGGTCTTTAACGTACCACAACGTGCGTTGATCTACTGTGCTCTCGGAGGGTCTATTGGCCACGGTAGCCGTTATTTAATGATGCATTTCGGCATACCTATTGAGTGGGCGACGTTCTTCGCGGCTACATTGGTAGGGATGATTGGAGTCCATTGGTCACATAAGCTCTTGGCACACCCTAAAGTGTTTACCGTCGCAGCGCTGATTCCCATGGTACCTGGTGTGTTTGCCTTTAAGGCGATGATTGCCATGGTTGAAATTAACCGGGCAGGATACAACCCGGAGTTATTGGCTTTGTTGATGGAGAACTTTTTGAAATCGATGTTTATTATCGCAGGGCTTGCGGTTGGCTTAGCGGTGCCCGGCCTGTTATTCTACCGCCGTAGACCTATCGTCTAGCTTCAATTTCACTCTCAAGTAAGGACAGGACCTTCGATTTATGATCATCAGTATGATAGCGGCAATGGCAGACAATCGTGTAATCGGTAAAGATAATCAGATGCCCTGGCATTTGCCTGCGGACTTTGCATGGTTTAAGCGCTCAACCATGGGTAAACCGGTCGTGATGGGACGTAAGACCTATGAATCTATTGGACGTCCTCTACCTGGTCGATTGAATGTCGTAATCAGTCGCGATGAAAACTTAGAGATTGAAGGTGTGACGACAGTTACTTCGATTGAACAAGCATTAGAACTGCTAAATGATGCTGATGAAGTGATGATTATTGGTGGCGGTTCAATTTATGAGAGTTGCTTACCTAAAGCTGACAAACTGTACCTGACTTACATCGATTTCGTTGTTGATGGAGATACTCAGTTCCCTGAGTGGGGAGAGGATTGGAAGCAAGTTTTTAGTGAGACTTATCAATCGGATGAGAAGAATAAGCACAACATGGAGTTTGTTATTCTCGAACGTTAGATTGAGGTTTAAGTCGTAATATCTTGATGCATGCTTGCGCTATTTAGCTATTTAGCTATTTAGTTATTTAGTTATTTAGCTATATCGCAAGCATGATTTTTTCGTGTTTTTATAGTGCTTCTTGAGTAAAAAACTGTCTGTCTTCCCAGCGCAGTGCCGTCAATTGTCCTCCCCAAACACACCCTGTGTCTAAACCAATCACATCTTTCCCTGAGTAGCCTTCTAATGCAGCCCAGTGTCCAAATAAAACCGTCTTATCCAGTTCTATACGTTGTGTAAGGTCAAACCAAGGTACCAAAGGCTCAACGGTAATTTCGTTTGGTGGAAGTTTACAGGCCATATCAAGTCGACCATCAGTAAAGCAAAATCGCATTCTAGTCAGACTGTTGATCGCATAGCGATAGCGCTCAATGCCTTCTAAATCTTGATGCCATAAATCAGGCGTATTGCTGTACATATTCTCGATAAGCCATTGCCATTGTTCTGATTTTAATAAGTCAGCTATTTCTCGGCTTTCGATACGTGCTCGTTCTAGATCCCATTGCGGTGAGATACCTGCATGAGACATTACGAACTCTGAATGTTCCTGAATTAAAGGTTGTTGCCTTAGCCACTCAAGTAACGTCTCCCTATCTTCTGCATCAAGGATAGTTTGAGTTTTATCTTTTGGCTTAGCCGAAAATAGCCCTAAGGAAACCGCAAGTAGATGCAAGTCATGATTGCCTAATACAACCTTAGCTGCGTCACCAAGGTTGCGAATAAAGCGTAGTGTCTCCAATGATTTAGGACCTCGAGCGACTAAATCACCAGCGACCCATAAAGTATCTTTGTGTTTATCAAAACTGATAGTTTCAAGCAGCAACTGAAGTTCGTCGAAGCACCCTTGAATGTCTCCGACAATGTAATTCGACAAAATAATTTCCTGTAAGTAGTAGAGGTGTGTACTAATTAAGAATGTTAGGGATGGCGAGCCTGAACGGGTCGACTTCAGTTATGAAATCGATGCCTTTGTGATCAGTCATAACATAATGACCTTGCATAACACCCACAGGAGTTTCGATGACGGTACCACTGGTGTAAGTATATTCATCGTTGGCTTCAATCACAGGTTGTTGCCCAACCACACCATCACCTTCAATAGTGAGTTGTTTACCGTTGGAGTCAGTAATTAGCCAGCGACGTGACATAAGTTGTACCGTTGTTTTACTGAGGTTTTTGATGGTAATGATGTAAGCGAAGACGTAGCGGTTCTTCGTAGGTTCAGATTGTTCCTCTATGTATTTAGAGTGAACCTGACATTTGATACAAGGCGTAGATATATCCATATTCGCACCTTTTGTTGTTGGTATGCTAAGGGCAAAAGACCCTATAAAAGTTTTACATAAAAAACAGGCCCCTCACCGTAGTGTAGGAGCCTTTTGACTTATTTTTCAGTGTTGTGACTGTCATGCAACCAGTTCGCCATATCGACAAACTGTTCGAGCGTCAGGTTTTCAGGGCGCATGCCAGGGTTTACCCCTAACTCTTCAAGCACCTCTTTACTGATTAAGCTTTTGTAGCAGTTACGTACTGTCTTGCGACGTTGGTTAAAACCTTCGCGACATACGCGGTCCAACCATTTAAGATCTTTTGCCGGATAAGGCAGCACTTCATATGGCTGAAGGCGTACGACAGCAGAATCTACTTTTGGTGGCGGAACGAATGCTGTTGGTGGTACTTCTAGCACTGGTGTCACTTTACAGTAGTATTGAGCCATGACTGTTAGA
The DNA here is from genome assembly GCF_015163545.1 of Vibrio sp. OPT24. Lineage (NCBI taxonomy): Bacteria > Pseudomonadati > Pseudomonadota > Gammaproteobacteria > Vibrionales > Vibrionaceae > Vibrio > Vibrio sp. OPT24. Next base: position 70,260 of record NZ_JADDYI010000015.1, read on the forward strand.
CGACCATAAGCTTTAGTGCCAGGGCCTGCTGCTAGGCGGTTCACCACTTCTTTTTGAAGCATAAAGTGCATGTCTTGCACATCTTTATGGAACTCAAAAAGATGGAACATCAATGGTGTAGAGATGTTGTATGGCAAGTTACCGAAGATACGTAGCTTGTTGTTTGGCTTAACAAGTTGTTCGAAATCGAACTTCATTGCATCACCTTCATAGATCGTTAACTTCTCAGCAAGATCAGGGTGATTACGCAGACGTTCAGCAAGATCTCTATCCAGTTCAATTACTGTGAATTTATCGACAAGTTTGCCAACAGGCTCTGTAATAGCACCAAGACCAGGGCCAATTTCTACCAAGTTTTGGCCTGGTAGTGGGTTAATACTCGATACGATGCCATCTATAATGTATGGATCGTTAAGGAAGTTTTGACCAAAACGTTTACGCGCTTTGTGCCCTAAGTGGACATCATTTCTCATTGCTTTTTCTCTACTAATTCAATGGCGTGCGTGAGCGCTGTTCTAAAGCTCCCTGTATCGGCTTGGCCTTTCCCTGCCAAGTCTAAGGCGGTACCGTGATCGACTGATGTACGAATAAACGGTAAGCCTAGTGTGATGTTCACTGAGCGACCAAACCCTTTGTATTTCAATACAGGGAGTACTTGGTCGTGATACATACCTAAAACAGCATCTGCATCTTGCAAATATTTTTCATTAAAGATGGTGTCTGCTGGCAATGGGCCAACTAAATTGATGCCATCTTTCTGGCGAATTTTTTCTAGCGTAGGGGTGATGGTTTCTATTTCTTCACGGCCTAAACAACCATCTTCACCTGCATGTGGGTTTAAGCCACACACGTAGATAGTTGGTTTCTCTATTGCAAACTTTTCGACCAAATCTTTATTCAGAATCGCAATAATTTGCTCTAATCTGTCTTCGGTCACAGCTTGAGATACATAAGCTAGTGGGATGTGCGTTGTGACTAATGCAACACGCAGCCCTTCAGTTGCCAACATCATCACCACGAGTGGTGTATTGGACTTCTCTGCAAAGAACTCGGTATGACCGCTAAAAGCAACGCCAGCTCGGTTAATTACACCCTTGTGAACAGGGCCGGTGACAATAGCATCAAATTCGTCATTCATACAGCCAATTGCGGCGGTTTCTAAAGTATTTAATACGTAATGACCGTTAGCTTCGTTGAGTTGGCCTGCGATGGCGCTTTCAGCTAATGGAACGTGTTTCACTACTAAAGTACCAGAGCGTTGGGGTTGCTTAGGCGCCATTGGGTCGTAATCCAACAGCTCAACTTCAATCCCTAACATTTCCGCTCGCTGTGCGAGTAAATTTTTATCGGCACACACCACGAGTTGATGAGGCCAACTTTCTTGAGATAAAGCCAGAGTTAAATCTGGACCTATCCCTGCGGGTTCACCTGCGGTAATGACAAGGCGTTTAGTTGTCATTTTGGTCGTCCTCAACCATTTCAACAAAGGCACTTGCTCTTACTTCTTGTAGCCAAGCGCCAGCTTCTTCATTGAACTTACGGTTAAATAGTATTTGGTAAGCTTTGTTCTTCAAAGCAGAATCCGTACGATCAACTTCTCTGCGGTCTAATACTTCAACAATGTGCCAACCGTGAACCGTTTTAAATGGTGCGCTGATTTTCCCTTCAGGAAGAGTTTCTACTTGGTGTTTGAACTCTGGAACATATAAATCAGGCGTTTGATAACCTAGTTCGCCATCTTGAACTGCAGAACCTGGGTCTTGGCTGTACTGCTGAGCAAGCTCTCCAAAGGTCGCTTCACCAGCGTTCACGCGACGAGTGATTTCTTCAAGTTGTTCTTTGGCACCATCATCACTCAGGATTACGGTAGGTTTAATCAGGATATGACGTGCATTAACTTCGGTAACAGCAACGGTTTCTAAGCCTTTTACGTCTTCAATTTTTAAAATATGGAAGCCAACACCGCTGCGGAAAGGACCGATAATGCTGCCTTTGTTTTGCATTTTGATTTGGTCTGCAAAAATGGTTGGCATCTCTTCTTTTCGCATCCAACCCCAATCACCACCTTGTAGTGCTTTCGGGCCTTTAGAGTAAGTATAAGCCATGGTGCTGAAGTCTTTACCTGAGTTTAGCTCTTCAACTAAATCGTTAGCTTGAGCTTCTAGCTCTTCCTTTGTTTGGTCATCGTTAAAGCGAAGTTGAATGTGTCCAATTTTGTATTGAACGGTCGCGTTAGTTTCTTGCGCTAAGATGTCTGCTAGGTTATCGACTTCAGCTGGAAGAATGTTGATGCGGCGACGAACTAAGGCGTTACGAGCTTCACTGGCTGCAATTTCTTTTCTTACTTGCTCACGGAATGCATTGTAGCTAAGGCCCTCTTCTGCAACCGATGCGGTAAGTTGCTCTACCGTTTGATTGTTGTCTTTCGCGATACCTTCAATTGCCTGGTCAAGTCGAGCGTCATCGATACGAACGCCAATACGTTCCGCTTCTTGAGTTTGAATCGTATCAATGATTAATTTTTCTAGAACTTGCTCATTCAACACGTCTTGTGATGGTAATGTTTGACCGCTTTTCTTCGCGTTTGCACGTAACGTCTTCATTGAAGCGTCGATATCGCTTTGTAAAATTACGCCTTCGTTAACGATCACTTTTACGCTATCGAGTTCAACTGGCGCAGCATAGCTTACAGATAAAGTACAAGCCGATGCGATAGCGATTAATGTGCGTTTCCACAATGTCATGTGTAGTCCTTTAAATTTACTGATGTTTTATCAATAAAGAGAATTAATTATTTAAGAAGAATGGGCGACCGTAACTTAGAGAGTTGTCTGAACTACTATCCCCAACTGCGCCTGAATCAGAGCCTAGATTAGTACCAAAGCCAACAATACCGAAATTCACACCAAAGTTATTTTCATATTCAGGTGTAGTATTTGGATCACTAATATTATTTGTCAACTGGTTGCTATACGTAAATCCGATATACCAACAATCCGATTTATAGTTCAAGCGAGCCAACCACTCTAGATTCTCTTGTGTCGTTAAATCATAGAAGTATTGAGCACTGGCATTCCACTTCCGCGAAATTTGATAAGCACCAAGCAAACCGGCTTGAGAGATACCATCACGAGTTATTGACCCAACATCGATACTTTCGCCTACATTATCCTCAATATATTCTTCCGTAACATAGCGATAGTTGGTTTGTATATAACCACCAGCAAAGCGGTATTCAAGTGTACTGTTGGCAAGTTGCATTGAAGCTGAGTCAATGTCGTATTGCACGCCACCATGGTAGAACAGATAATCATCGTAGTTGAAGTCCATTTCAATAGCCCAAGATGAATAATTGGTTTTTTCACCCGAGTCTTCGCTGCTGCTCAGAGTTTGCTTTGTGTCTTTGTCGAAATAAAAAATTTGACCAAAAGAGATATTAAGACGTTCTTTATATTCGTCATCAAAGAATCGAGATGACGCGCCATAACTTATCTGGTTTGCCGCTGCAATACGATCTACACCACTATATTTACGGCTTCTGAATAGGCCGTAGTAATCGGTCTGGAGTAGCGTTGTATCGTAAAGGCCAATATCGCTTTGATCTTGTTCGGGAACATACAGGTACTGTACTTGTGGCTCGAGTGTTTGAGTGTAGTTGTTGACTATCTTGGTATCTCTTTCTAGAACGATACCAGCGTGACTTCTAAACTCAGGAATCACTCGACTTACCGATTCCTCTAGGCCTTCGTAATCGGAACCAGAACCAGTGTCAACACCATCAAGATCCTGTTGATAATAAGTTCCAAGTAATCGAGCTTCTGTTGTCCACGTACCCCAGGTGTTGCCGACAGGAATCGTAATGCCAGGTTCAACGTGGACACGAGTTGCGGATGGCTTGCCCGAGGCGTCTGTATCGAATAATGAAACATGACTGATTAAATCGAAGTCTAGGTAATCCATCACCTCAGGAGCATAATAGTTATACTCAAGTTGTGGCATTAAGCGATAAGGCAAGTTATTACTTGTTGTGAGGACTTGGAAGTCTCGGACCAATACTGATGCATCCCAGTTTTGAGAACGATACGTCGCTTTACCCTCCTGAAGTAGTTGGCCATCTTCGCGATTACCAATTCCTGAGCTCATATCCGTAAAGTAATCAATATCACTGACTTTAGAGTAATCGACTTCGAACAACCAAGATTGTTGAAATATTCCTGAATGTTCTAGTTGGAAACCCCAACGGTCGCCTTTGTCTGTGTACTTTTGATCGTCTGGTAAATATTCAGACTCGAGGCTGCCTGAACCGAAGTCACTCAAGTATCTGAATTTACTGTTAAGTTGAGTGCCACGCTCTTGCATATACTTGAAGGTGGTTTCCAAGTCGTAGTCTGGAGCTAAGTTCCAATAAACAGGAATCTCCGCTTCAAAACCATCGCTAGAACCGTATGACACGGTTGGATACAAGAAACCGGTTTTACGTGTATCACCGACTGGTACGGTTAAATACGGTAAGTAAAAAACAGGGACACTTTGGATCTCAAAGCGTGGATTATAAAAAGTAGCTTGTTCTTCGTTCTGGTCGACGCTGATACTTGATGCTCTTAGGCGCCAGGCGTTGTCGCCAATAGGGCAAGAGGTAATGGAACCGTCTTCGATTTCATAAACTGCTTTGCCCGTCTTAGATACGTAGACTGCATTACCGCGCCCTGGCTCGCAAAGAAATTCGTAATCGGTATTTTCTAGCGTCATTTCATCTGTAGTCAGATTATTCGTTGCTCTGTCTGACACTGACTTGATTTGACCATCACTAAAGTTTACGTTGCCTTCAGCTACAACGATGTTTTCTTGTTGGTGTAGAGTTACATTGTCAGCAAGAATGGTTTTATTTCCTTGCGTAACTCTTACATCTCCTGAATATATTGCTTTGTCACCATTGATAGCTTCTAAGCGATCTGACTCAACATGAGCGGGTAGCTGTGTCTCGTTTTCTGCAGCGGGCTCGATCAAGCATTGATCTATAGAGGGCATTTCCTGCACACTACTATCGGTAATTGTTTCAGCTTGAGTTGTCGACACGTATAACGCTGTCGTTATCGACGCGGCTAACAAGGTGCGGGAAAAACATTGCATGAAGTTGAACTATCCTGTGTCACTAGATGAAGGGTTGATCTAGTATCAATCCAATTAATAAACCATTTTCCTTATGATAAAGGAAATATTAGCATTCAGCATCATCAGACAGCATTACTCAGACAAAATTCATAGATAGAGAACACATAATGCAAATATTTGGCAAAATTTTGGGCGCTTTTTTTGGCTTTCTATTTGGAGGGCCGCTTGGTTTAGTTTTTGGCCTATTTTTAGGGCACCAATTCGATAAAGCTCGCCGATTGAACCAATCTGGTTTCAATAGTTCTGGTTTTGGTCGAGGTCCAAGCCAAGCAGAAAGACAGAACGAGTTTTTTAAATCCGCCTTTGCGGTTATGGGGCACGTTGCTAAAGCGAAAGGGCAGGTAACGCCGGAAGAGATTCAACTCGCTTCTACCATGATGGAACGCATGAACCTGCATGGCGAACAGCGCAAAGCGGCGCAAGATGCATTCCGAGATGGAAAAGAGAGCGACTTCCCTCTGAGCGACGTACTTGAGCGTGTAAAAATCTCATCGGGTGGTCGTTTTGATCTTTTGCAGTTCTTTTTAGAGCTACAAGTCTCTGCTGCGTTTGCTGATGGAAGCTTGCACCCGAGTGAGCGTCAGGTTCTGCATAAGATAGCTCAAGGCCTAGGGTTTTCGGCAGAGCAACTAGAGCGCCGCTTGCAGATGCAGGAAGCAGCGTTCCGTTTCCAACAGCAAGGTGGAAGCTTTGGGGGGAATCAAGGCCATGGGCAATCATCAGGTTGGCAACAGGCTTCGCAACAGAACCAGCTTGGCGATGCATATAAGGTTCTTGGTGTGAGTGAAAGTGCTGATGGTAAAGAGGTGAAGAAAGCCTACCGTAAATTGATGAATGAGCATCACCCAGATAAACTGATGGCGAAGGGCTTACCGCCTGAGATGATGAATGTTGCGAAAGAAAAATCGCAAGAAATTCAAAATGCTTATGACCTGATAAAGAAGGTCAAAGGTTTTAAGTAATCGAACACCAAACCGAGTAATAACAAAGTTACTCGGTTTTTTATTAAAGGGAATTATATGACGTTAACGTATCAGAATGTTCTAGAGTTTTGGTTCGATGAATTGACGCCTAAAGATTGGTTTACTGGCGGCGCCGAGATTGACGCTTTGATAGCGTCTCGTTTTTCTGAACTGCACAAAGCCGCCATTCAAGGTGAGTTATTTGAATGGCGTCAGACAGCAGAGGGTCGCTTGGCTGAGATTATCGTGCTTGACCAGTTTTCTCGGAATCTTGGTAGAAATAGTCCAGATGCGTTTACTGCAGATCCTATGGCGTTGGTTCTAGCTCAAGAAGCGGTAGCGAGTGGCTTTGATCACCAACTCAATCAACAACAGAAAAGCTTCCTCTACATGCCTTATATGCACAGCGAATCTTTGCTGATGCATGAGCAAGCGGTGCTGCTTTTTTCCCAGACAGGGCTAGAGAATAACCTTGATTTTGAGTTTAAGCACAAGGTGATCATTGAGCGTTTTGGTCGTTACCCACACCGCAATGAAGTACTAGGTCGAACTTCGACTCCTGAGGAAGTTGAGTTCTTACAGCAACCAGACTCAAGCTTTTAATTGTGGATATACGGTCAAAGAATTGATAAGAGGCTAGTGGTTAATAAAACCTCTAGCCTCTTTTTTTGTTTAGCTTTAGTGATTAACTTTCGCGTTAGAACTAGTTTGCTTGGTTAAGTGACCAATCATAGTCATAACTTATTTTTCCCGTGTACGTTACCGACTTTGTTCTGTATTTATCTAAGTGTTTAATCAGTTGTTGTTGGTTGCCAAAATCAACAGCAAACCATTCGTAAATCGATGACAATTGAAGCTGGTTGTTGTTAACCAATACACCCTTATCACTATTGATATACTCAGCTGCAGCGAGTTCTAGCAACATTTCTGTATTATCAGAAGTAAATGCTTGAGATTGTAGATTAGGACAACCTAGACTTGCACAGTTCACCGCGTAATGAGTGCGAGGGTCTTGCCAAATCGGTCTTAAAATTCGATGTTCGATATCATTGAGTGTCAGTGTCTTTCCATTAACTGCAACTACATCATCTCCCCAAGGTCCAAAACTGAATAGTCCGCCGAGCTTAGTGATAGATTTAATTGGGTATGCATTAAGAATCAAATCAACAGTCACTGCATTGTATAGGTTAACCCAATAGGCATACTGTTCAGCTTTTGGATAGTCGAGAGGGTCAATCTGTTCAAGTCGGCTTATGTACTGCTTCAGTTTGGTTTTGTCTGAAGAACTCACCGTTTGATATCTAACTAAGGCGTGTTGACCTTGTTTTACTAAATAGTTATCGAGGAATTGTTGCCAATCTTGATGAGAAACTTTCTCAGAGTTGGCTTCATTACTTTGATTCCAGTAAGGCCAAAGTTCGGACTTAGGCGCAGACCACGCGAAGGTTGAGAAAAGTAGGCTGATAATAACAAGTAGTTGTTTCATGGCATTCTCCTGATGACTAACTACTAAGACCTTGTGGCTTACTATTTTCTTTCATAGCTCTTCAGTTAAACCACAGAGTTGAGTTAAATGAAGAAGTTGAATCGAATAAAAAAGGTTGGCACTGGGCCAACCTTTAGGTGTTATTGAAAACGCTTACTCTATTTCTAGACTGTGCTGTTTCATGGTTCTTTATTTCAGGAAGCTAGGAATCTTTGCTTCAAATTCTGAGATTTTATCGGCGTGCTGAAGTGTAAGGCCTATGTTGTCTAAACCATTCAGTAAGCAGTGACGACGGAACTCATCAATTTCAAACGAGTATTGTTTACCATTAGCACTGACTTTCATCGCTTCTAAATCAACAGTGATTTCAGCGCCTTCATTCGCTTCTACGAATTGGAATAGCTCATCTACCTCTTGCTCAGTCAATCGAACTGGCACCATTTGGTTGTTGATCGAGTTACCATAGAAGATGTCTGCGAAGCTTGGCGCGATCATCACTTGAATACCATAATCAGCAAGCGCCCAAGGTGCATGTTCACGAGATGAACCACAACCGAAGTTTTCACGAGCTAGGAGAATTGAAGCACCTTTGTAGCGAGGAGCGTTCATTACAAACTCTGGGTTTGGTTGTTGGCCTGCATCATCTAGGAAGCGCCAATCGTGGAATAAGTGCTTACCAAAACCGATGCGGTTTACTTTCTGTAGAAACTGCTTTGGAATGATCGCATCCGTATCGATGTTGGCCGTATCTAGAGGAACGACTAATCCGGTGTGTTGTTGAAAACCTGACATGTTAAATCCTCTAATTAAAGTTCACGAATATCGACAAAGTGACCAGCGATTGCTGCTGCGGCTGCCATTGCTGGGCTAACTAGGTGCGTACGACCATCACGGCCTTGGCGACCTTCAAAGTTACGGTTTGATGTAGAAGCACAGCGTTCTTGTGGACCAAGGCGGTCGTTGTTCATTGCAAGACACATAGAACAACCTGGCAAGCGCCATTCGAAGCCGGCTTCTTTAAAGATTACATCTAAACCTTCAGCTTCTGCTTGTGCTTTAACTTGCTCTGAGCCCGGAACGATCAATGCTTGAACATGTTTCGCTACTTGGCGGCCTTTCGCTACCGCAGCGGCTGCGCGCATATCTTCGATACGAGAGTTAGTACAAGAACCCACGAAGACCTTATCGACGTTGTATTCAGATAGAGATTTACCTGCTTCTAGCCCCATGTAAGCCAACGCTTTTTCAGCCGATGCTTTTTCAACAGGATCTGCGAAGCTTTCTGGTGCTGGGATTGGTGTGTCTACTGAAATAACCTGACCTGGGTTAGTACCCCAAGTGACTTGTGGTTTGATTTCAGCTGCTTCTAGCGTGACAACTGCATCGAATTCTGCGTCAGCATCGGTTTTCAATGTGTTCCAGTATTCGATTGCCGCTTCTAAGTCTTCGCCCTCTGGAGAGAACTTACGACCTTTTATGTACTCGTATGTGGTTGCATCTGGAGCGATTAGACCCGCTTTCGCGCCTAGCTCGATTGCCATGTTACATACTGTCATACGACCTTCCATTGTAAGGTCTGTAATTGCCTCACCACAGAATTCAACTACATAGCCTGTTCCGCCTGCAGCTGTTGTCTTGCCGATGATCGCGAGCACGATATCTTTGGCTGTAATACCTTCTGCGACTTTGCCTTTTACTTCGATCTTCATGGTTTTAGCGCGCGCTTGTTTTAGCGTTTGAGTCGCTAGAACATGCTCTACTTCTGAAGTACCGATACCGAATGCTAATGAACCAAATGCACCGTGTGTCGCCGTGTGTGAGTCACCACATACGATGGTCATACCCGGCAGAGTAATACCTAGCTCAGGCCCCATTACGTGCACAATACCTTGGTATTTGTGGTTTAGGTCGTAAAGCGTGACACCAAACTCTTCACAGTTCTTCGATAGCGTTTCCATTTGGATACGAGCCATCTCACCAGAAGCGTTGATGTCTTTGGTTTGTGTCGATACGTTGTGATCCATGGTCGCGAAGGTTTTGCCTACTTGGCGAACTTTACGACCTTTTTCACGCAGGCCATCAAAGGCTTGTGGCGACGTTACTTCGTGGACTAAGTGGCGATCGATATAAAGAATTGGCGTTTCGCCCTTCGCTGCAACTGCAACGTGAGCGTCATAAACTTTTTCGTATAAGGTTTTTGCTTGCTGGTTTGTCGACATAGCTTTTCTTCCTTGGGAGTATCAGTCCCAGTGTTTGTTTCGAGCCAAGTCATGCGGTTTAAGCAGACTTGGCTTGATATTATTCTTATGTACTTGCTTCTAATCTAAGCATCTCGCTTATGAAGCTAAGATGTACTCAGCGATCTTGTCACCCATTTCTGAGGTAGTCAGTGCTTGGTTCTTACCTGCAAGGTCTGCCGTTAGCTCGCCTGCAGAAAGTGCTTTCGATACCGCCGCTTCGATGTCTTGTGCTGCTGCTTCTTCGCCTAGGCTGTAACGAAGCATTAGTGCTGCAGAAAGAATTTGCGCGACTGGGTTTGCAATGTTCTTACCTGCGATATCTGGTGCGCTGCCACCTGCTGGTTCATATAGGCCGAAGTTGCTTTCGTTTAAGCTTGCAGAAGGAAGCATACCCATCGAACCCGTGATCATTGCACACTCATCAGAGATGATGTCACCAAAGATGTTTGAACATAGCATTACGTCAAACTGAGATGGATCTTTGATTAGCTGCATGGTCGCGTTGTCGATGTACATATGGTTTAGCGTGACATCTGGGTAATCTTTTGCGATCTCTTCAACCACTTCACGCCATAAGATAGAGCTCTGCAGAACGTTCGCTTTGTCGATTGAGTAAACATTTTTGTTACGTAGACGTGCAGATTCAAACGCAATCTTTGCAATACGTTCGATTTCGTAACGGTGGTAAACCTCTGTATCAAAAGCTTTCTCAGTTGCGCCTTCGCCTTCACGACCTTTAGGTTGGCCGAAGTAGATACCGCCGGTTAGTTCACGAACAACAACGATGTCGAAACCATTACCTGAAATGTCAGCGCGTAAAGGAGAGAAAGACTCTAAACCCTTGTGGATTTGCGCAGGACGTAGGTTACAGAACAGTTGGAAGTGCTTACGTAGAGGAAGTAGGGCACCACGCTCTGGTTGATCGTTTGGTGGAAGGTGTTCCCACTTAGGACCGCCAACCGAGCCAAATAGTACTGCGTCAGATTCTTCACAGCCTGTTACTGTCGTTTCTGGAAGTGGACAGCCGTGGTTATCAATGGCGATACCACCAACATCATACTCTTCACGAGAAAAGCTAATCGCGTGCTTCTTTTCAATCGCGTCTAGCACTTTGTGTGCTTGCTGCATTACTTCTGGGCCAATGCCATCACCAGGTAGTACGGCAATTTTGTATGATTTATCTGTCATGTTAATCCTTTAATTCTTGTTACTGAGCGGTTTGGCTCGTTTTAAATTTTGTCCCTAAAGCCAACAACATCGGCTCTAGGGCTCTGTTATTGGGTATTAAACTGTTGCGAATTTTTGTTGTTTCATTTCAGCGATAGTGTCTGCACGTTGAATACTATTGATAACATGCAGTAACGCTTGACCAGAAGCTTCAACGATATCTGTTGAAACACCTGTGCCGTGGTACTTACGGCCTTTATAATTCGCAATGATATCCGCTTGGCCTAAGCCATCTTCGCCTTCACCTTTTGCAGTAAGGTCGAATTTATCCAATGCAATTTCGTAACCCGTTAAGCGGTAGATACATTGGTATAAAGCATCAACAGGGCCGTTACCTACAGCCGCTTCGCATTTTTCTTCATCACCACATTGCAATTTGATGCTGGTGGTAGACATAACACTACCAGATTGTACGCTTAGGTAGTTAAGTTTATAGAAGTCATCTTCGTCACGTAGATTGGCGAAGTGCATTAATGCTTCTAGGTCGTAATCGAATACTTGACCTTTACGGTCAGCTAGCTTCAAGAAGTCTTCGTACAATGAATCTAGGTTGTACTCATTATCTTTATAACCCATTGCGTCCATATGGCTCTTAACAGCCGCTCGGCCACTACGACTTGTTAGGTTCAATGCCTTGTTTTTCAAGCCAATAGACTCAGGTGTCATTATCTCGTAAGTGTTCTTATTCTTAAGCATGCCATCTTGGTGAATACCTGAAGAGTGACTGAATGCGTTGGCACCGACGATAGCTTTATTGTCTTGAATTGGCATGTGGCAAAGCTGGCTCACCAACTTACTTGTACGGTGAATCTCTTTATGATCTAAGCCGGTATGAACCCCCAAAAACTCTTGGCGAGTTTTGATGATCATTGCGATTTCTTCTAAAGAACAGTTACCCGCACGCTCACCAATACCATTGATTGTGCCTTCAATTTGTCGAGCACCCGCTTGAACGGCAGCGATTGAGTTAGCAACCGACATACCCAAGTCATCGTGACAGTGAACAGAGATGATTGCTTTATCGATGTTGGGTACGCGATCAAATAGTGTTTGGATAATGCCACCGAATTCATTCGGTACTGTGTAGCCAACGGTGTCTGGAATGTTGATGGTTTTTGCGCCTGCGTTAATCGCGGCCTCAACCATACGACATAGGTTGTCGATAGGGGTGCGACCAGCATCTTCACAAGAGAACTCAACATCGTCGGTGTAGTTACGTGCATGTTTTACTGCTTTCACTGCCATCTCTACGACATCATCGTAGCTACGGCGTAATTTGTCTTGTACGTGAACCGTTGATGTTGAGATGAAGGTATGAATACGGAACTGGTCAGCTACTTTTAGTGCTTCTGCAGCGGCGTCTATATCTTTTGCAACGGCACGAGAAAGCGCACAAATACGGCTACCTTTAATGTGTTTAGCGATGGTTTGTACGGACTCAAAATCACCTGGAGAAGAGATAGGGAAGCCAGCTTCGATAACATCCACACCCAGTCTCTCAAGAGCGTAAGCGATCTGTAACTTCTCTTTTACTGTCAGGCTTGCAGCCAATGCTTGCTCGCCGTCACGTAAGGTCGTATCAAAAATTATTACTTGATCGTTCATGGGTGCTTCCTTATATCGATAATGAATCGATTGCTATCCAAATTATTATTAAGAATGATGTTCTTTTAAAAGTGCCAGTTACAAAAAAACCCGCTCAGCGCGGGTTTTAATATTTGTGTAGTTCTTGACCCACAACTTACCCGCGCGATTGGTTCACGATAAGGAGAAGTTTCAGCAGTCGAGAAGAAGAAAAAATCATTACACAAATATCCGTAAATAAACTGTTAACACCATATTTACCGCAATTTATTCTAAGCGTCAAACAAGAAAATCCAATATCAGTGTGCATCGCTGGTGTTTTTGTTTGGTTTATGCTGTTTTTGTCCCTTATGTTGGTTTATTCATTTGTTTGTTGGTTTTGTGTTGGCGGGTTAGTTTATCGATTGGCTTATGTATAGGTTAAAACTTTGTAGTAAATCTTTTTGTTGGAACGATTCACCAGCAAAATCGAATGTGCGGCGAAATTAATTAATCAATTGATTAAATAATGAGTAATTAATCTTCTACAGTTGTGCTTGTTTATCTCTATAATTAATCAAACGATTAATTATAGAGCAGGTCAAAGCAATGACAGTACGTAAAGCCGGGCGACCTCAGCAGAACCTTGATGTGCGGCAACTACTCATTGAACACGCTCGGGATCTGTTCGTTGTTCAATCCTACGATAAAGTATCGACACGCCTAATTGCAGAGCGTGCTGGAGTAAACATTGCCATGATCCGTTATTACTTCGGTAATAAAGCGGGGTTGTTCGAGGCGATGCTGCGGGAAACGCTTCGTCCGATGCAGCTACAAATGCAGAAGTTAGTTGAAGAAAGCAGTCATGAGAACTTTCTCGATTTAATGCGGACTTACTACAAAGAGATGGTTAAAGTGCCCAAGTTTCCTCGGTTGATTGCCCAGGTAATGAATATGCCGCCATCGGAAGTGCAAAGAGAGTTGCTCGAAAAGGTCTTCCTCGATGTTGCCAAACCGGCGCAAGACGTCATTTTTGAAAAGCTTGTTGAACAGGGAATATTGAAACAAAACATGGATCCAAAACTGTGTCGTGTTTCGTATATAAGCTTGATGGTTTTCCCCTTTATTGCACCACCTCCTTTACTAGCGATTCATGGTATTGAGCTTAATGAAGAGTTTCTAAATCGTTTAATCGAACACAACATCCAATTGATGACCGAAGGCTTTATTAATGTAGAGAGCACTTCGACCTTGCAGGAACCAAGATAATGAAAATAAGTAAAAAACTCCTCTTTTTTCCAGCGTTGGCAGTTGGTGTAATTGGTTTGGTGGTTGCGATTAATTTGAAGCCGGATCTTCCAACTAAACCTGCGGGTGACCGAGCTCGTTTAGTGGAAACTCTAAGCTTAGAACAGCAACTGATAGCGCCATTAGCGGTTGGCTTTGGCAAAGTGGTGCCAAAAGTCGAATGGAAAGCGATTGCTGAGGTGACAGGACAGATTGTGTATCGACATCCGGATCTTGATAAAGGCCAAGTGATCCCTGCAGGAACGGTTGTACTCAAGGTTGATCCTTTGGATTACGAGCTGAAGCTGATACAAGCGGAAGCGGATCTTAAATCAAGCCAAACTTCGCTAGCAAAATTGAATCAAGAAGAAGACAACCTGAATCAGACTCTAAAGATCGAAAAGAATCGCTTGGTGATCAGCAATAAAGAGCTACAACGTAAACAAGACCTGCGTAAGAAAGGGCTGACATCTCAATCGGATGTCGACCTCCAACAACAAAGCGCGTTGTCTCAACAGAAGTTAGTGTTAGATATTGCTAACCAAATTACCTTGATGCCTGATGAAAAACGCGTCGCGGAGGCCGTGATTAAGGTGAACGTGTCTAAGGTGAAAGAGGCACAACGCTCTTTGGATAAGACGACCATCACTTTGCCAAGAGCGATGCGAATTGCTCAAGTCGATATCGAACAAAACCAAGTAGTTAATCTTCAGCAAGAAATGTTTGTTGCTCATGGGATTAATATTATGGAAGTTGAGGCACAACTTTCTATTCACGACATGCAAACTTTAGCTTCAAGTTTTACTCAATTCCCTCGCGATGCTGCTGGAATTCCAACCCCTGACCAAGCACCGATCAAAGCGAGTGTTCAACTGAATAGTGGCAGTTTGAATCTGAGCTGGCCTGCAAAGGTAGCGAGAATTAGTGAAACCGTTGATGAAAACCAAGCGACGGCGGGGATTATTCTCGAGATCGCTCAAGACTATTCACAACTGCAGCCAAGCAATGCGACCCCTTTGGTCAACGGTATGTTTGTAAAAGCTGAGATTGAAGGTGTAGCAAATCTAAGTTGGGTGTTGCCTGAACGAGCGCTACATGGTGACAAAATTTATCTAATGGACGATAACTCTCGTCTGAAAATGGTGAATGTTGAAGTGCTTTATCGTAGAGACAACCAAGTGGTTGTGAACGGGGAGCTTCAAACGGGCGACAAACTGGTTCTCAATGACTTATTACCAGCCATTGAAGGCATGTTACTCAAAGAATCGGGCTCAAAAGAAGTGGCACTTGAACCTGATACTCAGGAGAGTGCGTCATGATCAAGTTTTTCTCTAGGCACCCAACAGCAGCGAACCTGTTGATGCTTGGGTTGTTGATTATGGGCTTAACCTCATTATCAACCATTAAGCGTGAGACTTTCCCTGCCTACGACCCACCTTACATCATGGCGGCCATTGTTTATCCCGGAGCTTCCCCACAAGAAGTGGAAGAGAGCTTATGTGTACGAATGGAAGATGCTGTTGATGGCCTAGCCAACATTGAAGAAACTCAGTGTGAGGCGATTGAAGGCAGCGCGCGTTTAATTCTGAAGCTCAATGAGAAAGCAGACATCGGTCGAATGCTGGTGGACGTGCAAACTCAGATCAATTCGATCAATGATTTTCCGAGCGAGATTGAATCTCCGGTTGTTCAAGAGCTGGATTGGAATGAACCGGTTGTTGATATCGCGATTACAGCAGAAACGTCATGGCCGGAACTTAAGGCCTATGCGGAAGACTTAAAACGTACCATGAAGCTCGATTACGACGTTTCATTGGTCGAAGTCAGTGGATTCTCGGATCACCAATATCGTGTGGAACTGGATACCCAAGCCATTCGTCAGTTAGGTTTGAGTGTCGGTGATATTGCGGACCAAATCGGTCGTCAGAATGTAAAGCTACCGAGCGGCAATGTTGAAACGCCAGACAAAAACTTCCTGATTCGTTTTGATGAGAGACGCATCACTCCGGTTGAATTAGAGAGTATCGTGGTGGGTTCTGCGCCGAATGGTTCAGTGATCCGTTTGAGGGATATTGCCAAGATCACCGATCGCTTTGAACTGGATGAACAGAAGGTTCTGTTTGATGGTAAGCCTTCTGCGCTATTGAAGATCAGTAAAAACAAAGAAGATGATGCGCTACGAATCAAAGAGAACGTTACTCGATTCGTGGAAGATCAAAGCGCGATTGCCCCCGATGGCGTGACGCTACAAATGACCAATGATCTATCATCGGTACTCTGGGATCGTCTAACCATGATGGTACGCAACGGCTGGCAAGGTATTGTGCTGGTGTTTGCTACTATGTGGTTGTTCTTCAGTTTGCGATATTCATTCTGGGTTGCGGCAGGTTTGCCCGTAGCCTTCCTTGGTGGCTTGTTCTTAATGGCGAACCTTGGCCTATCGATCAACATCATGTCACTGGTCGGCTTATTAATGGCGATTGGTATTATGATGGATGACGCCATCGTGATTGCCGAATCGATAGCCTCCCATTTAGATAGGGGGCAAAACGTTGATGATGCGGTGTACAACGGTGTTAAGAAAGTGCTCCCCGGGGTGTTATCTTCTTTTTTAACTACAGTGTGTATTTTCGGTAGCTTACTATTCCTTGATGGGGAAATGGGCGCGGTGCTTAAAGCGGTGCCTCAGGTACTTATCTTGGTGTTGTCTCTGAGTTTAATCGAAGCGTTTCTTATTTTACCCAATCACTTATCTCATTCATTACACAAAGAAAAAAATGATAAGCCAGCGCTGCGCTTCAAAGTAGTGTTGCTTGAAAAATTTGAGAACTTCCGCAATACAACTTTGATGAACATGGTCGAGAAGGTCGTGACGTTCCGCTATGCATTTATGGGCGGAGTGCTGACACTGTTGTTGCTTTCTATTGCCTTGATTGCGGGTGGTGCTGTTAAGTTCCAACCTTTCCCCGAATTGGATGGAGACATTGCTGAAGCGCGTATCATTCTTCCGCCGGGGGCGTCATTGTCTCAAACCGAGAGAGTCGTCGATAAAATAGTCGCGTCTGCTGAGCGTTTGAACGTGCGGTGGAGTGAAGAGGTCGAAGAGGGCAATGAGTTGGTGGAACACATCACGAGCCAATTTAATGCTAATGCTGATGCCAGTGAATCTGGACCGCATCTCGCGACTGTCCGTTTAGATCTGCGTGGTGCAGAAAGTCGAAACACGGTGATCGATGATTTCATTGATGCATGGCGAGAAGATATCGGTGACTTGGCAGATCCTATCTCGTTAGTTTTTAAACAACCCACCATGGGGCCTGGCGGTCGTGCTATTGAGATCCGCGCTAAACATGATGATCTTGCAGCGTTGAAATCGGCTTCTTTGGATATTCAGGAATACCTCAATCAGTTTGATGGCGTGCATGGTGTTCTAGATGACATGCGCATGGGTAAAGAGGAGATCTTAGTGAAGCTGCGCCCAGGAGCCGAAACCTACAATGTGAATGGGCAGATGATTGCTTCTCAGTTGCGTGCTGCATTCTTCGGGCAAACGGCGGATGAGATTCAAATCGGTGTTGAGAATATCTCGATAGAGGTGCGTCTTGATAAGGAACAAGCGGGCGACATACAGCAGCTGGCTAACTTCCCGATCATTACCGCCGACGGCAGTCAGATCCCGTTAGCAACGTTGGCGACATTAGATTTCCAACGTAACTACGTGCGAATTCAGCGTATTGATGGACTGAGAACTATCAGCATCTTTGGTGATATTGATAATAAGAAGGCGAGCTCGTCGGCGATTTTGGCTCAGTTCCAAAAAGATGAAGCAGCCAAGCTCATTCAAAAATACCCAGGCTTGCGCTTTGATTTTGAAGGTGAAGCCAAAGATGCCGCTAAGACAGGAGCATCAATGGGTAAAGGGTTCTTACTCGGCTTATTCGGTGTGTTTGCGATTCTTAGCTATCAGTTCCGAAGCTACTTAGAGCCTGTGGTCGTGATGTTAGCCATTCCACTCGCCTTTATTGGCGTGGTTGTTGGTCACTGGATACTTGGGCACGCTTTGAGTATGCCAAGCATGATGGGCTTTGTGTCGCTGGCCGGAATCGTGGTCAATGATTCTATTTTGTTAGTGCAATACATTCGCCATCACGTCGATGAAGGCGATAGCGTACATGACTCAGTGGTGAAAGCGAGTCGCGAGCGTTTCCGAGCAGTATTTTTGACTTCAATGACCACAGCCGCAGGTTTGCTACCACTGCTAACAGAAACCAGCTTGCAGGCTCAGGTTATCCAACCGCTGGTGATATCAATTGTGTTTGGTATTTTTGCTTCGACCTTGCTAGTGCTGTTTATGATTCCGGCGGCTTACGCAATACTGGCGGACTTTGGTTTAGTGAAAAAGCACGAGCCACTCGAATTATAGACGTTGGATTGACTCCTTTATAAAGGAGCAAAATCGATTTAAAACAAAGCGACCTAGTGTCGCTTTTTTATTGGTTGAGTCTTTGTCTATCTGGGTTAACTTGCTGGGTGCGATTCTTCGTGTACATCCTTGGCCTTTCGGATGGGACAGTGGCAACACAGTCTCTAGAACAAATTTCATTTTACTTCATTCAAAACGTCACTTAACTGTCATTTGTGAGGCATAACTTGAGCCTTAACTGAATAAGGATTGTTAAGGAGATCGTATGCGTACTATCGAACCTATTGTCCGCTGGGATGTGGCATTTTCTGTTTTCTGTTTGAAGAGTCGTTATAGCGGGCAACATGCAACGCTGAGTAAAGCGATATCTCATACTGGAGATGGACACCTTTACATTTTGATTGCTCTGGTCGCGCTGTTGGTGGATAGCAATGCTGGCCGAGATTTTCTCTTGGTGGGCTTAACTGCCTTTGCAATCGAGTTACCTATTTACTGGTTTGCCAAAAATACCCTCAAGCGTCGCAGACCAGCTGAATTCTCTTCACTGCTTTACTCCCATATCGTTCCATCTGACAAATACAGCCTTCCATCTGGACATTCGGCTGCTGCTTTTGTTATGGCGACCTTAATCGGACATTTCTATCCAAGCTTGTATCTCTTTAGTTTGATTTGGGCTGCAGCGATTGCGGGCTCGCGAATCTTGCTTGGTGTGCACTTTTTAACGGATGTGCTAATTGGCGCTGTCTTGGGGGTAGCTTGTACTAGCCTAGCCATCAGCTTCATTTTGTAATCACTTTTGTCAGTCGTTGCCGAGCTTAAGCTCAAACCTAAAGGAACACCCATGAAAATATTATATGGCGTACAAGGTACAGGGAATGGTCATATCGCTCGTGCAAGAGCAATGGCGGTGGCTTTTCGCCAACAAAATATCGATGTCGACTTCCTATTCTCAGGACGAGATGAGAGCAAGTACTTCTCAATGGAAGAGTTTGGGAACTATCAAACCCGCGATGGCTTAACTTTTTTCAGTGAGCAAGGGCAGGTTAAGTACGGTAAAACATTCATCAAGAATAATATCTGGCGATTTATGCGTGAAATTAACCAGATCGATCTGATGCCTTATGACTTAGTGCTTAATGACTTTGAACCTGTGACTGCATGGGCGGCTAAGAGACAGGGTGTACCATGTATTGGCATAAGCCACCAAAATGCGTTCCGCTACGATGTGCCTAAAGAAGGAGGAAACTGGATTGAACATTCAGTGATTCAGTACTTCGCGCCAACAGAGCACTCTATTGGTCTTCATTGGTATCACTTTGAGCAACCCATATTACCTCCTATAGTTCACACGCTGACTCATCATGAACAAACGACAGCGCCACAAAATTTCACTTTGGTTTATTTACCGTTTGAAGATCTTGAGGCGATTTCGGAGTTGTTGATGAAGTTCATTTCTCATCATTTTATCTGTTATCACCCCAATGTTATTGAGCACAGTCGAGTCGAAAATATTGAGTTCAAACCACTCAGTCATGCAGGCTTCCAATTTGACCTGAATCAGTGCTCTGGTGTGGTCGCTAACGGTGGCTTCGAATTGCCATCAGAAGCCTTAACTTTGGGTAAAAAGTTGCTTCTCAAACCGCTTGATGGGCAGTTCGAACAACAAAGCAATGTCGCCACGCTAGAAGCTCTGGGGTTGGCACAAACGATGAGCTTTTTAGATGCGGCTATTTTACGTAGCTGGCTCAATGAAAAACAGGCAGAAATAGTGACCTATCCCGACGTGGCAAGTGCACTCGTTGAGTGGGTTTTAGCGGGGAATTGGTCTGACCAAGATGCCTTAAGTAAACAGCTTTGGGATAAGGTGGATTTTCCTAGTTATGCATCGTTAACCTGATTCATAAGTGGAGTTTTTGAATTAACTAGCTAAACAATTCATGAGTTCAATAAATTGTAACAAATGTAACTGAACGATAGAACAGCTAAATAAGTCGAAATGAAACTCATAAATGTCTTATTTTATGTTTTTTTATAACTCCATAAATACATGATTTTAAAATGTTATTTAATCATTAAGGTAAAATTAAATTATTCTTTATCAATCTTGTTGGTAGCTCGAGATGTATTGGTTAATAGTAATGGCAATCCGAAAAGTATCGGTCTGGTAAATATAAGAATTAGTGGTTATCTATTGCCATACCATTACCAATTTAACGCTGTCGAAGCGACTAGAGGCAACTTGAATGTTAGAGAAAAAAGACGCAATGAGTGCAATTGCAAGCTACAGAATGGAAAGCACACTTCGTGGAGTCGACTTAAATCTTTTGACTGTATTTGATGCAGTTATGCAAGAGCAAAACATTACACGTGCAGCTCACAACCTGGGCATGTCTCAGCCTGCTGTAAGTAACGCTGTTGCTCGTCTAAAAGTGATGTTTAACGACGAACTATTCATGCGTCAAGGTCGTGGTATTCAACCAACTCAACGTGCTCGTCAACTGTTTGGCCCAATCCGCCAAGCACTGCAGTTAGTACGCAACGAACTACCAAGTTCTGTGTTCTCGCCAGAGTCGTCTTCTCGCCTGTTCAAACTTGCGATTTGTAGCCCTTGTGATATGCGTTTTGCTCCTAAGATTATGTCGACAATCAACGACCAAGCACCTAGCGTTAAGCTGCATATGGATGCAGAGTTCGATCGTCAGCTTTCTGAGCGTATGCGTTACCAAGAAATCGACTTCGTGATTGATTACGCTCGTTTTGATGAGCAAGGTTTCTCAAGCACTGAAATCTTCCAAGATGAATTGGTTGTGGTTGCTTCTGCTTCTCACCCTCGAATTAATGGTGAAGTTTCAGCAACTGAGTTGTTGAATGAAAAGCACGCAAAATTGTCTCGCATTCACGGTCAACGTAGCTTCTCTGAGCAAGCTTACCGTGACCTAGATTGCACGCCTTTCTACGAAGGTACGAGCTTGAGCAACGTTCTTTACGTTGTTGGTCAATCTGAATTAGTGACGATTGCACCTCGTTGGATGGTAGAACATGCAGCAAATAAAGAGCAGCTTCAGATTCTAGATTTCCCATTCGATAATGCGGCAATTTCAGGCTTCCTAAGCTGGCACGAATCAAGTGAAAAGGATAAAGGACACATTTGGTTACGAGATCAGTTAATGATGATCTGTGGCGAAGTAGTGGCACTTAACTAGACACTAATCCCTATGATTTATAAGCCCTGAGCTGGGAGTCTGGCTTAGGGCTTTTTTGTACCTGCTATTTTTGTTGATAGAAAACTTAGCGTGAGACGTACTATTACTTATAACTTTGAGCTTCGTCAGTTGCCTTTTCTATGATCGGAGGTACACTTGTGCGCTCAAAAAAGCTTACAGGTGTAAGCCAAAGGTAAAGAGATGGCCAATTTAGATTTTCATATCGTAAAAAGACTTCGTGACCAAATTGCCCAAGGCGGCAACCGTACAGCTTTGAAGCACAAAGTCGACAATGTATGGCAAGGTATTAGCTGGGAGCAGTTTGGACAGCAGATCGATACGCTTTCATTAGCACTATTGGCTCAAGGATTGAGAGTTCAAGATAAGATCGGTATCTTTTCCAACAATATGCCTCAGTGGACTGTGGCAGATTTCGCATCTTTGCAGGCTCGTCTTGTCACTGTGCCGATTTATCCAACCAATACTGCTGCGCAGTCTTCTTACATTATCCAAAATGCGGATGTGAAGATCTTATTCGTTGGTGAGCAAGCTCAATTCGATGCTGCGGTTAGCCTCTTTGAAGAGTGCGAACAGCTGGAAGTTGTTGTGGCGATGTCTAATGATATCAACATTCAAGAACACAGCTTTGCCGTATCGTGGCAAGATTTCATGGCACGTGGTGTTGAAGCTCAACAAGTTGAACTTGACGTTCGTTTGGCTGATGCAAGCATGGATGACTTACTGACCCTTATTTATACCTCTGGCACGACAGGCCAACCAAAAGGTGTGATGCTTGATTACACCAATATTGGCTATCAATTAAAAGGTCACGATGAACGTCTCAGCTTGACTAAAGATGATGTATCACTGTGTTTCTTACCTTTGTCACATGTGTTTGAGCGCGCTTGGACTTTCTATGCCCTCTATAAAGGTGCAACCAACTGTTACCTACAAGATACGATGCAAGTGCGTGATGCTCTAAGCGATGTGAAACCGACAGTAATGTGTGCAGTTCCACGTTTCTACGAGAAGATTTTCTCAGCGATTCACGAGAAGGTATCAAAAGCACCGTTTATCCGTAAGGTGCTGTTTACTTGGGCGGTGAACATGGGAGCAAAGCTTTCTGTTTGTCACCAAGAAGGTCGTACTCCATCGTTTATGCTGAAGAAGAGTCATGCTTTAGCCGATAAACTTGTGCTATCTAAATTGAGAGCTCTGCTAGGCGGTAATATCAACTTCATGCCATGTGGTGGCGCGAAGCTTGATGAAACCATTGGTCGCTTCTTCCATGCTATCGGAATCAACGTAAAACTTGGCTACGGCATGACAGAAACCACGGCAACAGTATCGTGCTGGGATGACCGCTGTTTTAACCCTGATTCGATTGGTATGTCGATGCCGGGTGCTGAAGTAAAAATTGGTGCTAAGGACGAGATTCTTGTTCGTGGTCCAATGGTGATGCGTGGTTACTACAAGATGCCAGAAGAGACCGCTAACACGTTTGACGAGCATGGCTTCCTGAAAACCGGCGATGCGGGTCATTTTGATGAAAATGGTAACCTGTTCATTACTGATCGTATCAAAGAATTGATGAAGACCTCTGGCGGTAAGTACATTGCCCCACAAGTGGTTGAAGGCGCGATTGGTAAAGATCATTTTATCGAACAGATAGCCGTTATCGCTGATACACGCAAATTCGTTTCAGCTCTGATTGTTCCTTGTTATGACTCTCTAGAAGAGTATGCCAAAGAGCTTAATATCAAATATCATGACCGCGTTGAGCTTGTTAAGCATCACCAAATTATCGAGATGCTAGAGAAACGTGTGAATAACCTACAGCAAGAACTGGCTAAGTTTGAGCAAGTAAAGAAATTCAAACTGCTGCCAAAAGCATTTTCTATGGATGATGGTGAACTGACACCGACTCAGAAATTGCGTCGTAAAGTTATCAACGATAAGTATCAAGACGAAATCGAAGAAATGTACAATGAAAAGCCTAAAGATAAGTAGTTTTCTGCTTAGATAAATTTTCAGTTGTTCAAAAATCCCCCTACGAATGTGATTGCATTTTTAGGGGGATTTTTTGTGTCTAGCGATCCAACACAATGTGCGAAAGCGCACACTGATTAAGCTGTTATTTATAGATAAATAGCGATTCATTTAAATATTAAGTGCTTTTTTTGTTGGTCAATCTAGTTGTTATAGCTATTTAATGGGCTTAGTTTAGGTTTTATTTAATGCTTTGAGCTGATAGTTGGTTTTTTACCACGATTGTCAGATAACAGGTGTTAGACCAGATGATAATAAAGCGTTAAAGTTGTTTCGTATTACTGTTTGTTGTTATCACTACAGACAGCCATAGCCGAAAAAGTGGAAGTATTTCGAATTAGGCTACGAATAAGCCCTAGACTATGAAAAATCAGCCCAACATGTTCACCAAATATGATTGGAAACTGATGAGGAGAGCAATATGACAACAAAACCTGAAACAGCAATGTTATCCGGCGCTGAGATGGTGGTGCAGTCTCTAATTGAAGAGGGTGTAGAACAAATCTTTGGTTACCCAGGTGGTTCTGTACTTGATATCTATGATGCACTGCATGCTAAAACTGCTGAAATTAAACACGTATTAGTAAGACACGAACAAGCCGCGACCCATATGGCCGATGGCTATACTCGTTCTACCGGTAAACCTGGTGTAGTACTGGTATGTTCTGGTCCAGGCGCAACCAATACCGTTACTGGTATCGCAACAGCCTACATGGACTCAATCCCAATGATTGTTATTTCTGGTAACGTACCAAATAACCTTATTGGTAACGACGCCTTTCAAGAGTGTGACATCGTGGGCGTATCCCGTCCGATCGTTAAGCACAGCTTCCTCGTGAAGAAAGCGGAAGATATCCCTGAAGTCGTTAAAAAAGCATTCTATATTTCAACGACAGGACGTCCTGGTCCTGTGGTTATTGATCTGCCTAAAGACATTTTAAACCCACAAATCAAGCTTCCTTATGAATACCCAGAAACGCTGAAGATGCGTTCGTATAACCCAACGGTTACGGGTCATAAAGGTCAAATCAAGAAAGCATTAAAAGCACTCCTTGAAGCGAAGAAGCCAGTACTTTATGTCGGTGGTGGTGCGGTTATTTCTGAGGCTGATAAGCCACTGTTAACATTAGCAGAGGCATTGAATTTACCCGTGGTTAGCACCCTAATGGGGCTTGGCGCTTTTCCGGGCACCCATAGAAACTCTTTGGGTATGTTGGGCATGCACGGTTTGTATGAAGCCAACATGGCAATGCACAACGCAGATTTGATCTTTGGTATTGGCGTGCGTTTCGATGATCGAACGACCAATAACCTGGATAAGTACTGCCCTGATGCGAAGATCATGCACATTGATATCGATCCATCTTCTATCTCTAAGAACGTGAAAGTGGACCTACCGATTGTAGGCTCAGCGGAGAAAGTTCTAGAGAGCATGGTCAACCTGCTTGTTGAACAAGGTGGAAGTAACGATGCGCAAGCGATGGAAAGCTGGTGGAGTGAAATTAAACAGTGGCAAGAACGCGACTGTTTAGCTTATGAGAAATCATCTGAGAGAATTAAGCCACAACAAGTTATTGAAACACTTCATAAAGTAACCAATGGCGATGCTTATGTTGCTTCTGATGTAGGCCAACACCAAATGTTTGCTGCTTTGTATTACCCGTTTAACAAGCCACGCCGTTGGATTAACTCCGGTGGTCTAGGCACGATGGGTTTTGGTCTACCTGCAGGTATGGGCGTTAAGTTTGCTAAACCAGATGAAGAGGTGGTTGTAGTAACTGGTGACGGCAGTATTCAAATGAATATCCAAGAGCTGTCGACTGCACTGCAATACAATATTCCAGTTAAGATTATTAACCTTAACAACCGTTTCTTAGGCATGGTAAAACAGTGGCAAGACATTGTTTATCAAGGTCGTTACTCTAATTCATATATGGACTCTGTTCCTGATTTCGCTGCAATTGCCGAGGCTTATGGCCATGTTGGTATGCGTATTTCATCTCCGGATGAACTGGAATCAGGTTTGGAAAAAGCACTAGCGATGAAAGACCGTTTGGTATTTGTCGATATCAGTGTGGATGACACCGAGCACGTATACCCAATGCAGATCAAAGGCGAGGGTATGGACAACATGTGGCTAAGTAAAACGGAGAGAACATAATATGAGACACATTATTTCACTATTAATGGAAAACCAACCTGGTGCACTTTCTCGAGTGGTTGGTCTGTTTTCTCAGCGTGGCTATAACATTGAGTCTTTGAATGTATCTCCGACCGATGATCCAACACTTTCTCGTTTGAACGTCACCACTAATTCAAGCGAAATGCAGCTTGAGCAGATCCAGAAACAGCTACATAAGCTTATCGATGTACTGAAAGTACAAGAAGTCTCTGAACTTGAGCACATTGAACGTGAATTATTGATGGTAAAAGTACGTGCGAGTGGTTTTGCTCGTGCTGAAGTTAAACGTACCGCAGATATTTTCCGTGGACAGATTGTGGATGTAACCGCGTCTCAGTACACGGTTCAAATGGCTGGTACTAGCGAGAAACTTGATGCCTTCATTCAGGCATTGTCTGAAGTAACAGAAGTGCTTGAAGTCGCTAGAAGCGGTGTTGTTGGTATTGCTCGCGGTGAGCGAGCGTTGAAAGCCTAAACAATAAATCTTTTAAAAACAGCTTTTAAGCCGCTTTTTTAGGCGGCTTTTATTTTGTTAATTTTATAGAGTGCTATAATCCTCCGCTCTATTTTTCCTCCTGAGCTAGTAATGAGAAATAAAAAATCAATAATTACATTACTAATTATCTCAATCACACTCTGTTCTGCCGTTGCCCTTTATTACTTACAGCGCTACAAAGAAGTTAAACAGCAGAGCTTCGACTACTCAGCGAAACAAGCTGTCCATCAACTCGTTTATGCCAAGCGAGATTACGATCTGCTTAAGACTCAATTAGTTTCAGTAATGGGGCTGCTCAGCCAAAGCCAAAGTCTTGTCAATTTTGCCGAATCTCCGTCGGAACGAACCAAAGATCTACTCGAAGAGGTCTGGCAATCTGTTCTCGTCAATCAGAAATGGTATACCCAGATTCACTTATTGGATATCACTGGTAAAGAGCTAGTTCGAGTGAATTACTCGTCAGACACTGGAAAGGTGACAATCCCAGAAGAGTTACAAAACAAGTCTGATTCAAGCTATTTCCAACATGCTCAAAACTTAGAGGCCGAACAAATTGGCGGCTGGGGAATTGAGCTTGAAACGGAGCACGGTGAGCTAACTTTCCCCTATATGCCAGTAATCCGCGTATTTACGCCTGTGGAAACACCAGAGAAGCGAGTTGGCTATCTTGTTATCAACCTCGATGTATGGGGATTATCGTCACGTCTTAGTTTTTCACCAGACAATGACTTAAGAGCCGAAGTCATTAATGAGGCGGGCTACTACATCGCAAGCAGCAATAGTAATAAGCTATTTGGTGATGCTATTTCTGAAAGGAAAGGGCACAACCTGAAAAATATTGCCCCGAAAACGTGGCAAGCAATCAGTAGCGATCAGATAGGGTACGTTTTCGAAGATGGTAATTTGTTTGCGTTTAACACCGTTATGCTCGCCAATAATCAAAAAATCCATCTACTGATCCATCTTGATCAGAAGCAATTGATGGATAGGGCTGAACAAAGCCTAAGTGACCTCTCTCAAGAAGAGGTGTTTGTGTTACTGACGGTACTGGTTTTTGCGTTCCCGTTTGCTTATTTAGTGACTCATTATCGACGTCGTAGTTTAGAGAGTAAGTTGGCGCGCGCCGCTTTGAATGGTATGTCCGCTGTGATGATCTCAGATAGGCACCACCGTACTATGATGATCAATAACGAATTTGAGAACATGACTGGGTACAGCAAAACTCAAGTTATCGGAAAGAATGCATTGCAGCTATTGCTTGAGAATACCGACCAAGTGCTCTCAAGTTCTGATATCTGGAGTCATTTAGAGCAAGAAGAAGTCTGGGAAGGTGAAGTAGAGTGTAAGAACAAACTGCGTATTCCTTTCACCGCGATCATGAGAGTCCAAGCGGTTAAAAATAGCTCTGGAAAGGTCAGCTATTATATTACTTCCTTAGTCGATATTTCTGTCAGAAAAGAGCTTGAAGTGCGTTTGCGTGTACTCAGTGAGAGAGACTCTTTGAGTAACCTTTGGAACCGACGTAAGTTCGAAGAACAGCTCGCGTATTATTCTCGTTTGGTCGAGCGTTACCCTAATGAAGCGACCACTTGTTTAGCCTTAGTCGATATCGATAACTTTAAGCGAATTAACGACGAGCTTGGCCATGATGAAGGTGACCGTGTGATTGCTTGTGTTGCTAAGATTCTGCAAGACAGTCTTCGTAGTACTGACTTTGTTGCTAGGGTCGGTGGTGAAGAGTTTGCCCTTCTGATGCCACACACTTCATTATCTGAAGCTCAACGTGTATTGGATCGCTTGCGAATAGAGATAGAACTGTCTGTTGGTACTAAAGTGACAGTGAGCGTTGGCTTTACGGATTTAACGAGTAACAGCACTCGTTCATATAAATGCGCTGATGTCGGGCTTTATGACTCAAAATCGTCTGGGCGTAATACTGTTTCAATGTGTCCAAGTCATGCTGATGTGGCGTAGTTATCTTATTGGTTCAGTAGACCAAACAAGTAGATAATCGCCTACTCTCGATCTGTCTAACGCCTTAACGCCGCTCTTAAACCCTACATGAGATCCACGCTTTGATCCCAACTTTAACTCGACTTTTTCTCGTCATAACCAGCACTTTGGTAGGTGCTATTTCTATGAATCTCACTTTTGAGCGATCTGTGTCACGAAATCCTTACAGTTAGACTAAAGTCTAATGTTGGTGATAATTTGAGCTAAACTGAACGATAAGTAAACTACCTTGCTTCGAATTGGACCGTATAGAGCGGAACAGTAAATTAAAGTGTTTACCAGATGTAAAGGACGACACCGTTAACGTAATTCAACTGGTTATCTAGCCTTATCAATTAATTGATTGGCAGCAGTAGAATTAGGTTAGCAGGAGCAAGAGTTTGGGGATCATACTGTCTGGTTAAAAGAGGCGTGGTATGTTTGTCGATTTTTTAGTGAGATTAACTATAGGTGCATTGGCCATTCTTGGTTTTCAACTCAGTGCGTTGTATTTTTTACCTATGGTTGTGCTGCTCAATACTCATCATAAAGAGTTTTTTGGGTGGTAGTTCAGTTGTAATGCTGGAAACAAAAAACGGAGCTATTAGGCTCCGTTTTTATATGATCAAAGCTTATTTTTGTATTATGCGGCTTCGATAATCTCTTCAATACGTTTCATTGAGCCTAGTAAATGCTGATCGAGTAGTTCTGTCGCTTGTTCAATATTTTTAGCCAATACTAACTTCATGATCATTTCGTGTTCATCAATATTGAACAGATCATCAGCGACAGTTTCTGCTGACATAGCTAGAAAACGGTAGCGCTTTACTTGGTTAATCAGGTCGTCAAAGAACTTAAACATGTTCTCTGAGTCTGCACCTTCGAGCAATGCTGCATGAAATCGTTGGTGGCGTTCTTCCCACTCAACACAATCAAACTCTTCTGATACATGTTGGACGCGTGACAGTTTATGGTAAGACGTCAGTACTTCTAGTTCCCAGCTTTCATCGCCTGCAGAAATCGCTTTTTTAAGTAAAACAGAAGAGACAACACGAAGGCTTTCGTAAAGATCATTGAGTTCTTTCTTTGAAACAGGAGAAACCCAACAGCCTTTTTGTGGCTCTAGTTTGACGTATTTACTCCAAGACAATTGCACTAGGGCTTCACGAATTGGAGATGCACCAACGTTGTATCTATTTTTTAGATCAGCAACAACGAGCTTTTGACCTGGGGTTAATTCACCGTTGAGAATATCTTGGCGAATCATCTTTGATACTTTGTCAGTGAGAGTAGGACTAGACATTACAAACCTCATGTATATTTGATTTCTAGTCTGCTAATCCATCTCTTGGAAAGAGCCATTGGATATTAACAGTACGTAGTTCTATCTTTTTTGATAATATAGCGTACTGAAAAGTTAGGCAAGATTTGTTTCATAAAAAAAGAGGGCCGAAGCCCTCTTTTATATTTTTATGCGAATCGGTTCATTCTTATAGAACGTGAACAGATGCCGTGTTTGTAGTACCAGAAGCCACTAGAGCGCCAGAAACCATTACTACGATATCGCCTTTGTTACCTAGGCCAGATTGTAGAGCGATTTCTTTACCGTTGATGTAGAACGTGTCTGTGTTCTCGATAGAGTCAACAAGAACTGGTTTAACACCTTTAGTAAGAACTAGCTGTGCAGCTGTCTTTTCGTTAGTTGTTAGAGCAAGGATGTTTGCTGTTGGGAAGTACTTACGTACTGAACGTGCAGACTTACCGCCTTCAGTTGCAACAACGATTAGAGGAGCAGCTAGCTTCTCTGCTGTGTCTACAGCACCTTTACATACTGCTTCAGTGATGCGTAGACGTGGGCTGTCTAGACGAGAACCTAGCTCAGCTTTAAGAGCTGAATCAGTGCGGTTCGCGATTTGAGCCATGATAGTAACAGCTTCAACTGGGTACTTACCTTTAGCAGTTTCACCAGAAAGCATTACAGCATCAGTGCCATCCATAATTGCGTTCGCAACGTCACCCGCTTCTGCACGAGTTGGACGTGGGTTGCTGATCATAGAGTCAAGCATTTGAGTTGCTGTGATAACCATCTTACGTGCACGGTTACACTTCTCAATCATCATTTTCTGAGCGAAGATTACTTCTTCTGCTGGGATTTCAACACCTAGGTCACCACGTGCAACCATGATGCCATCAGAAGCTTCAAGGATTGAATCGAAGTTATCTACACCTTCTTGGTTTTCAATCTTAGAAATGATGTGGATGTTTTCGCCACCGTTAGCGTTTAGAAGCTCACGGATTTCTTTAACGTCGTCTTCTTTACGGATGAAAGAAGCAGCTACGAAATCAACGCCTTGCTCACAACCAAACTTAAGGTCAGCTTTGTCTTTCTCAGAAAGAGCTGGAAGTTGAACAGATACGCCAGGAAGGTTAACACCTTTGTTTTCGCCTAGAGCACCGTTGTTAAGAACTTTACACTTAACTTCAGTTTCTGTTGTTGCGATAACTTCCATTTCGATTAGGCCGTCATCAACAAGGATTGTGTTACCTGCAGTTAGGTCTTTAGCGAAACCTAGGTAAGTTACTGCTACTACGTCTTTGTTACCAACAACTGTTGCGTCAGTTGTGAAAGTGAACTCTTGACCAGCTACTAGATCTACGTCGTTACCATCTTCAAGCTTGA
Organism: Vibrio sp. OPT24; assembly: GCF_015163545.1. Lineage (NCBI taxonomy): Bacteria > Pseudomonadati > Pseudomonadota > Gammaproteobacteria > Vibrionales > Vibrionaceae > Vibrio > Vibrio sp. OPT24. The sequence goes on from NZ_JADDYI010000015.1 coordinate 101,222, forward strand.
TAGTACGGATTTCAGGACCTTTAGTATCTAGAAGGATAGCAAGTTGCTCACCTTTGTTTTCCATTACTGTACGGAAGTTCGCGATACGAGTGCCGTGCTCTGCGAAGTCACCGTGAGAGAAGTTAAGACGCATAACGTTCATGCCAGCATCTACTAGTTCAGTTAGCTTCTCTACAGATTCAGTTTTAGGGCCAATCGTACATACGATTTTGGTCTTTTTCATGGAAGGTACTCTCCGGTAAGTATTGTTACAATTTGAAATTTATTTAAGTTCTGAAGATTGGCCCGCTACATCAACATTTTGTGCCTGTTGTGTAAAAGCGTGGGACTTCCAATATGTCCTTCAGAGTTGTAAGTCTTTCATCAATTTTAGTCATTTTATGACTAAAAGATTTTGATTCAACGTCGTGTTTCTGTGACTTACACCAACATATCAGGTGAAAGTTGCAGAAAAATAACGGTCAGTTCTGTAATTTTTTTTCTTTTCGGGTGCGGATTCTACCACCTAATGACTTCAATATCACTGCTTAACAATTGTCTTAGGACAAGGTTTCATCGCTATTTATTAATTTTTTGGATCAAAATAAATGGACTAAATAGTTTCGTTGTAACTATAATATGTTTCATATCGAAACTTATTGGCCTTTTTTAAATGTCGAAACGAAACACCCAGCTTAGAAGACATGCAATTTCTAACCTAGTGAATGAAAAGGGGGAGGTTAGTGTTGATGAATTATCCGCTAAGTTTGAAACCTCAGAAGTCACTATTAGAAAGGACTTAGCGTCTTTAGAGAAAAACGGTCAGCTTTTACGCCGTTATGGTGGTGCGATTTCATTACCGAAAGAGGTTGTGAACGAAGAACTGGGTCAAAAAGTTTCGACTCGAAAGATTTCACTAGCAAAAGCCGCTGCAGATTTGATTCGTGACCATAATCGTATTGTGATTGATAGTGGTAGTACGACAGGTGCCTTAATCCAGCAACTTAATACTAAGCGTGGTTTGGTTGTTATGACCAACTCGTTGCATGTGGCTAATGCGCTTAATGAGCTTGAAAGTGAACCGACATTATTAATGACGGGTGGTACTTGGGATACCCATTCGGATTCTTTTCAAGGCAAGGTCGCAGAGTCGGTACTTCGTGCTTACGATTTTGACCAATTGTTTATCGGTGCTGATGGTATCGACCTTGATAGGGGAACGACTACTTTCAATGAATTGATTGGTCTGAGCAAAGTTATGGCTGAAGTGTCACGAGAAGTCATCGTGATGGTTGAGTCTGAAAAAGTGGGACGAAAGATCCCTAATTTGGAACTAGCGTGGGAACACATCGATATTTTGATAACAGATACAGACTTGGGTAAAGAATCCCAAGCAAGTATTGAATCACATGACGTTCGAGTGATCCTAACGGATCCAACCTAAACCTAATTTAAATTATTGTGCATTTAACTTCCTATAATTGATCTATTGAAGATATGGCCTTTGCTTGCTGCCAGTAGGAATAAACGAAATTGATGGAGTAAAACTATGTGTGGAATTGTTGGTGCAGTAGCACAACGTGATGTAGCTGAAATCTTAGTAGAAGGCCTTCGCCGCTTAGAATACCGAGGTTATGATTCAGCAGGTGTTGCTGTGGTTGATAGTGAATCGAACCTAACTCGTGTACGCCGCCTAGGTAAAGTGCAAGAGCTAGCAGACGCAGTAGACGAGCAACATGTGATTGGCGGTACTGGTATTGCTCATACTCGTTGGGCGACACACGGTGAGCCATCTGAAGCGAACGCACACCCACACATGTCTGGCGATATTGCCGTTGTACACAATGGCATTATCGAAAACCACGAAGCACTGCGCGTTCTATTGCAAGAGCGTGGTTACGTGTTTACTTCACAAACGGATACTGAAGTTATTGCTCACCTAGTTGAGTGGGAATTGCGCACATCAGACTCTTTGGTTGAAGCACTGCAAAAAACAGCAAAACAATTAGACGGTGCATACGGCACGGTAGCTGTTGATCGTAAAGATCCTAGCCGTATTGTTGTGGCTCGTTCTGGTAGCCCGATTGTTATCGGTTTCGGTGTTGGTGAGAACTTCCTAGCATCTGATCAATTGGCACTATTAAGTGTAACTCGTCGCTTCATGTACCTTGAAGAAGGTGATGTTGCTGAGGTAACTCGTCGTGATGTTACGGTATTTGATGTAGCGGGTGAGCGTGTTGAACGTGACATCGTTGAGTCAAATGCAGAACACGATGCGGGTGATAAAGGTCAATACCGTCACTTCATGCAGAAAGAGATCTTTGAACAGCCAACAGCGTTAATCAACACGATGGAAGGTCGCATCTCTGAAACGTCTGTTATCACTAATGCAATTGGTGTTAAGGCAGAAGAGATCCTAAGCAAGGTTGAACACGTGCAGATCATCGCATGTGGTACGTCTTACAACTCAGGTATGGCGGCTCGCTACTGGTTTGAATCTCTAGCTGGCGTGAGTTGTGACGTAGAGATCGCTTCTGAGTTCCGTTACCGTGACTTCGTTGTTCGCCCGAACAGCCTATTGGTAACTCTGTCTCAATCTGGTGAAACGGCTGATACGCTTGCTGCACTTCGTCTTGCAAAAGAAAAAGGTTACATGTCAGCAATGACTATCTGTAACGTTGCAGGTTCTTCGTTAGTTCGTGAATCTGATTTTGCCTTCATGACTCGCGCAGGAACAGAGATCGGTGTTGCTTCTACTAAAGCTTTCACAACTCAACTAGCGGCTATGCTGATGATGGTAACGTCAATTGGTCGCCTGCAAGGTCGCATCAATGAGGAGAAAGAAGCGGAAATCGTTCAAGCACTGCATCAACTGCCTGCTGATATCGAGAAAGCATTAGCGTTTGATAAAGAGATCGAAGCGCTAGCACCTGATTTTGCAGATAAGCACCACACACTGTTCTTGGGTCGTGGTGAGTTCTACCCAATCGCGATGGAAGCGTCTCTTAAGCTGAAAGAGATCTCTTACATTCACGCAGAAGCCTACGCGGCAGGTGAGCTTAAGCACGGTCCTCTAGCGCTTATCGATGCAGATATGCCTGTTGTGGTTATTGCACCAAGCAACGACTTGCTAGAGAAGCTGAAATCAAACGTTGAAGAAGTACGTGCTCGTGGCGGTCTACTTTACGTATTCGCAGATGAAGATGCAGGCTTTGAAAGCGATGAGAACATGAAGATCATCAAGATGCCTCACGTAAGTGAAGTAACAGCACCTATCTACTACACAGTACCAATGCAGCTGTTGTCTTACCACGTAGCGCTAATCAAGGGTACCGATGTTGACCAACCTCGTAACCTTGCGAAAGCAGTAACGGTTGAGTAATCGTTAGCCCATCTAAGAAAATTAGTGTCGGTAGACATTAAAGTCTGAAACTATGACACTAAAGTTTGGAACTGTGACATTAAAGTTGAAAACTTTTTAAACCCGGTTAAACTGATTAAAAGTTAACCGGGTTTTTGTTATGGCAAAATCAAAGTACGTTTTAACTGAAAAGCAAATCATCAAGCGGATAAATGAAGGCCGAGGTGCAGGAAAGCTTTCTGATTATAAGCCGTGGCTGTATGTTAATGAGGTCCCTTCAGCAGGCCGTTCTCAGAGAGTCTACTCTCACCTAACTGGCCGGATTCATCATGTACTATCGGATCTTGAGTTCGCAGTCTTTCTCCTTCTAGACCATAATCCTGCCGTAACAGACATTCGTGAGCAGTTTCCACTCAACAGGGATGACACTCTCAAAATTTCCAAGGAAGGTCAGCTTTGGCACCCTTCGCAAGGAGGGGTAAACCTTGTCATGTCCTCAGATTTTTTGGTTAACACCGCTTCTAAAACTCAGCCCAAGTTTGCGATTCAAGCAAAGTACTCCAAAGACCTAAAAGACCCAAGAACCATTGAAAAGCTTGAAATAGAACGCCGTTATTGGCAGCTCAAAAAAATCCCGTGGTTCCTCGTAACAGATAAAGAGATAGACAAAACAGTCGTATCGAATATTGAGTGGCTATACGGGGTTAAGGGGTACTTTGATGAAGTAATAACGGATGAGCTATCGCTTACTTTTGAGCATATCAGTGCTTATTTTGTTCAACACCCAGAAAGAAAAGTCGTAGATCTCTGTAAAGAGTATGACATGGCATACCAGCAAGATCTTGGTCAGTCACTTTATGATATTCGTTTAATGTGTGCAGCAAGGCTTATTACGTTCGATATCCGTTTACCATTCCATAGTTTGAAAGCGAAAGAAATTGCGTTTAGAAGCGTATCTTTGTTCGGGGGGCATCATAATGTGGCAAGTTAACGAAACTCTATCGTTTGACGGTAAGGCTTACCGCGTGCTTTTTACTGAGACAAGTTACTTCTATTGGATTGCTATTGATGAGGATAAAGGTTTACCTGAAAGAGTCTATTTTGATGAATGCCGCAACTGGGTCGATGAAGGGCGTATAGAAAAAATTTCTGACCCTTATTCATATCTTCAAGGAGAGTCTTGGGCCAAAAAGTCAAACGCCTATCAGGAAAGGTACAACGACTTTGATTTGATTAAGCCTATCGTAGATGACGAAGGAGCGTTTGACAAAAGGGTTCGAGCAAAAAGGGTTAGCCATGCGGTAGCCAATTCAAATAAAACCAAATCGACCATCTATCGTTTAGTTCGGAGATATTGGCAGCGTGGACAAACAAAAAATGCCTTAATACCAGATTACAAAAACTCAGGCGCTGCTGGAAAGAGAAGAAACTTCACAGAAAATAAAGCTGGAAAGTCTAGGGTTTACGGCGTCGGTGATGGCAAACAAGTAACTGAAGAAATCAGAAAACAGTTCCGAATTATTTGTGATAAATATTTGATGAATGACAAAGGGAACTCCGTTGCTTATGCACATAGGAAGTTTTCAAAAGCATATAAGTTAAAGAACTCATATGTTGAAGAGCATGAAATTCCAACACTACGCCAATTTAGATATTTCTACAAAACCGAGTATAGCAAGGTCACAAAGCTTACCGTTCAAACACCTCAAGGCAATTACAATAAAGATGTTAGGCCACTACATGGAACTGCGACCGAGCAAGCTTTAGGCCCTGGTAGTCGATATGAGATTGATGCCACCATTGCAGATATTTACTTAGTAGATGACAACGACTCAGACAAGGTTATCGGTCGGCCGACTATTTATATGGTCATTGATGTTTTTAGTCGTATGGTTGCTGGTTTTTACATTGGTTTCGATAACCCATCTTTCCCCGTTGCAATGAAAGCACTGATATGCAGCTTTGATAGCAAAGTAAAAGCGTGCACAGAGTTTGGTATCGATATTTCAGAAGAACAGTGGCCATGCGTAGGTATTCCCGATGTGCTGCTGGCCGATCGCGGTGAATTGATGAGCCACCAAGCAAATTATTTGGTTGACGCTATTGGTGTTCGGCTTGAGAGTGCTCCCCCTCGAAGAGGCGATGCTAAAGGTATTGTCGAGAGATCATTTGGCACGTTACAGGCGAAGTTTAAGCCCTATATGCCTGGTGTCGTAACGGGTAACAAGGTTAAGAAGCACGGTGAAAAAGATTATAGAGTTGAGGCTGCTGTGGCAAGGTCTGACTTTGTTGAAATATTGCTCTATTCAATACTTGCTCACAACTTAAACAAACCGTTAGAAAAGTACGATCGTGCTCCGGATATGCCAGAAAGCCTTCCCTCGATCCCAATTGAGCTTTGGAAGTGGGGACTTCAACATCGAACTGGACGTTTACGAGCCATCGATACGGATATTGCAAAGATACTGCTGTTACCGCGTCAAAAAGTCACTGTATCCGAGTTAGGCGTAAAGTTATGGGGATTAACCTATACAGGAAAAGAAATTATTCAGACAGGTTGGATGCACCGCTCTTCGGAAGTTTCGAGACCCCAAAAACTATTTGCAGCTTATGAGCTTGGTTCTGCTAATCACATATATTTGTTTCCTGAAGAAGGAAAAAATACATTTTGGGTTTGTGATCTTTCAAGTCGAAGTAGAGAGTTCCGTGATCTAACGTGGTATCAAGTATGGGAACGTCAAGCGGCTCAAAAACAGACTTTGGCTGAAGCTAGCTATCAATTTGCACCAGTAGAACGAGATTTTGATGATCTTCTTGAAAAGAAACTGAAGAAGGCTAAAAAGAATCGTAAAACCAGTTCATTGAGCAACGCACAAAAGATAAATGAGATTAAAGAAAATAAACGGAATGCGCGAGAGCAAGAGAGAAAGGAACTAGCAATACAACCAACGAGGGCTAAACAAGAAGAAGTTGCGTCGGTGATACCTATAAAGGGAGAGGAGGAAAGCTATCAACTGCCTGACTTCATACCTGAGCTATTTGATGATGAGGATGATAACTGATGAAGAAAAGCCAAGATCATCGTGTAGTTGCCGTCTATCAAAGAGCAACACTCTCAGCTTATCGAAATAACCCGCTGATAGAGGCATTACCACCGATAAATAGTTTCCTGGACGACTCGATTGCTTTAAAGGGCTCGTTAAGGTGTACCGCAGAAGATATCCATCGAAATGGCATTGAAAGAGCGCATAGTGTTTGTCGTGTTATTGATGATTTTTTCCAGCCCCTAAGTCAACACATACAGTTGCACGAACGACTGTCATTGATGATACGGCGTGGTTATGTTGGAAGAAACCCTGAAACAGGAGATTGGGCAAGGCACATTCAAAATGGTTACGAGCGTGTTTTAACCGGTGATTTGAAGGCGATAAAATTCACGGAAGTTAGTTCTACAGCTCAAAGCATGACATTGATTGGATGTAGCGGAAATGGCAAAACAACAGCGATCAAGCAGCTTTTGTCGTTATACCCTCAAGTTATTTACCACCCTGACAGAAATCTTGAGCAAGTCGTTTATTTAAAAATTGACTGCTCCCATGATGGATCACTTAAAGAACTGTGCTTGAACTTTTTTCGTGCCATGGATAGGGCATTAGGAACATCAAACTACGAAAGACAATACTCGATGAGCAAAAGGCCCAGTATTGAAACACTCTTGGCTGCAATGGCTCAAGTTGCAAATGCTCATGCAGTAGGTGTTCTTATTATTGATGAAATACAGCATTTAAGCCGTTCCCGCTCTGGTGGCTCTGAGAAAATGCTCAATTTCTTTGTGACATTAGTAAATACCATTGGTCTTCCTGTGATTTTGGTCGGGACGCCACGAGCCCGTGAGATATTTGAAGCTGATATGAGATCTGCAAGGAGAGGCTCTGGCCTTGGTGCGATTTTTTGGGACCCAATGGAAGAAGGAAGAGAGTGGAAAGCACTTACAGATAAGTTATGGGCCCTCCAATGGCTACAAAAACGTGATGAGGTATTGTCAGATGAAATTCGTTCTTTATGGTATGACCTGAGCCAAGGTGTACTGGATATTGTGGTCAAGTTATTCGTATTGTGTCAGTTGAGAGCAATCGCGACAAAAGTGGAAAGGATCACGCCTAAATTAATGCAACAGGTTTACGAAGATGAATTAAAACCCGTCCATCCAATGCTAGCAGCTTTAAGATCAGATGACCCTGAAGAGATTATCAAGTTTTCAGATCTTAAATTAAGTGATACCGATAAACGGTTGTTAGAACTCCAGCAGCAAGTTGCTGTGACGGCTCAACAGACACCAGAAGAGTTCGCATATCAACAGCTGAGAACTGATGAGGAACGGCGTGTATATATGGCCCTAAAAGATGAGTTTGATTCAACGCTTTTAGCTCCTGTAATACGACAGCTATTTGTTCAACACTCTGATTTGACATGGATAAGTTTAATACCACTGGTACATGGGCAACTCACCAATCCTGAACAGTTACAATTGAAAAAAGAGGTTAAACCAAGTAAAGGTATAAGGGCATCCTCAATTAAACAGACGCAATGGCATACCCTAGATAGTGAGGATTTGAGGTTTGTTCACTCTCAATCTGATTCTGGAAGCGAAGTGTACGCTGCAATGTCAAAGTCAGGTTTGATTCTAGACATTCAGTCACTGTTAGAAAAGGCGGTTTAATATTGCGTTGCTTCCCTGTCCCTTACCCAGATGAATTAATCTATAGCTTGGTGGCTAGAGCTGGAATTCGCAGTGCGATAACAAGCTCGAAACAACTGATAGATGAAGTGTATGGTGATAGAAAAGTGATTGCGACAATTGACCTGCCAAGTCATTTGTCTTCGATATCAGAGCTGCTAATTAACACAGGACGATTTGACGTCCAACAGCTTATTTATGAACATACAATGTTCCCGATTTACGCTCCTTTTGTTGATGAAAGTATCAGGATTAGAGCGATGGAGCGAATGGAACATTGCGCTAGGGGTTCTGTTCATCTAATGCTAGGATCCCCAGCTTCTATTGTAAAAACATCGGACAACTTTCGTGTTTGCCCAGCTTGTATAGCAGAGCAAAAGAAAAAATATGGAGAAAGTTATTGGTCTAGATTGTGGTTCTTGCCATCTTTAACTTACTGCCCTGAGCATGGGGTTCTGAGCCAATCGACAACCTCTTACCATGGTAGTAGGCACACTTATCATGCATGTGACCGAATACAATGTCAGCCCTTTTTATGTAACGACCAGAATAGAACAGCGCAGCAGTTTGCTTACTTAGCTAGCAAAGCTCAACAGGTAATGCATTTACCAGCCCAATGTTCCCCGACTCAGCATCAATGGAGTCTTTTCTACAATCATCTAGCGCACGACTTTGGATGTGGAAAAGGCACTAAACAGATCGCACACGATAAGATTGCAGACTTAATTGTAAGTAAGATCGTTACCCCTGAGCTAACCATCAATTCTGATAGAGATACTCACTGGCTTCGCACGATATTTCGCCACCATCGCAAAGCTTTCAGTTATCTACAGCATTTAACGGTTTGGTCTGCTTTTATTCCTGAAATGTCGGCTAGTGAAATCATAAAAGAAGTAAAATCAAAAGGTAAAGTGACGATAACGCTCCCGAAGGACAATGCTCACCTTGTGCCAAATCCAAGTGAAGAGAAACGTGAGCTGTGGCGTAACTTAATAGGCAAGACTTCGATTAAGAAAGCACGCAAGCTTCCAGGTGGTGGTGCTCTGTATTCATGGCTGTACCGAAATGATCGAGATTGGCTATTAGCTTTCAATCAAGCCCATCAATCCCAATCTCATGTAAGACAGAAAAAAGTAGATTGGAGAGTAAGAGACCGTTCATTAACTAAGCAGCTTATTAGGGTTGTTGAGCGATTAGATACTGCTATTGATGGCCCCCGAAGAAGCAAAAATTTCTTACTCAAGCAGCTAGATGATTACGGCTCTGTGAGCAAAAAACTGAACTTATTACCCTTGCTATCTTTTGCTTTAAATAAGTACCAAGAAAGTGTCTTTGAGTTTCAAGCTCGTCGGCTGACCATGGCTGTCATCGCAAATTCACAAACAGGTTCAGGAATTAGTCGCTGGCAATTAATGCGCTCAGCAAGCCTCCCTAAAGAGAAAATAATGCCAGTTATCGATGATTTACTTGGCTGGGTAACTACAGGTTCAGATTACAAATAAGGAAATGACATGGGAGCTAGGTTTAAAAAGTGTGACGAAGATGTACGTATAGTCCATACAGGTAAAATATTAGTACCAACTAGTGATTCATCTTACCGGCCTTCAATTGAAGTTTGGTGCTATCCCCCACAGCAGAAAAAAAATGATTTTCGTGCGACTGCATTTTCTAACGTCCCAGCTTTGTACCGAGGAAAAATAATTAATGAAAGAGGGGTATCAGAAAGTTACGCTAAACGAGGACGTCATAAATTTAGAAGTAATGAGTTCTTTCGACACAGTACCTTAAATGAGTTCCCTGACTCAGAGTCAGCAGAGTCTTTGAGAAAGAAGGAGTCAGAACAACATGCATTTGTATTAGACCGAGGCACTGCCCCTAAACTAGTAATACCTCAGCTTGAGTTGGCAAGGGTTTTATTTTATGCCAGCTCTTACTTATCACGAGCCTCATTGATGTCTACTCGTTTGCTCACCGACTTCAAAGTCGAAGTCAACACCAAGGAGAATTATGCCAACATCGAAGTGTTGCAAACATCAAACTTTCCTCCTTCGGCATTCAATGATTCTGCAACAAGAGCAATGTTGAGCTGGTTGCTTATTGATAGCAATGCAAAACGTTCATTTGAGTCGATTTTTAGGTATTTTAACGTCGAGAAGGACAAAGATGTAACTCCGAAGTTTAAGCGCTGGCTATTTCATTTTGACCCTCCCCAAATGGCTGGGTGGTCTTTCGAGTTCGAAGGAAGGCTTGATGCAAGTGGCCGCTACTTTCTAGTTGAAAAGATCACGGATATTGAAATTAACGCTCAAATGCCGTCTAGGGTCTACTTCCATAACACGTCTTTTACGCACCCAGATGAAGGGCAAAAACCAACCATTGGTGGAGAAGGTCCTGAACCGTATGAGCGCCCAGAAGATCATATCATCGATGACGATAGAGAAGCTTCCAATGTGAACCAAGCATTCTTACTGGGAGAAAATACTTGCTCAATAAGGTTTAAAAATCGTTTTTCAACATCGAAAGTAACAACCCCAAAAAGGAGTCATCGGCCAGATAGTAGCAAAGATGCCCCCGAGAAAGCTGGTGATAAGGTAAGTACCAATGAGCCAGGCAGTAACGGTGAGATGCCTTCGGCAGATATGGGGGGAGGTATGCAAGATTGCACTGATCGATCAGAGGAGTATGCGTCTCGTTTTACAGCCTTTAACATGATGGTGAAAATGCTAGAGGAAAAGTACACCTGCACAATCATTGATTCTTACACTCATGAACTAGACCAAGTCGGGCGCAGTAAGTGCCATTTGATTGACTCTTGCGCAAAAAGAACAATTCGTTGTGTTGTCGTGGAGCGTAATGGTCATGTGAATTACTTGCTCGAAGTTGATGTCACTGGACTGAATAAATGGATCTCAACAAAGTGTATACGGCAGATTGATACTCGCAATTGGAAAGAGCAGTTTTCTCGAATCAAAAAAGGCGTAGTGACAAAGTCTCTGGGATGGCCAACACAAGAAATGGATGCCATGTTTGGCTTCAAAAAGCATATTGGTATTTCTCACCCTAAGTCAGTAGAGGGGCATCCGACAGGTATTCCGACCGATTCAATCTTAGATTGGGCTACCAGAGTTGCAAACAAGTTGTAAATTAATCTTTGCTAACAGATGTTACGAACGTTAGAGCATAGATATCGATTGTTTTAGCAACATTAGTGTGTTGTATTTTGACTTAAAATATAATTTTCTGTCTATTTAAAATTCAATTAAATTGAGTTATAAAAGAAAGTATCTTAAATGATGGAAGCATAAGTGATGCATTTATCTTTCTATTAGCTCTTTAGATCTCTTATCTGTAGCAACAAGCTAGAAAGTTTACTCCATCAGGGGTACATTACAGCTATTTATCTGTATAAAAAGGTTACTGTTAAATGACATCTGTATCAATAAGGTTTGGTGGAGAGATTATAAACGAGCTCTCTAACAAAATTCCTACCTCCTTGTTTGCTTTGAATGAACTTATTAAAAATGCTTACGATGCATTTTCACCAGAAGTAACAATAACCGTAATACCATCCAAGAATAAGATAACTATTGTTGACAAAGGGAATGGCATGGAAAGACATGATATTAATTCTCTCTTCCATGTATCAAGAAGTACAAAGACTTATGGCAAAGAAATAACGCAAGATGGTAAAACTAGAATTACACAAGGTTCCAAAGGTCTTGGTTTTCTTTCTGCTTTTAAATTTGGTGATAAAGTCATATGGAAAACATGTAAGAATGGAGAGGTCAACATGTTTTCTGCTAGAAAATCAGATTTAGTATCTAGGGATGATGTTTCAGGAGTAGAAATACCGATAACTACTGATGTGGGAAAGGAAGATGGAACTGAAATTATAATATCAACTAGCAAAGAAGAGATGGACGATTTGCTTATTGAACTCTCTGATAATAAGATATCAGAGAAGTTGGTTTCATCAATAATAAATGAAGGGTTTAATATAAAATTAAAGGTTGAAAATAGAGAAAAAGTACTTTCATCAAATGGGCTTAAATTGTTTAAGAATGAAAGTGAAGAAAATCAATTATTTTATGTTAAGTATAATTCTTTTAAAGGGATAATTGAATTCTATCATTTAGGTAAGTTAATAAATGAAACACCGTTTGATATTAGTAGAAGCGACTATAGCGTTAATGTTGAACTAATTGTTTTCCAATTTCAGAAAGGAAGAAATTCAAAAGGTATTTCTGCTTTGTATAAAAGAGTTCATGATAATGCACTTTTCCCACTTGTGTATGTCAATAATAACTTATTCAACAATGTAATGCTTTTTGACCCAGACTTACTTCGTAGGAAAAAATCAAGTGATACTCTAGCTCAAATAATAGGTCATGTTCTGATTAGAAGCGAAAGTAGTGATATTGAATTTAACTCGGATAGAACTAACTTTGTTGAAAATGGTTTAACAAAAAGCTTAACAAATGATCTTAGAGCTTTAAATGAGCTGATTCAAACTAAAGGTGCAGAACTAAAGAAAGAATTAAAAAAAGATAGCAAACTGTATCCAACTGGAAAAGCGATTCCCGAAGCTGAGCTTTGTGAGAATGAAATTAAAGTTGCATCTATATCAATAGATAGAAAGAAGCATACAAATTTTCATATACCTTCTAGTCAAATTGGGCTAGATGACTATATATTTCAAGTAAGGGATAGTAAAGGTGAAAGAGTAGATAAGAGCAGAGTATCTATTACTATCAATGATGAAGAGTCATCCAGTAGAGTATTAAATTCTATCGAAGAACCCAAAGAGGTTATTGTTAGATACCGTTACAAAGATGAACTGACAGGCCTTGTTTCAGTGGAAGTAATTTTTTCATTTGAAAAAAAAGTATCAAATATATCTGGCAAAGTGTTAGGTAATTCATTGTTTACACTGCCTTCAGCTGCTGAATATAAAATCAGGTTAGAAACAGTGTCAGATCTGATTTATGCAATTGATAAAGCTTATTCAACCAAAAAACGTGATGAGTACTTACCCCTTATAGCGTGCTCGATTAGAGCTATCTTTGAAATTTCTGCTGATAAAGTACTGAAAAAACAAAAACAACTAATTAGTATGCTTGATGTAAAAAAATTCACATCAACCACAAAAAGAGAAATTCCCGATAGCCTTAGTAAGAATGTTGTTCAAATAATGACATTAGTTAATAAAAACAATAAGCTAAGAACTAGAATCTCTGAAGTTTTAGATATTAGCTATGGGACGTTTTCCAATCTAATAGATGTCAGAAATATTAAACTAGGAGTTAAGTTGTCTCATGTTGGAGCGCATCAATCTACTAGATTTTTGTCAAAGCCCAAAATAGAAGAATGTGCTGATGCTTGTGGTTTTTTTGCGGCAGTATGTGATGTTTTGGTTCATTTAGATAAAGATGAATTGAGCGCCCTACACATAGTTAAAGTAAGTGAGAATGATATTAATCAACAGTTTGAGAATTAGTTTCTTGAGTAGAAGGCATGGCTTTGGTGAGACCAACGTAAGAGGTGGTTGCTAAGCGTGCTTTCAAAAGTAGTTTGCGATTTATCACCCTGAGCCATAAGAAAGGTACTCAATGGAGTCCCTGTAGAATCGATATCGGATTGGGAAACGAGAGCTGCGCCCAAGTTATGATAGATGCTTAATACGATTACTCTTCCTGGTGTCTATGCCCAAATGATGATAAAATGTCTTAGATAATAACGATGTAGATACATTAGATTCTTAATCATTCACTTAATTTGAGCTCGACCTAAATGCCTTTAACTGTACATGACAAAACAATTATCAATAAAATCAAGGCTTACTCATTGGCAGATGACTCGTACTGGTCTTTCAAAGGTCGTTCAAGTCGACAACACTGCCATGCTCTTATTCAATACCCAGCGATGATGGTTCCTCAAATGCAGGGCGAGCTTATTGATGCGATTTGTAGTGAAGATAATGATATTAAGACTGTATTTGACCCATTTGTGGGTTCCGGCACCACATTAGGTGAAGCAATGATGCGTGGGCTCGATTTTGTGGGCCATGATATAAACCCTCTCGCAATCTTAGCTTGTGAAGTTAAAAGTGGCCCTCTATACATCAAAAAGCTTCAAGAGAAAGTAGCTAACCTTCTTTTCACTATTGAAACAAGCAAAGCAGATGTTGTTGCCGTAAATTTCACAGGTATAGATAAATGGTTCTTACCGAATGTTCAAATTGAACTGAGTACGATCTATTTGGCAATTAAAGCCGAACCTTCAAAATGGGCGCGTAAGATCTTCTGGCTAGCACTTAGTAACACAGTTCGCTCTACGTGTAACTCCAGAAGCTCAACATATAAGCTTCATATTAAATCTGAAGAACAAATTGAAAAGATTGGATCGCCTGAAGAAATCTTCAAACGTAATGTTCTGAAAAGTGTTGAAAACATCAAAGCTCAAAAGCAACTGCTTGCTGACAACGGACATTTAGTCCGTTCAAAAGGTGTAAGCAAAGTTAGCATTAAGAATGTCGATGCAAAAGCTCGCACGCGCTCTAAAACGAAATACGACCTGCTAATTAGTTCACCACCATATGGTGATAATGCTACTACAGTAACATATGGCCAGTTTTCATATTTACCATTGCAATGGATAGATATGAACGACATTAATGAAAGTACCCAACCGCAGCTGCTGAGCCAACAAAACACGATTGATAGTTCTAGTTTAGGTGGTTCGTTGAAAGAGTCAGCGGAGAAGCATGAAGCACTTAAAGATAAGTCCCCTTCATTAAATCAATGCATCGAGACTATTCATCTAGTGAATCCAGACAATACAAAAAAGCTCATTAGCTTTGTTTATGATCTCTCTCTAGCTCTTGAAAATGCAGTTGATGAACTGCGTGATAATGCATATATGATTTGGACCCTAGGCAATCGAAGAATCTCAAATATTGAAGTACCACTAGACAAAATTATGCGTGAAGTACTTGAAAGTTTTGGCTGTAAATTTGTTTACCAGCTTGAAAGAGACATACCCGCTAAACGAATGCCTTCAAGAAACAAAGTCGCGACAACGATGGGCAAAGAAACTGTCCTGATAATGCGGAGATAATATGGCAACAACGTCAGAAAAAGAAAAAAAACCAGACCCACTAAAGCTTAAAATCGATGCCCATGTCATTCAGCAACTAGGTGCTGAGTTAATCAGTGGCCCAGATATAGCTCTAGTCGAACTTATTAAAAACTCGCACGATGCTGATGCGAGTTTTTGCTATATAGAAGTTGATACTGGATATACCGAAACCGTTGAACACATCACAATGGTTGAGGGTAAAGAAGTAAAAGAGAAGAAGGTTTATAAAGGTCGAATTTCTGTAAAAGACAATGGTCACGGTATGAACAGAAACCGGATAGATCGCTCTTGGCTTACAGTTAGTTACTCAGAAAAAAAGGCAGCAAAAGAACAAGGGGTTGTAACCAAAAAATACGATCGAACTTTAGTCGGTGACAAAGGTTTAGGTCGATTAGGTTCTATGCAACTAGGCTCTTTATGCCGAATATCAACACATGATCAAGCTAACCAACCTGGTATTGCCGTTTCGTTTAATTGGGACGACTTCTCTCACGGTAAAACCATTGACACCATTCATATTGAAGAAAAGCCCCTTTCACCAAAACCTTCAAGTGGCACCATCATTGAAGCTATTGGGCTTAGAAATATAGATTTCTGGGAAAGCCAAGAGTCGAACTCTATAAAGAACAAGATAGCTTCTATGGTGTCCCCTCACGGTCAAATCTCAGACTTCAAAACATTTTATGTCTGTAATGGAGTCAACGAAGAATTAGAAATCGTTTCGAATAAACTACTAGAACAAGCGTCCAGTATATTTGAATTCGCAGTCACTGAAACCGAGGCAGTTGTAAAAGGCAAGATAGACCTTATGCCTTATAAACCTAATACGACAGACTCTCGAAGAGCTCCTTTCGACAATCATGTCTTGTCAGACAATGGAATTGCACTTCTAGACTACATAAAAAGACAACCTCGCTTGCAAGGTTATGAGTTTACTCACTCCGAAAACAAATATTTCCTGAATTTTGAACATAGAACTTCCTTTGATGAGATGAGCACAACATTAATCTCGGAAAACTTTCCAGGTGTTTTTGAAGCAAAGCTATTTAACTTTTCATTAATGAAAGAAGCGCTCAATGTCGAAGATATCTCTCTCCAAGAAATGCGAGAAACTATAAAAGCGATTTCTGGTGATATCTCCGTTTATCGCGATGGATTTAAGGTTGGTTCCGGAGGAAAAGACTGGCTTGGGTTATCAAAAGATATGACATCGGGTTCTGCTGCATACTCACTAAGACCTGGTAATGTTACAGGGTATGTCAATCTAAGCTGGTACAATAATAAATACTTAATCGAAAAATCTGACCGTGAAAGCTTTGTAGATAACCCTCAATATCGTGCTTTTTATGTTCTCTGTCGTCACTTCATTGAGACAGTGAACCATTTTTTAAACGACAGTAGAAGAAGTACACACAAGTTCTTAGATGAAATGATTCTAGAAGATGCTGGTAAGCCTAAAGGCTACTCGGCAAAACAAGCGACTGTTGAGCTCGATAATATTGTCAAAAAGAGTATAAAGCTTCAACCGAAGGTGACTAAATCTACTTCACGCATTCAGAAAACATTTACCGAAAAGCGCGCTGAGATTGATAAGGCGATAGATGAAAACCAGAAAGATATGTTTAGTGACCCTATCTTAGCGGAGAAACTAGCGTCCATTAAAGATCTGGTGACATCTTTAGAGTCTGAAGTAAATTCGAGTTTAAAGCAGTACAAAGCCTTTACTGATGACTTAGCTAGCCACATTCACTCGACTACAAAAGTTATTGATGAAATTAAAAGCTACGAGAATCAAATTAAGAACTTTTATGATCACGTAGCGATTGGTTTATCTGCACAAACATTGGCTCACGAAGCCAATGAGCAGATCAGAAATACGCGATTACACCTAAATGCAGCCAAAAAACGAGTAGAAGATTTAGGTATTAAAGATGTTCCATTGACCAAAGAACTTAACGGTATTAGGGGTGACACTCAAGTTTTGTCAAAAGCTATTTCATCACTTAACCCTCTAGTAAAAGCTCAACGACAAGTAATGGAAGAAATTAGTATCTCTGATTTCGTTCATGAATATTTTGAGTTACGAAAGGGTTACTTTTCAAGTAAAGGGCTTGAAATAAAATTAGACGATAAGAAAAATTCCAAATCAGTATCATATAACCGAGGTAAGCTATACCAAATCATCGATAACATTGTGCGAAACTCTGAGCACTGGTTAACGGTATATAAAGCTCACTACCCTCAAGACGAACATTCAATAACGATCTCTGTAGACAATAGCATCATCACAATTTGGGATAGTGCTAAAGGCGTTAGACCTGCATTGGAAGATGTGCTATTTGATATGTTCGCATCAGATAAAGAATATGGCCAAGGCTTAGGGTTATATATTGTACAAACCCTACTCAAAGAAAGAGGGTGCTCTATCAAATTATTAGAAGAAAGAAATAAATTTGGTAGAAGATATAAGTTTGAAATTGATTTAATCGAGGCGTTGGTGTAATGGCTGTAGAACAATTTAAACAAAGCGTTTTCGACGCAATTAAATTAGATAATGTAATTTGGGTGGACGACCGATTTGCTCCTAACAGTGGTGACTTTAAAGATGAGTTTTTAACTGAAGTTAAAAACTACTATGAAGTAGAACCAACTTTGATTCAAGAGTTTGAACCTTTTTCAACTATAGCAGAGTTACAATCGAATTCTCCTTTTGATATATGGAAAGACCAGTTACCAGAAGATGAGGATAGTATTGAAAAGTTCTACAAATATATCGAGAAAGATCTTCCCGATTTCACTCC
The DNA here is from genome assembly GCF_015163545.1 of Vibrio sp. OPT24. Lineage (NCBI taxonomy): Bacteria > Pseudomonadati > Pseudomonadota > Gammaproteobacteria > Vibrionales > Vibrionaceae > Vibrio > Vibrio sp. OPT24. The sequence goes on from NZ_JADDYI010000015.1 coordinate 119,238, forward strand.
AGAAGAATTTCAAAATCTCAAAGATATATTTGAAGATCACACAAATAAAAGAGTACACACGTTAAGCAATAAAAAATGGCAACAAGAAAAGGAATTTTGGCTTAAGAATTCTGATGAAAATCTTTTCCTCATTGACTATGATTTTTCTCGTGAAAACCTTCCTAAAGATCATGGTAAATTAATAGTATTTGATGTGCTTAATAGCGAGTTAAGTAATATTTATTGTGTTTTATTTACTAGCGAAACAAAAAACGGTTCAGAAGAAGAAAATGAGCGATTTAAAATAACAAAAGAAGTAGCAAGTCATATTAATTCTCAATACTTTTCCGTTCTATCCAAAGATATCATGGAAGATGACAAAAAGATATGTATTAAATTTAAAGCATCTGAGTTTGTAAAACGAATATTTCTTAGAAAATTAAGCTCCGAAATGGTTGAAAGCGTTTCGGAGAAACTTATTGAATCAATTAACAATTTAAAATCAGATTTGAGTCAACATTCTATTTATGAAGTTGATTCTTCAATTTTTAAGAGCTCACTTGATGAAGGTGCTTCTGAAATTGATTTACTACATCGCTTATTTTCAATTAAACAGTATGAAGCTATTAGTCAATATTTGAATGAACAGAATTCTATCCTAGAAAAGATAGTAGCTTACCGTTCTGTACAAACCTCTCCTATTTTGAGGGATGAAGCGTATGTGGAATATTTAAAAGGATTGATTTTACCCAATAACAATTTTTCTAAACTTCGTCACCAAGAAGTTTTTGATGAAACAATAAACATCACACATACACCTATACGTTCTGGTGATATATTCGATATAGGTGCGCAGAAATACATTCTCTTGGAACAAGCCTGTGACCTAATGGTAAGGGGAAAGCCGGATGAATTGGGGGAACGGTCAGTTAATGAAGTGTTATTAATTCCATTTAAAACTGAATTAGTTAGCAATACAAAGAAGCGTAAGGATGCTCATGAGCGTCAATTAAACTCACGTGAGAGTTGTGACTTTATAGTTCTTCCTAAAGACAGTAATAATAATATTTACTATACATTCAATTTTGGTAAAGCGATTTCTGCAAATATCAATTGGTTAGACTTGTGTGTATTTAATTCATCCGGCCTTATTAGTTTTGATTATAACCAGGAATTACCACCGTTAGTATTCCTACCAGGGTGGATCAAAAAGTTTAACCAACTCAAAGAAGCTCTCAGAATGGCAAAGAGTGCTCAAGTAGAGCCCTCTCATTATTCTCCAGTCGCTCCATGTGTTTTAACCAACGAGCCATTAAGTGAAATAATAGTTCAACAGTATTCTTCATTTACATTGAGTAACGCTCAGAACTTTGATATCAAGGTACTCAGCAACAAACTGTTAATGAACGGTCAACGTGTGTCCCACCTTCGTGAAATCTTCTCCAATAAGTTGCTTAGAAGTTATTTCGTAGGATACAAAGCACGTATTGCACTTGAGAAAGATTTTTCAATTTAACTATTTTGTATAATACGTTTGCAAAATTATTGGTTTTGGGTTGAGTCTGATGACGATGACTTATGATTTAAACTTGTAGCGAGGTATGTATGCATATCTTTGAGAAGTATTATGGTTAGGGGCAAAGCCCTTATGGAGATCAGGGTGAGAGCATACTAACTTAATCGTTCAATCCGCAAACATATTGGTCGCTTTTCAAACTGAGGAGTTTGTATTTTCTCGGCAGTTTTCGGGAAATTCGACTTAGATTTTAAGCTCGAATACGGCTTGATTAAGAAGTGAGCGAAGTGTGATCCCGCCCTGCTTATGGAGATTAAGTAGAAGTATTCTAAAAGTTTTAAACTTTATTGTCATAACTTTAGACTTTGGAAGGTCGGGATATTGACTTAGTTTCAATCTTTATTGTTACTTCATTCCCCGTATATCTACATAACAACAAGCTCTGGAAGAAAGAAAAGTTTTAATCTTTAATGTCCACCGACAATTAGATAATAAGAAGCCCATCCTGTGATGGGCTTTTTTTGTGTCTGTTAATTAACGATCAGTGTTAGAGCTAGCGGTAGCGTCATTAAGTGCTAAGCATTAAGTGCTTGCTCTAGGTCAGCCAAGATATCGTCAATGTGTTCAATACCTACTGAGAGGCGAATCATCTCTGGTGATACACCTGCTTGCTTTTGTTCCGCTTCGCTTAATTGACGGTGTGTTGTAGAAGCAGGGTGACAAGCGAGAGATTTTGCATCGCCAATGTTCACCAAGCGCTTGAAGATTTGCAGCGCATCATAGAAACGCACACCGGCTTCATAACCATCTTTTAAGCCAAAAGATAAAATGGCAGACGGCTTACCTTGCATGTATTTCTCAGCCAGAGGATAGAACTCAGACGTGGGTAAACCAGCGTAGCTCACCCAACTCACTTTCTCATGTTGCTGAAGGTACTCAGCTACTTTCAGTGCATTCTCTGTGTGTCGCTCCATGCGTAGCGACAACGTTTCTAGACCCTGCATCAACATGAAGGCATTCATGGGTGACAGTGCTGCACCCGTATTACGCAGTGGAACCGTTCGAGCACGACCAATAAACGCAGCGTCACCAAAAGCCTCGGTGTACACCACACCGTGGTAAGAAGGTTCTGGCTGATTAAATACTGGGAAGCGATCTTTGTGCTCTGCCCATGGGAATTTGCCAGAGTCGACAATCACGCCACCCAGCGTTGTTCCGTGACCACCCACGTATTTGGTGAGTGAGTGCACCACGATATCTGCGCCAAAGTCGATAGGCTTACACAGCACCGGAGTTGCTACGGTGTTATCAACAATCACAGGTACACCTTGTGCGTGAGCAAGCTCGGCCACACGCTCTAAGTCGATGATATTGCCTGCTGGGTTACCAATACTCTCGCAGTAAACCGCCTTGGTTTTTTCATCGATCAGTGCAGCTAAGCTTTCAGGTTTATCGTCTTTGGCAAAGCGAACCTCTATGCCTTGGTTTGGTAGCATGTGAGCAAACAGGGTGTAAGTACCGCCGTAAAGCTGAGGTGTGGAGACAATGTTGTCACCGATCTGTGCCAACGTTTGAATCGCGTAGTTGATCGCAGCGCTGCCCGCACTCACGACTAAGCCAGCAATCCCGCCTTCTAAGGCCGCCATACGTTTTTCCAACACATCGTTGGTTGGGTTCATTATGCGAGTGTAGATATTGCCTGGCACCGCAAGGTTAAACAGGTCGGCGCCGTGTTGTGCATCATCGAATTCGTAAGCTACGGTTTGGTAAATAGGTGTGGCAACGGATTTAGTTGTTGGATCTGTGTCGTAACCGAAGTGAATCGAGAGTGTTTCGTCTTTCATGTGTCTTCCCTGAACTATTGAACGATTTATGTACGTTCATATTGCCGATTTTTTTATAAAAGAAAAGTAAGCTCAGTCACAGAGAGGCAATTGGAATTGTGTTCGGGACGATTCGCTATTTGTAGGAAATATAGCTATTGAGTTGTACTGCTTCAGAAAAGCAAAAAGCCAGAGCAGTATAAACTGTTCTGGCTTTTCTAATTTGGTGGCCCCTCCCAGATTTGAACTGGGGACCGAACGATTATGAGTCGTGCGCTCTAACCACTGAGCTAAGGGGCCGTAGGGCATAGATTATAGGGGAAGCGCTCAATGGTGTCTAGACACTATAGGGGCCAATTCCGCTTACATCTTAGCCACTTAAATCATGTAGGCACAAAAAAGGTGAACCAACGCTCACCTTTTCTATTTTAAGCTTAAAAGCTAATCACATTAAAGCGTGTGATTACTCGTCTAGGAAGCTGCGCAGAGTTTCTGAACGGCTTGGGTGACGAAGTTTACGTAGTGCTTTTGCTTCGATTTGACGGATACGCTCACGAGTTACGTCGAACTGCTTACCCACTTCTTCAAGAGTGTGGTCTGTGTTCATGTCGATACCGAAACGCATACGTAGTACTTTAGCTTCACGAGGAGTTAGGCCCGCAAGAACGTCTTTAGTTGCACCGCGTAGGCTGGTTGCCGTTGCTGAGTCTAAAGGAAGCTCAAGAGTTGTATCCTCGATGAAATCACCTAGGTGCGAATCTTCGTCGTCACCGATTGGTGTCTCCATTGAGATAGGCTCTTTAGCGATTTTCAGTACTTTGCGGATCTTGTCTTCAGGCATTTGCATGCGTTCAGCCAATTCTTCCGGAAGTGGTTCACGACCCATCTCTTGTAGCATTTGACGAGAGATACGGTTTAGTTTGTTGATCGTTTCGATCATGTGAACCGGAATACGGATAGTACGAGCTTGGTCGGCAATCGAACGAGTGATTGCTTGACGGATCCACCACGTAGCGTAAGTAGAGAACTTGTAACCACGACGGTATTCAAACTTATCTACGGCTTTCATCAGACCGATGTTACCTTCTTGGATTAGATCCAGGAATTGTAGACCACGGTTTGTGTACTTCTTAGCAATCGAGATTACTAGACGTAAGTTCGCCTCAACCATCTCTTTCTTCGCACGACGAGCTTTCGCTTCACCGATAGACATACGACGGCTGATGTCTTTAATGCTTTGAACAGTAAGAGAGGTTTCGCGTTCGATCATATCCAGTTTTTGGATAGAACGACGAATGTCGTGCTCGTTACGTTTAATTTTTTCTGCGTATGGCTTATCTGAAGCAAGAACTTCATCCAACCATGCTTCGCTAGATTCGTTGCCAGTAAATAAGGCAATGAATGATTTCTTCGGCATTTTGCCGTACTCAACCGTTTGACGCATGATTAGGCGTTCTTGAGTACGTACACGATCCATTGAAGTGCGAAGTTCATTTACTAGGTAGTCAAACTGTTTTGGTGTCAGACGGAATTCTTTGAATACGTCTTGCATCATTGTTGTTGCAATCGTTGCTTTCGGGCTTTCGTGGCCGTATTCATTGATTGCTAGCTGACGGTTTTGGTAGCTAGTACGAAGCGCTGTAAACTTCTCAAGAGCAAGCTCAGGATCAATACCTGTATCTTCTTCTTCCTCTTCCTCGTCGTCTTCAGCTTCTTCTTTGTCTTCGTCTTCCAGATCAGTTTCAGCAAGTTCTGAACCGATGTGTGTTGCCGTTGGCGCAGCTGTGCCATCGTCGTCTGGGTCAACAAAGCCATTGATTAGGTCTGTTAAGCGAATCTCTTCTGCTTGTACGCGGTCAAACTGTTCCAAGATATATGGAATGGTGCCTGGGTACTCAGCAACGGATAGTTGAACGGTATTAATACCGTCTTCAATACGCTTAGCAATGTCGATCTCGCCTTCACGAGTTAGTAGCTCAACTGTGCCCATTTCACGCATGTACATACGAACAGGGTCAGTAGTACGGCCAATCTCGCTCTCTACGCTTGAAAGCGCAGCAGCAGCAGCTTCAGCTGCATCTTCATCTATATTGGCATCGTCATCATTAAGAGCTAGATCATCAGCATCAGGTGCAGTTTCTACTACCTTGATACCCATGTCGTTAATCATTTGAATGATGTCTTCTACCTGTTCAGAATCCACGATTTCTGCAGGTAGGTGGTCGTTTACTTCGGCGTAGGTCAGATAGCCTTGTTCCTTGCCTTTAATAACAAGTAATTTTAGCTGTGACTGCGGATTTTGATCCATAGATGATATCCAACTTCAGGTCTGGTGAAGGACGTTGCATTCTCAAATGCAAACCAATTATGTTAACAAATTTATTAAATGCTGACTAATCAAACAGGGTTACGCTTTTAGATCTAGCATTAAAGCTAGTAGCTCCCTTTTTTCTTCGGCTGATAAACCGACACTTCTTGCTTTGGCCTGCAGGTTTTCAATTTGTTTTTCAACGCACTGGGCAAGGATATTGTCCAATGAATCTAAAAATATGTCTTCTTGATTGTCTTCGTCGAGGGGGATTTCCCAGCTCGCGAGACGAGACAGAAGTGCCTCATGTTTATTATGTCGCCAATGCTCTAATAATTGGCCTGTGTTGATATGGGGATGCGCGTGGCATTTATCAAGTACTTCAACGAATAAACTTAGTCCAGGCAACTGTAAGCCTTTGACGCTTGATAAGTCCGGTACCATATCAGCATAGCTCGGATTTTGGATAAGCAAAGCGATAACTTCACGCATTGGAGTGCGCTTGAGCTCTTTATGCGGTTGAGGTGTCGGGTTCTTTGTATGAACGCGAGCACGTCTCAATTGGTTATCAAATCCAGTACGCTCATCGAGTAATTTTTCGAGCAGTTCTTGGAAGTAACTGTCAGGAATTTTATTAATCAGGGCACTGGCGTGTGCACGCAGGGCCGATTTTCCTTCGGTTGTTCCTAAGTTTAGCTTATGCAGTTCGATGAGGTTATCAAACAAGTAAGTCGAGAGCGGGGTCGCATTTTGTACCAGTTGTTCAAAAGCGTCTTTACCGTGTTCTCTTATATAGCTGTCAGGGTCTTCGCCATCAGGCAAAAATAGGAACTTCAGCGTATTACCTGTTTTTAGAAACTCTAATGCGTTTTCTAATGCGCGCCACGCCGCTTCTTTACCTGCTCTGTCGCCATCATAACAACAAACCACGGTACTGGTTTGTCGGAATAACATTTGAACGTGGTCACCTGTAGTTGAGGTGCCCAGTGAGGCTACTGAATAATCGACACCATATTGCGCGAGAGCGACGACATCCATGTAACCTTCTACAACAAGTATCTGAGGCGGTTCACGGTAGGCTTGCATCACTTCATAAAGGCCGTAAAGCTCTTTACCTTTATGGAAGATAGGCGTTTCTGGTGAGTTTAGATATTTCGGCGTGCCGTCTTCTAAAACACGACCACCAAATCCAATCACTCGGCCACGACGGTCACGAATCGGGAACATTACGCGTCCACGGAATCGATCGTATCGGTTGCCTTTATCGTTTTCTATTAACATGCCGCCAGTAACCAGCATGTCTTGGGCTTCTTTTTGTTGCCCGAAGTTTTTACGAACAAGGTCCCACTCGTCGGCAACGTAACCAATACCAAATTTCTGGACGATTTCACCAGACAGTCCACGATTTTTTAGGTAATCAATCGCAGGCTTGTTAGCTGAGATCTTCAGTTGAGAGCGGTAAAAATTACTGATTCCGCCCATCAAATCGTAGAGGTTACGTTTTTGTTCGCTGTTGGCTCTTGGTGTTGTTGATATTTCACCGCTGCGCTGTTCTCTTGGGACATCTAACCCGAGAAAGGAAGCAAGCTCTTCAATCGCTTCCACGAAATCGAGGCGTTCGAACTCCATCATGAAGTCGATGGCATTGCCATGTACGCCACAGCCAAAGCAGTGATAAAACTGTTTTTCTTGGCTTACGCTGAAAGAGGGGGTTTTCTCATTGTGAAATGGACAACAAGCACCATAGTTTTTGCCTTTTTTCTTAAGTTTCACGCGTGCGTCGACAATATCGACAATGTCGAGACGTGCTAGGAGATCATCGATGAAACTGCGCGGGATGTGTCCTGCCATAAAACCTTAGAAAAATGCACTAACTGAGAGTGTGGATAATAATAGTTTGAATGGGTTACAGATACAAACAAGCCGTGCGTTCCGAAGGATTGCACGGCTTGTTGCAATTTGATTTGGGATTAAGCGAGTTTAGAACGAACTAAACCACTCACTTTACCCATATCTGCACGCCCTTGAATTTGTGGTTTCAAGATAGCCATTACTTTACCCATGTCTTGCATGCCCGCTGGTTGAGCTTCGGCGATTGCGCTATCAAGTAGTGCAATAACTTCTTCTTCGGTTAACGGCTGAGGCATAAAGCCTTCAAGTACAGTAATTTCTGCTTTTTCCACATCAGCAAGATCTTGACGATTTGCCGATTCATATTGAGCAACAGAATCGCGACGTTGCTTAACCATTTTAACTAATACAGCAAGAATGTCGTCGTCGTTCAGAGTGATCCGTTCGTCAACTTCACGTTGCTTAATTGCTGAAAGAGCTAAGCGGATAGTGCCAAGGCGCGGTTTGTCCTTGGCTTTCATCGCTAATTTTTGCTCTTCTTTGAGTTGTTCAATAAGAGCCATAACTCAGTCCTTATGGATTAAGTTATTAGTACAGGCGAACGCGACGTGCGTTTTCGCGAGCTAGCTTCTTAGCGTGACGCTTTTGAGCTGCTGCTTTAGCGCGTTTGCGAACTGTAGTTGGTTTTTCGTAATGCTCACGACGACGCACTTCAGAAAGGATACCTGCTTTTTCACAAGAGCGCTTGAAACGACGTAGTGCAACGTCGAACGGTTCGTTTTCACGTACTTTAACTATTGGCATATGCCTTTCACCTCAGGGGTTATTCATTATCGCTGGTCACTCAGTACCAAATCAGAGAAGTTACCATCGAGCTAACTCTCTATTCGCGTTTGGCCATTAACCAGCTTGATCAAAAATGGTGCGGAATTTTAATCCGATCACAGTGGCTTTGTAAAGCACTTTGTCGATTATAGTCTGTACAATATTTGTTTGAAGAGCTTAGGCAGGGTAATATTGCGCTAATTTCCCATTTTAGACGAAAGCGTGCCGAGAAAATTATGCGCATTATTGGTATTGAAACCTCTTGTGATGAAACAGGAATCGCGATTTATGATGATGAGCAAGGGCTGCTTTCTCATCAATTATACAGCCAAGTAAAACTGCACGCCGATTATGGTGGTGTGGTGCCTGAACTTGCATCACGTGACCACGTGAAAAAGACCATTCCATTGATTAAAGCGGCATTAGCGGAAGCTAACTTGACCTCCAAAGACATTGATGGTGTTGCTTACACGGCTGGCCCAGGTTTAGTTGGTGCACTGCTCGTGGGTGCAACCATTGGTCGTAGTATTGCTTATGCGTGGGGCGTGCCTGCTGTGCCAGTGCACCATATGGAAGGTCACCTTCTTGCGCCAATGTTAGAAGATAACCCGCCACCATTCCCATTTGTGGCTCTGCTGGTTTCTGGCGGACATACCATGATGGTAGAAGTGAAAGGCATCGGCGAGTATCGAATTCTTGGTGAATCGATTGATGATGCGGCCGGTGAAGCTTTTGATAAGACCGCGAAGTTGATGGGTTTAGATTACCCAGGTGGTCCATTGCTGTCTCGTTTAGCAGAAAAAGGCACTCCAGGTCGTTTTAAGTTCCCGCGTCCAATGACCGATCGTCCAGGGCTCGATATGAGCTTTTCTGGTCTAAAAACATTTGCTGCGAACACGATTCGTGCGAATGACAACGACGATCAGACACGTGCTGATATCGCTTACGCGTTCCAAGAAGCCGTTTGTGCGACCTTGGTAATCAAATGTAAGCGTGCCTTGGCGGAAACGGGCATGAAACGTATAGTGATTGCTGGTGGTGTAAGTGCCAACAAACAGCTACGTATTGAGCTTGAAGCGCTGGCGAAGAAAATCGGTGGTGAGGTGTACTACCCACGCACTGAGTTCTGTACTGATAACGGTGCGATGATTGCTTACGCGGGTATGCAACGCCTTAAAAATGGTGAAACGGCTGATTTGTCTGTTCATGCCACGCCGCGTTGGCCAATTGACCAACTAGAGCCAATTGCTTAAGTAGTCGCAATCGTTCAACGAGAAAAAGTCGATCAACGAAAACAGTCGATCAACAAAAACTAAGCGCAGAATAAACCAGTGTGTTTCGATAAACGGTCGCCTCGTGCGGCCGTTTTTATATATCGTCGTTTCATAAGCTGAGCGATATTCGTAGAGAGATATTAGGGAAGAAAATGAACAAGTTTACTGTAGATAATCAGTCAATGACGTACCTCGATGAAGGTCAAGGCCCTGTCGTAGTATTCGGCCACAGCTATCTTTGGGATAGTGCGATGTGGAAGCCACAGATCGATGCGCTAAAAGCGCAGTATCGTTGTATTGTTCCAGAGCTTTGGTCTCATGGTGAATCTCAAGCTGCACCAAGTTCAATGCGTAACCTAAAAGATTACGCTCAGCACGTTTTGGCTCTGCTTGATCATTTAGAGATCGAAGAATTCTCAGTGGTTGGTTTATCGGTTGGCGGTATGTGGGGAGCAGAGTTAGCGGAATTAGCTCCTGCACGAATCAAGTCTCTGGTACTTATGGATACCTTTGTTGGTTTAGAGCCAGAAGTTGCTCATGCTAAATACTTCAGCATGCTAGACACCATTACTCAAACCAAAATGGTTCCTCAGCCGATTGTAGAAGCGGTTGTTCCACTGTTCTTCGCCAATGATGCTCAAACTAACTCACCAGCTTTAGTGGAAGGTTTTACTCAGCAGCTATCGTCACTTGAGGGTGAGAAAGCAGAAGAAGTCGCACGAATCGGTCGAATGGTGTTTGGACGTCGCGATATGATTGAAGTGGTAGAGAACTTTGCATTGCCAGTTTTGATTGCCGTTGGACAAGAAGATAAGCCACGTCCAGCATTGGAATCTTACTTAATGCACGATTGCATTACAGGCAGTGAGTTAGTGGTGATTCCTGGGGCGGGTCATATTAGTTCGCTAGAGCAGCCCGAGTTTGTTAACGCTATGCTGAAGACGTTTTTAGATAAACATCTGCTGTAAGCTCTAAAATACTGAGTATGATTGATCGACTTATACTTACGTCGCTTTAAACGTATCTCGGTTTTAAAATGGTTCGGCTTAGACATGACAGTTTAAGCCGATTTTTTTTGCCCGAGTTTTGGTTCACTGCCATCGAGTAAGCGACGAATATTCTGATGGTGACGTAGAACGATTAAGCAACACAACATGGCTACTGGCAGTGTGTATTGAGGTTTGACTAACCAAGCGTAGAAAGGCGCAAGCAACACAGTAACCAATGCCGCTAAAGAAGAATAACGAAACAAAAATGCCACCACTAACCATGTCGCCATGATCATGCCTGTTAAATCGAATCCAATTGGTGCGATGGCTCCAAGTGCGGTGGCAACGCCTTTACCGCCTTTGAAATGGAAGAATATCGGGTACATATGACCAAGGCATGCAGCAATAGCCACAACGCCTAAAATGATCGAGTCGATATTGAGGTAGTAGCCAAGCCAGACTGGAATGGTGCCTTTAAGCATGTCACAAAGTAGTACGGCTGCCGCGGCGCCTTTACCGCCCAAGCGGAGTACATTGGTGGCCCCTGGATTGTTGGAGCCTACCGTTCTTGGATCAGGAAGTCTTAAGACTCGGCATATCAAGACCGCACTCGAAATTGAACCTAGCAAATAGGCTGCAATGATCATGATAAGTGCCAAAGGGGTCATGTTTTTCCTTAAACGGTTGTAAGCCTAACGATGGGAAAATAATGCTCAATCCAAGAGTAATTGATATCATATCTGGAATTACACGAATAATACGTTTTTTTCCCCAATATGGGTATCCGACCTCTAAAAGGACAAGTCATGGCACTGGATAAAGTTTTCATTGAACAGCTAGAAGTAATTACAACGATCGGTGTTTACGATTGGGAACAAGAGATTAAACAAAAACTTGTACTTGATATTGAAATGGCTCATGACAACCGCCCTGCGGGAAAAAGTGACGATGTAGTCGATGCTTTGGATTATTCGACAGTCAGCACTGCGGTATTAGATCATATTGCTAATGGTCGCTTCTTATTGGTTGAACGTGTAGCAGAAGAAGTCGCTGAATTGATCATGACTCAATTCTCTGTGCCTTGGATTAAGATCCGTTTGGCTAAACCTGGCGCAGTGCCACAAGCGAAAGCAGTCGGTGTGATCATCGAACGAGGTCAGGCATGACAATAGCCTATGTTGGTGTCGGCACGAACATAGACCGCGACAAGCATGCAAGGGTGGCATGGACAGAGCTTCAATCGTTAGGGACTAACCTTAAATGCTCTAAAATCTATCACTGTGAGCCTGTGGGGTTTAAAAGCCACTCGTTTTATAACTTTGTGATAGAACTCGACACATCACTATCATTGACTGAATTTTCACAGCAACTGCGTAAGATTGAGTTTAAATGGGGTCGCTCTGAAGACGCTCATAAGCTTCAAGATCGAAAGCTCGATCTTGATATTGTGCTGTTTGGAGAGGTGGTTTCTGAGAGCGATCCAGAATTACCACGCAGTGATATTTATAAATATCCTTTTGTAACACAACCACTTTATGATCTCTGTCCTGCGAGAGTCATCCCGCAAGACGGACGAACCGTCGGTGAAATATGGCAGAAGATGCAGCAACTAGACTCGCTCTCTGTCGTAGACATAAAACTATAATTTTTAAGGTAAGTAATGAGTTATTTTGAAGCGTTTATATTGGCGTTGGTACAAGGCTTTACTGAATTTCTACCTATTTCCAGTTCAGCACACTTAATCCTTCCTTCCGCGGTATTGGGTTGGGAAGATCAAGGTTTGGCTTTTGATGTTGCAGTACATGTTGGTACGTTGGCTGCAGTGGTTATTTATTTCCGCAAAGAAGTGGTCTCTTTGTTGAGTGCGTTTTTTGGCTCGGTATTTAAGGGTGATCGCAGTAAAGAAGCGAAGTTAGCGTGGATGATCATTCTCGCAACGATCCCGGCATGTATCTTTGGCTTGTTGATGAAAGACATTGTTGAGCTTTACTTGCGTAGCGCGTGGGTGATTGCAACGACGACGATCATTTTTGGCCTATTGCTATGGTGGGTGGATAAGAATTCAAGCCTACGTGATGACGAATACCAAGCGGGTTGGAAAAAGGCTTTGTTTATTGGCCTGGCTCAAGCAATGGCGATTATCCCGGGAACGTCTCGTTCTGGCGCAACCATTACTGCAGCGCTTTACCTTGGCTTTACTCGTGAAGCGGCAGCTCGATTTTCTTTCTTGATGTCTATTCCAATCATCACTTTGGCTGGTGGCTACTTGGGTCTTAAGTTGGTGACAAGCGGTGACCCAATCCATGTTGGCACTCTGCTAACGGGTGTTGCGGTGTCTTTCATCAGTGCTTACATCTGTATTCACTTCTTCTTGAAGCTTATTTCACGCATGGGTATGACACCATTTGTTATCTACCGCCTAATTCTAGGTTGTGGTCTGTTTGCTTTCTTAATGATGCAATAACAGACGCTGATAACAGTCTCGTCGTATAAAGATTGAAATAAAAAGCCCGCTGACTCGCGGGCTTTTTAATGCGTGCTTACTAATGGAGTGAAGACTAAGTATCAGTGAGCTCTGATAATGCGTTTTCAATGGCTGCAGCTCTGCGTTTCTCTTGCTCTTCTCGAATCTCTTTACCTTGAAAACCATCGGCAATAATCGATTTAACCTCGACTTGAAGCGCCGCTTGGTAAGCCACTTCAAAACGCGCTTTCTGAGGATAAGGCTGATCTTCTAATCCTTTACGACCTGCGTGATCAGCTTGGCAGCAAAGTAATATGTTATCTAGCCTATCTGGTTTACGCCAAACATCGAACTTATTGAGAATTTTGAGGAAAGTGGCTGGTTTGAGCTCACTTGCTCGATGGATATTAGAGTGTTGCTCGCATACCAGCAGTGCTAAATCTCTAAACTCATTGGGCACTCGTACTCTTTGGCAAAGCCTTTTAATGATCTTTAAACCAGTGTGACAATGCATTTTGTGGCTTGGCCATTCTTTCTCTGGTGTGACGCCTTTGCCTAAGTCGTGCACTTGAGCAGCAAAGCGCACAGGCAATGACAGGCTTAAGAGTGCTGCTTGTTGAGCAACCATCAGAGTGTGAATCCCCGTGTCGATCTCAGGGTGCCATTTTTCAGGCTGAGGTACGCCAAATAGAGCATCAATTTCAGGTAATACAACAGCCAATGCGCCACATTCTCTTAAAACGGAAAGGAACACCTCTGGATGTGATGTACTAAGAGACTTATGCCACTCTTGCCAAACTCGTTCTGCGGTGAGGTGTGCGAGTTCACCGGATTGGACGATCTTACTCATCATATCCATGGTTTCAGGTGCAACCGTGAAGTTAAGATGGTGAAGTTTTGCTGCAAAGCGAGCGACGCGCAGCACTCGTAGAGGATCCTCTATAAACGCATCAGAAACGTGTCTTAGAATTCGATCAGAGAGATCTCTCTCGCCATGGTAAGGATCGTAAAGTTGGCCCTTGTCATCTTGAGCAATAGCGTTGATCGTCAAATCTCGACGCATCAGATCTTCTTCCAAACTTACGTCTGGCGCAAAGTAACATTCGAAGCCGGTGTAACCTGAGCCAGACTTTCTTTCGGTACGAGCCAGTGCGTGCTCTTCTTTGGTTTTTGGATGTAAGAAGACAGGGAAATCCTTCCCGACAGCGGTAAAGCCAAGGCTCTCCATCTCTTGAGGAGTACTTCCGACGACCACCCAATCTTTATCATAACTTTCAATGTTGAGCAGTTGGTCGCGTACCGCACCGCCGACGAGATAGCGTTGTAGCCCATTCTCTTTTGGTAGGCTATCGAATATTTGCAACTTATCACCTCGAAATGTTTTATCACTGCTGGACTTTACTGCAAGCAATGGTACTTTCCATTAATCGTAATTATAGGGCAGCACATGTATAAGGAATATTTTGGCTTCGTTGAGATGCCATTTTCGATTGTACCAAATTCTCGCTATTTGTTTTTGAGTCAGCGTCACCAAGAGGCGATGCAGAACCTACAAGCCGGTTTAGGCGAAGGTGGGGGCTTTGCAATGCTCACCGGTGAGGTTGGTACAGGGAAAACTACGGTCGCCAAGGCAATGCTGTCCTCTCTCGATAGTCAGACTCAAGCTGGCCTTATACTTAACCCTACATTTTCCAATACTGATTTACTTGAAGCTGTCTGCGATGAGTTTGAGGTTGAGTACCCTGAACAGGCATCGTTGAAACAATTGACTCAGGCGATTCATCACTTCTTACTCGATAGCCATGCCGAAGGCATTCAAACTTTATTGGTGATCGATGAAGCCCAACATCTCGCAGCCGATGTGCTGGAGCAGTTGCGTCTTCTGACTAATTTAGAAACTGACAGTCGTAAATTATTAAAAGTTTTGTTGGTTGGTCAGCCTGAATTACAGCAACACTTACAAACCACTCAGCTACGTCAACTAGCGCAGCGTATTACGGGGCGTTATCACTTGCTGCCACTCAATATTGAGGAAACTGGCAAGTACATCGCGTTTCGTTTGGAAACGGCGGGTGGCGAGCAGATGTTGTTTTCAAATCGCTCGGTTAAGTTAATTGCCCAATATACCCATGGCATCCCAAGGTTGATTAACTTGGTGTGTGATAAAGCGCTTCAGCTCTCTTTTCATGATGGTGAACGAGCTCCTTCGAATGACACGGTTAGCCGAGCTTGCCAACAGATCATGGCCTTTCAAGCCGAGGTTTATCACGTTGAAAAACCTCGCATGGCTTATGTGGCTCCAAAGTTAATCCAATACGCAAGTGTTGCTGTGTTAAGCATTGGTTTAGCATTCGCGACCTTTAATTTCGCGCCATCGTATATCGACTCCTGGTTATCTACTGAGCCTTTAAGCGAAGCGAGCATTGAAGCCTCTCCAACCGTTCAGCGCTCTTTGGTGGTAGGCTCTCCAGAATTGGTCTTGCAACCTGAATCTTCAAAATTTGCATTACCACAACACATTCAGCAGCATTTGATGCAGGGAACCAACCGTTCTCTGGCGATTAAAGATCTCTATACTTTATGGGGTTATCAGTCTTCACTACGTGATGGCTTGTGTTTAAGTGAGCCGCAAAGTGTTTTCGTATGTGAGCAACACCAGTCCAATCTAGAGTCCTTATTAGAGCTTGGTGTGCCTGTTGTCCTTGAGTTAGATATTGAGCAAGAACCTGTGTTCGCGGTACTTTATGGTGCGTCCGAAGATTCGGTGGAATTATTAGTTAATGAAAAGCTTTTGGTAATGCCTAAGCGATCTCTAGAGCAAATATGGCAAGGTGATTATGTCGCGATTTGGAAACAGCCATTAAGAGAGACGCTTAAAGAAGGTTATCAAGGTGAGGCAGTTGCACTGCTTGATCTGTTACTTTCTGAAGTTTTGGATGATGTTGTATCTGGCAGTGATATTTTCGATAGCGAATTGAAAATGAAGGTCGAAGCCTTTCAAATTTGGCAAGGGATGTCGGTAGATGGTATCGCTGGAAAACGCACGCTAGCAAGACTTCAAAGGTTAGCTCAACTCGATTCTCCTAAGCTGATGTCACTGGATGGAGGTGCAAGCTAATGTCACGCATTATGCACGAGCTTAAACAATCTGAGCTTAGAGGTTATCAAAGTCATCATGTACCGAACTCTGCAATGGCGATCAGTAAAAAGAAAGGTTCCTCGGTTGCTATGGGCTTACTCTTTATGTTGGTTCCTTCCTTGATAGTGGGTGGAACTTTAGCTTATCAATCGTATAACGACCAACAACAGTCACCATCAGCAAAGCAACCCGTTGACGTCGTGCAACTAGAACAGGCACCTCAACCAGACGTTGAAGTTGAAATAGCTGAGGCTGGTACGCAAAGTGTGGATACTGCGTCAGAAGGAGTTAAAAACAAAGCGTTGTTTGCTGTTCGTGCTGCTCCGGTAAGTCAGACATTAGCAGCACTGCCACGCCAGGCGGTTTATGCACAGATTGACTCAGATAGCGGCAATCGTGCTGGTGGCTCAAACGTGAGTGCGGCAAACGCAGACAATCATACACAAGCGACAGCCAGCTCTGATTCATCAACGGTGCAATCATCAGCTCAACCTACAGCGAGCGATGAGAGCCGTGATTTGCAATCGGACAGTGATTTACTGCAAGGGCTAGACTTCAGTGAACTGCCTCCTGATCTGGCGTTGAAGCTTGAATCGATTATGGGAGATCAGCAAGACGCGCCCGAACCAATGGATTCAAGACCAGCAACACAAACGGAATCTCAGACAATAGAACTCGAGTCTCATAGCAATAGCTTATCTGGAGTGTTACCCAAGTTAGATCTACAAACTCACATGTACTCAAGCAGTGAAACGAAGCGTTGGGTCAAAGTGAATGGCCAAGAAGTGGCGCAAGGAGACTGGATAGGACAGGACATTCAGTTGCTTGAGATTAAACCTCAATCGATAGTGATTGAATTCAATCAGCAAAAGATAGAAATTCCCGCGCTGTATGAATGGAAAGGCTAGCGAGTTCTAAAAGCATCTAGATAAAAGGCAAATAAAAAGGAGCACCTTGGTGCTCCTTTTTGATATTCGATACTGAATTTACTTTGATTCACGTACAACACGAGAAATCGACAAACGAATCGCTTACGCCCAGCCGTTTGGTGACTTTCTACGACGAGGCATAATGTGTGGTAGGACAAGGCCCAGAAGTAGACCGATACCAGCAACACCACCACCGTACATGAAGTACTTCAATAGTAGATCATCTTTTTGAGTGTCTAGTTTAGCGCGTAGTTCACGGTTCTCTGTTTGAGAGCTCGTTAGCTGTTGGCTAATTTCACTGTAGTTCTGTTCTAGTTCAGCAATCTGCTTGTTACGAGACTCTAGAGAGCTCGCTAGGCCTGCTTTTTCGCTGTCAGCACTCTGACGAGCATTCGCTAGCTTGCCTTTTACTTCAGCGAGTTCTTTTTCTAGCTTAGGCATGCGCAGTGCCATGCTTTCTTGTGTGCTTACAAACTTACTTTCAACCCAACCTTTACGGCCACGGCTGTCTTGAACCTGGGTGTAACCCGTGCTCTTGTTCGTTTGTAAGTAGGTAATCTTCTCACCAGCGTCAACACTACCGATGATACGGAACGTATTGTTTGGGCCAGAATGCATATAAGTAAATAGTTTGTCAGCAATATAACGGTCTTGTGCAAAGGCAGCTGGAGCCGCAAGCATTGCGAACAAAACTAAGCTAATCAGTTTTTTCACAGTAAATCCCTTAACGATTCAAATTGGGTAGGCGTATGAGTCAGCCTCAATCCACAAATAATATTTAGTTTCTTTATGTGGTGCAACAAAGAAGGGAGGCAAAGCCTCCCTTTCTGTGCGTTTGAGTCAATAATGACATGGCATTTACATATCGTTACTGAAGCTCACAGTATTCTGACGCTAGTATTCACTAACGAAATCGCTATTACACGCTAAACACAGCCTGAATTGCGTAGAAGAATACAACAGCAAGCAGAGCACCTGCTGGTAGCGTTACAATCCAAGATGCAACGATGTTACGTACAACACCTAAATTCAGCGCCGCGATACCACGAGCAAAACCTACACCCAGAACCGCACCAACTAATGTTTGTGTGGTTGAGATTGGAAGACCAGTACCAGAAGCCAATACAACTGTACATGCTGTCGCTAGTTGAGCTGCAAAGCCACGGCTAGGTGTTAGTTCTGTAATACCAGTACCTACGGTTGCCATTACTTTATGGCCCATGGTCGCAAGACCAACAACGATACCAATACCACCTAGAGGAAGAATCCACCATGCGATGGTGCTCTTACCTGAGATTTCACCCATGTGCTCAACCGTTGAAACAACCGCTGATAGTGGGCCAATCGCGTTTGCTACATCGTTTGAACCGTGCGCAAATGCCATCGCACAAGCTGTGATAACCATTAGTACGCTGAAGATGCCTTCTACGCCAGTAAAGCCATGGTCTTCTTCGCGGTTAGCAAATTTCTTCTGAATGTATAGGTAGCCGCCGACCATGATCAGGCCAGATACGCCAGCAGACCACATCCACGCTTCAGAGTTGCTTAGGTGAAGACCTACGTGCTTAAGACCTTTCTTGATCGTTACAAGTGCAATGACCATTGTGGTAATGAACATGTATACAGGTACAAAACGTTTCGCATTGAATAGCGGGTTTTCTGTATCGAATATCAGTCGTTGAGCACTGACAAAAATGAGATAGGCGAAAATACCGGAAATCAACGGTGTGACAATCCAACTACCAACAATACCTTGAACACTGTTCCAGTCTACTGCTTCTGTACCTACAGACACACACGCAAAACCGATGATTGCACCGATGATTGAGTGAGTTGTTGATACTGGCCAGCCCATGTATGACGCTAGAAGTAGCCATGTACCAGCAGCAAGTAGTGCAGACATCATGCCGTAAACAAGTACGTCAGGTTGGTCTGCGAAAAGAGATGTTTCGATAACACCTTTACGGATTGTGTCAGTTACTTCGCCGCCCGCAAGGTAAGCACCTGCGAATTCAAAGATCATTGCGATAATGATCGCTTGTTTTACGGTTAGAGCTTTAGAGCCTACTGAGGTGCCCATTGCGTTCGCAACGTCATTTGCACCAATACCAATAGCCATCAAGAAACCGAAAGCTGCTGCAACAATAATCAGGACAGTGCCGTAGTTAGCAAGGATATCCATCGTAATACCTAGTTGTTTGATAACAAGCGGAACAAATTTAGACGCAAAAAAACGCTCAGCGAGAGAAATACTCAGCGCATAAGTGGTTTGTTCAAAAAATGCTCTTCGTTATATGGTTAACGTATGATTTAAGATCGAGAAAGCATTACTTCAAGACGAGCGCCTACACGCTGTGCTTGATCTGCAATACCACCGACCCATTCAAGAATCTTGTATAAGAACATGATATCAACTGGATTCAGATCGCCTTCAATCGCCATTAGTTGTTGGCGTAGTTCGATCTGCATCGCATCCGTGTCATCTTCAATTACATCTAATTGATGAATCATTTCAGCAACGAGAGTTACTTCACGGCCTTTAAAGCCAGTCTCAAGTAATTCGTCTAATTCATTGATTACGTTTTGTGCTTGGTTCGCTGCATCTAAACAACGTTTAACGTAAGCGATGAAGTTTTCTTGCATAGGAGCAGGAATGACAAGTTGTCGACCATATACACGGCCAGCAATGTCTTTCGCTAGGTTTGCTAGTTTGTCTTGTTGCGTTAATAGCTCCAACATGTCGGTGCGATCAACTGGCATAAACAAACCACGAGGAAGTTTAAGGCGAATTTCACGTTTTAGTACGTCAGCTTCTTTCTCAAGGTGAGAAATTTGAGCTCGAATTTCTGATGCTTTTTCCCAGTCACCTTTTGAAGAAACTTCAAAAAAATTAACCAGGTGAGAACAACATTCGTTCACGCATACTACGTGACGCTGCAAAGGTTTAATTGGGGACTTTGCAAATAACCCCATAATTGTATTTACTGGCATGGTCATCCAACCTAATAAATAATAACCTTAAAACAACATACACCATATTCATGGTGAAATGTTAAGCGATGGCTACAAAGTCGCGCATGTTAACCTAATCAATGTCTCATTAAAACTGTTTTAGATCATCATAAGGGCGATATTTCTGACTTGCTGACTTTTGAAATTGGCAATATCCTGTCCCTATCTTCACAGAAAGGTATAACTATGGAAACCGAGATAGAACTGAAGTTTTTTGTTTCGCCTGATTTTTCAGAGACTTTACGCAATAAAATTGCTGAAACTAAAGTACTTCAGCACAGTTGTCGAGAGCTAGGTAACATCTACTTTGACACCCCTGACAACTGGCTACGTAAGCACGATACAGGCTTGCGCATTCGACGCTTTGATGACGTATTTGTACAAACCGTAAAGACCGCTGGTCGTGTGGTCGCTGGCCTGCACCAAAGGCCTGAATACAATGCTGAGCATGACAGCAACGAACCCAAGTTATCTTTACATCCAGAAGACATTTGGCCTGAGGGTAAAGATATTGAAACGTTGCAAGCTGAGCTGACGCCTCTATTTTCTACTAACTTCACGCGCGAGCAGTGGTTGATTGGTATGCCTGATGGTAGCCAAGTCGAGGTTGCGTTTGACCAAGGCTTTGTTGAATCCGGTGAGCTGCAAGAACCCATTTGTGAAGTTGAGTTAGAACTTAAATCTGGTCAAACGGATGCGCTGTTTACACTTTCTCGTCAATTTTGCGAGCAAGGAGGCATGCGCCTGGGTAACCTTAGCAAAGCGGCTAAGGGGTATCGTCTTGCCCAAGGTTATCAAGGGGATGAAGTCACTCCTTTGACCTTAGTTGATACTAGCAAAAGTGATACTGTTGAATCGTGTTTCATTCAATCTTTAGAGCACGCTCTCGCTCATTGGCATTATCACGAACAGATTTTCACGGAACGCCAATCGATTGAAGCGTTACATGAGATCAGTCATTCGCTGAGTTTCATTCGTCAAACTTTCACCATTTATGGCGGTATCGTGCCACGCCGTGCGAGTGCTATTCTGCGTCAAGAGTTGAAGTGGCTTGAGCAAGAACTCGATTGGCTTAAGATCTATGACCATTTCGAGGATTTACTTGAAGACAAAGGCCATGTGCTGCGTAAATTGGACGCACGTAAATTCTTGGTAGCTGAGCTTAAAGAAATGCAAGATCAGCTTCCTGATCGTGAAGACTTACTCACTTTGCTAAGTTCGGCACGTTACACTGGTTTATTATTGGATTTGAGCCGCTGGATCTTGTCTCGTGGCTGGCAGCCGTTTCTTGATGATAAAGCGCGTGAGCAAATGGAACGTGGTATTGAATGGTTTTCAGTGCAGCAACTCGATCGAACATGGGCAGAGTTGATGGAAGCCTTCCCACCAGAACGTGTCATGACCAGCCAAGCGTATATTGATCAGCAATACCGTTTGATGCGAAACCTATATTCTGGCGTTGGTTTCGCGAGTTTGTATGATGACGCTGAACGAAACAGCTTCCGCTTGCCATGGGCCGATATGGTGCAAGGCATTGATGACTTGCTAGCACTTAAAACATTAGAGCCTTTGACTGAGAAGCTGGAAGGCGACGAGAAGGTTCAGCTAGAGCGTTGGTTGGCTCGCCAAGAAGTGTCTATTCTGCATGCGATGGAGCAGACGCGCCAAATCAGTGTTGAGGTTGAGCCGTACTGGCAAGACTAAACCCAATACCGGTATCAATATTAATATGAATTTGAAAATAGGGCCTCGGCCCTATTTTTTTGTTTGTTGCTCGAGCTTTTCTAGTCGCTCTAGTATTTTTTGTTGTTGCTCTATGATCTTTTCAAGGTGCTTCTCTTTGTTTTCTGCTCGTTTATTTTCATGGTGAGTTGGAGAGGTGATCAAAGAAGTAATCAAGCCTGAAATCATACCGAACACACCCACACCACAGATGATCACCAGAGAGGCAACTAATTTGCCTGAGCTCGTCACAGGATAATGGTCACCGTATCCTACAGTACTGATGGTAACAAAAGCCCACCATAAAGCATCTTGGCCAGTGGTAATGTTGGCATTGGGATCTTTGTGCTCCAAGAGCAGGATAGTGCCTGCACCTATGGTCAATAAAATAACCAGCAGTAGAATGATTGAGGCGAGCGTGGTCTCTCTTCGATTACGAAAGAGCTCTCTGAAAACCCGTTTACCTGACCGCAAAACGAGAATGACACGCAGGATTTGAAAAATGCGAGCGAAACGAAGAGGTTCGATCATTGGGAGACTTGCTAAGAAATCGATCCAGTGTACTTTTAGATATTCTTTCTTGTTTTGTGATCTGAATAGATCAATTGTGAGCTGAAAAAGAAAAACACTACAGATTACAAAATCGAGGCCGATAAGGACTTGTTTTGATTCTTTATCAATCGGTGCAAACAATAAGCCTGAGATCACAAATAACGCTAAGAAAGAGAGAATCAGTGATAATAAGCTCATCGGCTTGGTTGCGTCTTTGGTACTATTCAACATTCATACGAGGCTCAAAATAAATCGCGACTTTGACTGACATAGCCACCTCGCGGATATAGAAGCCATCAATATATAAGAATTAATGGAGAACTGACAATGACTAAACTGTCATTCAAGCCGTGGGAAAGGGTAATCTCTGACGTTCGTCTCGTTCCGAAAATGGTCATGCTGATGATATTCAGCACTATTTTGATCATTTCAAAACAGCTATGGGACGCAAGTACGTTTTATGATTCATTGCTTGCAGTAACGAACAATGCGCAGGTTGCTCAGCAGCACTATGAGACTTATCTAGTTCAAGTCGCATGGCAAACCGCTTTAATGATCGTCGTGTTTGTGGTTCTCTTATTAGCTGCCGCTCGCGTGATGTTGCGTCAAACCCAGTACCTAAACGATGCTATTAAAACCATGGCCGATAAGAACTTATCAGTACCGATTGAAATGGACTGTAAAGATGAATACGGTGATGTGGCACGCGAGCTTGAAAAAACTCGTGTTCAATTGAATGACATGATTAAAACTCAAGTGGCATCTTCAGACGAGCTATTCGCTTTGACCGAAGTGATGACCATAAGCATGTCTGAAACCAAAGATTCTGCTCAAGAAGAGTTCAACGAAATCGACCAGCTAGCAACTGCAATGAGTGAGATGACATCTACCGTGCAAACCGTAGCCGAGCATGCACAAAGTGCTTCTTCATTGACTGAGCAGGCTTCAGGCCAAGCTCTGACTGGTCAAAAGTTCGTTCAAGGTTCTGTTTCCAAGATGAGTGAGTTGTCTTCAGATATCGCAGCCTCTGCTGCTGCGGTAAACCAAGTTGAAGAGCGCGTTGACTCAATTGGTAGCGTTGTGGGCACTATCCAAGGCATTTCAGAGCAAACTAACCTACTGGCACTGAACGCAGCGATAGAAGCAGCGCGTGCGGGTGAAGCTGGACGCGGTTTTGCGGTTGTTGCCGATGAGGTTCGTAACCTTGCGCAGCGTACTCAACAAGCAACAGTAGAAATCCAAGACATGATCAGTCACCTACAAAGCAGCGCTAACTCTGCGGTAGAACTGATGGAAAAAAGCGTGGTGGAAGCGGCTGAAGGTGTTGAACTTGTTACTAATGCTGGGTCTGAACTCGATGGTATCGTGAGCCAAGTAAATCAGATTAATGATATGAACTTCCAAATTGCAACGGCTGCGGGGCAGCAGAGCAGCGTAGCGGAAGAGATGAGTGTCAACCTCACCAATGTTCGTGAGTTGGTTGAAGCATCTGTAGTTGTCGTTGGTGAGCTTCTTGAAACATCTCAGATCATGGAAACCAACGCGCAAGAACTGGACGGTAAGATTAAGCAGTTTAAGGTGTAAATTTTAGGTTCTAGCCTTTGTTCTCAGGGGGATATCCCTAGAGGTTTATTACGATAGACGAAGGCACTACTCGATAAGTTAACTGATAAAACGCCCACATTGCTAATGTGGGCGTTTTTTATTGGCGTAACTTTGGTATAACTTACTTTTGTTTTTCTAAACAGTCATTGAAACTCGTCTACTAGAACTCTTTATTAAAAACAAAACTGATTTTTCGGCTCGCAGCTAACACAAGGAAGAAACATGCCATTGCCTTCTCAACTCGTCACTCATTCCCAGTCTGCTTTTGAGCAATTGTTAGAGCACCAAAGTCAAGCTATTAGTACTTGGCCCGAGCCACTTATTGACGATCTTAAGCGTGTATTGGGCTTGAGTTGTTTTGTGGGTGATTGCTTACAACGAGACACGATACTATCCAGTACTTTACCTGATATGTTGGCATGCGAAGATCGTGCTGAAGGGTATCGTGAGCGATTGGCCGAGTTGCTTTCTGGTTGCACGGATGAAATGAGTGGCCAACGTGTGTTACGCCAATTCCGTAATCGAGAAATGACCTACATTGCGTGGCGCGATTTTATGGGGGCGTGGGAGCTAGAGCAGAGTCTAAACCATCTATCGATGTTGGCTGAGGCGATGATCTTCGAAACCTACCAATGGCAGTACGATATTTGTTGTAAAGAGTGGGGTACACCTTGCAATGAGCAAGGTGAAGCGCAGCCAATGTTGA
This sequence comes from Vibrio sp. OPT24, assembly GCF_015163545.1. Classification (NCBI taxonomy): domain Bacteria; kingdom Pseudomonadati; phylum Pseudomonadota; class Gammaproteobacteria; order Vibrionales; family Vibrionaceae; genus Vibrio; species Vibrio sp. OPT24. The sequence continues at coordinate 143,932 of NZ_JADDYI010000015.1, forward strand.
TCATTGGCATGGGCAAGCTCGGTGGTGGTGAGCTTAACTTCTCTTCTGATATCGATCTGATTTTTACCTACCCTGAGAATGGCGAAACCCAAGGAGCAAGACGCAGCATTGCCAACGCGCAATTTTTCACGCGTTTAGGGCAACGTATTATCAAAGCGTTGGATCAACAAACCTTTGATGGATTCTGTTACCGAGTCGACATGCGCCTTCGCCCGTTTGGTGAGAGTGGCCCATTGGTCATGAGTTACGCGGCTTTGGAAGATTACTACCAAGAACAAGGTCGTGATTGGGAACGCTACGCGATGGTGAAAGCACGGGTGATGGGCAGCGAAATGTACCCTGAATACCAAGAGCTTCGCCAAATGTTGCGTCCATTTGTGTTCCGTCGTTATATCGATTTCAGTGCGATTCAATCTCTGCGCCGTATGAAATCAATGATCAGCAGCGAAGTACGCCGCCGTGGCCTTTCAAACAATATCAAGCTTGGTTCTGGTGGTATTCGCGAAGTTGAGTTTATAGCCCAAGTCTTCCAATTGATTCGTGGTGGACGCGAACCAAGCCTTCGTGGCCGAGGATTATTAGAAACCTTGAGTGCGATTGAGTCACTTAACCTTCTGGAAGCTCAAGAGGTGGGACATTTACGTGAAGCTTACCTGTTTTTACGCCGCCTAGAAAACCTATTACAAGCGATGGCCGATAAGCAAACTCAAACCCTACCCGATGGTGAATTCGAACAGTTACAGCTAGCCGTCGCCATGCAGTTTTCCGATTGGGATGGTTTGATTGATGCGACCCGTGCTCATATGGCAAATGTACATACGGTATTTGAAGACTTGATTGGGGTCGATGAAGAAGATGCGAACCCAATCGCGAGCCACTTTAGCGAGTTGTGGGATATGGCCCATAAACCCGATGTAATTGAGCACGTGTTGGAACACGATATTGCGGTCGCGAGCCCGCCTGATGCGGCGAAAACGATCATTCAGTTTAAAGCCGATTTGGCTAAAAAGACCCTTGGCCCTCGTGGGCGGGAAGTCCTGAATCGTCTAATGCCTAAAGTATTTCAAGCTTTATATACGAATAAAGACGCCGAGTTTGGTTTGTCGCGAGTACTACATTTACTGCAAAAGATAGTGACGCGTACCACTTACCTTGAGCTATTGGATGAACACCCAGCAGCGCTGACTCAGTTAGTTCGCTTATGTACAGCAAGCCCGATGATCTCGGAACAACTGGGTCGCTATCCTATTCTGCTGGATGAACTTATCGATCCTCAGCAACTTTATAACCCTGTGCCATTGGAATCTTACAAGACGGAGCTGCGTGATTACCTTGCTCGTATCCCAGAAGATGATATGGAGCAGCAGATGGAAGGTCTGCGTCAGTTTAAGCAGACTTGCATTCTCCGTATCGCAGCGGCTGATATTGCAGGTGTGCTTCCGGTGATGAAGGTCAGTGATCACCTGACGTATTTGGCTGAAGCGATAGTAGAAGCTGGTGTTAACCAAGCTTGGTTGCAGGTCTCGGCTAAGTTTGGCGAACCTACCCATGTCAAAGATCGCGAAGGGCGTGGTTTTGCGGTGGTTGGTTATGGAAAAGTTGGTGGTTGGGAGCTTGGATACAACTCCGACCTCGATATTGTGTTCATACACGATTGCCCGGTACACATCTATACTGATGGCAAAAAAGAGATAGATGGACGCCAGTTTTACCTAAGGTTGGCGCAGCGAATTATTCATATTTTCTCGACCAGAACGGCTTCTGGAATTTTATACGAGGTCGATACTCGCCTACGACCTTCAGGTGTCTCTGGCTTGCTTGTGAGCCCTACAGATGCTTTTGATGAGTATCAGCACAATGACGCGTGGACATGGGAGCACCAAGCGCTCACTCGTGCTCGTATGATTTACGGTGATGACTTATTGGCATCTGCGTTTAACAAAACTCGGCATGAGGTTTTGTGCTTGCCACGAGATGAGGCAACACTCAAAAAGTCAGTTGTCGATATGCGTGAAAAAATGCGTGGTCATTTAGGTGGCAAAAAAGTCGACCGGTTCATGCTGAAACAAGATGCTGGTGGTATCACTGATATTGAGTTTTTGGCGCAATATTTAGTACTTAGATACAGCAACGAGAAACCTAAGCTTACTCGTTGGTGTGACAATGTGAGAATCTTTGAAAGCTTGTTGTCGCAAGGAATAATGGACGAGCAACAAGGTATGGCATTGACCAATGCGTACACCACATTAAGGGATGAAATCCACCACCGTAATCTACTTAACCTTGATGCGGATGTGGCGATCGATAAGTTTGAAATGGAAAGAGAGCATGTCGTGCAAGCATGGAAGCAGTGGATGGAAGCGTAACCCAGCCATTGCGTAGTGGCTGCTGTGTCTATCTTGATAAGCTTTTACCCATTTATCTATAGTTTAGCCACTGTAATCAGTGTGCTAGACTCTAGCCAGATTTGATTTTTGGAGATCAATAATGAAACCAATTCTACCTGACTACAGCCAATCAGGTGTTCTTATTGTCGGTGACGTCATGCTTGATCGTTACTGGTATGGCCCAACTGGCCGTATTTCACCTGAAGCACCTGTGCCCGTTGTTAAAGTAGAAAATAACGAAGAGCGTCCTGGTGGTGCTGCCAACGTAGCAATGAATATTGCGTCTCTCGGTGGTCACGCTCATGTTGTTGGTTTAACTGGCAAAGATGAGCCTGCTGAGGTGTTAAAAAATACCTTAGGCGCACTAAAGGTTAAATGTGATTTCGTTGAGTTAGAAGATTACCCAACCATTACTAAATTGCGTGTAATGAGCCGTGGTCAGCAGCTGATCCGTCTTGATTTTGAAGACAAGTTTGAGAATACAGACCCTGAGCTTATTTTGTCTCGCATGGAGCAAGCGCTTCCAAATGTACGTTCGGTCATTCTTTCTGATTACGCGAAAGGTGCGTTAGAGCATGTGCAAAGTTTTATTCAAAAAGCTCGTGCGGCAAAGGTTCCGGTATTTATCGACCCGAAAGGTGCTGATTTAGAACGCTACCGTGGTGCGACTTTGCTTACGCCAAATATGTCTGAGTTCGAGTTGGTTGCAGGTAAGGTTAAATCGGAAGAAGATCTTATCGAGAAAGGCATCGCCTTAATCGAAAAATACGACTTTGAAGCCTTGTTAGTGACTCGTAGTGAGCATGGCATGACCTTACTTCGTAAAGGGCAGGCGCCATTCCATTTGCCGACTCAAGCGAAAGAAGTGTATGACGTGACCGGTGCGGGCGATACGGTTATCTCAGTATTGGCTGCTTCGGTGGCTGCGGGCAAACCTCTAGATGAAGCGTGTGCACTCGCGAATGCGGCGGCTGGTGTGGTAGTTGGCAAACTTGGTACATCGACACTGTCTACAATTGAGTTAGCGGAAGCGATTCACGGAAGCCAAGATACCGATTACGGCGTGATCTCTGAAGCGGCATTAGTTGAAGCGGTGAAACGTGCTCGTGCGAAAGGTGAGAAAGTGGTTATGACTAATGGTTGCTTTGATATTCTGCATGCCGGACATGTTTCTTACATGAACCATGCCGCTGAGTTGGGTGACCGTTTGATCGTTGCCGTTAATACTGATGAGTCAGTGAAACGCTTGAAAGGCCCAGGTCGCCCAGTGAACCCAACCGATCGTCGTATGGCGGTATTGGCTGGTTTAGGTGCGGTTGATTGGGTTGTTCCGTTTTCTGAAGATACGCCTCAACGTTTGATCTCTGAAGTATTGCCAAGCATTTTGGTAAAAGGCGGGGATTATAAACCTGAAGATATCGCTGGCGGTGCGGAAGTGATTGCGGCTGGTGGCGAAGTTAAAGTACTTAACTTTGAAGATGGTTGCTCTACAACTGAAATTATCAAAGCGATTAAAGGTGGTCGAGGTTAACCCTTCGCCTTCGAGTATAAAACCTTTAGCCTCAAGCTCATAGTCAGATTGTAAATCTAACTTTTGATAGATAATAAAAATGCCGCTCAATGAGCGGCATTTTTGTAACGGTAATCTAGTCGCTTTATTAAAGACTTTGATTAGAGTCTTTAACTAGGATTTAAGAATTACTTGCTTGCTACTTTTAGACCTGCGTTTACATCAACGATGTCTTGTTCGCTTAGTGTACCAACCGCTTGACGAAGCTGAAGAACACTTAGGATGTAGTTGTAACGAGCATCTGAAAGGTTTTTGTTCGCATCGTATAGACGGCGAGTCGAATCTAGTACGTCAACGATAGTACGAGTACCCACATCAAAACCAGCTTCTGTTGCTTCTAGAGCAGACTGAGCTGAAACAACAGACTGTTCGTAAGCGCGTAGAGCACCAATAGAAGCTGTGATGTTGTTGTTGAAGGCACGTACGTCTTTTACAACGCTACGGTAAGTTGCTTCTAGATCTTCACTTGCTGCAACGTAGTTGTATTCAGCCTGTTTAGTCAAAGAAGTTGTGCTACCACCCGTATATAGAGGTACCACTAAGTTCAAGCCTAGGTTTAGGTTATCTTGATCATAATCAGTTGAGCTGTTTGATTGATCTGTAAGAGCGTAACTACCATCAAGAGTTAGGCTAGGTAGATGACCAGAGCTTGCTAGAGAGATGTTATCTTTTGCTACGTCTTGAGAGATACGAGCAGCAAGTAGACTAAGGTTCTTTTGCTCTGCTTGTTCAACCAGTGCAATCGCAGACTCAGAAGATTTGCTTGCTGAGAAACGGTCAGTGTCTAGGATGCTTAGGTTAGAGTGTTCTTGCCCTGTAATCTCACGTAGACCTTCGTAGTTATTAATCAGAGTGTTCTCTGCTAAAACTTCATCAGCTAAAACAGCATCGTATTGAGCTTGCGCATCATGTACATCGGTGATTGCTGAAAGACCTACTTCAAAGCGCTGTTTTGTTTGCTCTAGTTGGCGCGCAACCGCTGCTTTTTCTGCACGAACGAACTCTAGGTTATCTTGAGCACGCAGTACTTCGAAGTATGCTGTTGCTACACGCAGGATCAAAGCTTGTTGCTCTGCTGCATACGCTGAATCAGCCTGACGAGCGGTTTTCTCTGCTGTATCTAACGTGATCCATGAAGAGCGTTGATAAAGTTCTTGAGTGAAGCCGATCGCTGCTCCCCAAGTGTTATTATCAATACTTGAGCTACCTGAACCAGAAGTATCTCTGTCACCACGGTTAATGTCGTAGTTCGCTGTTAGGTTAATTTGTGGTAGCAAATCACTACGGCTTGACGTTACTGCTTCAAAAGCGGCATCGCGCTGCGCTGCTGAACGAAGAAGTTGTGGATCGTTCTGTTTTGCTTGGTCGTAAACTTCAGCTAGCGTATCAGCGAAAGCTGACGAACTCAGGCTGCCAATTGCTGCACTGATAAATAGTGGAAGCAGTTTTTTCATTTTCCTATTCCTGCCTTTAATAGAATTTTCTCTGAAAGAGTTTAACCCAGTTTGATGGTAATTTACTCGAAACTTTGCACTTTTTTACATTTAACTGTCCACTTGTGCAATATTTATTTTTTAAAACTTAACTTTAATTATAAAATTTATACAAAAAGTTGAACCTTATCCTTGGTAGTTAACTCGGACAATGAGTAAACTATAAAGATCACTTAGTGAGGTACCAAATGCAACAGTATGATAATCAACGACACGAGTTTACTCCTCAAGATGTGGAAATAGTCTCAAAAGAGACGCTGTTTCGTGGTTTTTTCAAAATGGTTAAATACACATTTAAACATAAGCTGTTTGAGGGGGGCTGGAGCCAACCTATAGAACGCGAGATGTTTGAACGTGGTCATGCTGCCGCTTTGTTACCTTATGATCCTATTCGTGACGAAGTGGTGATCGTAGAACAGATCCGTGTCGGCGCTCTAGAGCATGAGAACCCTTGGCAATATGAAATTGTGGCCGGGATCATTGATACGAACGAATCATCACAAGATGTTGCTCGTCGTGAAGCGATGGAAGAAGCGGGCGTTGAAGTCGGATCTGTATTGCCTATCACTTCGTATTACCCTTCATCTGGCGGTTGTTCAGAAAAGCTCGACGTCTTTGTTGGTTGTGTTGATACAACCACAGCAAAAGGTGTACACGGTTTAGATTACGAAGGTGAAGATATTCGCGTACAAGTGATGACTCGCGATGCGGCTTATCAGTTAGTAAAAGAGGGTGTGTTTGAAAATGGGGCCACAATTATTGCGCTGCAGTGGCTACAATTGAACTACCAAGAATTACAGTCAGAGTGGATAGATTAACGTTATGCCAAATATAGCAGTCAAGAAACCGTATCATGTTGATCTTGCTGAACTGATGCGAGTTTACGAGACTAACTATGCCAAGCTTAACGCTCTGTTACCGGTAGGGCATGAGGTTGGTGATGTTCGCTGTTACCAAGCCGTTAATATGGTGTATCAATTGACAGTGAATGAGGTCACAAAATACACCACATTAATAGACATATGTCAGAGTGACGAGACGCCAGTGTTTCCTTTGCCAAAAATGTCTGTCAGGCTATATCACGACGCTCGAGTTGCAGAAGTGTGCGCTAGCGGGGATTTTTCACGAGTCAAAGCGAAATATGACTATCCCAACACTAAGCTTCTGCAAAAGGATGAGAAATTTCAGTTGAACAAATTTCTTGGAGAATGGTTAACGTTTTGTTTAAAAACGGGTATCAGCCGTTCGCCAATTCCTTTTTAATTGAGCCCCATTGTAAAAACACTTTAAAGTTTAAACAGTAACGTATCTGGATTTGGTATTTTGGAATTATCACACACTTCAAAATTTGATGAGAGCAGTATTAAGCTTGTACAGCTAACGGACACGCATTTGTTTGCGCCGAGCAATGGCAGCTTATTAAGCATCAATACTCAAGATAGCTTTCGTGCTGTAGTTGATGGCATTGTTAACCAAGGCTTCGATTATGAGGCGATCTTGGCGACGGGTGATATCTCTCAAGATCACAGTGCTGAGTCGTATCAAAAATTTGAATCAGGTATTCAACCTCTGGAAAAGCCATGTTATTGGTTGCCAGGAAATCATGATTTCAAGCCTAATATGGGCAGTGTCTTACCATCACCTCAAATACAGTGCGTTGACCATGTCTTACTGGGTGATAACTGGCAGATGGTGATGCTGGACTCGCAAGTGGTTGGTGTGCCTCATGGGCGTCTAAGCGATCAACAACTTGATCTGTTAGAACAAAAATTGATCGAATTCCCTGAGCGTAATACCTTGGTTTTACTGCACCACCACCCGTTATTAGTGGGCAGCGCATGGCTGGATCAACATAACCTAAAAGATGCGGATCAATTTTGGGATGTGGTTCAGCAGCATACCAATGTCAAAGCGGTACTGTGTGGCCACGTTCATCAAGACATGAATCGAGATCATCATGGTGTGCAAGTCATGGCAACCCCGTCGACTTGTGTGCAATTCAAACCTAATTCAGATGACTTTGCCGTTGATACATTGTCTCCGGGTTGGAGAGAGATTGAATTACATCAAGATGGCACAGTAAGTACTCAAGTGCGCCGCTTGCCTAATGGGCAGTTCTTACCTGATTTTGAAGCGGGTGGTTATTGATGTTAGTGATTATTGTTGTAGGAGGCTATTAATGTCCGGTTCTAATCAGCAAGTCGCTAAGCCATCATTGCTTCTCTATATTCATGGGTTTAACAGTTCATCTCGTTCTCATAAAGCGAATGTGATGGCTAATTACTGTGCGGAGCATCGGGCTGATATTAAAGTCGTCACTCCTCAACTGCCGAGTTTCCCTCAGCAAGCGGCACTTCATCTGCAACAGCTGGTGGAACAATATAAAGAGCAATATCAGATTGCATTGGTCGGTAGCTCATTGGGTGGCTATCTTTCAACATGGCTGAATAGTCATTATGGTTTTAAAGCGGTTGTTGTAAATCCAGCAGTGAAGCCGTATGAGCTTCTTGCCGACTATTTGGGTGAACAAGTAAACCCATACACACATGAGCGATATGTACTGGAAACAAAGCATATTGATGAACTGAAGGCGTTAGAGGTTCCGGCTCTTTCTCAGCCGAGTGATTTCTGGTTACTTCAGCAAACGGAAGATGAAGTTCTGGATTATCGACAAGCTGTCGAAAAGTACCAAGGTGCAACACAAACAATAGAAAAGGGTGGGGATCATAGCTTTGTTGATTTTGAGCGTTACCCACAACAAATCATTACTTTTTTAGATTTATAACCTGTTCCATTAACTGAGTAATTTTCTCTTGTTTGTCTGTTATTTCATCTATCAATGGTGAAATATCATAGTTTGATGTCTTAGTTTTTGAACTAGCTTGACATCATTACTCAGCTTCCAGACTATATTCCCCAATACTTCGCTCATTCGCTCTACTATGACGGTTCATAGTAATGATTCTGCTTTAGTGAAACTAGAGCCAGCGAACTGACGCAAACTTTTTGAGTAAACTCCGTATTATGACTGAACAATATAATGCAAAAGACCTCGAGGTACTTGAAGGTCTCGATCCGGTGCGACACCGCCCGGGAATGTATACCGAGACAGAAAGACCCAACCACCTTGCCCAAGAAGTCATTGATAACTCGGTCGATGAAGCATTAGCGGGACACGCTAAGAAAATCAAAGTTGTGCTTCATGCTGACCAATCGTTAGAAGTTACCGATGATGGCCGTGGTATGCCTGTTGATATCCACCCTGAAAAAGGGATCTCAGGTGTTGAGCTGATTTTAACTAAGCTCCACTCTGGCGGTAAATTCTCAAACAACAACTACAAGTTTTCTGGTGGTTTGCACGGTGTAGGTATCTCGGTCGTAAACGCGCTGTCAAAACGTGTTGAAGTAACGGTTCGTCGTGATGGTCAAGTGCATGAGATCGCCCTTGAAGGTGGTCATGCTGTTACTGACCTGACAGTGACAGGAACTTGTGGTCACCGCAATACTGGTACTACGGTGCATTTCTGGCCGGATCCAAAGTATTTCGATAGCTCTAAATTTTCGACACTTCGTCTTATCAATAACCTACGAGCAAAAGCGGTACTTTGCCCTGGTTTAGAAATTACCTTTGTTGATAAAGTTGGTGGTGAAGAGCATAAATGGTTCTATGAAGATGGTCTAAAAGACTATCTAGCTGAGGGCGTAAAAGGTTACACCTTATTGCCTGAAGACCCATATGTTGGTGAGTTCGTTGCTGAAACGGAAATGGCTAACTGGGCAATCATTTGGCAGCCAGAAGGCGGTGATATGATCACCGAGAGTTATGTGAACTTAGTACCAACCAAGCAAGGTGGTACGCACGTAAATGGTCTTCGTCAAGGTTTGCTTGATGCAATGCGTGAGTTCTGTGAATTCCGTAACCTACTACCACGTGGCGTTAAGCTAACGGGTGATGACATCTTCGATCGCTGTTCATACGTACTGTCGGTGAAGATGCAAGATCCGCAGTTTGCTGGTCAAACAAAAGAGCGTCTATCTTCTCGTCAAACCGCAGCGTTTGTTTCTGGTGTTGTAAAAGATGCCTTCAGCCTATGGTTGAATGAAAAACCGCAACTGGCAGAGCAATTGGCTGAAGCTTGTATTGCCAATGCTCACCGCCGTATGCGCGCGAGTAAGAAAGTTGTTCGTAAAAAGATCGCATCTGGCCCAGCGTTGCCGGGTAAATTAACTGACTGCTCAGTTCAAGATTTAAGTCGCACCGAAATCTTCTTCGTGGAAGGGGATTCTGCGGGTGGTTCTGCTAAGCAAGCTCGTGATCGTGAGTTCCAAGCGGTAATGCCACTGCGTGGTAAAATCCTAAATACATGGGAAGTGTCAGCAGACCAAGTCTTGGCTTCACAAGAAGTACACGATATCTCGGTTGCTCTGGGTATCGACCCTGATAACGATGACTTGTCGGGCCTGCGTTACGGTAAGATCTGTATCCTTGCCGATGCGGACTCGGATGGTCTTCATATCGCGACACTGCTATGTGCACTGTTTACTCGCCATTTCCATGCTCTGGTTGAAGCGGGTCATATCTATGTGGCAATGCCTCCTCTGTATCGTATCGATTGCGGTAAAGAAGTGTTCTACGCACTCGATGACGCAGAGAAAGATGGTGTGCTTGAGCGACTATCGCAGAAGAAAGCCAAGATTAACGTGCAACGATTCAAAGGTCTGGGTGAAATGAACCCACTTCAGTTGCGTGAAACCACCATGGATCCAAACACTCGTCGCCTTGTTCAATTAACGATTGATGATAACGAAGCAACCAACGAGATGATGGACATGCTGCTTGGTAAGAAGCGTGCAGATGATCGCCGTACATGGCTACAGACTAACGGTGATATGGCCGAGGTATAATGGATGTCTAACGAAATTACATATGATGGTGTTGAACAACTGCCGATGCGCAAGTTCACTGAAGACGCCTATTTAAATTACTCAATGTACGTGATCATGGATCGTGCATTGCCATATATCGGTGATGGCTTAAAGCCAGTACAGCGTCGTATTATCTATGCGATGTCAGAACTCGGCTTATCAGCTGCATCGAAATATAAAAAATCAGCTCGTACCGTTGGTGACGTGTTAGGTAAGTATCACCCACACGGTGATTCTGCTTGTTACGAAGCGATGGTATTGATGGCACAACCTTTCTCTTACCGCTACCCATTGGTAGATGGTCAAGGTAACTGGGGTGCTCCGGATGACCCGAAATCGTTCGCTGCAATGCGTTATACCGAAGCGAAATTATCTAAGTTTGCTGAGGTTCTTCTAGGTGAGCTAGGTCAAGGCACCGTTGATTGGCAACCCAACTTTGATGGCACGATGAAAGAGCCTCAAATGTTGCCAGCTCGCCTGCCTCATATCCTGCTTAACGGCATCACTGGTATTGCGGTTGGTATGGCGACCGACATCCCCCCTCACAATGTCCGTGAAGTGGCGGATGCAGCGATTCATTTGATTGACACGCCGAAAGCAGAGCTTCCTGATGTGATGGGTTTCATTCAAGGCCCTGATTACCCGACAGAGGCTGAAATTATTTCGCCAAAGTCGGACATCGAAAAGATCTATCGCACTGGACGTGGCAGCATTAAGATGCGCGCGGTTTGGCACAAGGAAGGCTCTGATATTGTTATCACGGCTCTTCCTCATCAAGTGTCAGGTGCTAAGTTACTTGAGCAAATTGCTAACCAGATGCGCGCTAAGAAGCTGCCAATGGTTGACGACTTGCGTGATGAATCTGATCACGAGAACCCAACGCGTATCGTCGTGGTTCCTCGTTCGAACCGTATCGACTGTGATCAACTGATGAGTCACTTGTTCGCTTCGACGGATCTAGAGAAGAACTTCCGCGTTAACTTGAACATGATTGGTTTAGACAGTCGCCCTCAAGTTAAAGGCCTGGTTCAAATTCTGAAAGAGTGGATTGAGTTCCGCCGTACAACGGTTCGCCGCCGTCTTCAGTACCGTTTAGATAAAGTACTGGCACGTTTGCACATCTTAGAAGGTTTGCTTGCTGCTTATCTTAATATCGATGAAGTCATTGAGATCATTCGTACAGAAGACGAACCATGTCCTGTATTGATGAGCCGTTTCAATATTTCTGAAATTCAAGCCAATGCGATTCTTGATATTAAACTTCGTAACTTAGCTAAGTTAGAAGAGTTTAAGATTCGAGCTGAACAAGAAGAGCTTGAAGCTGAACGTGAAAAGCTTGAGAAGCTACTCGGTTCAGAGCGTCGCTTGAATACACTAATCAAAAAAGAGATCCAAGCTGATGCGGATAAATACGGCGATGATCGTCGTTCTCCGTTGATTGAACGTGCTGAAGCGAAAGCGCTAACAGAACGCGACTTAGTACCAAGCGAGCCAATCACGGTTGTGTTGTCTGAGAAAGGTTGGATTCGTCATGCTAAAGGGCATGAAGTTGATGCTGAAGGCTTGAACTACAAATCTGGTGATAAATTCTTGGCGAGCGCTAAGGGTAAGAGTAACCAACAAGCGGTATTCCTGGGCAGTGATGGTCGAAGTTACTCCCTTGAGTCTCATTCATTACCGTCGGCTCGAAGCCAAGGTGAGCCTATTACCGGTCGCCTGAACGTCAGCCCTGGCACTTCGATTCGCCAAGTGGTGATGGGAGAGAATGAGCAGCTATGGTTAGTGGGTTCTGATGCTGGGTACGGTTTTGTTTGTAAAGGCAGTGATTTATTGTCTAAGAACAAGAGTGGTAAAGCGTTAGTTAACTTGCCACAAGCTTCTGAAGTGATGTTGCCAAGCCCGATTGCTGACTTGGATACTAACCAGATTCTGGCGATTACTAATCAAGGCCGCATGTTGTTGTTCCCGATTAAAGACCTACCTCAGTTGAGTAAAGGTAAGGGTAACAAGATCATCAACATTCCTTCTGCGAAAGCAAAAGAGCGTGAAGAGTTTGTCTCGCATTTAATGGCTATCCCTGAGAATGCAACGCTAACTATCTACGCGGGTAAACGTAAGCTTGGCTTGAAACCTGCAGATCTTGAAAACTTCCGTGGTGAGCGTGGCCGTCGTGGAGGGTTGCTGCCAAGAGGTCTACAGCGAGTGACTCGCATCGATATCGAAGCTCCTAGCGAATCATAAAGACGTTTGTTCTAGGTTCTCGTGACTAGATAAAAGAAAACCCAGCCTGAGAGCTGGGTTTTTTGTATCTATGTTCTTTTCTATGCGTACTTTAGTGGTTTGAATCTAGCGTCATGATTCGCTCTACAAGCGAGTATCTTCCGCTATCGTAACCTTGAGAGTTTTGTTCTCTCCTTGGCGCAATATACCAACCTCAATCACCGTACCCGGTCGAAGATCAGTAACAATATCCATCACGCTCTGTCTCCCGTTAATTTGGGTATTATTGATACTGATAATTATATCTTGTGCTTCAAAACCAGCATCTGCTGCAGGGCCGTTCGGGTCAATGCCTAATACGACAATGCCACCAATGTTCTTATTGCCAAGTAAGCGTGACGTTACTGAGTTGATGTCTTGCCCGTCAATACCAATGTAGCCACGAATTACACGACCATCTGCAATGATCTTTTCCATGATTTTATTAGCCAGTGGGTAGGGGATAGCAAATGAAATCCCGTAGGTTTCCATGTCTGTGGCTTGCTGGAAAGACGCGGTATTGATACCGACTAGTTCGCCTTGTGAGTTGACGAGTGCTCCCCCTGAGTTACCTTCATTGATCGCAGCATCGGTTTGGATAAAGGCTTGATGGCCGTCAGCACTGATCGAAGATCGGCCCGTAGCTGAGATAATGCCAAAAGTGGTCGTTTGACCTAGGTTGTATGGGTTACCGATCGCCAGAACCACATCACCGACATTGGCCTTGTAACTTGGATTGAGTGGAATCACGGGTAGGTTGTCACCACTGACTCTAAGTATTGCGATATCGGTGCGTTTATCAGAACCGACTAATTGCGCGGCAGCGACTCGTCCATCTTGAAGTGCTACTACAATTTGGTCAGCTTGAGCTACAACGTGGAAGTTGGTAATGATGTAGCCTTTTTCGCTGACAATGACTCCTGACCCTAAGCCTTGAGTCAGCAGTTTGTTGCGATCGCTCTCTGCGTATTTACGGCTATAGATATTCACAACAGCAGGTGCTGCACGGCGTACTGCTTGGTTAAATGAAATCTGAAGAGAGGCGATATTATCCACTTTAGGGGTGGTGACGTCAGAAACAATGCCTGATCTTAAACTCGGAAATGCGAGAAGAATAAGCGCCGCTGAAACAAGTCCAAGGGAAATAGAACGAAATAGAAAGGACAGCATGTTTCCCTCTTCAACAAGTAAGGTACGAAGCCATCAGCGAATGGATGACTTAATTACAAGTGAAGCATAGCATTTTGATTCATCTAAAGAAAAGGGAGACTGAGTAAGTTTCAAGCAAACTTATGCGGCCTCCCTTTGGTTATACTGACAAATTATTAACGAATGACTAGGTAGATAGTTCTATTTCCTCGTTGGATATTCAATGCCAATACGCCAGGTTGTTTCTCTAAAATATCTCTGAACTGTGCAAGGTTCTTAACCGTTTGGCGGTTTACGCCGATGATGATGTCATCTTTCAGAAGCTGGTAGGCTTCTGCTGGTGAGCCTTTAGCCACATTTGATACTTTCACTCCTGTAGCTGCATCGCTATCGTTAGTGTTGGTCAACTCAGCACCCGCAAGTCCTTCATGGAGCTTTTCAGCTTGTGTTTTGTTATTGGTTGATTCGCCTAACGTGACATCAAAGGTTTTGCTTTTTCCGTCACGAACGATTCCAAGCTCAATTTGCTTACCTGCACCGAGAGTGGCCACTTTGGCTCTTAATTCGCTGAAGGTATCAATGCGTTTACCATTGATAGAGGTAATTATATCACCCGCTTTCAGGCCTGCTTTATCTGCTGCGCTGTCTGGTACAATTTGGCTAACAAACGCACCTTTACTTGATTCATAACCGAGCGCCTCTGCTAATTCAGAGGTCACTTCTCCACCTTGAACCCCCAACATACCGCGCTTCACTTCACCGAAATCGAGAATCTGTTCTGTCAGGTTTTTCATCATATTAGACGGGATTGCAAAACCGATACCGACATTGCCTCCGTTAGGGCCAAGAATGGCGGTGTTGATACCAATCAGTTCACCGTTAAGGTTGACTAGCGCACCACCAGAGTTACCACTATTGATCGCGGCATCGGTTTGAATGAAGTTTTCAAAGTTCTCAAGGTTTAAGCCGCTTCTTCCTAGGGCCGATACGATACCTGATGTGACAGTTTGCCCGAGTCCAAATGGGTTACCGATAGCCACGCTAAAATCACCGACTCTTAATTGATCTGAGTCTGCGAGTTTTATCTGGGTTAGGTTCTTGGCTTCCTCTAATTTCAGAAGCGCAATATCAGACATTTGGTCGCCACCGATGAGTTCGGCATCATATTCTCGACCATCATGAAGTTTCACTTTGATATCGTCGGCGCCATTAATTACGTGATAGTTGGTGACGATATGGCCTTTTTTAGCGTCAATGATGACACCCGACCCCAAACCTCGGAACGGTCGCTCTCGAGTTTGCTCTGGGCCAAAAAAGAATTGGAATTGTTCAGGGATTTGCTGACGTTGTACTTGTTTGCCTTCTACAGCAATACTAACCACAGCGGGGGTAACTTGCTCAAGCATAGGAGCTAGGCTAGGTAATTGTTCATTACCCACACTTAGGGGAAGTGCGGCTGTCGCTTGAATTGGCGTGATGATTGAACTTAAGCTTAAAGTCAGTACCGATAAAGCAAGCAAAGGTTTTTTCATCATAAACTCCTCTCTAGTTAAGGTCTTAGCCTTCTCATATTTGCTATAGATATGAGAAATTTCAAATGACCTGAGTGAAAGTTATGACTCAAAAACCTTTGTAAAGTTCACAGAAGTATTAAATGTTTACGATGCTTTTGCTGTAACGACATCCGGAGCATCAATAATTTCTTTCTTCTGCTCAGTAAATAACCCCGTTGCGCCATTGGCGTAATCTTTGGGTTGTTCCTCAAGTGTTGCCTCTTTAACAGAAGCTTTATCTTGTGGCTTGTCTGAGTGTGCAGCCGCTGTTTTCACAAATGGATTGTCTTGCTCAGGTAGATTAGGGATGAGTTCTGAGCTCGTTTTTTCCATGTGCTGATACAGTTTCGTGTAGTCCTTACCTAAGGTATCCAGCATTTCTGCTGATTTCGCAAAGTGGTCAGCCAGCTCTTGTCGCTGTTGCTCAAGGGCAAACTTTGCGCTATCTAATTCTTTCTGTACGTTCTTTTGTTTTTTGTATTCAGGTGTCATGAGACGAGAAATAGCGACCCCTAAAATAACTCCGACTAGTAAACCGGCAACGGCATACATCCAAGGCATAACAGCTCCTTATTATTGTTTTTTAACATGTTTGTTACTGCTTAGTTACACGTGGTACGGCTCCATGGTACTATGAGAAAGCCGCAGTATAAAGAGAAATGCGTGTGCGCTAGTTAGCAGTTTAGTGCTGCTTTATTCGCCGTATGGCATTAACTCTAGAATTGTTTAGGCTCATTTTTCTTCGCTGTCTGATATTGCTTTCATTGTGGAAATGTCGTCATGAATCCCATTAAAAAATACGAACAAGATATAAAAGAACATGGATTTCAAAGAGATCCAGCACAAGAGCAAGCCGTTAAATCTTTAGATGAACTCTTTCATCAGTTTCAAGAATATATGAATACTCCTATTCCTGAGTTGACTCGATTTCAGAAGCTACTAGGGAAAAAAGTTCAATCACCGAAACCACCCAAAGGTCTCTATTTTTGGGGCGGTGTAGGGCGCGGTAAGACGTATTTAATGGATACGTTCTATGATGCCTTACCGACCACAAATAAAATGCGAGTTCACTTTCACCGTTTTATGTATCGCGTGCATGATGAGTTGAAAGCATTAGGTAATGTGAGCGATCCATTGCCTTTGGTGGCAGATAAGCTAAAAGAAGAAGCGGACATTATCTGTTTCGATGAGTTTTTTGTTTCGGACATTACGGATGCAATGATTCTAGGGACTTTGTTCCAAGAACTTTTCGCACGAAACGTTATTTTAGTCGCGACCTCAAATATCCCACCTGCAGATTTGTATCGCAATGGTTTGCAGCGCGCGCGATTCTTACCTGCAATCAAGCTTATTCAAGACAACTGTCACATTCTTAATGTCGATAGCGGGATCGATTATCGACTGCGTACTTTAGAGCAAGCTGAAATCTATCATTACCCATTAGATAGCCAAGCGAATATCAATCTTGAAAAGTACTACGCACAGTTGGTGGGCGAAGATAAACAGAAGTTAAAGCAAATAGAGGTTAACCATCGTCAATTAGACGTAATAGAAGCAAGTGACGGCGTTCTACATGGAACCTTTGCTCAGCTTTGTCAGTCGGCCCGTAGCCAGAATGACTATATTGAACTGTCTAAGGTTTATCACACGGTATTATTGGCAAATGTTTTGCAAATGGGTTCCACCTCAGATGACGCGGCACGACGCTTTATTGCGTTAGTCGATGAGTTCTACGAGCGCAATGTTAAGCTGATAATTTCAGCAGAGGTTGAGCTAGAAAGTTTGTATACTCATGGTCAGCTGGAGTTTGAATTTAAACGTTGTCAGTCGCGCTTAATCGAAATGCAGAGCCACGAATATTTGGCAAAAGAACACTTAAGTTAGCTTTGATTATCTCGAATAAGAAAGAGAATTAAAAAAATCGTGATTTTGTTCAAAAAGAGGTGATTTTTTCTTCGCTCTTCTCTATAATCCTGCGACCTACCGTTACTGCGGGCCTCTAGCGATGAGTAAAATCACGTTATGCCAAGAGTTTTCCAACACTCGAAGGGGTGATGAATGGTAACTCTTAGACAGTGGGAGTACGCGAGTATTCCTTAAGTGTAAATTTTTTAAATAGGTAATTATTAGCATGAAAACTTTCGTTGCTAAACCAGAAACTGTAAAACGCGACTGGTATGTTGTAGACGCTGAAGGCAAAACTCTTGGCCGTCTAGCAAGTGAAATCGCTTCTCGCCTACGCGGCAAGCATAAAGCAGAATACACTCCTCACGTAGACACTGGTGATTACATCATCGTTGTTAACGCTGAGAAAGTTGCTGTAACTGGTAACAAAGCTAAGGGTAAGGTTTACTACCGTCACTCTGAGTTCCCAGGTGGTCTTAAAACTATCACTTTTGAAAAGCTAATTGCTAAGAAACCAGAAATGGTTCTTGAACTAGCAGTTAAAGGTATGCTTCCACGTGGTCCTCTAGGCCGCGCGATGTACCGTAAGCTTAAAGTGTACGCTGGTACTGAGCACAACCATGTTGCTCAACAGCCACAAGTACTAGACATCTAAGGGGATTATGAAAATGGCAGAGAATCAATACTACGGCACTGGTCGTCGCAAAAGCTCAGCAGCTCGTGTTTTCATCAAACCAGGCTCTGGTGAGATCGTAATCAACAAGCGTAGCCTTGATGTTTACTTCGGTCGTCCAACTTCTCGTATGGTTGTTAAGCAACCTCTTGAGCTAGTTGAACTAACTGAGAAACTTGACCTTTACATCACTGTTTCTGGTGGTGGTATTTCTGGTCAAGCTGGCGCAATCCGCCACGGTATCACTCGCGCTCTTATGGAGTACGATGAAACTCTACGTCCTGCTCTACGTGCAGCTGGCTACGTTACTCGTGACGCTCGTTGCGTTGAACGTAAGAAAGTTGGTCTACGTAAAGCACGTCGTAAACCTCAATTCTCTAAGCGTTAATTTTTCTTTACGAAAAATTACACGCTCCCAGTTTTACGACTGGAATTGTGGTTCAAAGCTCGGCTATATGCCGGGCTTTTTGTTTTTATACCCCCTCTAAACGCTTTCCCTCCCTCGTTTTATTTCCAAATTCTTATATTTTGAAAGCTTTTGTAACCCAATGTGCGCTTTGCCTCATGATTGTTACAAAAAGGTAGCTTTATCTTGTCAAAAAGTAGGGTTTTATTTATCATTTGCCGTCAATAAATAGAACTAAATACATATTTTGTTAGCCATGCTCTTTATTCGGAATTATTTCAATCCATAAGGAGCAAATGGGAGAATGTTTGGATGAGCAACGCGCCTTTAAATAACGGTCGCAGGCGTTTCTTAACCGCAACAACAGCCGTTGTTGGTGGTTTAGGAGCAGCTGCTGTAGCCGTGCCTTTTATTAAATCATGGAATCCGAGTGCTAAGGCGAAAGCTGCAGGCGCCCCGGTGGAAGTGGAAGTCAGTAAGTTAGAACCGGGACAAATGGTTCGTGTCGAGTGGCAAGGTAAGCCTGTATGGGTTGTACGCCGAGCTGAATCGGTACTAGAAAACCTAAAAGCGATCGGTGGTCAACTTCGTGACCCTCAATCTGAAGCTGAACAACAACCTGAATACGCACAGAACGAGTTCCGTTCGATTAAGCCGGAATTCTTCGTTGCTGTTGGTTTCTGTACGCACTTAGGTTGTTCTCCAACTTACCTACCGGATTCTTTTGCAGAACAAGTTCAGGGTGTTAAGTCTGGTTTCTTCTGTCCTTGTCATGGTTCAAAGTTTGATATGGCAGGTCGAGTATTCCAAGGCGTACCAGCTCCATTGAACCTTGTTGTACCAAAGCATATGTATTTGAGTGACACTAAGATCATGATCGGTGTGGACGAGGGAGACGCGTAATGCAAGGATTGCTTGATTGGGTAGAGAAACGTCTACCTGCGATGAATGCTTACAAAAAGCATTTATCTGAATACCCAATGCCTAAGAACTTTAACTTTTGGTACCTTTTCGGTTCTTTAGCAATGTTGGTACTGGTTAACCAAATCCTTACGGGTATTTGGTTAACAATGAACTACGTACCGTCTGGTGAAGGTGCGTTCGCTTCTGTTGAATACATCATGCGTGATGTAGAATACGGTTGGTTACTGCGTTACATGCACTCAACGGGTGCTTCGGCATTCTTCGTGGTTATCTACCTGCACATGTTCCGTGGTTTAATCTACGGTTCATACCAAAAACCTCGTGAGCTACTTTGGATCTTCGGTATGTTGATCTTTTTAGTGCTTATGGCTGAAGCTTTCATGGGTTACTTACTACCATGGGGTCAAATGTCTTACTGGGGTGCTCAGGTAATCATATCTCTGTTTGGTGCAATCCCAGTTATTGGTGATGACCTAACGCTTTGGATCCGTGGTGACTACATCATCTCTGGTGCAACGCTGAACCGTTTCTTCGCACTGCACGTTATCGCTTTACCAATCGTACTATTGCTGCTTATCGTACTTCACGTACTAGCACTGCACGAAGTAGGTTCGAATAACCCTGACGGTATCGAAACCAAGCTTCCTAAAGGTACGATGGGCGACGACTACAAGACTCAGTTCCCATTCCACAAGGATTACACTAAGAAATACGACATCATTGACTCTATTCCTTTCCACCCATACGGGACGGTAAAAGATATGGTTGGTGTTGCTGGCTTCCTATTCTTGTTCTGTTACGTGCTGTTCTTTAACCCAGAAATGGGTGGGTACTTCCTTGAGCCGCCAAACTTTGAAGCTGCAAACCCACTGAAAACACCAGAGCACATTGCTCCAGTTTGGTACTTCACGCCGTTCTACGCTGTACTTCGTGCTGTTCCCGATAAGCTGTTAGGTGTAGTAGCAATGGGCGCCTCTATTGTCGTGCTCTTCCTACTACCTTGGTTCGATCGTTGTAAAGTGCGCTCTTACCGTTACCGTAGCAAACTGCATTTGATTAACATCATCCAATTCACAATAAGCTTTATTGCGCTTGGTGTCCTTGGTGCGCTTCCAGCGACGCCAACATACACGCTACTAGCTCAAATCTTTAGCTTAGGTTACTTCATGTTCTTCGTTCTGCTGTGGTTCTACAGTAAAAATGAAGCGACGAAACCATTACCAGAAAGGGTGACATTCAAATGAAAAAGTGGATTGTAATTTTATTTGCTATGTTGCCGTCACTGGCGATGGCAGCGGGTGCAAGCGTACCATTAGACAAAGCGAACAATGATTTAACAGACAAAGCCTCATTGCAAAATGGCGCTAAGATGTTCATGAACTATTGTTTCGCTTGTCACTCAACGCAGTACCAACGTTATGAGCGTGTTGCGAATGATTTAGAAATTCCTTTAGACCTAATGAAGGAAAACCTGATTTTCGACCCAGAAGTGAAAATTGGTAGTTTGATGGTTAATGCTATGCCTTCTGATCAAGCGGCTAGTTGGTTTGGTGCTCCGCCACCTGACTTAACTCTGGTTGCTCGTGTTCGTGGTGCAGATTGGCTATACACATATCTTCGTACTTTCTATGAAGACCCGTCTCGTCCATTTGGGGTGAACAACATCGTTTTCCCAAGTGTTGGTATGCCACATGTTCTTGAAGAGCTACAAGGAATCCCAACGCCAATCTACGATACTCACATGGTAGATGGTGAGGAAGTGAAGGTTGTTGTTGGCACTGAAACTGACGGTTCTGGTGAGCTAAGCACTGGTGAATACGATGAAGCGGTTCGCGACCTTGTAAACTTCCTTGTTTACTCGGGCGACCCGGTACAACTTGAGCGCCACGCTATGGGTTGGTGGGTAATGGCCTTCTTAGTAATCTTCACTATCATTGTGATTTTACTGAAGAAAGAGTATTGGCGTGATGTGCACTAATTGTGCTATAATACCGTGCTAATTCCCAAATTATGTTAATGTTCAATGGAGGCTTTTAGGCCTCCATTGTTTTTATTTAAAGTGTACTGGAGGGCTCCATGGCTGTAGCTGCCAATAAACGTTCTGTGATGACTCTTTTCTCAAGTGCTTCTGATATGTATAGCCATCAGGTGCGCATTGTTCTTGCTGAAAAAGGCGTAAGTGTTGAAGTTGAGTTGGTTGATGAAAAAAATCTACCAGCAGAGCTTGTTGAACTGAACCCGTACAAATCAGTACCTACCCTTATTGATCGTGAGCTTGCTTTATATGACTCAAAGATCATTATGGAATATCTTGATGAGCGTTTCCCTCATCCACCATTGATGCCTGTATACCCGGTTGCTCGTGGTAATAGCCGTCTAATGATGTACCGCATTGAGCGCAACTGGTATTCAGTTGCTGAGAAAATCGTTAAAGGCAACGCTGAAGAATCAGAAGCTGCTCGCGTTAAACTGCGCAATGACCTACTGACTCTTGCTCCTATCTTCGCTGAATATGAATACTTCATGAGCGAAGAGTTTAGCCTAATTGATTGTTACCTAGCTCCGCTGTTATGGCGTTTACCTGAGCTTGGTATCGAACTAATTGGTCCTGGTTCTAAAGAGCTTAAGATTTACATGAACCGCGTATTCGAACGTGATTCATTCCTAGCTTCTCTAACTGAAGCTGAGCGTGAGATGCGACTCGTTCGCTAAGCGTTATGGATATTTCTAATATGACCCCACGCCGACCATACATGCTTCGTGCATTTTATGAATGGCTGGTTGATAACGAATTAACGCCTCACTTGGTTGTTGAAGCAACATTACCCGGTGTGCGAGTTCCTGAAGAGTTTGTTCAAGATGGCCAGATCATTCTGAACATCGCGCCTCGTGCTGTTGGGCAACTTGAATTGGGTAACGAAGCAGTAACGTTTAGTGCTCGCTTTAGTGGCCGTCCACATTCTGTGATCGTTCCGCTTTACGCAGTACAAGCGATTTATGCTCGTGAAAATGGTGCTGGTACCATGTTTGAACCTGAAGAGGCATACATGGAAGCGTTTGAAGAAGGGATCGAAGAAAGTCCTTTTGAAGAACCAGAAAAAGGCCCATCTTTGAGCGTAGCAACGGCAGACGAAGACGCTGAAGAAGAGCCTGACTCAGATCCTGAGCCTCCTCGTCCTGCGAAAGGTCGCCCAAGCCTTCGCGTTATCAAATAACGTTAGTAAAATAACAACCAAATAAAAAAGCAGCGATCTATCGCTGCTTTTTCTTTTTTTGCTTTCTTATTCTGTCTTCAGTCAGTTACTGCCCAGCTTTTTGAACGGGCTACTGAGCATCTGCATTATCCAGTATTGAGCATATAGATTGATTCGTTAATTAACCGAAGTCTCTTCTTCTTCACCATATTCAAACGCTCGAATTACCTGCTTCACACCAGATATATTACGTGCAACTTCTGTTGCGATATCAGCGTGTTCTCGAGAAACCAATCCAAGCAAAAATACTTCTGAATCTTCAGTGATGACTTTTACTTTAATGCCGTTAAGCTCAGCATTGGCAAGTAGTGCAGACTTCACCTTGGTGGTAATCCAACTGTCTTTGCTAATAGCGCTAACAGATAGTGGTTCTTTAACTCGAACTTGATTGTGAATGCTCTTTACACCGGTAACATCCTTGGCTTGGTTTTCAAAAGCACGACGTTCAGAGTCTGTCATGGCTTGTCCCATCAGCACGACAGAACCTCGGTAAGAGCTGGCAGTGACACGAACATTGCCACGAAATGGTTGTTTATTGGTTATCGCCGCAACTTCAAATTCGATGTTGTTATCGTTCCAAATTTCTTTGGTGGTTCGCGTATCCGTGACTAGGTTTGCTGTGGTTGCCGCACCAGCAATGAAAATGCCAGCACAACCAGATAGGGACAGTGTAAGTAGCGAAACACTAATCAGCTTGAACAGCTTCATAGAGGTTAATGATTTCATTGTGATGCTCCGTATATCACTCTTCGTGAGCAGGGAAGAGTACTTGGTCGATTAGGTCACATAGGCAGTGTAGTGTCACCATGTGTACTTCATGAATGCGCGCTGTGCGGTGTGAAGGGATACGAATTTCAACATCGTGCTCACCAAGTAAGCCTGCCATTTCACCACCATCTTTACCAGTAAAGGCAATGATTGTCATGTCGCGTGTTACCGCAGCTTCCATCGCTTTGATGATGTTCTTGCTGTTACCGCTAGTCGAGATAGCCAGTAAGATGTCACCTGTTTGACCAAATGCTCGTACCTGCTTAGAGAAGATTTCTTCATAGTGATAGTCGTTTGCCACTGCAGTTAGCGTGGTGTTATCAGCCATGAGTGCCATCGCCGGAAGGCTAGGGCGTTCTGTTTCAAAGCGGTTGAGTAAGCATGATACAAATTGCTGAGCATTCGACGCCGAACCACCATTACCACAACAAAGAATTTTGTTTCCGTTGAGCAGGGTAGCAACCATAGCTTGAGCGGCATGCGTGATTGCGTCTGGCAGTGCTTCTGCAGCCGCAATTTGGATTTGAATACTTTCTGTAAAACTTTCTTTAATGCTGTCTAGCATGTTTATCCTTGGGTAATTGCGTTTTGAATCCAGTCGATATGTTCATTCGGCCCTTCAATGGCAACAATATCAAACCTGAAATCCGTAGAATGCACTGACAAGCCTTGCTGCATAAGCCAAACATTGGCTGTTTTGAGCAGCTTCTGTGACTTCTTTGCTGTTACCATTTCAGCGGCATGTCCGTAACGGGTTTGCTTACGGTATTTTACTTCGGCAAACACTACGGTATTGTTATGGCGCATTATAAGATCAATCTCGCCACATTTAGCTATGAAGTTTTGTTGAATTAACGATAAACCGTGGCCAATTAAATAATTCTTCGCCACGGTCTCGTATTTATCACCCACTTGTTTGTGGGTGACGGTTGCTTTGGACAAAAACGTACGGCTAAAAAGCCCCATGCTCTGCCCAGCTGATTTCGCGTTGTACGACACAATTATTATCGATGGTTAACACACCGGTTTCACCCGGAATACTGTAACCTTGTACAGCTTTCATCTGTGGCAGTGCATCCATTAGGTAATAAGCATCCATTCCCAGAGCTTGCAAACGTTTTTGGCCGTTTGAATGTGCAGGCCATAAGTCGTTTAGCTCTTTGTTGAGCTCGTTCTTGTTCTCAACTAACAGTGGGATATCGCTGTAGAAAACACCGGTTAGGTCTTCATACTGTTTATCACCGCTGTTGCTGCGTGAATTTGAGAACAGTGCTGGTTGACTAGCATCTGGATTAATTGCGACTTCAATGAACGGTTTGATTAGCGTTAGCTCTGAGTTCTTAGCCACAATGTAGACAGAATCGATATCACGGCGACTGCGTGGTTCTGTTTCTAGGTCTAGGTTCAGTAACCCGTCCATTTGAGCGATACGCTGCTGGCTTTCTTGTAATCCGAAGACTTGGTTTACCGTGCGCTGCAGTTGACGTTTATCAGCGAAAAAACTCATCGCGACGTCGTTGCTACTGTATTTTTGCCACTCTTCCTTAAAAGCTTGCTCAACTCGATCACCCAAACGTCCTTTTGGCGCAAGGATTAGCGGGTACTTGTAACCTTGAGCAAAAAGGTGTTTCGCGGCCTGAGCGACTTCTTGTTCAGGCGATAGAGCGAGATAGCAAATATTGGTATCAGGTTCTAGTTGCGTTGGAATGTTCAGAGCTAAAGCTGGAATCGAGTTCTCGTGGTTTTTCTGTGCTTGCTGAAGCTTAGTGATGTTGCTCTTAATCAGCGGGCCAACGATGAAATCAACGTTGTTCTCTTCCAATGTCGCTTTGATTTCAGCAGCACTTTGCACGTTGGTATCCATAACGGTCAGCGTTGCATCTTCTTCGCGTTCTTTGTCGTTCATCATAGCAAAGATGAAGCCATCACGTACCAGTTGTGCTTGCTTACCATACTTACCCGTTAGCGGCAGCAACAGTGCTGTGCTAGTTGGCTTGCTGATCTCTAGTGCTAAAATATCGGTGATCGCTTGAGGTGTGTAAGTAGCCGCAGGGTGCTGAGGGTTCTCGGCTAACCAATCAGATAGAGTTTCCTGTAGGTTTGGAAGGTTCGAGTTGAGCGTCTTCATGTAGATAGCCAGTTGTAACCAACCTGAAAGCACATCTTCTGTCGGCGATGTTTTCAGTTCTAGAATCTCGTATTGAGAGTAGCTATTCAGATTCTGCCAAATACGGTCGGCAGTTTGCTGTTGAAGCTCGTCGTCAGTGTCTAGGTACTCTGAATAGAGCACTAACTCACGGCTTGCCTCGAAATACTCACTTTTCATCTCTGAGATGTTCGCGCGTAGCTCGTGATAATCTTTCCACTGTTCGTCAGGTAGCTTCCACCAAGGCTGAAAGTTCAGTTGGCTATAAGCTTGATCAGGCTGTGAGTTATTCACTAGCAGCTGAGCGCGAGCTAATTGCCATTCCGCTTGTTGAACTTCACTTAGTTCTTGTTTTGCTAAGCGTTTGATAAGCAGTGTTGCTTGATCGGTTTTTCCAGCTTGCACAGAAGATTTAAGCGCCATGATTAACCAGTCGTTTTGTAGACTTCCTTTACTACTATCCGCCTGCATCATGTAACTTTCAGTTGATTGCGCTGGATCTAGTGTAATATCAACGCTCGTTGGTGCTTGAGGACCTGAAGAACAAGCCGCCAATGTAATTGCTAATGCAATTGGAGTTAGTAAGCGTGGTACACTGAGTCTCTTATGGTTCATCGTTGCCATGAGTTCTTTAAATTCCGTATAAATTTGTATCTATATTAATCGTTGAAGTGATGGTAAACAAATGACAGATAACAAAACCTTGCTCACAGAGAGCCCAACTCTCTACATTGTGCCAACTCCAATCGGAAATTTGGGAGATATCACTCAAAGAGCAATTGAAATTTTATCAAGTGTCGATGTTATTGCAGCCGAAGACACACGCCACACGGGTAAGCTGCTTGCTCACTTCAATATATCAACCAGAACGTTCGCTTTACATGATCATAATGAACAAACTAAAGCACAAGTTCTAGTCGAAAGGTTATTAGAAGGTCAGTCTATCGCATTAGTCTCTGATGCGGGTACTCCTTTAATCAGTGACCCAGGTTACCATCTTGTCTCACAATGTCGTCAAGCGGGTGTGAGAGTTGTGCCACTTCCTGGTGCTTGTGCAGTGATTACTGCGTTAAGTGCTTCTGGTCTACCGTCGGATCGCTTCAGCTTTGAAGGCTTCTTGCCACCAAAGAGTAAGGGTCGCAAAGATAAGTTCTTAGAGATCGCAAAAGCAGAACGCACGTGTATCTTCTATGAATCACCGCACCGTATTACGGATTCTCTGCAGGATATGCTAGATATTCTAGGACCTGACCGTGAAGTTGTATTGGCGCGTGAGCTAACCAAAACCTTCGAAACCATCCAAGGGCTGCCACTTGGTGAGCTGATTGAGTGGATTGAAGAAGACGCTAACCGCAAACGTGGTGAGATGGTGCTGCTGATTCATGGTCACCGTGAAGAAGCGACCACAGAATTACCAGACGAAGCGACTCGCACGCTAGGTATTCTAACCAAAGAGCTACCCCTTAAAAAAGCGGCGGCGATGACGGCAGAAATCTACAATCTGAAAAAGAACGCTTTATATAAATGGGGCCTAGAGTATCTAGACAACTAGATACCTCTTTAAAGAGTCGCTAACCTGTATTGAAAAGCTTGTGAGGAATGATGGTATTGCCGTCATTCCTCTTTTTTTGTCTGGATTGTGTGAAATTCACGCAGTTGCTTAGAGGTTTGCACCATATTTGTGATCTCGCTAGACACTGCACACGAATCTCTATACAATCCGCCTTCGGAGTTGAACGGGTAATCGCTGCTTTGCTGATGTCCTTCGGGAGACTGACGTTGAGGTCCTTCGGGAAACTGACGTTGAAGTCCTTCGGGAGACTGGTAGAGGGGAGGAACGTCCGGGCTCCATAGAGCAGGGTGCCAGATAACGTCTGGGGGGCGCGAGCCCACGACAAGTGCAGCAGAGAGAAGACCGCCGATGGCCTCATTTCTTCGGAAGAGGCACAGGTAAGGCTGAAAGGGTGCGGTAAGAGCGCACCGTGCGACTGGCAACAGTTCGTAGCAAGGTAAACTCCACCCGGAGCAAGATCAAATAGGCCCTCGCATTGCGCTGCTCGCGTATGGGGGCGGGTAGATTGCTTGAGCCTGTGAGCGATTGCAGGCCTAGACGAATGGTTACCGCCGCGCAAGCGGAACAGAACCCGGCGTATGTGTCAACTCCACCTATATAAAGAACCCATCATTACTTAACCGTAGTGATGGGTTTTTTGCTTTATATTGACGTAAATTATTTAGATTTCCTTAAAATCTTTCACCCTGATATAAGCTTGGGTCAAAAATTCCAAATGCCTATACACAATATGGTGGAGATACAGCGTGAAATCAGTACACTAAAACGTTAATAGAACAAATTATTGCCGAACTAATGGCTCAATCCACTCACTGAGAAGACTATGACAGAAGCATTCAAACATATTTCAGTATTGCTTAACGAATCTATTGACGGACTTGCGATCAAACCTGACGGTACCTACATCGATGGTACTTTTGGCCGTGGTGGGCACAGCCGTACAATCCTGTCTAAACTGGGCGAGAATGGAAGACTCTTTAGTATCGACCGCGATCCACAAGCAATTGCTGAAGCTCAGAAGATTGATGACCCCCGTTTTACGATTATTCACGGCCCATTCTCAGGTATGGCTGAATATGCAGAGCGTTATGACTTAGTGGGTAAAGTGGATGGTGTTTTACTGGATTTAGGTGTGTCTTCACCACAGCTAGATGATGCTGAACGTGGCTTTAGCTTCATGAAAGACGGCCCGCTAGACATGCGTATGGATCCAACGACGGGTATTCCGGTTTCTCAGTGGCTAGTTGATGCGGATCTTGATGACATCACATGGGTTATCCGTGAGTTCGGTGAAGATAAACACGCTCGTCGTATCGCGAAGGGCATCATTGCTTATCAAGAGAACGAAGAGAACGAACCGTTAACACGT
This sequence comes from Vibrio sp. OPT24, assembly GCF_015163545.1. Classification (NCBI taxonomy): domain Bacteria; kingdom Pseudomonadati; phylum Pseudomonadota; class Gammaproteobacteria; order Vibrionales; family Vibrionaceae; genus Vibrio; species Vibrio sp. OPT24. The sequence continues at coordinate 172,287 of NZ_JADDYI010000015.1, forward strand.
ACTGGCCAATTGGCTAAGCTTATCTCTGATGTCGCTCCAAAGAACTTTAAAGAGAAAAAGCACCCAGCGACACGTGCTTTCCAAGCATTTCGTATCTACATTAATAGTGAACTTGAAGAGATCGATACCGCACTGAAAGGCGCTGCAAGTATTCTTGCTCCCCAAGGTCGTATCTCTGTTATCAGTTTTCACTCTCTTGAAGACCGTATGGTGAAGCGCTTCATCCGTAAAGAGAGTCAAGGCCCTCAGGTACCTCATGGTTTACCATTAACAGAAGATCAAATTAAAGCTTTAGGCAGTGCCGATCTAAAACCAATTGGTAAAGCGATCAAGCCTTCTAAAGGTGAAGTGGATGAAAATACTCGTTCACGCAGCTCAGTACTACGAATCGCAGAAAAGCTGTAGTCAATGAAGACCTCCAAGCCTAACTTAGCCAAGATAATATTTTTTGATTTGATCTCCGTGGGTAAGGTCCCATTGGTGGTTCTTATCTGTATCTTTGCGAGTGCGATGGGGGTCGTTCTTACGACACATATGTCACGTCAGGCGATTACGCAAAAAGACATGGCATTAGTCGAACGAGAGCAGCTAGATGATGAGTGGCGAAATTTAATGCTTGAAGAGACAGCTTTGGCTGAACACAGTCGCGTTCAAGCATCGGCAAAACGAGAGTTAGACATGAAACGTCCAGACTCTGATAAAGAAGTTGTGATCACACTGAAATGACCGGTAAAAAGGAAAAATCACCCGCGAAAACCGTTAATAAATCAACGAAAAAGCGTGTGAAGAGCGAAAAGGATTCGGATCCAGTTCTGATAAAATGGCGTTTTAACGTCGTTATTGCTTTCGTGTTTCTTGCCTTTGCTGCACTTGTTGGTCGTGTGGCTTATATACAAATCATTGAACCAGATAACTTAATTCGTCAGGGCGACCTTCGTTCGGTGCGTGTTAAGGCTATTCCTTCTGCTCGTGGTATTATTTCTGATCGCAATGGTGAGCCACTTGCTGTCAGTGTTCCTGTTGAAGCGGTATGGGCTGACCCGAAAACCATTTTCGATAAAAATGGTATGGCTCAAATTGATCGTTGGTATGCGTTAGCTGATGTACTTGGCCTAGAACGACAACCGATGATCGATAAGATCTCTAGTAACAAATCCCGCCGATTTATTTATCTTCAGAGACAAGTTAGCCCTGCGATGGCTAAATATATCCGCGATCTTAAACTCGTGGGTGTGGGGCTTAAAGCTGAATCTCGTCGTTACTACCCTGCAGGTGAAATCAGTGCTCATCTTATTGGTGTAACCGGTATCGATGGTCATGGTCTTGAAGGTGTAGAACGCAGTTATGATCAGTGGCTCACTGGTGAAGCGGGTAAACGTACCATTCGTAAAGATCGCTATGGACGCGTTGTCGAAAATATTGCCTTAGAAGAGCGTGAAGAAGGCAAGCCATTAGAATTAACCATCGACCAACGATTACAGGCCATTGCTTATCGAGCGATCAAGCAAGCGGTGGCCGATCATAAGGCGACTTCAGGCTCTGCGGTACTGCTCGATGTAAAAACAGGTGCCGTGTTAGCCATGGTCAATGCGCCATCTTACAACCCGAATAACCGTGCTGACCTACAAAGCTTTAAGATGCGAAACCGCGTATTAACCGACGCCATGGAACCTGGCTCTACCGTGAAACCTTTTGTGGTTTTAGCGGCGCTAGAGAACGGCACCGCAGACCCAGATGTCGTTATTGATACTGGCAACGGTATTATGCAGATCGGTGGTAGTCGTGTGCGAGATTCGTCTAAAGTGGGTAAGGCTGACTTAGCGTTGATCCTCAAAAAGTCGAGTAACATAGGTGTTGCGAAATTAGCGCTTAATATGCCACTCGAAGCCTTGCTTGGTATGTACAGCTCGGTTGGTCTAGGTGAGATGTCTGGGCTGAATTTGGTTGGTGAAACGAGCGGTATTTTCCCGAATCGCCGTCGCTGGTCAAAGTTTGAGATTGCGACCTTAGCGTTTGGTTATGGTTTGTCTGTTACACCGATGCAGTTAGCACATGCTTATGCGACGCTAGCCAACAAAGGCTTATATGAGCCAATTCATATTATTAAGAGCAACGACCAAGATTTTTCTAAGCAGATTATCAAGCGAGAAAACGCTGAACTGGTTTTGAACATGCTCGAAGGGGTGACTCAAAAAGGTGGAACGGCGACAAGAGCCGCCGTTCCGGGTTACCGCGTTGCAGCCAAAACGGGTACATCTCGTAAGGCAGAGGCTGGCGGATACAGTGATGAATACATTGCGATCACTGCAGGCTTTGCCCCAGTAAGTGACCCAAGAGTTGCGTTGGTTGTTGTAGTCAATGAGCCTCAAGGTGACCTTTACTATGGTGGCTCAGTCGCAGCCCCTGTATTTTCTGAGATCATGAAGGGTGCACTACAAATCATGAATGTCCCGGCTGATGAAAATAAGTTTCAAGAATAGAGTTAATCAGGATTCAATATGAGTAATAGCCTCACGCTGTCATCTTTACTTTCTCCTTGGGGGGACTTTGATTCAACAGAACTAGAGTCGATTGCTGTTGAGCAATTGGAGTTGGATAGTCGTGCCATCAAGAAAGGTGATATTTTCGTCGCCATTGTTGGACATGCCGTTGATGGTCGCCGTTTTATCGACAAAGCGGTCGCTCAAGGAGCTAAAGCCGTCATTGCACAGGCTGGTGATGACAAAGCTCATGGCTTGGTTGAGTGGTTAAATGCAGTTCCTGTTGTTTATGTAGCGGAGCTAAATTCAATTCTCTCTGAACTGGCTGGTCGAGTTTATTCTTCTCAAGCGACCAAACTGATTGGTGTTACTGGCACCAATGGCAAAACCACCATCACTCAATTGATTGCTCAATGGCTTGATCTCGTTGGTCAACGCTCTGCGGTAATGGGCACCACAGGTAATGGTTTCCTAGATAATCTAAAAACAGCGGCTAACACCACAGGCAGCGCGATTGAAATACAGCGCACGCTGAGTGAGTTGGCTGAAGAAAAAGCCGTTTATACTGCGATGGAGATCTCTTCTCATGGTTTGGTGCAAGGTCGAGTAAAGGCTTTGGACTTTGAAGTTGGTGTCTTTACTAACTTGAGTCGTGATCATCTTGATTACCATGGCACCATGGAAGAGTACGCTCTGGCGAAGAAGAGCTTGTTTACTCAACACAAATGCAAGCATGCCGTCATTAATGTGGATGACGAAGTGGGTAAGGCTTGGATGATAGATTTATCCAAGGCCATTGCTGTTTCACTATCACCGCTAGCGGGTTATCAACAATCGGTATGGGCGTCTGATGTCGCTTATGCAGAAACTGGTATTCAGATGTCTTTCGATGGTAACTGGGGACAAGGCGATCTTTCGGTTCCTTTAATTGGTCAGTTTAACGCATCAAATGTATTGGTTGCTTTCGCGACTCTGCTTTCATTGGGCATCGATAAGAAAATATTAGTCGATACTGCACCTCAGCTTCAGCCTGTTATTGGTCGTATGGAACTGTTCCAAGTGCCGAGCAAAGCTAAAGTAGTTGTTGATTACGCTCATACACCAGACGCGTTAGAGAAAGCTCTGGCAGCATTGCGCGTGCACTGCTCGGGAAAATTGTGGGCTATCTTTGGTTGCGGTGGAGATCGTGACACAGGGAAACGCCCGATGATGGCAGCGACCGCAGAGCAGTTTGCCGATAAAATTATTATTTCAGATGACAACCCTCGCAGCGAAGATCCGGTTTTGATTGTCAAAGATATGCTTGCTGGTTTAAGTGAGCCGGAATCGGCGTTCGTCGAGCACGATCGCTACCAAGCGGTTAAGTTTGCACTTGAGCAGGCAGACAGCAATGACATTATTCTTTTGGCTGGTAAAGGCCATGAGGATTACCAAGTATTGAAAGACAATACGGTACATTACTCAGACCGAGAGTCTGCGCTTCAACTTTTAGGTATTTCATCATGATTGATGTATCACTCGAACAAATTTGTTCAGCAGTCAGCGGCGAGTTGATTGAGGCTGTCAACTCCAGTCATAACGTAATTAATGCCGTTTCTACGGATACTCGCACCGTTGAAGAGGGCGCATTGTTTGTTGCTCTCGTCGGAGAACGTTTTGATGCGCATGACTTTTGTCATCAAGCCGTTGAGGCGAATGCGAGTGCGTTGTTAGTCGAACGAAAACTTGACTTAAATATTACTCAAGTTGTTGTTGAAGACACTAAACTTGCTTTAGGTCAGTTAAGTGCTTGGATCCATAAACAATGTGACGTGCCAACCATGGCGATTACTGGCAGTTGTGGCAAGACGACCGTCAAAGAGATGGTGGCGAGCATTCTGCAACAACGTGGCAAGGTGCTGTTTACGGCAGGTAACTTCAATAATGATATTGGTGTGCCTTTGACTTTGCTACGTAGTGAACCAAGCGATGACTATGCGGTGATCGAATTAGGCGCTAACCATATCGGTGAAATCGCCTACACTACCCAGCTTGTGAAACCACAGGTTGCCTTGGTAAATAATGTGGCAGCGGCGCACCTAGAAGGATTTGGCTCAATTGATGGTGTGAAGCAAGCAAAAGGTGAAATTTTTCAGGGGCTTGCAGCTGGTGACACTGCTATTGTTAGTTTAGAGAGTAACGGTGGCGAATTTTGGAGTGAAGTTCTCGCAGATAAAGCGGTTCTGACCTTTTCAGAAAGTGATGATACAGCGGATTACTTTGCCAAAAATATTCGTATCAACGAGCAAGGTGAAGCGTGCTTTGATATGCAGACACCAAAAGGTTCTGTGCCCGTTGAACTTGGCATTATCGGCCAGCATAACGTAGCGAATGCCTTAGCAGCAGCAGCGTTGAGCATTCAGTTTGGCGCAACGCTCGATGAAATAAAAATTGGTTTAGCGAATCTTATCTCAGTCAAAGGACGAGTTGAGGTTCAACAATTAAGTCAGAATATCAAGCTGATAGATGACAGTTATAACGCCAGCGTGCCTGCAATGAAGGCGGCAGCTAAATTGCTATCGAGCTTCAAAGGTCAACGTTGGTTGATTTTAGGCAATATGGCTGAATTAGGCGACGAAAGCCTTGCACTTCACCGTCAAGTCGGTGAATATGCTGCCCCATTCGCTTTTGAGCATGTACTCACTTACGGTAATGATACTAAGGTGATTAGTGAGGTCTGTAATGGTACTCACTTTGCAACGCATCAAGCGATGATCGCGCACATAGAGCAGCACTTATGCTTGCCAGAAAACGCGTCACATACCTTGTTGGTAAAAGGCGCAAACAGTGCAGGAATGAGTAAAATAGCCGCTGCTTTAAAGGAGAACTTTTCATGATAATTTGGCTTGCAGAGCTACTACAGCCACACTTTTCTTTTTTCCGTTTGTTCGAATACCTATCGTTTCGTGCAATCGCGAGTATTTTGACGGCATTATGTCTGTCACTGTGGATGGGACCTCGTTTAATTGAGCGTCTGCAAATGCTACAAATTGGCCAAGTTGTTCGTAATGACGGCCCTGAGTCTCACTTCAGTAAGCGTGGTACACCAACCATGGGTGGCGTGATGATCCTAGCTGCGATCATTATTACGGTATTAGTGTGGGCTGACCTTTCTAACCCTTACGTTTGGGCGGTATTGGTTGTTCTTGGCGGTTACGGTGCGGTTGGCTTTGTTGACGACTACCGTAAAGTCGTTCGTAAAAATACAGACGGCTTGATTGCTCGTTGGAAGTACTTCTGGCAATCGGCGATTGCATTGGTTGTCGCATTCGCTCTATACGCTCATGGTCACGATACTGCGGCAACACAATTGGTTGTTCCTTTCTTCAAAGATGTGATGCCACAGTTAGGCTTGTTCTACATAGTGCTGACGTACTTTGTTATTGTGGGTACCAGTAATGCGGTAAACCTAACGGACGGCCTAGACGGTTTGGCCATTATGCCAACGGTGATGGTTGCGGCTGGCTTTGCTGTGATTGCTTGGGCGACAGGTAACGTTAACTTCGCCGCGTACCTACACATTCCATACATCCCATACACCTCTGAGCTGGTTGTTGTATGTACTGCTATCGTGGGTGCAGGTCTCGGCTTTCTATGGTTTAACACCTACCCAGCACAAGTATTCATGGGCGATGTTGGTTCTCTAGCGCTTGGTGGTGCATTGGGTGTGATTGCTGTGTTAGTTCGCCAAGAATTGGTACTGGTTATCATGGGCGGTGTGTTTGTAATGGAGACCTTGTCAGTGATTCTGCAGGTAGGCTCTTACAAATTGCGTGGTCAGCGTATTTTCCGCATGGCACCGATTCATCACCACTACGAACTTAAAGGTTGGCCGGAGCCGCGTGTAATCGTGCGTTTTTGGATCATCTCAATGGTATTAGTATTGGTTGGTCTAGCGACACTGAAAGTTCGTTAATCCTATGTGAGCCTCAGATTAGAGGCTCTTTAAAACTATTAAGAGCATCTTGTTTAAATGGAACGTTGGCAAAATATTCAAAATGTAGTGGTTGTGGGGCTCGGTATTACCGGGCTCTCTGTCGTTAAACATCTCGTAAAATATCAACCTCACACACATGTGAAGGTGATTGATACTCGCGAGCTACCACCGGGCAGAGAATCTTTGCCTGAATCTGTGGAACTGCATTCTGGAAGTTGGAATAGCCAATGGTTAGCGGGAGCGGATTTAGTCGTTGCTAACCCGGGTATCGCCTTAGCGACCCCGGAAATACAAGATGTTATTCAAGCGGGTGTTCCGGTTGTTGGTGATATTGAACTGTTTGGCTGGGCGGTAAATAAACCCGTTGTGGCAATAACAGGTTCAAACGGCAAGAGCACGGTGACTGATCTTACAGGTGTACTGGCGAAAGCCGCAGGTCTCAATGTTGGTGTTGGTGGTAACATCGGTATTCCTGCCTTAGATCTTTTAGAGCTTGATGCCGACTTATATGTCCTTGAGCTTTCAAGCTTTCAGCTAGAGACAACATCCAGTTTAAACCTTGCAGCGGCGGCCTTTTTGAACTTGTCAGAAGATCATATGGATCGCTATCAAGGCATGGCCGATTACCGTGACGCCAAATTAAGAATTTTTTACAACGCTCAGTACGCGATTGTAAACCGCGAAGACAAAGAGACTTATCCTGACCACAGTATGCCATTAGTGACATTCGGACTCGACGACCAAGAGTTTGGTGTGGCGACGATTGATGGTACTGAATGGTTGGTGGATAGCAGCAAGCCAGTACTTCCTACTCAAGATTTAACATTGGTTGGACGTCACAATGTGGCAAATGCGCTAGTCTCGCTAGCACTGCTTAAACAAGTCGGTATTGATTACAGCAAAAGCCTTGAAGCTCTGAAGACCTACAACGGTTTAACGCATCGTTGCCAAGTGGTAGCTGATAAGCGTTCTATCAAGTGGGTTAACGACTCGAAAGCGACCAACGTAGCCAGTACATTGGCGGCTTTGTCGGGGCTAGAGTGCCAAGGTACTTTGTATCTTTTGGTTGGTGGTGTAGGTAAAGGTGCTGACTTTAGTGAGCTCAAGCCTGTGTTGGCGCAACTGGAGCGTGTTCAGCTGTGTTGCTTCGGTGAAGATGCTGCGCAATTTATGTCGTTGCATCAATCGGCTAAGACGTTTGAAACCATTAGTGACATTATCGAAAGCATCTCAACGCAGTTGGTGCCCGGTGATATGGTGATGCTGTCTCCAGCGTGTGCAAGCTTTGATCAATTTAATAACTTCATGGCGAGAGGTGATGCTTTCACTGAACTCGCTCATGAATACGCCTAACGTGTTGAAGGACTAACATTCAGTGCAAAGAGTGAAAGAGATCAATCAATCTATTTGGCAATGGCTTAATCGTGCCACACCAGAGGCGCTTTACGACCGTCAATTAGTATGGATTGCTCTTGGACTGATGCTGACAGGCTTGGTGATGGTAACGTCGGCTTCGTTTCCTATCAGCGCTCGTTTAACCGATCAGCCATTTCACTTTATGTTTCGCCACGCCATTTTCCTTGTGTTGGCGCTAGGTGTATCCAGCGTAATATTGCAGATCCCAATGAAGCGATGGTTTCAATACAGTATGTATCTGTTGGGTTTGTCCTTCTTTTTGCTAGTGGTGGTGCTGGCCGTTGGTAAGTCGGTTAATGGTGCATCACGCTGGATTCCACTTGGACTGTTTAACTTACAACCCGCAGAAGTCGCTAAGTTATCGCTGTTTATCTTTATGGCGGGCTATCTGGTTCGTAAACAAGACGAGGTCAGAAAAACGTTTTTCGGCGGTTTCGGTAAGCCAATCATGGTGTTTGGTGCCTTTGCTGTTTTGCTTCTCGGCCAGCCCGATTTAGGTACGGTTGTTGTAATGTTGGTGACCTTGTTTGGCATGCTGTTTATTGCAGGTGCTAAGCTTTCACAGTTTATTGCCTTGATGGTGGCGGGCATTGCCGCGGTCGTTGGATTAATTGTTATAGAACCCTATCGTGTTCGACGTGTGACCTCATTCTGGGAACCTTGGAATGACCCGTTCGGCAGTGGCTACCAATTAACTCAATCACTAATGGCATTTGGTCGTGGTGATTGGATGGGACAAGGTCTTGGTAATTCGGTTCAGAAGTTAGAGTATTTGCCTGAAGCACATACCGATTTTGTGTTTGCTGTATTGGCAGAAGAGTTAGGCTTTGTTGGTGTAACTCTCGTGCTGATTCTGATCTTTAGTTTGGTACTGAAAGCGATTTTAATTGGTAAGAAAGCATTCGAGAACGACCAGTTATTCAGCGGTTATCTTGCCTTTGGTATTGGTATTTGGTTTGCATTTCAGACGCTTGTTAACGTAGGTGCCGCTTCAGGTATCGTTCCAACCAAAGGTCTAACATTGCCATTGATCAGCTACGGTGGTTCAAGTCTTATCGTCATGTCAGTCGCGGTTTCAATGCTATTGCGCATTGATCACGAATGTCGAATACAACAAGAAGAACAAGCCGACAATCAAAACGAATTAGTAGAATAAGAATCCAACGTTATGAAACAAAACAAAAAACTTTTAGTGATGGCTGGTGGTACTGGTGGTCACGTTTTCCCTGGCTTAGCCGTGGCTAAAAAGCTTCAGCAACAAGGTTGGGAAATTCGCTGGTTAGGAACCGCGGATAGAATGGAAGCGGACTTAGTGCCAAAACATGGCATTGAGATCGACTTTATTAAAGTGAAAGGCCTGCGTGGTCAAGGCATTAGCAAGTTAATTAAAGCGCCATTCCAGATTATTAATGCCATACTTCAAGCAAGACATCACATCAAAGCATGGCAGCCAGATGTAGTGCTTGGAATGGGGGGGTACGTGAGTGGCCCCGGTGGTATCGCGGCATGGTTATCCGGTATTCCAGTAGTTCTGCATGAACAAAATGCAGTGGCGGGTTTAACTAATCAATGGCTATCTAAAATTGCCAAAAAAGTATTCCAAGCTTTCCCTGGTGCTTTCCCTACTGCTGATGTGGTGGGTAATCCAGTACGTGAAGATGTGGTTGCCTTAGCTGAACCCGAGCAACGCATGACAGAGCGCGACGGTGATATTCGTATCCTAGTGATGGGCGGCAGTCAGGGCGCTAAAATTCTGAACGATACCTTGCCAGTGAGCATGGCCCAGCTTGGTGAAGGTTTTACTGTGGTGCATCAAGCCGGTAAGAACAATCAACAGCAAGTGATTGAACAATACAAATCACACTCTGTAGATAATGTTCAAGTAACTGAATTTATTGATGATGTGGCGCAAGCTTATGAATGGGCAGATCTATTAGTTTGTCGTTCAGGTGCATTAACCGTATCTGAAGTGTCAGCTGCTGGTGTTGGTTCTATCTTTGTTCCGTTCATGCACAAAGACAGGCAGCAAGCGTTGAATGCCGACCATTTAGTTGAATGTGGCGCAGCATTAATGATTGAACAGCCACAACTGACGGCTGATAAGCTAGCGAACGCTATCGCTCAGCTTGATAGAAATGAATTAAAAATGATGGCAACAAAAGCTCGTCAAGCAGCCAAGCTTGATGCTGATGTGACCGTCGCTGAAGCAATTAAAGCTTTAGCAAAATAACGAGACTGAATTGATGACGATTGAACATACCCAAGACTTAGCGCAAATCCGTGCAATGGTGCCAGAAATGCGCCGTGTTAAATCTATCCACTTCATTGGTATTGGTGGTGCTGGAATGAGCGGGATTGCTGAAGTCTTGCTAAATGAAGGCTATCAGATCACGGGTTCTGATATTGCTCAAAACCCAGTGACTGATCGTTTAGTTAGCAAGGGGGCGACAGTTTACATTGGCCACCAAGCAAGTAACGTTGCTGATGCAAGTGTAGTGGTGGTTTCAACCGCTATCAACGAAGAAAATCCAGAGATTGTTGCTGCTCGTGAAGCGCGTACACCGATTGTTCGTCGTGCGGAAATGCTGGCTGAGCTGATGCGTTTTCGTCACGGTATTGCCGTGGCTGGTACGCACGGTAAAACAACGACCACAGCGCTAGTTACACAGATTTACTCGGAAGCAGGCCTCGATCCCACTTTCGTAAACGGTGGTTTGGTGAAAAGTGCAGGCACTAATGCTCGCTTAGGTTCAAGTCGTATCCTTATCGCTGAAGCTGATGAAAGTGATGCGTCATTTCTGCATCTGCAACCAATGGTTAGTATTGTGACTAACATTGAAGCGGATCATATGGATACCTATGGCGGTGATTTTGAAACGTTAAAGCAGACGTTTATTGATTTCTTACACAACCTGCCATTCTATGGTCAGGCTGTGATGTGTGTTGACGATCCTGTTGTACGTGAGCTTATTCCTCAGGTGAGTCGCCAAGTGATTACTTACGGTTTCTCAGAAGATGCTGATATCCGTATTGAAAATTACGTACAAGAAGGGCAACAAGGCAAGTTCACTGTGGTACGTGAAGGCAAAGCTAACCTTGATATTACATTGAACATTCCGGGCCGTCATAATGCGCTAAATGCATCAGCTGCAATTGCGGTTGCGACTGAAGATGACATCAGTGATGAAGCAATTCTAAAAGCGATGGCAGGAACGGAAGGCACAGGCCGTCGTTTCGATCACTTAGGTGAGTACGAAACCGGTAAAGGCGTTGCAATGTTGGTTGATGATTATGGTCATCACCCAACTGAAGTGGATGTTACTATCCAAGCTGCACGCAGCGGCTGGACTGACAAACGTCTTGTGATGATCTTCCAACCTCACCGTTATAGCCGTACTCGCGATCTGTATGATGACTTTGCTAACGTTCTTGAGCAGGTTGATGTTCTAATTTTATTAGATGTGTACTCGGCAGGTGAGAAACCTATTGCAGGTGCGGACGGGCGTTCGTTAAGTCGAACTATTCGTGGTCGTGGTAAGATAGATCCAATCTTTGTTGCTGATATCAACGCGCTGCCGTCGGCTCTTGCTAACGTAATTCAAGGTGGTGATCTTGTTTTAACGCAGGGTGCAGGTGATGTTGGCCGTGTAGCGAAGCAGCTTGAATCGTTACAATTAGACATTAATAAAATGCAGAACGCGTAACAGAATACCGTCTACAGACTGTGGTTGATCGCTCACTTCTTGCGATTGACCTAAAATTGACCAAAAATCTTATTATCAACGTTTGATAGTTTGATTTTGCTCAGTATAATTCATAGGTTAAAGTAAGTGCTTTTACCTCTATTACGAAGATAGGGAATAGAATTGCGAACCAACGACAGGGAATGCGGGCTTTGGTAGAAAGTACTTTTAGCGAAAACCGCCACCTATTCAGTTTACCGTCGCTCAAGAAACACGCCTTAGGCGGGTCTTTTTTTGTTGTGGTGCTGCTATTCATTGGGTTTCTTTTCTATACCACACTGACTTGGATGTGGGACGATCAGCGATTGCCTCTTTCCAAAATAGTACTTCAGGGCGACTTAACTTATGTAACGGCTGGTGATGTTCAGCATGCCTTTGGCGAGCTTGAGCATATTGGAACATTCATGTCACAGGACATTGGTGTGTTGCAAAACAGTTTAGAAGCATTGCCTTGGGTGTCTGTTGTCTCAATTCGTAAACAGTGGCCAGACACAATAAAAGTATTTTTGACTGAGTATCATGCAGCAGCAATCTGGAACGGTAACATGCTGCTTAATGACGATGGTCAGGTGTTTAATGGTGATATCGGCCTATTAAAGGGCGATCGAGTCAAGCTTTACGGCCCAGACGGCACCAGCCAAGAAGTGATAGAAAAATGGCGACAGATAACTCCTTTGATTAATAGTCTAGGGTTAACCGTTACCTCGCTCGTTCTCAATGAGCGTCGCGCGTGGCAAATAATCCTAGATAACGGTATCCGTTTAGAACTAGGTAAAGATTCTTTAGATGAGCGTGTTGAACGCTTCATTTCGCTTTACAACGAATTAGGTAGTAAGGCGAATCAAGTGAGCTACATCGACCTCAGGTATGATACGGGAGCCGCTGTAGGCTGGTTTCCAGAGCAAGAGTTAGAAGAGAGCACAGATGACTAAGACCGCAGATGACAACATAATCGTTGGTCTTGATATAGGCACTGCGACCATATCAGCTCTGGTTGGTGAAATATTGCCTGATGGTCAAATCAATATCATTGGATCAGGGCAAAGCCCATCTAGAGGTATGGATAAAGGTGGTGTAAACGACCTAGAGTCGGTAGTTAAGTCGGTTCAGCGAGCTATTGATCAAGCAGAGTTGATGGCGGAATGCCAAATCAGCAATGTGTTTATCTCGCTATCGGGCAAACATATCGCAAGCCGAATTGAAAAAGGCATGGGCACTATTTCAGATGAAGAAGTGTCTCAAGATGATATGGATCGAGCGATCCATACCGCGAAATCAATTAAAATAGGTGATGAGCAGAGAATTCTGCACGTGATCCCACAAGAATTTACCATTGATTATCAAGAAGGGATTAAGAACCCACTTGGCTTATCTGGTGTTCGAATGGAAGTCAGTGTTCACCTAATTTCTTGCCATAGCGACATGGCGAGAAACATTATTAAAGCTGTTGAACGATGTGGTCTTACAGTAGAACAGATCGTGTTTTCAGGACTTGCCTCAAGTAACGCGGTAATTACTGAAGACGAGAGAGAGCTTGGAGTGTGTGTGGTAGATATCGGTGCGGGTACAATGGATATTTCCATATGGACTGGCGGCGCGCTTCGACACACAGAAGTATTTTCCTACGCAGGAAATGCAGTAACCAGTGATATTGCCTTCGCTTTCGGCACGCCAGTGAGCGATGCTGAAGAGATAAAAGTAAACCATGGTTGCGCTCTGAGTGAACTCGTAAGCAAGGATGACTCTGTTAACGTCCCAAGTGTTGGTGGTCGCCCATCGAGAAGTTTGCAACGACAAACTTTGTCGGAAGTGATTGAACCACGTTACACTGAACTTATGGGGCTCGTTAACCAAACTATTGATACGGTTCAATTACAGCTACGCGATGAAGGTATTAAACACCACCTTGCAGCTGGCGTCGTTCTCACTGGTGGAGCGGCACAAATTGACGGATTGGTAGAGTGTGCGGAACGCGTTTTCCGCAATCAAGTTCGAGTTGGTAAGCCATTAGAAGTTAGTGGCTTAACTGACTATGTTAAAGAGCCGTATCATTCTACGGCGGTTGGTTTACTTCATTACGCAAGAGATTGTCAGATAAGTGATGAAGGTGATTACAGCGAACCTAAGCGTTCAGCACCTTCTATGTCAGGCTTGTTTGGCAAATTGCGTAATTGGATACAAAAAGAGTTTTAACCTGAGTTGCAGGAAAAAACGGAGATAACACATGTTTGAACCGATGATGGAAATGTCTGACGATGCAGTAATTAAAGTCGTTGGAGTTGGTGGCGGTGGCGGTAACGCTGTTGAGCACATGGTACGTGAATCAATCGAAGGCGTAGAATTCATCAGTGTTAACACTGATGCCCAAGCACTTCGTAAAACAAGCGTGAGCAGCGTGATCCAAATTGGTGGTGATATCACTAAAGGTTTGGGCGCTGGTGCAAACCCACAAGTAGGCCGTGATGCAGCTCTCGAAGATCGAGAAAGAATTAAAGAAGTTCTAACTGGCGCCGATATGGTATTTATCGCAGCTGGTATGGGCGGTGGTACGGGTACAGGTGCTGCTCCAGTTATTGCTGAAGTTGCGAAAGAGCTAGGTGTGCTAACAGTTGCTGTTGTAACTAAGCCATTTAGCTTTGAAGGCAAAAAACGTTTAGCGTTTGCAGAGCAAGGTATTGAAGAGCTTTCTAAGCATGTGGATTCTTTAATTACGATTCCAAATGAAAAGCTACTTAAAGTACTTGGCCGTGGCGTAACACTGCTAGAAGCTTTCGCAAGTGCAAATGATGTGCTTAAAAATGCTGTACAAGGTATCGCAGAGCTAATTACTCGCCCTGGTATGATTAACGTCGATTTCGCGGATGTTCGCACTGTAATGTCTGAGATGGGTCATGCAATGATGGGTAGCGGTATCGCAAAAGGTGAAGACCGTGCTGAAGAAGCTGCTGAAACGGCAATTTCTAGCCCACTACTAGAAGACATCGACCTAGCTGGTGCGCGTGGCGTTCTTGTGAACATCACTGCAGGCCTGGACATGCGTCTAGATGAATTCGAAACTGTGGGTAATACAGTTAAGGCATTCGCTTCTGATAACGCAACTGTCGTGATTGGTACTTCTCTAGACCCTGACATGACGGATGAAATCCGTGTAACTGTTGTTGCAACAGGTATCGGAACAGAGAAAAAACCAGACATTACATTAGTTGCTGGTGGCAAGGCTAAAGTAGCGCCAACGCCTCAACCACAAGTTGCAGCTCAAACTGCACCAAAAGTGGAAGAGAAAATGGCACAGCCATTGCAAGAGAAAACTGAGGTTAAACCTCAAGTTAAGCCACAGCCAACAACGTCACCTGTTTCTTCAGGTACAGGCGCTAGCCAGAGTGCTGCACCTAAAGCTGAGAAAGAGAGTGGATACTTAGATATTCCAGCATTCTTACGACGTCAGGCTGATTAACAAATACCCAAAATTTGACTATCGTTGAATTAATGGTAAAATTCGCGGTCGGTAAATACTGACCGTGATTTGTAGCACTGATAACGAGGCAAGCAGATGATCAGACAACGTACTCTGAAAGAAATTGTGAAAACAACTGGTGTGGGTCTCCACTCTGGTCGTAAAGTCACACTTACTCTTCGCCCGGCAGCTGCAAATACAGGTATTGTTTATCGTCGTACTGATGTAAATCCACCTGTAGATTTCCCAGCTGATCCAGCATCAGTTCGTGACACTATGTTATGTACTGCTCTTGTTAACGACGAAGGCGTACGTATTTCTACAGTGGAACACCTTAACGCAGCTTTAGCGGGTATGGGTATCGACAACATTATTGTTGAGGTTGATGCACCAGAGATCCCAATTATGGATGGTAGCGCAAGCCCATTCGTATATTTGCTACAGCAAGCAGGTGTAGAAACACTGAATGCAGCGAAGCGTTTTATTCGAATCAAAAAGCCTATCCGTTTTGAAGATGGCGATAAGTGGGCAGAATTCGTCCCATTTAACGGCTTCCGCATGGACTTTGAGATCGACTTTAACCATCCCGCGATTGAATCTGATGAGCAACGTTTGTTGTTTGATTTCTCTTCACAAGGTTTTGTGAAAGAAATTTCTCGCGCTCGTACTTTCGGTTTCATGCGTGATATTGAGTATCTACAATCCCAAAATCTAGTACTTGGTGGTAGCTTTGATAATGCTATCGTACTTGACGAGTACCGAATTCTTAATGAAGAAGGTCTACGTTTTGACAATGAGTTCGTAACTCATAAAGTACTAGACGCGATTGGTGACCTTTACATGTGTGGACACGCTATTATTGGTGAGTTCCGTGCATACAAATCAGGTCATGGCCTAAATAACCAACTACTACGTGCAGTACTTGCTGACGCAGAAGCTTGGGAATGGGCAACATTCGAAGAAGAAGTAGGCTCTCCAGTTGCGTTTGCTGAACCAGGTATGGTTTTAGCGTAATTGTTGCTTACAACAATATAAGATTTCGAAAACCAGGTCATTGACCTGGTTTTTTTGTATCTATTTTCCAGATACAGTGTCGTCAACATCCGAAAGTTGTCTACCAATAGACTGCAGTCTGGCTAATCCGTCAGCAATTAGAAAGAAAAGTTCCAAGCACATCAAACAAATGGGGTTATAAATGGTCGTTAGTGTGAAAATTACTTACACTAGAGAGCATTAATTTTAACTCAAGCCTTGAAAACTCTACTCTCAAGTACAATATCAAAGATACTAGATTTATCTCAGTATCCTTGGTTAGTAACTGAAGACTAGTTCATAGCTAGTAGAGACTGACGGCATTTAAAATAGATCGCGGACGATCTGAGAACGAAGAGATTCCAAGCACATGATTACTAAGCTGCTGACAAAGGTAATTGGCAGTCGCAATGACAGAACACTGCGCCGCCTTAGAAAAATTGTAAAAGAAATTAATAACTACGAACCAACGTTAGAAGCACTTTCTGATGAAGAGTTAAAAGCTAAAACGGTTGAGTTTCGTGAGCGCTTAGATAAAGGCGAATCGCTAGATCAACTTTTACCTGAAGCATTTGCTACAGTACGTGAAGCGTCTAAACGTGTTTACGGCATGCGTCACTTTGACGTGCAGTTGATTGGTGGCATGGTTCTAAATGCTGGCCAAATCGCAGAGATGCGTACTGGTGAAGGTAAAACTCTTACCGCAACTCTACCAGCTTATCTTAACGCCCTACCAAGCAAAGGTGTTCACGTTGTAACGGTGAACGATTACCTAGCGAAGCGTGATGCGGAAACAAACCGACCACTATTTGAATTCCTTGGCATGACAGTTGGCGTGAACGTGCCAAATATGGCTCCGCCAGAGAAGAAAGAAGCGTACCAAGCCGATATCCTATACGGAACAAACAACGAGTTTGGTTTTGATTACCTGCGTGACAACATGGCTTTCCGTGCTGAAGATAGAGTTCAGCGTGAACGTTTCTTCGCTGTAGTCGATGAAGTTGACTCAATCTTAATCGATGAAGCTCGTACTCCGTTAATTATCTCTGGTCCTGCTGAAGATAGCTCAGATCTTTATACGCGCATTAATACGCTGATCCCTTCTCTAGAGCGTCAAGATAAAGAAGATTCAGAAGAGTACCGTGGTGAAGGTCACTACACCATGGACGAAAAATCTAAACAGGTTCACCTGACTGAAAACGGTCAAGAATTTGTTGAAGAGTTAATGGTTAAAAATGGATTGATGGAAGAGGGCGATACACTTTACTCTCCAACCAATATCAGCTTACTTCACCACGTAAATGCGGCTCTTCGTGCGCACGTATTGTTTGAGAAAAACGTAGACTACATCGTTACTGAAGAAGGCGAAGTGGTTATTGTTGATGAACATACTGGTCGTACTATGCCTGGTCGTCGTTGGTCTGAAGGTTTACACCAAGCTGTTGAAGCGAAAGAAGGTGTAAAGATTCAAAACGAAAACCAAACGTTAGCATCGATTACCTTCCAGAACTTCTTCCGTTTGTACGAGAAACTGTCTGGTATGACAGGTACAGCCGATACAGAAGCTTTCGAATTCCAGTCTATCTACGGCCTAGAAACGGTGGTTATCCCAACCAACAAGCCTATGGTTCGTAACGATATGCCAGATGTGGTTTATCGTACCGAAGAAGACAAATTCAATGCGATCATTGAAGACATTAAAGATCGTGTTGCGGCTGGTCAGCCATCACTGGTTGGTACGGTTTCTATCGAAAAATCAGAACTACTGTCTAACGCACTGAAAAAAGCAAAAATTAAGCATAACGTTCTCAATGCTAAGTTTCACGAAATGGAAGCCGAGATCGTTGCACAAGCGGGTACGCCAAGCGCGGTAACTATCGCAACTAACATGGCTGGTCGTGGTACCGATATCGTATTGGGTGGTAGCTGGCAGGCTCAGGTAGAGAAGCTAGAAAACCCAACTCAAGAGCAGATCGATAAGATCAAAGCTGACTGGAGAGTTATCCACGATAAAGTACTTGAGTCCGGTGGTCTGCACATCATTGGTACTGAGCGCCATGAATCTCGCCGTATCGATAACCAGCTACGTGGTCGTTCTGGTCGTCAAGGTGATGCGGGTTCTTCTCGTTTCTACCTATCAATGGAAGACTCTCTGCTACGTATCTTTACGTCTGATCGTATGGCTGGCCTTATTCAAAGTGGTATGGACGAAGGCGAAGCGATTGAATCTAAGATGCTGTCTCGCTCAATTGAAAAAGCACAACGTAAAGTGGAAGGTCGTAACTTCGATATCCGTAAGCAGCTTCTTGAGTACGATGATGTAGCTAATGACCAACGTAAAGTGGTTTATGAGCTTCGTGACGAACTGATGAGTTCTGACGACATCAGCGAAATGATCGAACACAACCGTGAAGACGTGTTTACTTCGGTTATCGATGAGTACATTGCACCTCAATCTCTTGAAGACATGTGGGATATCGCTGGTCTACAAGATCGCCTGAAAAACGACTTCGATCTAGACTTTGATATTCAAGGTTGGTTGGACGAAGACGACAAGCTTTATGAAGAAGCATTGCGTGAGCGTATTATTGGTATGGCGGTTGACTCGTACAAACAAAAAGAAGAAGTGGTTGGTGCTCAAGTACTGCGTAACTTCGAAAAGTCTGTGATGCTACAAACGCTAGACGGTCTTTGGAAAGAGCACTTGGCTGCGATGGATCACCTTCGTCAAGGTATACACTTACGTGGTTATGCTCAGAAGAACCCGAAACAAGAGTACAAGCGCGAGTCGTTTGAACTGTTTGAAGGCCTGTTAGATGTACTGAAAACAGACGTTGTTACCATTCTTTCTAAGGTTCGCGTTCAGCAACAAGAAGAAGTTGAAAAGATGGAAGCTCAACGTCAAGCTCAAGCTGAAGAAGCGGCGCGTCGTGCTCAAACACAACATGCAGTGGCTGAAAATCAGTTAGCTGACGATGAAGCTGAAGCGGTATCTCCACAAACGGTAGTACGTGATGAGCGTAAAGTGGGTCGTAACGAACCATGCCCATGTGGAAGTGGCAAAAAATACAAACAGTGTCACGGTAAAATTGACTAATGCTTTGCTGTAATGGCTGATAACTTCATCGGCGATGCTCATTTACACTTGTAAACTCTGCGTCGCCTCCTCGTTCTCAACCAATACAGCTTTGCCTAAATATAGTTCTGATTAAAGAGTCGCTTAGGCGGCTCTTTTTGTATGTAAATTTCGTGGCTTATCTTTTGATGAAAGGGTAAGTCGTCATTCCCTCTAGCGAGGAACGAGCCTAGTAGGGAATCTCGTTTAATAGTTAGACTCACGCTCTTGTATTAGATCCTCAACTCAGTTGTTTGTCCTTCTTGAGGATGACGTATTGAGGGGGATGAGTGAGCAAAGCGTTTTATTAAGGAATACCATCATATGAAAAGAATCCATATTGTTGCGGGCATTATCTTCAACCAAGATAAATCACAGGTCTTTATTACTAAACGCCCAGACGATAAACACAAAGGTGGCTTTTGGGAGTTCCCTGGCGGCAAGGTTGAAGTAGGGGAAACCATTGAACAAGCAATGGCTCGTGAGTTAGATGAAGAAATTGGCATCAAGGTAACTGAACAGTCTCTCTTTGAGCATCTTGAATTTGATTACAGTGATAAATCGCTTAAGTTTGATTTCATCCTTGTGACAGCCTTTGAGCAACAGCCTTATGGTAAAGAGGGTCAACAAGGTGAATGGGTAAACCTAGAATCTTTGAATCAATACCCCTTCCCAGAGGCAAATGTGCCAATTTTAGAGCGAGTAATAAAAGAGTTTTCGTAATTGCTAGCCTGAGTTTGAGATTGTTGTTAGTTTAAAGGGATTAATCGATTGAACGTTGCCGCACGAGATAAGTGGCAACGGTAACCAAAACAATGGAGATATTCGCAGTGGTAAGAATTGCAATTGCAGGAGCAGCGGGCCGTATGGGTCGTAACTTGGTGAAAGCCGCTCATCATAATTCAGAAGCAAGTGTTGGTGCTGGTTCAGAGCGTCCAGAGTCATCTTTAGTGGGCGTTGATGTCGGCGAGTTATGTGGTGAAGGTCGTTTTGATGTCGCTTTAGTGGATGACTTGTCTAAAGCTATCGAAGAGTTTGATGTGATCGTCGATTTTACCGCACCTGTTAGCACATTAGCGAATATTGAACTTTGTAAACGTCATGGTAAAAAGCTGATCATCGGCACAACGGGTTTCTCTGAAGAAGAAAAGCAGGCTATCGATGCGGCGTCAAAAGAGATGCCAATTGTCATGGCACCTAACTACAGCGTTGGTGTAAACCTGGTATTTAAGCTGCTAGAAAAGGCCGCTAAAGTGATGGGCGATTACTGTGATGTTGAAATCGTTGAAGCTCACCATCGCCACAAGGTAGATGCACCTTCAGGCACGGCTATTGGTATGGGTGAAGCGATTGCTGGTGCGATGGGTAATGAGCTTAACGATGTAGCCGTATGGTCACGTGAAGGTATTACTGGTGAGCGAACTAAGGATGAGATCGGTTTTGCGACGATTCGTGCCGGCGACATTATTGGTGAGCACACCGCTATGTTTGCTGATATCGGTGAGCGAGTGGAAATTACCCATAAAGCGACTGACCGAATGACTTTTGCCAATGGTGCAATCAAGGCGGCAGTTTGGCTAAATGATAAACCAGCAGGCTTTTATACCATGACTGACGTCCTTGGTTTGAATGACCTATAAATAGATATTTATGCGCTGGCAATTGCCAGCGCTTTCTTTATTTGATACATTTTCCTTCGTAATATCCCTTTTACAAACCTCTCTCTAGTTTCTTCTTATTGTCGATTTTCTCTTATTTAACTGCGATTTTTAATGCTTATAGTGTGCTTTTTGTTTTAGATCTTTAAATTTCGACCTTTTCTCTTTGTATTTATCGATTGCGTTTTGTTGCTGATATTTTTATCACTCTATGGTTGGCTAAAATGAGGGATGAAAATTAGAAAATCGTAATATTCGGACAAAATGAGCATGAAAGTTAAACTTTTGAAGCTTTGATGGTGTAAATTGAATTAGTCCTTACAAATGTTTAATTTCTTTTGCGTTAAATGTTGACACGTATCACGCAGATCACTAAAATATCGCCAATTTGTCTAATTTCCATAAACACGCAGTTTCTGGTGTTACAGGAAGGTAGATTTGCAAATTAAATCAATTTTAATGCATTTTTATTTCTGGAGGTTGTCTTGAAGAAGTCAGCACTACTCGTCCTAGAAGATGGGACAGTATTTCACGGTGAAGCCATTGGCGCTGTAGGTTCCGCAGTTGGTGAAGTCGTTTTTAATACCTCGATGACGGGGTACCAAGAAATCCTCACTGATCCTTCCTATTCTCAACAAATCGTTACCCTTACTTACCCTCACATTGGCAATACCGGAACCAATTCCGAAGACGAAGAATCTTCTTCAATCCACGCTCAAGGCCTTGTGATTCGCGATCTCCCTCTAATCGCTTCTAACTTCCGTAATGAACAATCCCTTTCTGATTACCTTAAGTCGCAAAACGTTATTGGTATCGCTGATATCGATACTCGTAAGCTGACGCGTATTCTTCGTGAAAAAGGTGCTCAAAACGGTTGTATCGTAGCTGGCTCTTCAGTAAACGATGGAAACCTTGATGAGGCTCTAGCTCTGGCTAAAGCAAAAGAATTCCCTGGCCTGAAAGGTATGGACCTTGCGAAAGAAGTTACAACAAAAGAAGCGTATCAATGGAAACAAGGTTCGTGGACGCTTACGGGTGGACTTCCTGAAGCGAAAGCAGACTCTGAATTGCCATACCACGTTGTTGCTTATGACTTCGGCGCAAAACGAAACATCTTACGAATGCTTGTTGACCGCGGCTGCCGCCTAACGGTTGTTCCTGCTGAAACTTCAGCAGAAGAAGTACTCGCTCTGAACCCAGACGGTGTTTTCCTTTCAAATGGCCCTGGTGACCCAGAACCATGTACTTACGCAATTGAAGCGACAAAAGTGTTCCTAGAAAAAGGCTTACCAATCTTCGGTATCTGTCTAGGTCACCAGATTCTTGCTCTTGCGTCAGGCGCTAAGACAGTGAAGATGAAGTTTGGTCACCACGGTGCAAACCACCCGGTTAAAGATTTAGATCGTGATGTTGTGATGATTACTTCGCAAAACCACGGCTTTGCTGCTGACGAAGAAACCCTTCCAGAGACACTGCGTGCAACGCACAAATCATTATTTGATGGTTCTCTACAAGGTATTCACCGTACAGACAAACCAGCATTCAGCTTCCAAGGTCACCCGGAAGCAAGCCCAGGTCCAGAAGACGCAGCGCCGTTATTCGACCACTTTATTGAACTAATCAAACAGCACACAGCGTAATTCGGAGTAGTAGACAATGCCAAAACGTACTGACATTAAAAGTATTCTTATTCTAGGTGCTGGCCCGATCGTTATCGGCCAAGCATGTGAGTTCGATTACTCTGGTGCTCAAGCTTGTAAAGCGCTTCGCGAAGAAGGTTACCGAGTTATTCTTGTAAACTCGAACCCAGCGACAATCATGACTGATCCAGATATGGCCGATGCAACTTACATCGAACCTATTCAATGGGAAGTTGTGCGTAACATCATCGCTAAAGAGAAGCCCGATGCAGTTCTACCTACTATGGGTGGCCAAACTGCATTGAACTGTGCTCTAGACCTAGAAAAGCACGGCGTTCTTGAAGAGTTC
The DNA here is from genome assembly GCF_015163545.1 of Vibrio sp. OPT24. Classification (NCBI taxonomy): domain Bacteria; kingdom Pseudomonadati; phylum Pseudomonadota; class Gammaproteobacteria; order Vibrionales; family Vibrionaceae; genus Vibrio; species Vibrio sp. OPT24. The sequence goes on from NZ_JADDYI010000015.1 coordinate 195,150, forward strand.
GGTGTTGAAATGATTGGTGCAACGGCTGACGCTATCGATAAAGCAGAAGACCGTTCACGCTTCGATAAAGCAATGAAAGCAATTGGTCTTGAATGTCCAACTGCTGATACAGCGAAAACCATGGAAGAAGCTTACAAAGTTTTAGACATGGTTGGCTTCCCTTGTATCATTCGTCCATCGTTCACGATGGGTGGTACTGGTGGCGGTATCGCTTACAACAAAGAAGAATTTGAAGAAATCTGTCGTCGTGGTTTGGACTTATCTCCAACTAACGAACTTCTTATCGATGAATCACTTATCGGTTGGAAAGAGTACGAGATGGAAGTGGTTCGTGACAAAAACGACAACTGTATCATCGTATGTGCGATTGAAAACTTTGACCCAATGGGTATTCACACCGGTGACTCAATCACAGTGGCGCCAGCTCAAACGCTGACAGACAAAGAATACCAACTAATGCGTAACGCTTCTCTAGCGGTACTGCGTGAGATTGGTGTTGAAACAGGTGGTTCAAACGTACAGTTTGGTATCAACCCGAAAGATGGCCGTATGGTTATCATCGAGATGAACCCACGTGTATCTCGCTCTTCTGCACTAGCTTCTAAAGCGACAGGTTTCCCAATCGCTAAGATTGCAGCGAAACTGGCTGTTGGCTTTACGCTAGATGAGCTAATGAATGACATCACTGGTGGCGCAACGCCAGCGTCATTCGAACCAACAATCGACTACGTAGTTACTAAGATTCCTCGTTTTAACTTCGAGAAATTTGCAGGTGCTAACGACCGTCTAACAACGCAAATGAAGTCGGTTGGTGAAGTTATGGCTATCGGCCGTAACCAACAAGAATCTCTACAGAAAGCACTTCGCGGCCTAGAAGTTGGCGCGACTGGTTTTGACGAAATGGTAGACCTAGACGCACCTGATGCGCTAACGACTATCCGTCATGAACTAAAAGAAGCTGGCGCAGAACGTATTTGGTACATCGCTGACGCATTCCGTGCTGGTATGTCGGTAGATGGTGTATTCAACCTAACGCAAATCGACCGTTGGTTCCTAGTTCAAATCGAAGACATCGTTAAGCTAGAGCAAGAACTTAAAGCGAAAGGCTTTGCTGGTCTAAACAAAGACGAGTTAAACAAGCTTAAGCGTAAAGGTTTTGCTGATGCACGCTTATCTAAGATTCTAGGTGTAGCGGAAAGCGAAATCCGTCGCATGCGTGACCAATACGATATACACCCTGTTTACAAGCGTGTAGATACGTGTGCTGCTGAGTTCTCTTCAGATACGGCGTACATGTACTCATCTTACGATGAAGAGTGTGAAGCGAATCCAACAGACAAAGACAAGATCATGATCTTGGGTGGCGGTCCAAACCGTATCGGTCAAGGTATCGAGTTTGATTACTGTTGTGTACACGCCTCACTAGCACTACGCGAAGATGGCTACGAAACTATCATGGTTAACTGTAACCCTGAGACAGTTTCTACAGACTACGATACGTCTGACCGCCTGTACTTCGAACCAGTAACTCTGGAAGATGTACTGGCGATCGCTCGTGTTGAGAAGCCAAAAGGCGTTATCGTTCAGTACGGTGGTCAAACGCCACTTAAACTGGCTCGTGCTCTTGAAGCTGCTGGCGTACCAATTATTGGTACTAGTCCAGACGCAATCGACCGTGCAGAAGACCGTGAGCGTTTCCAAGTTGCTGTAGACCGCCTAGGCCTGCTTCAACCACAAAATGCAACCGTAACAACAATGGAGCAAGCGGTTGAGAAATCTCGCGAAATCGGCTTCCCACTTGTTGTACGTCCTTCTTACGTACTTGGTGGTCGTGCGATGGAAATCGTATACGACGAGCAAGACCTGCGTCGCTACTTCAACGAAGCAGTCAGCGTATCAAACGAATCTCCAGTATTACTTGATAGCTTCTTAGATGACGCTATTGAGGTAGACGTAGATGCGATTTGTGATGGTGAGCGTGTTGTTATCGGCGGTATCATGGAGCATATCGAACAAGCGGGTGTTCACTCTGGTGACTCAGCATGTTCTCTTCCTGCATACACGCTAAGCCAAGAAATCCAAGACGTAATGCGCGAGCAAGTTGAAAAGCTAGCGTTTGAGTTGGGTGTTCGTGGTCTGATGAATACGCAGTTTGCTGTTAAAGATAACGAAGTATACCTAATCGAGGTTAACCCTCGTGCAGCACGTACTGTTCCATTCGTGTCTAAAGCTACAGGCGCACCGATTGCTAAGATTGCAGCGCGTGTAATGGCTGGTCAATCACTAGAGTCTCAAGGCTTTACGAAAGAAATCATCCCACCTTACTACTCAGTGAAAGAAGTTGTACTTCCATTCAACAAATTTCCTGGTGTTGACCCACTGTTAGGCCCAGAAATGCGCTCTACTGGTGAAGTTATGGGTGTTGGTGCGACATTCGCAGAAGCATACTCTAAAGCTGAGTTGGGTTGTGGCAATATCTACCCAGAAGGCGGCCGTGCACTTCTTTCTGTTCGTGAAGGCGACAAAGAGCGTGTTGTTGACCTAGCTTCTAAGCTATCTAAGCTTGGTTACCAGTTAGACGCAACTCACGGTACTGCAGTTATTCTTGGAGAAGCGGGTATTAACCCACGTCTAGTAAACAAGGTACACGAAGGTCGTCCTCACATTCTTGACCGTATCAAGAATAACGAGTACACGTACATCGTGAACACTGCTGCTGGCCGTCAAGCGATTGAAGATTCTAAAGTTCTTCGTCGCGGCGCATTGGCTGAGAAGGTTAACTACACGACTACGCTAAACGCTGCATTTGCGACTTGTATGGCGCACACTGCAGACGCGAAGACGTCAGTAACTTCAGTTCAAGAGCTACACGCTCAGGTTAAAGCTTCTCTAGCGTAATAGCCTAAAGCGTAACGCTGTTAAACAGATATAAATACTCAAAGCCTACTCTTCGGAGTGGGCTTTTTTATGTCTGTTATTCTGTAGTGGTTAAATGATGAATATTTGGAATAGGTTAAAATCTTGTGTTTCGTTATTGCTCACCTACAGTGAGTGGTAACTTGTCGTTACACAGGACTTTAAGGCGTTGGGTATATGGAAATCACTCTTGAAATATTGGCTATCTTGTTTGTTGTTGCAACGGCGGCAGGCTTCATCGATGCAATGGCTGGTGGTGGTGGCTTACTGACTCTACCTGCATTGCTAGCGGCCGGAGTGCCACCAACTCAAGCATTGGCAACCAATAAACTCCAAAGCTCATTTGGTAGCTTTTCCGCCAGTTGGTATTTCGTGCGCAACGGTATTGTCAGTATCAAAGAGATGCGCCTTGCTATCTTTTGTACCTTTATCGGCTCTGCTATTGGCGCCGAGTTAGTTCAGCACATTGATGCGAGCCTACTGACCAGTGTGATACCGCTGCTGCTTATCGCTATCTCTCTCTATTTCCTGTTGGCACCGCAAACTAGAGCGTCTGAAGGAAAACAGAAGATCTCTGAGGCGATGTTTGCTCTGTGTGTAGGTGGTGGAGTTGGTTTCTATGATGGTTTCTTTGGCCCAGGAACAGGTTCTATCTTCACAGTCTGCTTTGTTGCGATTGGTCACTTCTCGTTAGTCGATGCTACGGCGCGCACCAAGGTACTTAATTTCACCTCTAATATTGCCGCATTGATCTTCTTTATTTTGGCTGGCTTGCCTATTTGGGAGTTAGGATTAGTGATGGCGGTTGGCGGTTTTATGGGCGCTCAGCTTGGCGCTAAAGTGGTGGTGACAAAAGGGCAGAAATGGATTCGACCCCTTGTGATCGTTATGTCGATGCTAATGGCGTCTAAACTGCTTTGGGAACAGCATCAACAATGGATTCTATCAGTGTTCTAACTCGTGGAGACTGATAGCTATTTGGTCTTACACAGATATGAATCGGTCGAATTAAGCCTGCTAATTCGGTGAAGCTATACAGGTATTGAGGCTCAATATTGAGTGTTTTTACGATAGAGAGCGGGATTAACGCTGGCCCAGTCCCGCCCAATGCAAGTTGAGCCGCTGCGGTGTAGGCATCCATCTCCATCAAGGGCTTGATACCAAACTTCTCTAAGACAGAAAGTTGATAAGAGTTCGCGGGGTTGGTCATATCGTTGGTAATCACCAATGGAGGAAGCTCCGTTAGCGGTGACTTACTCACTATGTAAAACGGCTCATCAAACAGATGGAAGGTCATCAACCCATGATGCGGTGGTAATAAGCCTGCGCATAAGCCCAAGGTCGCTTTGCCCGATTGCACTCTTTCTATGATTCGAGGTGTGTGGTTAGTGGTAATGGTGATGTATTTATCTTGCTGGATAAATTGGCCCATCATCTCACCTAGATAGCCCGCTATCAGAGATTTAGAGCTGTCTAAGGTGATAAGAGTCGTATCTTCCAACTCTTGCTGTTCATAAATAAGACCACGTAACTCATTGAATGTTGGGCCTATACTCTCGATCAATGCAATCGCATCTGGCGTCAGTTTTATCTGTCGGCCACTCGGTTCTATGAGTTTCTTGCTTAACTTCTTCTCTAAATTAGCAATCCGTTTGCTGACCGCTGATTGGCTGATATAAAGCAAACTGCCTGTGCGGCTCATGGTCTTTGCTTTACTCAATACCAGTAGAGTTTCGATTCCTTCGAGTAGCATTGGGTTATATTCATGAAAGTTGGGAATGATTAAACCAAATTACCTCAAACACTCTTCATTCTCTAGATTTGAAGCGAAAGGTTTGAACTCAGTTAGGTATTTTAAATTGGGAACGTAAAGTGTCACGAAAGATCATAATAATGGATTGGAGAGTGAGCAGGATTAAAAAAGGCTCCGTTGCGGAGCCTTTCAATTTGTAACGATGGCCTATTTGATAGCAAAGGTTGGCAATGATAAATGCCAACGAATGGCACCAAGCCTAATCAATAGTGTTGAGAACACGCCAGCTAAAAATGCAGTTTCTGAGTCGTGTCCCATGCTGATCGCCATTGTATGGAAAGCGCCGCCAATGATGCAAGCGGTCGCGTAGACTTCACTTCTTAGAATCATTGGTACTTCACGGGCAAGTACGTCACGGATAATACCGCCACCGCAGCCGGTGATGACACCCATGATGATGGCCACTAGCGCTGAATCTTGATAGGTAAGCGCTTTTTCTACACCAATACCAACAAACACCGCGAGGCCGATCGCATCACACACCGGCAATATCCACCAAGCCAGACGTTTTGGGCGCCTTACAATAATCATAGTCAGCAAACAGGTGGTGATGATGACCCAAAGGTAGGTGGTATCGGTGATCCAAAATACGGGAGTCGCGCCCAGAGCCATGTCTCGAATTGTACCGCCACCAATTGCAGTAACACTGCCTAGAACGGCTACGCCAAAGGGATCCATCTTAAGACGGCCAGCGACAAATACACCTGAGACGGCAAAGATGGCAGTGCCAAATAAATCGATAATATAAAGCAGCATGGAGTCCATGATACTGGTGCTCTTATAGTTAAAATTGTAGGGATAGGTCGGTGGCGAATTGTACGAAAAAACGCAGCAAATAGTTAGTGATTTTGCCTAGCTCTATCGAAGAAATCGCACACTTGTTGGATCGCTTTCAAAGTTCTCGTTGTCGGGCGATTAATCCAGTCAGAATTGAGGGACCAAATCTGATTTTGAGCGACAGCTGGGATCTCATCTTCCCATGTTTGCCATATGGTTCCATTCTCAATCGCGTGCTGAGAAGTGAAGATCACTTGCGGTTTTCTTAAGACAACTTGTTCAATTCCAACTTGCGGATAAGGGGATGCGCTGTCTTCAAAAATATTGCGGCCACCACAAAACTCAAACACCTCACTTGGCCAGTGCCCTTGAGCAACTGTGATGATCGGTTTCTCACTGAGTTGGTAGAAGTAGTTTACTGGCTCGGCATCTTTGTATTTTATTCTCAACGCCTTGAGCTGCTCTTTGTATTGCTGAGCGTTATTTTCGCCAATGCTTGGATCGCTAGCGTATTGGCTGAGTTGTTCAATATTGGTGGCGATACTGTTTAGGCTTTTGGTCTTGGAGTAGTAAAGATTAAAACCAAATTGCTCTAGTTTCGCCAGTTCTCTGGGCGGGTTTCCGGCTGGCCACGCAAGAATCAAATCAGGCTGAAGTGCAATGATCTTCTCAACCTTGATGCCTTGGTAATTCGCCACTTTCTCTAGCTTGTCAGCTTGTGGTGGGTAATCACTTCGCTCACTAACCGCGACAAGCTTATCACCTAAACCAGCGCTGTAGGCGAGCTCAGTGGCGTGAGGAGCAAGGCTTACTACGCGTTGAGCTGGCTGTACTTTTTCTGGAGTCAGCGATGTTTCTTCTGCAAATGATAAAGGCAGCCATAAGCTGGAAGATAAAAGAGTAAGTCTTGTAACAAGTGCTAAAGGTTTCACTCTAAATCCCTTGGTGAACAAATAGTAAGATTAGGCTTTGTAAAAATATCCAGATAGCGATACGGCCAAATAGTAGCTTCTGAACCTGCGACAAATGCAGGGCTGATGGGGCGATTCTGCCACCTAATTTGGCTCGAATGGCTTTGGTGTTGTCGTAAATCGCTGGGCCACCCAATGACAGCTCAAGCTTGTTGCCAACGGCCGTGATTAACCATGCAGGGCCGGGCAGTGGCCAAGAGCGACTTTGGACTAGCATCATTTTAAATGTGTGCGTGGCTTTATCACCACATACGATCATCAAAGCAAATAAACGCATCGGTATAAATTCGAGAATAGCGACGATCTTGATTGCCGTTGATCCAAATGGAGAAAATTGCTTGCGACTTGGCGACCAAGCTCGAGCTAACTCGACTACTAGACGATACATTAACGCGGCGATGCCACCACCAATGGCGTACCAGAACAACACACAAACCACGTTACGAGCGTAACCCATGATGATGGTTTCTACGGCGGCTTTACCTAGGCCAAGTGATGACAGTGATTCAGTTTGACGATTAACAATCGGCGCCAATAACTGGCGAGCCGTGGCTTTATCTTCTCGACCAAGTGCTTTGATCAGTTGGTTTGTTAGCTTTTCATTGTTGCGCCAATCAATCGCCAGTAATAACAGTGCTAATTCAAACAGTTGAGATTGCCAAACCAATGGTTGCAGTGCTAATAGAATTACTAGACTCGGCAGTACCATCAATCCCCAAGCTAATGTGCCCGAGATTAAGCTTTGGGAATAGTTTTGGTTGTTATTAACCTTGCTTGCTAAAAGCTCAGCAAACTTATGCCATAAGGTTGTGGGATGTGCGGCATGGGGGATAGGTAAAATCAAATGAAAAAGCAGTGCTCCCCACATTACAAGGAGCACGCCATTTGCAAATACCTGATCAAACAGTGTTTGCATGTCTAGTCGCTTAGTTTAGTAGGGCAACCATCTTGATAACCATTTCTGAAGAGCTTTGTGCTGCTAGTGGCAGAAACTCTTCGAAGCTCATTGGTGATTCTTTGTCTGCAACGTCAGAGATTGCACGAACAACCACGAATGGTACTTGGAATTGGTGACAAGCTTGAGCGATAGCCGATGCTTCCATCTCTACAGCAACGACAGATGGGAAGTGCTTGCGAATGAACGCTTGACGTTCTGCTGTGCAAACAAATGCGTCGCCAGTACAGATAAGACCGCGAACGGCGTGCTTATCTTCCATTTGTGCTAGTGCTTGTTCAGCGACAGCCATCAGCTTGTCGTCAGCTTTAAATGCTGCAGGTTGACCTGCCATTTGGCCGATTTCGTAACCGAAAGCTGTAACGTCTGCATCGTGGTGACGAACTTCAGTTGAGATCACGACATCACCAAGGTTCAGTGTTGAATCAAAACCGCCAGCAGAGCCCGTGTTTAGAACAACATCTGGTTGGTATTCGCTTAATAGGATTGAAGTCCCAACAGCCGCTGCTACTTTACCAATGCCTGATTGAAGTAAAACAACGTCAACACCATTTAGCTGACCAGAGAAAAAGGTACAACCGCCTTTATTAACTTCAGTAATGTCTGAAATTGCTGCTTTTAGGATCGCAACTTCTTGCTCCATTGCGCCAATGATGCCGATTTTCATGTGTAGTCTCTTAATAAATAATATTTAAACAGTAGAGCGAAATTGTAGCATGGATAAGAAGTGTCGAGCGACTGCCCAGAGGCACTTCTCATCCGAATAGCAGTGATTTATCTGCGGATTCTTTTATCTATTTGATTAGGCCTTCGCTTTTTAAGCTAGCACGAAGTTGTTCTGCACGTTTTCTGTTTACGCCAAAATCAGAATGGCCAGTGCGAGATTCTGAACGCACGATCAGTTTGTCATCAGTGATCTTAAGTTCTAAGTCATCGACAAAGCGCATGATGCGAGAAGTACATTCAATACGCAGATAATCTTCTGTTTTACTCGCGGTTTTCGATCCAGGTAAAGTTAGTGCAACCTGCTCAATCGCATCTAAGTTTGCTGAGTCAGATAACTCAAACGTGTCCAATGCATGCTGCTCACGGCCATCTTGAGTTGATACGCAGTTTGGTTTGTCTCCACAAGGTGATGAAGTTCTGTCTTTCATGTTCGTGATTCCTTGGCTGCATGCGGTTAAAGTTAAAAGAGATAGAGAAAGGAGAGCGGCTTTTTTCATGGTGTTTCCTATGGCTTGTTTTTAATTCTAATTGTAGTTATCGGCATTGGTTTATTTGTAATTGTTTTACGTATTTTCGTGATGCTTGTGATAAACGTATCTAGTTTAAAAAGGATCCATAATTGGATCCCTTTTTTATAGTAACGAACTGAGTAATAAAGGAAACCTAGTCACACTTCTAGGTAATCCAATATTCCTTCCGCGGCTTTACGGCCTTCATCGATAGCAGTCACCACTAAATCAGATCCTCGAACTGCATCACCACCTGCAAAGATCTTACTGTTGGTGGTTTGGTATTGAAACTCTTGCTGTCCGGGAGCCTTGATGCGACCCCATTGGTCGAGCTCTACACCAAATGGTTCTAGCCATTCCATTGCATGAGGTTGGAAACCAAATGCCATGATCACAGCATCGGCTTCTAGAACATGTTCACTGCCTTCAACGGGTTCCGGACGACGTCGGCCTGCTTCATCTGGTTCACCTAGCGCCGTTTTCACCACTTTGACGCCAGTAACATGACCTGATGAATCGGTTTCCAATGCTAATGGCTGAAGGTTGAACATGAACTTCACGCCTTCTTCTTTTGCATTCTTCACCTCACGGCGAGAGCCTGGCATGTTGGCCTCATCACGACGATAAGCACAGACGACGTTAGCAGCATGCTGACGAATAGACGTTCGAACACAGTCCATCGCAGTATCACCACCACCAAGCACGACCACTTTTTTGCCTTTCATGTCGATGAATGGCGTTGGATTATCCAGCTCCATGACCTTGTAGGTATTGGAAACAAGAAAGGGTAGAGCATCATAAACGCCCGGTGCTTCTTCGTTGTCTAACCCAGCTCGCATGTTTTTATAGGTACCGACCCCTAAGAAAACGGCATCATAATCATCGACAAGTTGTTGTAGTTGAACGTCTTTACCGACTTCGGTATTCATCTTAAATTCGACACCCATACCACTAAAGATACGGCGACGGTTTTCCATGATGCCTTTCTCGAGTTTGAACGATGGGATACCAAACGTTAGTAGGCCACCGATCTCCGGGTAGCGGTCAAATACCACGGCCTTCACACCGTTTCGAACTAAGATATCAGCTGCTGCAAGACCTGCAGGGCCAGCGCCAATGATCGCGACCTTTTTGTCGGTCCATTCAACGTGAGACATGTCTGGTTTCCAGCCCATCTCAAACGCTTTGTCATTGATGTATTTTTCAATGTTGCCGATGGTTACTGCGCCGAAATCGTCGTTGAGGGTACAAGAGCCTTCACATAGACGATCTTGAGGACAAACTCGGCCGCAAACCTCAGGCAAGCTGTTGGTTTGGTGAGACAGTTCAGCCGCTTCGATAATACGCCCTTCATTGGCAAGCTTGAGCCATTGAGGGATATAGTTATGGACTGGACACTTCCATTCACAGTAGGGGTTACCGCAGTCTAGACAGCGGTCAGCTTGCGCTTTGGCTTGTTGCTTAGTGAAAGGTTCGTAGATCTCTACAAACTCAATCTTACGTATCTTGATTGGCTTCTTCGCTGGGTCTACGCGATTCACATCAATAAATTGGTATACATTCTGGCTCATTATTGGCTCCTTCCAATTATTGCGCTTGAACACGAAGTTCAGCAGAGCTACGACTTTGGTGGCCGAGCAAGGTGTTAAGATCCGCCGTCTTTGGCTTCACTAAGTAGAACTTCGGAATCCATTCATCAAAGTTCGCCAGAATAGCTTCAGCGTGTACTGAGCCCGTTTCTTCTAAGTGTTCTGCAATTAAGCCACGCAGATGTTCTTGGTGGATAAATAGGTCAGACAGAGAAAGTGCCTCGACCGACTCGTTGTTCACTCGGCCTTGGAAGTCTTCATTCTTATCCATCACATAAGCAAAACCACCTGTCATACCCGCGCCGAAGTTCACGCCCGTTGCACCAAGAATGGCAACAATACCACCAGTCATGTATTCACAGGCGTTGTCACCCGCACCTTCAATCACAGCAACCGTGCCTGAGTTACGTACACCAAATCGTTCGCCAGCAGTACCAGCAGCAAACAGCTTGCCTCCGGTTGCGCCATACAGACAAGTGTTGCCGATAATGGTCGCTTCGTTACAGGTAAATGCGGTGCCTTGGTGAGGCTTGATAACCACTTTTCCGCCAGCCATGCCTTTGCCAACATAGTCATTGGCATCACCTGTTAGGTAAAGCTCAACACCACCTGCGTTCCAAACTGCAAAAGATTGGCCTGCGGTGCCGTCGAGGTACAACTTGATTGGTGAACCTGCCATGCCTTGGTTGCCGTATCGCTTAGCAATTTCGCCAGAGATACGAGCGCCAATCGAACGATCGGTGTTGATCACGTTGTAGTAAAGGCTGGTGGATTGACGTTTCTCAATTGCCTCGATTACGTCATCAAGGATCTGTTGGTTGAGCTGAGCCTTATCAAACGGTGCGTTTGGTTCTGTCCAAAACAGTGGATGACCTTCAGTAGATACCGGAGCTTCCAATATCGATGAAAGATCCAACTTACTCTGCTTCGCCGTGAGACCTTGAACGGCTTCAAGCAAATCAGTACGGCCAATCAGGTCAGTAAGCTTTTCTACGCCAAGCTCTGCAAGGTATTGGCGAACCTCATCGGCTAGGCCGGTAAAGTAGTTCACCACCATGTCTGGTAGGCCTTTGAAGTATTCACGACGTAGGGTTTCATCTTGAGTCGCCACACCTGTCGCACAGTTATTTAGGTGACAAATTCTTAAGAACTTACAACCCATTGCTACCATTGGTGCAGTACCAAAACCAAAGCTCTCTGCACCTAAAATCGCACCCTTGATAACATCGAGGCCGGTTTTTAAACCACCATCGACTTGCAGGCGAATTTTATGACGAAGCCCGTTGGCGACGAGTGCTTGTTGAGTTTCAGCTAAGCCAAGCTCCCAGGGACAACCTGCGTATTTCACTGAGGTCAGTGGGCTTGCTGCGGTACCGCCGTCGTAACCTGAAATGGTGATCAGGTCGGCATAAGCTTTCGCCACACCTGTAGCAATGGTGCCGACACCCGGCTCAGATACTAACTTCACTGAAACCAAGGCTTTAGGATTAACTTGCTTAAGGTCGAAAATCAGCTGAGCCAGATCTTCGATAGAGTAGATATCGTGATGCGGAGGAGGGGAGATCAGAGTCACGCCTTGAACTGAGTATCTCAGCTTGGCTATTTCTGCGGTGACTTTATGACCCGGCAGCTGACCGCCTTCTCCTGGCTTCGCACCTTGCGCGACCTTGATTTGTAGAACATCCGCATTGGTTAAGTAATGTGGCGTCACACCAAAACGACCGGAAGCTATCTGTTTGATGCGCGAGTTACGATCAGTCCCAAAGCGTCGTGGATCTTCACCGCCTTCACCAGAGTTAGAATAACCACCTAATCGGTTCATCGCCATGGCCAGCGCTTCATGAGCTTCGGGGCTCAAGGCACCAATCGACATCGCGGCAGAATCGAAGCGTTTAAAGAGATCGCTACTTGGCTCGACTTGCTCTAGCGGCAGAGGTTGTTCGGCTTTTTTGAGGCTCATTAAGTCGCGCAGCATAGCAGCAGGACGAGCATTAACTTGCTTCGCAAAAGATTGATAATCCGATGTTTCACCTGTCTTTACAGCGGTTTGCAAGGTACTGACTACGTCTGGGTTGTAGGCGTGGTATTCGCCGCCATGTACGTATTTGAGTAAGCCACCATGTTCCAGTGGTTTACGTTTTGTCCATGCTTTACGAGATAGGTTATAGATGTCTTGTTGGAAGTCGCTAAAGCTAGCGCCTTGGATGCGAGTCGTTACGCCACGGAAACACAGATCAACAACATCGGTATGTAAACCTACTGCCTCAAATAACTGCGAGCAGCGATACGAAGCAATCGTTGAGATACCCATCTTCGACATGATCTTATACAGACCTTTGTTGATGCCGTTTTGGTAATTTTGCAATGCAGTGCGATAGTCTTTATCTAATGAACCATCGTCCAACATTTTGCCCAGAGCTTCATAAGCGAGATATGGGTAAACTGCGGTAGCACCGAAGCCAAGCAGTACGGCAAATTGGTGCGGGTCACGTGCGGTTGCTGTTTCAACCACGATGTTAGCATCACAACGTAGGTTGTTGTCTGCAAGTCTGGTTTGTACGGCACCGACAGCCATGGCGGCAGGAACTGGCAGCCTACCTTTTTCTAAACCTTTGTCTGAAAGTACAATCAAAACTGCACCATCACGCACTTCTTCCACTGCACGATCACACAAGTCGTTGATGGCTTGTTCGAGATCTTTATCTGCCGGATCATAGTGCATGCTAAGAATAGCGTGACCATAATGCTTTTGACTTAACTGCAGAAGCTGCTGCATATCAGAGTAAAGCAGCACCGGTGAATCAAACGTCACACGATAAGCGTGGCCATCGGTTTCACAGAATACATTCATCTCTTGGCCGATACTGGTCGCCAAAGACATCACGTGTTTTTCACGCAGAGGGTCAATCGGTGGGTTGGTTACTTGGGCAAACTTCTGACGGAAATAATCCGTAATAAGACGTTCTTTAGAAGACAGAACGGCCATTGGCGTATCATCGCCCATCGAGCCGACCGCTTCCTGTCCCATATCACCGAGTACGCGAAGTACTTGGTCTGATTCTTCGTTACTCATCGCAAATTGTTTTTGATAAGTTTTTAGTGTGTCATCGTCAAAGCTACGCTTACCGACTTGATCATCTGACAATTCGGAAAACGGTGTTAATTTGTGAACGTTCTTTTCCATCCACTCTTTATAAGGGTGTCGACCTTTCAGATCATTGTCGATCTCATTAGATTGCCATAGCTTGCCGCGACGAGTGTCAATAACAAGCAGTTCACCAGGCCCAACGCGACCTTTCTCTGCTACTTCATCTGGCGCGTAGTTCCAAATACCCACTTCTGATGCCAAAGTGATCAGGTTGTCTTTGGTAATGACATAGCGTGCTGGACGTAAGCCGTTTCTATCAAGGTTACATGCTGCATAACGACCATCTGAAAGTACGATACCAGCTGGGCCATCCCACGGTTCCATATGTTTGGAGTTGAAGTCGTAAAAGGCACGTAACTCAGGATCCATATCTGGGTGGTTTTGCCAAGCGGGCGGCACAAGCATACGCATCGCTCTGAACACATCCATACCACCAGCAAGGAACAGGTCGAGCATGTTATCTAAGCTTGATGAGTCTGAGCCTGTCTCATTTACAAAAGGTGCGGCTGTTTGTAAATCAGGCAACAGTGGTGAGGAGAATTTGTAAGCACGAGCCTTAGCCCATTGACGGTTGCCTTCGATGGTATTGATCTCACCATTGTGCGCCAAATAGCGGAATGGCTGAGCCAATGGCCAACGTGGCTGAGTATTGGTTGAGAAGCGCTGGTGGAACAGACATATCGCCGATTCCATACGTAAGTCAGCGAGATCGAGGTAAAATCGCGGTAGATCGGCAGGCATGCACAAGCCTTTGTAAACCATGACTTGGGTCGACAGGCTACAAATATAGAAATCTTTGTCTTCGGTGATCTGCTTTTCAATTCTACGGCGAGCGATATAAAGGCGTCGTTCAATATCGCGTTCACGCCAGCCAGCAGGGGCTGAGATAAAGACTTGCTGAATATTAGGAACGGAATCTTTGGCGATTGGACCTAATACATCGGTGTTGGTCGGCACAACGCGCCAACCCGCGATGGTTAAGGTCTCGTGAGCGAGCTCTTTATTGACGATGTCTTGCGCGGATTGTGCTTTGATTGGGTCTTGGCTGAAGAAAACCATGCCGACAGCGTATTGCTTGCCGAGCTTGAAGTTATTCTCTTCTGCAATAATTCTGAGGTAGGAGTCTGGTTTCTGTAGTAATAAGCCACAACCATCTCCGGTTTTGCCATCCGCGGCGATACCACCACGGTGTGTCATGCGATCGAGGGCTGAAATAGCAGTTCGTACCAACTTATGACTAGGTTGGCCTTCCATTTGCGCTATTAAACCAAATCCACAGTTGTCTTTTTCAAGACTAGGATCATATAGAGCCATTGCAATTCTCCCTTTTGCTTCTCTGTCATCCAGACAGTAAATGACTAACTATTCATATACTTGTTGTTTTTTATAAACTTGTTCTTATATAAACTGATAGTTTGTTTTTAGCTAGTTAAAACGTTATTAGCTGTGTTAACAAAACCTATTGGTTTTATTTTCATCAGCTTTACAACGTATAGCTAATTGTGTTTAAGGTCAAGTTCATGGTTAATTATCATGCGTAAACGCGATTAGCCACGTAATAACCTGAAATAATAGAACTATATCAAAGAGATATGAAAGCCAGTTGTTAACGGGATTTAACAGCTATCGTAGATGTATTGAAAGTGACAGGCAGAAAAAAGGCTAGCATCGAGTGCTAGCCAAATACAAAAGTTAGGAAGGGTGTTGCTTTTTCCCTAAGCTAACGTCAGCGACGTTAGCCCGAGAAATATTATGCGGAAAGCATGAGTGAATCAGCTTTCGCTTCTAAGTTTGAGTTACCCATTAAGAAGTCATCAATCGCAATTGCACATTCACGGCCTTCGTTAATACAACGTACGACTAGCGACTGGCCAGTACGCATATCACCAGCAGCGAAAACGCCTTTCTGGTTCGTCGCGTAACCTTCAGAGGCCACGTTACCGCGCTCATCCAGTTTAATGTCTAGCTGAGCCAGTACACCTGTTGGTTCTGGGTGTAAGAAGCCCATTGCTAGGAACGCCATATCACAAGGAATAACACGTTCAGAGTTAGCCACTTCATCAAAGCCTGGACGCTCGCCTGGTTTCGCGTCTTGCCAAACAATGTCTGCAATACGTAGACCCGTCACTTGACCTTTATCGTTGCCGATGAATTCTTTGGTCAGGATGTTCCAATGACGCTCACAACCTTCTTCGTGAGAAGTGGTGGTTTTCATGATCATTGGGTATTGAGGCCAAGGCATGTTCGCAGGACGTTTCTCAGGTGGGATCGGCATGATCTCAACTTGAGTAATGCTTGCTGCCTTATGGCGGTTTGAAGTACCCACACAGTCAGAACCTGTATCACCACCACCGATAACCACAATGTGCTTATCTTTAGCATGGATTTCTTCGGTCTTGAGATCTAAATCGTTGGCACGGCGGTTATTTTGACCAAGGAATTCCATAGCAAAATGCACACCTTCCAACTCACGACCTGGGATTGGCAAGTCGCGTGGAACCGTAGAACCACCCGTTAGTAATACCACATCGAACTCTTGACGTAGTTGTTGAGCATTAACATCAACACCAATGTGCTGGTTAACTTTAAACTCAACGCCCGCTTCAGCCATTAGGTTGATCTTACGATCGATGACGTCCATACCCAGTTTGAAATCTGGAATACCGAAGCGAAGTAGACCACCTACTTTTTCGTCACGTTCAAATACCGTTACTGAGTGACCAGCACTGTTTAGCTGTTCAGCAGCGGCTAGGCCAGCAGGACCTGAACCGATCACGGCTACCGTTTTACCTGTGCGAGAACGTGGCGTTTTCGGTTTTGCGTATCCTTCACGGTACGCAGTTTCAACAATTGTTTTCTCGATATTACAGATAGTGATTGGATCTTGGTTGATACCAAGAACACAGGCACTTTCACAAGGAGCAGGACAAACACGACCTGTAAACTCAGGGAAATTGTTGGTAGAGCTTAGAATGTTCCAAGCCTCTTCCCAGCTGTCACGGTAAACCGCGTCATTGAATTCTGGGATGATGTTACCAATCGGACAGCCGTTGTGACAGAAAGGTACGCCACAGTCCATACAACGAGATGCTTGAGTATTGATCTTTTCACCAAACTCTTCGTTAAGTACGAACTCTTTGTTGTCTTCGATACGAACCGATGGGTCGAGCTTCTTTGGAAGCTCACGACCGTGTTCTAAAAATCCAGTAGGCTTACCCATTATACTGCCTCCACTTCTTCCGTTTGTGCCTGTTGTGCTTCAGCTTTACGCTTCTCAAGAACTGCTTTGTAGTCACGAGGCATTACTTTAACTAGTGATGCAACGCTTGTTTCAAAGTTGTCTAGGAAAGACTGAGCAACTTCACTTCCTGTGAATTCAACATGCTTCGTTAGCATATCGAGTAGAAGATCTTTATCTTCTTGTTCAATTGGGTCTAGGTCTACAAGTTCTGCGTTGAGCTTGGTTTCGAAGTCACCTGCTTTATCCCAAACATAAGCGACACCGCCACTCATACCTGCAGCAAAGTTACGACCCGTTGAGCCAAGGATAATTGCCGCGCCACCTGTCATGTACTCACAACCGTGATCACCAACACCTTCAACTACAACCTTCGCACCTGAGTTACGAACACAGAAACGTTCGCCAGCCATACCGCGAATGAAAGATTCACCAGAAGTGGCACCGTAGAAACATACGTTACCCACTACGATGTTGTCTTCTGCAACGATAGAAGATTTCGCATCTGGGTACAGTACCAATGTACCGCCAGACAGACCTTTACCCCAGTAATCGTTCGCGTCGCCTTCGACTTCGAACTTAACGCCTTTCGCAAGGAATGCACCGAAAGATTGGCCCGCACTACCGTGGAACTTAACGTTCATTGGTTGTGGTAAACCTTGGTCTTTGTAAACCTTCGAGATTTCGTTCGACAGCATGGTACCTGCAGAGCGATCCGTGTTGATGATAGGGAAGGTCGCATTCACGGCTTCGCCTTTCTCAAGTGCTGGAATTGCAGCTTGAATCAACTTACGGTCTAGAACGTCTTCTAGGTTGTGATTTTGTTTTGTCTGGTTGTAGATACCATCTTCAGCACGAGCCTGCTCAATGTGCAGTACTGGTGTTAGATCTAGGTTCTTGTACTTCCAGTGGCCGATGTCATCGCGAACTTTAAGTTTGTGTGATTGACCAACCATTTCGTCGATAGAATGGAAGCCAAGCTCAGCCATTACTTCACGTAAACCTTCAGCCATGTATTGGAAGAAAGTCACTACGTCTTCTACGCGGCCGTCGAAACGCTCACGCAGAGTTTTGTTCTGTGTTGCAATACCAACAGGACATGTATTTTTGTGACACTTACGCATCATGATACAGCCTTCAACAACCAATGCTGCTGTTGCTACGCCCCATTCTTCAGCGCCTAGTAACGTTGCGACTGCAAGGTCTCGTGGTGTTTTCATCTGACCATCAGACTGAACAACGATACGGTTACGCAGGCCGTTTTTCAGTAGTGTTTGGTGCGTTTCTGCTAGACCAAGTTCCCAAGGCAGACCTGTGTGACGGATAGAAGACATTGGAGATGCACCTGTACCGCCATCAAAACCTGCGATAAGTACCACGTCAGCTTTTGCTTTCGCTACGCCTGATGCAATCGTACCTACGCCTGCTTCCGATACTAGCTTCACGTTTACACGGCCATTACGGTTAGCATTTTTCAGATCGTAGATTAGTTGAGCCAAATCCTCGATTGAGTAGATATCGTGGTGTGGCGGTGGCGAGATAAGACCTACGCCCGGAGTCGAGTGACGTGTTGCGCCGATCCAGTCATCAACCTTATCACCAGGTAGTTGACCACCTTCGCCAGGTTTCGCACCTTGAGCCATCTTGATTTGCAGCTCATCAGCGTTAGATAGGTAGTAAGACGTTACACCAAAGCGACCAGAAGCCACCTGTTTGATTGCTGAACGTTCCCAGTCGCCATTTTCTTTACGCTCGAAACGTGCTGGGTCTTCACCACCTTCACCTGAGTTTGATTTCGCGCCAATGCGGTTCATCGCAACAGCGAGTGTTGAGTGAGCCTCATGCGAGATTGAACCAAAGCTCATTGCGCCTGTTGCGAAACGCTTAAGGATATTCTCGATTGGTTCTACTTCCGCTAGAGGGATAGAGCCTGCAGGGTTCTTGATGAAATCAAGTTGGCTACGTAGCGTTGCTGCGTTGTCGCCTTGGTCATCGACTGCTTTTGCGTACTTCTTGAATTGACCGTAATCTTTGTTACGCGTCGACTCTTGAAGTAGAGAAATCGTTTCAGGGTTGAACAAGTGTTTCTCACCACGTTGTTTCCACTGGTAAACACCACCAACGTCAAGAATTTGAGCTGGGATTTCACGAGCAGGGTAACCAACACGGTGACGAACCAGTACTTCTCGTGCGATATCGTCGATCGTTAGACCTTGGATACGAGAAACAGTACCAGTAAAGTATTTTTCAACCACCGATTTGCTAACACCAAGGGCTTCAAAAATTTGAGCACCATGGTAAGACTGTAACGTAGAGATCCCCATCTTAGAGAAGATCTTCAGTAGACCGCCGTTGACACCTTTACGGTAGTTATCGAAGAACTCACGTGGGTGTACGTTTGGATCTAGCTTCTTAGTACGTTGCAATTCAACAATCGTTTCAATAACTAGGTATGGGTTAACTGCGTTCGCACCGTAACCGATAAGTGTTGCAAAATGGTGAGTTTCACGAGCATCACCCGTTTCAACAACGATGTCACACTTAGCGCGTAGACCTTTACGGATTAGGTGGTGGTGAACCGCGCCAACTGCCAGCATTGCTGGAATAGCGGCGTGGTTAGAGTTAACGGCACGGTCAGTCAGTAGAATGATAGAGTAACCATCAATCACTGCGTCTTCTGCGTACTGACAGATACGCTTAAGTGCGCGCTCTAACTTGCCTTGATCTCCGTTTGCTTGGAATACGATATCTAGCGTCTTCGATTGAAGGTGCTCATTATCGATTGCACGAAGTTTCTCTAACTCTGAGTTAGAAAGAACAGGAGACTCAAGTTCCACTTTTTGACAGTGTTCAGGTGTTTCAGCAAGTAGGTTCTGATCTTTACCTAGGTAAGTGTTCAGAGACATAACCATACGCTCACGAATCGGGTCGATCGGCGGGTTAGTTACTTGTGCAAACAACTGCTTAAAGTAGTTTGAAAGGTGCTGCGATTGATGAGACAGAATCGCTAGCGGCCAGTCAGCACCCATTGCAGAAAGTGGCTCGTAGCCTGTTTTTGCAAGAGGGAGAATGATTTCGTTCACTTCTTCAGAGCTCACACCAAACGATTGCTGTTTGTGAAGCAGTTTCTCTGGAGAAGGTTGGTTAAATTCGTTGCTCGCATCCGGTAGCTTTTTCAAGCTCAGAAGATTCTCTTCAACCCATTTTTCGTAGGGTTGCGATTTAGCGATACCGTCTTTCACTTCTTCATCAGAAATGATGCGGCCTTGCTCAAGGTCAGCAACGAAGATACGACCAGGCTGTAGACGACCACGGTATTCAACGTTTTCTGGTGCGATTTCTACTACGCCAGATTCAGACGCCATTACTAGGAAGTCGTCTTTGGTCACCGTGTAGCGAGAAGGACGCAGACCATTCCGGTCAAGTGTTGCACCAACTTGAACACCATCGGTGAAACATACTGATGCAGGGCCATCCCATGGTTCCATTACGTTCGCGTGGTACTGGTAGAACGCACGACGAGTTGGATCCATGTTCTTGTTTTCTTGCCATGCTTCAGGGATCATCATCATCAATGCGTGTGGCAGAGTACGACCTGAAAGAACAAGAAGCTCAAGCGCCATATCGAAGTTTGATGAATCCGAGCTACCTTCCTGACAGATAGGAAGCAGCATGTCGATTTCAGCTTGTGTGAACAGATCCGATTCAAGGATCGCTTCACGCGCTTTCATCCAGTTTAGGTTACCGCGAACCGTGTTAATTTCGCCATTGTGTGCGATATAACGGAAAGGCTGAGCTAGACGCCAACGTGGGAATGTATTGGTAGAGAAGCGAGAGTGTACCAGTGCTAGAGCTGTCACCATGGTTGGGTTTTGCAGATCTAGGAAGTACTGAGGAACTTGTTCTGTTGTTAGCTGACCTTTGTACACCAATGTCTTGTAAGACATAGAGTTGATGTAGAAGTCATCACCGATATTTGACACGCTTTCTAGGCAAACACGAACGGTGTAGTTACGTAGAACATACAGTTTGCGCTCAAGCTCTTCTGGAGTGATACCAGGGCCGCCAGAGATAAATACGTGTTCAAATTGAGGTTCAGTGCTTAGTGGGTCAGCACCAATCATTGAATTGTCAGTTGGAAGTTCACGGTAACCGATAACTTCTAACTCTAGGCGCTGTGCATTGCGTTCTAGAATGTCACGACACTGTGCACGTTTGTGTTCATCTTTAGGGAAAAGTACAACACCAACACCATATTTTTCAAAAGATGGCAGTTTAATTCCAAGCTTTACGGCTTCTTCTAGTAAGAATTCGTGCGGCTTCTGTAGCAGGATACCTGCACCATCACCAGAACACGGATCGCAGCCTTGGCCGCCACGGTGTTCCATACGTGCAAGCATATCGAGTGCTTGAGTTACTACATCATGAGATTTGCGATTCTTTAGATGCGCAACAAAACCGATACCACAAGCGTCATGCTCCAATTCAGGAGTATACAGACCCTGTGAGTTCTGCTCTTGATCTACCATAGATACATCCTTCCAGTTAAATCTAGGCGCAACTTATTTGTATAAAGTTAGCCTTGTCCTTTTATATTTATGGGTCTAAACCTGCCTATGCTGGCGGTTTGAATCCTTTCCGTATCTCGCAGGAAAAGTATTGCGAGAAAAACAATCCTTAGTGATATCCGTTTATTTTTAACCACAAACTAGTGGTTTATATAGGTGGGATATGGGTATCACCGACTTATCAGCAAGTTTTGGTTGTAAGTAAATACTCAAAAATAGCCAATATGTGTAAGTATCCTACAATTTTGTCTAGGCGAATTGCAATGAAAGTTGCCCCATGTAGACCATTTTTTTCGTTTTATTTTGAATTTAATGCACAACAAATGTGCAACATTAGGCAAATAGAGCTGATTTTTTGCATGTTTATTGATATTTGATAGGTTGCTCGCAAAAAGCTTTGCGTAAACTATTTGGTCGAATTTTGCAGGGATGTAATTTTTTTTCAAAAAAGACTGATATTCATTCTTATTTACTGAGAACTTTGAAAATATGCAATTACATGAGTTGGTTAATACTATCGGCCAAGATCTTCAGCGTCGTTATGGTGAGAAGGTTCATAAGCTGACACTTCATGGTGGTTTTAGCTGCCCAAATAGAGATGGGACCATCGGTCGCGGTGGATGTACTTTTTGTAACGTTGCTTCGTTTGCGGATGAACAAACTCAAATTCAAAGTATTGCTGATCAGCTAAAAGATCGCGCCGGTGAGATCGCTCGTGCGAAGAAGTATCTTGCTTATTTTCAGGCATACACCAGCACTTATGCTGAAGTCCAAGTGCTCAAAAATATGTATGAAGAAGCGCTTAAAGCACCAGGTGCCGATATCGTAGGTCTTTGTGTTGGCACTAGGCCAGACTGCGTGCCTGATTCGGTATTGGAACTGCTAGCGGGTTACGTGGAACAAGGCTATGAGATTTGGCTAGAGCTAGGATTACAAACAGCCAATGATAAAACCCTTAAACGAATTAACCGTGGTCATGATTTTGCGGTGTATGAAACGATCACTCAGCGCGCACGGGCTTTAGGTATCAAAGTTTGTACGCACCTTATCGTCGGCCTGCCAAAAGAAACCAAAGTCGATAATCTGGAAACGTTAGACAAGGTATTAGCTGTTGGTACTGATGGTATCAAGCTTCACGGCCTTCATATTGTTGAGGGCAGTACCATGGCCAAAGCGTGGAAAGCTGGCAAACTCGAAGCGCCGACCCTGGAAGAGTATATTGATATCGCCAGTGAAATTATCCAGCGTACGCCTGCAAATGTGGTTTATCATCGTGTATCTTCAGCCGCTCGTCGTCCGACACTTCTTTCGCCATTGTGGTGTGAAAACCGCTGGTTAGCGATGACTGAAATTGGTCGTGAACTCGATAAAACAGGTGCGCAGGGCATCAAAACAGGTACGGCTTTCAAGTATACGCTCCCTGTATTAAATAGCGCCAATCTATAGAAATGCGTGGGAGTAGGTAACAGCAGATTAAACCAGCAAATAGTGGTAACATTTCCCTCACAGAATTTATGGTATAGATTGAGAGTAAATGGAACTGGTAATGACTTGGTTGTGGGACAAGGCGTATGGCTACGGTATATATATCGTGATCGTATTGCTAATTGCTCTCATCTGCTGGCATCTTTATTCGCGTTATCAGTCGCACATTGAAAAGCTTCTACTCTCTACTCCCTCACCACTTTACTTTGTCGATGTACGAAGTGGTGAAATCTTGTATGCCAATCTTCAAGCTATGCAATTATTGGGTATCCGCCAAATCGGTGTTAATTTTCGTTTTCCTACCGTGGAAAGTGAAAACAGTTTCCGTCACTACTTAACCAATCACATTAACTCTCGATCATTTGAGCAAATTTCGTTTTGGGCACTTTCCGAATTTGAGTCTTTTAAGGTCAATTTAGTCGGCCGTAAAATCCACTTTAGAAGCAAGAAAGCCTGGATGATCCATGCATCGCCTTATAAAAATACCAATGAAGAACTGTCCCAAGAAGTTCGTGAGCTCAATGTCGCGCGCACGGCTTTAGATTCTTTGTCTGAGCTGATCTACGTGAAAGATCAGAAAGGTGAGTTAGTGACGAGTAATCGCTCGTTTAAAAAGTTTTGGCATGGTCGTGCTGAAGAGGGCACCCTGAGTGTTTCTGGTGGAGCATTAAAAGGTCGTGTAAGTGAACGCTCTTGGACCACAGACCAAGATGGAAAAAGCTGCTTGCTTGAAACCTACCAAAGTGTCTTGCTTTCACAAGATGGCTCAACCATAGGTACGCTTTCGATTAGCCATGATGTAACCGATTGGCACGACATGCAGCAAAAGTTGCGCGGAGAGATGGAAAAACGAAAAGACACCGAAGTCGCGCTTGCACAGCGTGATACCATTCTACAAAACATCCTGGAGGCCAGCCCGGACTCCATTGGTATCTTTAATGAAAACATGGTTTATCAAGCGTGTAATAAACCATTTGTGGCTGCGCTGGGAATCTCTGAAGTGAGTGACTTGATCGGTAAGCGTTTACAAGATGTGGTGCCACATAGCATCTATACGCGAATTTCAGAAACCGATCATCAAGTGCTTCATCAAAGTAAATCGCTGCGTTATATCGACAAAGTGGTCTCAAGTGATGGAGCATTTACTTGGTATGATGTAGTCAAATCACCATTTAGAGATCCAGCATCGAGCACTAATGGTGTGTTGATCATGGCGCGTGATATTACCGAGCGCTATCTAGCAGAACAAAAGCTTGAAGAGGCGAACCTTGAACTTGAACGCCTCAGTTTTATGGATAGCTTGACTAAAGTTTCCAACCGACGCCGCTTTGATGAACAGCTTTCGACACTATGGCATTACCATGTGCGTGAGAGGCTACCATTGACGATCATGCTGTGTGATATCGACTTTTTTAAAGGCTATAACGATTTTTATGGTCACCAGCAAGGTGATGATGCTCTGATTCAAGTTTCGCAGGCATTCAAGCAAGTACTCAGTCGCTCGTCTGATTGCGTGGCTCGTTATGGCGGGGAAGAGTTCGGCTTTATTTTGCCAAATACGACTACGGATGGTGCGCTTCTTGTTGCAAGTCGTATTCATGATGAAGTACTTAAGTTAGGTCTGATACACGAAAAATCAGCGGTCTCTGAATTTATCACGGTGAGTATTGGCATTATTTCTTATATTCCATCACCTGATGACGAAATGGAGTCCGCAGTTGCGATGGCTGACAGTGCACTCTACCAAGCTAAATCTGACGGTCGAAATCGTTCAATGGTACATCCTTCTTCAATTAGCTAGTTCTATAAATTTATGGTTGGGCTAACCTGTCTTTTTGGTGTTGCTTAGCACTATCTTGATTGGTTACCACTATATTGATTGTTTGACCATGATATTGCTGTGGATCTCTTGCTGCGTGTGATGCAGCTAGCTTACCTCCTATCTTCAAACAGGGTAGAATGTTGCTAGTCTTATCGCATGGAGCGCTAAATGAAACCCATGAAAAATCTCGCTCAGTATTACGTAGATCTACTCGTAAAACTGGGGATTGTCCGCTTTTCTATCTTACTCGCCTTAGCGCTTGTTGCCCTCGCTGTTGTTGTGCAAGTCGGTATTACCCTCGCACTCAAAGGCAATGTTGATGA
Organism: Vibrio sp. OPT24; assembly: GCF_015163545.1. Lineage (NCBI taxonomy): Bacteria > Pseudomonadati > Pseudomonadota > Gammaproteobacteria > Vibrionales > Vibrionaceae > Vibrio > Vibrio sp. OPT24. The sequence continues at coordinate 219,990 of NZ_JADDYI010000015.1, forward strand.
CATCGACATTGTACGTTCGGTTTTCTTCGGTTTAGTCATCACGCCTTGGGCGGTCTATTTCTTGTCAGTAGTTGTTGACCAACTGGAAGAGTCCCGACAAAGATTGGCGAAGCTAGTATCTAAACTTGGCGATATGCGTGAGCGAGACCAAGAGCTCAACAATAAACTGCAGCTCAATATCGAGAAGCTTAACCAAGAAATTGAAGAACGTGAGAAAGCGGAAGAAGCGCGTGCTGAAGCTATGCATGATCTCGAAAATGAAGTCTTTCAACGTGAACGAACTCAGCTTGAACTCGCAGAGCGTACCGCACTACTGCGTTCGTTTATCGACGCTTCTCCTGACCTTATTTACTACCGAAACGAAGATGGTGTGTTCTCTGGTTGTAACCGCGCAGTAGAAGAACTTACCGGCAAAACAGAAAAAGATCTGGTTGGCTTAACGCCTTGGGATGTTTACAGCAAAGAAATCGCTCAGCAGGTTGTTGAAACTGATAAGAAAGTCTTTTCTGATAACCAAGCCCTGACCTACGACCAATGGTTGGAATACCCTGATGGTCGTAAGAGCTACTTCGAACTGCGTAAGGTACCTTTCTACAGTAAAGATGGCCGCCACTTAGGCTTAGTCGGCTTTGGTCGTGATATTACCGAGCGTAAAGAGCATCAAGAATCGTTAGAGAAAGCCAGTCGTGATAAGACTACCTTTATCTCAACCATCAGCCATGAATTAAGAACCCCACTTAACGGGATCATCGGCTTGAGCCGAATGCTACTGGACAGTCAACTGACACCCGAGCAGCGTAAACACATGCAAACCATTAAGGTTAGCGCCGTAACGCTGGGTAATATCTTTAACGATATTATCGATATGGATAAGTTTGATCGCCGCAAGCTAGAGTTATTCCCAACCCCGATTAACTTTGAAGATTTCGTTGTCGAGATTGAGAGTATTTCTGCATTGATGGCAGAGCAAAAAGGGTTGAGGTTTGATCTAGAAAGGTTGTCCGATCTTCCTGCATCTGTCGAAGTCGATGGTACGCGCTTGAGACAGGTGCTGTGGAACCTTGTCAGTAACGCGATGAAGTTCACCAAAGATGGTGGTGTAGTAATGACGGTCAGCGCCGATATCGATGGTGATTTTGCTGACATCACGATGGAAGTTGAGGATACCGGTATTGGTATTCCAGAGAGTGAAATCGAGAAGATCTTTGCAATGTACTATCAAGTGAAGTCAGGAGCCGACAACCTGCACGCTGTTGGTACTGGTATTGGTCTTGCTGTATCTAAGCAATTGATCAACATGATGGATGGCGACATTGATGTCACCAGTGAAGAAGGCTTTGGTAGCACATTTACCGTTTCGATTCGCGTGCCGGTGAATCACGATACTCAGGCACTGATTAAAACACCAAGAAAGCAGTCGAACCTTAAAATCTTTATGGTGGAAGATATTGAACTCAATATCACGGTTGCTCGCTCTCTACTTGAAAGCCTTGGCCATGAAGTGACGGTGGTGATGACTGGTAAAGAAGCGCAAATTGTCTTCAACCCTAAAGACTATGATTTGGTGCTTCTGGATATTCAGTTACCAGATATGACAGGTTTCGACATCGCTCAGTACTACCGAGAGAAATATAGCCAGTTACCTCCTTTAGTTGCTTTGACGGCGAACGTTTTAAGCAACAAGCAAGAATATTTTCAGAAAGGTATGGACGAGGCGATCAGCAAGCCGCTGTCGGTTCGCGCTATTCAAGATGTCATCAGCGAGCTTATTGAGGATGCCCCAGAGGTTAATGAGAAAGCCAAAGGTATTGATACAGTAAAGGATGTTGAGAAAGCTACTGGTGTTGAGAAAGCAACCGGTGTTGAAAAAGTAGTAGCGAGGCAGCCGGTTCTTTCTTCGGTTGATACGGCCCTGCTTGATATTGATATGCTAGAGTCTTATGTTGACATTGTTGGACCGAAACCGGTTTTGGATAGTATCGTGATGTTTGAAAATATGATGCCGGAGTATATGGAAATCTTGAACTCTAACATGGTCGCAAAAGATCAAGACAGCATCGTTTCTGAAGCTCATAAGATTAAAGGTGCGGCCGGTTCGATTGGTTTGAAGCGCATACAACAAGTCGCTCAGAAAGCTCAATCTCCAGATATGCCAGCGTGGTGGGAAAATATCTCAGATTGGGTCGATGAAATTAATAACGAATACCAGAATGATATTGAAGTATTAAAGAGTTGGTTAAATCAAAGGTAGAAGAATAATGAAAAAATTAGCATTCGCCGCATGCGTAGTGGCATTAGCGGGCTGCTCTGCCCCACAAGTAGAATGGCAGCAAGGTAACCAAGTTGAAGTCTCTGCGTCGACAGTCACAATGAAAAGTAACCTGTGGCACAACAAAATGCCAACGATTGGAGAGGCTCAAGATAAGACACTACACGGTTCCATCTACCTAGAGTCAGACTCACAATTGCCAGCAACGCTTGCAGTTGAGAGCGTCACGGTTAAGCAGGGTGCAGATACCTTGTTGGTAACGGCTGACGATCTTGATTTAAGAACTCACAGTGAAACTCAATGGGAAGTCGCTTTTGTATGGCAGCTAGAGATCGACAGTGACAAGCCGGTAGATGTAGCGGTTGAGCTGAAAGATGGCGAAACAGTTAAGTGGCTGGTGGAGAAAGACGTTAAAGTTGATACGGTTTACTAAAAACTCATTCAATTAAGAACAATAAAAAAGGGAGAATGCGTTGGCATTCTCCCTTTTTAATAATTATTGATTACGCTTCGACTGTTAGGAGTACTAGCTAGTTAGAAGTGCTCACCAACTACAGGAACTCAGCGTTCAGAAGCTTTATCGAATTAGTCTTCTAGGTCACCACAAAAGCGGTAGCCTTCACCGTGAATCGTTGCGATGATTTCTGGCGTACCAGAAACAGACTCAAAGTGTTTACGAATACGACGGATTGTTACGTCTACAGTACGATCGTGTGGCTTAAGTTCACGGCCAGTCATCTTCTTAAGAAGGTCTGCACGTGTTTGGATTTTACCTGGGTTCTCACAGAAGTGAAGTAGAGCACGGAACTCTGAACGAGGTAGTTTGTAGCCTTCGCCATCTGGGCTAACCAGAGAACGACTGTTGATATCGAGTACCCAACCGTTGAACTCGTACTTTTCAACGCTACGCTTTTCTTCTTGAACTGAGCTAGTGCTCATTGAACGGTTCAGAAGGTTACGTGCACGGATAGTCAATTCACGTGGGTTGAAAGGCTTAGTGATGTAGTCATCAGCGCCAATCTCAAGGCCAAGGATCTTATCAACTTCGTTATCACGACCCGTTAAGAACATAAGCGCTACATTTGCTTGCTCACGCAGTTCACGCGCAAGTAGTAGGCCATTCTTACCCGGAAGGTTGATGTCCATAATTACAAGGTTAACTTGGTTGTCAGATAGCACTTGGTGCATCTCTTCACCGTCGCTAGCCTCAAAAACAGCATATCCCTCTGCTTCAAAAATACTCTTTAGAGTGTTACGAGTTACTTGCTCATCTTCAACGATCAGAATCTGCGGGGTTTGCATTTGGCGGTACCTAAATTTGTGACGAAACTGTGCTAATAGAATAAATTCTAGGCAAAAACATAACATACAGGTAATGTAATTTTGATGATAACTTAAAGTTTTCAAAAAAACACTTACTTCCAGCTATCTGCCTTCCTTGAAGTATTGCCCAATAACGTAGATCCAGTACGCCTTTTAATCATTCTTTTAGTGATTGCAGAGGATTCTATAATGTTAACAGCATGCTAACAATGCGAGAATGTTAATTCCATTCACTTTGTTGATTTACATCAATTGCCGTATCGCAACAAACTTTAATAGTATGGCTACAACTTAACCAATGCTATGGTGATTATTTAGCAGCAAAACAAGAATGATTATTCGAGATGGCTCTCACATCTCACCTGCTAAAGGCAAGAATATGAACCAAGGAAGCTGAAAGCTGTCCTTAGAGTCTAGTAGATAAATATGCTCAATCAACTTTTTATTATTATTAGATTGAACATAGAACAATGAAAACAAAGGATTAATTTTAATAACATATAAAAGCATAGAGGTTCGCCTGACTTAACAGGTAACGCCTTACTCACGGAGGATATATGCACGATATAACACCCGACTTGTGTGATGAGTTTGAAAGCAAAGTCACATTACTTAACCTACCATTACAGAACTTCGGTCAACGTGGTGCGTTCTTTGGAAAAATTGTAACAGTTCGTTGTTATCACGATAATTCCAAGGTTCGCGAGGTTTTAGAGACTGATGGCATTGGTAAAGTGCTTGTTGTCGATGGAAATGGCTCGTGCCAGAAAGCGCTTCTTGGCGATCAGCTCGCCATTCTAGCAATAGAAAATGGATGGGAAGGCGTGATTGTGAACGGTGCCGTGCGCGATGTCGGCATGATGTCGCAAATGGACCTTGGGGTGCAGGCGCTTGGTGCATCTCCATTCAAAACAGAGAAACGCGGTGTTGGTCAGGTTAATGTCACTCTTTCTGTCCACAATCAGTTGATTCAACCTGGTGATTACATTTATGCGGATTGGAATGGTGTATTAATTTCATCTGAATTGTTAATTGAATCTTAACAGGTTTAAGTACAATAGGCTGGAATTATTGGATTGAGGAACGGTTTGTTGCGTGCACAGGTTGACGCTAAGATCTTGAGCTACTGAAAAATCAAAACGCATGCGAACTCATGAAGGACAACCGAATTCGATTAAAATCGAAATCCTAACCCCACTTCAACACCTTGCTGCCACTCTTCGTAATCAAGGGTGGCATGCAAATCCAAATTATCGGTAAGTTGTACTCGGCTTGAAACTTCTGCAGCTAATGACTTTTCGTTGTCTTCTTCTTCGTCTTTATAGGTGTGCAGAGAACTGTTAAAAGAGATCCTTTCTGAGAACTGATAACTGACACCACTTAAAAATCCGCTTTCATACTTAAGTGAATCGCTGTTGATTCGTGTACCTACATAAAGGTCAACATCAGCAAACAGACTGTATGAGTAACCACTGTCGATTTTCCAAGTGTCGAAGCTTTCACTTGAGGCATTTTGCGTTGAGATGAAGAATTTATGAGACGAACGATCGATTTGACTGGGAAGTAATGGTAAACCACTCAGTAGAGGCAAACTATTCGCTGAACAAATGACAGGCATAGCAAAGGCTAAAAGAATAAATAATCTCTTCACTTCCCACTCCTGATGTCATTATTATTGTTTTACGAACGTTATCGTTCAATTAAAGCACAGAAGTTGTGCGTTCGCTGTACAATCGATATAGCATTTTGTTATGACTATATATGCAACTTATGACTTCGCTTCATCTAGCAATCTAATTCCGCTTTTAAGTTGGGAGCTGTTTTAGGACGTTTTGTCGCTGAAATGGCTGTTTGCTCTGAAAAATGACGTGAATGTAAAAAAAACGCAACTTTTCATTGACGTCTAGTGGTAAAAATTGATACACGTAGAGTAAAGCACAAGCAGAGAATTTGATATGCAGCACCTAAGCCACCTAGTAATGACCACCACCATTATTATTACCGACATTCACATTGTTGGGGCAGGCTGCTAAGTAACGGATTTTAAAAGAAAGGCCTGTATCCCACAAGATACAGGCCTTTTTTTGTACCATTTTTATGACTTATGGAGAAAGGGATGCGCGTTTTAAAATTTGGAGGTTCATCATTAGCTGATGCAGATCGTTTTTTACGAGCGGCTGATATCATCGCTAATAATGCCCAGCAAGAAGAGCTAGCCGTTGTACTATCGGCTCCAGGAAAAACAACCAATAAGCTAGTTGCTGTTATTGAAGCGGCACTAAAAAATGGTGAAGCAGAAGCACAAATTGCAGAAATCGAATCATCATTTGCGAATCTGTTTACAGAGATTCAGGCTGTATTACCGGGTGTTGATGGTTCTGCATTTCAAGAGCAAGTGGATACGTCTCTTGCTCAACTAAAACAGTTTGTAAATGGCATTAACCTCTTAGGTATGTGCCCGAATCATGTTAATGCTCGTATCATCAGTAAAGGTGAGCGAATCTCCATCCAGTTAATGAAAGCGGTACTTGAAGCGAAAGGCCAACCAGCAAGCCTGATTGACCCAGTTCAGTACTTATACGCTAAAGGTGATCACCTTGAAGCGATGGTTGATGTGGATGTTTCTACTCAGAACTTCCGTCAATCACCCCTTCCACAAGGTCACGTAAACATCATGCCGGGCTTCACGGCCGGTAATGAAAAAGGTGAGTTAGTAACGCTTGGTCGTAACGGCTCTGATTACTCAGCAGCGGTTCTAGCGGCGTGTCTACGCGCGGATTGTTGTGAGATCTGGACAGATGTAGACGGTGTTTACAACTGTGACCCACGTTTGGTGCATGACGCTCGTCTTCTTAAATCGCTTAGCTACCAAGAAGCGATGGAGCTTTCTTATTTTGGTGCTTCGGTTCTACATCCGAAAACTATTGCTCCTATCGCGCAATTTCATATCCCTTGCCTAATCAAAAACAGCTTTAACCCACAGGGTGCAGGTACTTTGATTGGTCAAGACACTGGCGAAGATAACCTAGCGATCAAAGGCATCACAACTCTTAGTGACCTAACGATGGTTAACGTATCTGGCCCTGGTATGAAAGGCATGGTAGGCATGGCGAGCCGTGTGTTTGGCGCGATGTCTTCTGCGGGTGTATCTATTGTCCTTATTACTCAATCTTCTTCTGAGTACAGTATCAGCTTCTGTATTGAATCGGCTGATAAAGTAAGAGCAAAGCAAGTGCTATCAGAGGCGTTTGAACTTGAATTAAAAGATGGCTTGTTAGAGCCAGTCGAGTTCATGGACGACGTAGCGATTGTTACACTGGTGGGTGACGGTATGCGCACATCACGTGGTGTTGCTTCTCAGTTCTTCTCTTCTTTAGCTGAAGTAAATGTCAACATTGTTGCTATCGCTCAAGGCTCATCAGAACGCGCGATCTCTGCGGTTATCCCTGAAGATAAAATCTCAGAAGCGATAAAAGCGTGTCACGAGAATCTATTTAACTCGAAGCACTTCCTTGACGTATTCGTTGTCGGTGTTGGTGGTGTTGGAGGTGAACTTGTTGACCAGATCCAACGTCAACAAGGCAAACTGGCTGAGAAAGGTATTGTGATTCGCGTGTGTGGTTTAGCAAACAGCAAAGGTTTGTTGTTAGACAGCGATGGTCTGCCGTTAGAGCAATGGCGTGATCGTATGTCGAGCGCGACAGAAGAGTTCAGCCTAGCGCGTTTAGCGGCTCTAGTTCAACGTAACCACATCATCAACCCTGTGTTGGTTGATTGTACGTCTAGCGAAGGTATTGCTGCTCAATACGCGGACTTCCTAGCGGCTGGTTTCCATGTTGTAACACCAAACAAAAAAGCCAACACAGCAAGCATGGCTTACTACCATCAGCTTCGTGAAGTTGCACGTAACTCTCGTCGTAAGTTGATGTACGAGACAACAGTAGGCGCAGGTCTACCGGTAATCGAAAACCTACAGAACCTAATCTCTGCAGGTGATGAGCTTGAAAAATTCAACGGTATTCTTTCTGGTTCTCTGTCTTACATCTTCGGTAAGCTTGATGAAGGTATGACACTTAGCCAAGCAACAAACATTGCTAAAGATAACGGCTTTACTGAACCTGATCCTCGTGATGACCTATCTGGTATGGATGTCGCACGTAAGCTGCTTATTCTTGCTCGTGAAGCTGGTATGGCGCTTGAGCTTGAAGACGTTGAAGTTGACCAAGCATTGCCACCGGGTTTTGATGATTCAGGTACGGTGGAAGAGTTTATGGCTCGTTTGCCAGAAGCGGATGCTTATTTCAAAGAGCAGTCAGCTATCGCCGCAGAAGAAGGCAAAGTACTTCGCTATGTCGGTGAAATCACCGACGGTAAGTGTAAAGTTCGTATCGCAGCTGTTGATGGCGACGACCCAATGTTCAAGATTAAAGATGGCGAGAATGCGCTGGCATTCTACAGTCGTTACTACCAACCAATCCCTCTTGTACTTCGTGGTTACGGTGCGGGTACTGAAGTAACAGCAGCAGGCGTATTCTCTGATGTGATGCGTACTCTTGGTTGGAAATTAGGAGTTTAGGAATGAGTTCAAGTGATATGGATGTTGTCGTTTATGCTCCTGCATCAATCGGTAATGTCAGTGTAGGGTTTGATGTGCTGGGGGCCGCTGTGTCTCCAGTGGATGGCACATTACTTGGTGATCGAGTAATGGTTAAAGCTGGTGATCAAGCGTTTTCACTAAAAACAGCGGGTAGCTTTGTTTCTAAACTGCCAACTGAAACCAAAGAAAATATCGTTTATGACTGTTGGGTGGTGTTCTCTAGAGAGTTAGATAAGAAAGGCGTTTCGGTTAAGCCTTTGGAGATGACACTAGAGAAGAACATGCCTATCGGTTCTGGTTTAGGTTCAAGTGCATGTTCAATTGTAGCGGCGCTTGATGCTCTGAACCGTTTTCACGGACAACCACTGGATGAAACCGAACTCCTTGCCCTAATGGGTGAAATGGAAGGTAAGATTTCAGGCGGTATACATTACGATAACGTTGCGCCATGCTACCTTGGTGGTGTCCAGCTTATGCTTGAAGAGTTAGGCATCATTAGCCAAGAAGTACCGTGTTTTGATGATTGGTTCTGGGTAATGGCTTATCCGGGCATTAAGGTTTCAACCGCTGAGGCGAGAGAAATCCTACCATCTCAATACCGTCGTCAAGATGTGATTGCACATGGTCGCCATTTAGCTGGTTTCATCCACGCTTGCCACTCAGGCCAACCTGAACTGGCAGCTAAGATGATCAAAGACGTGATTGCTGAACCATATCGTGAGAAACTGCTTCCAGGGTTTGCTGATGCGCGTAAGTACGCAACTTCAGCCGGTGCACTGGCTACTGGTATTTCCGGTAGTGGCCCAACTCTGTTTAGCATTTGCAAAGAACAAGATGTCGCCGAGCGTGTTGCACGTTGGTTAGAACAAAATTACGTACAAAATGAAGAAGGATTCGTCCACGTTTGTCGTTTAGACAAACAAGGTTCGATCGTTACAGGAAGTGAGTTATGAAGCTGTACAACATCAAAGAAAACGATGAGCAAGTCTCTTTTGGCCAAGCCGTTCGTCAAGGTTTAGGTCGTAATCAAGGTCTATTTTTCCCATCAGAGCTGCCGAAGTTTGATGATATCGATGCGCTGCTAGCAGAGGACTTTGTCCCTCGTAGCTCAAAGATCCTATCGGCTTTAATCGGTGATGAATTACCAAAGGAACAGATTGATCAATTAGTGGATGCGGCATTCCAATTCCCAGCACCGATCAATCAAGTAAAAGACGGCGTCTACGCGCTTGAATTGTTCCACGGTCCAACACTGGCATTTAAAGATTTCGGTGGCCGTTTCATGGCTCAATCTTTAGCAGCGGTATCTGATGGTGGTCAAATCACAATCTTAACCGCGACATCTGGTGATACTGGCGCTGCGGTTGCGCATGCTTTCTACGGTATGAAAGACATCAATGTTGTGATCCTTTATCCGAAAGGCAAGATCAGCCCACTACAAGAAAAGCTGTTCTGTACGCTAGGTAAAAACATCCACACTGTGGCAATCGATGGTGATTTTGATGCGTGTCAGGCGTTGGTTAAAGACGCATTTGATGACGCTGAATTGCGTAAAGAGATTGGCTTAAACTCAGCAAACTCAATCAACATCAGTCGTTTAATGGCTCAAATCTGTTACTACTTTGAGGCTGCATCTCAGCTCACCAAAGAACAGCGTGAGAACCTCGTTATTTCAGTCCCAAGTGGTAACTTCGGTAATCTAACGGCTGGCCTATTGGCTAAAGCTCTTGGTTTGCCAGTGAAGCGCTTCATTGCAGCGACCAATGAAAATGATACGGTTCCTCGCTACCTTGAAACGGGGAAATGGGATCCAAAACCAACGGTTGCGACAACATCAAACGCGATGGACGTTAGCCAACCAAACAACTGGCCTCGTATCGAAGAGCTTTGCCAACTGAAAGGTTGGGGTTTAGATACACTAGGGAAAGGTAAGGTCTCTGACGAGCAGAGCGCTGAGTCAGTGCGCGACTTAAAAGCACAAGGTTACCTTTGTGAACCACATGGTGCGATTGCTTACCGCCTACTGGAAGAGCAACTGCAAGAAAACGAAACTGGCTTGTTCCTGTGTACTGCGCACCCTGCGAAGTTCAAAGAAGTGGTTGATGATATTTTAGGTACAGATATTGAGTTACCTGGTCCACTGGCTAAGCACGCGGCGATGGAATTGTTGTCTGAAGATCTAGACAATGATTTTGAAGCTCTGAAAACGGTACTACGCCGAGTTCAACCGTAACGTACATATGTATTGTTGAACAAATAAAAACGGCGCTCAATGAGCGCCGTTTTTGTATTCTAATTCAAGCTCTAAAAAATTATAGAGACTCAGTGAACGTACGTGCGATAACGTCACGTTGCTGTTCAGTAGTTAGAGAGTTGAAACGTACAGCGTAACCCGATACACGGATAGTTAGTTGTGGGTAGTTCTCTGGGTGAGCAACTGCATCTTCTAACGTTTCACGCTTAAGAACGTTAACGTTTAGGTGTTGGCCACCTTCGATGCGTGGCGCTGCTTCGATTGCAACTTCACGGCTTTCGTACTCGCCTAGGTCTGCAGCTGAGATAACTTGGTCAGCTTCGAAACCTGAAGTAGCAACAACACAACGAGCTTCATTCTTCTCGCTATCTAGTAGCCAGATTGAGTTTAGTAGGTCATCGTTCGCTGCTTTAGTAATTTGAATACCTTGGATCATAACTATCTCCTAGTCCACTGAATGTGGTTTGATTATGGTGTTAACTTTCGATTTTTATTGAGCTGGGTAATATATACCTAATATTAGTAAGGTTAACATTGATTTAAGTCAAAAAACAACCAAAAACCATATTTTTACAAAGGTAATTATATTGAGGTAAATCAATAAAACCTTTGAAAACAAAGTAATTACAAAATATTTTAAAGTATAAAAAATATTTAACAGCTATATGTGTAGTAATTTTACTACATTTGTTGTGTTTTTATTGAACTACAACTGATACGACCCTTTATTTATTAAGCATTCTGAAAGTGTAAAGTGATTTAATGACAAACAATAATTCAGCCTCAAAGCCTCAAACAAATATCAAGTTTATTGGTGCTCATGTGTCTGCAGCGGGCGGTGTTGATCAAGCGCCAATGCGCGCTCGTGAGATTGGCGCCAATGCTTTTGCATTGTTTACTAAGAACCAGAGACAATGGGCGGCAAAGCCGCTAGAAGCCAAAACCATCAGCGCCTTTAAAGCCAACTGCAAAATGTTAGGCTTTACTGCTGAACATATTCTTCCTCATGATTCTTACCTTATTAACTTAGGGGCACCAGAAGAAGAGAAGCTAGAAAAGTCACGTGCGGCTTTTATCGATGAAATGGAGCGTTGTAATCAACTTGGTTTAACGCTTTTGAATTTTCATCCAGGGAGTCATTTAAAGAAGATCTCTGAAACCGAATGCTTGGCCAAGATCGCTGAGTCGATTAATTTGGCTCACCAAGCGGTGCCTGATGTGATTGCGGTGATCGAGAATACGTCTGGGCAAGGCTCTAATCTTGGTTGGAAGTTTGAGCACCTAGCAGAGATCATCGATCAAGTAGACGATAAGTCACGCGTCGGTGTGTGTTTAGATACTTGCCATACCTTTACTGCCGGTTATGACCTAAGAACAAAAGAAGCGTGTGAGCATACTTTTGCTGAGTTCGACCGTATCGTGGGCATGCACTATCTAAGAGCAATGCACATCAATGATTCAAAAGCTGAGTTCGCAAGCCGAGTAGATAGACATCATTCTTTAGGAAAAGGTGAGATTGGCTGGGACTGTTTTGAATATATTGCCTCGGATTCTCGTTTTAATGGTATCCCTCTTATCTTGGAAACCATTGATTCAACAATATGGAATGAGGAAATTCAACAACTTAGAATGTTTCATCACTCAGCAACGGCTATGAGTGAAGAAATGTAATATATAGAGGCGGAAATTAATTTCCTTCTATTTCTAATAATTGGCACCTTTCTTTCATAGTCTTAAAGTGAATATGTAGTTCACGAAGTCTTATAGGAGGTGCTTTTATGTATTCAATAGCCCAAACTCAAACTGTTTCTGTCGCAAGTCGTTTACCGACACCAAACCGTCATGTACATAACCATGGTCATCATCGTACACAGCAGAAAAGTGGTTAATAGAGATAAACACAACTTGAACTGATTATTATGATTCATCAACAAGTGAACCCTACACATCATGTTTATTGATAGCTGTATGAGGTATAACTAGATCCTTATTTAGGATAGTTAGCCGATACAGCTATTTTTTTGTGTAGCGAAAGGCCGGCAACCTCTAGAAACCTTGATGATTGGGAAGTAATACGATGAGCGCACCAAAGACATGGGAATCCATCATTAATGATGAACGTGAGAAAGAGTATTTCCAAAATGTTCTCACTTTTGTCGAACAGCAACGTAATAGTGGGAAAACTGTCTACCCTCCACAAGATCAGGTGTTCAGTGCCTTTGATATGACACCTTTTGAGTCGGTGCGAGTGGTTATCTTAGGTCAAGACCCTTATCACGGTGCCAATCAAGCGCATGGCTTAGCTTTTTCTGTACTGCCAGGTGTAAAAATTCCACCTTCGCTACGTAATATGTACAAAGAGCTTGCACAAGATATAAAGGGTTTTGAGGCTCCTAGTCATGGTTTTCTTGAATCTTGGGCATCGCAAGGGGTGTTAATGTTGAATACAGTCCTAACGGTAGAAGAGGCGAAAGCACACTCACATGCAAAGTGTGGTTGGGAGAGCTTTACTGATGCGATCATCGCTGAGTTGAATCAGCGTTCTGAACCTATCATCTTCTTGCTTTGGGGAGCGCATGCTCAAAAGAAAGGCCAAGTGATTGATGCCAAAAAACATCATGTGTTGGTTGCACCTCACCCATCGCCATTATCCGCACGTCGTGGTTTCTTCGGTTGTCAGCATTTCTCAACAACTAATAAGCTGCTTTCTTCTATTGATCAACAACCTATCGATTGGCGGCTACCAACAGAATTATAGATTGATGGTTTTCTGAGCAGGGTCAAACCATAAATAAGCATCTTCGTATACACTTGTAAATAGTAGGTGTAATGGAGTGCAATACTATGATGATTGAAAGGATAAGACGAGAGCATGGCTATATGGCTCGTTTGCTCGCGATTCTCAATAATAAGTTAGAGTGTCTAAAACAAGAGCGTGAAATAAACTACAGCCTGATCGCTGAGGTGGTTCATTATTTGATGAATCATTCGGAAAAGGTGCATCATCCTAAAGAAGATGTCATTTATCGGTATTACCTTAAGCAATATGGAAGTGACCAAGTGATTGAAGACTTGGAGCTAGAGCATCAATTGCTTTCGGAAAAAACCGCCGACTTTTTGGGGTTAGTCGATATGATCCTCCAAGATGCGGTAGTTCCTCAGCAAGTGTTTATTGAACAGCTTGAAGCTTTTGTAAAGGCGCAGAGAAAGCACATGGAATATGAAGAGAAGCATGTATTGCCAATGATTATTGAGGAATTTACTGTGAAAGATTGGCAAGAGGTTGAATCGCAATGGCTTCAACCTGAAAACGACCCTGTCTTTGGAGAGACGATTGCTGATCAATACCGCCAGCTTGCAGCTCGTGTACGACAAAATGAACAAGAGTGCGTTTAGTCTATCAGTACAGCTAATATGAGTTTTGAAGCACCTCTATGTTGAGGTGTCTTCTGTATTAGTCGCTTGATACTTGTTGACTCTTTATCTTCGGTCATAGGCGTTCAAAACGATGCTTTGAATTGGCGAGTAATCATATTTAGGACGGTACAAATAGAATAAAAAAGCACCTTTATAGGTGCCTTTTAGTTTTTATTCTATTGTCGTGCTGATTAAAGCTTTATATCGTCGAGGCTGAAGTCGAGGCCTAGGTTCATCTCTCTCAACTCTTTTTCAAGCTGTCTACGGTCGTTGATTGCTTCGATTTCACGCCATTTACGCTTGAGTGGTTTGGAGCGTGTTTTTTGAGTTGCACGAGGTATTTCTAGTTCTGATATTTCATCAAATTGAAAGCTATCCATAAGCCATATCTCCTTCCGTGGGACTCGTTCTTACGAACCATTAAATATCATATTTAAGTCTACAATAACCTTGATTTGTTTCTCATTTGTTTCAAATCCATGAAGCTTTTGTTCTATTTTTTTATGCATGCTCACACATTGTGGTGATTTTTGTGTACAAAAAATGAGCAAACAAACATGAGTAAACGATTAAATTAGTGGTTATTGAATGTTAATTCATTGTGCGAAAGGGATAGCATTCTGACAGTGGTGCATTCAGTTGCACACTGCGCTGCGCGGTATGGGAATCTCATTGTTCTAGAAAAATGCACATATCTTCACTATACCTTGTAAAGCCTAGGCTGACGGTATTTATATAACATGGCGTCCTTGTTTTGTTGGAGGACTGATTTTTGTTGATATTATGTCCCGGTAATGTGACTTTTATTGGGCTTAATTGTTGAGAATTGTGTTAACAAAAGGTGTGTTATTAGTGAAATGTCATTTAAATATAAATTCTATTGCATATTGATTTTTAGGCCGTCTCGCTGCATTATCCGCCCGTCAAAAAATACACTGATACGTAAAATGGATGCATGAAGCGACATTTACAATCTAGATCGCAGCAAATAAATATAAAACTAATGCCGACACAACTATTGACACTGGCATAGGTGATCTAGAGGAAGGCTCGGAAGCAAGATCAGTGCTTAAACTCAATTACGAGGTTCACGTGACAGACTTAATCAATTTGATGAACGATCTCCTTTGGGGATCTATCTTAGTTTACTTACTCGTTGGTGTGGGTATCTACTTCACTGTACGACTAGGCTTCATTCAATTCCGCCATTTCGGCCACATGTTCTCTGTTCTCAGAAACAGCCGTAAAGCAGACAGTGCTGGTATCTCTTCTTTCCAAGCTCTTTGTACTAGTCTTGCTGCTCGTGTCGGTACAGGTAACATGGCAGGTGTTGCTGTAGCACTAACCGCCGGTGGCCCTGGTGCTATCTTCTGGATGTGGCTAATCGCCATGCTAGGTATGGCAACATCATTTGCTGAAAGCACTCTAGCACAGCTATACAAAACGCGTGATAACGACGGTAACTACCGTGGCGGCCCTGCATACTACATGGAGAAAGGCCTAGGCATGCGTTGGATGGGGGTTCTATTCTCTATCTTCCTAATCATCGCATTTGGTCTAGTATTCAACGCGGTTCAAGCAAACGCAATTGCAAGCGCAATGAATACGGCATTCGACTTTGAGCGCGGCTACGTTGGTGTTGGTATCGTAATTATCTCTGCATTCGTTATCTTCGGTGGTATCCGTAAGATCGCTCGTACTGCAGAAATCATTGTTCCAATCATGGCACTGGCTTATTTAGCTATCGCTATCTACGTAATGCTAATGAACATTGAGAAAGTGCCTGAAGTTCTGGCTCTTATCTTCAAGAGTGCTTTTGGTCTGCAAGAAGCAGCCGCGGGTGGCCTAGGTTACGCGATCGCACAAGCAATGATTAACGGCATCAAACGTGGTTTGTTCTCGAACGAAGCGGGTATGGGTTCTGCGCCAAACGCAGCAGCTTCTGCTACGCCTTACCCACCGCATCCAGCATCGCAAGGTTACGTGCAAATGCTAGGCGTATTCATGGACACAATTGTTATCTGTTCAGCAACAGTAGCAATCATCCTAATGTCTGGTGAGTATGTACCACATGGTGAAGTAACGGGTATCGAACTCACGCAACGTGCACTAACGGCACAAGTGGGCGAATGGGGCGGCATCTTTGTAGCGGTAGCGATTTTCTTCTTCGCTTTCACTTCAATCATTGCAAACTACTCGTACGCTGAAACGAACCTTATCTTCCTTGAGCACAACAACAAGAAAGGCCTAGTGCTATTCCGTATCGTTGTTCTGGGTATGGTTATGTTCGGTTCTCTAGCGACATTGCCAACAGTATGGGCACTGGCTGACGTATCGATGGGCCTAATGGCGATTGTAAACTTGGCGGCGATTATCCTGCTATCGGGTATCGTGATTAAGCTAGCGAAAGACTACAACCGTCAACTAGACGCAGGTAAAGTACCAACATTTGATTCGAATGACTTCCCAGAGCTTAAGTCTCAGCTGGAAGACGGTATTTGGGACAACAACAAGAAGTAATCTTGTTGGAGCGATAAACAGCTCATCCTAAAGTGATTAGAAAGGCTAAGGTTTCGACCTTAGCCTTTTTCTTTGCCTGTCATTTGCCTAATTCTGTCTATCAAAGCTCATTCTCCCTATCGAAGTAATAGGAAGAGTCATAAAGACAAGTTGATGTTTTTTCTATACTCTAGCAGCATCCAGTTAGATAACCGATTAGGGTAAAGTTATGTTAGTTGTCGTTTCTCCAGCCAAAACACTTGATTACGAATCACCATTAGCGACTGAACGCTTTAGTCAGCCTGAGTTTGTTGAACACTCTGCTGAGCTGATTGAAGAGTGCCGTAAGCTGACGCCAGTAGATGTTTCTGCACTGATGAAAGTCAGCGATAAAATCGCAGGGTTGAACGTAGCGCGCTTTGAGCAGTGGAGCGAGACTTTTACCCAAGACAACGCACGCCAAGCAATCCTAGCCTTTAAGGGCGATGTCTACACTGGCCTAGACGCTGAGACTTTATCGGATGAAGATTTTGACTACGCACAAAACCACCTGCGCATGCTTTCTGGGTTATATGGTTTGCTTAAGCCGTTAGATTTGATGCAGCCATACCGCCTAGAGATGGGGACACGCTTGGCGAATGCTCGTGGTACTAACTTGTATCAGTTCTGGGGTAACATCATCACAGACAAGCTCAATGAAGCGTTGAATGCTCAGGGTGATAATGTGCTGATCAATCTAGCGTCGAACGAATACTTTAAAGCCGTGAAGCCAAAGAACCTTGACGGCCAAGTGATTACCCCAGTATTTAAAGATTGTAAGAACGGTCAATACAAGGTGATCAGTTTCTACGCGAAGAAAGCGCGCGGCATGATGGCTCGCTACATTATCGAGAACAAAATTGATTCGGTAGAAGCGCTAACTCAATTTGATACGGCGGGTTACTATTTCGTTGAAGAAGAGTCGAATGCGAAAGAGCTTGTTTTCAAGCGTGAAGAGCAAAACTAGCAGCCCTTGGCTAACGAGTTAGTCTCGGCTTTAGCCTGTAATTAAAATTAGAGACGAATTATTTAGCCAGATAACAGGCCAGACAAAGAAAAGCCCCATGCTGCGAACTGCATGGGGCTTTTTTATGGAATCGTTGAAGCAGTTAGATTATTTCTTCTTTGCTGCTTTCTTTTTCTTCGCGATTTTTTTCTTCTTCGCGATTTTTTGTTTCTCTACCGCTTTCTTGTCTTCTTTCTTCGGTTTCTTCTTCTTAGTCACGGCCGCTTTCTTATGTGTTGGACGCATACCTTCGATAAAGCGCTCTTTGATCGGTTCTTCAGTGTAACGAGCTACACGCTCAATCATCAGCTGGTCGTGCGCTTCAATGATAGAAACCGCGTTACCTTTTTTACCAGCACGAGCAGTACGGCCAATACGGTGCAGGTAGACATCAGCAGTACGTGGCATGTCGTAGTTGATTACGTGGCTTACGTCTGGAAGGTCGATACCACGTGCAGCAACGTCAGTCGCGAGAAGTACGTTTACCGAACCGTCACGAAAACGAGCAATCGCATTGTTACGGCGATCTTGAGGCATTTCACCTTGGATCCATGCACATGGGATTTGCGCGCTTTCAAGTTGAGCTCGTAGATCACCTAGGCGATCACGAGTTTTCAAGAAGATGATGCTGCGCTCAGCTTGTTCAGTGATGATATGTTTTAGGATATCAAGTTTGTGTTTAGCTGAATCGGCACGGTGATACCACTGAGTGATCTTCTTACGCTCACGAAGCGATGATTTAGCATCGATCTCCGCTGGGTTTTTAAGTAGATCTTCAGTGAAGCCCTCAATACCTTTACCTTCTAGTGTTGCTGAGAACAGTAAAGTTTGTTTACGCCAGCGACACTCTGCTGACAAACGGTCAACGACAGGACCAAAGCCCATGTCTAGCATGCGGTCTGCTTCATCCAGAACTAACCATTCAATCGCACGACAATCGAAACGCTCACCTTCAATGTATTCCATTAAACGACCAGGTGTTGCGACTACGATATCTTGAGTTGTACTTAAGATATCTGCGTGCTCTTGGTACATCACACCGCCCGTGATCGTGAAGATGTTCAGGCTGGTGTATTTAGCAAGTTCACGTGCTTGTTCGGTGATCTGCATTGCCAGCTCGCGCGTTGGCGTTAGGATAAGCATACGTGCAGGGCCATATTTCTTACGTGGGAAATCCAGTAGGTATTGCAGTGCTGGCAATACAAATGATGCTGTTTTACCAGTACCTGTTGGCGCAGAAGCCAAAACGTCTCTTCCATCTAACGCTTGTGGGATTGCTTCAGCTTGTATCTGTGTTGGGCGTTCGTAGCCCATTTCGTCAATTGCTTTAAGCAGCTCTTGGTTTAGATCGAGTTCTGCAAAGGTTCTGATCACTGTTGTTTCTCCACAAGCAATAAATGTTTCTGCCTCAAAAAGCAGACGATAAAAAAGAGTAGTCGGACATTATAGAAGCATTAGTGATTAGGATCACATGGTATTTGCTACATCTTGAGATAAAAATCTTTAGTAAGGGCAATAAATGCCTCGCTATAACCATTATTGTTGTGGATCGTGAGCGATTCACACTGCAAATCTTGCTCGCAAGCAGGATCTTTAGATAACTCAAACAAAATTCGGCTAGCGGGTTTTTTATTTGTTGTTTTCACATCAAGGCGTTTTGCTAGATACCAACCACATTGCTGGGCAAGCTTGATGAAACCTTCTCCTTCTGGAGTCGGCAGTATGAAGCTTGCGGTTGCATTTTCTGTGGTAAGTTCGAAACAACGCAGGGCAAGCTGAAGGTGCTCCAAGCTTCCTGTATGTCTGGCCGTTGCTCTTTGGCTTTGCTGCGCCTGTTCACCAGAGTTGAAGTAGGGTGGGTTACAGATAATCGCATCAAATCTTTGTGAAAAATCCGCCGTTAACACACTGCCATGATGAAGAGAGATGCGATCTTGCCACTGCGACTGCTCAATGTTGATTGTCGCCGCATCAATCGCGTGCAGATCAATATCGATCGCAAAGATAGAGGCATCTTCATAGCGTTGTGCCGTCATCAAGGCTAATAAGCCAGTTCCTGTCCCTATGTCGAGTACCGATGATTTCGGTGCAAGGTTAGTCCACGCTCCAAGTAGTACGCCATCGGTGCTAACGGGCATGCCGCTTTGTCCACCGTAAATAGAGAATTTTTTAAAATTGAAGCTTTTGGTTTCTATTGTTTTGTCTTTCATGAATGTTCTGAGTATCGAGAATTTTTAAGTGATTAGCTCTAATGTTAATTAGTTGTATGAATCAATGTTCTGTTTGGAAAGCTATTGTTGTGAATTGTGGTTAGTTTATAATTGCGTCTATTTTTCTGTATCCAGTGGAATCCACTGCTTTTGGTTCTCATATGCAAATTTATATGGTGTTTTTTTGTGGTGACTTGCAGCTAGCCAAGTGTTTCGTCATTATGCGCGACTATTTTATAGATTGATTGGCAGCTTTGAGCTGTAACATTCATGTAAGCACAACATAAACTCATAAATATAATTAAGGATTATCTGTGAAACAGAGTCTAAAACTAACAGATATAATGGCATTGGGCTTTATGCTTTTTGCGTTTTTCTTAGGTGCGGGTAACATCATCTTCCCACCTCTTGCTGGTCAATTAGCTGGTGACCATTTCCTTCCAGCGATGTTTGGTTTCTTGCTGACCGCCGTTGGTCTGCCATTAATCACTATCGTTGCTGTGGCTGTGGCTGGTGGCTCTTGGGGTCATCTAACCAAAGATCTTCCTAAGCGAGCAGCTACCATTATGGCTGTGCTGATCTTTATTATCATTGGTCCTGCATTTGCTGCACCGCGTACCGGTCTTGTTGCTTATGAGATGGCGGTGAAACCGTTCTTCATCGATGCCTCTCAAGCTCACCTTACGTTCTTTTCGATTGCATTTTTTGTTGTAGCGATGTTCTTCTCATGGTCTCAAGGTAAGCTAATCGACGTTATTGGTAAGGTGCTTACACCTGTACTATTCGTTGGTTTAGTTGTATTGGCGATTGCTGTGTTTGTTAACCCTCAAGGCGACATTTTTGCGGCACACGGAGAATATATCACTCAGCCACTAACCAAAGGTTTCCTTGAAGGTTACAACACCATGGATACTTTTGCTTCTTTGATGTTCGGCATGCTGATTGTTGATGCGATTCGCAGCAAAGGAATTACTGATCGCGCGGCAACGACTAAGTATTTAATCAGCGCAGGTTGTATTGCTGCAGCTGGTCTAGCGTTTGTTTACATCTCTTTGTTCTTCTTAGGCGCAACGAGTGCAACAGTAGCTGCAGGTGCTGACAATGGCGGTGCTATCCTAAGCCTTTACGTTCAATCACTATTTGGCCCATCTGGTCAGCTAGTACTTTCAGTGATCGTATTGCTAGCATGTCTAACAACGGCAATCGGCCTTGTTTCAGCATGTTCTGATTATTTCAGCTCGCTAACACCTCTGTCTTACAAGACTTGGGTAATCATCAATGGTGTAGCTTGTGCAACCGTTGCGAACGTTGGCCTTTCTCAGCTGATTTCTCTATCTGTTCCAGTACTGTTTGCACTGTACCCAGTAGCAATCGCATTGGTAGCACTGACGTTCTTGCGCAGCCGCTTCCCTAATCCAAAAGCGGCTTACCGTGTGGTTGTTTTAGTGTCACTGATGTTTGCTCTTATTGATGGCGCTAAAGTTGCGGGTATCGATGTATCTGCACTTAACATGCTTCCGCTATTTGAGTTCGGTATGGGTTGGTTATTGCCAACGACTGCAGCAATCATCTGTATGTTCTTTGTTGGTAAAGCAACAGAGCAAGAGATGGCTGAAGAGACTGTTTAATCTTCCGTTAAGATTAAATCGTTAGCCCGTATTCAATATAAAGTTGAATAGAAAAGGCCTCATTACTTTGCAGTGATGAGGCCTTTTTGTATCTAATCGATCATGTTTTTTCGGCTTAGGGTTAGAAACTCGCGCTTAATTCTTAACGCTTAGCTTTAAGAAAACTGAACTTAAAGCTTTTCGCTGTACTCGACGAGTACTTGTTCAACCCAAGTTGCGATGCGTTCGTCGCTGAGTTCGTACTGTGAATCTTCATCCAGAGCTAAGCCGACGAACTGAGATTTGTCTTCCGTTAACGCTTTAGATGCTTCAAACTCGTAGCTGTCATCGTTTGGCCAGAAGCCGACAAATTCAGCGCCTGCGGTTTTCAGTTCATCATGCAATAGTCCCATCGCATCTAAGAACCATTCACCGTAGCCCTCTTGATCACCTAGACCAAACAGAGCCACAACCTTGCCTTTCATTGGCGTGGTTGCGATGTCTTCCCACAGCTCATTCCAATCTTCTTGAATTTCACCGAAATCCCAAGTAGAAATCCCTAGCAACAAAAGGTCGTAGTCCGCCATCAATGAAAGAGGGGTTTCTTTCACGTTATGGATATCAACTAGGTCTTCACCAATTATGCCGCGAATTTTTTCTGCTGCCATTTCTGTGTAGCAGGTGGTTGAGCCGTAAAATAATCCAATTTTCATAGCAAACGTTCGATTTTAATTTCAGATGGCGAATTCTAACCATAAATCGACTTCGATTGCAGCGATTATCCGCTCAAGTCGTAATTTTTATGGCATTCATATTTGCTCTGGCATACTCTCAAAACAGTTTCCAATATTGTGAGTAACACTATGCAGTCGCCTCAAGGGCAGAGCGCAGACCACGGTCTCGTTGAGCAGTTTTTAGATGCTATGTGGATGGAGCGAGGATTATCTGAAAATACCCTCGTCTCGTATCGTACTGATTTATCCAAGTTATTAGCGTGGATGGAAAAGAACAATTATCGCCTCGACTTCATTAGCCTTTCTGGTTTACAGGATTATCAAGGCTGGTTAGCTGACGCTGATTTTAAGCAGACTTCTCGTGCTCGCATGCTGTCGGCAATTCGTCGCTTATTTCAATATTTACACCGCGAGAAAATTCGAGGAGATGATCCCAGTGCCTTGTTGATCAGCCCTAAGTTGCCGCAACGCTTACCGAAAGATTTGAGCGAAGAACAGGTTGATGCCTTGCTTGAAGCGCCTGATCCGAACGATCCTATTGAGCTTCGTGATAAGGCGATGCTTGAATTACTCTATGCGACGGGTTTACGTGTTACGGAACTGGTCAGCTTAACCATGGAAAACATCAGCTTAAGACAAGGCGTAGTACGTGTTATCGGTAAAGGCGGTAAAGAACGCTTGGTTCCCATGGGCGAAAATGCCGTGGATTGGATAGAGACTTTTATTGAACAAGGTCGCCCACAACTACTCGGCGACAATAGCTCTGATGTGGTTTTTCCGAGCAAGCGTGCCAAGCAAATGACCCGTCAGACGTTTTGGTATCGTATTAAGCACTATTCAGTTGTGGCTGGTATTGATACTGAATTACTGTCACCACACGTATTAAGACACGCTTTTGCCACGCATTTACTGAACTATGGCGCAGATCTCAGGGTCGTACAGATGTTGCTGGGGCATAGTGACTTATCGACAACCCAAATTTATACTCACGTGGCGACCGAGAGGCTGAAGCAAATTCACGCTCAGCATCATCCACGTGCTTAAATCCATTTATTTTTAAGGTGAACTTAATGAGCGTATTACGCCGTCTTCCTCTATTAGCGTTTCCTCTTATGATTACTGCATGTAATGCATCAGAAGCGAAAGTAGAACCAACATCAACAGCCGTAGAAGTTGCTTCAGCTCAAGCTATTGATACCGCTGCGTTAACTAAGCGCTTTGAAAAAATCGGTATTAAAGTCGATAAGATCGTTCCTTCAGATATTGATGGCCTGCTGGAGGTTCAAACGAACAGCGGCATTATCTTTTCTTCTCCAGAAGGTGATCATTTTATCGCGGGTACTCTTTACTCTTTGGACGACAACGGCAAGTTCAGTGATGTTTTGGCTGAGCGTCAAGCGCCGTTGAATGCTGAAAAAGTCGCGGCAATGTCAGATACGGTTATCGAATATAAAGCCGATAATGAAAAGTACTTTGTGACTGTATTTACTGACATTACGTGTGGTTACTGTGTTCGTCTGCATAGCCAAATGCAAGGCTATAACGACTTAGGAATTACTGTTCGCTACATGGCTTACCCGCGCCAAGGCGCAACTGGACAAGTTGCCGACCAAATGGCGGCAATTTGGGCTTCTGACGATCCAAAAGAAGCCATGCACGATGCGAAAGTCAATCGTCAAATGCCAGCTTCTGGTAAAAACCTAGCAGAGCAAAAGCAGATCATCGCTAAGCAATACCAATTAGGCCGTGAGCTTGGTATTAATGGCACTCCAGCTATCGTGCTAGCAAGTGGTGAATTGGTGAGTGGTTACTTACCACCAGCACAACTGCTTCAACGTTTAGAGCAGTAATCTTCATTTCTGTATTACCAACATATTCCCCATGTTTTTGATTTAAGGAGTGGCCTGATTGATATCGGGCCCATTTTTATATGATAGAGATCCAACGCCGTCCTGAGGTCGATACTTCAGTTTTACCTGCTCATTTACCTGACTTGTTAAAGCGCATCTATGTGAGTCGCGGAATCAACAGTGCCGACCAATTAGAGACAGCAGCGAAAGGCCTACACTCTTATCAAAAACTGGGTGGTATCGATGCTGCGGTTGAATTATTGTTCAAAGCCATTCAGCAGCAAAAACGCATTATTATCGTTGGTGATTTTGATGCTGATGGTGCGACCAGTTCTGCTTTGTCGGTATTGGCACTGCGCATGCTGGGTAGTTCGAATGTTGATTATCTGGTACCAAACCGTTTTGAAGATGGCTATGGTTTGAGTCCTGAAGTTGTCGTGCAGGCTATCGAACTTGGCGCTGAGGTCATCATGACGGTCGACAACGGTGTCTCTTCGATTGAAGGGGTTCGTTTTGCTAAAGAGAAAGGATTAGAAGTTTTAGTTACTGACCATCATTTACCGGGTCATGAGTTGCCCATCGTCGATGCGATGGTCAATCCGAACCTTGAAAGCTGCGCTTTTCCATCAAAGGCTTTAGCGGGGGTTGGTGTCGCCTTTTATTTGATGATGGCGCTTTGTGTTCATATGCGTAAGTTGAATTGGTTTGCAGAACGCGGCATGACAGAGCCTAAGTTGATGGAACTGATTGACCTTGTGGCTCTGGGCACCGTTGCCGATGTAGTCCCGCTTGATGAAAACAACCGAATTTTGGTACATCAAGGGTTGCAGCGTATTCGTGCAGGTAAAGCTCGTCCGGGTATTCAAGCTTTGATTGAAATTGCCAAGCGAGACGCTAAGCGTTTAGTCGCATCTGATTTTGGCTTTGCACTTGGTCCTCGCATTAATGCGGCCGGCAGACTGGACGATATGTCTTTTGGTGTTGAGTTGCTAATGAGTAACAACATCCATGCTGCACGTCGAATGGCGAGTGAGCTGGATGGTTTGAACCAAACACGTAAAGAGATCGAAGAGGGTA
This sequence comes from Vibrio sp. OPT24, assembly GCF_015163545.1. Classification (NCBI taxonomy): domain Bacteria; kingdom Pseudomonadati; phylum Pseudomonadota; class Gammaproteobacteria; order Vibrionales; family Vibrionaceae; genus Vibrio; species Vibrio sp. OPT24. Next base: position 244,872 of record NZ_JADDYI010000015.1, read on the forward strand.
TGAAGCAAGAAGCGATGGCTTTTTGTGAGCGCCTTGAGTTTGGTAAAGACGATCTGCCTTCGGGTTTAGCGTTGTTCCAGCGTGATTGGCATCAAGGTGTGATTGGTATCTTGGCTTCGCGCATCAAAGATAAATACCATCGTCCAGTGATTGCTTTCGCTGATGGTGGGGAAGGGAGCATAAAGGGCTCTTGTCGTTCGATTCCGGGTTTACATATGCGTGATGCGTTGGACCGAATCGACACTCAAAACCCAGGTTTGATTCTTAAGTTTGGCGGTCACGCAATGGCGGCAGGCTTAACGATTATGGAAAAGGACTTTGATCGCTTCAGTAAGCTGTTTAACGATGTCGTGAAGAATGAGCTTGGAGAAACAGCACTGAAGGGCATTATCTTGTCTGATGGTGAGTTGTTACCTGAAGAGTTCTCAATGCACACCGCCGAAACGCTTCGTTCAGGTGGTCCGTGGGGACAAGCTTTCCCTGAGCCAATCTTCGATGGTGAATTTAAAGTACTGCATCAAAAGTTGGTGGGTGAAAAACATCTTAAGTTGATGTTGGAGCCGCTCTACAAAGGTCACCCGACCAATGTGATGATTGATGGTATCGCCTTTAATGTGGACCTACGCCGCTGGCCTGATGCTTCGGTGAAAACTGTGCACCTTGCATTTAAGCTCGATATTAACGAGTTTCGTGGCAACCAATCTTTGCAGCTGATGATTGATTACATCGAGGCCAAATAGTTCTTTTTAGACTCAACAATTCTCATCATATAGCGCCAAATTCAACAAGCTTTGTTCAAAAACAGAGCTTGTTCTCTTTCCTTCCCTTACAAATTTTACGTGTTTTTTCTGCCTGTCAATTTTATATCCCATTAAGTTATTGAATCTTGGTTCACCGCTCTAAAAAATTCTGTATCTCCGTCACACTTTTGAGTACAATTCTTCGGTTAAATTCTACTCATAAATGATGAGCTAAAATGTTTGAAATCAATCCTATAAAAAACCGTCTGCAGGATGTGTCTGAGCGCACAAATATCCTGAGGGGGTATCTTTGACTATGACGCTAAGAAAGAGCGTCTAGAAGAAGTAAACGCAGAATTAGAACAACCGGATGTATGGAACGAACCTGAGCGTGCTCAAGCGCTAGGTAAAGAACGTTCTGCATTGGAAGCGGTAGTAGAAACAATCGACCAACTTGACCAAGGCGTTGAGGATGTTGATGGCCTATTAGAGCTTGCGGTTGAAGAAGAAGATCAAGAAACGTTCGATGAGATTGAACCAGAACTCGCCGAGCTTGAAGCTAAGCTAGAGAAGCTGGAATTCCGTCGTATGTTCTCTGGTGATCACGATGCATCAGATTGCTACATCGATTTACAGTCAGGCTCGGGCGGTACAGAAGCTCAAGACTGGACTTCAATGATGTTGCGTATGTACTTACGTTGGGCTGATTCGAAAGGCTTCAAGACTGAAGTTATCGAAGTGTCTGATGGTGATGTTGCTGGCCTTAAAGGTGCAACGGTACGTATCTCTGGTGAGTACGCTTACGGTTGGTTACGTACAGAGACTGGTGTTCACCGTCTAGTTCGTAAGTCACCATTTGATTCAAGTGGTCGTCGTCATACTTCATTTGCCTCTGCGTTTATCTATCCTGAGATTGATGACAACATTACGATCGACATTAATCCTTCTGACTTACGTATTGATGTATACCGTGCCTCTGGCGCTGGTGGTCAGCACGTAAACACCACGGAATCAGCGGTACGTATTACTCACGTTCCGACTAACACCGTGGTTCAGTGTCAGAATGACCGTTCGCAGCATAAGAACAAAGATCAAGCGATGAAGCAGCTACGTGCTAAGCTTTTTGAACTTGAGATTCAAAAACAAAATGCTGAAAAACAAGCGAGCGAAGAAACGAAATCAGACATCGGTTGGGGCAGTCAGATCCGCTCTTACGTACTGGATGATTCTCGTATCAAAGATTTACGCACCGGCATCGAAAACCGTAACACTCAAGCGGTTCTTGACGGTGACTTAGACAAGTTTATTGAAGCTAGCCTGAAATCAGGTCTGTAAGCTTTATCAACTATTAAGCTTTACCAATAATATTGGTAAAAATGCCTATATTTGAAAAAATATAGCTGTCCAAATTATAAAAGCAGGGTACATCTCTAATGACTGATGCTGTTCAAAACGAAAACGCACAAGAAGCTTCTTCACCTGAAGAGAACAAACTAATCGCTGAGCGCCGCAGCAAGCTGGATCACATCCGCCAAAACTGCAAAGCTAACGGTCACCCAAATGACTTCCGTCGTGAGCACCTAGCTGGCGACCTTCAAGCGGAATTCGGTGAGAAGACTAAGGAAGAGCTCGAAGAGCTTAACCACATCGTTGCGATCGCTGGTCGTATTATGGCGAAGCGTGGTCCATTCCTTGCGATTCAAGAAACTTCTGGTCGTATCCAAGCATACGCAGCGAAAGACGTTCAAAAAGTACTAAAAGAGAAGTACCAAGGCCTAGATATCGGTGACATCATCGGTGTTAAAGGTGCGCTTCACAAATCAGGTAAAGGCGACCTTTACGTGAACATGGAAGAGTTTGAATTGCTAACGAAAGCACTTCGTCCTCTGCCAGAGAAGTTCCACGGTCTAACTGACCAAGAGATGCGTTACCGTCAGCGTTACGTTGACCTAATCGTGAACGAAGACTCTCGTAACACATTCATCGTGCGTTCGAAGCTTGTGTCTTCAATCCGTAACTTCATGAGCTCAAAAGGCTACCTAGAAGTTGAAACGCCAATGATGCACGTGATCCCAGGCGGTGCAACAGCACGTCCATTCATCACTCATCACAACGCACTAGACATCGACATGTACCTACGCGTTGCACCTGAGCTTTACCTTAAGCGTCTAGTAGTTGGTGGTTTTGACCGTGTATTCGAGATCAACCGTAACTTCCGTAACGAAGGTCTTTCTCCACGTCACAACCCAGAATTCACAATGATGGAATTCTACCAAGCGTACTCTGACTACAAAGATCTAATGGATCTAACGGAAGAGATGCTAAGCACAGCTGCAATGGACGTTCTTGGTTCTACTTCTATGCCTTACGGTGAGGAAACAGTTGAGTTCGGTGGCACTTACGCTCGCATGAGCATGTTCGATGCAATCAAACACTACACTCCTGAAAATGCAAACATTCAAGCTTTGACTGAAGATGATCTTCAGAACAGAGAATTGATGGTTAAAATTGCAGAAGAAGTAGGTCTGTACGTTGAGAAGTTTTGGACGTGTGGTCAGCTTCTTGAAGAGATCTTTGGTGAAACGGCTGAGCCTCAGCTAATTCAACCAACGTTCATCACTGGCTACCCAGCGGACATCTCTCCTCTAGCACGTCGTAGCGATGACAACCCATTCTTCACAGACCGTTTTGAGTTCTTCATCGGTGGCCGTGAAGTCGCGAACGGTTTCTCTGAGCTTAACGATGCACAAGATCAAGACGAACGTTTCAAAGCGCAAGTTAACGCGAAAGACGCGGGTGATGATGAAGCTATGTACTACGATGCAGACTACATTACAGCACTAGAGCACGGCCTACCGCCAACAGCGGGTCAAGGTATCGGTATCGACCGTCTAGCGATGCTATTTACAAACACGCACACAATTCGTGATGTGATTTTGTTCCCGGCAATGCGCCCACAAGCGTAATTTTCGCTTATGGTTTGTAACAAACGCGTTAATTGAAAAGCCACCTTCGGGTGGCTTTTCTGCTTTTATGACTTTAAAACCTTGCTTGCACCGCACTCTTGATTCGAAAAATCACTATTTCTGACATAGTCTTACTATTGAGACGAAAAATCTAAGATAGTCTCATTATTATACGCCTCGGCGCTGAATACGATCTCGTGGCATTTTGTAGAGTTATCAGCATTAAACTCGTATTAGTCTGATTTAAATAAAAATAGAATAAGGAAGAAGGATGGGAACTCAATTTAAGATGGATTCCTTACCAGGTTCTCTTATCGTGGTTGGTGGTGCGTACGAACCCTGGTTATCAGTGTTAGAACAAGTGGGTTGGCAGTGTACCCAGTGTGCAGATCTACGAAAAGCCGATGCCTTGATTGCTGACATTGGTCCATGTATCGGTATTGTTGATCTTAGCCATGATGAGTTTAGTCTTAACGGTATTGCTAACCTCGTAAGCAATAACAAGCAGGTGCGATGGCTCGCCTTTATTCGTGAATCTCAATTGAGCTCTGATACGATCTGCCAATTTATCGTTAACTTCTGTATCGACTTTTTCACGGCACCAATCCCTGATGCTCAGCTACTGAGTACTATTGGTCACCAGTTGGGTATGCTCAAGCTTGAGCAGAAAGTATGGCCAAACTACGGCATTAACAACAATATGGGCCTATTGGGTGACTCTGTGGCTGTGAAGCGCTTGAGAGACCAAGTAAAGCGCATTGGGCCTACTGATGTCAGTATCTTAATTTACGGAGAGAGTGGGGCAGGTAAAGAGACGATCGCACGTTCTATTCATCAAAACTCTTCGCGAGCACAGAATCCATTTCTAACGGTTAATTGCCGTGCCTTGTCTGAAATGAGAATAGAAGCTGAAGTGTTTGGTATTTCAACACAGCAAACTTCGGCACCGTGTATATTAGAAGAAGCAGACGGCGGAACTATCTTACTCAATGATGTGTTGGCGATGCCCCGTAATCAACAATTGAATCTACTTCGCTTTTTACAAGAAGGCAAAATTGAAACTGCGGCAGGGCCAAAATCTATCGATGTACGTATTCTGGCGGCGAACTCTTCTGATATCGAAAAAGCATTGATTGAAGGTGACTTCAATGAAGAATTGTATCATTACATTAATGTGTTGCGTATTCATGTTCCGAGTCTGAAAGAGCGTGTGAGCGATATTTCTGTGTTAGCGAATCATTTCTTACGTGAGTACTCGAAAGAGTTTAATGCTCAGGCTAAGAGTTTCTCAGAGGATGCTATTCGTTCAATGAATCGCTACCACTGGCCAGGCAACGTTCGTGAGCTGATGAATCAGATAAAGCGTGTTGTTCTGATGTCGGATGCCGTGATCATAGAAGATCACCAACTTGATTTACCAAAACAGAATGATGAACGTCGCAGTTTGAAAAGCATTCGTGAGCGTTCAGAGCGCGATGCATTGTTGATTGTATTGGAATCTTACGGTGGACAGGTCTCGTTGGCTGCTAAGGAGCTCGGAGTATCACGAGCAACGATGTACCGTTTATTGAATAAACACAGCCTTATTTCTGAGGGCGTTATTTAGAATTCTTTGCTAAGTGATTCAATCTGTTAGTGTAAATTTAAGAGCGACGCATCATGCGTGGCTCTTTTTGTTGTTAGTCGCTGTGTTCACATTCGAACAATTGAGAGATGCCCCCTAGGTCACTAAGAGATATGTTCTGTGATTTTATATAATAATAGTGAATATCTTATATATAAATGAATATGCAACTGATATTCCAGGTGAATGCATTGTTTTAAAAATGTGAGCCAATTAGCGGTTGAATAATATACTCACTTGGTTAGACTTTAACCGTGAAAGCAGCGTTTTAACAAAGACTTGTCTGCTTTCACTACCCCATTTCTTTTTGGATTTTTTAGTTAGCTTGGAGGCGCAAATGAAACATTTCGATTTTATACAGCATATTTGCGCTTCGTTTGATCCGTGTTCTGACATGGTGACTGTTATGTCACAAACATCAGCCATGGCCGATCGAAACACCCAAGATAAACCTAACTAATAGATCCGTATCCTTATTTGGCTGCGGAAAAATAGCAGCTAAGTGAGAAACCCTCATACGATCTAACACGCTATTTTTCCTCAGTTTATTCAACAACTGGAGAGTTATTATGCGTCACTCAGTATATTTAAAATTAGCAACAGTCCTTATCCGTGCAGACCTTCGTCGTGAAGAGCGTGAATGGCAACGAAAAGTTCGTCGCAGTTCATATGATCTACCATGGAACAATACTCACTTACTAAGAGATATTGGTCTTGAAGCCGATGGTCGACCTATTGGTTTTTCTGAACCCGAAGTTGTTACGATTGAACGTCGAGTACGTCACCTTCGTCGTGTCTTAAGTGCGCGAATACCGACGTAATCTGCGGGGTTGATAGCACCTTTCAACCCCTAGGATAAATCACAGTGATAGTTATGGCGTCGAAAGTGCAAACTTTTGAATTAGAACTGGCCAAAAAAGAGAAGCACTTGCTTCTCTTTTTTGCTTTTTTAAGTCGTTACCTAGTAAAGGAAAAGAGTTCTACTACTCTTTAAAGAGCAGGGGAGGACGGTTATGCAAAAGCATCAATTAGACATGTGGTTACATGGAGAGCACAAAGACTCTTATCAAACACCCAAAGTGTACGTTATTGGTTGTTCTGATATCTCAGAGTATCTATTGGCGGTGGAGTACAAACACAAGCTAGAACCTGTAAAGCAAGACGGCGAGCCGCTTCACTTTGGATCCTTGGATCAAGTGAAAGAGGAGTTACTCCGGCTCGGCTTTGAAAAGGCTTACCTTCGCTTGCACAACGCGTATGATGAGTTTGGTAATGAACCTAGCCAGAGTTACTGCGATATTGAATTAGCGCTTAAACCTCATTAGAGGGAATTTACAGCGTACTTATAATCAGTATGTTCGACTTTCGTTCTCGACAGTTATGCATAGTGTGCAGTCAGCAGTTTATGGGTGAACTGGGTTCTTAAGTAAAAACCACGAGGTTTGGTTTTTATGGGTTTACCGCTTGCACCGTAAGCTTCCGTTAACACACGACTGTTTGCGGCCTTAGGGCGTAAATGGAGTGCTTCACCGTGCCTTGCTGTTATCTGTTCAACATTGCCTAAAACAATCAACTCCATCAGCTCTTCCCAATCTCTTTTTAGAAGTTCATCTTCTTCTTGGCTTGGCGTCCATAATAAAGGTGAACCAACATGCCTTTCTGCCAACGGGATTTCTCTTTCTCCTTCAACTGGGATCCACAGCACTTTAGACAGTTTATTTCTAACGTGGCTAGTTTCCCATGTTATGCCTTGTACGCCCATCAGTGGCGCAACACAAACAAACGTTGTTTCGAGTGGCTTTCCAGAATAACCAATCGGAATGCTTTTAAGTTCGATGCCCAGCTTTGCAAAATCCTGTTCTGGCTTACTGCCAGCGGGTGCACCTAAATGCCATTCTAACAGCTGCCCAACCCAACCTTTATCACGCTTAAGGTCGCTTGGCATCACCATCTCGGCTTCATCGGAGAGCTCTTTGAAGGTCATCCCTGCAATAGTATACGCTCTGTCTAATAGCTCTTGTTGTGTTTGTGGTTCTGGTTTCATAATAAAAAGCATAATCAAAAAAACGATTTTACCAGAAGTTATCACCATATGACGACTGGTTAAGAAATGATCTCCTTACTTAAAAAGGGATCAAACTCGTGGTTATCCACAGGACATAAAGGTAATTAATTGAAATATTAATTTAGTGTATAAATAAACAGGGGTTTGTGGTGGATAAAATGCTTGCTAAATAGGGGGCAAAATGAATCTTTCAGTTGCTAGTGTGGATAAACACCTGAGTGGTTGATCTTTAACCACGTTCGATTTTTGAAAGATCTTTTGCTTTCTAAATGTTTTTAAAATTATGATTATGATTTTAATTTGTTGATTTTTAATGGTTTAAAATGTTGATAATTGATTTGTTGTTTAAGGTGTTGATGAATCTATGGATTAAAAAAAACGATTGCGGGGAATTCTTCACATAGTTATTCACAGAAAAGGTGAATAAATGTGGTCTATGTCTCACTATTGTGTGGGTAACTAGAATTTGAGCAAAACTTATCCATATTCGTAGTTAATATTCATAAATATAGCGCTTATCACGTCACTAAGTTTGCTCCGATTGGGGATATGTGGAAAAATCAGAGTAATTAAAAATTTAGATAGAGGTTGGCCAGTGATAGATGGCGATGGTTACCGATTAAATGTTGGTATTGTAATCTGTAACAACCATGGTCAGGTCTTCTGGGCTAAACGATACGGGCAACATTCATGGCAATTCCCTCAAGGGGGAATAGATGAAGGTGAAACTCCGGAACAGGCAATGTACCGTGAGTTGTATGAAGAGGTTGGCCTTACTAAAAAGGATGTAAAGATCGTCGCGACAAGTCGTCATTGGTTACGCTATAAGCTACCCAAACGACTGGTTCGGTGGGATTCTAAACCTGTCTGTATTGGACAAAAACAGAAGTGGTTCCTTTTACGCTTAGATTGCGATGAATCGCAGATCAATATGCAGCGTGGAAGTACACCTGAATTTGATGGTTGGCGTTGGGTGAGTTACTGGTACCCTGTTCGACAAGTTGTTTCTTTTAAGCGAGATGTGTACCGTCGAGCGATGAAAGAATTCGCATCTTTGGCAATGCCGTTTAAAGAGCGAAAAACAAAAGGAAAACGCAAATTGCGTAGAGGTTAAGCATGCTCAGTCAACTAAGGGAAATAGTTGAACACGTATCAAGAGTTGAAGATGTGTCGACGGCTCTTGATATTTTAGTTAAAGAGACATGCAGTGCGATGCAGACGGAATGTTGCACCGTGTATTTGGCAAATAATGATATGCAGCGCCTTGAGTTGATGGCAACTCAAGGCCTGATCTTCAAAGGCAATAGTATTCACATTGGTTTTGACGAAGGCCTGGTTGGCCTTGTTAAAAGAAGCGCTGAACCTATCAACCTTGCACAAGCGTCTGCTCACCCTGCTTATAAATTTTTTCCGGAGTTGGGAGAAAAGGTTTATCACTCTTTTCTCGGTACTCCGATTATCCATCGCAAGCAAGTGCTTGGTGTTTTGGTTATTCAACAGAAATCTCCTCGTTTATTCAGTGAAATGGAAGAGTCTTTCCTTGTCACTCTTTCAGCACAACTTGCGGTTATTGTGGCGCATGCCCAAACCCAAGGTCATTGGTTATTAGAACAACAAAAGTTGCCGGCGACGAAAGGTATCGCAGCGTCATCAGGTGTAGCGATTGGTGATTTGTGGTGGGACAACACGCAACCTGAATTAACCGATGTTTATCCGGCTTCGACGCTTAATGTTGAAAGAGAGCATGAGTTGCTGGCGGTTGCTGTCGAAAATGCTCTGAATGACTTTAAGCGCATGCGCAAGCGTTTGGACAGCGAAATAAACAAAGATGCGTTGGCGATCTTTGACCTGTTTACTCACTTACTCAACGATCCCATGTTGCGTAAGGATCTGAAAAGCCAAATTCAGAAGGGCGATAAAGCTGATTGGGCACTAAGACAAGTTGTTGAAAGTTACTCTAATCGCTTTGCTCGTATGTCTGATGTCTATCTTCGCGAGAGAGCACAAGACATTCGAGAGCTCGGACAAAGGCTGCTGTATTTCCTTCATAACTCTGAGCATGAACTCCGCACGTTAGACAAGCCCATTATTCTGGTGGTACGTGAACTAACGGCCTCTGTTTTGGCGTCTATTCCAAAAGAAAAATTGTTGGCGGTCATTTCCTTGGAAGGGGCGGCGAACTCTCACGCAGCGATCTTATCTCGTGCGCTTGGCATTCCTTCGGTGATGGGGGTCAATTTCAACCTTGCCCAAGCTAATGGTAAGCAAGCGATTGTCGATGGGTATAGCGGTGAGATTTTTATTGAGCCGAGTCATAACTTACTTAGTGAATACCAAGGGCTGATTCTAGAAGAAAGTGAACTCTCTTCTATGGTCAACCGAGAATTATATTTACCAGCAAGAACGCAAGATGATCAGCAAATAGAGATCTTGCTCAATGCTGGTTTGAGTGCGGATACTAATATAGCGATTAACCAAGGGGTTGACGGCGTAGGCTTGTATCGAACGGAAATTTCTTTCTTGTTACAGCAGAGATTCCCGTCAGAAGACGAACAGTTCAAGCAGTACCGTTCTGTATTATCGAGCTATCCCGAGAAGCAAGTGGTGATGCGTACGTTGGATATTGGTGGTGATAAGGCATTACCTTATTTCCCGATTGAAGAGGACAATCCGTTTCTTGGCTGGCGTGGTATTCGTTTTACACTCGATCACCCAGATATCTTTATTATTCAACTACGCGCCATGTTGCGTGCGAGCTGTGATAGTCAGAATTTAAGTATCCTATTACCAATGATTTCGGGTGCTCAAGAGCTGGATGATGCGGTTCAGCTTATAGAACAGGCTTACGATGAAGTACACGAGCTTGATAATAGAGTACGCATGCCTCGCATTGGTATCATGATCGAAGTGCCATCAATGCTGTATTTGCTGCCGTTAATCGCAGACAAGGTCGATTTTGTTTCTGTGGGTACCAATGACTTAACCCAATATTTATTGGCGGTTGATCGGAACAATTCCCGCGTATCTGATGTCTATGAATCCATGCACCCTGCGGTGATCATGGCATTAAAACAAATTCATGATACATGTAAGCAATATCAATTACCTGTGTGTATTTGTGGCGAGCTAGCTGGTGATCCTATGGGCGCATTACTGTTGATTGGGCTAGGGTACGAAACGTTAAGTATGAATACCTCAAATGTCGCTAGAACCAAATACTTGATTCGCCAATCTAACCTGAGTGAATTACAGGATTTAGCAAATAAGGCACTTTCAAAACCGTATGGTCGTGACATCTATAGTATGATGCTCAACTATTTCGAAGAGCGTGAATTTACAGGCTTCATTCGAGCAGGTAAAAAATAGGATTTGACGTGTCATATGAACTAATAGGCTTGTTAGCAGGTCTTGGTGCTGTTGTTGGTGTTTTAGCGGGTTTGCTGGGCATTGGCGGTGGCTTGCTGGTGGTGCCTGCCTTATTGTTTTTGCTTCCTAAAGCGGGCATCCCTCAAGAGTTTGCGATGCAGATGGCATTGGCGACTTCGTTATCAACCATTATTGTTACGTCAGGATCGTCTGCGATTAACCACTTAAAGTTGGGTAACGTAGAGATATTTGTCGTTAAATGGTTGATGCCAGGTGTGGTCGTGGGTGGTTTTCTCGGTTCTTTTGTCGCCGACATCATTCCAGCTCAATATCTACCGAAAGTCTTTGGTGTGATTGTATTGGTATTGGCATTACAAATGCTGTTATCGATTCGTTCTACGAGTCAGAAAGCGATGCCAGGCTCTGCAAAAACGATGTTATGTGGTGGCGGTATTGGCTTAGTCTCAAGCTTGGCTGGTATTGGTGGTGGATCTTTATCTGTGCCTTTTCTTAACCATCATGGTGTAGAAATGCGCAAGGCCGTGGGTTCCTCTTCGGTGTGCGGCTTTGTTATTGCTATTTCAGGAATGCTCGGGTTTATTTGGCATGGTTCGTCTGTAGATGATCTTCCAGCGTTTAGTTTGGGCTATGTTTACCTACCAGCTTTGGTCGCAATATCTTGTACTTCAGTTCTAACTACTCGAGTTGGTGCGAAACTGGCGACGCAATTGCCAACTCCCGTGCTAAAGAAATTCTTTGCAATATTTTTAATGTTTATAGCAGCTACAATGCTGCTGTAGTGTCTTTTTTGTCAGCTGCTGAGCTGACCGTTATTCAATTTAGATAGAGAGCCACGTATGTCTCAGGGTTTTATCGAATTCCCAAATATCGATCCTGTTCTTATCGAACTAGGACCAATTTCAGTTCGCTGGTATGGCTTAATGTACCTTGTTGGCTTTATGTTTGCTCTTTGGCTAGCAAATCGCCGAGCTGATCAACCAGACAGTGGTTGGACCCGAGAGCAAGTATCAGATTTGTTATTTGCAGGCTTTCTAGGTGTAGTACTTGGCGGTCGTATTGGCTACGTACTTTTCTATAACTTTGACCTTTTCCTAGCAGATCCTCTTTACCTCTTTAAGGTATGGACGGGTGGTATGTCTTTCCACGGTGGTTTGCTTGGTGTTATCACTGCGATGTTCTGGTATGCGAAAAAGAACGGTCGAACCTTCTTTGGTGTAGCTGACATGATCGCGCCATTGGTTCCATTTGGTTTGGGCATGGGGCGTTTAGGTAACTTCATGAACAGCGAGCTTTGGGGCCGTGTGACTGATGTGCCATGGGCAATCGTATTCCCTAATGGTGGTCCACTTCCTCGTCACCCATCTCAACTTTACGAGATGGCGCTTGAAGGTATTGTGCTGTTCTTCATCTTGAACTGGTTTATCAAAAAGCCGCGTCCTCTTGGTTCTGTGTCAGGGTTATTCCTCGCAGGATATGGTACATTCCGCTTCTTAGTAGAATACGTACGTGAACCTGATGCTCATCTAGGTTTGTTCGGTGGATTTATCTCTATGGGACAAATTTTGTCACTGCCAATGGTTATCATCGGTGTGCTGATGATGGTGTGGGCATACAAGCGTGGTCACTACAAAGATGAATTACCACAACAAACGAAGTAAGGAACTGGTGTGAAACAGTATTTAGACCTCTGTCAGCGTATCGTTGATGACGGTACTTGGATTGAAAATGAACGCACTGGCAAGCGCTGCCTAACTGTGATCAATGCTGACCTTGAATATGATGTTGGTAATAACCAATTCCCACTGGTAACAACGCGTAAAAGCTTTTGGAAAGCGGCAGTTGCTGAACTGCTTGGTTATATCCGTGGTTACGATAATGCTGAAGATTTTCGCAAGCTAGGGACTAAAACCTGGGATGCGAATTCGAACCTGAACGAGGCATGGCTGAATAATCCTTACCGCAAGGGTGAAGACGACATGGGCCGTGTTTACGGCGTTCAAGGACGTGCATGGGCAAAACCTGACGGCGGTCATATCGACCAACTGAAGAAGATTGTTGATGATTTAACTAACGGTATTGATGACCGTGGCGAGATTTTAAACTTCTACAACCCAGGCGAGTTTCACATGGGTTGTTTGCGTCCGTGTATGTACAGCCACCACTTCTCTCTGCTTGGTGACACCCTGTACCTAAATAGTACTCAGCGCTCTTGTGATGTCCCTCTAGGTTTGAATTTCAATATGGTTCAAGTGTATGTGTTCCTCGCTATCATGGCGCAGATCACCGGCAAGAAGGCGGGCGTGGCTTACCACAAGCTTGTTAACGCTCATATCTATGAAGATCAACTTGCACCAATGCGCGATGTTCAGTTGAAGCGTGAGCCGTTAGCTGGCCCTACATTCCATATCAATCCTGAGATTAAGTCTCTAGAAGATTTAGAAACATGGGTAACGATGGATGACTTCTGGGTTGAAGGTTACGAATGCCATGAGGCGATTAAGTACCCATTCTCGGTTTAATGCAATCCGTTTTATTTGATTAAAAGGCTGCCATTGTGCGGCTTTTTTTGTACCTGTAGCTCGGTAACGAGATACGAAGAGCGTGTTTAGATTTGAGTCAGTGATATACGAAATATCAAACGCAGATAATGAGGGGAGTCGATTTTTTTTACTCGTTTACTCGAATCACGCATCTGCTTTTGCTTTTCGTCACTCGCTACTCGAATCCCACACCTTCTTTTTCTTCCCTCATCGGCTCCTAAAAAGAAAAAGCCCGCAACCTAGGAGGTTGCGGGCTTTGCTATAAGCGATGTGTCTTTCTAGCGGTTAAGCTATCTAATTCTTTAGCTATTAAGCAGTCAGTGCTAACACAGTACCAGGCAGTACAAGGAATACTGCAACAAGGTAACCAGCGACTACAGACTTATTCTTCACAGCCATATCAGAAATGATGTCAGAAGCTTTCACTGGAAGTTCACGTAGGAACGGAATACCGAAGATGAATACCGTTGCCATGATGTTGAACACCAAGTGTACTAGAGCAATCTGTAGTGCGAATACTGCAAACTCACCAGATACTGCTGTAGCTGCAAGTAGGGCGGTAATACAAGTACCAATGTTTGCACCCAGAGTGAATGGGTAAACGTCACGTACTTTAAGAACACCTGAGCCTACTAGCGGAACCATCAAGCTTGTTGTCGTAGAAGATGACTGAACAAGGATAGTCACGATAGAGCCAGAAGCGATACCGTGGATAGGACCACGACCGATTGCATTCTTTAGAATCTCACGAGCACGACCAACCATCAGGCTCTTCATTAGCTTACCCATTACAGTGATAGCTACGAAGATTGTTGCGATACCAAGAACGATAAGCATGACGCCGCCTACAGTGTCGCCAAACGTTGATAGTGGTTCTTTAATCGCACTGACTACTGGTTTAGTGATTGGCTTGATGAAGTTAAGACCACCCATGCTCATATCACCTGTTGCTAGCATCGGTGATACTAACCAGTGAGAAATTTTCTCTAGAATACCAAATGCCATCTCTAATGGTAGGAAGATAGCGACGGCTAATAAGTTAAAGAAGTCGTGAATGGTCGCACTTGCGAATGCACGTTTGAATTCTTCTTTACAACGAACATGACCAAGACTAACAAGTGTATTGGTTACTGTTGTACCAATGTTTGCACCCATGATCATAGGGATTGCTAGCTCAACAGGTAAACCACCTGCCACAAGGCCAACGATAATTGAAGTAACTGTACTTGATGATTGAATAAGTGCTGTTGCCACTAAGCCGATCATTAAGCCTGCAACTGGGTGTGAAGCAAATTCGAAAAGAACCTTTGCTTGTTCGCCTGTTGCCCATTTGAAGCCTGTACCAACCATTGAAACTGAAAGTAATAGTAGGTAAAGCATGAATGCCAAGTTAGCCCAGCGTAGCCAACGAGTAGTGCTCGAAATCGGCGCTGCTGCAGTAGTAGCTTGGTTCATAATGTTTTCTCCATTGGACCGTTTAAGTCTGTGTTTGGTCTGTTTGTTTAATCTGAGCGTGATGTTAGAGGGGAAATATTTCAGTAATATTACATTTTGGTTTAGGTGAGACTTTTTTGTGATGATTTGCTGTTTAAATATCAAAACTTTAAATGGTGGTTGGTTAAGGTGTTGTTTTTAAATGATTTTATTTTGATTTTTGAGAGGTGATATAGATCTTAAAAGTTAGAAAAAAATTGAAAATAATCGCTTAAATATTACATTATGAAATTAGACACTTCGAAAAAATAAGTAGTAATCGATGTATAAGTTAGGTTTTTCCGAGTTTGTTGAGTGAGTGCGTCATATTTGATATAAAGGATATCTTCTCTTTTATTATTACGGCACATCTATGTCGCACCTCAACTACAACCACCTCTATTACTTCTGGATGGTTTGCAAGCAAGGTTCTGTTACTAAAGCTGCAGAAGCCCTATTTCTCACACCTCAAACGGTTACAGGTCAGATTAAAGCGTTAGAAGAGCGCATGGATGGCAAGTTAACTAAGCGCAATGGTCGCAGTGTTGAACCTACTGAGCTTGGTCAGCTGGTGTTTAAGTATGCTGATCGTATGTTTGGCTTAAGTTATGAAATGTTGGATATTGTGAATTACAGCCAGCACTCAAATATTCTGTTTGATGTGGGTGTAGCGGATGCGCTGTCAAAAAGGCTCGTGAGCAAGATCTTGATGTCGACGATTCCAGAAGATAACAGTATCCACCTTCGCTGTTTTGAATCGACTCATGAAATGCTTCTTGAACAACTCTCTCAACATAAGCTCG
>NZ_JADDYI010000015.1:260519-268921 GCF_015163545.1 Vibrio sp. OPT24
ATATGATCTTGTCTGACTGTCCGGTGGATTCTAGTCAAAGCCCTGGCTTGTTTAGTAAGAAGCTGGGTGAGAGTGGTATGACTTTTTTCTGTTCTGGTAATGTAGAAGATGTGAGTTTCCCCGCTGTATTGGAGCAAAGGAAGCTTCTTATCCCCGGAAGTCGAACTTCTATGGGACGAAAGGTACTACAGTGGTTTGATAGGCAGGGTCTAAAGCCCGATATTTTAGGCGAATTTGATGATGCGGCACTGATGAAAGCTTTTGCTCGTTATCATCATGACGCTATTTTTTTAGCACCTACTCTCTATATATCTGAAGTTGAAGAAGACACATCGTTACAGCTGTTGGGTGGCATCGAAGAGTTAAAAGAAGAGTACTACGTCATATTTGCTGAGAGGATGATCCAACATCCAGCAGTAAAAAATGTATGTGACGCAGATTTTAGCAAATTGTTCGAGTGAGGTTGTTTGTTAATGAATTGATATCGATTATCATAACCCTACCATATGCCGGAAATTCTGATAGCCCGTAGTTGGCGTAAAGGTTGTAGGGAGCCAAACTATGAACTTAAAAGAGATGGAGAAGAACTCAGCGCAAGCTGTGATTCTACTTAAAGCCATGGCCAACGAGCGTCGCTTACAAATCTTGTGCCTGTTACATGGTACTGAGCTGTCGGTTGGGGAGTTGTGTGGCAAGTTAGAACTGAGTCAGTCTGCTTTATCTCAGCACCTTGCGTGGTTGAGAAGGGATGGCTTGGTTGATACTCGTAAAGAGGCTCAAACTGTATATTACACATTGAGTAGCGAAGAAGTAAAAGCAATGATTAACCTACTGCACGGTATGTACTGCAAGTAGCTTGTTGTTGGTAGGAGGGTAATCTCTTATCAGGAATAAGGTCGACACAAGGAAGTGTCAATATTTCACGTCGAACGTTAGTACCTATCAGTTATCTTTTATCAATCTACTCTCTTTGATCGATTTGTTAGACGTTTGTTTGTCTACTTATTTGTCTATCGGTCAACGAAACAATTTTTAGTAAGAAAAATATTTTGTAATAAACCAATAGCTGTTAGTAAGAAAAACAACGTTCAGCGAGAAAAATAACAGCGTTACTCAAAATTTAGATATAAAAAAACCGGCCAAGGCCGGTTTTTTTCGTTTTGCGTTGTAATCAAATTTCTATTAAAGAGCTTTGATTGCAGCAGCGAAACGAGACTTATGGCGTGCAGCTTTATTCTTATGAATAAGGCCTTTAGTCGCCATACGGTCTAGAAGTGGTGTAACTTCTACAAGAGCAGCAGTTGCAGCTTCTTTATCACCAGCTGCGATAGCTGCGATAGTCTTTTTCATGTAAGTGCGCATCATAGAACGACGGCTAGCATTGTGCTGGCGACGTTTCTCAGCTTGGATAGCGCGCTTCTTAGCAGATTTACTGTTTGCCAAGGGTCTAACTCCCAAAAACTTAGTTCGGTGACAATTTAAGGGCGAGGACTATCCCTCATTAGCGCTTAATTGTCAAATGATTTGTGCAAAAACCAATCGTAGCCAAACAAACTTTGGTATGGAAAGGTCATCGCGGTTAAGATGGCGGGGATTCTAACAGCATTTTTAGACCAATGCTAATAAATATGCTTCTTAGGACAGGATAGTATTTATCCTCGCTTGAAAGTAATCAACCAGTGTCAGAGGTTTCTGTGAGTAAAAGACTATTAAAGTCAGGCCTGATTGTCAGTGCAATGACTTTTGTTTCCCGTGTATTGGGGCTAGTACGTGATGTAGTAGTAGCAAATTTAATGGGAGCAGGAGCGAGTGCCGACGTATTTTTCTTCGCTAATAAAATTCCTAATTTTTTACGTCGACTTTTTGCAGAAGGTGCTTTTTCTCAAGCGTTTGTACCGGTACTAACGGAATATCACGCTGCAGGTGACAAAGATAAGACACGAGATTTAATTGCTAAGGTGTCGGGTACTCTCGGAGTTTTAGTATCTATAGTAACCGTTATTGGGGTATTGGGCTCCGGTGTGATCACTGCGATGTTTGGTGCCGGTTGGTTTATTGACTGGCTGAATGACGGACCTGCAGCCCCAAAATTCGAACTTGCGAGCTTTATGCTTAAGATTACCTTCCCTTATTTATGGTTTATCACCTTTGTTGCTTTATCTGGTGCGATTCTCAATACATTAGGTAAGTTCGCCGTCTCTTCTTTTACACCTGTGTTCTTGAATGTGATGATCATTGGCGCAGCATGGTTTATCTCTCCTAATTTAGATCAACCAGAAATTGGATTGGCTATCGGTGTATTTCTCGGTGGATTAGTCCAATTCCTTTTCCAAATGCCGTTCTTAATAAAAGCAGGTGTGTTGGTTAAGCCTAAGTGGGGTTGGAGAGATCCGGGTGTCGTTAAGATCCGCACACTAATGATCCCTGCGCTTTTTGGTGTATCGGTCAGCCAAATCAACTTACTGTTTGATACCTTCATTGCTAGTTTCCTAGCGACAGGTTCTATCAGTTGGTTGTACTACTCAGATCGATTGCTTGAATTTCCACTAGGGTTATTCGGTATCGCGATTGCGACGGTGATTCTTCCTGCTTTGTCTCGTAAACACGTAGACGCTCAAGGAGAAGGATTTGCGCATACCATGGATTGGGGCGTACGCATGGTTTTACTGCTTGGTATTCCTGCTATGTTGGGTCTGATTGTTTTGGCTAAACCCATGTTAATGGTGCTGTTTATGCGTGGTGAGTTTTCTCCCCACGATGTACAACAGGCGTCGATGTCGCTAGTGGCTTATGCATCAGGTCTGCTTAACTTCATGTTGATTAAAGTATTAGCTCCGGGTTATTACTCTCGCCAAGATACCAAAACACCAGTTAAGTACGGCATTATCGCTATGGTGACTAACATGGTGTTCAACGCGATCTTTGCTTACTTCTATGGTTATGTTGGTTTGGCGATTGCGACGGCCTTGTCTGCCTTTGTGAATATGGCCTTGCTATATCGGGGTTTGCATCTTGCGGGTGTCTATCAATTAACTAAGACAACTTTGTTGTTTAGTGCCAAGTTGCTTGTCTCTGGTGTAGTGATGGTCGCAGCCATTTTATGGCAGTTGGATAATATGCAACAGTGGCTGGATTGGGGCTTCAGTCAGAGAGCACTGACATTAACAGGCTTGATCGGACTTGGTGGCTTTGTTTATATTGTTTCGGTACTGATTTTAGGTATCCGAGTAAAACATTTAAAAGCAGCGACAGATTAATGCTGATTAGTATATAATCCGTCGGTTTCACACAATAAATGATGCAAATTACAGGTTTTAGCTGATCATAATGGAACTGATCCGAGGTATACATAATATTAAAGCGCAGCATCATGGCTGTGTATTAACCATAGGTAACTTCGATGGTGTTCATTTAGGGCATCAAGAAGTTCTGAGTCAGGTTTCTAATCAAGCTGCAGCATTAGGGCTCCCTTCTGTTGTTATGACGTTTGAGCCGCAACCTATGGAGTTGTTTGCTAAAGGTCGAGCGCCAGCGCGTTTAACTCGTTTACGAGATAAATATGTGCAATTGAGTAAGCTAGATATCAGTCGTTTATTGTGTGTTAATTTTAATCAGTATTTTGCTAGTTTATCCGCGGAAGCATTCATTAAGGAGCTTTTGGTTGATAAGCTTGGTGTGAAATTCTTGGTGGTTGGTGACGATTTTTGCTTTGGCAAAGGCCGAACAGGTAATTTCGCTATGCTTAAAGAAGCGGGTGAAAAATATGGTTTTGAGGTGGTGAGCACCCAAAGCTATTGCTTAAACCAATTACGAGTAAGCAGCACTGAGATACGAAATGCGTTAGCGGCCAATGACTTGGCTTCTAGTGCTACTATGCTTGGGCGTGACTACAGTATCAGTGGTCGTGTTTCTCATGGTCGTAAACTAGGGAGAACTATCGGTTTCCCTACCGCTAATATTCCATTAAAACGTTGTGTTTCTCCTGTGTCGGGAGTGTATGTTGTTGAAGCATTAGATATCGACGGTGTTCCTGTCGGTGGTGTTGCTAACATTGGACAACGACCAACAGTTAATGGGGTCAGGCAGCAATTAGAAGTACATTTTTTTGACTTTAAAGCCAATTTATATGGTAAACAGTTAGAAGTGCGACTTTTGCACAAACTGCGCGACGAGATAAAGTTTGAGTCGTTCGACGCATTAAAAAATCAAATAGAATTGGATGCTGAAGCCGCAAGGGTGTGGCTGCTTCAGCTAAAGAATTAGTCGGATGATTCCACCGATTAACATAATGTCTAACTTCGCCCAATATAACGGAATTAAGAATCGATGAGTGATTATAAAGATACCCTGAACTTACCAGAAACAGGGTTCCCAATGCGCGGCAATCTGGCAAATCGTGAACCAGAAATGCTTAAGCGTTGGTACAAAGAAGACCTTTACGGTGAAATCCGTAAGGCAAAGAAAGGCAAAAAATCTTTCGTGCTGCATGACGGCCCTCCATACGCGAACGGCGACATTCACATTGGCCACGCGCTGAACAAGATTCTTAAAGACATTATTATTAAATCTAAGACCCTTTCTGGTTTTGATGCACCGTACATCCCAGGTTGGGACTGTCACGGTCTTCCAATCGAGTTGATGGTTGAGAAGAAGAAAGGTAAGCCTGGTCAGAAGATTTCGGCTGCTGAATTCCGCGAAGAGTGTCGTAAGTACGCTGCGGGCCAAGTTGAAGGTCAGAAAGAGAGCTTCAAACGTCTTGGTATCATGGGCGAGTGGGATAAACCTTACCGTACTATGGATTTCGGCACAGAAGCGAACATCATTCGTTCTCTAGGCAAAATCGCAGACAAAGGTCACCTTCTTAAAGGTTTCAAACCAGTTCACTGGTGTACTGACTGTGGTTCTGCTCTGGCTGAAGCTGAAGTTGAATATAAAGATAAGGTTTCGCCATCTATCGATGTGAAATTTACTGCAGCTGACGAAGCGGCACTTCTAGAGAAATTTACTCTAGCGGAAGGTCACGCGGGTCAAGGCGA
This sequence comes from Vibrio sp. OPT24, assembly GCF_015163545.1. Classification (NCBI taxonomy): domain Bacteria; kingdom Pseudomonadati; phylum Pseudomonadota; class Gammaproteobacteria; order Vibrionales; family Vibrionaceae; genus Vibrio; species Vibrio sp. OPT24. Next base: position 265,556 of record NZ_JADDYI010000015.1, read on the forward strand.
AATCTCAATCGTTATCTGGACGACAACACCATGGACTCTGCCAGCAAACCGCGCAGTATGTCTACGTGATGATCTTGAATACGTGCTTATCCAAGTTGAAGCGAATGGCGAACAGCCTGCTCAACGTATCGTTGTTGCTTCTGAATTAGCAAAAGACGTAATGGATCGTGCAGGTATTGAGCACTTCCATAATCTTGGTTTTGCGGCTGGTGCTGATCTTGAGCTTTCTCAGTTCAACCACCCGTTCTACGATTTTACTGTTCCTGCCGTTCTTGGTGACCACGTTACTACTGATTCGGGTACTGGTGTCGTTCATACTGCGCCTGGTCATGGTCAAGAGGATTTCGTGGTTGGTAAGAAGTACAACCTAGAAATCGCTAACCCAGTAGGTTCAAACGGCGTTTACCTGCCAGATACTGAGCTATTCGCTGGTCAGCATGTATTCAAAGCGAACGATTCTGTTTTAGAAGTTCTAAAAGAGAAAGGTGCACTATTGCATCACCACGCTTACGAGCATAGCTACCCACACTGCTGGAGACACAAAACGCCAATCATTTTCCGTGCAACACCACAATGGTTCATCTCTATGGATCAAGCAGGCCTACGTGCAAAAGCACTAGAGTCAACAAAGAGTGTTGAATGGATGCCAGAATGGGGTCAAAGCCGTATCGAAGGTATGATCGAAGGTCGCCCTGAGTGGTGTATCTCTCGTCAACGTACTTGGGGCGTGCCAATTGCTCTGTTCGTTCATAAAGAAACATCAGAACTTCACCCAGATAGCCCAGCTCTTATTGAAAAAGTAGCGAAGCTTGTGGAAGAAAAAGGCATTCAAGCTTGGTGGGATGTAGACGCTGCTGAACTGATGGGTGCTGAAGACGCTGACAAGTACGAGAAAGTACTTGATACGCTAGACGTATGGTTCGACTCAGGTGTAACTCACTTCTCTGTTGTGGACTCTCGTGAAGAGTACAACTTCCCAAATGAAGAAAGAACGCACAGTGCTGATCTTTACCTTGAAGGCTCTGACCAACACCGTGGCTGGTTCCAGTCATCTTTGATTTCATCTATCGCGATGAAAGACGAAGCACCATACAAGCAAGTGCTAACGCACGGTTTCGTGGTTGATGGTAACGGTCGTAAGATGTCTAAATCTATCGGTAACGTTGTTGCTCCTAAAGATGTAACGAACAAGCTAGGCGCAGATATTCTACGTCTATGGGTTGCTTCTACGGATTACACTAACGAAGTTGCGGTTTCTGACGAAATCCTTAAGCGTTCTGCTGATGCATACCGTCGTATTCGTAACACGGCTCGTTTCTTCCTAGCGAACTTGAACGGTTTCAATCCTGAAACTGACCTAGTTCCAGCTGAAGAAATGGTTGCACTTGATCGCTGGGCTGTTGGCCGTGCTCAAGCTGCACAAGAAGAGATTGTTAAAGCATACGGTGAGTACAACACTCACGGTGTGACTCAACGTCTAATGCAGTTCTGTTCTATCGAAATGGGTTCTTTCTACCTAGACGTAATCAAAGACCGTCAGTACACAGCAAAACAGGGCAGCCATGCTCAACGTAGCTGTCAAACGGCGCTTTACTACATCGTAGAAGCTTTAGTTCGTTGGATGGCGCCTATCATGTCGTTCACTGCAGATGAAATCTGGAACGAGATGCCAAGCTCTTTACCAACTGGAGAGCAGCGCGACACGTTTGTATTCACTGGCGAGTGGTTCGAAGGCCTATTTGGTCTTGCTGACGACGAAGAGCTAAGCAACGAATTTTGGACTGAAATCCAGTCAGTTCGTGGCGCAGTGAACAAGCTTCTTGAAGATGCTCGTAAAGAGAAAACAATCGGTGGTGCACTGCAGGCTGAAGTTACTCTATACGCTGACGATGCACTAGCGGCTAAAATCAACAAGCTAGAAGATGAGCTACGTTTCGTACTTATCACTTCTGCTGCTGTTGTTAAGCCACTTAGCGATAAGTCTGATACAGCTCAAGCGACAGACGTTGAAGGTCTGTACGTTGAAGTTGCAGCAACTGAAGCTGAGAAGTGTGACCGTTGCTGGCACCACACTCCAGATGTAGGCACAATTGAAGGTCACGAGAAAATTTGTGGTCGTTGTGTGTCGAACATCGACGGTGAAGGCGAAGTGCGTAAGTTCGCATAACGACTCAGAGAAAGACTGAACTTTTTGTAAAAATCATAGCCCCAGTATCAACTGGGGTTATTTTTAATTATAGGAAATGTGTTTAACCAAGCTGACTTCTCGTGTTCATTTTTGATAGTGGATAATGAGATGATTTGAGTGAGTAGATACTAGGAATAGAAATGAGTGAAGTTTCGTTAAAACAATCTGGTGTGCGTTGGTTATGGTTGGCTCTGCTGGTTTTCGTTGCAGATATCGGCATCAAACTTTTCGTCATGGACAACATGGGTTATGGCTGGGCAAACCGTATTGAGGTGCTGCCATTCTTTAATTTTTTGTATGTTCATAACTACGGCGCGGCATTTAGCTTTCTGAGTGATCAGAGTGGCTGGCAGCGTTGGTTGTTTACTGGTATCGCCTTTGCGGTAACTGGCATGCTGACATACTGGATGAGTAAACTACCTGCGGCAGAGAAGTGGAATAACATTGCTTATGCGATCATCATTGGTGGCGCTGTTGGTAACGTATTTGACCGAGTAGTACACGGCTTTGTTGTCGATTACTTAGATTTCTACTGGGGTACTTACCACTGGCCTGCGTTTAACTTAGCGGATATGGGGATCTGTATCGGTGCAGCGATGATCATCTTAGATGGTTTCCGTAAGAAAGACGAAAGCAAATAGGCGACTCTAATAGTAATGAGTATAAAGTAAATTGCTTTGAACTAGATGGCCTTAAAGTCAGTCTATGACTCACAGATTAGAATAGCCCTAAGCGCTGTCGGTTGATTCCGACGGCGCTTTTTTTTATGCTGCTCTTAATAAGGAAGCAAAACAGAATGCCCCTTCAAATAATAAAGAAATCTAAGGAAAGTAACGTGGCAACAATTAAAAATGATTCAGCAGTAACCTTACATTTTACGATTAAAATGAAAGATGGTTCAGTTGCCGATAGCACCGAAAATATGGGCAAACCTGCGAAGTTCGTTATGGGTGATGGCAGCCTAAGTGAGAACTTTGAACAGTGCCTGATTGGTCTTGAAACGGGGACTGAAAAGTCTATCGAATTGAAGGCGCAAGATGCGTTTGGTATGCCGAATCCTGATCATATTCACTATATGGATCGCGCGAAGTTTGTTGGTGACTCTGAAGTTGAAGTGGGCACTATCATGGCTTTCTCCGGTCCTGACGGTATGGAAATCCCTGGGATTATCACCGAGA
>NZ_JADDYI010000015.1:268971-300140 GCF_015163545.1 Vibrio sp. OPT24
TCGCGGGTGATTCAGTGACGGTTGATTTTAATCACCCATTAGCAGGTCAAGACGTTACTTTCGATGTCAACATCTTAGCGGTTGAATAATTATCTTTACGGTGGAGTAGCTATCTTAACGGTAGAATAACCATCTTAACGTTAGAGTAGCACCGCCTACAGCTGTGATGTAACCCAGAGCTTCACTGTCTAGACGCTTCACTGTAGAATGCGAACCTCGCTGACGGCGAACTCTATAGAAACAACCTTAGTTCCGCGGTAAATGATGAGCAATGAAATGAAAATAATGTTAGCTAACCCTCGTGGCTTTTGTGCCGGTGTCGATCGTGCGATCAGTATCGTAGAGCGTGCACTTGAAATGTATCAGCCACCGATTTATGTTCGCCATGAAGTGGTACATAACCGCTTTGTTGTTGAGGGGCTCAAGCAGCGTGGTGCTATTTTTGTCGAAGAACTGAGTGAAGTGCCAGACGACAACATCGTGATATTCTCGGCTCACGGTGTTTCTCAAGCGGTTCGTAAAGAAGCGAAAGAGCGTGAGTTAACGGTATTTGATGCGACGTGTCCTTTGGTGACTAAAGTTCATATGGAGGTTGCTCGTGCGAGCCGCAAACATATGGAAGTGGTACTGATTGGTCACGCGGGCCACCCTGAAGTGGAAGGCACCATGGGTCAATACGCTAGCCAAACCGGTGGTATGTACTTGGTTGAAAGGCCAGAAGACGTACAGAACCTAGTAGTGAACGACCCGAGTAACCTGCACTACGTTAGCCAAACAACGCTATCAGTTGATGAAACAGCAGATGTGATTGAAGAGCTACGTCGCGTGTTCCCTGAGATCCAAGGTCCACGTAAGGACGATATCTGCTACGCGACTCAAAACCGTCAAGACGCAATTCGTGAAATGGCAAACGATGTAGACGTTGTAATTGTCGTTGGTTCTAAGAACTCATCGAACTCAACTCGTTTAAAAGAGCTGGCTGAGAAGCTAGGCACGCCAGGTTATCTAACAGACTGCCCTGAAGACATTCAAACTGAATGGGTTGAAGGGAAAAAGAAAATAGGTGTAACAGCCGGAGCCTCTGCTCCTGAAGAGCTAGTAAACCAGATCTTAGATCGGATTCGTGAGTTGGGTGCTACCGAGGTTGAAGAGATTCAAGGTCGCGAAGAGAACATGTTCTTCGAAGTACCCAAAGAGCTACAGATTAAGCAAGTCGACTGATCTCTAGTGATTCGTAAACACTAGCGATTTGCAAATACTATTGATTTGTAAACAGCAGGAAGCCAACGTGATACGTTGGCTTTTTTGATCGTGCTTTGGAACAGGGCGTCGAACTTCTAACGGGTTACTGGAGACCGAGTTGCTCTTTTAACGTCTTGAGATAACGACGACTGACAGGTACTTCAAAGCCGGTCAGGGTAATGATCTCTGCTAATCCATTTTCTAATAATTTGATTTCTTGGATCGATTTTATGTTGATCAAATACTGTCGGTGACAGCGGATCAAGTCGGTTTTTTCTTCGAGGATTTTTAGTGTTAACTGTGAGGTTGCGGTTTGCGATGAGCTACGTACGTGGACACCGCTGATATCGGAATACGCGCACTCGACCGTTTGACTTGCCATTATCACAATACGGTTATGTCCAATACATGGAATCTGCTCTAAATGACAGGGAGCAATCGCTGAGATGTTCTGGTCTGGTGCTTTCTGATTTTGTTTTATGACCTTATTTAGGCGACAAACGCTCTTGTTTAATCGACAAGGCTCGACTGGCTTAAGTAGGTAATCAAAAGCGTTATCTTCAAAGGCTTGAATAGCATATTGGTCGTAGGCGGTAACGAATACCACGTAAGGCATTGTGTCTGGGTCAAGCATACTCAGCAGTTCGATCCCGGTAACCTGAGGCATTTGAATATCCAAGTACACCACATCTGGCTTGAGAAGATTAATCTGCTTAAGCCCTTCTATCGCGTTGCTCGCTTGGCCGATGACTTCCACTTCTCCGGTTTCGGTTAGTAGTTCAATCAGTTCTTCGCGAGCAAATAGCTCATCATCGACAACTAATGCCTTTAACATCCTACAATCTTCATCTTGATTTCATCCCTGTTTTATTCACGTTATGCTTTTAAATGTTAGCTTTAAATATGTCTACTCGGAGCTATTCGTCTTCGCAAATATCATTATTTTAATTTAGGTATGATAAAGCTCATTCGAGTAAATTGCTGTGGTTGAGATTCTATTTTTAGCGCTGAATCTTGTCCAAAGAAATTAGTGAGTCGTTTATCAACAATTTCCATTCCTAAACCGACATGGTCTGGTGACGGCTTTTGATAAGTCCCGGCATTATCCTCAACAACCAACTTGAAGCCACCTTTGAAAGCCTCGCTGTAAATCTTAACTTGACCACCTTCGAGCATATTGGAAATCCCATGTTTTATCGCGTTTTCAACTAATGGCTGCAAGGTAAAGCTTGGTAACTGTGACTCATACAGTTGCGGATCGATATCCCATTCCACTTCCAGTCGGTCGGTAAAGCGTGCTTTTTCTATGGTCAGGTAAGCGTTGACGTGTGCAAGTTCATCTTTGAGCTTTACGGTGTTGATGTTCTGCTTTAGGTTACTTCTAAAGAAGTGGGACAGATGCTGAATCAACTCCCGAGCTTTATCTGGGTCGCGACGTGTCACTGCGCTGATGGTGTTAAGCGCATTGAACAAGAAGTGTGGATTCACTTGAGCGTGCAGCAGTTTTATTTCTGCTTGGGTAAGTAGCGTTTGCTGTTGCTGATAGTTACTAAACAGGATTTGGCTCGACAAGAGTTGAGCGATACCTTCACCCATCGACATGTTGATAGTCGAGAATAGTTTTAGTTTTGGCTCATACAGTTTGATGGTGCCGACGACCTCGTTACCCGCGCGCAGTGGGATAATTAGAGCAGAGCCTAATTTACAATCCTGCGACAGTGAGCATTGGTATGGATTCTCTTTGCCATCAAGGTAGATAATGTCGTTCTGTTCCATCGAAGTGAGTGTGCTTTGTGATGAAATCGGCGTATTGGGAATATGGTGTTCATCACCAATGCCGACGAACGCGAGAATTTTTTCTCGGTCGGTAATCGCGACCGCCCCAACATTGGTCTCTTCATAAACGATACGTACGATTTTTTGTGCGTTATCGGAATTAAACCCACCATGCAGAATACCTACCGAACGTTCGGCGATGGTTAATGCGCGACGTGAGAAGGTCGCTGAGTATTTTTCGAAGATGGTTTTACGGTCTTGGATGATACTCATAAACAGCGCAGCACCGACTGAGTTAGCAATGATCATTGGCGCCGCAATATCGGAAACCAGAGCATAGGATTGCTCAAATGGTTTCGCGACAGCAAGCAGAATCAGCATCTGAATAATCTCTGCAAACAGGGTTATCGAGAAAACCACCATCGGATTAAACAACTGGCTGGCTTTGTTTTTTCTGACTAAGTAAACGTGTAATAGGCCACCAATTAAGCCTTCTGCCGTAGTGGAGATAGCACAAGCTAGATCGGTGAATCCACCCAAAGAGTAACGATGGATACCGCCAGTAAAACCGACCGCAAAGCCGACAACCGGACCACCAAACAAGCCACCCATGACCGCTCCCATCGCACGTGTGTTGGCAATGGCATCATTGATCTGCAATCCAAAATAGGTGCCCATAATACAGAACAGAGAAAACAGAACATAACAGCTGACTTTATGGCTTAAGCGTGAAGATATGCTCAACAAAGGCAGAATCAGTGGAGTTTTACTTAGCATGTAAGCAATCACTAAGTAGACACAGGTTTGTTGCAGCAGAGAGAGAATGAGTTCCATATTTTCACCTATTGAGACGCGTGTTAAGTGTAAAGCTCATTGCGTAGTAACGGTAGCTTTGCTTGTGTTTTCGTTGGTTATATTGCTTGGTTATTGCTTCAGAAAGCTGAAGTATCCAAGTTGATGTACTAATGTTGATTGAACTAAGTTGAGATACAGTAAAGCCCATCACGGTGGATGGGCTTTAGTCTTATTTTCCACGAATCAGCGAGTGATTACGGGAGCAAGCGAAGTGTGTTTGGCTTGTTCTTTTGTCTTTCTATGAAGACTTGTCTCTTCTTAAAAGAGCTTTCAAGAACTAGGCGGTTTTAGTCACGCCCTTTGCTTCTTTCTCTTCTTGTTCATCAGCAAGATCGATATCGCCTTTGCCTTTCGAGATTTTGATAACGTAAGCCGCAACACCGAATGCACTCACCACACCGATGATGGTTGAAAGCTGCATTGGTAGACCAAAGCCTAGTTGGCTGTTGTTGAGGATGAATGTGATACATACAGACGTCATGAAGATAGCTGGAACCGTTGTTACCCAGTGCAGTTTGTTGTGACGAAGTAGGTAAGCTGAAGCGGTCCATAACATCATTACTGCCGTTGATTGGTTAGCAAAACCGAAGTAGCGCCAGATGATACCGAAATCTACTTGAGTCAGGATGCCACCAAGAACGAACAATGGTAGAGCCATTAGTAGGCGGTTACGCAGAGTTTTCTGTTCCATGTTGAAGTATTCAGCAAGGATAAGACGGCTTGAACGGAATGCAGTGTCACCCGAAGTGATAGGTAGGATAACCACGCCAAGGAAAGCAAGGATACCGCCGAACACACCCAATAGACCAAATGAAGCGCTGTATACCACGTTACCTGGGCCGCCGTTTGCAATTGCATCAGATAGAGACTCAACTGAACCGAAGAATGACAGAGCAAGTGCACACCAAATTAGAGCGATGATGCCTTCACCAATCATTGCACCGTAGAATACGAAGCGACCGTTCTTCTCGTTTTCCATACAACGCGCCATCAAAGGAGACTGAGTTGCGTGGAAGCCAGAAATAGCACCACAAGCGATAGTGATGAATAGAGCAGGCCAAAGTGGTAGGTCATTCGGGTTCATGTTGGTGAACATGTCTTTCATCTCGAAGCCACCCATGATTTGGTGCTCGTCAGATAAACCAATCGCAGTGATTAGGCCAACAGACATAAAGATAAGCAGTGCACCAAACAGTGGGTAGAAGCGACCAATGATTTTATCGACAGGGACAATCGTTGCGATGATGTAGTAAGCAAAGATGATAACAACCATAGTGCTTGTAGACATTACGAAATCAGTTTGGTCGTTCACTAGGTTAGTGATCATGCCTGCAGGAGCAGAAACGAAAACCACACCAACAAGAAGCAGTAGAACAATGGCAAAGATGTTCATAAAGTGTTTTGCGCCATTGCCTAGGTAACGTCCCGTGATCGTTGGAACCGAAGCGCCACCATTGCGGATAGATAACATACCTGAGAAGTAGTCGTGTACTGCACCTGCGAAGATACAACCTAGCACGATCCAAAGCATTGCAGCTGGGCCGTAAAGGGCACCCATGATAGGGCCGAATATTGGACCTACACCCGCGATGTTAAGCAGTTGAACTAGGTAAACCTTAGGCGTCGACATTGGAACGTAGTCCACGCCATCTTGCTTAGTATGAGCTGGTGTTTGACGCTTTTCATTGATACCGAAAATTTTCTCGATAAAGGCACCGTAAATAAAGTAGCCACCAATGAGTGCTGCAACACAGGTAAGAAACCACATCATAATTTGTTATCCCTGAATGTATTAATTAAGTCAGGGTGTATATTAAAGAAGTCGAAGAGAATAAACTTCCGCTTCTTGAGTGAGTGGTCGAATAGCAAATTTAGTGGTGCTATGACTGATTGAATGGTTTGTTATTGGACGAAAGTGGCGAAGATTAGACAATGAGTGGACATCGACTGGTGTTCAGCGGAGAATCACAAACAAAGCAATGCTTCGTCAGGAAGTGGCTCTGTAAAAATAAAGGATTGAAATGAAAAAAATAATCGCACTATTCACTGTGGCATTTAGCCTTGCAGGATGCAGCGCTAATGTTCAAGATTTAGCCGCTGAAGGCAATTGGCAAGAGATCGGCTACCGTGATGGCATCAAAGGCCACACTCAGCGTTCGTATTCAGATATGACCGCGCTTGGTGCTGTTGATCAAGCCAGTTACACAGAAGGTTACCACCTAGGCGTTACTGAATACTGCAATCCGAACCATGCTTATCAGATTGGTTTATCTGGTCAGGTATATGAAGGTGTGTGTTCTGGTACGGAAGACGCTCAACGTTTCCGTATGGAATGGCAACGCGGCTGGGATGAGTTCTCAAACGACTATTAAGCCCAAGCTAGCAATAGAAAATTAGATATAAAAAGACCGGTACTTTATGTGTGCTGGTCTTTTTATATGTAGCGAGAGTAACTCTCAACAGCATAAGCCGATTATTGATTATTCTCGACGGCTTTTCTCAAGAAGCCATTTTGCTTATCAAGTTGAGCCTTGGCTAACTCTAAATCTAGCCCTGTTAGAATTATCAAAATAGATAACTTCACATCGTAATCAGTCGTTTTAAGTGTCGATACTGCCAGTGCTTTATCACACTCCGTTGCTTGGATAACGATACGAGCAGCGCGGGCAACCAACTTTTCATTGGTCGCTTTTACGTCGACCATCAGATTTTGGTAGCTTTTACCGATACGAATCATGCTGGCAGTCGTTAGCATATTAAGTACTAGCTTTTGTGCCGTACCTGACTTCAGTCGTGTTGATCCCGTTAAGGCTTCTGGGCCAACCACTGGGCTAATTGCGATTTGAGCAATCTCAGCAATTGGAGAACCTGGGTTACAAGACAGCGCAACTGTAACCGCGCCAAGCTGATTGGCATAGTTGAGTGCACCTATTACGTAAGGAGTGCGACCACTGGCTGCTATGCCAACCACAACATCATTTTCTGAAAACTGAATCGCTTTGAGATCTTCAATTCCGAGAGTCAGTGAATCTTCTGCTCCCTCTTTGGCTTTCAAAATTGCTTCTGGTCCGCCTGCAATTAGGCCGATAACCATTTTGTCTGAAACGCCGAAAGTCGGTGGGCATTCTGATGCGTCTAACACACCTAATCGACCACTGGTGCCTGCGCCCATATAAATCAGTCGGCCACCGTTTTGAAAGGCGTAAGCGATCTTATCAACCGCTTTCGCGATCTGTGGCAGTTCCGCCTCGATCGCCAGTGGTACCTGTTTGTCTTGTTGGTTAATCTTTTCAACCACTTCGAGAGAGGTGAGCAGATCAATATCCATAGTGTCAGGGTTTCTCCCCTCCGAAACGAGGTGCGAGAGCGCTGATATGAGAGCGTCGTTACTCATAATGATCCTTAAATGGTGATTCTAAAATGATGGTTCTAGATTTGTTTAGTCAGCACGATATAGAACGCCTAGAGAGGCCGCTCTGCTTGCGCCAGTCACTTCTGGTAAATTGCTTGGCACTTGATGAACATGACGTTGAGCAAGCCACGCAAAGGCCATCGCTTCCATGTAATCAGCATCAACACCTTTACTGGTTGTCGACTCAACCTCCCAACTTGTAAGCAGTCCAGACAGTCTCTTCATCAACAATGGATTTCGTGTACCACCGCCACACACATACAGTGCAGCTTGGCTACCCAAGCGATAAGTCTCTACTTCATTGGCTATCGTCAATGCGGTGTATTCACAAAGCGTGCGCTGAACATCTTCTGCTGCAAGATCTTTAAATTCTGTTAATTGTTGCTCTAGCCACGGTAGATTAAACAGTTCTCTGCCAGTGCTTTTCGGTGGCATTTGAGATAGATAAGGTTCATTTAGCAACTGTTCGAGCAAGGCTTGATTAAGTTGGCCTTTAAGCGCGAATCGCGCATCACGGTCAAATTTCTCACCGATGTGTTTATCTACCCAAGCGTCCATTAACATATTGCCGGGGCCTGTATCATAACCAAAAGTTGGCTGATTCGGGCGCAGCACTGAAATATTCGAGATACCACCAATGTTCAACACCACAACCGAGCTGTCTTTTGGGTGAAAAATCGTATGGTGAAACGCTGGTACTAACGGCGCCCCTTGTCCGCCAAGCGCCATGTCTTTGCGTCGGAAATCTGCGACTGTTTGAATCTGTGTTTTAGCGGCAATGATATTGGCATCACCCAGCTGCATGGTAAATGGCGAATCACCGGTTGGCTGATGGAATACTGTTTGGCCATGGTTACCAATCGCAGTCACGGATGATGCAGGCGTATCTGACTTGTTGAGAAGTTGTAGAACCGCATCAGCAAATAGATGACCAAGCTGGTGGTCGAGTTCGCCAATGGCAATCAAATCGGTTTTCTGACCAATACAGACTTCAAGCAGACGCGCTTTGAGGTCATCAGGCATCGGGAACTCATCATGAGCAAGCAATGTAATGCTATCGTCTTCAATCGAGACTAACGCAGTATCAACACCGTCCATACTCGTCCCCGACATCACACCGATATACAGTTCTTTATGATCCATTCCTAAGCTCTTACCCTGCATTCTTAAAGTCTTCCACAGATTGTTTTAAAAACATTGTAAAGCAAATTTAAAGAGAATAATCTCGGGAAGTTTATGAAATTAGGTTTAATAAGGAATAAATATGGGACCGTTGTGGGTTGATGTTGCAGGCTACGAACTGACAGCTGAAGACAGAGAAATTTTAGAGCATCCAACCGTTGGTGGTCTCATCTTATTTACTCGAAACTACCACGATAGCAAACAGTTGTCGGCGTTAACTAAAGAGATCCGCAAGGTAGCGAAACGTCCTATTTTGATTGGTGTTGACCAAGAAGGTGGTCGAGTTCAACGCTTTCGCGACGGCTTTTCAATTATCCCTGCCGCTCAAGAATTCGCGACTAAGAATAATGGTGAGCAGTTAGCAGAACAAGCTGGTTGGTTGATGGCTGCGGAATTGATTGCCCATGATATCGATCTGAGCTTTGCGCCTGTATTAGATAAAGGTCACGAGTGTAAAGCGATTGGTAGCCGAGCGTTTGGTGAAGATATTGATACCATCGTTCGCCACAGTAGTGCTTTTATTAATGGCATGAAATCGGTTGGCATGGCGACGACAGGGAAGCACTTTCCAGGACACGGCGGCGTGATTGCTGACTCACACCTTGAAACGCCTTATGATCCTAGAAACGACATCTTTGAAACTGATATGGCCATTTTCAAGGCTCAAATTGAAGCTGGAATATTAGATGCGATGATGCCTGCACATGTGGTTTTTTCTCACTATGATGATCAGCCAGCGAGTGGCTCTGAGTATTGGTTGCAGAAAGTATTGAAGCAGCAGCTTGGATTCAAAGGCTTGGTATTCTCTGATGACTTAACAATGGAAGGAGCTGCCATTATGGGGGGGCCGGCAGACAGAGCGAAAGCGGCCTTAAGTGCGGGTTGTGACATGGTGCTGATGTGTAATAAACGAGATGCACAAATAGAGGCTCTGGACAACTTAACGATTCAAGAGGTGCCTTTAGCTAACTCATTGCTTAAAAAACACAGCTTCGATTTATCGACGCTTCACTCGGATAGTCGGTGGAAAGAGGCCTCAGAGCAAATTAAGCGAATTTTAAACGCTGGGTGATAAATAAACACTCTATAAGTTTGAAGAAGGCGATATGAGAAATATCGCCTTTTTTGTATGTATAGGGTGTGGTTTTGGCCGCTATGTATCTTCTAACGAGTCAAATAGTAAGTGTAAATTATAATTTACATCAAATGTTTTTTATTGTTTACACTTGCAATCGTTTTTGTAGCTGTTATTGTGTTTTTAAAGATTGTTAGCCCAAATGGAAATGTTGGGTGTAAAAATAAATATACAGGTTGAGTTATGCAGAAAAGTGAATTAAGCAATGTCAATATCATCGACGAACAGGTACTGATTACTCCTGAAGAGTTAAAAGCAAAACTGCCTTTGAGTGATAATGCTCGTCGTTTCATTCAAGAGTCTCGTCAAACTATCGCAAACATCATTCACAAGAAAGATCATCGCATGCTTGTAGTATGTGGCCCATGCTCTATCCATGATATTGAGGCGGCGAAAGAGTACGCGAAACGTCTAAAAGCCTTATCTGAGCAACTTAGCGATCAACTGTATATTGTTATGCGTGTTTACTTTGAAAAGCCTCGTACTACTGTGGGTTGGAAAGGCTTGATCAATGACCCACATCTAGATGGTACGTTCGATATTGAGCATGGTCTGCATGTTGGTCGTGAGCTTTTAGTTGAGCTAGCTGAGATGGAAATTCCACTAGCGACAGAAGCACTAGATCCAATTAGTCCACAATACCTAGCAGATACCTTCAGCTGGGCTGCGATTGGCGCACGAACTACTGAATCTCAAACTCACCGTGAAATGGCAAGTGGCCTTTCAATGCCAATCGGTTTTAAGAATGGCACTGACGGTAATTTAGGCACTGCAATCAATGCAATGCAGGCGGCTTCTTCGAGCCACCGTTTCATGGGTATCAGCCGCGAAGGTCAAGTTGCGTTATTAACAACGCAAGGTAATCCAAATGGTCACGTAATTTTACGTGGCGGCAAGCAGACTAACTACGATTCAGTGTCAGTACATGAATGTGAGCAAGAGCTTGGTAAGTCTGGATTAGAGGCGGCATTGATGGTTGATTGTAGCCATGCAAACTCTCGTAAAGACTTCCGTCGTCAACCACTGGTGGCTGAAGATGTGATTCATCAAATTCGCGAAGGCAACAAGTCGATTATCGGCTTGATGATTGAGAGCCATATTAACGAAGGAAATCAATCCTCGGATATACCTCTCAATGAGATGAAATACGGTGTTTCTATTACCGACGCGTGTATCAATTGGGATTCAACTGAGGCACTATTGAAGCGTGCACATACGGAATTAGTCCCGTTCTTAGAGAACCGCTTGAAAGGTTAGTCAGAGTTTAAAATTTAAGTGCCTCATCTAATGGGGCATTTTAAGATCTGTTGCTAACAAACCTGCGCCAGGTGGGCTTATAGATTAGTACGGGTTTATAGATTTAGTAAGGAATAAAATGGCCGTTGAACTGAACGAATTACGCGACCAAATCGATGTTGTCGATAAACAAATGTTGGATTTACTGGCTCAACGTCTCGCTCTAGTAGAGAAAGTGGGCGAAGTAAAAAGTGAACATGGTTTACCTATTTATGTACCAGAGCGCGAAGCTGCGATGCTGGCGTCTCGTCGTCAAGAAGCCGAGAAAATAGGGGTTCCACCGCAGTTAATCGAAGATATTTTGCGTCGTACGATGCGTGAGTCTTACGCTAGTGAAAAGGATTCTGGTTTTAAGTGTCTTAACCCAGAGTTACGTTCAGTGGTTATCGTTGGTGGTAATGGTCAACTTGGTGGTCTGTTTGGCCGTATGTTCAAGCTTTCTGGTTATGAAGTGAAAATCCTTGGCAGCCAAGATTGGGATAAAGCCGATGAGATTTTAGATAATGCCGGACTTGTGGTTGTTACGGTTCCAATTCACCTAACTGAAGGTGTGATTGCGAAGCTAGGTAATCTGCCAAGCGATTGTATTCTTTGTGATTTGACGTCGATTAAATCAAAGCCTCTGCAGGCCATGATGAACATGCACCAAGGCCCAGTTGTTGGATTGCACCCAATGTTTGGTCCTGATGTGCCAAGCCTTGCTAAGCAGGTTATTGTTTACAGTGATGGTCGCGACTCTGAAAGCTACCAATGGCTATTGAATCAATTTGGTATTTGGGGTGCGAGCCTTTGCCAGATGGATGCAGCTGAACACGATCACGGTATGACTCTGATTCAAGCACTACGCCATTTCACCTCTTTTGCTTACGGCTTGCACCTAAGTAAAGAGAACCCGAACATTGATCAGCTTCTGAAGCTAAGCTCGCCAATCTACCGACTTGAGATTGCGATGGTTGGTCGTCTGTTTGCTCAAGACCCGAACTTGTACGGTGATATCATTCTTTCTTCAGATGAGAACATTGAGATGATTCGACGTTTCCATAGTCGTTTCGGTGAAGCATTAGAAATCTTGGATGGGAAAGATAAAGCCAAATTCGTTGATAGCTTTAATCAAGTCAGTGATTGGTTTGGCGACTACTCGCAACAGTTCTTGCAAGAGAGCCAAAATCTTTTAAAGCAAGCGCATGACTCGATTCATCGTGGCTAATACTGATTTGAAATCATAAAAAAGAGCGACCTGATGGTCGCTCTTTTTTTATCTAATTCAGAACTAAAAGTAGTTGGCCTACTGTAGGCTAAAAGCAATTAGATCATCATAGGCCAAACCAACAGGTCTTAGTCATTAACAAATAGTTAGCCACTAACAACTAATTAGTCGTGATTGGTTTTTTGTTATCTTCACTCGATACAGTGTCTATGGTCGAGCTAATGTAAGGCACGTTCGTTAGGTTGATCTGCAAGCGAACCACATTATCAATCAACTGAACCAGTGGGCCCCACTTAACTTTCTTTTCTTTTTCAAACACGTAGTTGAAGTTCTCTGGTGTCCAATCCATCAAGTATTGAGGGTTCAATGAACGGCCAAGGAAACGTACCTCATAATGCAAGTGTGGTCCGGTAGAGTTACCTGAGTTACCACAATTCGCAATTACGTCGCCTTTACTGACGAATTGACCGCTGCGTACTTTGAATTTCTGAAGGTGTGCGTAAGAGCTCATGAAGCCAAATGAGTGACGCATGGTTAGGAAGTTACCAAACCCTTTGTTACTTGGACGAACGGTTTCAATGACACCATCAGCAGGTGCTAGGATCTCTTCACCTCGCTTACACGTTAAATCGATACCGGTATGGTTATGGCGCTTACCTGAAATAGGGTTTGTGCGACGACCATAAGACGAAGAGATTCGTTGATAAGTCATTGGACTGTCGTTTGGAATCAAACGGAACATTGTCGCTCTTACTGCTGAATCTATCGCAGCAGCATCAATGCGATCTTCTAAAGAGACATCGTCTGTAAGCAGTTCTTCATCGGCAAGGCCAAGCACGGATTCAACATCGAAAACACGCTTACCAAGTAATTGAATCGCACCTTCTTTCTCAGTCAATGTTTGTGACAGCGAGTGGTTTGTTTCTACCTGTTCAGCGTAAAGAAACTCAGTTTGCTCTTTTTCAACAATCAGCGTTTCGATCAACTGCTGTGCATCACCAGCTTGTGATGCCAGCTCTTGCTGACTTTCAAAGTGTATGTAGGTTGCTCCGCCGATCAAGGCTGGAACAGAGAAAAGAGCAGTGGTGCATAAGAGCACGGCTTTTCGGCCAAAGTAAAACGTTTGTTCCCCTTGGCTTGAGGGGATCGTAATGGCAATTTTTTTAGACATGGTTCTGTATTAACTAAATGCTTCTAATAGAAAAAGGATTATGGAGATATTATTCTTTACCCAAATCGGTAAGGTGCTCAATCTCTCTATAAAGCAGTTCATCGTCACCAACGTTAAGTTCTATAAGACGCTTAAGGTGGCTGATACTATCAATATCTAAATGCTCTATGCGTAAACGCATTGAGGTATTGATGGTAGAGACTATCGTTGCTTCTAACTGAATATTGATATCACTGTTTGCGAGCGTAAAGCTGACTTGAACAGGAATATCATGGCTGAGTTGCTGAAAGTCATCGCACTGAATGAGTAAACCATGAAGAGATAAGTCTTGTACCGAACCGGACACATTTACTGGTCCTTGTAATAATTCAGTTGGCACTTGATAAACAACTCGTGAAAACTGACGTCTTTCAATCATAATTCATCTCTCTATATCGATGCGTAACGTGTAAGCTAGATATATCAAAGGCCGCTATTATTGCGGCCTTTGTTCAAAATGCAAGCGAATTTACTTAGCGATACGCTTGTACTTGATACGGTGCGGTTCTGCTGCCTGTGCGCCCAGAGTTTTCTTCAACCACTCAGTGTACTCAGTATAGTTACCTTCGTAGAAGTTAACTTGACCTTCATCACGGTAGTCTAAGATATGGGTCGCAATACGGTCAAGGAACCAACGGTCATGCGAGATAACCATTGCACAGCCAGGGAACTCAAGCAGTGCTTCTTCAAGTGCACGTAGAGTTTCGACATCAAGGTCATTGGTTGGTTCATCGAGTAACAGTACGTTACCGCCCGCTTTTAGCAGTTTAGCTAGGTGAACACGGTTACGTTCACCACCAGAAAGCTGACCGATGATTTTCTGTTGGTCGTTGCCTTTGAAGTTGAAGCGAGAGCAGTATGCACGTGCAGGGATTTCGAAGTTGTTGATCTTAATGATATCAGCGCCTTCAGAGATCTCTTGGAATACTGTTTTTGTATCGTCCATGCTGTCACGGAACTGATCAACAGAAGCAAGTTTAACCGTTTCGCCAAGTTCAACTGTCCCTGAGTCTGGCTGTTCAGCACCACTTAGCATCTTAAACAGTGTTGATTTACCTGCACCGTTGGCACCAACGATACCAACGATAGCGCCTTTAGGCATGCTGAATGATAGATCATCGATAAGAACGCGATCACCAAATGACTTAGTTAGGTTCTTAACTTCAAGTACCTTGTCACCTAAACGCTCACCCGGTGGGATGAACAGTTCGTTGGTTTCGTTACGCTTCTGGTATTGGCCAGTCGTCATTTCTTCAAAACGAGCCATACGAGCTTTAGACTTCGCTTGACGACCTTTAGGGTTTTGACGAACCCATTCAAGTTCTTTCTCAATCGTTTTTTGGCGTGCGCTTTCGCCTGCTTTTTCTTGCTTCAAACGCTCATCTTTCTGCTCTAGCCAAGATGTGTAGTTACCTTCCCATGGGATACCTTCACCACGGTCAAGTTCTAGAATCCAGCCAGCAGCGTTGTCTAGGAAGTAACGGTCGTGGGTAATTGCCACAACAGTACCGCTGTAATCAACAAGGAAGTGCTCAAGCCATGCTACTGATTCTGCATCCAAGTGGTTGGTTGGTTCATCAAGTAGCAGCATGTCTGGTTTTTCAAGAAGTAGACGACATATCGCAACACGACGACGCTCACCACCTGATAGAAACTCGATTTTCGCATCCCATTCAGGAAGACGAAGTGCGTCAGCAGCGCGCTCTAGAGCTGTTTCTAGGTTGTGACCATCTTTTGCTTGGATCAGTGCTTCAAGCTCGCCTTGTTCTTTAGCAAGAGCATCAAAATCTGCATCTGGTTCTGCGTAAGCTGCGTAAACTGCATCGATACGCTTAAGCGCGTCTGCAACATCAGAAACCGCTTCTTCTACGATTTCACGCACGGTTTTTGATTCGTCTAGTACAGGTTCTTGCGGTAGGTAACCGACTTTAAGGCCTTGTTGTGCACGAGCTTCACCATCAATATCAGTATCAATACCAGCCATGATACGTAGTAGGGTAGATTTACCTGAACCATTTAGACCCAAAACACCGATTTTAGCGCCAGGAAAAAAGCTAAGAGAAATGTCTTTAAGAATTTGACGCTTAGGTGGAACAGTTTTGCTCACCCGAGACATGGTATATACGTATTCAGCCATTGCCGATCGATCCTAATTTATTGTTCAAAATTGTCTGCTATTTTATACCAATATCCCCAAAGATGTTACTCCTTGGGTAGAAAAGCCAATCTTGGATAAATTCTTACCAGTTATTGTCACAATAATCAGTAAAGCCTTATTTAATAGGCTTCTGAGGCGAAGTGTTAAATATTAATAATATTTACACTCAAAACCTTTACATTTGATGTGATGTCGGGCGTAAATAGACTTCACGTATTCATACACGCACTAAGGAAAGAGCGAATGTTTTTCCGCATTGGTAATACGAAGGTTGCTGTGGCTGCAGCAGCAATTTTGTCTTCATTTTCACTGACTCCGACGGTTATGGCTAGCACTGCCTCTGAGCTTGAAATGCAGCGTGATGTTTATGACAGAGCGCAAGAGGTTTTAGACAACCGAGACCTAAAAGCTTACTCGGCGCTACGTAATAAAATTCAAACATACCCTTTAACTCCATACACAGATTATCGCGCCTTTCTTATTGGCTTAGGCGATCGTACACCTGCTGAAGTGGATACTTTTATAGAAGAAAACAAAGCCCTGCCATTTTCGAATCGTATGCGCGCACCTTATCTGGATTCACTAGCCTCTCAAAAGCAGTGGCAAACGATATTGGAATTTCAAACCCAAGAGCCGACTGGCGAAAAATACCAATGTATCTATTACCGAGCTCATTATGAGCAAGGTAATCAAGAAATCGCGTTTAAAGGTGCGAAGCAACTTTGGTTAAGCGGCAGTGGTGTTGATGACGCATGTGACCCGCTTTTTGAAGAGTGGGATAAAGCTGGCTTAAGAACCGATGAGTTGATACTAGAAAGGATGTTGTTGGCGTTTGAAGGCCGTAACGGTAAGTTGATGACTTATCTAATTAAACAATTAGATTATGATGAGGCAATTGCTCAAGCCAAGCAGATGAAGGCGTTGTTCAACAAGCCTGAAGATGTTCTCGCGTTTGCCAAGAAGCACCCTGCGAATGAATTTTACCAAGCTCAAACCGAGTTTGGTTTTGAGAAACTGGCAAGGAAGTCAGCAAGCAGCGCTCAAGAGGTTTTTGATGATGTTGTGAAAGCTCAAAAGTTTTCGAAAGAAAAATTCCAAGAGTTAGCGGACTACCTAACGTTCCGCTTGATCAATACCGACTCTGAAGAGTTGATGGCGTGGCGAGACAAAATGCTCGCGAGCTCATCGAAACAGGTCTTGCTGGAGCGACGTGCTCGCTTAGCTATCCAACATGCAGATTGGACTGGCTTGAAAGAGTGGATAGCGCGCTTAGATGATAAGCATCAGGCTTCGCTTCGCTGGCAGTATTGGCAGGGTCGAGCTGAGATAGCGACGGGGGATAGCGCTCAAGGTAACAAGAGACTATCCGATATTATGGGGCAGCGTAACTTTTACAGTGTAGCGGCAGCTAAGCAGTTAGATGAGCCTATCCAGTACCCAACATCCACGTTGAAATACAATGCTGAAACAGTGAAACCTTTTAACACATCATTGACTCGTATTGGTGAGCTGATTGAACGCGATAAAATTGCGGCAGCTAAGAGTGAGTGGCGTTGGTTATTAGCCAATGCAGACAAAGACCAAAAATCGATGCTTGCGGCTCATGCTGCGACAAAACGTTGGAATCATCTAACGGTCACGGCCAGTATATCAGCGAAGATGTGGGACAATATTACTTTACGTTTCCCAGTTGCGCACAAGTGGTGGTTCAACTTCTATGCCGAAAAACACGATATTGACCCAATCACTTTGATGTCTTTAGCGAGACAAGAAAGCGCGATGGATTCAGAAGCTCGCTCTCCTGTTGGCGCACGTGGCATCATGCAAATCATGCCGAAGACAGCTCAATACACGGCTAAAAAGCATCAAATTAAGTATCAGGGAAGCGACGACCTTTATAATGTCAGCAAGAATATTGAGATTGGTAGCCACTATTTAGATGGTTTGCTTGCTCAATATGACAACAACCGTATTTTTGCTTTTGCCGCTTACAACGCAGGGCCTAGCAGAGTAAAACAGTGGCGTTCACGTAGTGATGAAAAGTTAGATGCGTATGCCTTTATTGAAATGATTCCATTCAAAGAGACGCGCGGTTACGTTCAGAATATCTTGATGTTCGAGACGTATTATCGAGATATTCTAGGTGAGAAAGGCGCGTTTTTGGCCCCTAATGAACTAGCCACTAAATATTAGTGGCTCGATGCTTTTTGTTTAAAGCTGAGTAATATAAAAGGCAGTGAGTTCGAACCATTTCCACTTACTGCTTTTTTGCATTGGATCAAAGTTAGTGTTTCGGTATAAAGTGTTAAACGCTTTCAATCGTTAAGCGGCTACTTCAAGCCAAAATTTAAAAGTAAGTGTAGATATATGGCATCACAACCTGAATATGATAATTGGCAACAACTAATGGATTTGGTAAAAACAGCGGCTGAAAAAGATCAGCATGAGCTGTTGTTGACCATGATGATGACATCTGATGAGCGAGATGCTTTGGTTGCTCGAGTGAATATCCTTTGTGAACTCATGAAAGGTGAAATGTCACAGAGACAGGTGAGTCAAATGTTAGGAGTGGGTGTGGCGACTATCACGCGCGGTTCAAACGAACTAAAAGCTAAATCAGAACAAGAGAAAGCTGCTATTTCGGGGTTGCTACTCAAGTAAGCCCTTAAAACAGCACACTTTAAGAATTCGATAAAAACGCTAACTACAAGTTAGCGTTTTTTGTTTCTGACTCACTCACTTTTTATCTATCGAATCTAAATGTTTGATAAAAATGCTTTCAATGAAATCTAGCTAGGGAAGTGTTCTGGGTTAACAAATGGGATCAGCGCTAAGATCAAAGCTTGATGATACACAGAACTTCGAGATAGTTGATTGTGTGTAAGTAAGCCAATTGCGCCGCCCTTTTGTTTTATGTTATCCGTTCCGAAGACTTCATCCATTACGTCTCCTAATTCATTCGCATGCTGGAGTTTATCAAGCACAACAGGTGGTAGCATTAAGCTTGCAGAGCGAGACTCGCCACGTTGACCATTTGCTTCAATTATCATCCAAGCAAAGGTAACGTTGCCTTCAATTCCAGATTCTAACCCAACATGAAAATCTGCATTTGGCAGTTCTTGGATTGCATTGTTAACGCGATTTAGAGCGCCTTGATAAGTCTCATCATTGCTCATCGGTTGATCGGACACTCCACTAGGGACGCTGATACCTTTGAATTCGAATTCAGAATCAGGAAAAGCAGAAAGGAATGCACTTTTAACGGCGTTTATTTTAGCTGGGTTCAGCGACGCAATGACGACGGATTTCATGTATTGGATTCTTTTTGTTGTCGATTAAATTGAGTTGGTGTAGTCGATACCATTCGTTCAGTTCTTCCAATGGCATCGGTTTACCGAAGTAATAGCCTTGCAGCATATCGCACTGCGCATCTTGCAACCAGTGATGCATGCTTTCGGTTTCGATGCCTTCGGCTGTGACCTTTTTGCCTTGAGCATGGCATAGCCCGATAATCGGTTTTACTATGTTCTGATTATCGGTTTCAATTAAGGTGTCTAAAAAGACTTTATCTAGTTTGATTTTTTGAGTCGGATACTGCACCAGTTGAGTGATCGAAGTATATCCAGATCCAAAGTCGTCAATCGCTAATCGATAGCCCATTAGCGAGAGTTGGTTGAGTAACGGAAAGCCTTGTGAATCTGAGTAAAATGTTTCGGTTATTTCGAAATCAATCAAGCTAGGTGGAATTTGATTAATATCAGCATGTTCTTTAATGAAGTCAGCAAGGTGCGTCGTTTCTATCCCTGCAGAAGATAAGTTAATTGATAGCTGTACCGAGTGATCAAATTGAGCCTGAAGTCGATGAAAAGACATGAATGCATTTTGAATTACCCAACGGTCAACTTGTTCGAACAATCCAGTTTGTTCAGCAATTGGAATGAATTCATCAGGTGGAACTAAACCAAGTTGTTTCGAATCCCAGCGCAATAAAACCTCAACACCAATAATATGGGCTCCGGTTGAATCCATATAGGGCATATAGACGAGTCTAAATTCGTCATCAAAGTTCTTGTCTCTGAGTGCTCGCTCGATGTTTGCTTGGCGTTGAATTACTTTGTCTAAATCTCTTGAATAGTCAGCAAATTGGTTTTTCCCCGCACGCTTGGCTTGGTACATCGCCGTGTCAGCATGTGAGATTAACTTCTCAATTGAGTGACCGTCGTTAGGGTATGTTGCAATGCCGATACTGGCTGTAATTGGAAAACTTCCAGATTCGGTGGTAAAGCCTTTTTGAAGTGGTGTCAGCAAATCGTCCGAAAACTTATGGGCGATATTTCCTCTCTGAGTGGGAGCATTGATGTACACGACAAATTCGTCTCCAGAGAGGCGAGCAGGCATACAGTGAGCGTCGTATTTTGTTTGATAATGGGCACAAATATCGGAAATACGCTTGGCGAAAGAGACCAATATTGAATCACCAATTTGATGTCCGTATTTGTCGTTAACAAACTTGAAATTATCCAGGTCAAAGTAGAGAACCCATGTTTCGGTATTTGAGCTAGGCTTTGGTAGCGATTGTTGAACAAAGGTTTGAAATTGATGCCTATTGGCTATTTGTGTTAATTGATCATTCTCAGCCAAAAGCTTAGTTTGCTGATAGGTATTATCTAACTCTTGGTACATGTCATAAAAACGCTGCGATAGACGACCAATTTCATCACGAGTACCCAAGCGTTCAATATTCTTACGTTGTTTTTTCTCTACTTGTTGTAGCTGTCTATCGAGTCGTGTTATCGGAGTAATAACACTGCGTGACAAAAGCATGAGCAATAAAATGACGGTAACTAAGGCAGAAAGTGCAAATGATAAACTTAGTTTGTTCCAAATGGAGTCGAGTTTGTTCTCTAATAGAAACTGTGCAGGGTCTACTGTGGCGTAAAGCTCTGGTGCAAGCTTTACTGAGTGAGTGACACTGTTGTCCATCGAAACCGCGATAGGTGTGAAAAACAGACTTGTTTGATAGTCGAACTCTATCTGTTTTCTCAGTGCATTAAATTTGTCGAGAGAGACCGAGACTACAACAAAAAAAACATCATTGAGTGGGCTGTTTGTGGATGGAGCAACGGCTTTTTTACCTAGCATATCATAGTGAACCAACATTCCTTCTCCTTGAGAGTTTTGGATATAGTTGGTGCTCGATGTTGCTAATGTCTCTTGGTAATGTTGATCAACAAATTCTAATATCTTAGTGTCAATCTGAGCTCTAACATCATTGCTATTGTCTGCGTAGTAATTGAGCTTTCGATCACCATTGAGGATCGCTAAGCCAGTATAACTTTCATCACCATCCTGCAATACATGTATGGCTTTTCGAAGATTACTAACCAATTCAAGATCGCGAGATAAACTCTGTTCGGTGAAAAAGTACCGCTTAACCATATCACTTTGAGTCAATGTGTAAGAGTAGCTATTGAGGAAGGCGCGAGACTGTCGAAAATGCCCGGCTAACTTTTCCATATTCAGTTGAAGTGCGTTGTCTTCGCGTTTGATGAAGCTGCTTTTCTGCGTTGAATAGATAATATAGTTAGAAGCCGCGGTACTGATCAGTATCACAGGAGTTATCAGTAGTAATATTTTAGTACTTAGCTTCATAGTTAATGACAACACTATTTATAAATTAAGCAGATGATTTTATGTTACTTAATGCTTGCTCGCTATTAATTGCACTTAGTTCGATGCGTTCCTGTGAAGGGAATTAGATTTTCGATTTATTGTTGGAAGTTTTATCAATGAAGATGGAGTGAATGAAGCTGTTGATTTGGTGAAGCTAGAAAGGTTTGATAGCTGACAATAACCTGCTAACGAATAACTAATTGAGATATAACAAAATATTTTTGTACGTCATTTGGTCGAATCGTTATTACGTTAGCAGTGATGTTATTTTACTTAGTGGTCTATCATAGGCCAAATGCTAGTCACGTCATGCTCACGACAACTTAACTTGAGTCGCCTTAATGTTTTCACTTGGGTAGCATCCCAGTACTTTCAGGTGACGGGTAATGGCCGTTAGTTCAGTTATCGCTTGTTGCATGTTATCTGAATCTAGGTGCGCCTCTAAATCAACATAGAACATCTCTTCCCAAGGGTTTCCCATGATAGGACGAGATTCCAGCTTGGTCATGTTGATACCTAGACGTTGCAAAATAAGTAGTGTCTCCACTAGGGAGCCAGCTTCTTGAGATGTCGACATAATCAACGTTGTTTTAGCTGGAATTTGAGTTGAAACCTCAACGGGTTTGCGAGCTACAACGATGAAGCGAGTATGGTTCTCTGTTTGGTTTGCAATATTGCCTTGGATAGGTTGCAGGCCGTAAAGCTTACCACTAGACGCATTACCAATAGCGGCAACATCATCACCATCCAGTTCTTTTACTTTCTTCATTGCATCTGCTGTGCTTGCACAAGATTCAAGACTCACGCCTTTTAAGCGACTCAAAAACTCACTGCATTGTTGATGTGGCTGTGGGTGTGAATAGAGTGTTTTGATGTCTTCTAAACGGATATCACTTTTCGCAACAAGGCAGTGCTCAATAGGCTGAGAAAGTTCACCAACGATGTAAAGAGTCGTGTGTTGTAGTAGGTCGTAGACTTCGTTAATTGACCCTGAGCTGGTGTTCTCAATAGGCAATACACCGTAGTCAGCATGGCCAGATTCTACCGTTGATGCTACTTCTTTGAAGTGATTACAGTTTAATTCAATCAACTCCATATTCTTACGGCTAAAATATTCACGGCTCGCCAGATGAGAGTAGGAGCCTTTAGAGCCTAAGAATGCAACGCGAGCCAGTGGCTTACGGCTTTGTGGATTCGCCAAATTTTGCAAGTATGACTGTTGCAGTAGAACGGAATCTTCAATGATTGTGTGAAACAGTTTAGTGATGTACTGCGCATCAAGCTCATATTTATCTTTACCATTGTTAATGAGCTTAACCAGAAGCTGCTGCTCACGAACAGCATCGCGTACAGGCTTTGATGTTTCTACTTTGCTTTTCGCAACTTCGATACTGAGTTTGCGACGTTCGGAAAGTAAACTCAGCAGTTCGTCATCTAAATCATTAAGACGAAGGCGGATATCATCCAGTGAAATTGAGCGGTCAGTCATAAATGTGTCCTTATAAAAAAGCCTCCCTAGTGTGGGAGGCTTCTTGTTCGTTTTTGACTTGTTTTTCTAAAACGACTCAGCCTCCGATTTACGGAAGAAAAAAGAAGTCAAAAATAAACAAAGATTGAGAGTGCATAAAAAGTGATTGTTTTATGAATGTTTAAACACAATAAGCAAGCGAGCTACGAGCGTCAAGCAAAAAAATAGCGCCTTGAGGCGCTATTTTTTAATCTGTTCTCTTTCCTTATTCTACTTCAGCTTCTAGCTCTTCAATTTCAGGCTTTTCAGCGCGGCGCGCTTCTGGTTTATGGCGTAGCTTGTTGAGTTGACGCTCTAGTTTTTGTTCTACTTCGTTGATAGCTACGTAGAGGTCGTCATGGATTGATGAAGCAACAAGTTGGCCTTTCGGTACGGTTAGAACCGCTTCAAATTTCTTTTTCTTGTTTGGTTCTTCACTAAAGCTCGCTTGGCAACCAATGATGTCTACTTGCCATTTATCAAGCTTTTTAAATTTGCTTTCTATGTGATCACGGATTGCAGAGGTAATGTCGATGTTTTTACCAGTGATGTTCATTTTCATAGAAGTTTTCCTCTGTTGTATCCCTCATGGGTTAACTTCAGATTACGACTTTTAGGAATTAAGAACGTGATCTAGATCTCATTTTTATTGGGTGGGATGAGCATTAAAATCAAATGTGATCTTACGCAAGTCTTGATATATTTTTGGCGAAAAATGCTTGTTATCCTTATGAAAAACGATAACTTGGAGGCAAGGCTTCGCTAAAAATTACATCAGTTTTTAGGGGCGTTTTACAGCCTTTTTAAAGTGCGTGATGAAAATTCACTCAATAAGATTATGTGAACTAACGCACACTTAGCTTCTGCTTTAATGGAATATTGAAAGCCCGCACCGGTTTCCTTGTGCGGGCTTTTTAGTTTTTCGTTGCTTCGCGATTTCGCAATCGGAAAGTTTCGTATGGACTCAATATGACTTTTTGAGTTTGTACGTTAATCGCTGGTTTGTAGTAATCTCGCTGTACCGTTCTCTCGGATGGTATTAATTGCCTGTAATTGTTTGTAAATAACGAAGTAGCGGTTGATATTAGTGACGTAAGTAACGGGTTCTTTACTCACATACTTACGCGTGATGATTTCTACATTCTTGAACCAGATGTTGGGGTTATAACCTTTTTCCTTGGCTATAGCTCTCATCTTTCTAATTTTAGCGGGTCCGGCGTTGTAAGATGCCAACGTAAAGTAGATTTGGTTATCAGGAGATATTGCCGGGTCATCAAAATACCGATCTTTGATAAAACGCATGTATTTCACGCCCGCGTGGATATTGTTATCCACTTTGTGAATGTTTTTAATATTGACGTTTTTGTCTCTAGCAGTACTCGGGAGTACCTGCATTACGCC
This sequence comes from Vibrio sp. OPT24, assembly GCF_015163545.1. Lineage (NCBI taxonomy): Bacteria > Pseudomonadati > Pseudomonadota > Gammaproteobacteria > Vibrionales > Vibrionaceae > Vibrio > Vibrio sp. OPT24. The sequence continues at coordinate 293,026 of NZ_JADDYI010000015.1, forward strand.
AATTGCACCTCGGTGAGAAACCCTGCTCTGATCAAGTCCTGATTCTTGAAAGCCTTGAGCTGACATCATTAAAGGGTCAAATTCATACTTGCTTGAGTATTTTTCAAACACATCAGCGAGTTTAGCCACTTTGTCGACTTTGTTAGGATTGAGAGCTCGGCCTAGCCAGCGAGTATTATCGATATACTTTTGATATATCACGTTGCCGAGTAAGGTGCCGCTGCGAGAGGTTTTAACGTATTTATTGATCTCTTTCTTTAAAATTGGACTGTCTTTTCTTAATGCCCAAGCAATGCGACCATTTTCTCGTAAAGGCAAGTCGGTATGGACTTGAATATTTTCCATTACGTCAGTCCATAGTTTTGCTTTGTGACTATCGAGTATCGTGCCTTGTATATAACCTTGGTTAACTAACTCGATCAGTTCGTAGTCTTGTAATGATTCTTCGACAAAGTGGACGTGAAGTGGGGATAAATCTAATCTGTTGAGTTCTTTGTTCACTCTCTGCACACTCTCGAAATAACTTGAGCTTGCACGAATCCACACCTCTTTGTCGCTTAGTTGTTTGATATCGGTAATAGGGGGAGACTTTTTCCCAGTGATAATGAGTTCTTTGACACTTGTTATCATTGGGTCTGAAAAATCGATGGCTTGTAAGCGTTTATCGGTGACCGTTAGGTTTGCTACGGCGATATCGCCATAACCAGATTGCAACGAGGGGAGTAGGTCATCTCTTTGTATGGGGATGATTTGAACATTGAGGTAAGGGTGTTTCTTACGAAGATTTTTCTCAAAGTGATAGAGCATCTCTGCCACTATACCCTTTGGTTTGCCATCTTCTATGTAATAAAATCCAAGATCGGCCGACACGAGTACTCTAACCATTCCTTTGGTTTTAAGTACATCCAAGTCGCCCATGTAAGGCTTATTGCTTAATGGGGATAACTCCAATGAGTGGGAAATTTGGCTAAATAGCATGATCCCAATAAATAATAACAACCTACTCACATCCACACTCCATGTTGATGATTTGTTAAAAGTTATTTATTGAAGATACCGTGTATTATGCGATTCATCAAGTTTACGAAATGTGGTTAAAAAAAAGCGCGCTAATAAATTAGCGCGCTTTTTTATATTGATATGTAAGTAGTTGATTAAGGTAGTGGGTTTAGCTCAATTAACTGCTCTGTTCTTGCTACCGCATCTTCCAGACCTAGTTTTTTGTAGGCTTCTAACTGTATGTCTAAAGATTTACGAGCCGCAATGGTATCAGGGTAGGTTTTTTGTAGTTCTTGTGTACGGTTCACTGCAGCAATCCAAGCTTCACGTCGTAGGTAAAAGTCAGCCGTTGCTAAGTCATACTCTGCTAGGCGGTTTTTAAGTGCGAACATGCGTTTTTGTGAGTCTTCGGCATAAGGGCTGCTAGGGAAGCGTTCGAGCAGTCGCTTGAAGTCAGCAAAAGCAAGCTTCACGGGTTCTGGATCTCGGTCACTTCGGTCGATATTAAAAATATCGTGCATGAAGTTTCTATCTTGAGCCATGTGCGTTAAGCCACGCATGTACAGTACCCAGTCTTGTTTCTCATGGGTTGGGTTCAAACGTAAGAATCGCGAAATAGTTGCAAGGCCAAGTGCCAAGTCATCATTTTTGTAGTACGCGTAAATTAGATCCAGTTGTACTTGTTCTGAATAGGCGCCGAATGGGTAACGAGAGTCTAAGGCTTCTAGCTTTTCGATTGCTGAAAGCCAACTACCACTCTGCAGTGATTGTTGAGCGTCAGAATAAAGAACCGATGGCGGTACATCCGGTACTATTTCTTCACTACTTGAACAGCCAACTAAGAGTGATACGGCTAATAGACCCGATAAAGTAAGGTGTTTCATGTCAGGCGTCGATTCCTTGAATTAAATATTTCGTAAGCTTCCGTTACTTTCTAACCAGTAACAGATACAATGATGCAATTATTCTATTTTATCCATACTAATGGGTATTAGTCTCACGGTTTTTAAAAAAGTTCGATATGGCTCAGCAGATAACATTAACAGACACAGTAAAAAGCAGCCAGTTAGGTCAACGTTTAGACCAAGCTGTCGCTGAACTATTTACTGATTTTTCTCGCTCTCGTATTAAAGAGTGGCTTCTTGACGGCAAAATCCAAGTGGATGGCGAAGTTATCACTAAACCGCGCACTACAGTTTTGGGCGGTGAAGCGATCATCTTACAAGCGGAGCTTGCGGATGAAGAACGCTGGGAAGCACAAGATATTCCGTTAGACATTGTCTATGAAGATGATGATTTATTGGTTATCAATAAACCTCGTGACCTGGTTGTACACCCAGGCGCAGGTACGCCGGATGGAACCATACTAAACGCATTGCTTTTCCATTACCCTCAGATTGCCGAAGTACCTCGTGCTGGTATTGTGCACCGTCTTGATAAAGACACAACTGGTCTTATGGTTGTGGCTAAAACGGTTCCAGCTCAAACTCGCCTTGTACGAGCTCTTGCCAAGCGTCGTATTACTCGTGAATATGAAGCAATTGCTATTGGTAAAATGACTGCGGGCGGTGTAGTAGAGAAAGGCATTAGCCGTCATGCAACGAAGCGTACGTTAATGGACGTCAATGAATTGGGTAAGCCTGCGGTAACTCACTACCGTGTTGCTGAGCATTTCCGCGAACATACTCGTATTCGTCTGCGTCTAGAAACCGGTCGTACTCACCAAATCCGTGTTCACATGTCATATCTTCAGCATCCGCTGTTAGGTGATATAGCGTACGGTGGTCGTGCACGTATTCCAAAAGGTGCATCTGAAGAACTAACGACAATGATTCGTTCTTTTGATCGCCAAGCACTACACGCGGTTATGCTGAAGTTTGTTCACCCGATTACTGGTGAAGAAGTTGAGTTCCATGCACCTGTGCCAAATGACATGGTTGTGATGGCTGAAGCATTGCGTGTTGATGCTCGCGAAAACATAGAAGACGACATTTAATCGTGTCAATGATCATCCCTGACTGGAATGCACCACAAAACGTAAAAGCATTTGCTTCGACTCGTTTTGATGGTTGTTCTACAGGTGCTTATCAAGGGTTAAACCTTGGTATGCACGTTGGGGATGATGCTTTACTTGTTGAAAGTAATCGAACATGGCTAAAGCAACAATCTAAGATGCCCACGGCTCCGGTATGGCTAAATCAAACTCACTCAACTGATGTTGTTACGGTTTTAGAACCTGCGGTGAATGTGCTTGATGCGGATGGTACATTTACCACTGCAAAGGGTGTTGTGTGTTCTGCGATGACAGCCGATTGTTTACCGGTCATCCTTACCGATACCAAAGGTACTCAAGTTGCTGCAGTTCATGCAGGTTGGCGTGGTCTTGCTGGTGGTATTCTTGAAAATGCCGTCGCAAAGTTTTCAAACCTAGATTCAGATAACCAGATTATTGCTTGGCTTGGCCCTGCAATTGGTAAAGAGGCATTTGAGGTTGGCAACGATGTGTTGGACGCTTTTGTTCGTTTTGACGCTCAAGCGAAGTTAGCATTTAAAGCCAAATCCGAACCTGGCAAGTGGTTAGCAAACATGTCTCAGCTAGCAACCCAACGACTCAATAAGGTTGGCGTTACTTCGGTGACAGATTCGAATTTATGTACTTATACTGATTCCGATGCTTTCTATTCTTATCGTCGTGATGGCATTACTGGGCGTCAGGCTACCTTTATTTGGTTAGAGTAACTTCTAATTAATGTAATTACCCATCGAGCTCATTTATATTTCCATATAAGCTCTATTCTTCATTTTTATCCCTTGAAAATCTTCGTTACCGTATCCATCTTCTAAACATAAGATAAACATATCTAAGAGTAGGAAGGTTGGCATGCGTCTCGATCGATTCACTAGTAAATTCCAAATTGCGATATCTGATGCTCAGTCGCTCGCATTAGGTCGTGATCACCAATATATAGAACCAGTACACCTAATGGTGTCGTTGCTTAATCAAGATGGTAGTGCAATTCGTCCATTGCTTACTATGTTGAATATTGATGTGGTTCAACTTCGTTCTAAATTGAGTGAAATGTTAGACCGTGTACCGAAAGTAAGTGGTATCGGTGGTGACGTTCAGCTTTCTAGTGCGATGGGTACGTTGTTCAACCTATGTGACAAGGTGGCGCAAAAGCGTCAAGACAGTTATATATCCTCAGAAGTCTTCTTACTTGCAGCTATTGAAGATAAAGGACCTTTAGGTAACTTGCTTAAAGAGCTAGGTCTTACAGAAAAAAAATTATCTCAAGCTATCGAACAAGTTCGCGGTGGGCAGAAAGTCGATGACCCGAATGCAGAAGATCGACGTCAAGCACTCGAGAAGTTCACCATTGATCTGACTGAAAGAGCAGAGCAAGGCAAGCTTGACCCTGTGATTGGTCGAGATGATGAAATTCGTCGCACCATCCAAGTTCTTCAGCGTCGAACCAAAAACAATCCAGTTATTATCGGTGAACCTGGTGTTGGTAAAACCGCAATTGTTGAAGGCTTGGCGCAACGCATTATTAATAACGAAGTACCTGAAGGTTTAAGAGGCCGTCGCGTGCTGTCGTTAGATATGGGTTCTTTGATTGCGGGCGCCAAATATCGTGGTGAATTCGAAGAGCGTTTGAAATCAGTTCTCAACGAATTATCTAAAGAAGAAGGAAACATCATCCTCTTCATTGATGAAATTCATACTATGGTAGGTGCGGGTAAAGGCGAAGGCTCTATGGATGCCGGTAATATGCTGAAACCAGCATTGGCTCGTGGTGAGTTGCACTGTGTCGGAGCAACAACTCTTGATGAATATCGTCAGTATATTGAGAAAGATCCTGCTTTAGAGCGTCGATTCCAAAAGGTGATAGTCGATGAACCAACCGTAGAAGATACCGTTGCTATTCTCCGCGGTTTAAAAGAACGCTATGAACTTCATCACCATGTAGAAATTACCGATCCAGCTATTGTGGCTGCGGCAACATTATCTCATCGGTACGTTTCAGATCGTCAGTTACCAGATAAAGCTATTGATTTGATTGATGAGGCTGCTTCGAGCATTCGTATGCAAATAGACTCAAAGCCTGAGTCATTGGACAAATTAGAACGCAAGATAATCCAACTGAAGATCGAGCAGCAAGCGTTAACTAACGAAAATGACGAAGCCAGTGAAAAGCGTCTTCGTACATTGCAATCTGAGCTTTCCGATAAAGAACGAGACTTCGCGGAACTTGAAGAAGTGTGGAATGCAGAAAAAGCGGCTTTGTCTGGAACGCAACATATCAAATCGGAATTAGAACAAGCTCGAATGGATATGGACTTTGCAAGACGAGCTGGTGATCTTAACCGAATGTCAGAGCTTCAATATGGTCGAATTCCAGAGTTGGAGAAGCAGTTAGATCTTGCGACTCAAGCTGAAATGCAAGAAATGACGTTATTACGTAACAAAGTCACCGATGCAGAAATAGCAGATGTTCTATCGAAGCAAACGGGCATCCCTGTTTCTAAAATGCTAGAAGCTGAGAAAGAGAAGCTTCTTAAAATGGAAGGTGTTCTGCACAAGCGCGTTATTGGTCAAGCAGAGGCGGTTGAAGTGGTATCGAATGCGATTCGTCGTAGCCGTGCTGGTTTATCAGACCCAAACAAGCCGATTGGCTCTTTCTTATTTCTTGGCCCTACTGGCGTAGGTAAAACCGAACTTTGCAAAACACTCGCTAACTTTATGTTTGATAGTGACGATGCCATGGTGCGTATCGATATGTCTGAGTTTATGGAGAAACACTCTGTTGCTCGTTTAGTTGGCGCTCCTCCGGGCTATGTTGGATATGAAGAAGGTGGCTATTTAACAGAAGCTGTACGCCGTAAACCTTACTCAGTGATTTTGTTGGATGAAGTTGAGAAAGCACATCCGGATGTTTTCAATATCTTATTACAGGTTCTCGATGATGGACGATTAACTGATGGACAAGGTCGTACGGTAGATTTTAGAAATACGGTCGTGATCATGACATCTAATCTAGGCTCTTCGAGAATTCAAGAAAACTTCAATACACTTGATTATCAAGGAATCAAGAATGAGGTGATGGAAGTGGTCAGTAAGCATTTCCGTCCTGAGTTTTTGAACCGTGTTGATGAAAGTGTTGTGTTCCATCCTCTAGGCCAAGATCACATTCAGTCCATAGCCTCTATTCAGCTTGAACATCTTAAAAAGCGAATGGAAGAAAATGGTTATGAACTTGAAGTATCCGACAAAGCACTTAAGTTGATTTCTCAGGTTGGTTTCGACCCAGTGTATGGCGCACGACCATTGAAAAGAGCGATTCAACAGAGTGTCGAGAATCCGTTAGCGAAAGCGATATTGGCGGGAAAAATCAATCCTGATAAGAAAGTGCAGCTATTAGTGAATAATGACCGAATTATTGCTCATCAATAATCAAACTATGAATAATAGGTACGATTAGCCGAAATTAAGGTTTAATCGTACCTATTTTGAACGCTTTGTGTGAATAGTGTCCGAACGGTCGCTTGCGACGGTTTTTTTTCATTTTTGCCCTTGTGCAAAGGATTATTCTCTCTATAATGCGCCTCCGTTGCCAAGGATAACCAAGCGGTTTGAACTAAGTAACGAGACGCCATTAAGCATTTAAGATGCTTTGAAAAATTAGCGAGAAAAAGTGTTTGACACTGGAATCCAATTCGCTAGAATGGCCGTCCACTTCGAGAGGCTCCTTACTTAAAGGAACGCTTAAGAAGTAAAGCTCTTTAACAATTTAAACCTATCAATCTGTGTGGGCACTCGTTGATGAATATCAAAACGTTTTATCCTTTGGATAAAACAGTTACTTCGGTAACACAATGATTTCAATGAACTGAGTGACCAATACGTTTAACTACTTTCTCTTGTAGAAAGAAATTATTCGGCACAGTCAATTCATTATCTTTCTGTTGGAAAGATAATAGCTTTAGAATTACTTCTTACTTTCGAGTGAGAATGGATTTTGAAGTCAGTATTCGTTGAGTCACACCTATTAATTTAGGTAATCAAAACTTTAAATTGAAGAGTTTGATCATGGCTCAGATTGAACGCTGGCGGC
>NZ_JADDYI010000078.1:0-325 GCF_015163545.1 Vibrio sp. OPT24
CGTAACAAGGTAGCCCTAGGGGAACCTGGGGCTGGATCACCTCCTTATACGAAGATACCACGATGAGTGTCCACACAGATTGATTAGGTTTAGAAAAGCAAAGAGATGAAGAACTCCCAAGTTCTTCAAGGTTTGTTTCTACTTTTAAAAGTAGAGATAAATTAGCAGTGTCCCGTTCGTCTAGAGGCCTAGGACACCGCCCTTTCACGGCGGTAACAGGGGTTCGACTCCCCTACGGGATACCATTGGGTCGTTAGCTCAGTTGGTAGAGCAGTTGACTTTTAATCAATTGGTCGCAGGTTCGAATCCTGCACGACCCACCATT
>NZ_JADDYI010000079.1:0-207 GCF_015163545.1 Vibrio sp. OPT24
AGAATGGTAATGAATTGACTGTGCCGAATAACTACAAGTAGTTAAACGTATTGGTCACTCAGTTCATTGAAATCAAGTTTGTTACCGAAGTAACTGTTTTATCCAAAAGGATAAAACGTTTTGATATTCATCAACGAGTGCCCACACAGATTGATAGGTTTAAATTGTTAAAGAGCTTTTCCTTTTTGAGCTTCGCTCAAATCGGAC
>NZ_JADDYI010000080.1:0-220 GCF_015163545.1 Vibrio sp. OPT24
ACGGGTTAATATTCCCGTACTTCTTACAATTGCGATGGGGGGACGGAGAAGGCTAGGTGGGCCTGGCGACGGTTGTCCAGGTTCAAGTACGTAGGCGGATGGTTTAGGTAAATCCGGACCATTACTAACGCTGAGATACGATGTCGAGCTACTACGGTAGTGAAGTCATTGATGCCATGCTTCCAGGAAAAGCCTCTAAGCTTCAGATTGTAAGGAATCG
>NZ_JADDYI010000081.1:0-107225 GCF_015163545.1 Vibrio sp. OPT24
GCGTCTGTAACTGAAGACGGTAAGCTACAAATGTTTACTGGTAACAACAAAGTTGAAGGCGAAGTGGCGTTCTCAGGTAGCCTAGCGGGTGAGCTTGGCATGCAACCTGGCAAAGACGTAACGGTTGATACTATCGACGTAACGTCAGTGGGCGGCGCACAAGAGTCTGTAGCAGTAATTGATGCGGCACTTAAGTACGTAGATAGCCACCGTGCTGAACTGGGTGCTTTCCAAAACCGTTTCGACCACGCTATCAGCAACTTAGACAACATTAACGAGAACGTTAACGCATCTAAGAGCCGTATTAAAGATACCGATTTCGCGAAAGAAACGACTCAGATGACTAAGTCTCAGATCCTTTCTCAAGCTTCAAGCTCGATTCTTGCTCAAGCGAAGCAAGCGCCGAACTCGGCACTTAGCCTACTCGGTTAATCGATTGAAAGGCCACGTTGACCTATGACTCAATGCGTTAACGTTTGGTTTCCACAAATTAGCTCGTGGTGAGAGATGAGCGCTAAACAGACCCAGCTTCGGCTGGGTTTTTTATTGCCTGTTATTTGGGAAAAGTGCGCTGTCGGTGAACAGGAGTAAAAGCGAGATTCCCTATCACGTTCGTTCCTCACTGTAGGGAATGACGGGGATAGAGTGATGATGATTTCACAGCATTGCGAGATGAGCACTGTTGGCCGAGTGCATAATGTTTCAGTTTGAACAAAGGTATTTGTCGTCATTCCAGAACCGAGTAGAACGAGGTATCAGGAATCTGTTTTTTAATTGAAGCGTTGTTCAATATCTCACTTACCACAGTGACCAATGACGAGTGGTTCATAAATTAATGGGACATCTGCCGTCATCCCAGAATCGAGTAGAACGAGATATCAGGGATCTGCTTTGGTTTTTATGTGCAAATCGACACTTATAAATGAGCGAAGATACGAAACTTTAGCGGATAATGCACTATTCATTGAATCCCGATCACACTTTTCTTTGTTGTTGAAAATAATGCGAAAAAAAATGCATTTTTTATTAAAGCTTCTAATTAAGGGGCCGTTAAAGGGATTGAGAGAAATGATATGTACCAATGTAAGGTGAGAGAGACACTGGTATATAAACAAATTGATATGTATTTGTGTGAGGTGAGAGTCACATAGGTGCATTAAAAAATGCCTAAAGGAGATCAACTATGGCGATTAATGTAAGCACAAATGTGTCTGCAATGACGGCTCAGCGCTACCTAAATAGCGCGGCTGAAGGTACTCAAAAATCAATGGAGCGTTTGTCTTCTGGCTATAAAATCAATAGCGCAAAAGATGATGCTGCAGGCCTACAAATCTCTAACCGCTTAACGTCGCAAAGTCGTGGTCTAGATATGGCTGTGAAAAACGCGAATGACGGTATCTCAATTGCACAGACTGCTGAAGGTGCAATGAATGAGTCAACTAACATTCTGCAACGTATGCGTGACCTTTCTCTTCAATCTTCAAATGGTTCAAACAGCAAATCTGAACGTGTTGCGATCCAAGAAGAAGTCTCGGCTCTAAACACAGAACTTAACCGTATTGCTGAAACGACCTCTTTTGGTGGTAACAAGCTTCTTAACGGTACTTACGGCAGCCAATCTTTCCAAATCGGTGCAGATTCTGGTGAAGCAGTAATGCTAACGATGAACAACATGCGTACCGACACTCAAGACATGGGTGGTAAGAGCTACGGTGTTACAGAAGGTAAAGATGCTTCTTGGCGTGTAGGTGCTGGTGCTGACTTAACGATCAAATACAATGATAAGTTTGGCGAAGCACAAGAGTTGTCTATTTCTGCGAAAGAAGGCAACGATATCGAAGAGCTAGCAACTTACATCAACGGTCAAAGCCAAGATGTCAAAGCGTCTGTTGGTGAAGGCGGCAAACTGCAACTTTTCGCTTCAAGCCAAAAAGTTGAAGGCGATGTAGAGTTCGGTGGCAGCCTTGCTGGTGAGCTAGGTATCGGTGCTGGTAAAGACGTTACTGTTAACGACATCGATGTAACATCGGTTGCTGGTGCAAATGAAGCAGTATCGATCATTGATGGCGCTCTGAAATCAGTGGACAGTAACCGAGCTTCTCTTGGTGCTTTCCAAAACCGTTTTGATCACGCGATCAGCAACTTAGATAACATCAACGAAAATGTTAATGCATCGAAGAGCCGTATCAAAGATACCGATTACGCGAAAGAAACAACGGCTATGACGAAGTCTCAAATCCTACAACAGGCGAGTACTTCCATCCTAGCTCAAGCGAAGCAATCACCATCAGCAGCTCTAAGCTTATTGGGCTAAACTTACTTAGGTAAGTAGCGGTAAACTCTACCCAAGTAGAGTTTTACTGTTTGGCTCATAAAGGAGGGAGGGAGAGTGTTATGGAAATTCCATCCAACGCATCGAACATCCAGCCTTATGGCTCACCTAATGGCATTAAATTTGCAAGCGATGAAGGTAGTAGTGCGTCGAGCATTTCACGACTAAAAGAAGCAACATCTTATGGCAAGGTAGATAAATCGAAAGAGGAGGCTACCGAAGCTGCGATTCAATTAGCTCAACATCGACAAGAGTTAAATGATGAAGAGCGAGTCAAAATGGTGGAGAAGGTAAACGAGTTTATCTCCTCTCTCAATAAAGGTGTGGCTTTTAAGGTCGATGAAGAATCTGGGAGAGATGTGGTTACGATTTATGAGACCACAACCGGTGATATTATTCGCCAGATACCTGATGAAGAAATGCTTGAAATTCTAAGACGCCTAGCAGCCCAAAACTCGAATAGTAGAATATTTGAGGTGAAGGTTTAAGTCGTATTATTGAGGTGGTTTAATGAGTTTTGGCCCAATGGGGATTTCGTCTGGCATGGATATCAATTCCATGGTCAGCAAAATTGTTGATTCTGAGCGTGTACCTAAACAGCAAAGAATCGATAATGAACGAACGCGAATCGATACCAGCATTAGTGCCTATGGAAGACTTAGAGAATCCCTTGATTCGATGAAAAACCTGATGACAAATTTTCGTCAGGAAAAAGCTTTTGCTGTGCGAACAGTCGAAAGTACCGATGAAGCTCTTGTTTCTGCAACAGCGACTACTGAAGCGATCGCTGGCAAATACGCCATCGATGTGTTGCAGCTTGCCCAGAGCCATAAAGTAGCTTCTGATGTGTTATCAGAAGACATGAAATTTGGCCCAGGTAAGCTGCAGGTTTCGCTCGGTGATGATAGCTTTGATGTGCAAGTCGGCGACAGATCGAAACTTATCGATGTCGTTCGCAGCATAAATGGCGCAGATAGCAATCCAGGCGTTCGCGCATCTATTATCAATGATGTCGAAGGCCCACGACTTATTGTCGCCTCAAACCAGTCTGGTTCAGATCAGCAGATCAGCATTAATGTAGAGTCTGATGCTGCTAACCCTCTCAAAAAACTCGAATATAAAACTCTAGAAGAGCGCGTGAAAGCACTAGAGAAAGCGCGCCTTGCTGCACAAGATGTTCTTGCTCTAACCCCTGCAGGAAAAACGGTTGAAATCATCGATGAAGCGATCGCTAACGATGACCCAAATGCGAGTGAAAACCTCGATGAAGACGGAAACATAATTCCCGCAACTCAATCCGATTCTACCTCAGATGTTGACCGAGACTCTCAAAGTCTCAGTTACGGTGAGCAAGCCGCAGTTGACGGTCAGGCTGCTTTAGATGCAGCTCAAGCTGCTAAATCGGTGATGCCTGAAGACAATATTCCAGGCTGGACTGAAACCGCTTCTGGTACCCTTTTAGATTCTTATTACACACCAGAACTCGAGCTTGATGAAAAAGCGATTGAGAAAGCACCTGATGTGCCAGGGTGGTCAAATGCTGCCTCGGGTACTCTGACTGACTCATACGTGACACCAAAAGAAGCCCAGCAAAAGCTAGAAGCTGAGCAAGCGCGTATCGAAGAGAAAATTTCACAAGAAAAAGCCGATCTCGCTGAAAAAGTTCAAAAAGGCGAATTGACCGCTGAGCAAGCCAAAACAATTGAACGTGAGAAATTAGAACCTGAAGAGCGTGAGCTTTTAGAGCAAGTCGATAAAGTGCAAGCTGACCTTGCTCAAGCTCAAGAGTCTTTTGATACATACAGTGGCATGACTGAGGTCCAAGCGGGACAAGATTCAATGGTCGTCTTGGATGGCGTTGCTCAACTGTCTAGTAACAACAATGTGATTGAAGATGCCGTAGAAGGTATCGACATTACAGTGAAGGGAAAAACACCGAAAGATAAGCCACCGGCAGAAATTGGTGTTGAGTACGACCGTAATAGCGTTCGCCAAGACATAGAAGCTTTCGTAAATTCTTATAATCAGTTTTATCAAGTCTCTAAAAACTTGGCGGGTGTTGATCCAACAACCGGCCAAAAAGGGCCGCTTTCGGGCGACAGCACGGTACGTAACGCTGATTCGCGATTGAAAGGTGTGTTTTCGTCAAGTATTGAAGGCGCGCCTGATAACTTAAAATCTTTGACCGAATTTGGTATCACTACGACAAGACAAGGCTCGTTAGAGATAAACTACGACATGCTTGACCGTCAACTGAACAATAACTTTGACAAGCTAGGTGAGTTCTTTGGTGGTAACAACGGATTCGCCAAAAAAGTGGAAGATGCGATTCAAGGTATCACAGGTATCACCGGCTCTATCCGCACTCGTGAGAAGAGCCTAGTTGAGCAAAATTATCGCTTGGCTGATGATCAAGGTGCATTGGATCGCCGCATGGACAGCTTAGAGAGTCGCACGCACTCTAAGTTCACTGCAATGCAAGATGCAACCAGTAAGATGCAATCTCAGCTGGGTAGTATGATGAATGCATTAGGTTAGTAGATGAACAATCAGCTTCAAGAGCTTTGTGAACTGGATCAACTAATTATCTCTAAACTCGAGTTTAGCGAAATTAACGCTGAAGAAATAACGCAGCTTGTCGATAACAGAGAACAGTTATTGCAAAACGTGCTTCAATTCATCGACTCACACCCCGACGTTAAGCAAAGCTCTGAATGGTTTGAAGCCATTACCAGAACCAGAAAATTAGTCGAATTGATGCAGTCTGAGACGAGTAGAGTAGGCAAGACCCTGCACAAATATCGTCACGGTGCTAAATCAGTTCAGCAATACAAAAAGTTTTTATAGAAGAGGTTTACTATGCGCGGTTCTTTACAGGCATATAAAAAGGTATCAGTGGATAGTCAGCTAACGGCTGCTTCACCGCATAAAATTGTGCAAATGTTAATGGCGGGCGCTATCGAGCGCTTGATTCAAGGCAAAGCGGCAATGCAAGCGGGCAACATCCCGGTGAAAGGGGAGCGACTTGGTAAGGCTCTAGATATCATCATTAGCCTACGCAGTTGCCTATCTATGGACGACGGTGGCGACATTGCAAAAAATCTAGATCAACTTTATGAGTTCATGATCACGCAAATTTCTGCGGCAAATCACAAAAATGACCCACAGCCTATTGATGATGTTATCGATATTATCCGCGAAATTAAGAGCGCTTGGGACCAAATTCCGAACGAATATCACAACTTGACCTCTGCTGACGTAGGTATTTAAAGAAAAACTGCAGTTCTAACCAATTTCATATCCTTCAATTGGTTGGTTGCCTTATTTTTTTAATCAAATAAAATAGAAGCCATTAGATAGCCTAATGGCTTTTTTCGTTGCTGATTTCCTAAATTTGTCCACGTAAACATAATCATTGATGTGTTTCTCTGTTTTATTGATTACGTCGCTCACCGTTTTTCCGCATCGCACCAAAATAAAGGCAATAATTCCTACTTATGCAAGGTTTGGCAAAACTGCTTGTCGTCGACGATAACGCTCAAGATCGTCACAATTTAAGCACAATATTAGAGTTTGTAGGAGAGAGCTGCGAAGTTATCAGCTCTGAACAAGCACGCAAAGTAGACTGGTCACTTCAGTGGGCAGGCTGCATTATCGGCTCAATTAAAGGTAAAGGCTTCAACGCATTACTGAATGAAAAGCTTGTTCATGCGAATCACATCCCACTGCTTGTGATTGGCAAAAACAATCACCCAGTAGACGAGCTTACTAACTTTGTCGGTGAACTTGAACTTCCTCTTAATTATCCTCAATTGAGTGATGCATTAAGACACTGCAAAGACTTCTTAGGCCGTAAAGGCGTTCAAGTTGTGTCTTCTGCGCGGAAGAACACACTGTTTCGCAGCCTAGTTGGGCAAAGCGCTAGCATTCAAGAAGTTCGTCACTTAATTGAGCAAGTCTCTGCTACGGAAGCTAACGTGCTGATTCTTGGTGAATCGGGTACGGGTAAAGAAGTCGTAGCACGTAATATTCACTATCATTCTAAGCGTCGTACTGGGCCATTTGTGCCAGTGAATTGTGGCGCGATTCCAGCAGAGTTGCTCGAAAGTGAACTGTTTGGTCACGAGAAAGGGGCGTTTACTGGTGCAATTACCGCACGTAAAGGCCGTTTCGAACTGGCTGAAGGTGGCACACTATTTCTTGATGAAATTGGCGATATGCCAATGGCGATGCAAGTTAAGCTACTACGCGTGTTACAAGAGCGATGCTTTGAGCGTGTAGGCGGTAACAATACCATTCAAGCGGATGTTCGAGTGATTGCGGCAACGCACCGTAATCTTGAGGATATGATCGATGCCGACTCTTTCCGTGAAGATCTTTATTATCGTTTGAACGTATTCCCAATTGAAATGCCGGCTCTTCAAGATCGCAAAGAAGATATCCCTCTGTTACTTCAAGAGCTGATGACCAGAATGGAAGCAGAAGGTAGTATGCCTATCTGTTTTACGCCTCGCGCCATCAATTCTTTAATGGAACACTATTGGCCAGGTAACGTTCGTGAGCTAGCGAACTTAGTTGAACGAATGCTAATTCTTTATCCAAATAGCTTGGTTGATGTGAATCACCTGCCAACCAAATATCGATACAGCGATATTCCTGAATTCCAACCAGAGTTTAATAGCTTTGTGTCTGAAGAAGAGCAGGAGCGTGATGCATTAGCCGACTTGTTCTCAGAAGACTTCAGCTTTGATCAGCAAGATGAACTTGCCGACAATGCAAATGCACCTCAAGAGTTACCGCCAGAAGGGGTTAACTTGAAAGAGCTGCTCGCTGATATGGAAGTGAACATGATTAATCAAGCGTTGGAGGCGCAGGGCGGTATCGTTGCTCGTGCGGCTGATATGCTTGGAATGCGTAGAACGACTTTGGTTGAAAAAATGCGTAAGTATAATCTACAGCGCTAGAGCACAGATTAATGTTCAGCAACACAAAACTAAGACTCTTTTTACTAAAAGAACAGTTTTGATTGTGCGAATAGAAAGGGCATAGTCGAGTTGTTGCTTGCTTAACTATGTGATAAATATAGCAAATAGCCTGACTCGTGTTGTGCGTGTCAGGCTGTTTTAGTATTTGAGGCAAATTTTTGACATGCAACTATCTAACGAACCAGAAAATCAATCACACCTCGATTCTGTAGAGCAACAAGTAGAGCGCTATAAACAAGTGCTCGATGTGATGCCTGCTGGTGTTATCTTGTTAGATACGCATGGTGAAGTGAGAGAGGCCAACCCAGAAGCGCACCGTATCCTTGGTGTTGAACTGGTTGGTGAGAAGTGGTTTTCGGTGATTCAAAGTGCTTTCGAGCCAAAGGACGATGACGGTCACGAGATCTCATTGAAGAATGGTCGAAAAGTTCGACTGGCAATTTCGGCTTCTACGACAGGTCAACTGATATTGATTACCGACCTGACCGAGACTCGTCTATTACAATCTCGCGTTAGTGACCTTCAGCGCTTGTCATCATTAGGAAGAATGGTCGCTTCACTTGCTCATCAGGTTCGGACACCACTTTCGAGTGCAATGTTATACGCATCAAACCTTGCCGCACCAAACTTACCACCAGCAACAAAGACACGTTTTCAATCTAAGCTTATGGATAGATTGCACGACTTAGAAAAACAAGTGAATGACATGTTGTTGTTTGCTAAAGGCGGTGATAATAAAGTGGTTAAGCCATTTACTGTGGCTGAATTGATCACAGAGTTTCACCCGATGGTGGAGGCGGCACTCAAAACCAACCAGATTGATTACTGCCAAGAAGTAGAAGGCGAAGAGACTAAAATGTTTGGTAATGCCAACGCTATTGCTTCAGCGCTAAGTAACCTGGTTCTGAACGCGGTTCAAATTGCGGGTAAAGAATCGCAGATCGATGTTTTTTTTAGGCCCGTAAACGGTGAACTTAAGATATCAGTACAAGACAGTGGCCCCGGTGTACCGAAAGAGCTTCAAGGTAAAATTATGGAACCATTCTTTACCACTCGTTCACAAGGTACAGGTTTAGGCTTAGCGGTTGTACAAATGGTATGTCGTGCACATGAAGGCCGATTGGAATTGATATCAGAAGAAGGTGATGGCGCATGCTTTACTATGTGCTTACCGCTCGAAAGAAGCGCTTCAACCGAAGGCTAATACGTTTTAATTGAATTTACACTGGAGAATCCTATGGCTCAAAGCAAAGTGTTAATCGTCGAAGATGATGAAGGTCTACGTGAAGCCCTTGTTGATACACTCGCGCTTGCTGGCTATGAATGGCTGGAAGCGGATTGTGCGGAAGATGCTCTGGTCAAATTGAAATCTAACTCCGTTGATATTGTCGTGTCTGACGTTCAAATGGCAGGCATGGGTGGTTTGGCACTGCTAAGAAACATCAAGCAGCATTGGCCAAATTTACCCGTACTGTTAATGACAGCCTATGCCAACATCGAAGATGCTGTGGCGGCAATGAAAGAAGGTGCTATTGATTACATGGCAAAGCCCTTTGCCCCTGAAGTATTGTTGAACATGGTGAGCCGTTACGCGCCCGTTAAGTCGGATGATAATGGCGACGCTATTGTGGCCGATGAAAAAAGTATCAAATTAATGATGTTGGCTGATAAAGTCGCAAAAACCGATGCCAATGTCATGATCTTAGGGCCAAGCGGATCGGGTAAAGAAGTTATGTCTCGCTACATTCACAACGCTTCTAGTCGTAAAGATGGCCCATTTGTTGCGATTAACTGTGCCGCGATTCCAGATAACATGTTGGAAGCGACACTGTTCGGTTATGAAAAAGGTGCATTTACTGGCGCTATTCAGGCCTGTCCAGGTAAATTTGAGCAAGCACAAGGCGGGACGATTCTATTGGATGAGATCAGTGAAATGGATCTTAGCCTACAAGCCAAGCTTTTACGTGTATTGCAAGAGCGCGAAGTAGAACGTTTAGGCAGCCGTAAAAGCGTCAAGTTAGATGTGCGTGTTCTGGCTACCAGTAACCGAGATCTGAAACAGTATGTTTCTGAAGGGAATTTCCGTGAAGATTTATACTACCGACTGAACGTGTTCCCAATTTCTTGGCCGCCACTTTGTGAGCGTAAAGGTGATATTGAGCCATTAGCTAAGCACTTGGTTGAGCGTCATTGCACCAAACTTGGTATGCCTGTACCTGCGGTTTCGGATCTAGC
The DNA here is from genome assembly GCF_015163545.1 of Vibrio sp. OPT24. Lineage (NCBI taxonomy): Bacteria > Pseudomonadati > Pseudomonadota > Gammaproteobacteria > Vibrionales > Vibrionaceae > Vibrio > Vibrio sp. OPT24. Next base: position 9,553 of record NZ_JADDYI010000081.1, read on the forward strand.
CATCAACAAACTCGTCAATTATCCGTGGCCGGGTAATGTTCGTGAGCTAGATAATGTCATCCAGCGAGCCTTAATCTTGAGTGAGCAAGACAATATTTCTGGTGAGCATATCTTGCTTGAAGGTGTTGATTGGCAAGATGCAAGTGGACTGCAGCAAATTGTGGAAGGTAATGATGTTGCAGCGCCAGAAATTAAGCCGATAGCTGAAGCGAGTCCAATCAATAAACTGGCTGCCAGCAGCGAAGGGTTAGGTAATGAGCTTAGAGATCAAGAGTATGCGATTATTCTTGAAACATTGATTGCATGTAATGGCCGCCGTAAAGACATGGCTGAAAAGTTGGGCATTAGTCCACGCACATTGCGTTATAAGTTAGCAAAAATGCGCGATGCTGGAATAGATATCCCAAACTGAGCATAGATTAGTAGTGCCAGCTTTCTGACTGTTGTAGTACGATGTCTAGTCAAAATAATGTGTGGCACGCTAATTGCTCAGTCAATAATACAGCGAAATAGATAGTCATAATTTTGACTCCTGAGGTAGTAGATGAGAATAGATGGTTTACAAGGCGAAATGCAGGCAATGATGGTTGAAGCTGCTAGCGCGCGTCCTGCAGCAACAGGGCAAGCGGTTGGTGCAGATTTTGGCAACATGTTGACGCAAGCCATCAATAATGTGAACTCATTACAAAAGACCTCAGGTGATCTTCAAGCTCGTTTTGATAGTGGAGACCAAAGCGTGTCTCTATCTGACGTGATGATTGCTCGTAATAAATCTAGTGTGGCTTTTGAGGCGACGATCCAAATTAGAAATAAGTTGGTCGAATCGTACAAAGAGCTGATGAATATGCCGGTATAAGTTGGGTAGTTAAATAGTGGCAGATAATAGTCAAACAACAGATTTAACCGTAAGCGATAGCAACGACCACGCCCTCATGGCGAGTTCTGATCTTGATGGAGAAGGGCAGAATCCTGATCTAGGTGAACGCAGTTCATCAAAGTTCGATATGGCTGTGGGTGACCTCGATTTACTTCGTCAAGTGGTCTTGGTTCTTTCTATCTCGATTTGTGTAGCGCTCATTGTAATGCTGTTTTTCTGGGTAAAAGAGCCAGAAATGCGTCCTTTAGGCGCTTACGAAACTGAAGAATTGATCCCCGTTCTGGATTACTTAGATCTGCAAAAGATCGAGTATTCTCTTGAAGGTAATACTATCTCAGTACCAGCGAGTGAGTACAACTCACTGAAGCTTAATATGGTACGAGCTGGGTTGAACCAAGAGCGAAACGCAGGTGATGACATCCTCATGCAAGACATGGGTTTTGGTGTATCACAACGTTTAGAACAAGAACGCCTTAAGTTAAGCCGTGAGAGACAGCTAGCGAAAGCCATTGAACAGATGAAACAGGTGCGTAAAGCTCAGGTTTTATTAGCACTACCAAAGCAAAGTGTTTTTGTGCGTCACAATCAAGAAGCCTCTGCGTCAGTATTCCTTACACTTAAAACTGGAAATAACCTTAAGCAGCAAGAAGTGGATTCTGTTGTGGATATGGTGGCGAGTGCTGTTCCTGGAATGAAAACCTCACGTATCACGGTGACTGATCAGCACGGTCGATTGTTGAGCTCAGGTTCTCAAGACCCAATGTCTGCAGCACGTCGTAAGGAACATGAGTTAGAGCGTAACCAAGAGCAAGCGCTGCGCGAAAAAATTGACTCTATCCTGATACCTATTCTTGGGTTTGGTAACTATACCGCTCAGGTTGATATTCAGCTCGACTTTAGCGCTGTGGAACAAACCAGAAAACGTTTTGACCCGAATACACCAGCAACTCGAAGTGAATATACATTAGAAGACTACAACAACGGTAATACTGTCGCTGGTATTCCTGGTGCTTTGAGTAATCAGCCACCAGCAGATGCTTCTATCCCTCAAGATGTTGCCCAGATGAAAGACGGTTCAATGACGGGCCAAGGTTCAGTTCACAAAGAAGCGACCCGAAATTTTGAGTTAGATACAACCATCAGCCATGAACGTAAACAGAGTGGCACGGTTAATCGTCAGACAGTTTCGGTTGCGATTAAAGACCGTCAATCACTGAATCCAGATACAGGTGAAGTGGTTCACACACCCATCCCAGCAAGTGAAATCAATGCGATTCGTCAGGTGCTGATTGGTACTGTTGGTTTTGATGAAACCCGTGGCGATTTGTTAAACGTACTGAGCATGCAGTTTGCGCCTCAAGTCACTGATGTGGTGGCTGACGTACCTATTTGGGAGCATCCAAACTTTAATGATTGGGTCCGTTGGTTTGCGAGTGCGTTAGTTATTATTGTGGTTGTTCTAGTACTTGTTCGCCCTGCTATGAAGAAACTGCTTAACCCTGCGGCTGATAACGATGATCAAATGTACGGCCCTGACGGTATGCCAATTGGCGCCGATGGCGAAACCAGCTTAATTGGTGGTGATATCGAAGGTGGAGAGCTGTTTGAATTTGGTTCAAGCATTGACTTACCTAACCTTCACAAAGACGAGGACGTGCTGAAAGCAGTACGTGCACTTGTAGCGAATGAACCAGAGCTAGCAGCTCAAGTAGTTAAGAATTGGATGGCAGATGGCTAACGAAATTGTTCCACAACAAGCAGAAGGCGGTGAAGTGCTTGATGTCGCGAGTGTGGATATCGCCTCAATCTCGGGTGATGAACGCGCTGCGATCTTGTTGTTGAGTTTAAACGAAGAAGATGCAGCAGGCATTATTCGTCACTTAGAGCCGAAACAGGTTCAACGTGTGGGTAGTGCGATGGCTCGTGCTGCCGATTTGTCGCAAGAAAAAGTAGGTGCTGTGCACCGTGCTTTCTTGGATGATATTCAAAAGTACACCAATATTGGTATGGGTAGCGAAGACTTCATGCGTAATGCGTTGGTTGCCGCTCTGGGTGAAGATAAGGCAAATAACCTTGTTGACCAGATTCTTCTGGGTACTGGTTCTAAAGGCTTGGATTCTCTTAAGTGGATGGATCCTCGTCAGGTGGCAAGTATCATCATTAACGAGCACCCACAGATTCAAACGATCGTATTGTCCTACTTGGAAGCTGACCAGTCAGCCGAGATTTTGTCGCAGTTCCCTGAACGTGTGCGCTTGGATTTGATGATGCGTATTGCGAACCTTGAAGAAGTCCAACCTTCGGCACTTGCTGAACTGAACGAAATCATGGAGAAACAGTTTGCGGGTCAAGCAGGTGCTCAAGCAGCCAAAATTGGTGGCCTGAAAGCGGCGGCAGAGATCATGAACTACATGGACAACAACGTAGAAGGTGTCTTGATGGATCAAATCCGCGATCAAGACGAAGACATGGCAACACAGATTCAAGATCTTATGTTTGTCTTTGAAAACCTTATTGAAGTCGATGACCAAGGTGTTCAGCGATTGCTGCGTGATGTTCCACAAGACATTCTACAAAAAGCACTTAAAGGTGCCGATGATGGTCTGCGTGAGAAGATCTTCAAGAACATGTCGAAACGTGCTGCTGATATGATGAGAGACGATATTGAGGCGATGCCGCCGGTGAAAGTCTCTGAGGTGGAAGCGGCTCAGAAAGAGATATTGGGTATTGCGAGGAAAATGGCAGACAGTGGCGAAATTATGTTGTCTGGTGGCGCCGACGAGTTCCTTTAATACAGTAATCTCAAAGCCCCACACTGTTGGGGCTTTTCTTTATCCAATCTCACACTACAGATTAACTCAGTTTAACTGCTTGAATTTATGAAGTAGTTTGACTCACACATAGATAGGTACTGATATGTCAGGTGATAGAAAACGCGGCTTCCTTCGCCCCGAAGAAGATAATACGGTAGCCCAACCTCAAAAATGGGGATTGCCTGACTACACCTCTGATGTGAATAAACAAGCCAAAGAAACCGCCTTTAACTATGACCCTGGTTGGATGCCGACGGTCGAAGAAGCCATTGAAGATGAAGAACTGGTTCTGACTGAAGAGCAAATTGAATTGATCAAGCAAGGTGCTTATCAAGAAGGGCTTCATCAAGGACAAGAGGCTGGTTTTAAGCAAGGTTACGAAAAGGGTAAAGAAGAAGGATTTGCCGCAGGACACGAAGAAGGCAACGAAGCCGGTAAACTCGAAGGTGTCACTGCCGGTCAGGAATACATTCAGCAGCAAGTAGCCATCTTTATGGGACTCGCGAACCAATTTGCTCAACCATTAGAGTTAATGAACGCTCAAGTAGAGAAGCAACTGGTGGACATGGTGCTTATTATGGTTAAAGAAGTGGTTCATGTTGAAGTACAAACCAACCCACAAATCATATTAGATACCGTGAAAGAATCAGTAGAATCACTACCAATCTCGGGTCATGCGATCACCTTGAAGCTTAACCCTGAAGACGTCGCGATTATTCGCTCTGCTTATGGTGAGACAGAATTGGATTGCCGTAATTGGACGTTAGTAGCGGAGCCTGCACTTAACCGTGGTGATGTTCAAATCGAAGCAGGTGAGTCGAGTGTTAACTACCGCATGGAAGAACGTGTGAAGAACGTGATTCAAAGCTTCTGCGGTGTAAATCGTCATCAAGGGCATGAGTAATGCTAGAGTTAGCGAACCGTCTTAGCCAATACAAAGTTGAAGGCCTGAAGTCGCGACCGATTGCATCTGGAAAACTGGTACGTGTTGTGGGTCTAACGCTGGAAGCGACTGGCTGTAAAGCCCCAATCGGTAGTTTGTGCCTAGTCGAAACGATGTCTGGTCAGATGGAAGCTGAAGTGGTTGGCTTTTCTGGAGATAACTTATTTTTGATGCCGAGTGAACAAATCACTGGGATATTACCTGGCGCTCGTGTGACCCCCGTAACCACTGAAAGTGGCATTCCTGTCGGAATGGAATTACTTGGCCGAGTGATCGACGGGGTGGGTAACCCACTTGATGGGTTAGGTCCAATTTATACCGAACAACGCGCTTCATTTAACGCTGAGCCAATCAACCCTTTAGCTCGAAAACCTATCTCTGAACCGCTCGATGTCGGCTTGAAGGCCATAAACGGTTTGCTTACGGTAGGAAAAGGTCAGCGTATTGGTCTGTTTGCTGGTTCCGGTGTCGGTAAGTCGGTCACGCTCGGGATGATGACTCGAGGCACAACCGCGCAAGTGGTGGTGGTAGGTCTAATCGGTGAGCGTGGACGAGAAGTTAAAGAATTTATTGAAGAGATTCTTGGCGAAGATGGACGCAAACGATCTGTGGTGGTCGCTGCTCCTGCGGATTCATCGCCACTGATGCGATTGAAAGGTTGCCAAACTGCACTGGCTGTAGCGGAATATTTCCGTGACCAAGGCTTAGATGTACTGTTACTTATGGACTCATTGACTCGTTTTGCTCAAGCACAACGTGAAATTGCTTTGTCTGTGGGTGAACCGCCAGCAACCAAAGGTTATCCGCCATCTGTATTTGCCAAGCTTCCTGCGCTGGTGGAAAGGGCGGGTAATGGTAATGATGAGCAAGGCTCTATCACTGCTTTCTTTACCGTGTTAACCGAAGGCGATGATTTGCAAGATCCGATTGCTGATGCATCGCGAGCGATTTTGGATGGTCACATTGTGTTGTCCCGAGAGATGGCCGATGCGGGCCATTATCCTGCGATTGATGTAGAGAAATCGGTCAGTCGTGTTATGCCTCAAATCACTACTGAAGAACATGTTTTGATGTCGAAAGCAGTCAGACAAGTGTTGTCTATTTGTCGTAAAAACCAAGATTTGGTATCGATTGGCGCCTACAAGCCGGGTACCGATCCAGCTATTGATAGTGCCTTTACCTTGAAGCCAAGGTTGGATGAATACTTGCAGCAGAAGATGAAAGAAACCGTACCATACGACATGTGTGTCAATATGTTGAAACATGTATTAGGTGGTTAGCGGGTGAAAAGGGTTATTCATGGATAACGCATTAGAATTTCTACTCGATCAAGCCAAAGATCAAGAGAACCAAGCCGTATTAGCGCTCAACAAAGCGAACTCGGAGCTTCAAGGTTACTACGATCAGGTTGCACAGATCGAAAAGTACAGGCTTGATTACTGTCAGCAACTTGTCGATCGTGGTAAAGCTGGTTTAACTGCGAGCCAGTATGGTCACTTGAATCGCTTCTTGACTCAGCTTGACGAAACGCTTTCCAAGCAAAGAGAAGCGGAGCACCATTTTAAAAACCAAGTCGACAACTGCCAAAACTACTGGTTGGAGCTACGTAAAAAGCGTAAATCCTACGAGTGGTTGATGGAGAAAAAACAGAAAGAGAAGGTAAAGCTGCAAGATCAAAGAGAACAAAAGCAAATGGATGAGTTCTCGACGCTGATGTATGGCCGAAAGAAGATGTGATCCTAAGCCCTGAATGACGCAGGTGTTACCGTTCAGATTGTAAGAACAGAACTAATAGGCATGTTTCTTGCTCGGTTTTATATAAAATTGCGCGTTATGCCCAGCAAAGGCATGAAAAGCACCCGACTTTCTTTTTGTTGTCTAATTTATGACAGCAAAGCTAGTAGATAGAGCTCGTATATATGAACGTTAGTCTTTCCTCAAATTCAGCTACCAACAAAACATCATCGTTGATGGACTCCGGCTCTGCCTCTTCAAAGGTAGATGAAACCGGCGACTCAAAAGGTTTTTTGGAGTCGTTTAAAGAAGCGCTTGGCTTTGAAGAAAGTGACAGTAAAGCGGCAGTGAAAGACGCGGAAAGCGCCTCAAAATCTACAGAAAAACAAACCTTTGCTGAAGGAGGGGTACCTGAGGACAAGGCTAACAGTGACTCGGTGGGGGAAGCTCAAGGTGATTCAGCTGAACCTAAGAGCGCAGATGCTTCTAGCGAAGCCCAAGCAAAACAAGCTTCAGTAACAACTGGCTCTGATAAGTCGTCAGTTGAAGAAATGGCGACAAAGAAAGTAGGCGCTGAACAAACATCTGAATTAGAGCCACAATCAAAAGACAAGAACTCGTTGAAACCGACAGGTGATACTCGTTCTACAGAGCAGGTTCCATCCAAAGGAAATCAACTTGAGGTTGCTTCAACTGGCAATAAAGCCAAAGATAAAACTGCAGAGTTGCAGGCTCAAGGTGCTTCGCAAGCCAGTGATGCGATGAATGAAGGCAACAAATTGCTTGGTCAATTGGATAAGGCAAACAAAACATTGAATCAGCCTGCAAACGGCAAAGGCTTGCCTCAGCAAGTCAATCAACAAACTAATCTACAAGTGAATGCAGACCAAGATCAAGGCAATGTATCGAGTGCTTTCGTTGCGGGCAGTTCTATTGCCGAAGTGACAGAATCATCGAAAAAACAATCCAACACAGTAAACTCAAATAACGGCTTAGAAGTCGATTCTGAGATCGCAGTACTTACTGGTGGTAAAGGTGTTTCTCAACTGACCGATGATGAAATTCGCCAGCTGATGGATAAAGGAGTTACCCCAGAACAAATTGAAGTAAGTATGAGCCGAGAGCTTAGCCAAAAGAATGTGGTCAGTGCGGTTAATGCAGGTCAGAGCCAAGAATTCTCAGCAGCGGATATGGAACTGGCAAAGCAGGTTGATGCCCATACCAAAGCGCTAAATCAATTGAATGGACAAATCGAATCAGAACAGTCTGTTGTCGATGGTTTGGAGAGAAAGCAACAAAACGGCGCTAAGTTGACGGTCGATGAGCAAGCTGCGCTGGCTCAAGCAACCTCTAACTTAGAAGTATTGAATCAACAACTAACCAATGTTCAACAGCAAGCAACGGCTTTACTAAGCCAAGCTCCGAACGTGAACAGCACTCCCGGTGAACCCGCCGCTATTGATTGGGACAAGACGGATTCGGCTGAAACTAAAGCTTTAGCTGCGGCAGCATCAACAGCAACAGCGGCAGTAGCGAATGCTTCACAACAAGTATCAGCGCAGGCGACTTCTCAATCTGCAATGAATGCCTTTGCGGATAAAGCGGCAATGCTAAATGCCAACAATGCGCATGCAGCTCAACAGGCTGCTGCTCAGCAATTGGCCTCTCAGCAAGGGAATGCAGCTTCAACACAACAAGCAGCCTTAGACCCTAGCTTAACGGCACAAAGCCTAGCGATGAATGCAACGCCAGCCACTACAAAAGCGGGTGTTACTGATGCGCTTCTTAAAGCAGGCGCAGGTGCCACGGCATTGTCTGGCTTGGGTAAAGCTGGGGCTAAAGAAGATTCTAAAGATTCGACCTTTGCTCAGCAAATTGCTTCTGCGGCGGGTACGCAAGGGGCAGCAACGGTTGGTTCAGCACCAACAAGAGCTGAAATTCAAGCCGCTCAACAGGCCCCGTTGCAGCTCACCAAAGAGTTAGCAAACGAGCAGGTTGCGGAAAAAGTACAAATGATGATGTCTAAGAATCTTAAGAACTTAGATATCCGTCTCGACCCACCAGAGTTGGGTCAGATGAAAATCCGAATGACGATGAATAATGATGTAGCTAACGTGCATTTTACGGTAAGCAATCAACAGGCGAGAGATGTGATTGAACAAACCTTACCTCGCTTGAGAGAGATGCTTGCTCAGCAAGGCATGCAGCTTGCTGAATCGTCCGTTCAGCAGCAGAGTTCGGGTCAGGGTCAGGATAATTACAACAGTGGTGAGCAACAATCCGGCTCTAACCGCACAAATGATGCCCAAGGTGATGAAAACCTTGATAGCAACAGCAATCTTGAATTGAATGTCGCATCAAAGCGTGATGGAATTAGTTATTATGCCTAATATCAGGCTAAGAAGACTTAGTTAATAAAAAACGTCAGTTAATCGAAAGAACAGGAAGTTAGAGCAAAATATGGCCGAAGAACAAGATGCACCCAAAGGGAAGAGTAAGCTCCTCATTATCATTATAGCGGTAGTCGTTTTACTGCTTGGAATAGGTGGTGCTCTGTTCTTTTTCTTAGGCTCCGATGATAGTGCCTCTGAGTCTCAGTCTCAGCCAGCCAGTGCAGTGGTCGCTGCAGAACCCGTTATGTATGTTAATATTCCTCAGCCTTTCTTATTCAATGTGACAGGTGATAAAAAAGATCGCCTAGTGCAGATAAAAGCACAGCTGATGGTGCGGGGCAGCAAGAATGAAGACTTGGCTCGTTACCACTCCCCCTTGGTAGAAAGTACACTACTAGCGACATTCGCTTCGGCAACGGTAGACCAATTACGCTCACCAACAGGCCGCGTGGAACTGCGTAATAAGGCTACGGAAGATATTAAAGCAAGTCTGGCTCAAGCTGTTGGCCAGCCTGTGATTGAAAAAGTGTTATTCACTGACTTCGTAATTCAATAGGTAATTTGTGACCGATTTATTAAGCCAAGACGAAATTGATGCGCTATTGCATGGCGTTGATGATGTTGAAGACGTTGAAGATGTCTTAGAAACCGAAAATGACAATGCGATCAATTTCGATTTCTCATCTCAAGATCGAATCGTTCGTGGTCGAATGCCGACCCTTGAACTTATTAACGAGCGATTTGCGCGTCATATGCGGATTAGCTTGTTTAATATGTTGCGTAAAACGGCTGAAGTGTCGATCAACGGCGTACAAATGATGAAGTTTGGTGAGTACCAGAACACATTGTATGTACCCACCAGTTTGAACATGGTTCGTTTCCGTCCGTTAAAAGGTACGGCGCTGATCACTATGGAAGCACGCCTTGTATTTATTCTTGTAGAAAACTTTTTTGGTGGTGATGGACGATTTCACGCCAAGATTGAAGGTCGTGAATTCACGCCGACTGAAAGACGCATTATTCAGCTATTACTGAAAATTGTGTTTGAAGATTACAAAGAAGCATGGTCTCCGGTGATGGGGGTTGAGTTTGAGTACTTAGATTCTGAAGTGAACCCGAGTATGGCGAACATTGTGAGCCCAACAGAAGTGATTGTTGTGAGTTCATTCCACATTGAAGTTGATGGTGGTGGTGGTGACTTCCACGTCGTGATGCCTTACTCCATGGTTGAGCCGATTCGTGAACTGCTGGATGCGGGTGTTCAATCCGACAAAATGGAAACTGATGTTCGTTGGAGTTCTGCCCTTCGTGATGAAATCATGGATGTGCCAGTTAACTTTCGCGTGAACTTGCTAGAGCAAGATATTTCATTGCGTGATCTGATGGAATTGCGACCAGGTGACGTTATTCCCATGAACATGCCTGAGCACGCGACGATGTTTGTCGAAGAATTGCCGACTTACCGTGTGAAGATGGGTCGTTCGGGCGAGAAGCTTGCCGTACAGATTTCTGAAAAAATTCAAAGACCGCATGTGGTCAAAACTGATCTCGCATTCCTAGGTAAAGACTTAATGTCTGAACTAGAAAATAGCGATGATAACGAATAGTAAAATAGATAAAAGTATAGGAATTGGTAATGGAACCTAGTGAAGATCAAAAGTTAGCGGACGAATGGGCTGCTGCACTTGGTGAAGACCCTTCTGCACCGTCAATTGATGTCGATGACGTGCTTGCGGCACCACTCGATGAGCTGACCGATTCATCGTCTCCTATTTCTGAAGATGAGCGTCGTAAACTGGATACCATCATGGATATCCCAGTGACGATTTCTATGGAAGTTGGCCGCTCTCAGATCAGCATTCGTAATCTACTGCAACTAAACCAAGGCTCGGTTGTTGAGCTCGACCGAATTGCTGGTGAATCACTAGATGTGATGGTCAACGGTACTCTGATTGCTCACGGTGAAGTGGTTGTAGTAAACGACAAATTTGGTATTCGCTTGACTGACGTCATTAGCCAAACAGAACGAATTAAGAAGCTGCGTTAATGAGCTTTTTGTCTCAAATACTGGCGGGCTTTTCTCACGGAATGACAGTTTTGTTTTGCGGAATAAAACGTTTGTCTCGTGGAATATTGGGAATAGGGCTGTTGTCTACGCCTTCAATTGCTTTTGCCGCACCTCCTTCTCTTGATTTAGCGACCACTTTTGGGTCGCTAATTTTCGTTATTGCCTTCATCTTATTTATTGCTTGGTTATTGAAACGAATGCAAGTGCCTGCGATGTCGAACCAACAAGGTTTGGCCATTGTTAGGCAAATCCCTGTTGGGACTAAAGAACGGATTGCGATCGTACAAGCGGGAGATGAACAGTTTTTGGTTGGCATTACCACTCAGTCGATTCAGCTGATCTCTAAGCTCGATAAACCTCTTACTCAGGAGATGCTGGAAAAAAGTACATTTTCAAGTCAGCTTTCCCAGCTAATTAAAAAAGATGCAAACAAATAACGGACTTTTGAACTCATCTTACTTTTATCCAGCCGGAGCTTTCGGATCGGTAAAAGTGCTGCTGGTTCAGATCATTCTCTTCTGCTCTCTCGTTTTCAGTGTATCGGTATTTGCGCAAGCTGAAGATGGCGCCGTGATTCCTGCGAATACGGCTGGTTCAGAATCGGTCACCATCAGTACGATGGAGCAAGACCAAGCCACATCACAAACAATGACGACTGGTAGTTTAACTGGCAACGGTGGCGGTATTCCAGCCTTTACCATGACTACCAATGCTAATGGCGGCGAAGACTACTCGGTCAATTTGCAAATTCTAGCCTTAATGACCATGCTTGGCTTCTTGCCTGCGATGGTGATTTTGATGACGTCGTTCACTCGTATTGTGGTGGTGATGTCTATTTTGCGTCAGGCAATGGGTCTACAACAAACACCGTCTAACCAAGTCATTATTGGTATCGCGATATTCTTGACCTTCTTCATCATGTCGCCAGTGATTAATCAAGTTAACGAACAAGCAGTTCAGCCTTATCTTAATGAACAGGTATCGGCACGACAGGCATTTGATATTGCTCAAGAACCGATTAAGTCCTTCATGCTCAAACAGACTCGAATCAAAGATCTTGAAACCTTTGTTGAGATTTCCGGCGCGGAAGTAACCAATCCTGAAGATGTTTCGATGGCGGTTCTGATTCCAGCATTTATCACATCGGAATTAAAAACGGCGTTCCAAATCGGCTTCATGTTGTTCCTACCGTTTTTGATTATCGACTTGGTGGTGGCTTCGGTATTGATGGCTATGGGTATGATGATGTTGTCACCGATGATTGTATCGTTGCCGTTTAAGTTGATGTTGTTTGTCCTTGTTGATGGCTGGAACTTGATACTCTCCACACTCGCCGGCAGTTTTGCCTTGTAGCTGGGGGAATAATGAATCCTGAAATATTCGTAGAATTGTTCCGAGACGCGCTTTGGATGGTACTGATCATGGTATGCGCCATTATTATTCCGAGCCTTCTGATCGGTTTAGTCGTTGCTGTTTTTCAAGCCGCGACGTCTATCAACGAACAAACATTGAGTTTCCTTCCGCGTTTAATCGTGACGCTATTAGCGTTGATGATGTTTGCTCACTGGATGACTCAAATGATGATGGAGTTCTTTTTTGAACTCATAGAACGCTTGCCGCAAGTTCTGTATTAGACCAACATGGAATACCCAACGAGCCTTGTACTAGAGTGGTTAGCCAATTATTTTTGGCCATACACTCGTATCTCAGCCATGCTGATGGTGATGACGGTGACAGGGGCACGTTTTGTGTCGCCGCGTATACGCCTGTATTTAGGTTTGGCGATTACCTTCGCTGTTATGCCTGCGATTCCTGCTGTCCCTAAAGAAATTGAACTACTGTCTTTCCAAGGGTTCTTGACGGTTTTTGAGCAAATCGTGATTGGTGTTGCCATGGGGTTTGTCACTCAATTCATGATTCAAACTTTCGTAATGCTCGGTCAGATTTTGGGTATGCAATCAAGTTTGGGTTTCGCCTCTATGGTGGACCCTGCAAACGGTCAAAACACGCCAGTACTTGGTCAGCTTTTCATGTTGTTGGCGACCATGTTTTTCTTGGTGACCGATGGCCATTTAAAAATGCTGCAGTTAGTGGTGTTCAGCTTCAAGACCTTGCCGATTGGCAGTGGTTCTTTGACGGCTGTTGATTTTAGAGAACTGGCGTTGTGGCTTGGCATCATGTTCAAAACAGCATTGGCGATGTCCTTATCGGGGATTATTGCGTTGCTAACAATTAACCTCTCTTTTGGTGTAATGACGCGTGCAGCACCTCAGTTAAACATATTTTCTTTGGGTTTTGCATTTGCGCTACTTGTAGGTTTGTTACTTTGTTGGTACATCCTTGGCGGCTTGTATAGTCATTATGAGTTATTCTGGATGCAAGGCGAGCAACAGATATGTCGTCTAATCCGACTAGATTGTTAGGAGACTGATATGGCAGAGTCAGACGGTCAAGAACGCACAGAAGACGCCACGCCCAAACGCTTGCAACAGGCCAAAGAAAAAGGGCAGGTTGCAAGGTCAAAAGAGCTAGCGTCAGCGTCGGTACTGATAGTCGGTGCAATTTCCTTAATGTGGTTTGGCGAATCGATGGCGAAGGCATTGTTCGAGGCGATGCAACGCCTGTTTTCTCTGAGCCGCGACGAGATATTTGATACCAATAAACTCTTCGAAATAGCGGGTGGTGCATTAGTAAACCTATTGTTTCCGCTGTTCCTGATCTTAATAACTTTGTTCGTTGCTGCTGTTATTGGTGCTGCGGGTGTCGGTGGTGTTAACTTTTCGATGCAAGCAGCAATGCCTAAGGCGTCTAAGCTCAACCCTTTAAGCGGTATTAAGCGTATGTTTGGCCTACAAAGTTGGGTTGAGCTGCTGAAATCTATTTTGAAGGTCGCTCTGGTATCAGGCATGGCTATCTACCTTATCCAAGCTTCCCAACATGACTTAATGCAATTGAGTATGGATGTGTATCCGCAGAATATCTTCCACGCCTTGGATATCTTGCTTAATTTTATTCTGCTTATCAGTTGTTCTCTGTTGATTGTGGTGGCGATAGATATCCCATTCCAGATTTGGCAACATGCCGATCAACTTAAGATGACCAAGCAAGAAGTGAAAGATGAGTTTAAAGACACAGAAGGTAAGCCTGAAGTGAAAGGGCGTATTCGTATGTTGCAGAGGGAAGCGGCTCAGCGACGTATGATGGCTGATGTTCCTCAGGCAGATGTGATTGTGACCAACCCGGAACACTTTTCAGTGGCTCTGCGTTATAAGCAGAATCAAGACAAAGCGCCAATTGTGGTCGCCAAAGGGGTCGATCACATGGCGATGAAGATCCGTGAAATCGCTCGAGAAAATGACATCTATATTATTCCAGCACCGCCGTTAGCTAGGGCGCTGTATCACACCACCGAGCTAGAACAACAAATTCCTGACGGTCTGTTTACTGCGGTTGCACAAGTGCTTGCATATGTATTTCAACTTAAACAGTACCGGAAAAAAGGTGGCGAGAGGCCAAAGCTGCAAGATTCCAATATGCCGATCCCACCTGATTTACGTCATTAGATCAATTGCTTGAGCTCAGCTTGATGAACCGTGATAATGGTTACTTAGCTACACCTCTCTTTTTTGATGTGATGGCGATAATTTGACGTGAGATGTTGGTACAGTGTTTGCTATATCAATCCGAACATACTAAGTCCGATCATTATAAACCTGATCATAATAAACTTTAGCAACATAGCTTAGACCTAGGCCTCAGTCCGCTTAGTGAGATAGCTACAACATAGCGAAACAGCCTAGATTTATGAAATTTTCCCTGCCTTTTGCGGACAAGCTACCTAAAATTCCTAACCGTGCCATGCCTGCGATTGGTGCACCTGTTATGGTACTTGCAACGCTTGCTATGGTGGTGTTGCCCATTCCAGCCTTTTTGTTGGATATGTTTTTCACCTTTAACATCGCTCTGTCTATGGTGGTGCTATTGGTTTCGGTTTATACCCGCAGGCCTTTAGACTTCGCTGCATTTCCGACTGTACTTCTGATTGCGACTCTACTCCGCTTAGCCTTGAACGTTGCTTCGACACGTGTGGTATTACTCCATGGTCATGAAGGCGGTGATGCTGCCGGTAACGTTATTGAAGCCTTCGGTAACGTGGTTATCGGTGGTAACTATGCGGTTGGTTTAGTGGTGTTCTTGATTTTGATGATTATCAACTTCATGGTTGTCACCAAAGGTGCAGGCCGTATCTCGGAAGTAAGTGCGCGTTTCACCTTGGACGCCTTACCGGGTAAGCAGATGGCAATCGATGCCGATTTAAATGCGGGTTTGATCGACCAAGATCAGGCTCGGACCCGTCGTTTTGAAGTCACCAAAGAAGCCGATTTCTATGGCTCGATGGATGGTGCGTCTAAGTTTGTTAAAGGCGATGCGATCGCTGGTATTTTGATCTTATTCATCAACATCATTGGCGGCTTGAGCATTGGTATGGCTCAGTTTGATTTAGGTTTTGGTGAAGCGATCGAGATCTACACGCTGCTGACTATCGGTGATGGTTTGGTTGCACAAATTCCGTCTCTACTATTGTCGATCGCAGCCGCGATGATGGTGACGCGCCAAAACACCGATGAAGACATGGGGCAACAGCTTGTCTTCCAAATGTTCGACAATCCAAAAGCCTTGATGATCACAGCAGGTATCCTTGGCATCATGGGTATCGTTCCTGGTATGCCGCATTTCTCATTCTTGAGTCTTGCTGTCATTGCAGGTGCAGCTGCCTATTACATCGATAAAAAGAACAAAAAGAAGGCTGAACAACCGAATCTTCCTACGACCGTTGAAGCAAGCGGAGAAACGGGGTCCAAGAAAGAGCTCTCTTGGGATGACGTTCAACCTGTCGATATTATTGGCTTAGAAGTAGGCTACCGTTTGATTCCTCTAGTAGACAGAGATCAAGGCGGCGAACTGCTTGAACGTGTCAAAGGGGTACGTAAAAAACTGTCTCAAGATTTTGGTTTCTTGATCCCGGCCGTTCATATTCGCGATAACTTAGAACTGACACCAAACAGCTACCGAATCACCTTGATGGGAGTTGCCGTTGGTGAAGCCGAGATTAAGCCTGACATGGAACTCGCGATTAACCCGGGTCAAGTTTACGGCATGATCGATGGCGAGCCGACGATTGATCCTGCTTTTGGCCTTGAAGCGGTTTGGATTCGTGAAGAGCAGCGTGAACATGCGCAAGCCTTAGGTTACACGGTGGTTGATTCATCAACCGTGTTGGCTACCCATCTCAGTCAACAGTTAACGAATAATGCGTCGCAGCTGATTGGTCACGAAGAAGTTCAGAACCTACTTGAAATGCTTAGCCGCACAACGCCTAAATTGGTGGAAGGTTTTGTGCCGGATCAATTACCACTTGGTGTGGTGGTGAAAGTGCTACAGAACCTATTGAATGAAGCTATTCCAATACGTGACATTCGCACCATCGTCCAAACTTTGTCGGAGTATTCAAGTAAGAGTCAAGAACCTGACATCTTGACAGCGGCTGTTCGTATATCATTGAAACGACTAATTGTTCAAGAAATCAATGGTATAGAACCAGAGTTGCCAGTTATAACCTTAATTCCCGAGCTGGAACAAATCTTGCATCAAACTATGCAGGCATCCGGCGGAGAATCTGCTGGTATTGAACCTGGTTTAGCCGAACGTTTACAGACTTCTCTTAGTAATGCCACACAAGAGCAAGAACTGAAAGGGGAGCCAGCGGTGTTGCTGACCTCTGGTGTATTGCGTTCAACTTTGGCTAAGTTCGTGAAAAACACGATCCCAAGCTTGAGAGTTTTGTCTTACCAAGAGATACCAGACGAAAAGCAGATACGCATAGTACAAGCTGTTGGTAATTAAGCCGCCTAATTAGAACGGACGATCGAATTGAAAATTAAACGATTTTTTGCAAAAGATATGCGAACAGCTTTGCTCCAAGTTAAAGAAGAACTTGGCTCAGAAGCGGTGATCATGTCTAACAAAAAGGTCGCAGGTGGCGTGGAAATTGTTGCTGCTATTGATGGCGAATCCAGCCCGTCGACAGCGAGCCAAAGATTAAACAAACCTCAGCAGCCTGCGCAAAGTCAATATACGCAGATGGCAGCGCCCGCTGTACCTGCGAGTCGTCGTCAATTAGATGATGACAAGGTTAGCCTACAGTCGAATTCTGAAGGCGGACGTTCAATGACTAAGCGTTTCGCGAACATGCTGAAGCAATACAGCCATGGCGCAGACGAAGAACCGCAACACCGTGCAGAAAACGAAGATTCGTTGTCTGCATTACTCAATCGTCAATCGGGCGGTCATCAAGGTTCTCAAAGCAACCAACAGTCACAGCCTCGTAACAGCAATATAGATTCTGCATTTGCTCGTGAAACGGGTTTGTCTAAATTGATTGCCGAAGACCGAAGAGTAGAGCGCCCTGCACCTCGTTTAGATCCTACTCGTTACGATCGTGGTCGTGATCCGGTCCAATCGAAAGGTTCAGATACTGAAATGGAAACAATGCGCGAAGAGATGACCTCAATTCGTCGTTTGTTAGAGCACCAAGTATCTGGGCTAATGTGGCAAGAAGTTGAGCGCCGTGAACCACTTAGAGCCATGCTTATCAAGCGCCTTGAACGTATGGGTGTTTCGGCTGAACTTGCTGATCAGATGGCTTGCTACATTCCTGAAGACACCAAACCAGCACGAGCTTGGAAAGCCTTGTTAGCGTTGGTTGCTGATCAAATCTCGGTAACACAAAAAGATATTTTAAAACGCGGTGGTATTGTGGCCTTGCTAGGCCCGACTGGCGTGGGGAAAACAACGACTGTTGCAAAACTAGCTGCACGTGCCGCCATGGAGTATGGCGCAGACAACGTCGCACTAGTGACAACCGACACGTATCGTATAGGTGCACATGAGCAGTTATCGATTTATGGTCGAATTATGGGTTGTCCTGTAAGAGTTGCTAAAGATTCTAGTGAGTTGGCCGATGTAATATATCAGTTACGTAATCGTCGCCTAATTCTGGTCGATACTGCAGGCATGGGACAACGAGATGTTCGCCTATCTGAGCAGTTAGACACATTGATGCAAGAGAGTGGTTCCGTTATCAATAGTTACCTTGTGTTACCCGCAACTGCGCAGCGCAAAGTGCTACAAGAAACCATTGAACACTTTAGAAGAATCCCGTTGTCGGGGTGCATCATGACTAAGCTGGATGAATCCCTAAGTCTAGGTGAATTCATCAGTGTAGTAATACAAAATGCATTACCAGTTGCTTACATAGCAAATGGTCAACGAGTTCCTGAAGATATCGTTATAGCTCAGCCAAAGTACATGATTGCTAAGGCGAATGAGTTATTAGAAAAATCTACAGAGAATGAACCTCATTACTGGAATAGCGATTCAGAAGGGCTCTAGGCGGCGGATAAATATGAATGAAAATATGATACATGATCAAGCTAGCGGCCTCCGTCGCTTAACCAAGCCTTCATTAACAAAAGTTATTGCGGTAACGGGTGGTAAAGGTGGTGTAGGTAAATCTAATGTGACGCTAGGTATGGCTATTTGTATGGCTCGCCAAGGCAAAAAAGTCATGGTTTTAGATGCCGACTTAGGGCTTGCCAACGTAGACATCATGCTAGGAATTCGTTCTAAACGAAACCTAGGGCATGTGCTGGCCGGTGAGTGTGAACTTAAAGATGCGATTGTTGAAGGACCGCATGGAATTAAAATCATTCCAGCGACATCTGGTACACAGAGCATGACTGAACTTTCACACGCTCAACATGCGGGGTTGATTCGAGCTTTTGGTTCGCTTGAAGACGAGATGGATATCTTGTTGGTTGATACAGCTGCTGGCATTTCGGATATGGTCATTAGCTTCTCAAGAGCGGCACAAGACGTGGTTGTAGTCGTTTGTGATGAACCGACCTCGATTACTGATGCATATGCCTTAATCAAGTTGTTGAGTAGAGAGCACCAAGTTCAACGATTCAAAGTTGTTGCAAATATGGTCAGAAGCTACCGCGAAGGTCGAGAATTATTTGCAAAGTTGACTTTGGTCACAGAGCGCTTCTTGAATGTGAGCCTCGAACTCGTAGCATGTATTCCTTTAGATGATAAAGTACGTCAATCAGTCAAGAGACAGAAAATCGTAGTGGATGCGTATCCTCGCTCTCCTGCTGCGTTAGCAATCAGCTCACTGGCAAATAAAGCATTGACCTGGCCAATACCAAAAACCCCAAGTGGGCATTTGGAATTTTTTGTTGAAAGACTGCTGAATCGTACTGAATTTGTAGAGGAACCATTTGGTGAATAAAGCGCTTACTTACGACCAGCATGCTAATCACAATAGCCAACAGGCTTTTTTTGAGAAGTACTCTGTGTTGGTTAAACGTATCGCTCATCACTTGTTGGGGCGATTACCGCCTAATGTATTGGTTGATGACTTGATTCAAGCTGGCATGATTGGCTTGATTGAGGCGCAACAAAACTATGATGGTACTAAAGGCGCAAGCTTTGAAACGTACGCAGGTATCCGAATTCGCGGGGCGATGTTAGATGACATTCGACGTGGAGATTGGGTGCCAAGATCGGTTCATAAAAACAATCGTGAAATCAGTAGTGCAATAGCCGAGTTAGAGGGAACGCTAAACCGTGATCCAAGTGATGCCGAAGTGGCAAAGCACATGGGACTCAGTTTAGACCAATATCATAGTGCTTTAACTGACATAAATTGCTCAAGACTGGTTGGGATCGAAGATTTAGGCGTCTCAGATGATGTAATATCTCCGAATGAAGATTCTCAAGACAATACGCCTTTTCAAGGGGTTGCTGATGAATCCTTCCGCCAAGCTTTGATCGATTCGATAAAACAACTTCCGGAAAGAGAAGGCCTAGTGCTTTCACTTTATTACGACGAAGAACTCAATTTAAAAGAGATTGGGGAAGTGTTAGGTGTCAGCGAATCTCGCGTCAGCCAAATACTAAGCCAATCTATGCAGCGTTTACGCACTAAGTTAAGTGCTTGGACACAGAACGACTAACAACACTGGTTTTATTCAGTGGAGGCTAATTTGAACAAAAACATGAAAATTCTCATTGTTGATGATTTTTCAACGATGCGCCGAATTGTTAAAAACCTACTTCGTGACCTAGGTTTCAACAACACTCAAGAAGCAGATGATGGCTTGACCGCGTTACCTATGCTGAAAAAAGGCGAATTTGATTTCGTGGTAACTGACTGGAACATGCCTGGCATGCAAGGTATTGACCTGCTTAAGCACATTCGCGCAGACGCAGAACTTAAGCACCTTCCAGTGCTTATGATCACCGCAGAAGCGAAACGCGAGCAGATCATTGAAGCAGCGCAAGCGGGTGTTAATGGTTACATTGTGAAGCCTTTCACTGCTGCAACGCTGAAAGAGAAACTAGATAAGATTTTTGATCGCTTATAAGCATCAATAAGTTTTAGGCACTTTTAGGTAAACACTGACTGAAAAGTCCTCTGTTTATCTCGATAGCCTAAGCGCACAAAGTATGCGGAGTAAGGCCGAACTCAGGATGATTTCATTAGAACAAGCAAAAAAATTAGTAGAGCTGCTTGAGAACAATGAGCAGCAAGGTGCTGATTCTCTTGTTAGAAGCATTTATGAAGATAATTTTAATCTTCAAGACAATCCAATGCTTCAAGAAATAGGCAGTCTGACTCGCGACCTCCATGATTCTTTGACTCAATTTAATTTCGATGAACGCATTAGCGTCATCGCAAATGATGAAATCCCTGACGCTAGGGATCGCCTTCAGTATGTCATTGATAAAACGGAAGTTGCGGCAAATAAGACGATGGACGCTGTCGATCGCTGTATGCCAATAGCAGACAACCTACACGAGTGTTTACTTCAAGTAAGGCCTCAATGGAATGAACTGATGCATGGCCGCATTGAGCTGGCACAATTTAAAGCTTTATGTCACCGCATTGATGGATTGCTTGTCCAGGTAGAAGGCGATAGTACTGAACTACGTGGACAATTGACTGAAATCTTGATGGCTCAGGATTTCCAAGATTTAACTGGGCAGATAATTAGCAAAGTTATTACCTTGGTGAATGAGGTTGAGGGACGTTTGGTCGAGATTCTCACAGTATTTGGTGCGAATCAGATAGAGCCAACTCCAGAGTCAGAGAAGAAAGCGTCCATTGCTCCCGAGGGTCCAATTATGAACCCAGAAGAGCGCGAAGACGCTGTTGCATCTCAAGATGAAGTCGACGATTTGTTATCCAGTCTTGGATTTTAAAGGTAACGTATGAGCTACGATTTAGACGAAGATATTCTTCAGGACTTTTTAGTCGAAGCAGGAGAGATCCTTGAACTTTTATCAGAACAACTGGTAGAGCTTGAGAATAACCCTGACGACAAAGACCTATTAAATGCTATTTTCCGTGGTTTCCATACAGTAAAAGGTGGTGCTGGTTTCCTAGCATTGACTGAGCTGGTGGATACTTGTCATGGTGCTGAGAATGTGTTCGACATTCTAAGAAACGGCCAACGCAGTGTAACCTCAGGTTTGATGGATACAATGCTACAGGCTTTAGATACAGTAAATGTACAGTTTCAAGCCGTGCAAGATCAGGAGCCTTTAGTGCCAGCTGATCAAGCGTTATTGGATGAGCTTCATCGTCTCTGTAAACCACACTCCGCCGATGAAGTTACACCAGTAGAAGCTCCAGCTCCAGTTATCCCTGAACCTATAGCAGCGGCTCCAGAGCCTGTTGTTGAAAGCTCAAGCATCAGCGCATCTTCGGTCGATGATATCTCTGAAGATGAGTTTGAGCGCTTGCTTGATGAACTTCATGGGAAAGGTGGTTCGCCGACAGCAACTTCAGCACCAACACCGCCGCCAGCACCAGTCGCACCTCAGCCAGTTTCTGATAGTGGTGATATCACTGATGACGAATTTGAAAAGTTATTAGATGAATTGCATGGTGCGGGTAAGAGCCCGACAGCAGCAGGTTCAACACCGCCGCCACCGGCAGCACCTTCTCCGGAACCAGTATCGGCGATGTCTGAGGGCGATGATCTGATGACTGACGAAGAGTTCGAGAAGTTACTTGATCAGTTACATGGTTCAGGTAATGGTCCGACTCTTGAAGAACTGGACGCAGCAACGAAGCCAGCAGCAGTCAAGCCCGAGCCTATCGCACCAGCACCACAAGCGGCTCCTAAGCATCAGCCATCTGCACCCGTTGCTGTGAAAGCAGCACCTGCGAAAACTGAAGTTAAAGCGCCAGCGAAGAAACAACAAGCTGATGCTACAGTACGTGTAGACACATCAACACTTGATACCATCATGAACATGGTGGGTGAGCTGGTGTTGGTTCGTAACCGACTTGTTAGCCTTGGCTTAAATAGTAACGATGAAGAAATGGCGAAAGCTGTCTCTAACTTAGACGTTGTTACCGCAGACCTACAAGGTGCGGTAATGAAGACTCGTATGCAGCCGATCAAGAAAGTATTTGGTCGTTTCCCACGAGTTGTCCGTGACCTTGCTCGTAGCTTGAAGAAAGACATTGTTCTTGAAATGCGTGGCGAAGAAACGGATCTTGATAAGAACTTAGTGGAAGCACTTGCTGATCCCCTTATTCACTTAGTGAGAAACTCTGTCGACCACGGTATTGAGATGCCGGAAGATCGTGTTGCTGCAGGTAAATCACAAACGGGTAAAGTGATACTGTCTGCCTCTCAAGAAGGTGATCACATTGAACTGGCTATCGTTGATGACGGTGGCGGCATGGACCCAGATAAGCTTCGCGCTATCGCGGTTAAACGTGGTCTGATGGATGAAGATGCTGCATCTCGTTTATCAAACAAAGAGTGTTTCAACCTCATCTTTGCTCCAGGCTTCTCAAGCAAAGAGCAGATCTCTGATATCTCCGGTCGTGGTGTAGGTATGGACGTTGTGAAAACAGCGATCAACACACTGAACGGCTCCATTGATATCGACTCAGAGATGGGACAAGGCACTAAGATCACGATCAAGGTTCCACTGACGCTTGCGATTCTACCAACTTTGATGGTCGGTGTTGCGGGTCACCCATTTGCATTGCCGCTGGCTTCTGTAAATGAGATCTTCCACCTAGATTTAAGCCGTACAAACGTGGTTGATGGTCAACTGACTATCATCGTTCGTGATAAGTCTATTCCGTTGTTCTACTTGCAAAATTGGCTCGCACCTAAAGCAGGTATTGTTGAACTGCGTAAAGGACATGGCCATGTTGTTATTGTACAACTTGGTAGCCAACGTGTTGGTTTCGTTGTCGATACGCTTATCGGTCAAGAAGAAGTAGTGATCAAGCCACTTGATAAACTACTGCAAGGCACGCCAGGAATGGCAGGCGCGACAATTACAAGTGACGGACACATTGCATTGATTCTAGATGTGCCGGACTTGCTAAAGCAGTACGCAGCTGCGTCAAGAATTTAATTTAAGGATAAATATGGCGATTAAAGTATTAGTCGTTGATGATTCGAGTTTCTTTCGTCGTCGCGTTAGCGAGATCATCAACTCAGAGGCTCGCCTAGAAGTCATTGATGTAGCAGTAAACGGTAAAGAAGCGGTTGAGAAAGCGAAACAGCTAAGACCTGACGTAATCACGATGGACATCGAAATGCCTGTCATGGACGGCATAACTGCCGTTCGTGAAATCATGGCAGCGTCTCCAACGCCTATTTTGATGTTCTCTTCGTTGACGCATGATGGAGCGAGAGCAACGTTAGATGCGTTAGACGCAGGTGCTCTAGACTTCCTACCTAAGAAGTTTGAAGACATCGCACGTAACCGTGATGATGCTGTTGCATTACTTCAACAACGTGTGATTCAGATTGCAGCAAAACGTGCGTTTATGCGCCGTGCTCCTATTGCGCCACGAGCTACAACTACACCAGCAACAACTTCGACACCATTGCGCCAACCGATTTCAGCCGCAGCTTCGACAGTGAAACCAGTGGCTGCATCGACAGCGAAATTCAGAGCTTCTGGTAAAAAGTATCAATTGACGGCAATTGGTACGTCTACTGGTGGCCCTGTTGCACTACAGAAAATTTTGACGCGTATTCCAGCACACTATCCACACCCAATTGTGTTAGTTCAGCATATGCCAGCAACTTTTACCGCTGCATTTGCCAGCCGATTGAATACCTTGTGTAAGATTGAAGTTCGCGAAGCGCAAGACGGAGATGTGTTGAAACCTGGAGTGGCTTATCTCGCTCCTGGCGGCAAGCAGATGATGGTTGATGGCCGCGCTGGGTCTGCACGCTTAAGAATTATTGATGGCGGCGACCGTATGAACTACAAACCATGTGTGGATGTTACTTTCGGTTCTGCTGCGAAGATCTACGGCGACAAAGTCTTGTCTATGATCCTGACCGGTATGGGCGCAGATGGTCGAGAAGGTTCGCGTATGTTGAAAACTGCGGGCTCGACAATTTGGGCACAAGACGAAGATAGCTGTGTTGTATATGGTATGCCTCAAGCTGTAGCAAAAGCTGGCATTTCTACTGAAGACCTCCCTCTAGACCGCATTGCGGAAAGGATCTTGGTTGAAGTTGGGTTAGCTTAGGTAAATCGAAATGATTGTTTGGAGTGTTGCAAACCAAAAAGGTGGTGTTGGCAAAACAACCACAACAGTGACCTTAGCAGGCTTACTTGCTTTAAAAGGGCACCGAGTATTGTTGGTTGATACTGACCCGCATGCATCACTAACCACGTATCTGGGTTACGACTCAGATAACGTGGAGTCGAGCTTGTTTGATCTATTTCAATTGCGAGAGTTTACGGCGCAGACAGTAAGACCTTTGATTTTGCAAACGGAAGTCGAAGGTATCGATATTATTCCTGCACATATGTCATTGGCGACACTCGATCGTGTTATGGGTAATCGCAGTGGTATGGGGCTTATCTTGAAGCGTGCTTTAGCTGCGCTAAAAGATGACTATGATTATGTGCTAATCGATTGTCCGCCAATTCTAGGTGTGATGATGGTTAACGCATTGGCTGGCAGCGATCGTATCTTAATCCCGGTACAGACTGAGTTCTTAGCAATGAAGGGCTTGGAGCGTATGATTCGAACTTTAGCTATCATGCAGAAGTCACGTAAAACACCGTTTAAGGTGACAATAGTCCCAACGATGTACGACAAGCGAACCAAAGCATCATTGCAAACATTAACTCAGCTTAAAGACGATTATCCAAATCAAGTTTGGACATCTGCTGTTCCTATTGATACTAAGTTTCGAGATGCGAGCTTAAAACGCTTGCCTGCATCTCATTTTGCATCGGGTAGCCGTGGTGTATTTGCTTATAAACAGCTGCTTATTTATCTCGAAAGGCTGGCGATAAATGAGCGCGAATAAAGAACTAACAGTAGAGCGTCCAAGCTTATCGAGTGAACAAGCATTGGATGATTACTTTACTGCGCTACTAGGCGATGAAAACTTTGAATCTGACGAGCTTTTTGTTGACGAGTGTGATG
Source organism: Vibrio sp. OPT24 (assembly GCF_015163545.1). NCBI lineage: Bacteria > Pseudomonadati > Pseudomonadota > Gammaproteobacteria > Vibrionales > Vibrionaceae > Vibrio > Vibrio sp. OPT24. Next base: position 34,944 of record NZ_JADDYI010000081.1, read on the forward strand.
ATGAGTCACAATCTGAAGAGCCAGAGCCAGAGCCAGAGCCAGAGCCAGAGCCAGAGCCAGAGCCAGAGCGTCAATTAGCGACTCATTACTCAAGCTATGCCGAAATACGTGCAGCTGAATTTGAGGTTCCTAATCTTGAGGATGTTCAGAAACTACTGAGCCGTCTAGAGGCGACTAACATTGTCGATGACCTCAATCTTGATGAGTTGATGGATCAGAATACACAGAAAATCGCTCAGCAAGCCGACATGCCAATGTTCGATGCCGCTGTAGAATCTGTTCAAGTATTTACTGAACCTGAAATTCAAGACTGGAACTTGCCAGAACCAGAGTTATCCATTGTTGCAGAACCTCAAATCGAATTGCAGCAAGCTGAAGATGAATTGCTAGAAACTGAACAAACAGAAGCGAAAATAGAATATTCCGAGATAGAGGTTGAAGCTCCTGAAGTCGAAGTTCAAGAACCTGATATTGAGACAGTTATTGAACCTGAAACTCAAGTTGGAGGAGCTGACCAGTTTACTTCTTGGGAAAGCACAGTTCGAACTGAAGATTTCCAAGTCTTGTATTTTGATGTAAACGGCGTGACCTTTGCGGTACCACTTGATGAGTTAGGTGGCATTCACCGCCTTGAAGAGTTAAGTCATATCATTGGTAAGCCAGCTTGGTATTTAGGTTTACAAACTAACCGCGATAGCCAACTAGATGTGGTCGATACCGCAAAATGGGTGATGTCCGAGAAACTATCGGGTGACGAATACAAAGAAAACTATCAATATATAGTCATGCTTGGAGAAAGCTTGTGGGGCCTCGCGGGCACCGAGCTAAAGGGCACAGAGTTACTTAATACAGATAAAGTACGTTGGCGAGAAATGGCAGGGAAACGTCCATGGCTCGCCGGTATGGTAAAAGAAAAAATGTGTGCTTTGATCCATGTTGAAGCATTAATCGCCATGCTAAACGCAGGGCTAGATGTAAAAGCATTAAGCTAATAAAACATATCAAGTTAATAATAGTGGTCGGTAACGACGGCAAGAGGATTATCTATGTCTCATATGAGTGAAGTTGAAGTAAGAAAAGATCAAACGAATGATGAAGTACTTCAATGGGTGACATTTCAGCTAGAAGAAGAAACTTACGGCATCAATGTAATGCAAGTACGTGAAGTACTGCGTTACAGCGAAATTGCTCCAGTACCGGGTGCTCCAGACTACGTTCTAGGTATTATCAACCTGCGTGGTAATGTTGTTACTGTTATCGACACTCGTTCTCGCTTTGGTTTGATGCAAGGTGAAATCACAGATAACACTCGTATCATCGTTATTGAGTCTGAACGCCAAGTTATCGGTATTCTCGTTGATAGCGTTGCTGAAGTGGTTTACTTACGTTCTTCTGAGATCGATACGACACCAAGTGTTGGTACTGATGAAAGCGCTAAGTTCATCCAAGGTGTTAGTAACCGTGATGGCAAGCTGCTTATCTTAGTAGATCTAAACAAACTACTAAGCGAAGACGAATGGGATGAGATGGCTCATCTGTAATGTTTGAAGCGCTTCCTATAAGCCCTGTTGCTCTGATAGCGGGAGTTGGGGTTTTTACGTTATTCATCGTAATTTTGATTAGCAAAGTAAAACGTGCGATTCAAAAACAGCTCGATCAATCACGTCTGCAAATTCGAAATTTGGATAAAGAGCTTCAAAAATCGAGTAAGCAATTACTTGAGGTTCGCTCTGTCGTGGTTGGGCTTGGTCAAAAAGTGACTGAGCAGCAAGATCTGATTAAGCACTTGAATGAACGTATTGTTGAGCTGGAACATGCTGATACCGATGGACGCTTGTACACTCGTGCAACGAAAATGGTTCAACTGGGCGCTGGAATTAACGAACTAATTGAAGAGTGTGAACTGCCGAAAGCGGAAGCTGAGCTCATGATGTCTTTGCAGAATAAGCTCGCAGGTAAAGAGAAAATTCCTTCGTTAAGAAGTAATCCTTCATCGCTAGATGGACAACCGGCCGCTTCTCGTGAACGAAGAGACCCACCTCGACGTCGTTAAATTGAGTGTTTATAGTGGCTCGAATGCCCGATATTTGTCACGCATTCCTCTTAAAAGAAGCTTCGGCTTCTTTTTTTGTATCTGCTTTTCTTATATAGAACGATGTTTATAAGTGCTTGTATATACGACAATATCTCGTTTGTTGATAAAAATGTGTAAATTGTGATGCGATGGTAACAGTTTCTTACGGAGTTTGTTCTCACGAAAACGCCTAGTCCTGTTTTGTCACCATGTTGGTGTGCTACTATAGCGCTCTCATTACTCGACTAAATTTACCTATGCTAGAAGTCTCAAATTTAACTGCTATTCGTGACGACAGGGTTCTGTTTGAATCGTTGTCTTTTCAATTGAAACCAGGTGAACTGGTTCAAGTTGAAGGTCGAAACGGTACCGGGAAAACGACACTCCTTAGGATTATTACTGGCTTAGGCGACCGAGATGAAGGCACTATTTCTTGGGATGGTGAATCCATTGAATCGAGTCGAGACACGTATCATCAAAATTTACTCTTTCTTGGGCATCAAACTGGCGTTAAACGCGAGTTAAGCGCTTATGAAAATCTAAGCTTTTATCAATCGATTCACAGCGGTGGAACGACGAAGGAAGAGCTTTACCACGCGTTAGCTCAAGTCGGCCTTGCTGGTCGAGAGGATGTGCCCGCAGGTCAACTTTCTGCGGGTCAACAGCGCCGTGTGGCACTGGCACGCCTTTGGTTGAGTAAGCAAATGTTGTGGATTTTAGACGAACCGCTGACTGCGATCGATAAGCAGGGCGTAAAAGTTCTGGAATCTCTATTTTCTCAGCATGCAGATAACGGTGGTATTGTGTTGTTAACTACCCACCAAGATATGTTTGCTGATAGCCCGAAACTAAGAAAAATAAAGTTGGGTGATTAATATGATCTCTTCAATGACCACTATTATTCGACGTGAACTGCTGATTGCGTTTCGACGTCAAGCGGATATTTTTAACCCTCTGTGGTTCTTCATTATTGTTATTACCCTTTTTCCTTTAAGTATTGGCCCTGAGCCAAACTTACTTGCGCGTATTGCCGCAGGTATTGTTTGGGTGGCTGCGCTGCTTTCTGCGTTGCTCTCTTTAGAACGCCTATTTCGCGACGATTTTCAAGATGGTGCCCTTGAGCAGATGATGCTGATGCCCATCCCGTTGCAGTTGGTAGTCTTGTCCAAGGTCATAGCACACTGGTTATTGACCGGGTTACCATTAATTTTGATCAGCCCCTTGTTGGCTGTATTGCTGTCTTTAGATTTCGATACTTGGTTATCGGTTGTGTTAACGTTATTGGTTGGTACACCAGCATTGAGCTTTATCGGTGCGATTGGTGTGGCTTTAACGGTAGGACTACAAAAAGGCGGTGTGCTTTTAAGTCTGCTTATTTTGCCGTTGTATATCCCAATTCTTATATTTGCAACATCAGCGATTGATGCGGCAGCACTGGGCGTTGCGTATAACGGTCAATTAGCGGTGCTTGGGGCGATGTTGATGGGTGCGATGACTTTGACTCCTTTTGCGATCAGTGCCGCACTTAGAGTGAGTGTGAACTGATAACGATGCCGTTATCGTATAGCTAATGTGAACCAAAAGTTACTATTGGACTCATAGAGTCAGCAAAACTGAAAGCAAGATAATAAATTATTATAATTATAGCTTTAATAGCTGTAAGCAATATGAAGTAAGAGTGAGATTACAACATGTGGAAATGGCTCCATCCCTACGCCAAAGCAGAAACCTCATATCAGCTTGCTGGTAAACTTCTGCCGTGGTTTTCGATCCTAGCGCTATTGTGTCTATCCGCTGGTACTGTATGGGGGCTAGCATTTGCGCCTTCAGATTACCAACAAGGCGATAGTTTCCGAATTATCTACATCCATGTTCCGTCTGCAATTTGGTCAATGGGCGTGTACATGTCTATGGCGATAGCTGCCTTCATCGGCTTGGTATGGCAGGTAAGGCTATCTGACATGGCCGCATTGGCGATGGCGCCGATTGGTGCTGTATTTACCTTCATTGCATTGTTAACGGGTGCGGTTTGGGGTAAACCAATGTGGGGCGCTTGGTGGGTTTGGGATGCTCGTTTGACCTCTGAGCTGATTCTTCTATTCCTATACTTGGGTGTGATTGCTCTACACCATGCTTTTGATGACCAAAAAACGGCGGCAAAAGCGGCAGGCATTTTGGCTATCGTGGGTGTCATCAACCTACCTATTATTCATTTTTCAGTAGAGTGGTGGAACACGCTTCACCAAGGTGCGACGATCACCAAGTTCGACAAACCTTCTATTTCTAGTGACATGCTATGGCCGCTTCTTCTCAACATCTTCGGCTTCGCTTTTTTCTTTGGTGCTGTGACGATGGTTCGTTTCAGAAACGAAATCCTAAGCAAAGAAAGTCACCGTCCATGGGTTCGCAAACTTGCGGCTGAAAAAGCGTAGTAGGGTAGGTAATTATGTATTTTGAATCTTTGAGTGATTTCTTTGCCATGGGTGGCTACGCCTCATATGTATGGAGTGCATTTGGAATCACTTTCCTCGCGATGATCGTCTTACTGGTGGTAAGCGTTCGTCGTGGTAAGCAATTACTTAATGAAGTACAAGCTAAGATTGATCGTCAAGCTCGTATCGATGCAGCAAAAAATATGGAGAACACTCTATGAACCCAAGACGTAAAAAGAGGCTAGGCATTATCTTAGCGATCTTTTTTGGTATCAGTGCGACTGTTGGATTGATGGTTTACGCACTTAACCAGAACATGGATCTGTTCTATACACCAACTGAGCTGGTTAACGGAAAAGATGGTAAAAAACCAGAAGTGGGTCAACGTCTACGCATTGGTGGAATGGTCGTAGTTGGCTCTGTAAGCCGTGACAATGAATCATTGCGTGTAAGCTTCGATTTGGCTGATGTCGGCCCTAAAGTAACAATATTATACGATGGCATCCTTCCTGACCTTTTCCGTGAAGGCCAAGGTATTGTTGCTCAAGGTGTCCTTAAAGACGCGACGACAATTGAAGCGTTCGAGGTATTGGCAAAGCATGATGAAGAGTACATGCCTTCTGAAGTTGCAGAAGCAATGAAGAAAACCCATGAGCCTTTGCAATACACGACTGAACAAAAAGAAGGAAATGCTCAATGATAGCCGAGATCGGCCATTTTGCGATGATCCTGTCCTTGGGACTTGCATTGCTGCTCAGCGTGCTCCCATTGTATGGAGCCGCTCGAAATAACACATTATTAATGAATAGCGCACGACCGTTGTCGTGGGGCATGTTCGGATTCTTAGCGATTTCGTTCTTTATCCTGTGTTACGCGTTTTACACCAATGATTTTACAATCCAATACGTAGCAAGTAACTCGAATAGCCAACTGCCTTGGTACTATCGTATTACTGCCGTTTGGGGCGCTCACGAAGGTTCGTTACTGCTTTGGGTTCTTATTCAAGCAGGTTGGACGGTAGCAGTAGCGACGTTTAGCCGTGGTATGCCTCAAGAGTCTGTGGCTCGCGTACTGGCTATCATGGGCTTGATAACGGTCGGCTTCTTGCTGTTCATTATCGTAACGTCTAACCCGTTCCTACGTACATTGCCTTTCTTTCCTGTCGACGGTCGTGATTTGAACCCGTTATTGCAAGATCCGGGTTTGATTATTCACCCGCCAATGCTTTATATGGGTTATGTAGGTTTCTCTGTAGCGTTCTCTTTTGCAATTGCTTCTCTAATGAGCGGTCGTTTAGATACGGCATGGGCTCGTTGGTCGCGCCCTTGGACAATTGCCGCATGGTTGTTCCTAACGGTAGGTATCGCACTAGGTTCATGGTGGGCTTACTACGAACTTGGCTGGGGTGGCTGGTGGTTCTGGGATCCAGTAGAAAACGCTTCATTTATGCCTTGGTTGGCTGGTACTGCATTGATGCATTCGCTAGCGGTAACAGAAAAGCGTGGCACATTTAAAGCTTGGACAGTGTTACTGGCTATCTCTGCATTCTCACTAAGCTTACTAGGTACATTCTTAGTTCGTTCGGGCATTTTGGTTTCTGTTCACGCATTCGCGTCAGATCCTGCTCGTGGTATGTTTATTTTAGGTTTCCTAGTCTTTGTTATCGGCGGTTCACTGCTGTTGTTTGCTGTTAAAGGCGCATCCGTTCGCGTTCGCGGTAACTTCGATCTGGTTTCTCGTGAAAACGCGCTACTTGGCAACAACATCTTATTGATTGCAGCGCTTGTCGTTGTGTTAGTCGGTACGCTACTACCATTAGTTCACAAACAGCTAGGCTTAGGCTCAGTATCTATCGGTGCTCCGTTCTTTGACATGTTGTTCTTCTGGTTAATGATTCCGTTCTCTTTCCTTTTAGGCATCGGCCCACTGATCCGCTGGAAACGAGACAACCTGTCAAAGCTCGTTAAACCTATGCTGGTTTCTGGTGTATTTTCACTTGGCTTGAGCGCACTAATAGTTGCTTTACTGGCTGACCGCTTCAGTGGTACTGCCTTTGCTGGTTGGGTAATGGCATTCTGGATTATCTTCATGCACGGTTTTGAGCTGTATGAACGTGCGACTCACCGTCACACATTCCTGAAAGGTCTAACTAAGCTACCTCGTAGCCACTGGGCAATGATGTGTGGTCACATTGGTTTAGCCGTGACAGTGATTGGTATCGCGATGGTGCAAAACTACAGCATCGAACGAGATGTACGTCTGGCGCCAGGTGAAAGCTACCAACTTGAAGAATACGACTTCCTATTCACAGGCGTTCGTGACAAAGATGGTCCTAACTACGATGGCTATATTGCTGATTTTGAAATTACCAAAGAAGGCAAGTACATCAACACGCTTCACGCTGAAAAACGTTTCTACACCACAGCTAAGTCTATGATGACAGAAGCAGCGATTGACCGTGGCGTAACACGTGACCTTTATATCGCAATGGGTGAGCGTTTAGACGATAACAAGTCGTGGGCTGTTCGTATTTACTACAAACCATTTGTACGTTGGATTTGGGCAGGTTCGCTGATCATGGCGATTGGTGGTGTGATCGCTATCAGTGACCGTCGTTACCGTTTCCGCAAGCCAACGAAAAAGTCGGCTCAAGAGCAGGAGGCTTAATTCGAATGAGCAAGAAGATTTTATTCATTCCCTTGATCGCGTTTATGGTTCTCGCTGGAATCTTTGCAACGCAATTAATGCGCAACCAGTCAGGCGATGACCCGACTAAGCTTGAATCAGTATTGATCGGTAAGCCTGTTCCTGAGTTTGGTTTAGAAGATTTGGAACAACCTGGTAAGTTTCATGATCAAGCGATTTTCAAAGGTGAGCCACTGCTTCTTAATGTGTGGGCCACTTGGTGCCCTACTTGTTATGCAGAGCACTCTTATCTGAACAAGCTGTCTGACCAAGGCGTTAAGATCATTGGTCTTAACTACAAGGATGATCGCAACAAAGCGGTAGGTTGGTTAAAAGAGTTAGGTAACCCTTACCTGATCAGTTTATTTGATGGCAATGGCATGCTAGGCCTCGATCTTGGTGTTTATGGCGCTCCTGAGACCTTCCTAATTGACGCTAACGGTGTTGTTCGTTACCGCCACGTTGGTGATGTTAATCCAACAAACTGGGCAGCGACACTCCAACCGATGTACCAAGAGTTATTGGAGGAGGCGAAATGATTAAACAGACACTTGTAGCGTTGTTCGCCACTTTTGCTATATCTGCGTCGGTAACAGCAGCTCCTATCGAATTTCATGAATTTGATACGGTTGACCAAGAACAACAGTTCAAAGAGTTGAGTAACACGCTTCGTTGTCCGAAATGTCAAAACAACACGATTGGTGATTCGAACGCAGAGCTTGCGGTCGATTTGCGTCAAAAAGTGTATGAGATGACGAAAGACGGCAAATCGAAGCAAGACATCATTGATTACATGATTGCGCGCTATGGTAATTTTGTGACTTACAACCCGCCATTGACGCTAGCAACATCGATTCTTTGGGTCGGCCCATTTTCGGTTGTTGTGTTTGGATTCGGTTTGATCATTTTACGAAGCAGAAAGTCAAAGTCGAAAGCAGTAGAGTCAGATAAAGACTGGGATGCAGACAAAGAAGCTCGCTTAAAAGCGTTACTCGACGAAGAGAACGACGGAGATAAGAAGTAATGACTCTATTTTGGATTTCTACAGTTGTCCTTTCATTAGCGGCGATTTTGCTTATTGTTCTGCCGTTCATTAATAAGAAGGCCAACAATGATGAAATGCTTCGCGATGAGTTGAATAAAGCGTTCTATAAAGATCGCTTAGTTGAACTAGAAGTAGAAGCAGAAGAAGGCCTTGTTGACAACCAGCAAGAGTTGATCGCAGATCTAAAGCAGTCTCTACTTGATGATGTTCCAACACAGAAAGATACGGCAAAAACACAAATCTCTACGGTTGGTGTGGTAGTACCCTCTGTGATTCTGGTTCTGGTTGTGACTTATGGCATGTACTTTCAGTTCGGTGCATTAGATAAGGTTCAACACTGGCAAGAAGTGAGCTCGAATCTTCCCGAGTTGTCTAAAAAGTTGATGTCATCGGAAGGTGGTGCGTTAACGGATGATGAGCTTGAAGATTTGACTTTAGCACTTCGTACTCGACTTCACTATCAACCAAAAGATTCAACGGGTTGGTTGTTGCTTGGTCGTATTGCGCTCGCAAACCGTGATGCTGAAACGGCAAAAGATTCTATGGAAAGAGCTTACAAACTTGAACCTAAGAATGAAGATGTTCAACTAGGTTTCGCACAGGCATTGATGCTTTCACCAGATGAAGCCGATCAAAACCAAGCTCGTCTGATTTTGAGCCGTTTGATTCAAAACGATTATGTAGACCTTCGAGTATTCTCTTTGCTAGCGTTCGATTCGTTTGAACGTCAAGATTATCCTGGTGCTGTTAAGTACTGGAGCATCATGCAGCAGATGATTGGTCCACAAGATAGCCGTTACGAAATGTTGTCACGCAGTATTGAAAGTGCTCAGAAGAAAATGGGCGACACCATGGGTGTTGACCAAGGTAAAAGTGTTGCAGTAACGCTTGAATTGGCCGCTGATGTGAACGCTGACCCTAAGTCTGTGTTGGTTGTTTCAGTACACAGAGCTGATGGCTCACCAATGCCTATCGCTGCGGCTCGTTACCCATTGGGTACTTTCCCTCGTACTGTTGTGCTCGATGACGGCAATAGCATGATGGAAGGTCTGAAGCTGTCTAGCCTTGAAACTCTGATGGTTCGAGCTAGGCTTGATACAGATGGCAACGTTTCAACTCGCGATGGTGATTGGTACGGTGAAAGTGAAGTGGTTGAACTGGGTGCTCCAGTGACTATCAACATCAATAAGCAATATTAATCATCAGTTTGCATAGGTGTTAGCTATTCCGATTTTGCGATAAACGGTATAGACTTACGCAAACAATTGAGGCCAGCGATTGCTGGCCTTTTTTATTATTCCTTATGGAAAAGGTGATATGTCTATCAGTGTTTTAAGACTCTCGAGTTTATTATTTATCGCAAGCTTAACGGTGGGTTGCTCTAGCGCGCCGGACGAAAGCGTTAACGATGATAACTTCGAAACCTCTGAATACGTCGAAGAGTCCCACCCGAACGATCCTTTTGAAGGCTTCAACAGAGCGATGTGGGATATCAACTACGAATATCTAGATCCTTATTTGGTTCGCCCTGTTTCTCTCGCTTATGTTGACTATACTCCTGTGCCAATACGTTCTGGCATTTCCAATTTTCTAGCCAACTTAGACGAGCCATCAAGTATGGTGAACAACCTCATTATGGGCAATGGTGAAAAAGCACTCGACCATTTTAATCGTTTTTGGATTAACTCAACGATTGGTTTGTTAGGCTTAATCGATATTGCCAGCGAAGCAGGGATCACCAAGTACGACGACAAATCATTTTCTGATGCGATTGGTCATTACGGGGTAGGTAATGGTCCGTATTTTATGGTGCCGGGTTATGGTCCACTAACGACGCGTGAAGTAACTGAAACCGTCGATGGTTTGTATGTCCCTCTATCGTTTTTGAACTTTTGGGCTAGCTTAGGTAAGTGGGCATTTGAAGGTATGGAGACTCGCGCTCAGTTAGTGTCACAAGAATCACTATTGGACGACTCGCCAGATCCATATGCTTTGACTCGTGAGGTCTACATTCAACGTCGTGACTTTAAAGCCGAAATTGAACCTGAAGAGTTTGATCTCGAAGAAGAAGACTTCATTGATGGTTATCTAGAAGATTACTAGAAATACGTTTTAGAAAATCGACAAAAGAAAGGCTCGATGTTAATACAACATCGAGCCTTTTTAATGCTTGTTACTTTAGATTAAGTAAAACAGATTAGAAGCGGTAGTTAGCTTGTACACCAACTAGCCAAACATTACCCGTTGTTGTACCAATAAATTGGCCGCCAACAGCTTCGGCTGCATCGTCAGATGCGTAACCGCGAGATTCTGTGATGGGAGCATCTTTAGCAATGATGTAAGTAAAGCCAGCATCCAATGAAAGCTGTTCAGACCATTGGTAACCAGCACCAACACTTAACCATGTGCGGTCAGTTTCTGGAATAGTGATAGTACGGTTTTTATCGCTAACTGCAGAAGTATCGTAAGCCACACCTGTACGTAGTGCCAGTTTAGGGGCAATTTGGTAAGTTGCGCCTACAGCAAAGCGATAGTTATCTTCCCAATTCTCAACCTTAACTGTATGGCTACCATATGTATCTAGCTCAGCTTGCAATTTTTCGAAAGAACTCCAGTCAGTCCAGTTAAAACTAGCATGGATTGCAAGTGCTTTAGTGAGTTGATGGAAACTTGCAAGCTCTGCTGTTGCAGGAAGTGCTAACATCATATGTCCATTGTCACGTTGACCAGGTGTCATGCCAAAGCCGATGCCTTCTGCGTGACCTTCTAACTTCAGCTCAACCTCAGACTTGTAGGCAAAACCGATACGGTGGTCTTCGTTGATCTGCCACGCTGTACCTACTTGCCAACCCCAAGCGGTGTCTTCACCTTCCATATATTTCAGTGTAGTGCCTTCTGGAGCTGAGATCGGCATTTGGTTTGAATCTAGACCAATTGCATTTTTCGCTGGTGCTGTTGCACCGAAGCTGCCTTCACCCATAACGTAACGGATACCGCCACCAATGCTTACTTGCTCAACAACTTGATAAGCGAAGTTTAAGTTAGCTTCTTTAGTGATTACGCTTGCTTCGTTACCGAAATGAGATGCGTTGAAGTCGTCACCTAAATTCGTTTCCATTCCGTAATTCGTGCCAAATGCAAAACCGATAGCAAACTTTTCGTTGTAACGGTGAGAAATGTAAAGATTCGGGATAATAGCGTCATCTGCGAAATCGTTTGAAGATGCTTGGCTTGTACCTAATGCTGGGTGAGCGTGGTTTACTTCACCTTTAACATCAATGTTAGGGTTAACGTAAATACCACCAACAGAAACTTGTGTACCTTCTAGGTAAGTCAGCATTGCAGGGTTACGCCATTGAGCATCTGCACCGTCTGCCATTGCAGCCTCACCAGCGTATGCACGGCCTAGGCCTGTTGCTGAGTATTCTGCTAGTTGAAAGCCTGCCGCGTGAGTAACGGTAGAAGTCGAAAGTAGTCCAACTGCCACTGCAGTAGATAGAAGGGTCTTATTCATTTTCATTATTATGTTCGCTGAATCATAAGTATTTAGTGGCGTGATTCTACTTTTAGAGTCATTACTTTAAAAATGAAATTCGAATAAAACAGTGTTTTAGGGATTAAATGAGTAAATGTGTTTAATTATTAGAGAAATAATCTAAATGTTTCGGCCGTGTTGCGAAATTTGAGCGTACACTTGTAGGCATATTTTGCCTTTGCAGCCTACAAGTGTAAGCTTAAATCGAAGTTAGTCAGTAGTTTAGACAACAAAAAAGGGTCGCGTAATGCGACCCTTTGAGATTATTAACTTCGATTATATTAGAAGCTACGGCTGTACTGCAGGCCCAGTAGGATTGCATCAGCGTGTGTAGTGCCGTTTAGTTGTCCGCCAATACCAGTTTCTTTAACATCAACATCATCACCTAGTAGGTATGTAAAGCCAAAGTCTACATTAGATGCTGTATTGATGTGGTAAGTGAAACCAGCTGAGAACCATTGACGGTCAGAATCTGGTACTGAGATAGATGTTACTGAGTCTTGTGCGCTCGTGTCATACATATAACCCGTACGTAGTGTCCAAGTGTCATTTAGGTAGTAAGTACCGCCGATAGCGTAGTGCCAACCGTCTTGCCATTGATAATTCTTGTCATATGAGCCTGGAATTGCACCTTGTGAAAGGTTCTTAAATTCGATTTGGTCGAAGTCACCCCAGCCGATCCATTGTACTGAGTAATGCACAGCAAATTTAGTGTCTTCAAGTTTGTGAAAACCTGAGAATTCAACCATATCTGGTAATGGTAGTGTAATCTCTTGACCTTTATCATCTTTAGCCGTCAACTCTGGACTGTAACGGTAAGCTAGACCAAAACGGTTATTTTCATCAAGTTCATAGACAGTGCCTAGGTTAAATCCAACAGCCCAACCATCAGCTTCATCTACGTCAATTAGAGGTGTGGCAACCTGTGAACCACTGAATGCCTCTCGCTTCATTGTACCCTGACCGTAAATAAGGTCTAAACCAGCACCAAAGCTCCACTGCTCGTTTAGGCGATATGAACCAGCAAGACCAAAGTTGATACTCATTACATCAGTCAAACCACCAAATTCAGATGCTTCATAGTTATCTGAGAATTCAGTTTTAGTACCGAAGTTTGAGTATGCATTCACACCCCAAGCAAATTTATCGTTTACAGGCACGATAAGGTGGATATTGGGTGCGATAGAGGTGTCACCTACATCATCTACGTCGGAAACACCACCAGGTGCTGAAGTGTAAGTTGTATCTTTAACTTCAATCATTGAAGTGATGCTTTCAAAACCAAGAGATAGCTCAGTTTTGTCAAACAGTGCCATTGCTGCAGGGTTACGTGCCATTACTGACGCGTTATCTGCGATTACTGCATCACCAGCGAATGCACGGCCGATGCCAGTTGCTGATTGTGCGTTAAGTTGGAAACCTGCTGCCATCGCTTGCGAAGACGCCAGTGTAATTGTTACTGCTAAAAGAGACTTTTTAAACAGACGCGTGTTGTTGGTAGTCATTCATTTATTCCTTTATATATCCGCCTCTACAGGGCGATTAATTTGAGCAATTGCTCAATGGTGGCTGATCCTATTCGCAAGTATACGATATACAAATCCGACCATTGAGAATTTTGAGTGGAAAATTATGGAAATGACGCCTATCTGGCACGAAAATGGTGAGAAATACTGTTTTTTAGAGTTTTAACTCTAGAGGTATTGGTGTGGTGAATAGTTTTGTGGTTTGTTTATAAATAAAGCCCAGCAATATCAAGAGTATAATTGCTGGGCCTTTTGGTAACGGGGCTTAAGAGGAGTGTTAGCCCATAGGTTTGATGATTTTTGTCAGCTTTTCGGCGATTTTAGAAACGTTCTCACCATCTTCACCTACGAGGATCAGGCTGCTGTTATCGATCGGTGTTACCGAACCAGACATGCCTTCTTCGTCAAAGTCGACAGATTTGTCTGTTGGAATTCCTGTTAAAAATAGCGTTACTTTGCCTTTTTCACCTTGGAAAACCATGTGCATTGCATTGGACTTCCCGAAACCACAGTGGTTCAGGTAGTAGACATGATAAGGGAATGCCTCATCAAACTGGTAAGCAAATGGATTCATTTTTGCGTTGATTTGTTGTGATGTCACTTGTTCGTCGATTGAACTCACAAAGCTTTTTTCATCAACAACATGTTTCATCGCAGTATCGACCAAACTTGCTTGAGCTGGAGCAACCAGTGCGTTTCCCCAATTAACCTGTCCAACCAATAAGCCCGCAACAAACGCCACTGAAGCGGCCATCGCCATTGCTCGACGAGCAAAAGTAGGTCTTACGACTTTACTCTCTTCGCTTGAGGTCTGATTGAATAGAATGCGATCGGCAAGATCATCTGGCACATCCACATTCATTGCTGAATGGATCTGCTTATCAAGCGATAGTACATCGTCTAAGAAATGACTATTGGCTTCGCTGTTTGCTACTGCATTGATAATATCTGGTGTTCGTTGTTTAGGTTCCGACAAAACACGACGACGAAATTCTAAATCATCCATTATGTTGCCCCCTCTCTGCCTCTTCTGTATCCAGCATCTCTTTCAACTGATTTCGAGCTCTGAATAAACGTGTCATTACTGTGTTTTTGTTGAGATTGAGAATATCGGCAATCTCTTCACCACTAAATCCACCAATGACTTGTAGAAAGAGTGGTTCACGGTAATCAACTTCAAGTTTCATGATCTGAGCTTGCAACCATTGGTGTTGGTGATGCGGGTCGTCACTGACACTAGCATCATTACCATGATCGTCGATATCAACCAGATCAAACTGTTTGCGTTCAAAGCGTCTCGCGTTTTCGCGTCTTAAGATGGTAATTAGCCAAGATTTAGCGGCTTTTTCATCTTGAAGGCTATCGAGTGACTTCCATGCACGAAGGCAAGTCTCTTGCACTAAGTCTTCGGCAACGGTTTTGTCTTTGCATAACCAATAGGCGTAGCGAAACAGGTCACGATGATAGGCACGCACGAGTGCTTCGTATTTTCTTTGTTTGTCCATATCAGAGTTGACCGGACGCTTGGCAGTTTTCTTTCCAAACATTTTTATTATCGACACACGAGCCTCCATAATTGCTCTGTGTATAGCTGTCTTCTATACGTTGTGCTTTGTTTTTATATTGTGTTTCGTTTTTAGAGCTACCGATTTACTGGAAATCGTAAAATCACAATGAAAATTGATCTACTTCAAAATCTAAGGCTTCGAACAAGCTATAGTACACCTTGTCGTCTAGTTAGTCATTCGTGGCTAGCATGTTGAGCAAGACGACACTTCCTTTTGAAGGCTGACTTTACTTTCTCCTAATCAGGAAACTGATTATTTCAATTGGCGTTAAGTTAATTGCTTTATATACATTCCGACCACACATCTTTGTGTGGTTTTTTTTTTGCCTCAAGAAAACAATCCCCAAACACTGTAGTAACAGTGCCCTTTAACAATAGTTTAGTCTCTTAGGACAACCTTTCACCCCAAAAGGTTCGCCTGAAGGTACAGTTAAATTTTCAAACAGTGAGATACTCGTATCACGTTTATTTAAACGCTTGTTTGATTTAATTAACAACTTCTTTACAATGCTTCAGGTCAGACCTCTTAACTTTAAGGAGAAACCATGGGCAAACAGGAAGTCAAAACCCGTTCTGGAGAACGTGTTGCCGTTGTCGCTGGATTACGAACCCCATTCGCTCGTCAGAGCACTGAATTTAGTCAAGTGCCTGCGGTCGACTTAGGAAAAATGGTCGTGAGTGAAATGCTTGCGAGAACAGATGTCGATCCTGCGCTAATTGAACAAGTTGTGTTTGGTCAAGTGGTACAGATGCCAGAAGCGCCAAATATTGCACGTGAAATTGTGCTTGGCACCGGCATGGATATTAATACCGATGCGTACAGTGTGACACGAGCTTGTGCAACTAGCTTTCAAGCGGCGGTTAACGTGACTGAGAGCATTATGGCGGGCACGATTGATGTCGGTATTGCCGGTGGTGCGGATTCCTCTTCTGTATTGCCTATCGGTGTTTCTAAGAAGTTGGCGGCAAATTTATTGGCGTTAAGCAAAACGAAAACTATGGGTCAAAAGCTGAAGATTCTTAAAACGCTTTCAGTGAAAGATCTAATGCCAGTCCCACCAGCTGTCGCTGAGTACTCAACAGGCCTTTCAATGGGTCAAACAGCAGAGCAGATGGCTAAAACCCATAGCATTACTCGTCAAGAGCAAGATGCACTCGCTCATCGATCTCATTCTTTGGCTTCTAAAGCCTGGAAAGAGGGGAAAATCAAAGATGAAGTGATGACTGCATTCCCAGCACCTTATAAAAAATACCTAGCTGAAGATAACAATATTCGCCACGACTCAACCGTTGAGGGTTACGCTAAATTACGCCCAGCATTTGATAGAAAGTACGGTAGTGTTACTGCAGCCAATGCTACACCGCTTACTGATGGTGGTGCAGCAGTGATGTTGATGCGAGAAGGCAAAGCAAAAGAACTAGGCTTAGAAGTGCTTGGTTATATCCGTGGTTATGCGTTTTCAGCGATTGGTGTTGAAACAGATATGTTGATGGGTCCAACTTACGCGACTTCTCAAGTGTTGAAGAACACAGGCCTCGAGCTTTCAGATTTGACGTTGATCGAGATGCACGAAGCATTTGCAGCCCAAGTTCTAGCTAACGTCAAAATGTTTGCAAGCGATGAATTTGCTCAGAAGAATTTAGATCGTGACAAAGCGATCGGTGAGATTGATATGGAGAAGTTCAACGTCCTGGGTAGCTCAATTGCTTATGGTCACCCGTTTGCAGCAACTGGCGCACGTATGATGACTCAAACATTACGTGAATTGAAACGTCGCGGTGGCGGCTTGGCACTGAATACAGCTTGTGCGGCTGGTGGTTTAGGTGCAGCAATGATCTTGGAGGTAGAATAATGTCTACGACTCTTGATGCAAAAAAAGAAAAAGAAGTAGTCACTCAACCAGACTCAGCGACTACCATTGAATCGAAAAATAGTGAACCAACCAATAAGAAAGCAGCGTTTTCTCTGAGTATCGATGATCAAGATATTGCATGGCTTGCGATCGATGTGCCAAACGAGAAAATGAACACACTGCAAGCCGCTTTTGCTGAAGAAATGAAAGCTATTTTTGAGCAGCTAAAAGAAAAGCAAAGTCGAGTTAAAGGCTTGATCGTACATTCATTGAAGCCAGATAACTTTATCGCTGGTGCTGATGTAAGAATGCTTGATGCGTGTAAAACGGCTGATGAAGCACAGTCTCTCGCTCGCCAAGGGCAGGAGATGTTCCAAACTCTGTCTGAACTGCCGTACCCAGTGGTTGCAGCGATACATGGCCCTTGTTTAGGCGGTGGTTTAGAGCTAGCTCTTTCCTGTGACTATCGCGTATGTACCGATTCAGACAAAACTCGTCTTGGTTTGCCAGAAGTCCAACTAGGTTTGTTGCCCGGCTCGGGCGGCACACAACGTCTTCCTCGCCTTATTGGTTTATTGCCATCTCTGGACTTAATCCTTACGGGTAAGCAGTTGCGTGCTAAGAAAGCAAAATCTTTAGGTGTAGTCGATGCTTGTGTTCCGGAAACTATCTTGCTCGAAGTGGCTAAAAGCTTTGTTGAAAAGAATGCTGGTAGCAAAAAAGGCAAACGCCTAGCGTCTCAAAATCAGGCTTCAACTAAAGAAAAGCTAATTTCACGTAATGGCCTTGGTCGTAAAGTGATTTTCGAACAAGCTTCTAAGAAAACTAATCAGAAAACACGCGGCAATTACCCAGCAGCAGATGCGATTCTTGATGTAATTCGTTATGGCCTCGAGAACGGCTTCGACAAAGGCCTTCAGTATGAAGCAAAGCGTTTCTCTGAGCTGGTGATGACTTCGGAATCCAAAGCCCTGCGTTCGATTTTCTTCGCAACCACTGAAATGAAAAAAGAGCACGGTGCAGACGCAGAGCCTAAAGCCGTTAAGCGTGTTGGGGTGTTGGGTGGTGGCCTAATGGGGGCTGGTATTAGCCATGTTAGTGTTGCTAAAGCTAAAGTGCCGGTTCGCATTAAAGACGTTTCCAACGAAGGCGTTCTGAACGCACTTAACTACAACTTTAAGTTGTTCGACAAGCAGCGTAAACGTCGCATTTTGAGTAAAGCTGAACTTGAAAGCAAAATGCTGCAGCTTTCTGGTGGCATCGATTTTACGAGCTTTAATCACACCGATGTCGTGATTGAAGCCGTATTTGAAGACCTTGATCTCAAGCAATCGATGATTGCCGACATTGAGGCGAATGCGAAACCTGAGACTATTTTTGCGACCAACACTTCTTCATTGCCAATCCACAAGATTGCAGAGAAGGCACAGCGACCAGAAAACGTTGTGGGCCTTCACTACTTCAGCCCAGCAGATAAAATGCCATTGGTTGAAGTTATTCCTCATGAAACAACGTCAGAAGAGACGATTTCGACAGTTGTGGCATTAGCGAAGAAGCAAGGCAAGACCCCGATTGTTGTTAAAGACACGGCTGGTTTTTATGTGAACCGTATTCTTGCTCCGTACATGAATGAAGCTGCGCACTTGTTACTGGCGAATGAGCCGATTGAAAAACTTGACAGCGTGTTACTGGATTTCGGTTTCCCGGTTGGCCCAATTACCTTGTTAGATGAGGTAGGTGTTGATATCGGAGCGAAGATTATTCCGATTTTAGTGAATGAACTCGGCGATCGTTTCCAAGGCCCTGATGTGTTCGATATTCTTTTAAATGACAACCGTAAAGGTCGTAAGAGTGGCAAAGGTTTCTACACTTACAAAGGTAAGAAGAAAGAAGTCGATAAGTCAGTTTACAAGCTGCTTAAGCTACAACCAGATCCTAAGTTGAGCGATAACGATATCGCAATGCGCTGTGTGCTTCCTATGCTAAACGAAGCGGTTCGCTGCCTGGATGATGGTATTATACGTAGTCCAAGAGACGGTGATATCGGTGCTATTTTCGGCATTGGTTTCCCGCCATTCTTAGGTGGGCCTTTCCGTTATATGGACCAAGTGGGCATTAAGTCACTGGTTGAGATGATGAACGATTTCGCTAAGAAGTACGGTGATCGTTTCGCACCATGTGATGGCCTACTGACACGTGCTGGTTTGGATGAGTCTTTTTATAAGTAACTCTCTAGTACGCTAATTATTGAGCCCGCATCAAGTTGATGCGGGCTTTTCTGTTTTATGGGTGAGCGAAAGGAATGAGATTCTCGATTCAATTGTTCCTCTTTCTCGGGAATAACGAGCGAGAGACAAAAAGTAAGTTATTGCGTTGATAAATGAGGGGGCAAACACATCTCAATCAAAACTATCGTCATCTCCTAAAGCGACGAAGGAGCGTAATAGGAGATCTGCTTTTATATTGCCCCAATAAAAAAGGTTGATGCATCCGCATCAACCTTCGGTTTTTTATCTAGAATTACTAGCCAAGTTCAGTATCTTTCGGACGTAACTGAAACTCATCAATAGAGCCTATTTCCACACCTGCGGACAGCTTTTCTTCTTCATGGTGTGCATTACCTTGCGCGTGCATAATCAGACGATTTGCCGTACGAGGTTTAAGTTGACTGACCACAAAACGCATCATGTCCGAGCGAGTCAGCTCTTTGAGCTCTTCTAGTACGCGATCCCTTTGGTTGAATTCCAAATCTTTATTGCCAATCGCAACCCATAAGCGCTGAGCTCTACCTCGTAAAGTCGTATCTGGCGTTGAAATCTGATTCCAAAGCCCGCGTTTGCTGCTGTGCCATTGATAGTCATTAAGTTCCAACAACACCATATAAAAGGCATTGAGGAATTCATCTATAGAAGCTAACAAGTCTGCTGGAGCTGCATTAGGCGACTGCACGTAAAGTACAATACCTGGGTGCCGGTTCAGCGGCATGTTGCCAGTGCCGACCATATAGCCTAGTTGCTGCTTGGTGCGAATCTCATGGAAGAACGTAGCTGACATCAAGTGGTTTGCCAACGAATACAGTGCAATGTTTTTAGGTGAGATATCCGGACATTGGTAGTAAACCACAATTGCCGAATCATCTTGATTACACACAACTTCACGTTGGAAACTGCCGTTTTCACCAAGCATTATTAATGGACGCAATGACTCTTCGTAAGCCTGATCTTGAACACGCAGTGCATCTTTAAGTGTTTCAGCCATCTTATAAGCATCAGCTTGTCGCCAATCGCCATACACAAACATTTCTACGTGCAGTTCTGCCAAGATAGCTTGAACAAAGGAAGAAAGCTCATCGACCTCTATCGTTTCCAAGGCTTCTATCAAAACGGAATAGGGTGGGTTGTTTGGCTGAAGTATTCCAGTCATCGCATTAAATAGCTGAGAAATAGGACGATCTTGCGATGCGTTGTTCCAGTTTCTGAGCAATTGATGCTTGATCGTTTCGAAGCGTGTTGGACTAAAGTTACGAGCTTGGAAATGTTCAAGGATCATATTGAGCAACTGTGGCTGCTTCTCGCTGAACCCAGAAAGAGTCAGAGTCACGCCGCCTTGATGGGTATACATGTTGTAACCCATACCAGCAATTTCAGCCTGATAGGTATCTTTTTCAAGTGAGTCCAAAAACATTTCTACGCATAGGCGAGTTTTTACGATGTTTCTCGGGCTAGCTACCGAATGAGGGCTGTCGATAGCAATATATACGACACCTTTAGGCACTCGAAACTGATGGTCTTGTAGGTGCCATAGTTTAAAGCCGTCAAGCTCTTCCAATAGTTGTGGGTGTTCAGCGTTGCCTTCGATCTCAGCCGGATCGAGGTCATAGCAAATAAATGGGTTTTTGCTGGGTAGCTCAAACTGCCAACCGGGATTTATGCACATAAAACACTGAGTTTGCTCTGTGCTGAAAGGCGTGACCGAGTAGGGCGTAAAGTACCACTTTGCTTCTCTATCGTATTCCAAACCTTGAGCAACGATGGTCGCACGCATGTTTTCGACAGATAGGTAAGAAAGCAAAGAACGTTGTAACTCTTCGTCAAAATGCGACATTTTATAATCGCCATACACCACGTCTTGCTCTTGGTAGTGCTGCATGTTGATCACGAGGTGACTGACAACATCGAGTGGCCGTGCTGGTTCTTGAAAGCGGAATGCAGATTCTAAAACCGCGCGCTTTTCTAAATAGCGCCACTCTTCAATGCCTTGTTGTTCGATCAGTTTGATGTATTGAAACACCGCTTGGATAATATGGTCTGTTTTGGTCAAACCTTCGATGGTCAATGAACAACTCACAGTGAAATCACGATAGTTACTGCCGCTTGCGCCGCCACCAGCTGAGAGTGAGGTTATCCAACCTTTCTCTTTTAACTGCATCATCAAGCTACCTTCCCCTTCATAACCTAAAAGGTGTGCAAAGAATGACAATGGCTTAATACCATAGTGCTCATCCATGCTTGGCATCGGGAAGGTTAAAATCAGTTTGCGAACTTCTTTTATTGGCTCAACGTGGACCTGTACGCCCGTGCTTAACTCGCCAATAATAGGCACTTCAACCTTTTTACCTTGTAGATTGTGATTGGTGATTGAGTTAAAACGATTCTCCACCCAACTTTGCATCTCATCTAATGATTGGTTGCCAGACAATGTCAGTGTCATTAAATCTGCAGAGTACTGTTGCTGGTGGAAAGCTAAGATCTCTTGTCGAATTGTTTCACCGTTTCTGTCACCTAACGTATCGATATTACCGACAGAAAACTTCGAGAATGGGTGATTGTGGTTCACTAATTCTTTGGTAACTTGGTACAAGCGTCGTGAGTCATCATTGAGTTTCATCTTGTACTCAGAATCCACCGCTTGGCGTTCTTTATCTAGTGCTTCTTCGTTAAAAAGTGGTGCTGTAAAAAATTGGCTGAATCGATCGAGTGCTGTTTCAAATGCATTCAATTCGACATCAAAAAAGAAGCAGGTATGTTCTGTTCCGGTCCAAGCGTTGTTACTACCGCCATGTTGGCTGATAAAACTTTGGAACTCTCCGACCTTTGGATACTTTTCAGTTCCCAAAAATAGCATATGCTCTAAGTAGTGAGCTAACCCCTCTCGGTCTGCAGGGTCATCAAAGTGCCCAACATTAACGGCGAGTGCGGCTGCAGCTTTTTGAGCGTTTTGATCTTGAACTAACATTACTCGCAATCCGTTATTTAGCGTTAGGTAACGGTATTGATGTTCATCATTAGGGCTTAAATGCACAGAAGCATCTCCAGAGAAGGTGGTTTTTAAATTATGTACGTGATGATTTGAGGTGCAAACCTTGCGTTCATATTTTGGGATATCAAGAGCTTTTTGGCGACTTCTAAATCACTTTTATCGATTTTTATCAGTGATTTATTTTCTTTTAATAAGATTGTTAAGAAAGTCGGACTCTTTAGCAAGTGACTTGATATAATTATTTATATAGACTGCGGATTCTCTGGATTGAGAGCCAAACGCTAAGTAGCGTATCGCTGATATGGGATATATCGACTTTCGAAATGTTACGTAGACAGGACTGAACATGAAAATATTCATAATGCGCCACGGTGAAGCAGAACATTTTGCTAACTCGGATGCAGAACGAGCGTTAACGAAGCGCGGCAAAATGGCGTCTCTTGCGGTGGCACAAGCTGCAAATGAGCAAGGGTTCAGCCAGTTCGATAAAGTGCTTGTGAGCCCATATCTAAGGGCACAAGAAACATGGTTAGAGATCTCTCAGGCGTTTTCTGGAAAAAAAGTAGAAACCTGTGATGATATTACCCCTTATGGTATGTCCGACGATGTGTTTGATTTGGCTTTAGCTATGGCTGAAGTAGAAAAACTAGAGACCATTTTATTTGTTTCTCATTTACCTCTAGTTGGCTACTTAACCGCAGAGTTCGCGACAGGCATGGCACCGCCCATGTTTCCGACTTCTGGTTTAGCTTGTATTGAATTTGACCTTGAGACACAAAAGGGCGAGTTGCTTTGGAACATTAATCCATAGGCTGACAAAGCTTGGTGAAATCCTAAAGACAACAATAAGCAAAGATAAATAGAAAGGGCACCTCAATCATATTGAGGTGCCCTTTGTTGTTTTGGCTTTGGGGGAAGGAGTTAATCGGTAACAAGTAAACCCGTCGAGTAAATGAGAGTTACTTCTCAGGAATTGAAAGCAAAACCAGTAGTGCGCCATTACCACCAAATTCTAAAGGTGCTTGGTGAAAAGCCATTACATCTGGGTGTTGTGCTAACCACAAAGGCACTTTTTGTTTAAGAATGTGCTTACCGATACCATGTTGCACGCAAGCACAAGCTACGCTCTCTTTAATACAGTGAGCAATCATAGCTCCTAGTTCGCGCTTTGCTTCTTGTTGTGTCATACCATGCATATCTAGGTACACGTCAGGCACGTAAACACCGCGACGCAGTCGCTTGACTTCGTATTTAGAGACATCATCACGCGCATAGCGTGTTGGCCCTTCCTCACTAAGGTGCGGAATGAACTCGTCAGAGAAATAAAACTCGCTATCGCTGGCTTGTCTTGCCGTTCGAGTAATTTCTTTTTGTTTGGCATTTCTTTTTGGCTGCTGGACTATGGTATCCTGTTGCAACTTTTTAACGCCCTTTACTGCATCGTTGAACAGGGCGAAATCGTCATCAAAGTCGGTGTCTTTTTTGCTCATCAGGTTATGAATTCTAATTAGAAACGTAATTAGCAGTATTGTAGCGCTTTTCGGAGACAATTTTGGATAAGATTTTTGTAGAAGAAGCGGTATCAGAACTACACACGCTTCAAGATGTGATTCGTTGGACTGTTAGCCGCTTTAACGCAGCGGGCCTATTTTATGGTCACGGCACTGATAACGCGTGGGATGAGGCGGTACAACTTATTTTACCTACTCTTTATCTACCGATTGATGTTCCCTCGCACGTTATGAACTCTCGTCTAACGAGCAGCGAGCGTTTACGCATCGTTGAACGTGTGATCAAGCGTATCAATGATCGTACACCAACGGCTTACCTAACCAATAAAGCTTGGTTCTGTGGCCTTGAGTTTTTTGTTGATGAGCGTGTTCTTGTGCCTCGCTCTCCAATTGGTGAATTGATCGAAGCTCAGTTCCAACCATGGTTAACTGAAGAACCAGTTCGTATCATGGATATGTGTACGGGTAGTGGTTGTATTGCTATCGCATGTGCTCACGCTTTCCCAGATGCTGAAGTTGACGCGATTGATATCTCGACGGATGCACTACAAGTTGCAGAGCAGAACGTTCAAGATCACGGCATGGAGCAACAAGTATTCCCAATCCGTTCAGATCTTTTCCGTGATTTGCCTAAAGAGAAATACAACCTGATCGTATCGAACCCACCTTACGTGGACGAAGAAGATATGAACAGCCTACCGGAAGAGTTTACTCATGAGCCGGAACTTGGCCTAGCAGCGGGTACTGATGGCCTTAAACTGGTTCGCCGTATTCTGTCTAACGCACCAGATTACCTAACTGATGATGGTATCTTGATCTGTGAAGTGGGTAACTCAATGGTTCACATGATGGACCAATACCCTGAGATTCCATTCACTTGGATTGAGTTCTCAAATGGTGGCCATGGCGTATTCATGATCACTCGCGAGCAGTTAGTGGCTTGTGCAGATGAGTTTTCAATCTACAAAGACTAAACCGTTTTAGTTAGATAGGGATATCAGTTAACAACTGAATAAACCCTCTCGGTATTAATTCAAACGCCATACAGCAATGTATGGCGTTTTTTATTGTCCACATTGAGGCTGTTTGCGCTTAGAGCGAAGATGTTACGCTCAGTATTTAGTTGCTTAATATGAATAATTATTACATATTGATGCTTAATATTTAGACGTTCTAGTGAGTTAAGGAGAATTCGCGATGAGTTTTGATACATGGATTTATTATTTACTAGCAGTGCTGATACTGACAGCTTCACCTGGGCCAAGTTCTTTATTGTGCATGACCAAGGGTGTGCAGTCTGGTTTTAAGTTATCAATATTTACTGCCTTGGGTAGCTTGACCGCGATTACCGGAATTCTTACGTTATCGTTTACCGGTTTGGGTGTGATTATCGCTTCGTCGGAACTGGTTTTTAACATTATCAAATGGACTGGTGCTGCCTATCTTATCTACCTTGGTTGGAAATCATTACGTTCTAGCCAGCAAGATTATGACAAATTATCGAATCAAAAAGCAGATTCTCAATCTGTTAAAGAGAGCGCTGCAAAGCATTATGTCAGTGGTTTTATTGTTGGTGCGAGTAACCCTAAAGCGATTTTGTTTTTTACCGCACTTTTCCCACAGTTTATTGATCCTTCAATAGCACTTCTTCCTCAGTTTGCTGTGTTCGCTTTGACCTTCGCTGTGATGGAGTTATCTTGGTTATTGGTTTACGCCTATCTAGGAGCTAAATCATCTAATTGGTTGTTCGCTAAAGGTAGAGCCAAGGTTTTTAATCGTGTGACTGGTGGTGTCTTTATTGGTGCTGGTGCACTGCTTTCGACGACAAGCCGAGCATAACTTTCTGTTTTATAATAGAGGTGAATGATTACGGAATATTCTTGATGCTGTAATAAAAGGTTAATATTAATGTGCTTGCTGATATCGGCATAAAGTCGATATATTGGTGTTACACCATCACGTTCTCAAGGAGATACATATGCAGCATCAAGAAATGATTCAACACAGTAACTTTGGCGTAATCAGTCGTACTTGGATTTTCTCTACTCTTTCTCTTCTGGGTATTCTCGCTCTAATGTAGCCTGCTTTTCGGCTCTATATTTTCAGTTTTTATTATGAATACACTTTTCAAAAAGTCTTCAAAGTCAGAACTCTTATTCTCGTAAATGTGGCTCTTCTCATCAGTCTAGCCACCTAATTTTTCTCTTCGCAAAGCAGTCAAGTCCTTTTCGCTCAACAAACTAGACACGTAAGCCAATCTGAAGTTGTTACTAAACTGTGATAATCTTAAGTTATCTTTTATCTACAGTGTGCCTCTCATGTCTGTCTGGGATTCTATTTCATTTAACAATCGATTTACTGCATTACCTCGACTGTTCTATACCCCAATTCAACCTACACCGCTCAGTAATGTTCAATGGCTCTCATGGAACCATAACCTTGCGAATGAACTCGGCTTTCCGTCATTTGAAGATGCTTCTGAGGAATTGCTTGAGACGTTATCGGGCAATGTTGAACCTGATCAATTCTCACCAGTAGCAATGAAATACGCTGGCCATCAGTTTGGCTCTTATAACCCTGATTTAGGTGATGGAAGAGGGTTGTTATTAGCTCAAGTTGTTGCTAAATGTGGTGAAACGTTCGACTTACACCTTAAAGGTGCAGGTAAAACGCCTTATTCTCGTATGGGTGACGGGCGCGCTGTTATTCGTTCAACTGTACGTGAGTACCTGTGTAGTGAAGCAATGGCAGGGCTTAATATCCCAACCACACGTGCATTAGCCATGATGACCAGTGACACGCCAGTTTACCGCGAGAAGCAAGAGTGGGGCGCATTGTTGGTGCGTGCTGCTGAATCACACATCCGTTTCGGTCACTTTGAACACCTTTTTTATACCAATCAATTGGCTGAGCATAAGTTGTTGGCCGATAAAGTGATTGAATGGCACTTCCCTGAGTGTTTGGATGCTGAGAAACCTTACGCTGCTATGTTTAACCTGATTGTTGACCGCACCGCAGAAATGGTGGCCTTGTGGCAAGCGAATGGTTTTGCTCATGGGGTGATGAACACCGATAACATGTCGATCATCGGGCAAACCTTCGATTACGGCCCGTTTGCATTTCTTGATGAATATGATCCTCGCTTGATCTGCAACCATTCCGATTATCAAGGTCGTTATGCTTTCAATCAGCAACCTCGAATTGGATTGTGGAACCTATCGGCACTGGCTCACTCACTTTCTCCGTTGGTGGATAAGGCCGACTTAGAGGCGGCGTTAGAGCAGTACGAACCACAAATGAACGGTTATTTCAGTCAGATGATGCGTCGTAAGTTAGGGCTGCTTTCGAAACAAGAGGGCGATAGTCGTTTGTTTGAATCTATGTTCGAGCTGATGTCGCAAAACAAAGTCGATTACCCAAGGTTCTTTAGGACACTGTCGAACCTAGATACATTGAAGCCTCAAGACGTGATTGATTTGGTTATCGATCGCGAGGCCGCGAAGCTATGGGTAGATAACTATTTACAGCGCTGCGAATTAGAAGAGAGTTCAGTGGTAAAGCGCTGCGAAAACATGCGACAGGTAAACCCGAAATACATTCTCAGAAACTATCTAGCTCAACTAGCTATCGATAAAGCTGAGCGCGGTGATAGTAGCGACATTGACGCTTTGATGGTGGTGCTTGCAAACCCTTATGCGGAACATCCGGACTATGAACATCTAGCGGCTCTACCTCCTGAGTGGGGCAAAGCCATGGAGATCAGCTGCTCGTCATAATCAACCAATAGCGGATTAAGCCGTTAAGATTCAGATAGAGGTCACTAAGTTGTGATCTTTATCTGTTTGTTCTTCTAACTTTACAAACATGTCAATAATCAAACAATCGGCCAGCCTATACACTATGTGAATAAGTTGTAAATTTAATAGGTTTGGGCGATGCCAACAAATACTCGAATTCTCGTGGTGGATGATGATCAAGAAATCAGCGAACTGCTGGAAGAGTACCTCACAAAATCTGGTTTCGATGTTTCTTCTGTGGGAGATGGTGTTGAACTAGAAGCTCATTTGCAAAAGCAAGGTTATCCAGATCTGATTCTGCTTGATGTGATGCTACCCGGTGATGATGGTTTTACCTTGTGCCAACGAGTCCGCAAACGATCCAATGTGCCAATCATCATGCTAACGGCGGTATCGGATGAAACCGACCAGATTATCGGTTTAGAAATTGGTGCCGATGACTACATCGCCAAACCGTTTAGCCCTCGTCAGTTAATGGCTCGTATTAAAGCGTTATTACGACGTGTTCAAGTGGTGGATGACAAGCCAAGCGATGCACTACCAAAGCAGATCATTTTTGGTGACTGGACTCTCGATACGCTCGCGCATCGAATCTCTCACAATGAAAACTCAGAAGAGATGGACTTGTCGGGCAGCGACTTTTCATTGTTAATGTTGTTTTTAACTCGTCCAAACGAAGTTCTAGATCGTGACACCATATCTTTTGCTACTAGAGGTCGTGAAGCGCTGCCTTTTGAACGTGGCATTGATGTACAGCTTAGTCGCCTGAGAAGTCGATTGGGCGATAGCGGAAAATATCCTCACTACATCAAAACCATGCGCGGTAACGGCTATATTCTCGCTGTGCCTGTTCAGTATGAACACTAAGCATGACTTACTGTTAATGAACTAATGCTAATAGAGTCATTTCCAATGAAGTATTCCGGATAAAGTATCTCGCATGAAGTGGTTGAGTAGATTAAAACCAAACTCCTTGGTCGCAAGAACATTGTTGCTGACCTTGTTAGCCGTTGTGATTGCTCAAGGTATCGCTACATCTATTTGGTATAGCGAATCCAAACACAAAGAACTGGAGGGGATTCGTTCTGCCTCGTCGAGCATGGCAAACATGTTTGCCTCAACGGTGACTTTCTTCCAATCTTTGCCCGTCAAGTATCGTCATATCGTATTAGATCAGATCCGCAATATGGGCGGTACGCGCTTCTTCGTTTCTTTCAATAAAGAGGCTTTGATTGTTGAGCCTATCCCTGACACCCGCTTAAAAACCGCATCGATAGAAGCGATAGAAAGTGTTTTAAGTAGCAAGCTCAATAAAGTCGAATCGGTAAGGGTCGACTTTTCGCGACCTGAGCATCTTCGTTTGCTTAAAAATGATATCTATTTAAGCGACCTCCCGCGATCGTGGGCACATCATACTCTAACGTTAGAACCTCTCAATCCTCCTATTCTGGTTGTCCAAATAGAATTAAAGAGCCATGAATGGGTCTATATTGCGGCGTTGTTGCCTGCGCCTTATGTAAAGCTCGACGATACAATTCTCGGTCGGGAACAGGTGATTTTCTTAGTATCTTCAACGCTCATTCTGCTTGTACTTACCTATTTTATGATTCGTCGCCAAGTGCGTCCTCTCAAAAAGTTAGCAAGAGCGGCTAATGAAATGAGTATGGATATTCAGCAGCCTCCGCTTAACGAAGAAGGGGCAACAGAACTGGTCACCGCGACCCGAGCTTTTAATCGCATGCAGCAACGGATTCGTCGCTATGTTGCCGACCGTGAACATCTTTTCTCTGCTATTTCTCATGACTTAAAGACACCTATCACCCGACTCAGGTTACGGGCAGAATTGTTGGAAAGTGAAGTAAAGAAAGACAAATTCAATAAAGATCTCGATGAGCTTGAGATGATGGTTAAAGGTGCTCTTCAGGCTGTGAGAGACACAGACCTTCATGAAAACAATGCCATTATCGATCTCAACGAGATGATGCTCTCTGTAATTGAACTGCACAACCAACATCAAACCTTAGTTGAGTTTGAGCCGTCCGTGGTTGAACCGTTAGTCGCCAAACCATTAGCCATAAAACGTGTGCTGACCAACCTCATAGATAATGCGGTGAAATATGGGAAATCAGCTGAGGTAGATATCGGTAGTGATTCTGTATGGGTGGTTGTGACGATTCAAGATCACGGTAAGGGTATCCCTGAAGACAAGTTAGAGTTGGTTTTCGAACCCTACTTTAGGCTCGCAACCGATGACCAAGGACACGGACTTGGCCTCGGGATCTGCCGAAATATTCTGCATGGACACGGCGGAGATCTCATTATTCGCAACTGCCCTCAAGGTGGTTTAGAAGCCAAAGTCTATATCCCTAGAGGCCTAGAAGTTTAATGTAACAATTACGTTACATTGGGCTTACCTTTTGTTTCAATCTTAAAAATTAGAATAAGTAGACTCTTTATTGAACCGGACGTCGAGTCCGCTAAACATGGAAGATAATAATGAAAATTAATAAAACCCTACTTACTCTATCTCTTCTTGCTGCCTCAACATTTTCTCAAGCTGGTGAAGTGGAAGTGCTTCACTGGTGGACTGCCGGTGGTGAAGCGAAATCAGCAGCGGTACTGAAAGAGATGATTGAAGAACAAGGCCATACTTGGAAAGATTTTGCTGTTGCTGGTGGCGGCGGTGAAAGTGCGATGACTGTTTTGAAAACGCGAGCAGTATCGGGCAATCCTCCATCTGCTGCGCAGATTAAAGGTCATGATATTCAAGAGTGGGGTGGTTTAGGTTTTCTAACGTCTCTCGATGCAACTGCGAAACAAGAACAGTGGGATGAACTACTACCAGAAGTCGTGACTAAAGTGATGAAGTGGGATGGTGAATATGTCGCGGTTCCTGTCAACGTTCACCGTGTTAACTGGCTTTGGGCTAACCCTGTTGTTTTAGAAAAATCAGGCGTGACGGTTCCAACTACGTTAGATGAGTTCTTTGTTGCCGCAGACAAAATTAAAGCAGCTGGCTTTATTCCACTGGCTCATGGTGGCCAGCCTTGGCAAGACGCGACGGTATTCGAAGCAGTAGCACTTGATGTATTAGGCAGTGAAGATTACAACAAAGCGTTCGTTGATCTTGATATGGATGTGTTATCTGGCGACAAGATGGTGGAAGTCTTCACCAAGTTCAAAAAGATGCGTGACTACATCGACAGCAACTCTCCCGGTCGTGATTGGAACGTAGCAACGTCAATGGTTATCAATGGCGAAGCCGCGATGCAAATCATGGGTGATTGGGCGAAAGGTGAATTTACTGCGGCAGGTAAAGTGCCGGGTAAAGATTACATCTGTGCACCAGCTCCAGGTACTGACGGTCAATTTACCTTCAATATCGATAGCTTTGCGTTCTTTGAGTTAAGTGACAAAGAGAACCAAAAAGCGCAGCAAGACCTGGCAAAAACTATTCTTACCAAAGATTTCCAAGAAGTCTTTAACCTTAACAAAGGTTCTATCCCTGTACGTCTAGATATGGATATGTCTAAGTTTGACCAATGTGCGTTGGACTCAATGGCAACCTTCAAAGCAAGTGCTGAATCGGGCGATCTTGTTCCGAGTATGGCTCACGGCCTAGCGACAACAAGCTACGCTCAAGGCGCTATCTATGACGTAGTGACCAATTTCTTCAATGAGAAAGATGCCGATCCGAAACAAGCGGCAGCTAAGTTAGCAAAAGCAGTGAAAGCGGCTATCTAATCAAACTTGATAAGTGACACACAACGCACGTGAGTGTCGGGTTGTGTTGCTTTATCGAACCCCCAGGGTGGGTAGGCTCGTAGGGAGCCTATCTGCTCTTCACTCCCAATTCTAATATGCGTGATGCTGATGTGGTGCCGAAAGGTAAGCCATTGGCTCGATTGTGCAACAAGGATAAGTTATGGAGCATGTTTTGACTGAGTCGACTCCAAAACCCACAAGGAGCCAGCCGGCACCGAAACCGAGTTTTGCTGACAGGTTGCAACATTGGTTACCTAAAATTGTGCTGGCGCCAACTGCGTTAGTGACCGTGGTGTGTATCTACGGTTATATATTTTGGACGGCAGCTTTGTCGTTCACCAACTCTCGATTTCTGCCGAGCTTTAACTTCGTTGGTTTAACCCAATATGAAAAGCTGATGGATAACGATCGCTGGATCACCTCAATCACCAACCTCGGTGTGTTTGGTTTTCTATTCATGGCGATTGCTATCTTGTTAGGTGTTGGTTTGGCTGTGTTGCTTGACCAAAATATCCGCCAAGAAGGCGCGATTCGCACTATCTATCTCTACCCAATGGCGTTGTCATTCATTGTGACGGGTACGGCGTGGAAATGGATTCTTAACCCGGGTCTTGGCATTGAAAAGCTGATGCAAGACTGGGGCTTTACTGACTTCAAATTCGATTGGCTCGTCAATTCTGAAATGTCCGTTTACACCTTGGTTATCGCAGCACTTTGGCAGTCTTCTGGATTCGTGATGGCGATGTTCTTAGCAGGTCTGCGTGGCATCGATTCTTCAATCATCAAAGCGGCTCAAATCGATGGGGCAAGCTTACCCACTATCTATCTCAAAATCATTTTACCTTGCTTGCGCCCTGTGGTTTTCAGTGCGGTGATCATCACCTCACACATTGCAATTAAGAGCTTTGACCTTGTGACGGCAATGACGGCGGGTGGCCCGGGTTATTCATCGGATCTTCCAGCGCTATTTATGTACGCCCACTCCTTTACTCGCGGACAAATTGGCCTTGGTGCTGCCAGTGCCATGATGATGCTTGCTGGTATCTTAGCGATTCTCGTGCCTTATCTTTACTCTGAACTTAGGGAGAAAAAGTCATGATGAATAACATCAATTTTGCTCGAATCTTTATCTATTCAGCACTGCTTTTCTTCTGCTTGGTGTATTTAATGCCACTGTTTGTAATGGCGCTGACGTCATTCAAAACTCTGCCTGACATCAAGGCGGGTAACTTAATGAGCTTGCCGAAAGAGTGGGTTTTCGATGCTTGGTATAAAGCGTGGGATACCGCCTGTACGGGCGTGAAATGTGAAGGTATCAAAGGCTATTTCTGGAACTCGTTCCAAATGGTGATTCCTGCGGTTGCGATTTCAACATTGTTGGGTGCATTCAATGGTTATGTAGTGACGAAATGGCAATTCCGAGGCTCGAACCTGTTCTTCAGCTTGCTGTTGTTTGGTTGCTTCATTCCGTTCCAAGTGGTGCTACTGCCGATGGCAACCATGCTTGGCAAGATGGGCTTGGCTAACACGACCATTGGTCTGGTGATCGTGCACGTTATCTACGGCATGGCGTTTACGACCCTGTTTTTCCGTAACTTCTATATCTCGATTCCTGATGAATTGATCAAAGCGGCAAAACTGGATGGTGCAGGCTTCTTTACCATTTTCTTCAAGATCTTATTACCGATCTCAACGCCAATCATCATGGTGACGGTGATCTGGCAGTTCACCGCAATCTGGAATGATTTCTTGTTCGGGGTGGTGTATTCGGGCTCAGAAACTCAGCCGATCACCGTGGCATTAAACAACCTAGTCAACACCAGCACAGGCGTTAAAGAATATAACGTCGACATGGCTGCCGCGATCATCGCCGCACTGCCAACGCTGTTGGTGTACGTCTTCGCAGGAAAATATTTTGTTCGTGGCCTAACGGCAGGATCAGTAAAAGGATAATTACCCATGGCAACATTAGATTTAAAACAGATCCGTAAAACCTATCGCAACGCGGACAACGAAACGTTAAAGGGCATCGACATCAGTATCGATTCGGGGGAATTTTTGATACTTGTCGGCCCTTCGGGGTGTGGGAAATCCACCCTAATGAACACCATCGCTGGGCTCGAGAATATTAGCTCGGGTGAGATTGTAATTGATGGTGTAGACGTGGCGCAGGTAGAACCTAAAGATCGCGATATTGCGATGGTATTCCAGTCGTACGCGCTTTACCCAAACATGACGGTACGCGGCAATATCGCTTTCGGTTTGAAGATCCGTAAGATGCCACAGGACGAGATCGATGCAGAAGTAAACCGAGTGGCTGAAATGCTGCAAATCGAACAGTTGCTGGATCGTAAACCGTCGCAACTTTCTGGTGGTCAGCGTCAACGTGTCGCGATGGGGCGCGCCTTGGCTCGTCGTCCTAAGCTGTATCTGTTTGATGAGCCGCTTTCTAACTTGGATGCCAAGCTGCGTGTTGAAATGCGCCACCAGATCAAACGTTTGCACCAGAAGCTGAATACCACGATTGTTTATGTAACCCATGATCAGATCGAAGCTATGACTCTTGCAGATCGCATCGCAGTAATGAAAGACGGTGAACTGCAGCAACTCGGTACTCCACAAGAGATCTACACCAAGCCAAACAACATGTTCGTAGCGGGCTTTATGGGGTCACCATCAATGAACTTCATTAAGACCATGGTGGATTTGGATGAGGAACAGAATCCAATTATTAAGGTTGTGGGCACTGCCGAACAAGAACACCACATTCGATTGCCACAGAGTATGCGCGACCAAGATGGCAAGGAATTGGTGATAGGGCTACGTCCTGAGCACATTACCGAGCAAGAAAGTGATGATGTTTCTGCCTCCACAAAGCTAGACTTACAACTGGAGGTGCTGGAACCGACAGGGCCAGATACCATCGCAATGGTTAAAGTGAACGATCAAGAAGTCGCGTGTCGTTTGTCGCCAGAGTTTGAAGTATCGGTTGGTCAAATGGCACCGCTGCATTTTGACTTATCAAAGGCGGTATTCTTCGATGCTCAAACCGAAGCGAGAATCGACTTCTAGTTGCTGAGTTAGTTTAACAATCAAAGTTCATGTCTAAATCAAAGGCAGTATCACCAACTACTAATAAGTAATGTGATGCTGCCTTTTTCGTTGTCTATACTTGCTTTTTATCCCTTATAAAAACAGAGGGATAAACGATATATATGCTTCTACTGCAATAATATCTTGATTTAGTATCCCTTAGCTCTATAAAGCTGACGTAGAAACGCGTAGGATCACACTACTTTAGACCAAAAACTAGGTTGCACCTTGGTGCATAAACAGAAGAATACATGAAACTAACAGCAAAACCAGCGGCGAATAACGCTTTACTTATTTCTATTACGACACCGGATTTTAAAGGTGACGAAGCAAAAGAGTCTCTTGCCGAACTTGCTCGCTTAGTGACAACCCTAGGGTTTAAAGTCGTCGGTACACAATCGCAACACCACAGTTCATCTCAAAGACAGAATGTGTTGGGTGCAGGTAAGCTTGCCGAAATTGCACATCTAACTGGTTACCAAGGCTCTATTGAAGAAGCTGAAGATGAAGACTTTCTTGATGAGTCGGGTTTGTTTGATTCTGAAATCGATGAGTTAGATTTTGATGATCTTCCAACGGGCAACTTCCAATACGGTGCCGCTGATGTTGTGGTATTCGACTGTGATTTAAGTCCATCTCAAATGCGTACTGTTGAGGCGAGTTTGGGTGTGGAAGTATTTGACCGTACTGGTATCATCATCGAAATTTTCAGCCGTCACGCTCGTACTCGTACTGCTCGTCTGCAAGTTGATATCGCTCGTCTAAACTACTTAGTGCCGCGACTGCGTGAAACGGCTGAGGGTGATAAAGAGCGTCAAATGGGTCAGGGCGCCGGTGAAACTTCACTTGAGCTAGACCGTCGTAACGTACGTGACCAAATTGCTGCGCTTAAGCGTGAGCTAGTAAGCGTACAAGATGAAATGAAGACCCGACGCACAAGGCGTGCGGAGCTTTTCACTGTTGCTTTAGTTGGCTACACCAATGCCGGTAAATCTTCGATGATGCGTGCAATGACCGCAACCGAAGTGGTGGGTGAAGATAAACTGTTCGCAACACTAGATACTACGGTTCGTGCACTTCAACCAATTACTCAACCGCGTATCTTGGTTTCAGACACCGTTGGTTTCATCAAGAAATTGCCACACGATCTGGTTGCTTCATTCCACTCAACGCTAGCAGAAGCGCATGATGCTTCATTGCTGCTTTATGTGGTTGATGCTTCTGACGTTTCATTCCGTGCACAGCTTGATGTGGTACACGATGTATTAGCACAAGTGGGCGTTGAAGGCAGCGAAAAACTGTTAGTGCTGAATAAGTGCGATAGATTGACTGAAGAGCAGCAATTAGAGCTGATCGAAGAATTCCCAGATGCG
Source organism: Vibrio sp. OPT24 (assembly GCF_015163545.1). Taxonomy (NCBI): domain Bacteria; kingdom Pseudomonadati; phylum Pseudomonadota; class Gammaproteobacteria; order Vibrionales; family Vibrionaceae; genus Vibrio; species Vibrio sp. OPT24. Next base: position 70,459 of record NZ_JADDYI010000081.1, read on the forward strand.
ATGCTAACGTCGACTCGTGATCCGCTAGATATCACTAAACTGCACAAGTACATCGTTGGTGTTGCAGAAGAGGGCATGATCGAAGAAGAGATCACGATTCCTTATTCTGGCCAAGGCATCATCGGTGAGATTCGCTCAAACATGAGTGTGGTTAAAGAAGAGTACGATTACGAGTGTATTAAGTTGACTGTTCGCTCTAGTGAAATTGACTTAGCTCGACTGAAAAAGCGTATGCAGAAATCTTAATCTCTTAGCTAGTTTAAGAAGAATAACCAAAAGAAAAGCGACCCGTTAAGGTCGCTTTTTTTATTCGTTGAGCTTAATTAACGCTGTATTGAAATGCCTAGGCCATTCTTTGCGTCGGCTTCCAGCGTGCTAGTTCCGGATCAAGCTTGATACCTTGCGAAGTCAGCAGGTTAACACGAGCCAAGTAGGCTGCGCCGTGCATTAGGTGTTTTGCTAGGTCGACTGCATTACGCTGCTGGTAATCATCTAGGTAGCTGTCTTTCGCCCATGCGTTGAATGCGCCAAGTGCAGGGCCAGCCCATACTTGGTAATCCATCTCACGACCTTGTTCGCCGGTGTTTGACCAACGGCTAGAAAGACCCAAGTACCAACGGAAGATCAACGCCATTTTACGCTTTGGGTTGCCTTCAGCGCGTTCTATCTGTTTAGGATCGCGCTCGTTAAAGTGCGCCACAGTCCCCGCCCAAATATCATCTAGTGTTGAACGGAATACTTGCTTCTCAAGTTTCAGGAGCTCTTCTACTGGAATCGCTTCAATTGAATCGTAGCGAGTGTAAAGTTCGTACAGTTTGTTTGCACGCATTGGGAACAAGGTACCACGCTTAACCACTTGCAGTTTCACGCCCATTTCGAACATGTCTGCTGCCGGAGCCATAGTCACGTCAGCCATTTCGGTTGTCGAAAGCAGCTTACGTGTGTGTTCGCTCGCGCCAGCCTCAACACACGCTTGGTTGATTGAACCGGTAACAATGTAAGCAGCACCCATGTTAAACGTCGCTAGAGCAGCGTCAGGCGTACCTACGCCACCACCACAACCGACACGTAGCGGAGTTTTGAATTGGTACTGTGCTTGGATTTGCTCTTTCAGTGCAAGAATCGTTGGCAGTAGAGTAACCAGTGGACGGTTATCGGTGTGACCACCAGAATCTGCTTCTGCGGTAATGTCATCAGCCATAGGAACCAGCTGCGCCAGTTCCATCTGTTCTGCTGTGATTCGACCTTCATCAACTAGAGCTTGCAGCATTTTAGCTGGAGCTGGTTGCATGAACTTACTCGCGACTTCAGTACGACTTACCTTAGCAATAACCTTGTTTCCAATCTGAATCTCACCTTGTGCATCACGGCTAAGGCCAGCTGCACGGTAGTGAACGATTTGCGGTGTTAGACCTAAGAAGGCAGAAGCCTCAACCGTTTTCACTTTGTGCTTCAAAAACAGCTCTACACTGCCGCGCTCTAGTGCGGGTTCGCTTGGGCTATGAATCAGGTTAAACGCATAAGGGCCGTTTGGCAGTGCTGCTTGGATACGGTTGATCGCTTGCTCAACGCGAGACGGGATTAAGCCCGCGGCGCCAAATGAACAAAGAATGCCAGCTTGACCAAGCGCAATCACCAACTCTTCAGATGAAATACCGTTTGCCATTGCACCTGCATAGTAAGCGTATTTCACGCCATGACAACGGCGAAAATCTTCGTCGCCTAGGCTTTGTGTACCAAGAGCAGGAGCAAAGGCGCTAACAGGTTGGCTGTTCGCTGAGCTTGCTGAATCGCCCGATGCAATCTCAGATTTTTGGCTTACGCCTAAACCTTTTTCTGGGTGGTTCACGACGTAACAAGCAAGGCTTAAGTCTTTCAATATTGTCGACATTGCTGCGTTATCAAAGCGAGTTGTGCTCTCTTCGATCTGCCAAGGCCACGGAGATAGCTTTTCGTTATTGATTGTAGTTTGAGTTGTCATACTAAATTCTTTCCTAGTTCTCTGTCAGGCTTATGCTTCTTCGATACAAATCGCGATGTCTTTCACTTCGTAAATACGCAAACCATCTTTGCTCAGGTTTGCGTCGCCAACGATGATGCGTTTGCCGTCTTCGTCTTTGATTGCAGTGATGTGTACATCCAGTGACATCTGTTTGTTCAGAGGGTTAATCTGACCACGGTATTTCCACTTCACTTCAGATTGGATTTGACCAAACTTAGGATTGCGGAAGCCAGCACCAAGATCTTTATTTAGAGCGTAGGTTTGCATCAGTTCGATGATCGCTTCGACACCTAGAGAACCTGGCATTACCGGATCTTGATGGAAGTGGAACTGGAAGAACCAATCGCTTGGGTCAATCGTACGCTCAGCGTATAGGTAACCCAGACCGTCTTTACCACCATCGCTGGTGATCTGCACCGTATCGATAAAGTTCAAGCGACCGCCAGCCAATTTGTAGTGCTCTTGCACTTGGCCAGTAGCCGAAACGGGTGCATTGAAGTAACGCGTCGTTTTGTCTAACAGATTGATGTTTACATCCGGTGTACGGTTGTTATCAACGTGCCAAGGGTGGGTCACCTTACCGTTGTCCAAACCAAGTTGGTCTTTCAGTGCTGCACCTTTGAAGTAACCAAATACCGCTGTACCTTGGTAGAACGGCACGCCATCGGTGCTCAGTTCGAAGCTAAAGCTCTGTACGATGTTGGTGCCCATCATTACGGTTGAAAGCAGGCGAGAATCGTTGGTGATCGTTTTGCCACGTAAATCGACGTTACGCAGCATTTTGCCGCTGCCGTCTAGGTTACGGAAAAACAGTTCTTCACCTGGGAAGCCCAGAGTGGTGCCCATGTAGCCTGAGATGAAGCCGTTTGGCTGCAATGAAATTTCCATCAATACCGAGTAAGGCATCAAGGTGTGATGGCTGTTTTCATCAAAGTACCATGCGTTTTCTGGCACTTCGTATTCAGCGATACATGATGAAGGCTTTTTGAAGTCACCACGCTTGCCATCGATCTCAACAACACGAGTGGTTAGCTGTAGGTCGCCACACGGAGTACGTGGTGGAATCATTCCGCGGTAGATAGAGAAATCAGGACCGAAACATTTCTCAATATCACCAGTCGCGAATTCGAACATGTGATAAGGCGTGAATGGAACCGTATCAGGTGTGCGGTTTGGGTAATCAGGAGTTACCGGAGCTTCAACGTGTTGAAGAGGAACCACACCTTTATTTGGCGCTGTTGCTAGGTCTTCAATTTGCGCCATGAGTGGTGCATTCGCTGAAGCCTGTTGGTTCACTGCTGGCGTTTGAGCAATGTGCTGAACTTCATTCTGCAACGCAGGTGTTGTGATAACCGTTTCAGTCGTCTCTAAAGAAGGCTGGTAACGGGTACATTCGTCGTCTTCTTTGATCATCACACCCAAGTTTTGGAAATCAACAATCACTTTGCCGTTGAGCAAAATATCGATGTTAGCTTTCGCGTATGGGCGAGGGCTTAGACCAATCTCAGTCACTTCCATGCGGTAAGTCAGTTCTGCCGATTGTGGTAGAACTTGACCACGGCAACGTACTTGTTGAGGGGCATTTTCAAGCGGTTGGAAACGGCCATTTTGAACAAGCGTGTGCATGCCAAGGTGCATCATGAAGAATTGCAGTAGTTGACCACAACCTTCTGCCATCAAAGATCCAGCCATTACTGAGTCATCTTTGAAGTGACAAGGGAAGTACCAGTGCTCAGGCTCTAGCTGTTTGTGACCTTCAATCAGACCAAGTCCCCATGTGCCACCTTGTGGTTCAACACGGCTAACCTTTTCGATCATCATGAACTTCTCTGAGCTGAAGCACAAAGAAGGCTGGTGGCTATTGGATTGGTGAGTTGGGCCAAAACACTCTGCGATGTTTGCAGTCAGTAGGTGGCGCAGCTCTTGGTGGTCAAACTGAGTTTTAGGGCAGTGCAGCATAGGGTCGAAGCGTTGCTTAGTTGCCAGCTTACGCGCCTTGATTTCATCTTCAGTGTGAATCACACCCTTGCCGTCTGCTAGCTCTTCATCAGTGAAGAAGCCCGCACAACCGTTGTCCATTTTCAGGATCATCTTGTCGCCAACGAAACACTCGTACGAGAAGAAGAACAGCAACGTATCGCCATTGCGAGCAAAGTTGTTGATTGAGATATCGTAACGCAGCGTATCGCCACCACGAGGCAAGTCGCCAAGGAAGGTCAGCGTACAATCAAGCAGGCGATAAACACGCTCGCCTTTGTTTTCAAAATCAATGCCTAAGTAGCTGATCAGCATTAGGTCACACTGACCAGATTCTACCGCAACAGCCCAAGGGATCTGGCCATCAACAAGATACGGCGCATCAACAGGAATGTCGTATTCGGTAGTCATTGTGCTTGGCTTGTACTCGTTGACGGTCGCGTTGAGCTTGGTTACACGAGATACCAATAGGTAGTCGGTAGTTGGCAAGCGAACGCGGCGCGAGTAGCTATCGATGATCGCGTAATCAGGGCCAAATACGTTGGCGATGTCGCCTTCAGCGTATTCAACCAGATCATCATAATCCCAGATACATGGCTTACGGATAGGTTTTACTGGTGTTGACTGAACCTGAGCTGGTTGAGCTTGAACAGGCTGAACTGATGTTTGTTGACCATTCGTTTGTTGAGAAATGGCATTGTTCTCTAAACCAGACGTAACGGCGTTTAGCTGTGCTTTTAATAGTGCATCAGCCATCTGCATGCCTTGGGCACGAGTGTGCAAGAATGCTTTGTGCACTTGCTGCGCTGCTTGCTGGTTTTGAGCAAAAGCTTGGTTGTGTGGTGTTACAGACGGCTGTGATGCTGCATCCGTATTAGCGTTGATGTTTGATACGCCATTTTTAGCGGATAGGACATGAGTCATATTGCTGTGGTTACCTGTTAGCTGACTGTGGCGAGTTGGCGCCAGAGTAGGGGATACTGATGTAGGAGTTTCGATTGCTGGCTCTACCGCGTTCTGCGCTAATGCTTTCTTCTCTAACTCTTTTTGCACAAGAGCTGCTTGAATGCTTGCTGTCGTTGGAACCGACGCCACAGTTGCTGCTTGTTTACCAGAAGCTTTCTGCTTAATTGCAGCCAAGTTAGTCACTGGAGTCTGGGCAATATGTTGATAGATATCGCGACCACCGAGAGTCACTTGCTTAACCAATTGACGTTTAGCATCACTCGCCAGTTCACTGCTTAAACGAACCGATAGTGATTGAGATTCAACACTCGACTGGCTTATTAGCAGCTGTGAACATTGTCCTTCGCTGATGTTGGCAACAATCGCGTTCTTAGAGCTGACATTTGGATTCAGAGACTCAAGGTTCAGGTTGAGCAGACCGTGTAGCAGGCTTGCCATGCCAGAAGCTGCGGAGCAGTGCCCAACACGTAGACTCGCTTGAGTCGTCCTTGTGCTCGCTAAACTTAGAGACGAAGACTGATATGACGAAGACTGATGTAATGAAGATTCAGGTGCATGGTTAAGCTCAAGCAGAGAAACATCGTTCGAGCTCATACCGACTTGAGTCAATAACTCATCAGCCACGGCGTTGTTATTCTCGCTTGAACCAAAGGCCAATGCGTTGATGCTGCCGTAAGCAGTGTCTTGGTTGCGCGCTACTCGGCTTTCTTCAACAAGAACAATTGCACCTGCGCCTTCGCCCACATTCCAACTACCGTCTTGCGGTTGTCCGAATTTTGGAGCAAGTGACACTGGGCTGACGCTGTTCTTCAGAATCACATGTTCTGCACTGCCACTAAGGTCAACGGCTGCAATCACGACTGCGTCCATTGATTCTTGCGACATTAGGTTTTGCGCGACATCGATACAACGAGCAACCGACTGTTCAGCGGCTGAAATCGTAAAGGCAGGGCCGTTAAAGTCCCACAGTGAAGAGATACGCGAAGCCATGATGTTACCAATGAAACTGGTGTATTGGTTCAGCTTGGCTGCGTCCATCACACTGTCCATCGCGATGGTTTCTAGCGATTGGTATTCATCTTGTGTTAGCTCAATCCCCATGTTGGTAAAGCTGTCAGCCAATTGGCTATGCAGGTTTACGCGTCCACGGAATTGGTGCATTTCAAGCTCTGTTTCCATCGCTACCAGTACTGCAACCTTTTGGCCTGCCACGAGCTTGGCGTCTTTGATGGCTTCGTCTGCAACTTTCATCAGTAGCAACTGCTGAGAGATCAAACGGTCATCTTCATTCGGCGGCACTTTGAAGCGTAGGAAATCGAGATCGAATTGATCGATGTACGCTCCGTTTGGAATACCATGTAAACCAAACTGATTCAGTAGTTCTAGATGTTGGTCTAAGCCTTTCCAGCGTTTCTTAGGCAAAGCAATGAAAGCATCGTTGTTGGTCTCAATCGCAGTGCTTAGCGTCTTGATACTTTGCAGAGAACCGAAGTGAGACGCGAGACCAGTAATGCTTAAATTAGACGGCTGTAGGCTTGGAGACGCTGACTCTAGAGTCTGGTTTACATGACTGGTGTCTGAATACGCTTCAAGCAGTAAGTGAGCATTACAACCACCGAAACCAAATACAGAAACACCCGCGCAGCGCTCTGAGTTGCCCGCTTTACTTGGCCAAGGTTGAACCTGCGTTGGCAGCGTCTGTGAACCAAATAAACCTTCTGGCGAAGACAGTGGCTTGTCCAAATTAATACTTGGCGGAAGTACACCTTCTTTCATCGCAAAGATCATCTTCATGATCCCTGGCATCCCTGCCGCAGTCAGCAAGTGACCGAGGTTAGACTTCGCAGAGCCAATCAATGGCGGGTTAGAACCATTCAATTTGTCAGCAAAGAAACGCTCCATTGAGGTTAACTCAACCTTGTCACCTAATGGTGTGCCGGTTGCGTGACACTCAATCACTTCGATGCTGTCTGGTGTTAGGTTTGATACCTCGTAAGCGCGTTCAAAGGCTTGTACTTGTCCTTTGCTATTTGGGCTTAATACGAACTGGCCTCGGCCATCGTTCGATAAACCAATACCGCTGACGACTGCGTAGATGTTGTCGCCATCACGCTCTGCATCAGCTAAGCGTTTTAGGACTAAAACACCCGCACCTTCGCCAGCAAACAAGCCTTTACTGTTGCTATCAAACGGAACCGAAACACCGTGGTCTGGGTAAGCGTGGAAGATGGAGAAACCCATGTTGATGAAGAATGGGTCAGCACCTGATACCGCGCCTGCCAACATCATGTCGGCTTTGCCTGTGTTCAAGTAATCACACGCTAACTTCAATGAATACACTGAGCTTGCACATGCCGCATCTAGGCTAAGTTGTACGTTGCCTAAACCTAGCGCATCAGCCACTAACTTAGAGGCGTTGTGTGCTGCCGCACCGTTGATCGGGTTGAGGTCTTGCGCGGTTTCATTGGTTGGTAGCAGTGAAAACTGGTCATTAGCCAATTTAGCTTGTAGTGCTTTCTCGACCACCGAGTGATACATCGGCAGAAACAAGTCGTTTGAACGTGTTGTTGGGAACGAAAGGGCACCCATGATCACGCCTGTGCGCTCTAAAACATCGGCATTTAAATCAATGCCAGCGTCGACTAACGCCTTACGACTGGTATCCAAAGCCCATAGGAAACTCTGGTCAACACCGTTGAACGATTCTGCTGTTAAGCGGTAGCCATTGCTATCGAAATTGAAGTTTTCGATGTAGCCGCCTTTGTCACAGTAAAAGCGGTCTGATTCACCTTGAACGCCCTGATAGCTTTCAGGTTTAGCACCTAACTTTTCAGCGCTTAATGTGGTGCGAGAATCTTTTTTATCTAACAAGTTTTGCCAAAAGTCTTTTGGCGTATCCGCTTCTGGGTATTGGTTAGCAATACCAACAATCGCGATCTTATTGCACTTCACTTGCTGCTTATTCTTAGCTTGAGCCTGAGCTTGATCTTGAGATGGCTTCGATTGAGAACTCATACTAGCTCTCCTTGATGATTCACTGCGCTGCCTTGAGATACACCACTTAATTGCTTAGCGGCGGTGACCTGTTGTTCTAGCCCTTGAATAATTGGCTCGACAGACAATGGAATTTGATGAGTAATGAGCTGACCAATGCACTTGATGAGCGTGACAATATCGTCACCACCTTTGGCATTGGAAGCGATTGTGCAGCATTGGTCGGCTACGTTGTCGCTACGATTGATCTTGTCGATCAATGTGCTAGTTTGACGATCGGCACCGACTTCTACAAACAGGCGAGCACCTTGTTGACGTGCACTCTGGATCAACGCGGTGAAATCCAGCGTTGAACAGAAAGTGTCGGCAATCGAAAGGGCGATGCTGTCGCTGTCGATATTGATTGGTGCGCCAGTCGGTAGACCTGCTGCGCTGATAAAGCGGATATGCTTTGGCAACTCGTCGAACAGTGGTTGCGTGTAAAACTCTTGCACTTGGCTATGCTGGCTCAACGCTGGCGTGGTGTGCATTGCAGTAACACGGTTAGCGGCAATGCCACGTTTACCCAGTTTCTTGAGCAATGCACGACATGAGCTTTCACAACCTGCTAGCACGCAAGTATCACCTTGGATGATAGCGAGATAAGCACGCGGAAACTCTGGTAACAGAGCCTCAATCGCTTGCGCATCACTGCGAACCACAAAGCTGTTCCATTGGATGCTTTCGTCGTCGTTCAGCTGCCAATCTTGACGCACTGCGGTGAGTTCACCAGAAATAGCCGTCGTGAAAATAGGGCTAGTTTGAGTCATCTCAATCAGCGCATGTGGGTTTTTCCAAACATTTAAGCTCGCCCACATGGAGGCTTCACCCTTGGAGTAACCCAAAGCGAAATCTGGCTGTACTTTGAATTCATCACATAGCAGTTGTTTTAACAGATAACTACTGCCGACACCGGCAATTGCCAGTTCACTGAGCGACATTTCTTGCGCGTCGTCAGCGTAGGTTTTTTCAGCCTGTAGCATCTCTTTCAAGTTACCTTCGCGTTCTAAGCGAGCAAATAACTGTGGGAAATGGTGGTGAAATTCGCGCAACATACCGGGATAAACCGTGCCAACACCAGGGTAAACAAATGTAACGCCACCTTTGCTTTGAGGCTTCGGTGAGAAACAACTGCCCGCTGGCGTTTTGTATTGGCTATTGTCAGCCATTACTTTTGGCAACGCATTTTCTAGCGCAGTGATCTCTTGTATTACAGCCTCAATTGAAGCCGCTTGAATCACGATGTTCGCACCAACGCCAGCATTGTGCTGAACGCTTTGGAAGTGGCTTAGGTTTGAATGCATCAAGTTGGCGATAGCAAGTTCGCTGTCCGCAGAATCGCTAATGCATTTAAGCTCTTCTCTTAACGAGGTTAACTTAGAAACCAATTCAGCTTGTTCGTTGCCTGAAACCACAAACATCAAACGCTCGCTAGATAGCAATGGTTTTGGTTCTTGCAAACCGGTCGCTTGAGTCAATATCAGGCTGGTGGATTTCTGGTTTTCTTCGCTGAAAGTTAACGCAGCAACACGTGCTTTGTTCGGCTCAGTGAACCAGTAATTGCTCGGTAATGAATAGCTCGGCAATGAACGGCTCGATATCGCATTAACCATATTCAACAACTCATCAAACTGCTGCGAAGCAGAAAGTGCAGAATATTGTTGTTGATGGCTTAAGTCTGAAGCGGGGCGGCGTGACATCTCTAGAGCAAGCTGAACGCTATCTCCATTATCTAGATCGAGAGCTTCGACAAAGCCCGCTAAATTCGCGTGTGGGTGAATCTTATTCTGAGCAGCGATCAGCGCACTCAACATCAACAATGATGGTGAGTGAGAATCCAAACAAAGCTTAACCATACTGCCTTGATTGACTGCCTCAATCGCTTGAGTAAGTGCTTGATTAAAATTGCCATCAACCACAACAGTCATTATGTCTGGGAACGAGGGGAATAAGTCGGCAGAAAGCTCAGCCGCATTTGCTGGCTGAGCTAAAAGAGCGATGCGTAATGGCATCGCTTTATTAGAAGGAACAGTCACTATGACAATTGCTCCTTTTCTGAGTTCTTAGTCGCTTCTTTCTTTGATACGGCTGAGCCAGATTTCGGCAAAAATGCGTCGTTTAAGCTCTTGCTGATGGTGACTATTGCACCTTTCATTACAGCACTTAAACGACCATCTTGGTGGTAAAGCGAGATATCAGCTTGCAGAGAACGAGCCGTGCTTTTTATTACACTGAGCTCTAGCCAACCTTGGTCACCATTGTGCATCGGTGCGTAGCAAACAAACTCACCGATTGCAGACGGTAGGCTTGCCGCGCCGTATTTCAATCGAGCCCAAACCAGCATTGCTTGCAACAGATAATCTTCAGCAAATGGCTGGCTATCGCCAAAACCTTGCTTAGGAATAAATGATCCGCAGTCGCTGTTTTCAATGTGAGGCAACTGGCATTGAGCCAATAAACCTAAGTCGTCAAAGCGTTCGACTGAGGTAATACCTTGCAATCTTGGTCCATGAAACAGAGTGCCGTCACTGTATAGAGCTTGTGCCGTTGTTACAGGTGCTGAAGTGTTGGCCTCAAAGCGTTTTACTGACGCTTGTTGAACATCTTCAGAGACTTGCACAGAGGCCACTTGCAACTGAGCTTGATACTGTGGTCGCCCTTGGCAACTGATCACCGCTTTTAGCTGATCTTTTGATTTAGCGTCAGAAAAAAGAACCAGTTTCAGCTCTTGCACTTCATCGGTATCAAAAATCACACCCTTAAGCAGTTTGTAGTTGTGAACGCTAACGTTCACCCCTAACAGTTGCTCTGCCACTTCACGCATCCATTGGATGGCACACACTGTCGGTAACACAGGGTTACCGGCAATGCAGTGATCTTGAATGAAAGGCAATGCCTTTGGATCAAGATGACGTGTCACAGTGATGCTTGTATTCAGCGGACTCTTTGCAAGATGCACAGACTCCGCATTAAGCTTTTTTACAGCAGCTTCCTTGTTGTCAGAACCTTGCATGCTCGTACCAACCAGCAGTTGAATGCCAGTTTCGTTCAGTAGTTGAGAACTAAATAGCTCTGCACCCGCCTGAAGAGGAATCACGTAAACACCGCGCTCTGTGAACATACGTTTCAGTGCTGCGTTGACCATGCCACCGTCCCACGGTCCCCAGTTGAAGCTCATCACTTTCGCTTGAGGGTTACGAACAGATAGTTGTAGAGCCGCTTTGTTTAGGATCTCGTTAGACATCGAGTAATCACTTTGACCTGTGTTTCCGTAGAAACCCGCCGCCGAAGAGAACATCGCAATCAGTTTTAGCTTGCTGCTATCAAGACCACCAAGAACCGCTTCTAGTCCGCCCACTTTCGTGCCGTAAACCATGTTCAGTTCATCAAGTGTTTTGTCTTGAATGTGTTTGTCAGCCAGTACACCAGCGCCGTGGATAAGACCTGTGATGCCTTCGAAATTCGCCAGCGTTTTCGCTACTGACTCATGGTTCGATACATCTAGGCTTAGGTATTCAGCGCTCGCGCCAATCTCGTTGAAAGCGGCAAGTGCTGCGTTGATTTCAAGGCTGCTCAATACAGGTTTTAGCAAGGTATCAACTTTCTTAGGCGTTGGTTTGTCACCTGTTGCTTGTAGGTGAGCGATAGCCGCTGGTTTTAGCTCTTTCTCTTGCTTGCCTTGTGCCCACTGAGGTAGCTCAGCTGAAGTAATATGCTTACTACGACCTGCAAGAATGAAGTGAGACTTACATTGCTTAGCAAGCGTCAGTGCACATTCAAACGTCACGCCTTTAGCGCCGCCTGTTACGAGAACTTTGTCGCTCTTGGTGAGTTGAGCGCCTGTGTTCTTCGTTTGTGCAGCACCTGGTGTTGCCGCAATCAATGTTGCACGACCAGATTCACCGCTTTCTGCATGGCTAAGGCCGATTTCAACCGTGTTGGTATCGATATCGAACAGTTCACCTGTGATAGCTTCAGCTAGGTGACGAGCATCAATAGAAGCGTCAGCATCCAATGCGCGGCAGAACACGTTTGACCATTCATGGCTTAGTGTCTTAGTGAGACCAGACAGCGCGGCTTGGTTAAGTTCCGCATTCATCAATTGCTTAGTATCTAGGTAACCAAAGCCACCATCGATACGGCTTAGTGTGAAGAAAACACTGCGACCAGAAGCGGTATTCAGCTGACCATTTAGGTGCTTGGCGAATAAGAACGCTGTGGTTAATGAAGCTCTTGAGTCTGCATTCAAGTTAACCGCTTGCTCGTTGCTTTGTTTCGAATCAACGATAGCTTGTAAATGAATGAAGCCAGCAATCACTTTGTTCGACGTTTTAAGGTCTGCTTCGATGTCGTTAATCACCGCAGTCACACCCGCATCATCGACGCTGTTGAGTGTGTAGCTTGCGATTTCACTGTTTAAAGGTGATGCGGCAGAAAGAGCACTACGCACTACGGCAACTTGAATGCCGTTAGCGGTCAACTTTTCTGCTAGAACACCAGCGTTGTGACCATCATCTGTGATCACGACACAAGCGTCTTTTGAGAAACAATCGACGAGTTTATCTGCCGCTGGTAGCTTTTTTAGCGCTACCTCATTGTGTGGAGGAAGTTCAGCTGTCGCTGTTTCTGCGATAGGCGTTATTGATTCAGCTTTTGGAGTCGCTACGGGTGCAGCAGCGGATAGCTTGCTTTGCATGTAAGTAACGATTTCACCAAGCGTACGACACTCAGCTAGGTCTTCAGGGTTTAGTTCTGGCAGCGTTGGTAGCTGGTCTTGAACTGTACCTAGAATTTCAACACGTTTGATAGAGTCGATACCAAGGTCTGCTTCCATGTCCATCGCTAGGTCTAGCATTTCTGCTGGGTAGCCAGTTTTGTCGGCAACCACTTCCATCATTGTTGATTGAACATGAGCAGGGTTTAGGTCATTGCTCGTGCTTTCTAAAGTTGCTGCAGCGACTTCTGTACTCGTAGTAGCAGTAGCGCCTAGCTTACTATTCATGTAGTCAACGATTTCACCCAGAGTACGACACTCAGCTAGATCTTCAGGGTTTAGCTCTGGCAATGTTGGTAGCTGGTCTTGAACTGTTCCAAGGATCTCAACACGTTTGATTGAGTCGATGCCAAGGTCTGCTTCCATGTCCATTGCTAGGTCGAGCATTTCTGTTGGGTAGCCAGTTTTATCAGCCACTACGCTCAGCATTGTGCTTTGAACTTGTTGTGCGTTTAAACCGTTTGATACTGCTTGCGCTGGTGCAGATGCTTGAGCTGCTACTGGAACAGAAGCTGGAAGCTTACTGTTCATGTAGTCAACAATTTCGCCTAGAGTGCGACATTCAGCTAAGTCTTCAGGGTTTAGCTCTGGAAGAGTCGGTAGCTCGTCTTGTACCGTACCTAGAATTTCAACACGCTTGATTGAGTCGATACCAAGGTCAGCTTCCATGTCCATTGCTAGGTCTAGCATTTCAGTCGGGTAGCCCGTCTTCTCTGCGACTACTTCTAACATGGTTTTCTGAACGACAGCCGCATCTAGTCCATTGCTAGATGTTGCCGGAGCAACCATTGGTGCCTGTGAAGACACAGGAGCTGAAGCTGGAAGCTTGCTGTTCATGTAGGCAACGATTTCGCCAAGAGTGCGACACTCAGCCAAGTCTTCAGGGTTTAGCTCTGGAAGAGTAGGCAGTTCATCTTGAACCGTACCAAGAATCTCAACACGCTTGATTGAATCGATACCAAGGTCTGCTTCCATATCCATTTCTAGATCAAGCATTTCCGTTGGGTAACCTGTCTTCTCAGCAACCACTTCTAGCATGGTTTGTTGAACGACTTTCGCATCAAGACCGGTAGCTGCTTGAACAGGAGCGGTTGCGCTTGGCTGTGCTGCAACAGGCGCTGATGCTGGCATCTTGCTGTTCATGTAAGTAACGATTTCGCCAAGAGTACGACACTCAGCTAAATCTTCAGGGTTCAGGTCAGGTAGGTTTGGCATTTCGTCTTGAACGGTACCAAGAATCTCTACGCGTTTGATTGAGTCGATACCAAGGTCTGCTTCCATGTCCATTTCTAGATCAAGCATTTCCGTTGGGTAACCCGTTTTCTCAGCGACCACTTCTAGCATCACTTTTTCAGCATCTGCTGATTGTACTGCTACTGGTGCAGCCACAGGAGCTGGTTGTGCTTTTACTGGCACAGGCTGAACTGCAACCGGTGCTGCTGCTTGAGCGGCTACTTGTGGAGCAGGAACGGCTTTCTGTAGTGGAGCTTTCTGAGTTGTTGTATTTTGAACCGGAGCAGCTTGAACAGACTGAGCTTGTACAGGAGTCGCTTGTACTTGAGCTACAGGCTGTTGAACGATAGCTGCTGGAGTAGTTGGAGCTTGAATCGCTGGTTGAGCATTTACTGGCGCAACGAAGGTTGGTTGTGCCGTTTGTACTGAACCTTGTGTCAGCATATTAAGTGCTGAGTTGTTGCTGTGCGCTTGCATTTCTAGGTAATGAGCGTGAGCTTTTAGCGTTTCAGCTTGGTGCTGGTGGAACATTTCCATAGAACGCTGAAGGTTCTCAGGAATTGCTACGCCTGCCGTTGCCATTTTCGCTTGCTCAGACATTAAGGTGTTGAATGTGTCACCGTATTGCTGAGGAATCGCCAAGAACTGCTGATGTACTTCTGCTGCTTGTTGTTGAGCATTGAAGAACGACTGCAATGAAGATTCATCAACCGTTACGTTAGACGGGGCTGTTTGAACCACTTGAGGCTGCTGAGCTGTTGTTGCTACTTGTGCGCTTGGTGCTAGAGCAGCTAACTGTTGTACATTTGAAGCTTGAGGAGCAGCCACAGGTACTTCAACGATTTCTGTTTTGATCACTTCTTTTTCCACGATTTTCTCGACTTCAACTTTCACTTCAACAATCTCAGTCTTTTCGGTGACGTTGCCCGAAGCCAATGATTGATCCATTTTCTTACGAGTAGCAGGGCTGATGTAGTTGGTTGCATTCAGCTTGATGTTCATTGGTGATGCCTTCGCAGGTTCAGCAATGTCAGCTTGGTAAGGGTCAATGTTGTCTAATGAAACACCTGCCACGCACAGTTGAACTGCAGCTAAACGAAGCTGTTGGTCACTGTCGCCTTTAGGGCTTGGGTTGATGCTGATTGCGTAAAGCTCTTCGTTCTTATCAGCCAATGTTTTCTCAACCAGCTTTTGAAGAATGTTTTTCGGACCGAACTCAACGAATACACGCGCACCGGCTTCATACATCGCTTCAATTTGCTCGCTGAAACGAACCGATTGCAGCATGTGTTGCTTGAACGCTTTCTTAATCGCTTTCGCGTCTTTGCTGTGCAGTTTGCCCGTTGCGTTCGAGTAAAGCGGCAGCGTTGGAGCGCTGAATGAAGCTTTATCAATTGCAGCAGCAAATGGTTTTTGAGCGTGAGCAACAAGTGGTGTGTGGAAAGCGCCAGATACTGGCAGAGCAATCGCTTTGAAGCCTTGTTCTGTTAGCGCTTGTGCTGCTTGTTGAACCGTCGCAGTTGGACCGGCAATAACCAGTTGAGTCGGAGCGTTGTAGTTGGCAATGCTCACGCCTTCGAATTGGCTGATGCAGCTTTCAACGGCTGGAAGTTTGTCTGCGTCTAAGATGACCGCAAACATAGTACCGCTGTCGCCTTGTTCTGGTGTCGCCGCCATAGCATCGCCACGAGCGAAAGCTAGCTGGTAGTAATCGTCTTGCGAGATAACACCCGATGCACATAACGCGCTTAGCTCACCAAAGCTGTGGCCTGCGACCATGTCTGCTTTGAAGCCAGCTTGAGTCATGATGTCGAACTGACCCATAGACACAGTACCAATCGCACTTTGAGCATTGGCCGTGTTGGTTAACACCGCTTCTTGAGCTTTGGTTGCTTCTGGTGTGAAGGTTGGAATTGGGAACAGAATTTGCGACAGAGCCGTTTTCTTGTGCTGACCAAATACTTGATCCGCTTGAGCAATCTGTTGGCGCATCTCAGGGTAGTGACAAGCAAGCTCGCGACCCATGTTTAGGTATTGCGAACCTTGACCTGCAAATAGCGCTGCCACTTTACCTGCGCCGTTTGCAGCAATCAGTGCCGACTCACGGTAGCTAGTGCCGTTTGGCATCTGCCAATGTGCTTTGGTTTGGCTCTCAAGCATAGAAAGCGCTTGAGTCAGTTGCGCTTGAAGGTCTGCTTGGTCATTGACAACTAAACCAAGACGAGCGTGCTTAGCGTCAACTTCGCGTAGAGCGTGCTGCTCAGCAAGCGCTTCTAGTTTGAACGCAGCATCTGCGGCTTGAGTTGAAATCTGCTTGAGGTCATTGATCAGTGCTTGACGAGATTCTGCGCTGAATAACAGAGTTTGCGGTACTTGGCGCTGACGGTATTTGGCACCGCGAGCGTGTTCTGGCGTGTACTCTTCCAATACAACGTGGAAGTTAGTACCACCAAAACCAAATGAGCTGATACCTGCACGGCGTGGTGTGCCATCAACACGTTGCATCCAAGGACGCGTTTGTGTGTTTAGGTAGAACGGTGAGTTCTCGATATCCAACTTAGGGTTTGGAGCGGATACGTTGATCGTTGGCGGCAGTACTTTGTGGTGCAGTGCCAACGCAGCTTTGATTAAACCTGCAGTACCCGCGGTTGATTTGGTGTGACCAATTTGAGATTTCACAGAGCCTAACGCAATGTGTTGCTTCTCTTCATTGTTCTCACTGAATACCGAGTTTAAGCCACCAAATTCAGCCACATCGCCTGCTGCTGTACCTGTGCCGTGCGCTTCTAAAAGACCAAGTGTGTGTGGTGCGAAACCAGCATCATCGTAAGCACGTTTCAGAGCTTTTGCTTGTCCTTCAGGGCGAGGCGCGTAAATACTTTTGAACTTGCCGTCTGAAGAAGAACCGACACCTTTGATTACTGAATAGATTCTGTCGCCATCGCGCTCTGCATCTTCAAGGCGCTTAAGAGCAACCATGCCAATACCTTCACCAATCATCATGCCTTTTGAGTCGATGTCGAAAGGTTGAATGGTTTCATTGGTGGTAAATGCAGGTGTTTTAGAGAAACTCATGTACATGGTTGGCGAGTTATCAGTACAAACACCACCCGTGATCATCATTTCACTGCGGCCTTCAACTAGCTCACTTAAAGCCATGCGCATTGCGGCTAGAGAACCTGCACAAGCAGCGTCTACCACACAGTTGATGCCGCCAAGATCAAAGCGGTTAGCAATACGACCTGAAATTACGTTCCCCAACGAACCAGGGAAGGAGTTCTCTTCCCAGTGGATGTATTGGTCTTGGAATTTTTTGATCAGCATTTCGCTGTCTTCGTCGTTGATGCCACTGCTCTTGAAGACTTTTTTCAAAACAGGGTATTGAAGACGAGCATTCAGGCTTTGAGCGATCTTTTGACCACCACCAACACCGAGCGTGATACCGATCTTATCGCGATCGTAGCCTTCAGGCAGCTTGGCATCTTCAAGTACTTCTTTAGCAACGATCAGAGAAAGCAGCTGTGAAGTGTCTGTCAGTTCTAGGATATTTGGCGGAAGGCCGAACTCCATTGGGTTGAAGTCTACTTCTGGGATGAAACCACCGCGCTTACAGTAAGACTTGTCTGGCGTAGTACGATCTGAATCGTAGTAATCTTCTGGACGCCAGTGCGTATCTGGTACTTCAGTAATCGCATCGATCTTTTCGCTGATAAGATCCCAAAATTTATTCAGGTAGCGAGAGTTTGCAAACATGCTCGCCATACCAACGATAGCGACAGGCATATCTTTAAGGCGTTTATTCAGTCGAGAATCGTCGACTGATTCCGGTGTATTTGTCTCGGGTTGGCTCATTATGAGTCTCCACTAGAAATCACAGAAAGTGATGTCGTGTTTTGAGGCTGCGCTTTTAAAGCTATAGAAAGAAAATCTGAAACAGACTTAGGGAAGCGCAGCTGAAAATTCAGGTTGCTGAGTGGCGGCAACCAGATAGAAATTAGTTTTTCGAAGTGCGTTGACTTACGAGAGTAGGGGAGGTGTTTCATGTGCGAAGAGAGCATTCGAATGTGAGGGTCATGTCCATTAAAATCCTGTCCAAAGTACTGCTTTTGTGCAAAGCAGGTATCCGCAAAAAAAACGTGTGAATTTGTTTAATGGTTGAGCAGGCTACCCGAGGTGAGTAGTTGATACAATGCTCCCAGCGGCCACTATGATCTGTTCAGACCAGATGAATCGAATGTGTTTTTGATTTTTGTATTTTTATTGTATTTAACTTATTGATATTTAATGGGTATGAATTGTTTTTTAGTGTTTATACTCTATTTTTTGGCCTAGTGAGATCTATGTCAGGTTTTTGTAAGTAAGGTTTAATAGATGACTGTTTAACAAGGCTGAGTGTGATCTATGTTTTAATTTGTTATTATTTTAAAATCAAGTTCCAAGCTCTCATATGAAGGATGTTTCCTTCCCGATTTCTCTATGTTTATAGCAAATCATAGGTGAGTTAAATTTGTTCGTTTTGATGTTTTTTTGATAGCTTGATGAGAGTGATTTTAATAAATGAGCGCTAGAGATATGGGAATACCGATTGTGGATTTGTGGCTTTGCTCCCTGAGTGATTTACATGATGATATCGATAGCGTGTCGTACTTAAAACAGAGGCTCACGATGGATGAGATAGCCAAAGTTGATCGCTATCGAATGCCCTCATCTCAGGTTCAAGCTTTGTACGTTCGTAACTATCTAAGAAAGGTGTTGTCTTGCTATTCTGATTTGAGGCCAGAAGAGTGGCGGTTTGAATATGGCGAGAAAGGAAAGCCAAGTTTAGTCGCCGAACAGCAACTCAAGACGGGGTTAAATTTTAATATTAGTCATAGCAAAGAACATTTGTTGATTGCAGTTTGCCAGATAGAAGGGAAGTCACTTCAATTAGGCGTCGATATCGAACATGCCAGAAGCTCGACCAATATCGACTCGATCATGAAGCACTATTTTTCAGATACGGAATTGACGGATTTACTTAAGCTCAACAAAGAAGAACAAAGAGAGCGCTTTTTCGATCTGTGGGCGCTGAAGGAGTCGTATATCAAAGCGACGGGTAAAGGGCTAGCGACATCGTTGCGAAGCTTTTCGTTTGATTTCTCTAATTTGACGGAGCAAACATTGCCAATTCACTCTTCGGATTTTCAACCAAACTTGCAGGATGAAATTAGATTGTATAGCGGGATTGGGTTGGATTTGGATTCTGCTCAAGAAGACGATATTTCTACAGATTGGCAATGTTGCTTGGGTCGATTAGATGACCAGTACCGTTTTGCCGTGACTCTTGGTGGAAATTTGCTACCCATGCAGATAGAGATGAGAACCTTTTCGTTGTCTCATCTCTTTTAAGCGAGTTTGGTGAGGTGAAGTTAGCTCGTTTCGCCAAGCATCGCTTTTAATACTTCGGCAGGCACTGGCTGCAGTTGCTTGTCTTTATCTAGGCAAACCATTTCGATATCACCAATCACCGCAGGCTTAGTTGCATCTTTGCGCCACACTTCTTGTCGCCATAGCGTTTTGTATTTTCCATCGAGTTCAAAAGAGGTTCGGATGTCGCAAATCTCAGCGAACTCAACTCCATCTTGAAAAGTCATGTTGGCTTTATAGACCGCAAACCCCAGTCCATGCTCGTTCCACAAGGTTGCCAGTTTATCGCTACCCAAGACATGTTCGCGTGCACGCTCAAAGTACTTTAGAAAGTTAGGGTGATAAACCACACCTGAGTGATCGGTATCTTCATAGTAAATTTGTACTGGGTGATGGTAGATCTGACTCATTGGTATCAACTCTTGTTAAGTAGTGAAGTGGTAAATCTGACTAAGTTGTGCAGCACTCTACAGGATAGGCCGAAATTACTTCAAGGTATCATCGGCAATGTGGCTCTTGGTCAGACCTCATTCGGCCGTATCCATTAGTGATGCGTTGGTCAACTCCCACCCATTTACAAATATTCTATGTGTCATTTCCCACCCATTGATTTTTGCAGCGAGTTGGTGATTACAGCAGGCAGATATCATGAAGCCTTATGGTTAAAGGGTTGTTAATGGTTTGTGTCAATGTGGCGCGCTAATTGCCTTAGTGAAAGCACACAGTTCCCATTGAAGGGCTGTTTTGTTTACTAAGGAGAATAATAATGTTTAAGCCTCTTACCCTGCTGTCTGTCTCTGCTCTGGCGCTCACAAGTTTTAATGCTGCTGCAAACTGTGATCCAGGTGAAATCGTGATTAAATTCAGTCATGTAACCAATACCGATAAGCACCCGAAAGGCATTGCCGCTTCTTTACTGGAAGAGCGAGTAAACACGGAAATGAACGGCAAAGCTTGTATGCAAGTTTTCCCGAACTCAACACTTTACGATGATAATAAGGTACTGGAAGCCCTGTTAAATGGTGATGTTCAAATGGCAGCACCATCGCTGTCTAAATTTGAGAAGTTCACTAAGAAATACCGCATTTTTGACCTTCCTTTCCTATTTGAAGACGTAGAAGCCGTTGACCGTTTCCAAAACTCAGAATCTGGTGAAAAGCTGAAGAATGCGATGAAGCGTCGTGGTCTACAAGGCCTAGCGTTTTGGCACAATGGCATGAAACAGATGTCGGCAAACAAACCTCTTATCAGCCCTGAAGATGCAAAAGGTTTGAAATTCCGTGTTCAAGCATCAGATGTATTGGTGGCTCAGTTTGAACAACTAGGCGCTAACCCACAAAAGATGTCTTTCAAAGAAGTGTACGGAGGCCTACAAACTAAGGTTATCGATGGCCAAGAGAACACATGGTCAAACATCTACGGTAAGAAGTTCTTCGAAGTACAAGACGGCGTGACTGAAACCAATCACGGTATCTTGGATTACCTAGTTGTAACGTCAAACGACTTCTGGAAAGACTTGCCTGAAGATGTACGCACACAACTTGGCACTATCGTTCAAGAAGTGTCTGAGACGCGTAACGCAGAATCTTCAAAAGTTAACCTAGCGAACAAAAACAACATCATCGAAGCGGGTGGTGAGGTTCGTACACTTACGCCTGAACAGCGTGAAGCATGGGTAGCTGCACTTCAACCAGTATGGAAGAAGTTTGAAAAAGACATCGGTTCAGATCTTATCGATGCAGCGTTAGCTTCAAACCAATAACACCGCTAAGGGAGTGGCGAGTGTTCGTCACTCCTTATTAAAACAATTATAAGCGGAGTCAATTATGGAAAAGCCTCAAATGGAACAACCAAATTCTAGCGAATCAGCACTGGAAACCTCTCTTTTTTCCAAAGTCGGAAGAGTTACGGATGTGATTGAAGAGTCATTAATCGCATTTTTCCTTGGCGCAATGACGCTACTTACTTTTGCCAACGTGGTATTTCGATACGCATTCAATGGCAATATCTTGTGGGCACTAGAACTGACTGTGTTCATGTTCGCTTGGATGGTGTTAGTGGGCGCATCTTATGGCGTTAAAAAACACTTCCACATTGGCGTTGATGTCATCATTAACCTTGCCCCAGAAAAGCTACGTAAAATGTATGCGTTAATTGCCGTTACAAGCTGCCTGGCCTTTTCAATCCTACTTCTTATCGGTTCTTGGAATTATTGGTACCCGTTCGCGACCGATCGTGCATGGTATGAGACCGATGATATTCCAATGCCCGAGATGCTTCAGTTTCTTTCTGACTGGATGAATGAAGGTGAGCGATACGAGAAACTGCCACGTTTTATTCCTTACATGGCACTACCTATTGGTATGGCAATGCTGACGTTCCGATTCATCCAAATCGCTTATCAAGTGGCTACGGGCAAGCTTGACCGCATGATTGCAGGCCATGAAGCCGAAGAAGAGCTGGATGCATTGAAAGCTGATGTGTTGGCGGGTTCTGATGAAGACGCGACAGCGGTATTGGATTCGACTAAGCAAAACAAGGCGAATGAGTCGGGTACAAAATCTAACGGTAAGGAAGACTAATCATGGCAATGTTATTTCTATTTTTAATGGTAATTGCTTTCATGTTGGTCGGTGTACCAATTGCGATTTCCCTTGGTTTATCGAGCGTCATATTCTTGTTGATGCACTCTGATGCGTCACTAGCTTCGGTTGCACAAACGCTGTTTAATGCATTTGCAGGCCACTACACACTCTTAGCGATCCCTTTCTTTATCTTGGCCTCTAGTTTCATGTCTACAGGTGGTGTGGCGAAACGTATTATCCGTTTTGCTATCGCAATGGTCGGCTGGTTCCGCGGCGGTTTAGCGATGGCGTCGGTTGTGGCATGTATGATGTTCGCAGCGTTATCTGGATCGTCTCCAGCAACGGTAGTGGCAATCGGTAGTATTGTTATCGCTGGTATGATCAAAAACGGCTACACAAAAGAGTTCGCGGCAGGGGTTATCTGTAATGCGGGTACTTTGGGTATCTTGATTCCACCGTCAATCGTGATGGTAGTTTACGCTGCGGCGACGGATGTATCTGTAGGTCGTATGTTCCTCGGTGGCGTGATTCCTGGCCTGTTGGCAGGTGTGATGTTGATGATTGCTATCTACATTGCAGCACGTATTAAGAAGATTCCTGCACAGCCTTTTGTGGGCTGGGGTGAGATGTTCGCAGCAGCAAAAGACGCAAGTTGGGGTCTGCTACTGATTGTCATCATTTTGGGTGGTATCTACGGCGGTATCTTTACACCGACGGAAGCGGCGGCTGTTGCAGCGGTATACGCGTTCTTTATTGCCAACTTTATCTATAAAGATATGGGGCCTTTCGCTGACAAGAAGAATACAAAGCCTGCTTTGGTTAAGGTGTTCCAAACCTTCTTCCATAAAGATACCAAAGACACGCTCTATGATGCCGGCAAGTTGACGATCATGCTGCTGTTTATCATTGCCAATGCTCTGATTCTTAAGCATGTACTGACAGAGGAACGCATTCCTCAGATGATCACTGAGTCTATGCTTTCTGCAGGCTTAGGTCCGATCACCTTCTTGATTGTGGTGAACGTTCTACTCTTGATTGGTGGGCAGTTCATGGAGCCATCAGGCTTGCTGATCATCGTAGCACCTTTGGTATTCCCAATTGCAATTGCACTTGGCATCGACCCTATTCACCTAGGTATCATGATGGTGGTGAACATGGAGATAGGGATGATAACGCCGCCTGTGGGGCTTAATCTGTTTGTGACAGCAGGTGTCGCCAAGATGTCGATGATGAACGTGGTGAAAGCGGCATTGCCTTGGGTAGGCGTGATGTTCTTATTCCTGATTATCGTAACTTACGTACCTTGGGTATCAACATGGTTACCAACCACGTTGATGGGGCCAGAAATCATCACTAAGTAGGATGTTATGTCATTTTAAAAAGGTGAGGAGGTATTAAACCTCCTCATCAATATTCCTACCGAAGTTCAAGTAAGAGTCGCTCTGTTGATAGAGGGCTCTTTTTGCTTCTAGTTCCGGCGTGTTTAAGTCGACATGTTGATCGATATAATAAACACCGTCGATCTCCATTGTGTCGGTAATTGATGGAACTTTTGTTTTCTCACCCATAACCATTTTCCTATCAACTTTATTGCATAACATCCTGTTAGCGGTTTAAGTATAGGTGATCTTGCTCGCATATCTAATTTAGTTTTCGCTCTGTCGGTATGACTCTTTCGCAAGTTGATGTTTTTGCATCTTGTCATAGAGGGTTTTGCGCGGAAGTTGCAGCCTTTCCATGGTCTCTTTTATACTGCCGTTACACTCAATAAGTGCTTGCTTTAGAGTGCTTTTCTCAAAGTCAGAGACCAACTCAGCTAGCGATAAATGCTGGTTTGATTCAACGGTGTTGTCTGATAAATGAGAAAGCTTGCCTAAAAGTACAAAACGCTCGGCAGTATTACGTAATTCTCGTACATTTCCGGGCCAATCATGAGCTAAAAGTGCGTGCAGTTCTGTTTGTGGAAGTGCAGGGGCTGTTTTGCCATAACGAGCCGCCGCGACGAGCAAGAAATGGTGAAAGAGTGCAGGTATATCTTCTTGGCGACTTCTCAATGGCGGCAAGTCTAAAGTAACTACATTGAGCCGATAATAGAGATCTTGTCGGAAAGAGCCTTCCTCAGAAGCTTTTTTTAGGTCGACTTTAGTTGCGGCAATCACGCGAATATCGAGCGGTACTAATCCGTTCGAGCCGACTCTTTCAATGACTCGCTCTTGTAATACGCGCAATAGTCGTATTTGCGCCTGCATTGGCATGGATTCTATTTCATCTAAGAATAGGGTGCCGCCTTGCGCGAACTCGAACTTACCTACACGTTTGTTTTCGGCTCCCGTAAAAGCACCTTTTTCATGACCATAGAGCTCACTTTCAATCAGGTTTTCAGGAACGGCGCCACAGTTGACCGCAACAAAGTTTTGCTCTCGGCGACTGCTTTGTTCATGCAGAGAACGAGCAACTAGCTCTTTGCCCGTCCCCGTTTCGCCAAACAATAAAATATCGGCGTTGGTATCGGCAACATGAGTGATGATAGAACGTAGCTCTGTCATAGATTGTGTGTCACCAATGA
This sequence comes from Vibrio sp. OPT24, assembly GCF_015163545.1. Taxonomy (NCBI): domain Bacteria; kingdom Pseudomonadati; phylum Pseudomonadota; class Gammaproteobacteria; order Vibrionales; family Vibrionaceae; genus Vibrio; species Vibrio sp. OPT24. The sequence continues at coordinate 95,001 of NZ_JADDYI010000081.1, forward strand.
TTCTCGGTCCTAGTGCTTTACTCGCCTTCAATGAGCGCTTCAGTTCTTGGTTTTCGAGAGTTAACTGGCGTTTTTCGATGGCGCGTTTGGTCGTCTCAATTAAGCGTTCATTCGCAAAGGGCTTTTCAATGAAATCATAGGCACCGTTATGGATAGCTTGAACGGCCATTGAGATATCACCATGACCAGTGATCATGATGACCGGGATTTCTTTGTCTTTATGCATGACCGTGCTGAGTAGGTCATGCCCAGAAATACCCGGCAAACAGATATCGGTAATGATCACGTGGGGAAGACCATTTTTCTGGATGGCGATCAGCGCAGATTCTGCATCGGGAAAGAATTCGGCGTCAATCTCGGCAAGTTCAAAGCTTTGCTCAATGGCCATTCTTAGATCGGATTCATCATCAATGAAATAGACGTGACACATAGTTTATTCCTTTACTCTTTTGTTCTAATTATCGTTGAGTTGGTTTGCTTGTTTGCTTGTGAAGTTAGCTAATTTAATGAGTTAGCCTTAATCTGCTTGCGCGCGTTCTGTTCGTGCACGGTGCTCATCAGGCACAATTGGGAGTTCGATACTAAAACGAGCGCCACCTTGTGGGCTGCTATCGGTCAACAGTTTTCCGTTAATTCCACCGATTATTTGTTGAGAAATCGATAGCCCGAGTCCAAGACCATTTTTTTTGGTGGTATGGAAGGGTTCAAAAAAACCTCCCGTCGAAGGTGACATAAAGCCGGGGCCATTATCATCAACGTGAATCAACAGAGTTTTTGATTGTTCATTATTTGATTCCCTAATCTCTAACAGGATAGCCAATTGTTTATCTTCTTGATTTTCCATAGCTTGAACTGCATTGGTCAGTAGGTTAATGATTACCTGTTCCAGTTGAATCGCATTGGCGAGCACGCAAGCATTGAAGGTTTCAGGGAGCTCATTTACTTTGACTCGCTCAGTTTTCAATTGCGGTTTCATCAGCTCTTTAGAGGAATGAAGAACAGGCAATATCTGCAATGTGTGTAGCTCTTCCGCCGTGGACTTTTTTGCGAAGGAGCGAAGCTGGTGGCTAATTTTCGCCATACGATCGGTGAGTGATGAAATTCGAGATAGGTTGTCATCAACACGCTCGGTCTTTTCTTTTGCAAGAAACAGCCGGCCGTTATCGGCATAACTGCGAATCGCAGCGAGTGGGTTATTCAGTTCGTGACTGATGCTCGCTGACATTTGACCCAATACCGCTAGTTTAGCGGCTTGGATAAGCTCATCTTGTGTTTGCCTGAGCACCCGTTCTGTTTCGATACGCTGTTTGATCTCGATATGGAGCTCAGAGGTTCTTTCGAGGACTTGAAACTCGAGTTTTTGTTTGGCTTCAGATTGTAGCCTATCGATTTGCGTACGCCTTTGTTGGCGGTGATGGTTGAGTTGCATCGTGAGATAGATAATGGCAAACACTAAACTCAGCACCACAAGGTAAGCGATGAGATCCCACCAAACTAAGTGTGTTGGAGAAAATACTCTGACAGTTAGTTTCGGGTCATCGAGGAAGCGTGATGAAGTAAAAAAACGTTCTTTTACGAGCTGGTGTGGTGATTGAATGCTGCTGGTGGCGCTTTCTAAGTCTCCTGAAAAGTGAAGGCTCTCGATCTTGGTATCAAGGTATTGTCTGCTTTCTTGAATGCGAGTTTTTTGCGCTTTATCTAAAGGTTGAAGGCTTTTGAACAACCATTCAGGCTTGCTCGACATAAAAACAATCTGGTCTTTATCGTCGGCAACAAAAAAACTCTGCTTTCCTTTCCAACTTGCTTCAATCAGTGATAAATCCATTTTTACGACAATCACGCCAATGATTTCGGCCGCGTAGGAGACAGGGTAAGAATAATAATAGCCTCGCTTTCCCGAGGTAGAACCTAAAGCAAAGTACTGGTTTTCATTGCCGAGAATTGCTTGTTGATAGTAGGGACGAAAAGCAAAGTTACGTCCAACGAAAGAGTGTTTCAGGTTCCAGTTACTAGCAGCTATGGTGGTACCGATACTGTCGAGTAGGTAAGTGTCGGACGCTTGAATTACTGTGTTTACGTGCTCTAGATACCGATTAGTCAGCTCGATTTGCGCGGAATTACTTGGTGAGTGTAGGGCATCGACTAGTTCTTTATCTTTTGAGAGCAGTTCTGGGATATGGGCAAACTTATCCAATTGGCTAGAAATATGAACGGAAAATCGATCTAACTTAGACTGGTGATCATTTAACAAACTTTGATGGCTTGTGCTCCATACCCAGTGACCACCGAGAACCATCAGCAAGACATAGGTGATGAGCAGTAGTAAAGGGATTCTTAAAGCTCGAAACATGAACGCTCTCCGCTAAATTCTAGGTAAACAAATACACCTGTGTTTTCTCGTTTATGACAGCAACTAGCGGTAGTTTTTTCTTAAAATAGAGAGATAACAGATGGTGGTAGGTTAAGGCTTTGTAACGGAGATTGTTGAAAAAGTTATCGACTCTGAGGGGTAAAACAAGAGCAAGATCTCTTTTTAAGGTTTTTAGCAAAAAAAGGCCTCGATTCCCTTGAAAAAGTCGCTATTGTCCCCATTTCTGTTGTGCTAAGTGATGTTTTGATCGTTTTTTTATCATTTAGTTGGACGAATTTAGAGCATTCATCATCAAGCAGAGGCGAACGGCTCGACAGAGATTAAACAGATCGCTAGAATGTCGCGTCTAAAATTTCTGTCCTGAGGCTAATCGGAGATACCTTTCTTGTTTCTGAAAACAAGCTTTGTTGCGTTTTAGTCGGCGTGTGAAGAACGAAGATATCGCTGATTAGTCTGGTGTTTAGTTGAATAATCAATTCAAACATCAATGCTCGATTTTAAATTAGGTGTTCGGATAGAGCACTACACAAGGATGCAGCCAACAACGTCGGCTTTTGAATTAAAGCTAAGTTACGGCTCATATGCTCAGATTACTGAGCCAGTTTTGAGGTTTATATAATGCAAGTTACTGTTGAAACGCTAGAAGGCCTAGAGCGCCGTCTTAATATTACTGTTCCTGCTGCTAACATCGAAGATGCAGTTACAGCTGAACTACGCAACATCGCGAAAAATCGTCGTTTCGATGGTTTCCGTAAAGGCAAAGTGCCAATGAAGATGGTTGCTAAAATGTACGGCAAAGCAGTACGTCAAGACGTGATGGGCGAAGTAATGCAACGTCACTTCATCGAAGCGATCGTTAAAGAGAAAATCAACCCAGCTGGCGCACCTACTTTCGCACCAGTTGAAAACAACGAAGGCGCTGACCTAGTATTCAATGCAACTTTTGAAGTTTACCCAGAAGTTGAGCTGAAAGGTCTAGAAAACATCACTGTTGAGAAACCAGCAGTAGAAGTTAAAGAAGCTGACGTTGAAGAGATGATCGAAACTCTACGTAAGCAACAAGCAACTTGGACTGAAGTTGAAGCTGCTGCTGACGCTGGTTCTCGTGCAACTATCGATTTCGTTGGTTCTATCGACGGTGAAGAGTTCGAAGGCGGTAAAGCTGAGAACTTCCCACTAGAAATGGGTGCTGGTCGCATGATTCCTGGTTTTGAAGACGGTATCGTTGGTAAAACAGCAGGTATGGAATTCGAAATCGACGTAAACTTCCCAGAAGATTACCACGCTGAAAACCTAAAAGGTAAAGAAGCTAAGTTTTCTATCAAGCTGAACAAAGTTGAAGCTCGTGAACTTCCAGAGCTTAACGAAGAATTCGTTTCTAAGTTTGGTGCTGCTGACGGCATTGAAGGCCTTAAAGCTGAAGTTCGTAAGAACATGGAGCGCGAGCTTAAGCAAGCTGTTAAGAACCGCATCAAAGAGCAAGCTATCGACGGTCTAGTTAACGAAAACAACATCGACGTACCTTCTGCTCTAATCGATCAAGAGATCGGTGTTCTACGTCAACAAGCTGCTCAACGTTTCGGTGGTAACACTGAAGCTGCTGACCAACTTCCTCGTGAGTTGTTCGAAGAGCAAGCTAAACGTCGCGTAGTTGTAGGTCTTCTTCTTGGTGAAGTAATCAAGACTGAAGAGCTAAAAGCTGATGATGAGAAAGTTAAAGCTATCATCGAAGAGATGGCTACAGCATACGAAGATCCAACAGAAGTTATTGCTTACTACGAGCAAAACGAGCAAATGATGAACAACATGCGCAATGTTGCTTTAGAAGAGCAAGCTATTGATGCAATCATCGCTAAAGCTCAAGTTTCTGATAAAGAAGTTAGCTTCAACGAGCTAATGAATCAGCAACCTGCTTAATATAGTAATATCTGACGTAGAAGGTTGACGTACGGTCAACAATTCTGCTAACAATGGTCCGTATGATTTAATCATTCGGGCCATTTATTTTAGGGACATAAGAATATGAGCTACCAAGAAAAAAATACAATGCCATCGATTATGGACGCACTAGTTCCTATGGTGGTTGAACAGACTTCCCGTGGTGAACGTTCTTACGATATTTATTCTCGTCTATTAAAAGAACGTATCATTTTCTTAACCGGTCAAGTGGAAGACCACATGGCAAATCTTGTCGTGGCTCAACTGCTTTTCTTGGAATCAGAAAACCCAGACAAAGATATCTATCTTTACATCAACTCACCTGGCGGTAGCGTAACAGCGGGCATGTCGATCTACGACACAATGCAGTTCATCAAGCCAAACGTGAGCACAGTATGTATGGGTCAAGCTTGCTCTATGGGTGCGTTCTTACTAGCGGGTGGTACTCCAGGTAAGCGTCACGTGCTTCCAAACTCACGTGTAATGATTCACCAGCCACTTGGCGGCTTCCAAGGCCAAGCGTCTGATATTCAAATTCACGCGCAAGAGATCCTAACGATCAAACAAAAGCTAAACAAACTATTGGCAGAGCATACAGGCCAGCCTCTAGAAGTTGTTGAGCGTGATACAGATCGTGATAATTTCATGTCTGCTGATCAAGCAGTAGAATACGGTTTGGTGGATTCAGTTCTTAATCACCGCGGTCAATAATTGCAAGGCAATTGTTTAACGCAAAGTGATTCAAATTGTTATACACTCAAACATAGAGAGTAAAGGCTAAGAGGTTAGCGAATGACAGACAAAAGCAAAGAGGGTGGTAGCGGTAAACTGCTTTACTGCTCTTTCTGTGGCAAAAGCCAGCACGAAGTTCGCAAGTTAATCGCAGGTCCTTCTGTTTACATTTGTGATGAATGTGTCGATCTTTGTAACGACATTATTCGTGAAGAAATTAAAGATGTTCTTCCTAAGAAAGAATCGGAATCGCTGCCAACGCCGCGTGAGATTCGTGAGCATCTTGACGACTATGTAATCGGTCAAGAATACGCGAAAAAAGTGCTAGCAGTTGCGGTATATAACCACTACAAGCGTTTGCGTAATGGTGATACGACAGCTGAAGGCGTAGAGCTAGGTAAGAGTAACATTCTTCTTATCGGCCCTACTGGTAGTGGTAAAACACTCCTTGCTGAAACATTGGCTCGTTTCCTAGACGTTCCTTTCACAATGGCAGATGCAACGACACTAACCGAAGCAGGTTACGTGGGCGAAGATGTTGAAAACATCATCCAGAAGTTGCTTCAAAAATGTGATTATGACGTAGCGAAAGCGGAACGTGGCATTGTTTATATCGATGAAATCGACAAGATTTCTCGTAAAGCTGAAAACCCATCCATCACGCGTGACGTGTCTGGTGAAGGTGTACAGCAGGCTCTGCTAAAACTTGTTGAAGGCACCGTTGCTTCAGTTCCACCTCAAGGTGGTCGTAAGCATCCACAGCAAGAGTTCTTGCAAGTGGATACATCTAAGATCCTATTTATCTGTGGTGGTGCGTTTGCAGGCCTAGATAAGGTGATTGAGCAACGTGTAGAAACAGGTTCCGGTATCGGCTTTGGCGCAGAAGTGCGTTCTAAAGACGAAACCAAAACTATCGGTGAACTGTTCACTCAAGTAGAACCTGAAGATCTAGTGAAGTATGGTCTAATTCCAGAATTCATTGGTCGTCTACCTGTTACAACAACACTGACAGAGCTTGATGAAGAAGCGCTAATCCAAATCCTTTGTGAACCAAAGAATGCACTGACAAAACAGTACGCTGCATTATTTGAACTTGAGGATACAGAGTTAGAATTCCGCGAAGACGCACTACGTGCCATTGCTAAGAAAGCAATGAACCGTAAAACAGGTGCTCGTGGTCTACGCTCTATTTTGGAGGGTGTTCTACTGGAAACTATGTACGAACTGCCATCTTCAACTGATGTAAGCAAAGTTGTGATTGATGAGTCGGTAATTAATGGTGAGTCAGAACCACTGTTGATTTACAGTAACTCAGATAATCAAGCAGCTGCTGCAGAGTAGGTCTTTTTTAGACCACACGCTCAAATTGAAAAAGGAGGTAAGCAATTACCTCCTTTTTTTTATTCTTCCATTGAATCCAGTCGTTTAAGCCCCATATACTGCTTTATAAGTTAAAGCGGAAGAGAGAAATATATGAACTTGGAACGTTCCGAGCGTATCGAAATCCCCGTGCTACCTCTACGTGATGTAGTGGTTTACCCACACATGGTTATTCCATTGTTTGTTGGTCGTGAAAAATCGATTACTTGCCTTGAGTCGGCAATGGAAGCTAACAAACAAGTACTACTTGTAGCGCAGAAAGAAGCGGACACTGATGAGCCTTCAATCGACGACCTATTTAACGTAGGTACAGTCGCTACCATTCTTCAGTTACTAAAGCTCCCTGATGGTACGGTTAAAGTACTTGTCGAAGGTCAGCAGCGTGCAAAAATTCACCAATTCAAAGAAAGTGAATTTTTCTTAGCGGATGCCGAATACGTTGTTACTTCAGAACTTGACGAAAAAGAACAAGAAGTGGTTGTTCGTAGTGCGATCAATCAATTCGAAGGCTTTATTAAGCTAAACAAAAAGATTCCACCAGAGGTTCTAACGTCTCTGAACGGTATTGATGAGGCTGCTCGCCTTGCTGATACGATTGCTGCGCACATGCCACTTAAATTGGTAGACAAGCAGCACGTTCTAGAAATTTTAGATGTCACTGAACGTCTGGAATTCTTGATGGGCCAAATGGAGTCAGAAATTGACATCCTACAAGTTGAAAAACGCATTCGTGGCCGCGTTAAGAAACAAATGGAGAAATCTCAGCGCGAGTACTATCTGAATGAGCAAATGAAAGCGATTCAGAAAGAACTTGGCGAGATGGACGATGCACCGGATGAATTCGAGACTCTGAAGAAGAAAATCGAAGATTCTAAGATGCCTCAAGAAGCTCGTGAGAAAACAGAGCAAGAACTGCAAAAACTGAAAATGATGTCGCCAATGTCTGCTGAAGCAACAGTAGTACGTAGCTACATCGATTGGATGGTAGGCGTTCCTTGGGCTAAGCGTTCAAAAGTTAAAAAGAATTTAGCGAAAGCGGAAGAGATCTTAAATGAAGATCACTACGGCTTAGAGCGTGTTAAAGAACGTATTCTTGAATACTTGGCTGTACAAAACCGTATCAACAAACTGAAAGGTCCAATCCTTTGTCTTGTTGGTCCTCCTGGCGTTGGTAAAACCTCTCTAGGTCGTTCTATTGCTGCGGCAACGGGTCGTAAGTACACTCGTATGGCGCTAGGCGGCGTTCGTGATGAAGCTGAGATTCGTGGTCACCGTCGTACGTACATCGGTTCTCTTCCGGGTAAACTTATCCAGAAGATGTCTAAAGTTGGCGTTAAAAACCCACTGTTCCTATTAGATGAAATCGACAAGATGTCTTCTGATATGCGTGGCGACCCATCTTCAGCGCTTCTAGAAGTACTAGACCCTGAGCAAAACAACGCATTTAACGATCATTATCTAGAAGTCGATTACGATCTGTCAGATGTTATGTTTGTTGCGACGTCGAACTCGATGGACATTCCTGGCCCTCTTCTGGACCGTATGGAAGTGATTCGTTTGTCTGGTTATACAGAAGATGAAAAGCTGAATATTGCTAAGAGCCACCTATTGGACAAGCAAGTTCAACGCAACGGTCTTAAGCCTCATGAAATTGAGATTGAAGACTCTGCAATCATCGGCATTATTCGTTATTACACGCGTGAAGCAGGTGTACGTAGCCTAGAGCGTGAAATCTCTAAGATCTGTCGTAAAGCAGTTAAAAACATTTTGCTAGACAGCGACCTTAAGTCTGTAACGGTTAACATTGATAACCTGAAAGAGTACTTAGGCGTTCAACGTCATGACTTTGGTAAAGCGGATGAGAGCAATCGTATTGGTCAGGTAACTGGTCTAGCGTGGACTCAAGTGGGTGGTGACCTACTGACAATCGAAACTGAATCAATGCCAGGTAAAGGTAAGCTAACGCAAACCGGCTCATTGGGTGATGTGATGAAAGAGTCGATTCAGGCGGCAATGACCGTGGTTCGCTCTCGTGCTGAAAATCTAGGTATCAACACTGATTTTTACGAGAAACGCGATATTCACGTTCACGTGCCTGAAGGTGCTACACCAAAAGATGGCCCAAGCGCGGGTATTGCAATGTGTACTGCACTTGTTTCTAGCTTAACGGGTAATCCTGTAAAAGCTGAGGTGGGTATGACTGGTGAAATTACCCTACGAGGTGAAGTTTTACCTATCGGCGGTTTGAAAGAAAAACTGCTTGCAGCTCACCGTGGTGGCATCAAAACAGTCTTGATTCCTAAAGACAATGAGCGTGATTTGGAAGAGATTCCAGACAACGTTATTGCTGACTTGAAGGTGATTCCAGTCCAATGGATTGATGAAGTTCTTAAGGTTGCGCTAGAACGAGATCCGTCAGGGGTCGAGTTTGACGTGAAAAAATAGTGATGCGTAGCAAAAATAAGTAAAGAATTACGCTGATAGGCTCGAAAAGGCTTGTCAGCGTTTTTTTTGGACGCTAAGTTATTCGCTAAAGCGGCAATCCCTTTTGCAATAAGGCTTGCGGCGAAATAAAAACCAAAATGGAACGTACAGTCATCGAGATTTAGTCACAGATGACACATAGGGGAAAAACAGTGAATAAAACACAACTAGTAGAATCAATCGCAGAAAACGCAGACATCTCTAAAGCTTCAGCTGGTCGCGCTCTAGACGCTTTCATCGAAGCAGTTGGCACAACGCTACAATCAGGTGACCAAGTTGCACTTGTTGGCTTTGGTACTTTCAGTGTTCGTACTCGTGCTGCTCGTACAGGTCGTAACCCAAAAACTGGTGAAGAGATCCAAATTGCAGAAGCTAAAGTACCTGGCTTCAAGGCGGGTAAAGCACTTAAAGACGCATGTAACTAATTTTTGTTTGCTGGAACCTCGAATGTGAAGAGGGGAAAGCATTAACATGCGTTTACTGTTTGAACAATGATGTTTCATTCTTAGGCAGTATGTGTGCAAAGCACATTGAACTTATTTAAATTATGCGCATCCTACTGATGCGCATTTCTTTTTCTGATAATATCGCGTGAATAGATTTTTATTTTGAAGCCAATGCTTCATATCCGGAGAGCACTTAAATTATGATGGATCGATTACGCGAAGGCGTGAATAGCATCGCGGTAAAAATTATCCTTGGGTTGATTATCCTGTCATTCGTATTCGCAGGTGTAGGCAGCTACATCACCGGTGGCGGTAACAACGCAGCAGCTAAAGTTGGCAACACAGAAATTGCTCGTGGCGAGTTTGAACAAGCTTACCAAAACGAACGTAATCGCATGCAATCTCAACTTGGCGATTACTTCGCTCAAATGCTTGCAGACCCTGCATACGTAGAGTCTTTCCGTAAATCAGTCCTTGATCGCATGATCAACGATGTTCTACTTGAGCAGCAAGCTGAGTCTTTAGGTCTACGAATCAGCGATTCTCAAATCCGTACCATGATTCTAGAAATGCCTCAGTTCCAAACGGCTGGCCAATTCGATCAAGAAGTTTACCAATCAGCACTACGTCGTGCAGGTTTCAGCGCAGAAAGCTTCGCTGAATACATGCGTCGTGACCTAATGCGTAATCAACTTGTTACTGCACTTCAAGGCAGTGAATTTGTTCTTCAAGGCGAAATCGATACTCAAAGCAAACTGATTGCTCAAACTCGTGATATTCGTACTGTGACGCTTTCTGTTGCTGATTTAGCGAAAGACATTGAGCTTACCGACGAGCAGATTGAACAGTACTACTCTGAAAACCCATTAGCTTACACTCGTCCAGAGCAAGCTAAGGTGTCTTACATCGAACTTTCAGCCGAAGCACTTAAGTCGCAGCTTAAAGTGAGTGATGAAGAAGCTCAGAAATACTATGAAGAGCATCTAGATAAGTACTCAACTTCAGAGCAGCGTAAAGTTAGTCACATCCTAGTTCAAGGCGACGATGAAGCGAAAGCGCAGTCCATCCTGGACGAACTCAACGCAGGCGCTGATTTCGCAACGTTAGCGGAAGAAAAATCTGATGACTTCGGCAGTGCTGAAGTTGGTGGTGACCTAGGTTGGATCGAACGTGATGTTATGGACCCAGCATTCGAAGAAGCCGCTTTTGCTCTTCAGAATATTGGTGATACAACGGGTTTAGTTAAATCTGATTTTGGCTACCACATCATCAAGCTAGACGAACTGAAAGCATCTCAAGCTCAGCCTTACTCTGAAGTAGCGGCAGAGATTAAGACAGAGCTTCTAGACCAGCACGCAGTAGACCAGTTCTACGAACAGCAAACTGAATTAGAGAAAGTAGCGTTTGAATTCCCTGACTCTCTAGATGACTCTGCAGAAGCAATTAACGCTAAGATCACAACGACTGATTTCATCTCTCAAGTAGATGCACCAGAAGTATTGATGACGCCTGCTGTTATGCAAGCTATCTTGAGCCCAGAAGTGAAAGAAGACGGCCTAAACTCTGAAGTTATCGAAGTGGCTCCTGAACACGTGATTGTTGTTCGTGTAGAAGAGACTCGTGACGAAACAGTTCTTCCTCTAGAACAAGTGAAGGATCAAGTTGTGGCTGCGCTGTCTGCTGTACAAGCCGAGCAGCAAGCGGTTGAGTTAGGTGTTTCTCTAGTGAACGAACTTAAGCAAGGCAATGAAGCAGTATTAGCGGATAACAACCTTGAGTTCACTGAACTTGAAACAATTGACCGTAACTCTCCATTGGCAGCTTCTGTATTCGCTCTAGCGAAGCCTGAAGGCGGTCAAGCGGTGTTTGGCCAATCTAAAGACCAAGACGGTAACATCGTTGTTGTAGAACTTTCTAAAGTAACGGCTGAAATCGACCCAGCTTACAGCACTCAAATTGGTGCTCAACTGGAACGAGTTGGCAACCAACAAGATCTGACCAACGTACTAAACGTACTTCGTGAAAACGCAGATGTTGAATACTACGTAGTAGGTCAAGGTCAAGGTCATTAAGGTTAGCTTAAACTGGCTAGCAAGATGACTTTGGTCTCTTACTACTGTCAGTCAAAACAAGGCTTTTGCTTTGCAAGTTAGGTTTATCCGATAAATCAGATTTGTGAGCTAACAAACAATCTGATGAAAACAAGATGTATAACAAAGCGGGTCACTTAGGTGACCCGCTTTATTTTTATCTGGTGATTGTGTTATCTGCCGCGGTAAATGCATAAGTTACCTTTTTTGAACAAAGGAACGGTTTATGCGAACAATATATTCAACATTACTTCTTTCATTTCTAATTACTCTGAGTGCTGGAGTGTTTGCTGATAGTCCGACTAAGGCAGAGTTGTACGACGGCATTGAAATCACCGTAAACATCAATAAAGCTACGGCTGATGAATTATCAGCATTACTTGTTGGTGTGGGTGACAAAAAAGCCCAAGAGATTGTCGATTATCGGGATAAGCATGGTGCATTTACAAAACCCAGTGACTTGGTCAATGTGAAAGGTATTGGCGAGGCAACGGTTGAAAAGAATCGTGAGCGAATTCAACTTTAATTTGGCGGGTTATTGAGGGTTACTTTTTATTCGGTAGCCATAACGCCATAGCCATGAAGCCTCCAGCGATAGCACCTGCTAGGTGGGCTTCAATGGCTACTCGAGCATTAATCAGTTCGCCAGTCGTGCTCGAAGGGCCAATAAGCTGCTCCCAAGCGATCTTAGTTATTAATCCCAACACTAGGAGCCAGCTGGACCTCCTGCCGCTCAGCGCTTCATTGAGAGCGAATAAGCCAAATAACCCATGCAAAGTGCCAG
>NZ_JADDYI010000081.1:107279-197705 GCF_015163545.1 Vibrio sp. OPT24
ATAGGCCAACATAGAGCTGAATACTCGAAAACAACAAAGCGACCCCAGTCACTAAACTAATCACAAGCATAGCAAGAGCAAGCGGTTTTTTACTCGGTTGAAACAGATAGCTGATGATCCATAAGCCTGCTAGGTTCATCAGAAGGTGCGAGTAGTTGGTATGTGAAAAGTTTCCTGTTAGGATTCGCCACCATTGCCCCTCGGCAATCGCATTGCTATCCCAAACGACCCAAGCTTGTATTGGCTCAAATTGGAATAAGACGCATAAAAGTGAAGTGAAAATTAATACAGGGTACACATTAAATCCATGTCTCGTTATTGCCCCCAATGCAGCAAGGCTTTGAAAGCTTGTATTTGTCAGTGGGTTACACCACTCGAATCAAATGTTGAGCTTATCATTCTTCAACACCCATCAGAAGAGCATCGTCCGATGGGAACTGCGCGTATCCTCTCGTTATCTCTAAATAACAGTGTGACGTTTGTCGGTGAAGACTTTTCTAACAACGAGCAACTGAACATATTGCTGGCCGATGAACATTATCAGCACGTGATTTTATACCCGAGTGAACATTCTGTTCCTGTTAAGTCGGTAACTTATTCAAATAAAAAGCTACGTGTAATTTTATTGGATGGGACGTGGAAGAAGGCGTTCAAAATGTGGCAGGTATCGAGTAACTTGCATGCGTTAAAAACGGTTCACTTGCCGAAAGACCTCAAGGGTAACTATCGAATTCGCAAAGCACCCAGTGAAAACAGTCTATCCACAGTAGAAGCGGGTTATCATCTGTTGCGCTTGTTAGAAAATGACCGAGACTTTAGCCCTCTGTTAACGGCATTTGACCAAATGATTCAGTTTCAAATCAATCAAATGCCACCAGGTGTCTTCGAGAAAAACTATTTAGATTAAGCTGTTCCCCCGATATTTAAGTGATTGAGCACTTAAAACTCTGTATGAGCTGAAAATAATTGCTGATGCATTTTCTGCGCAAGATCATCAGTCATTGACGAAATGTAATCGGCAATCACGCGCATCTTTCTTGAATCGTCTTGATGTTGTAGCCATTGCTTCTTGATTGGCAGTGGTAACAAACGTTCAGGGTCAGCACTGAATGCTTCAAACATATCCATGATGATCTGCTGGCCCTTGTATTCGATGACCTGAACCTGAGGCACTTGAATAACGAACTCGCTGACAAAGTGTTTCAGCTTATCGAGCGTGCCGTCCATGCTTGGTTCAAGCACTGCATTGTAAGCCAAAAGTACGTTCTCAAAGCTTTCATCAACGCGTTTAATCGAAATACTGGTCAACAGTGCGTTGACTATCCCACCAATCGCATCTTTTCTACGATACTGTTCGCCCGAGAATAGCATCTCTGTAATTGAATCTAAGTGCTTACAAATCCAAGGGTCAGCCATTTCTCTGAGCTGAGGGTATGCAGAATCGACCCATTGAGCTTTAGTCACTGAACCTAGCACAATCGCATCTTCCAAATCGTGTACGCCATATGCGATGTCGTCAGCTAACTCCATGATGGAACAGTCGAGCGACTTATATTTAGTCTTGTTGTGCTCAAGTGGCTCGGTGTGCGACTTTCTTTTTTGCTTTATAAGCTGTCGGTCGTTACTCGAAAGTGGCTCAAGTACCCAGTTGAATAACTCTTCATCGTGGTCATAAATACCTTTTGCTGGCATCCAATCTCGCGCTCGGAGCTGTCGTTGGTGTTTAACAGGTTGAGATTGAGTCTTGGCTTGAACTTCGCTAAGCAGTGAAGGGTATTTGATCAACCCCAGCAAAGTGCGTCGAGATAGGTTCATACCGTGATGTTCGGTATAAGGTTCTAACTGAGTGACAATGCGAAACGTTTGGGCATTACCCTCAAAACCACCGTGGTCGCGCATCATGTAGTTGAGTGCGACTTCACCGCCATGCCCATAAGGTGGGTGGCCAATATCGTGCGCCAAACACAGTGAGTCAATCAAACTGTCCGAGGGTAATAGAACTCGAAACTCTGGCTGCTTTTTCTTCAGTTGAGCGACGATACCTGTCCCAAGCTGAGCGGCCTCAAGAGAGTGAGTAAGGCGAGTGCGGTGGAAGTCGTTGACGGTGGTACCGTGTACCTGAGTTTTGGCTTGTAGGCGACGGAAAGCCGCAGAGTGAAGCACCCGCGCACGATCGCGTTGATACGGACTACGATGGTCATCACGTCTTATTTTATGTTCATCGTCGTTTCGATGTTGCCATTCTTGTTCGAGTTCAAATGGTGGTTCGAGTAGAGAAGTCAAAATAGCACCTATCAATTTGATTTGTTTAGCTAATTACACTCAAGTTATACCTAGCTAGCTGATTTCGTCCAGTGATAATTCAAAACTCGGTGCAAAGGTGGTGAGAAAGTAATCCATTTCTGGGCTTTTACGTTGTTCGAGAGTCTCTTCCAATCTACGTTTAGCTTGCTCGTATTCGTGGTTGCCCGCGCTGAGTTCTTCAAGGCATTTTAGATAAGCACAGATGGTGTCTGCTTGCTTGACGATGCTTTGTTCTTCTTTGCTTGCCGTTCCAGAGATTAAGAAAGGGGCGAAGTCATCTTGGAATTCTTCTGGCAACATCGAAAGCAGTCTTTGCTCTGCTGCTGCTTCTATCTTTTTGTACTCTTGGGCGATGTCCGGGTTGTAGTACTTAACCGGCGTGGGCAAATCACCAGTGAGCACTTCACTGGTATCGTGGTACATGCCAAGCAGTGCAATGTGCTCTGCGTTGAGTTGACCATCAAACTTTTTGTTTTTGATCAATGCCAAGGCGTGCGCGACGAACGCAACCTGTAGGCTATGCTCTGAAATGTTTTCGCTTGAGATTGAACGCATGAGAGGCCAACGCTGGATAAGCTTCATGCGTGCTAGATGGGCAAAGAAATGGCTTTGTTTCATAATCGTCCTTTCTAAACTGTGCTCCACTCGCAATAGTTTTCTCACAAATAGTGCGAGACAGCGGGTACAAAAAAGGCTCCTAAACAGGAGCCTCTTAAGCATAGAAGCGAATGAATACAAATTAAAGTCTTTTAAAACAGTAAATTGTAGTCATTTTTCTTTGGGTTCATTAATCACTAGTGATGTCATCTTGGCTGTAAGTCTGCAAGAAGCGCTCTAGACGACCAATCGCGATTTCTAGATCTTCGATGTGCGGTAGAGTCACGATGCGGAAGTGATCCGGTTTCGGCCAGTTGAAGCCAGTACCTTGAACTAATAGCACCTTCTCTTGCTTAAGGAAATCGAGCACGAATTTCTGATCGTCTTTGATGTTGTACATGTTGGTGTCGATCTTAGGGAACAGGTACATCGCGCCTTTTGGTTTCACACAAGAAACGCCAGGGATTTTGTTGATCAGTTCCCATGCACGATCACGCTGTTCAAGCAATCGACCACCCGGAAGAATCAGTTCGTTGATGCTTTGATAGCCACCTAATGCGGTTTGTATTGCATGCTGCATTGGTACGTTGGCACACAAACGCATAGAGGCGAGCATCTCAAGCCCTTCAACGTAGCCTTTCGCGATGTGTTTTGGACCGGTTAAGAACATCCAACCACCACGGAAACCACATACGCGATAAGCTTTAGATAGGCCGTTGAAAGTGACCATTAATACATCTTCAGCAAGTGTAGCCACTGATGTGTGTACAGCACCGTCGTAAAGTACTTTGTCGTAGATTTCGTCGGCAAAAATAATCAAACCGTGTTCACGAGCAATCTCAACAACTTGTAATAAGAAATCACGACTGTATACCGCGCCCGTTGGGTTGTTCGGGTTGATAAGAACGATACCGCGAGTTTTTGGTGAGATCTTCGCACGCATATCATCTAGGTCTGGATACCAATCGGCATCTTCATCACATAGGTAATGAACCGGTGTACCACCAGAAAGCGCAACAGATGCTGTCCATAGTGGGTAGTCCGGAGCGGGAACTAAGATTTCATCACCATTATCAAGTAGCGCCTGCATAGACATAACGATAAGCTCTGACGCGCCGTTACCAATGTAAACGTCCTCTACATCGAGGTTACGCAGACCTTTTTTTTGATAATGCTGAACAACCGCTTTGCGGGCTGAATAGATGCCTTTTGAGTCGCAGTAACCCTGAGATGTCGGCAGGTTGCGGATAACGTCAACAAGGATTTCATCAGGGGCGTCAAAACCAAATGGGGCGGGGTTACCAATATTAAGCTTCAGTATTTTATGCCCTTCTTCTTCCATGCGCTTAGCATGTTTGAGTACAGGCCCCCTGATTTCGTAGCATACGCTGTTGAGTTTTGACGACATCCCGATATTTTGCATTGCCGATTTCCTGAAATTAATTTAAATACTTTATTAAAGTACCGCAAAATGGGGTTTGATAGAATAAAAATCTGATGAATGTCGCATTTCAGTGTCACGTTTGGTCTTTTTTTTGTCGCTATTATCTAAATTTTAATTAATCGCTTTTGTGGTTGTTCGCTAAGATGAATAAATACGCTGAATCGCTTAGAATCACAGGAATGTTCAAAAGATTTTATACATTCTTGATCTAAGTGGGTGCTGCCCATAAAGTATCAAACTAATATAATAATAATTTAGATGTGAACGAGGTCGATTTGTCACATTTCCAGCAAACTATCTCCGCTTTGATTGAGCGAGTACAAAATGCCCAAGCAAGCGAAGTTCGTTGTGTTGAAGTTCTAACGCAAAAACCATCGTTTGCATTCATTGAATGGCTTCATGCTCAACCGCTCTTTCCTAAGTTCTACTGGCAGTCGCGTGACACTCGTGAAGAGGTCGTCGCACTCGGTCAACTGCATACTTTTTCCGATCCCGCTCCGGCATACGCTATTCTTGGCGAAGACCAACGAATTTGGGGCGGACGTTCGTTTGATGGACATACCGCAAAGAACCGTCGTTGTATGGAATCGTTTTTCTTCCTTCCTCAGGTTGAATTGATCCGTTTTGACGATACATGGTCGTTAGCCGTTAATTTGTCTCCTGATCGTGTCGCTGCTATTAATGCTTTGAACAAGCTTTCGGTTGAAGCGGCGATATTGGCTCCTTTATCTGCGCATATCGAACAGATTCAACATGTTCCAGAAAGAGAACAGTGGGACAGCTTGGTCGATAAAGTCCTGAAGGGCATCAGCGATGAAGAGTACAAGAAAGTCGTTTTGGCTCGTAAAACCACGTTGCAGCTTGATGCGCCGATTTGTGCTGCGCAATTACTTAAAGCCAGTTATCTGCAGAATCATCACAGCTTTCACTTTATGTTGGTGTTGGATTCGAAACACAGCTTTATCGGTTCGACGCCAGAGCGTTTATATAGCCGACATGGTACGGAGCTTGATACCGAAGCACTTGCTGGAACTATTGGTCGTGGGGAGAACGCAACCGAGGATATGGAGCTAGCCAATTGGCTTTCTCAAGACAGCAAAAACCTCAATGAAAACCAATATGTAGTCGACGATATCATTGAGCGTTTGACGCCTCATTCCCAAACGGTGCATGTTGAAAAAGATGCCCGTCTTGTGCGTCTGCGTAAGGTGCAGCATTTGAAGCGTAATATTCACGCTCAACTTAATAATGGTATCAACGGTGTGCAGTTGCTTGCTGCATTGCAGCCGACTGCGGCGGTTGCTGGTTTACCACGTAAAGAGGCGATGGACTTCATTCTTGAACATGAACCATTTGCGAGGGGTTGGTATGCGGGTTCAGTTGGTTACATCAGCCATCGACGAGCAGAATTTTGTGTCGCGATTCGAAGTGCTTTGGTTGTAAACGATCAAGTACAACTGTTTGCGGGCGCGGGGATCGTGCCAGGATCGGTTGCCGAACATGAGTGGCAAGAGTTGAACAAGAAGATGTCGACTCTCCTGAGTTTGATTTCAGACCACCCACCCTTGGGTGTGGCGTCATGAATCACGACCAAGCCGTATTAAATAGAGTTTGGTGTAACACGCTACTTGAAGAGCTAGCACGCAACGGTGTTGAACATGTTTGTGTTGCGCCGGGCTCTCGCTCAACACCGTTAACTCTCGAAGCTGAAGCTAATCCTAAGTTAACCTTACACACGCATTTTGATGAACGTGGTCTTGGTTTTCTTGCGCTGGGCTTAGCAAAAGCCAGCGATAAGCCAGTTGCAGTGATTGTTACTTCTGGTACTGCTGTTGCAAACTTGCTGCCAGCGACGGCTGAATCTGGGCTGACACGAGAGAAGCTTATTTTGCTGACTTCTGATCGGCCAATTGATTTAGTCGATTGTGGTGCCAACCAAGCTATTCAACAACAGGGGATTTTTTCTTCCCATGTTGAAACGGCCTTAAATCTCCCAAGCCCAACGACACGAATTTCTTTGAATTGGCTTCTGACATCCGTTGATAAAGCACTCGCTAAACAACGCAGTGTCGGCGGAGCCATTCACATCAACTGCCCGTTTCCAGAGCCACTTTATTCAGCCAACAGTGCTGAGATATATGCTGACTACACAAAGAGTGTAGTGGGGTGGAACACTTCAACAAGCCCTTATTCTAATACTTGTCTGCCAAATCATTTTAATGTTCACCCAGTCGCGCCTGGCGATTATGTGACACGCAAAGGTGTCGTGATTATTGGCTCTATTGACAAAAAAGCGGCGAAGAAAGTACAGCAGTTCGCTTCTACTTTGGGATGGCCGGTATTCTGCGACCCTCAATCAGGTATCACAAGTGATTGGAAGCATTATGATCTGTGGATGCAGATTGACGTAGCGAAAGAACAACTTAACCAATGTGATTTCATCCTTCAGTTCGGTGAGCGCATTGTATCCAAGCGGCTCAACCAATGGCTTAAGTGGCAAGCTGTATTGTTCGATGCATCTCAATACATTGTTGTGTCACCAGATACACACCGTATCAATCAAGATCATCTGCCTCAAACTCACATTGGTGCAGATATAGAATCGTGGGTGTCCGAGCAGCATTTACCTACCTTGTTAGGTCAACATGCAGGTTGGGCGGCACCTTTGGTAGAAATCGCGAATACCGTTCAACAATTGGCGCTGGCACAGATATCTAACAACGACCAACTGACCGAGCTGAGCGTTGCCGTTGATTTGTCGACTAGACTTAAAGACAGAGAGTTGTTTGTGGGAAACAGCTTGATGGTAAGGCTGGTGGATATGCTGTCATCAATATCTGCGAATCAAGTTTACAGTAATCGTGGTGCATCGGGCATTGATGGCTTGGTGGCCACAGCTGCGGGTGTAGTGAAAGCCAACCAGAATCCCTTATTGATGTTGATTGGTGATACTTCTTTGTTGTATGACCTCAACTCACTGGCTCTGTTGACTCACAATGTAACGCCGATGGTTATTGTTGTGACCAATAATAACGGTGGCGCGATCTTTGACTTGTTGCCCGTTCCTGAGCAACAAAAACAATCTCTATATCAAATGCCTCATGGTTTCGGTTTTGAACATGCCGCTGCGCAATTCCAGCTCGGTTATGCTGCGCCTGAAACCTTGAATGGGTATCAAACAATCATCGAACAACATTTCGAACAAGGTCAAGGTACCTTGATCGTGGAAGTTAAGACGCCTCCCGAACAAGCGTCTACTTTACTGAAACAATTCAGTTCAATGCTCACCGAGGCACTAGCCTAAGGACTTTACATGCTTTACTCCAATTATTACCCAGCTTCAAAAGTATCTTCTGATAAACCTTTGCTTGTTTTTTTACATGGTTTACTCGGAAGCGGGGATGATTGGAGCGCATGTCATCCATTCCTAGAGGACTTTCCTCGTCTTTGCATAGATTTGCCCGGGCACGGACAAAGTCGCTTTATCGACCCGGTAGGCTTTGACCATTGCTGCAAGAAAATCGTTCAATGCATTACTTCTCAGCTTGCTCTTAACGATCTTCCTGCTGACTATCCTATCGTGGTTATTGGTTACTCGATGGGAGGTAGGCTCGCTATGTATGGGGTGACAAGCCCTTGCTTTGAAACACTTAACCTAGAAAAAGTTATCATCGAAGGTGGCAATTTTGGTTTGGAGTGTGATGAAGAAAGAGCGCAAAGGTTAGTACATGATACGCAATGGGCGGTTCGCTTTGCACAGCAGTCGATTGAAGATGTTTTAGACGATTGGTATCAACAAAGCGTCTTTTCTTCACTAAATCATGAGCAAAGACAAACTTTGGTCATAAAGCGTAGTGGTAACCTTGGAGTATCCGTAGCAAATATGTTGTTATCGACTTCATTAGCTAAGCAACCAGATTTACGTGCCACATTAAAATCTCATGAGCATCAATTGCATTATGTGTGTGGTGAAAAAGATCGTAAATTCATGGAGCTAGCTGATAATAGTGGCTTTGAATATAGTCAGGTTGATTACGCGGGTCATAATGTTCATTTTGAACAACCAGAGCTGTTTTCGAACCTGATTATTGAATGCATCGCCAGTCGTCGCTAATTTGACTGAGCAATTATCTCGTATAAAGCACTATCAAAAGCAAAGCAACACCGTCACGACTATTCGATAGTCGTGGTCTCTAATAGAACAATGGGAATCACCATGGCTAAAACAGTAGGCATCACAGAAGAAGAACTTTACGCAGCCGTTAACTGGCGCGATGAAAGCAGTCAATTTGAAGATATTCAGTACCACAAATCTGACGATGGTATTGCGAAAATCACGATTGCGCGTCCTCAAGTCCACAATGCGTTCCGTCCACAAACCGTAAAAGAGATGATCAATGCACTGGCTGATGCTCGCTATGACGAGAAGGTTGGCGTAATCATTTTGACAGGTCTTGGTGAGAAAGCGTTCTGTTCTGGTGGTGACCAAAGTATCCGTGGTGATTACGGCGGCTATCAAGATGATTCAGGTACTCACCACTTGAACGTATTGGATTTTCAACGCCAAATTCGTACTTGTCCAAAACCGGTTATCGCAGCGGTATCCGGCTGGGCAGTAGGTGGCGGTCACGTTCTTCACATGATGGCAGACCTTACCATTGCAGCTGAAAACGCACAGTTTGGTCAGACGGGTCCTAAAGTAGGCTCTTTCGACGGCGGCTGGGGTGCTTCTTACATGGCTCGTATCGTTGGCCAGAAGAAAGCGCGTGAAATTTGGTTTTTGTGTCGTTTCTACGATGCTCAAGAAGCATTGGACATGGGCCTAGTAAACACAGTTGTACCTGTTGCTGATCTAGAAAAAGAAACCGTTCGTTGGTGTCGTGAAGTACTTCAACACAGCCCAATGGCGCTGCGTTGTCTAAAAGCGGCACTCAATGCGGACTGTGATGGCCAAGCTGGGCTTCAAGAGCTAGCTGGTAACGCAACAATGATGTTTTACATGACAGAGGAAGGTCAAGAAGGCCGAAACGCATTCAACGAGAAACGTCGACCTGATTTCGACAAATTCCCGCGTAATCCATAGTCTTTTCCTCTTCAGAATGAGTCGCTAATAGCGGCTCGTTTTGTTTAATGCTCTCGTTTTTTAGGAAATCTAATGAACTCAGTAAATTCTCAGCGCCAAGCTAAACTCTATCGTTATCAATTGCCTATGGATAGCGGTGTGATACTTCGTGATAATAAGTTGAGCGAAAGAATGGGTTATATCATCCAACTTGAGTGCGATGGTAAATCGGGTTTTGGCGAAGTTGCTCCGTTACCGGGCTTTAGCCAAGAAGATGTCGAACAAGCTGGCATCCAGCTTCAACACGAATTAGAGCTTTGGAGCCACAATAATCCTCAAACGTCGTTTGAAGAGCTATATCCTTCTGTCGCGTTTGGCCTTTCAATGGCGATGATGGAGTTACGCGGTGATCTCAACGCTGAAGGTAACTATCAAGCTGCGCCTTTGTGCACAGGAGATCCGGATGAGCTGATTCCTGTTCTCAATGGGATGAAAGGCGAGAAGGTTGCCAAGGTAAAAGTGGGCCTTTATGAAGCCATTCGTGATGGCATGCTGGTGAGCTTATTCCTTGAATCAATTCCTGACTTAAGTTTGAGGCTAGATGCTAACCGTGCGTGGAAGCCAGAAAAAGCGAAGCAATTTATTAAGTACATTTCGCCGTCGTTGCGTCAACGCATTAGCTTTATTGAAGAGCCTTGCCTGAAACCTGAAGACAGCTTGGCATTTGCTATCGACCATGGTGTGGCAATTGCGTGGGATGAAACACTACAAGAAGCGGTAAGAAGCCCAGAGTTTGATCTAAGTGACCTAACTGGTGTTAAAGCTGTAGTGATCAAGCCAACTCTTATTGGTTCTGTAGAGCGTTGTGTAGCAATCATTGAGCGAGCACAGCAACTTGGGATTAAACCTATATTGAGTTCAAGTATAGAGTCTAGTCTAGGTCTGACGCAGATTGCTCGTTTGGCCCAGCAGTATCTACCAAACGAAGTACCGGGACTTGATACGATTGGCTTGTATCAGCAGCAACTAGAAGTCTCTTGGCCAGGTTGTGAGCTTCCAGTTTCAACTCTTGAGCAGCAGCAATTGATTTGGTCTTCTTAGACAAAGCTATTGTGCGGTACGTTTTACGAGCTAGTTGAATGGCGATTTAATTAGCTCGGTCGGTTCTTCATTTATTTTTCGGTTATTCTATGATGCGCCCACAATCTATTCATCACCCGTTCTGGGTACAGTGGGCGCAACAGAACCCACATCAAACAGCGTTAGTGACTCCTGACCGAAATTGCACTTGGCTGCAAGTATCAACGTTAGTGAGTGAGTACCAACAACAGTTGTCTCAACAAGGCCTATCTAAAGGTGATGTACTGACGATTGCCGGTAAGAACCAAGCTGAAGTGATTCCAGTGTATCTTGCGGCCTTAAATTTAGGTGTGGTTTGTGCGTTTACCATGCCTCAGCCGAAAGCTCGTTTAACGCAGAAGCTTGAATCCCTTTATGGCCAATCAGATAGGCGATACCTGTGGTTATTAGATAGCTGTGGGCTAGATCATTTTGATGCTGTTGAACTCAAGACTATATTGGTAACGTTGCCTTGCTTGAACGAAGTTAAGGTCGATGATGATGACAAACCAAAAACACCGGAAAACGTACACTTTAGTCCTCAATCTTTAGCGAGCATCGTATTCACTTCTGGCTCTACCGGAAACCCGAAAGCGGTGGCGCACACGTTGCAGCAACACTTATGTTCAGCTCAGGGCTTACTCGACGTTTTCCACTTTGAACAAGCTGATACATGGCTACTTAGCTTGCCGATGTACCACGTATCGGGATTAGCGATTGTCCATCGTTGGTTGGCGGCTGGTGGCTGCATCAAAATAGGGTCAGGTAAGCTTGAGTCAGACATCGAAGGTTGCAGTCATGCCTCATTAGTGGCTACTCAGCTACATCGATTACTGAAGAGTAAACAAGCACTTACTTTAACTCATGTGTTGTTAGGTGGGAGCCATATCCCAGAAGCGCTAGGGCTTGAAGCTCAACAAATGGGTATCGAAACTTGGCTTGGATATGGCATGACAGAAGCGGCTTCGACAGTGACCGCGAAACCCATCGATGGCACCAAAACGGCAGGCTTTGTTCTCGACCAACGCCAATTGAAGATTGAAGATCAACGTATCTATATTGGCGGTAATACACTTGCTTCTGGTTATTACTATCAAGGTGACTTAACGCCACTGGTAGATGACCAAGGTTGGTTCGACAGTAAAGATCTTGGTGAGTGGGTTGGCGAACAAGTGTCGATTATTGGCCGTGCAGATAATCAATTTATTTCTGGAGGTGAGAATATTCACTGTGAAGAAATTGAGCGAGCACTTAATCAATTATCTGCAATCAATCAGGCGTTTATCGTTCCAATTGAGGACGATGAATTCGGATTTCGACCTGTCGCTATTGTAGATTGTACGGATTTACCACCCAAAGAATGGTTTGCCGAGCAATTAAATGGCCGTCTTGAACGGTTCAAATTTCCTGTCGAGTACTACCATATGCCAGAGCAAGAACAGCAAGGTATTAAGGTTTCGCGCACAGTGTTGGCACAGTGGTTACAGCAGATACGTTCTAAATAGAACTGAGAACAATAAAATGAAGCGCAATACACGGTGACTAGTCGTAATTGCGCTTCAGGGGGTTGTGACGGTGGTGAAGCCGTCACAAATTCTTAGTATTTCATCTGGTCATTAAGGTTTTTTATCTTTCCATCTGGTTGCTTAACTTAAGCAAGAGCCTTCTTCATTTGTTCAGCGACCTTATCGACCTTACCTAGGCCAATGATAACTTGTAGGCCACCTTTACCAACAGGTACCACACCTGCCGCACCTAGTTTCTTCAGTTTGTCACTATCAGCTGCCCCTGAGTCTTTTACAGTTAAGCGTAGGCGAGTAATACAGTTATCTACTTCTAGAATGTTGTCTGCACCGCCGACGGCTTCAATGTAGCCATTGGTTAGGTTAGCCAGTGCTTCTGGAGTTTCTAGCTCTTTTTCTGCTTCCATCTCTTCACCACGTCCCGGGGTTCGCAGGTTGAATTTAATGATAGCGAAGCGGAAAATGCAGTAGTAAAGCGCGAAGAATACAACACCTTGAACTAAGAGCATGTACCAGTTAGTTGCTAGTGGGTTTTGGCTTGATAGTACTAGGTCAACGAAACCAGCAGAGAAGCCGAACCCTGCCATCCATTCCATACTTGCTGCAATGTAAAGCGATAGACCTGTCAATACTGCGTGCAATAGGAACAATACTGGTGCTAGGAACATGAAACTGAACTCTAGCGGCTCTGTGATACCGGTGAAGAATGAAGCCATGGCCGCTGCAAGCATGATTGCAAATACTTGGTTCTTGTTTTCCGCATCGGAGCAGTGGTACATCGCTAATGCCGCAGCGGGTAAGCCAAACATCATGATTGGGAAGAAGCCCGCTTGGTACATGCCTGTTTTACCCGGAATGCCCGTACCGTTAGCGATAGATTGTGCGCCGCCTAAGAAGGTTGGAATATCATTAATGCCTACAACGTCGAACCAGAACACAGGATAAAGAGCGTGGTGCATACCAACTGATAGGAACAGACGGTTAAAGAAGCCAAATAGACCAGCTCCCACAGCCCCCATACCTTCGAGTTTAATACCCAAAACGATTAAAGAGTCGTACACAGCTGGCCAGATGTATAACAGAGCAAAAGAGAGAGCCATACCTGCGATTGAAGTCAGGATAGGAACCAAACGTTTACCGCTGAAGAAGGCTAATGCTTGAGGAAGTTCTACGGTTGAATAACGATTATAGATTTCAGCAGAAATGATACCAACAACGATGCCCACGAATTGGTTGCTGATTTTGCCAAATGCCGCAGGCACTTCACTGAGTTCAACATTCATTAATTGAGCAACAGAGCCCGGAGCAAGAAGTGTGGTGACGACAAGGAACATCACAAAACCAGATAATGCGGCAGAGCCATTTTTATCTCGACTTAAGCCAAATGCGACACCTACCGCGAATAAAACCGCCATGTTGTCGATGATAGCACCGCCAGATTTGATCAAGAATGCGGCTAAAATACTTTCTGAACCCCATCCCACAGGATCCAACCAATAGCCGATCCCCATAAGGATTGCTGCAGCTGGCAGTGTGGCGACTGGAACCATTAATGCCTTACCTACTTTTTGCATATACCCGAGTATATTCATATGTACCCCTAAGTTTGTAATTAATTTTTTTAATGTTCCTGATCGTCAAAGCGTGGAACCAAATGTTGATCGAAGCAGGATTTTAAGCAACTGTGGGTATTAGAAACTTATTTCTTGATGCAAACAAACGAAACGGGTAGTAGTATGAATTAAAATTTTTAATGCATGAGTTCGTATGGCTAACCATCAATCTTTACTGAGAAACCTTCATACTTTTAATGTCGCTGCCGAGAACATGAGCTTCACACTGGCGGCGAAAAAATTACATCTCACGCAAGGTGCAGTAAGCCATCGGATTAAAGTATTAGAAGGAGAACTCGGTTTTAATTTGTTTGTGCGAGGAACTCGTAAGCTTGCGTTAACTGAAGAAGGTCAGCGTTTTAAACGAACCTTGTCGAAGTCGTTAAGTTCTATTTTTGGTGAGATTGAAGACATTACTAACACAGACTTGTACGGACAGATCAATATTGGTACGAGCCCTGCATTTGCTAACAGTTGGTTATTGCCAAGACTGGCTGATTTTAAACAGAGATACCCTAAGTTTAATCTCAACATTTTCTCGCAAGAGGAGCAGGATTTTCATCAAAACCACTTAGATGTTGCTATTTATTATGGTGCTGAAGACCTCAAAGATATGCACCGACAACGCTTGTTTGGTGAAAAGTACATACCGGTATGTACACCGAGTTATGCTGCTGAACACAATATTTTTGATGATGGAGTAGAGTCGTTACATAGGATTAATTTTATACATGCATTGGGGTCCGATGTTTGGCAACGATGGATTAAGCACAACGGTTTGGATGTTGATCTGTATGATCAGTTTTATTGCGTGAGTCATCGAGATATGGGTGTAAAGAGTGCACTGTACAATATTGGTGTTGCGATGGGACGCTATCACTTTGTTAAGCAATATATAGAGACGGGTGAACTGATCACGCCTTATCCGAGTATGGATACAGACAAAGGATATGATTTAATCTGTCCGTTAGGCACTGAAAAACGGCCTAAGGTCAGAACTTTTATTAAGTGGTTAGAGGGTCAATCGGACTAGTTTAGTTAATTTAGCAATTAGATAGTTCAAAACAGAATTTATTATCTTTATAACCATCCATCATAATAAGCCCTATAAAGAACGGATTATAGAATAAGGTCTTATTATGAAAATCGCCCTCATTGTTGCGGTCTTACTGCAGATAGGCCAAGCAGTAACATCGTCGGGATTGACTCGATCATTAGCTGAGCTTACCGCATTTGTATTGGTTGTAGTGCTTGTTTTGATGAAAAAAGAGAGCAAAAAGAGTGATAAGCCCCTGTTTGATTAGTGACTGCTTCGAGCACAGATACTTAAGTAACATTAGATCCTTAAGCAACAATGGATGCTTAATTAACAACAGGTGCCTAATTAACAAAAGATGTTTAAGCAACCATAGATACTTAGGAAATAAACGATAAAGGCAAAGCCCATTGGAGCTTTGCCTTTTTATTTTTCTCGTTAGCTTGTTGCAAGCTAACCAATAGATAGCGTTTCCCTTCGCATTAGACGAGTGTTAACCACGCTAATGACCCAGTAGAAATCATTACCCACATCGTAATACCAAACATTAACGGTTTTGGTCCTGCTGCTTTGAGCTTCTCAACTGAGATACCACAACCGATCAAGAACAGGCACACTACGAGTGCACGTTTAGATATATCAAAAATTCCCTGGTAGACCATCTCAAATTGCGGCAATAAGTCGCTAACGGCGATAGCGGCACAATAGAAGAAAATGAAATAAGGGACTGTAATTTTCTTTTGATCGTTCTTAAAAATCATTGCACTGATCAGCGCGATTGGGATGATCCAAAGTGCACGAGCTAGCTTGAGTGTTGTTGCTGTCGTGAGTGCCTCTTCGCCATACGCCGATGCTGCACCGACAACCGAAGAAGTATCATGAATTGCGATTGCCGCCCATGTACCGAAAGTTTGCTGGCTTAGCTCAAGAGCATGGCCAATCATAGGGAATAAGAACAGAGCGACTGAGTTCAATACGAACACAGTGGCTAATGCCAAGCCAATTTGCTCATCGTCTGCTTTGATTGCAGGAGCGACCGCTGCGATAGCGCTACCACCACAAATAGCGGTACCAGAAGAGATAAGGTAGCCCGTGGTGCGATCCAATCCCATACGTTTTGCTAAGAACCACCCAATGACCAACGTGCCAATGATCGTTGTGACAATCAAGCCAATGCCATCACCTGTTACCGCCAGTGCCTTTTCAAACTGGATGCCAAAACCTAAACCAACAATCGAGTAGGCCAATAGCTTCTTCGTTAACTTGCCGACTTCTAAGTGCTCAGGTACCAAGCCTAGACTCGCCAATAGGAAGCCAATAACAAGCGCAGTCGGTGAGCTTACCCAAGGGGTTAAGCAAAATAGAGCAGCAATATAAAATGGAACAGACTTTTTTAAATTCATTATATTTAGGTTGTCATTTATGGTTATGGCAGCGTATTGGAAGACTATACGCTTAACTCAATGGTAAGTAAGTCTAAATGAATTGAACAAACGTTAAGTAAAACTTAACGCTTGTTCATGGATATACTCTTCCATCGATATAGATGCGGCTGGATGTTACTCGGTTGGATGCGGCTTCATAAATGTTGTCTAGAGAACTCGTTATTTAGCGATATTAACTATTTAATCATTCAACTAATCGCTGCTTAGTTTACTTAACTTAGCGGTTTGAGCCTCGAAGATCTGTAACAGCCTGGCGGAGTGTCTCGCAATTTGCATCTTTCGGTAGAATAGGTTCGCCAGCTTCTATCTCTAGCTTCGTCCAAAAACGGGTTGGTAAGCCTTTGCACGCTCTTCCTTTGAAACGGCTGAAGTAGCTGCCCCACAATCCTTTAAGTGCCATTGGAATGACAGGGACTGGAGAGCGTCTGATGATGAGTTCCATACCACGCATGAATTCGGCGACTTCTCCGTCTGAAGTAAGCTTTCCTTCTGGGAAAATACAGACGATATGCCCTTCACGCAGTACATCTTCAACATCTTTGAAGGCATTACGCATCGAACTACGATTTGTTGATGAGATAGGAATAACTCCAGCTCGTCTCAAGAAGCGTCGCAATGGTGGAAGCTTTGCATAGTCTTCTTCCATTACAAAACGGATAAGGCGAGGACAAACGGCACTCAATAATAATGCATCCATATAGCTCACATGGTTACATACGATGAGTGCTCCACCTTTCTCTGGTAGGTGATGTAGGTTCTTATGCTTTACACGGTACATGGTGTGAGTGACTACCCATGTGAAAAAACGGAACGCATAGATAGGTACTTGATAGAAAAGGTAAAACACAACTAACGTGTTAAACAGTGCGAGTAATACAAACAGTTGCGGAATCGAAAGTTCAAGAACAGTTAGGCAGATGATACCGAGAACGGCGCTTCCCACCATGAATAGTGAGTTGTAGATGTTGAGCCCTGCGATCACCTGTGCACGCTCGTTTGGTTTGGCACGCAACTGCATTAAGGAATAAAGCGGAACGATGAAGATACCACCTGATATACCTAATAATAAGAGGTGAAAAAATAGTGGCCACAGCTCAGAATACGTCACGAATTGGTGGAAAGAGCTAAAATCAGGCAGTGATTCGGGAATCGATATTGCCATCAACAAGCCAAATATTGAGATACCAAGGCTGCCTATTGGCACGATACCGATTTCAATTCGATGATTAGATAGTTTATCGCAAGCCAAAGACCCTATCGCAATACCTACCGAAAACAGCGCCAGTAAAAACGCAACGGAGCTTTCTGTGCCATTTAAATGCAGCTTGGTGAAATTGGGGAACTGAGTTAGGTAAGCTGCACCAAGGAACCAAAACCAACTAATAGACATTAATGCTTGGAAAGTAGGGCGATCTTTTTTAGCAATAGCCAGTGTGGTGCGAGTTAGTTTCACTGGCTGCCATTTCACTTTTAGATCTGGAGCATTGCTTGGCGCTTCAGGAATAAAGCAGCTTGATACGTACCCAAGAACAGCAAACAAAACAATACACACAGCGGCAATAAGCTTTGAGCTCTCTTCTGACGC
This sequence comes from Vibrio sp. OPT24, assembly GCF_015163545.1. Classification (NCBI taxonomy): domain Bacteria; kingdom Pseudomonadati; phylum Pseudomonadota; class Gammaproteobacteria; order Vibrionales; family Vibrionaceae; genus Vibrio; species Vibrio sp. OPT24. The sequence goes on from NZ_JADDYI010000081.1 coordinate 125,008, forward strand.
GATAACCCCCGCGCCTAGAGTGCCAATCAGGATCGCTAAGAATGTGCCTGTTTCGACTAACGCATTGCCGGTTACTAGTTCTTTTGTCTCTAACTGTTGAGGAAGCAGGGCATATTTCACCGGGCCAAAGAAAGCACTTTGCGTTCCCATTAGAAACAGAAGCAAAAGCAGTATACCGTAGCTTTCGTAGATAAATCCGACCGCACCCAATGACATTATTAGTACTTCAAGGAGCTTAACTTTACGGATAAACCAAGATTTTTCGTATTTATCAGCCAGTACGCCAGCTAAAGCAGAAAATAAGAAGAAGGGCAGAATAAAAAGGCCAGCAGCTAAGTTAATGAATAAATTACTGGAAATAGGAAGAGTGTCTATGCTCGCAAAGGCAACAAACAACAACAGCACATTTTTGAATATGTTGTCATTAAAGGCTCCTAGAAACTGGGTGATAAAATAGGGTAGGAACCTTTTTTGCGTTAACAGCGAAGAGTGGCTGCTGTTGTTCATTGTCTTTCCTTGGATGATTACCAGTTGGTCAAGTAATTTGAGATTAGGTTATTAATCAACTCTTTACCATCAATAGGCTCTGACGCGAAAAACTTGTCATCAACGCTAAGTAGCGTAATTCCATGCACACCTGACCATAATACACGGCTCGCTTTAACCACTTCGCTTTCTGTGTGCTCTGGTGCGATCGCTATAAGTAATTGTTCTAACATACCAGTCATTCGATCGATTCGGTTCGATTGCCACTCAGGAAGGTTTTCGCCATTCATGTTGTGTTCGAAGATAAGCTGCCAGCGGTGAGGGTGCTTTTGTGCGTAGTCGTGATAACAGTAAGCAAGGTTAAACAATGCTTGTTGAGGATTGCTCGATTGTTCTACGACAGATGCGGATTCGGCAGCGAGTTCGTCTAGGGTTTGCGCAACAACATGCAAGAGCAATAGGTTGTAGTTACCAAATACATTAACTAGGGTACTAGGAACGTAGCCAATCATATTGGCAATTTTACGTAGACTTAACTCGTGGTAGGAGTGCTCAGCTAAGAAGTCGGTCACTGTCTTTAAAGTTAATTGCACTAATTGTTCGCGAGTATGATCGTTTCTTCTTGCCATGAGTACTTTCTATAAATGAACATCGTTCAATATTTTAATGCTGCCCCCGATTGCCGTCAATCCCTTCGCTAATTAAGTAACCAATTAATAGCAGCAATATTATGATACATGTGTAAACGCCGTGAATATTTCATTGTTCTTTGTTAACGAGTATGATTAAGGTGTCGAAAGATAAAGAACCCTATAAAGGATAATAATGAAACGATTTTTCTCACTAGTCGCGATCCTGTTGGTAACAGTCGCGGTGACGCCAATCGCGGAAGCGAAAAAGTTTGGTGGTGGTAAGTCATTTGGCAAAAGCTTCAAAACGGCTCCAGCACCAAAACAACAAAACACTAACTCGATCCGACAAGATCAGACGGGTAAGAACACAGCAGCTAACTCTAGCAAGAAAGGCCTTATGGGCGGTCTACTAGGTGGTTTACTTGCCGGTGGTCTTTTAGCTGCATTCTTTGGCGGCGCATTTGAAGGTATCCAGTTTATGGATATTCTGATTATGGGTCTAATCGCTTTCCTAGCGTTTAAATTCCTGCGTGGAATGTTGGGGGCCAAGCAGGGCTCAATGAATCAGCAGAATGGACGTGGCCAACAGCCAGCATTCGGTGGTATGGGTCAGAACAAGTATGAGCAACCTAAGCAACAGCCAAATGTTCATAACTTCGAGCAAGCACAACCTCAATCTCAACCACAAGGTGCTGCTGGCGGCTTTGGCTTTGGTGCTCAAAGCGATGTTCCGCATAATTACCCACCGGGTTTTGATCAAGCGGCCTTCATCAATGGCTCTCGTGAGCACTACCGTACACTGCAAGGTGCATGGAACCACAACGAGCTTAACACGATTGAAGAGTACGTATCTCCAAGCTTATTTGAAGATCTGAAAGCTGAGCGTAACAAGCTAGAGGGTGATCAGCACACAGACGTAATGTACGTTGATGCTGAAATCGTTCGTGCAGACCACGATGGTAGCAAAGCACAGCTAAGCCTTCAGTTTAGTGGTCGTTACCGTGATACAGCGGATGGCATCGAAGAAGATATCACTGATATCTGGCATTTAGAACGCGATCTAACTACTGACAATGCGCCTTGGCTAATTGTTGGTATTCAAGGTTAATCTCGATAGTTAACTAAAAATGAGTTAACTAGATATTACTTTGATTATTGAAAGCCCCTACGGAGAAATCTGTAGGGGCTTTTTTGCGCCTAATAATATGTATCTGTAAGTTGCGTCTGGGAAATTGGCTTTAAGCTTTTTTTGAGGGGGGGAGAGTTTTAGATTCACGGAGCAATACCAATATGACGAAACATGCGGAACAGAGAAATAACATGAGTAGAGGAAGAGTGTCATCAAGACAAATATAAGAGATGTATCTTATTCAAATATTGGATTAACCTGAGACTAACTAACTAACTAACTAACTGATTTCATCTGGATGTAATGAGTAATGACAAAGTTCTTTAAATCCGTATTGGCGCCTGAGATCACGGTGCATCAGAAACAGGACATTGAGAGTAAATGCAAAGAGCAAGTTTCTACAAACTACTTAGGTTGCGCTGCTTATCTGGTTTGTGAGCGTCATGCTTAAGTATGGGAGCACTGATGTCCGAATGAGTCAGACTGATCAAGTTTTTTGTAGTAGTGGGTTAGTGTTTAGGAAGTTGAGGGCAATGTTTAGAAAGATGCGTTTAGAAAGATATAAAGCTCGGAAACGAAAAAAGCCAACTCAATGAGTTGGCTTTTCGATTTTCCAATTAAGGAGAATATGGTGGAGGGAGACGGATTCGAACCATCGAAGGCAGTGCCGGCAGATTTACAGTCTGCTCCCTTTGGCCACTCGGGAACCCCTCCAGGGTGTGTCTTACTCTTCACAAAGTAAGCCTAAATTGATGTTTTCCCATAAGCCCATCAATCAGGTTGTTCTCTTAACTCTAGAAAGAGGTAAGAAGAATATGGTGGAGGGAGACGGATTCGAACCATCGAAGGCAGTGCCGGCAGATTTACAGTCTGCTCCCTTTGGCCACTCGGGAACCCCTCCAGGGTGTGTCTTACTCTTCACAAAGTAAGCCTAAATTGATGTTTTCCCATAAGCCCATCAACTAGGTTGCTCTCTTAACTCTCGAAAGAGGTAAGAAGAATATGGTGGAGGGAGACGGATTCGAACCATCGAAGGCAGTGCCGGCAGATTTACAGTCTGCTCCCTTTGGCCACTCGGGAACCCCTCCAGGGTGTGTCTTACTTTTCACAAAGTAAGCCTAAATTGATGTTTTCCCATAAGCCCATCAACTAGGTTGTTCTCTTAACTCTCGAAAGAGGTAAGAAGAATATGGTGGAGGGAGACGGATTCGAACCATCGAAGGCAGTGCCGGCAGATTTACAGTCTGCTCCCTTTGGCCACTCGGGAACCCCTCCAGGGTGTGTCTTACTCTTTACAAAGTAAGCCTAAATTGATGTTTTCCCATAAGCCCATCAACTAGGTTGTTCTCTTAACTCTTAAAAGAGGTAAGAAGAATATGGTGGAGGGAGACGGATTCGAACCATCGAAGGCAGTGCCGGCAGATTTACAGTCTGCTCCCTTTGGCCACTCGGGAACCCCTCCAGGGTGTGTCTTACTCTTCACAAAGTAAGCCTAAATTGATGTTTTCCCATAAGCCCATCAATTAGGTTGTTCTCTTAACTCTTAAAAGAGGTAAGAAGAATATGGTGGAGGGAGACGGATTCGAACCATCGAAGGCAGTGCCGGCAGATTTACAGTCTGCTCCCTTTGGCCACTCGGGAACCCCTCCAGGGTATGTCTTACTCTTCACAAAGTAAGCCTAAATTGATGTTTTCCCATAAGCCCATCAACTAGGTTGTTCTCTTAACTCTTAAAAGAGGTAAGAAGAATATGGTGGAGGGAGACGGATTCGAACCATCGAAGGCAGTGCCGGCAGATTTACAGTCTGCTCCCTTTGGCCACTCGGGAACCCCTCCAGGGTGTTTTTTCCTAACTCGTAATGGATAGGCTAAAGAGATGTTTTTCCCAACGCATCTCTCAAGTGCGGAGCGCATCATAGCAAACACGTTAAACCTGTAAAGAGTTTTTCTTATGGTTTTGTGTTAAATGCTGCCTTTTTGGGCAAAGATGGCGAAAAGTACGCATATTGCTCGTGAAGTGAACATCTCTATTAAGGTTTGCGTAGTGATAGGTAACACCTTGAGGTAACTGGCTTTCTGTATTGTGTTTGGTTTGTGTAATTTGCGACGAAACGTAAATGGAATTTGACCTAGATTTACACTTCTTGACGTTACAGCATTCATCAGTTGATAGAATATCGTTAATTTCATTTATAGATCTTAAATCTTACTTGCAGACCATTATTATGAAGCATAAATCTGTTTTAACCCTGCTTAGCTTGTCTATTCTTATGGCGTCTCCAGCCGCACTCGCAAAACGCATGGGCCCAAGTACTGTTACTGTTGTTACTGAACAGGTTGATATTCACCAAGTTAGCCAATCTCTCTCGTTGGTCGGTAAGTTAGAAGCCGAACAATCTGTGATTATTACTTCTGAAGTGGCTGGCAGAGTTGATTCTATTAATTTCAAAGCTAATCAAGATGTCACCAAAGGGCAAATGTTGGTTCAGTTAGATGACGACAAAGCTAAAGCTGCGGTTTCAGAAGCGCAAGCATATCTAAAAGATGAGAAACGTAAGCTAGCGGAATTTGAACGCCTAGTGAAACGTAACGCGATCACACAAACCGAAATCGACGCTCAGAAAACCAATGTAGAAATTGCTAATGCTCGACTGGCTGCCGCAAATGCAAACCTAAAAGATCTTCACATTAGCGCACCTTTCTCTGGCACCGTTGGTTTCATCGACTTTAGCCGCGGAAAAATGGTCACTGCAGGCACTGAACTGGTGACATTAGATGACTTGTCTGTGATGCAGTTAGACCTTCAAATTCCTGAGCGTTATCTTTCTAAGCTATCTAAAGGCATGAAAGTAACGGCTCGCACCAGTGCGTGGGGCGATACTCAATTTACAGGTACTGTGGTCGGTATTGATTCTCGTATCAACGCTGAAACCTTGAACTTACGAGTTCGAATCCATTTCGATAACAACAATGATTATCTGAAGCCAGGCATGTTAGTGGCGGCTGATATGGATTTTCCACCAGTAGAAGCGCCGATTATTCCAGTTCAAGCATTGGAGTATTCGGGCACTAAACGTTTTGTTTACGTAATTGATGAAGATAACAAGGCAACTCGAACAGAAGTGTTCCTAGGTGCACGTATCGATAACGAAGTCGTGATTGAGAAAGGTATCGAGATTGGTCAGAAGATCGTGGTGCAAGGTATCGTGAACATGCGCGACGGTGTTTTGGTTCAAGAGCTAGCCGTTAATCGCCCCGCTAAACTTGAGGCCGATACAGCTAATCTTGATGAAAATGCAGCAACACAAGAAGGCGCTAACTAATGTTGTTATCTGATGTTTCTGTAAAGAGACCAGTAGCGGCTATCGTATTGAGCCTGCTTCTGGTTGTGTTTGGTATTGTCTCATTTAACAAGCTTGCCGTTCGTGAGATGCCAGATATTGAAAGTCCAGTGGTGTCGATCAGTACACGTTATGAGGGTGCGTCTGCCACCATCATTGAAAGCCAAATAACTTCCAATCTTGAAGATCAGTTATCCGGTATTAGTGGTATCGATGAGATCGAATCTACAACGCGTAACGGCATGTCGCGTATCACGATTACTTTTGAGCTTGGTTACGACCTCAATACGGGTGTGAGTGATGTGCGTGATGCGGTCGCTCGTGCTCAGCGATCATTGCCTGATGAAGCCGACGACCCGATTGTTTATAAGAACAACGGTAGTGGCGAAGCATCGGTTTATATCAACCTAAGTTCAACCGAGATGGACCGAACGCAGTTAACTGACTACACAGAACGTGTGTTGATTGACCGCTTTAGTTTGATCTCTGGTGTGAGTTCGGTGGATATCTCGGGTGGCTTGTACAAAGTAATGTACGTGAAGCTGAAACCTGCGCAGATGGCGGGTCGTGGCGTTACTACCTCGGACATCACTTCTGCTCTTAACAGTGAGAACATTGAAAGCCCAGGTGGTGAAGTACGTAACGATGCGATTGTAATGTCGGTGCGTACCGCTCGTTCTTACACTGAAGCGGAAGATTTCGAATACCTAGTCGTTAAACGTGCCTCTGATAATACACCTATCTATTTGAAAGACGTAGCGGATGTGTACATTGGCGCAGAAAACGAGAACTCGACCTTTAAAAGTGACGGCGTTGTTAACGTAAGTATGGGTATCGTGCCTCAGTCAGATGCGAACCCACTTGAGGTTGCTGACTTAGTCCATAAAGAAGTCGAAGCAATTCAAAAGTTCTTGCCAGATGGTACTCGTTTGGCTGTCGATTATGACTCAACAGTCTTCATCGACCGTTCGATATCAGAGGTTTACAGCACACTCTTTATTACGGGTGGCTTAGTTATCCTTGTGCTTTACATCTTTATTGGTCAAGCACGTGCAACACTTATTCCCGCGGTAACCGTGCCGGTATCTCTGATCTCGTCGTTTATTGCCGCGTACTACTTCGGTTTCTCTATCAACCTGATTACCCTGATGGCACTTATCCTGTCGATTGGTTTGGTGGTCGATGATGCGATCGTGGTGGTTGAGAACATTTTCCACCATATTGAACGTGGTGAATCGCCACTGCTTGCTGCGTATAAAGGTACTCGTGAAGTAGGCTTTGCGGTAATCGCAACAACGCTTGTATTGGTAATGGTATTCCTACCAATCTCGTTCATGGACGGCATGGTTGGTCTCTTGTTTACCGAGTTCTCTGTATTGCTCGCTATGTCGGTGATCTTCTCGTCGCTAGTCGCATTAACGTTAACGCCAGTGTTAGGCAGTAAAATCCTACAAGCGAACGTTAAACCAAACCGCTTTAACCTGTTTGTCGAGCGCGTATTTGGCAAACTTGAATCTGGATACCGCTCAGTATTGCGCCGTGCTTTAAACTGGCGTTGGGCTGCTCCAATCATCATTATCGCGTGTATGGGCGGTAGTTATGGTTTGATGCAACAAGTGCCGTCGCAACTGACTCCACAAGAAGACCGTGGTGTTATCTTTGCGTTTGTTCGTGGCGCTGATGCAACCAGCTATAATCGTATGTCTGCCAATATGGACATCGTTGAAGAGCGTCTAATGCCGTTGCTTGGTCAGGGCTTCTTGAAGTCATTCAGCATTCAATCACCAGCGTTTGGTGGTAATGCGGGCGACCAAACGGGCTTCGTTATCATGATCTTAGAAGATTGGGATGAACGTGAAGAGACGGCTCAGGAAGCGTTGAGCGAAGTCCGTAAATCGTTGAATGGTATTCCTGATGTGCGTGTATTCCCGTTCATGCCGGGCTTCAAAGGTGGTTCAAGTGAGCCTGTGCAGTTTGTACTGGGTGGCTCTGATTACTCTGAGCTTCAGAAATGGGGCGAACTGTTAAAGCAAGCGGCTGAAGATTCACCAATGATGGAAGGTGCGGACATCGATTACTCGGAGAAAACACCAGAGTTGTTGGTAACCGTAGATAAGCAACGAGCAGCCGAGTTGGGTGTCAGCGTATCAGATATCTCAGACACGCTAGAAATCATGCTTGGTGGGCGCAGCGAAACCACGTTTGTGGACCGTGGCGAAGAATACGATGTTTACCTTCGTGGTGATGAAAATAGCTTCAATAACGCTAACGACTTAAGTCAAATCTATATGCGTACTCAATCTGGTGAGTTAGTGACACTAGATACGCTGACGCATATTGAAGAAGTCGCTTCATCGATTCGTTTGTCGCACTACAACAAGCAGAAATCGGTGACCATTAAAGCGAACTTAATGGAAGGTTATACGTTGGGTGACGCACTCGACTTCCTTGATGAACAAGCGATTGAGCAACTACCGGGTGATATTTCTGTGAGCTACTCTGGAGAGTCAAAAGACTTCAAAGAGAACCAATCGAGTATTTTAGTGGTGTTTGCGTTAGCGATGCTAGTCGCGTACTTGGTATTGGCTGCGCAGTTTGAAAGCTTCATCAACCCGTTAGTGGTGATGTTCACGGTTCCTATGGGTATCTTCGGTGGCTTCTTAGGCCTCGTACTGATGAACCAAGGTCTTAACGTGTACAGCCAAATAGGTATGATCATGTTGATCGGTATGGTAACTAAAAACGGTATTCTGATCGTAGAGTTTGCTAACCAACTTCGTGACCGTGGCATTGAGTTTGAAAAGGCGATCATTGATGCTTCAGCACGACGTTTGCGTCCAATCTTAATGACGGCGTTTACGACGCTAGCCGGTGCAATTCCATTGATTACCTCAACAGGCGCAGGCTATGAAAGCCGAGTAGCAGTGGGTACAGTTATCTTCTTCGGTATGGGCTTCGCGACGTTGGTTACTCTGTTCGTCATCCCTGCGATGTACCGATTGATTTCAGGCACAACACGTTCACCTGGTCATGTGGAAGCGGTTCTAAATAAAGAGCTGAGCCATGACAACGTTGGAAGAAGCAGTCACGGTTAATGAACACGCACGGCCAATGAACATGGAATAGTGTAACAATATAGAAAAGCCTGCGTTTGCTCCTAGCGAATGGCAGGCTTTTTTTGTATAACAACTACAGCTCAACGAATGAATACAAGAAAACAAATACTAAAGGAAAGTAAAGTGGCTGAATTTAAATACAAAGATCTTTCTCAAGAAGAACAAGATAAACTAGACGCAGCAACCTTTCGTCGCCTGTTAGCACATTTAGATAGCAATAAAGATGTGCAAAACATCGACCTAATGATCTTGGCGGGCTTCTGCCGCAACTGTTTCAGTAAATGGTACAAAGCCGAAGCTGAGCAACAAGGCCTAGATTTGGATATCGATGACGCTCGTGAGCGCGTTTATGGCATGACTTACGATGAGTGGAAACAAAACCATCAGCCAAAAGCGACACCTGAGCAACTAGCGGCGTTTGAAGCAAAGCAGAAGCCAGAATAATTTGTCGCATTAGCAGTAAAGAGATAGGAATAAGCGACACTGACTGCAAACTATCTATAGCAAAAAGAGCCCATCATGGGCTCTTTTTTGTTTTGTATTTAGGGCGTGTTGATCTTTCGAGCTGATTTTTGCAGCGAGTTGCAGGGTATTTATACAAGGCAGAGGCTTTGATGTGTAGCTAGCCTACATGAGAAGCCGATAACGCAGTAGAAATGACCAGCAAACGCTGCCCGGAGGGTTCGAGCTGGGCGCCCCCGCAAAAAGCGTTTTACTCTTTGTTGAGGGAGATTTGCTTAGAATGACTAGGCGACTTCCCCCTCGCCGCGATTAAAACGCTTTTGACTAGGCGTCCCCATCCGAACAAAATTTAACCACGAAAGGTCAGCACGCCCTAGTCTTAGCTATGAATGCTAGTTTCGATCTTAAGCCAGCTCACCCGTTTGCGAGAAAGCTTCTAGCTTCGCCGCGTAAGGTTGTAGGTCACCGATATTCAGATTTACCCACTCGTCATTGAAGTAAGTGTCTAGGTAACGTTCACCGCTGTCACATAGCAAAGTCACGATAGAACCTTTCTCTCCACGCGCTTTCATCTCACTGGCTAGCTGAAGCACACCGTACATGTTAGTACCGGTTGATGCGCCAACTTTGCGGCCAAGAATATCAGACAACCAATGTGTCGTTGCGATGCTTGCTGCGTCTGGGATTTTACGCATTTCGTCAACCACACCAGGAATGAAGCTTGGTTCTGCACGTGGGCGACCAATACCTTCAATCTTGCTGAATGTATTGCCTTTCACGTTCGCATTGCCTGTTTGGAAGTATTCGAGGAATACTGAGTTCTCTGGGTCGACAACACAAAGCTTAGTTTCATGCTGTTGGTAGCGAATGAAACGGCCAATAGTCGCTGAAGTACCGCCAGTACCTGGGCTCATTACTACCCATGCTGGAACTGGGTGATCTTCCATCTGCATTTGATTGAAAATCGAGTTCGCGATGTTGTTGTTACCACGCCAGTCGGTTGCGCGCTCAGCGTAAGTAAATTGGTCCATGTAGTGACCATTCAACTCTTCTGCTAAACGGCGAGACTCATCGTAAATCTCATCTGAGCGATCAACAAGGTGCGCTTGGCCGCCGTAGAATTCAATCTGCTCAATCTTCTTCTTCGCTGTGCATTTTGGCATTACCGCAATAAACGGAAGACCAAGTAGGCGAGCAAAGTACGCTTCAGACACCGCCGTACTGCCCGATGAAGATTCAATGATCGTTGTTTCTGGGCCAACCCAACCGTTACAGATAGCGTATAAGAACAGAGAACGCGCTAAACGATGCTTCAAAGAGCCAGTAGGGTGTGTACTTTCATCTTTAAGATAAATATCAATGCCTTCTACGCTAGGTAAATCGAGCTTGATCAGGTGCGTATCCGCTGAGCGTTGGTAATCAGCTTCAATTTTACGAATCGCGTTGTTAATCCATTGATGGTCAGTACACATAGGCATTCTCTTGATACTAAGTAGGAATTATTTGTAATTGGTATGGTTATAATCTAGCGATATCTAAGGAGAAAAACTTTGCCATATTTCCTTTGTTTTGCTTAAATTGTAGAAAATTATTCTCTTTAAAAGTGGTTTGGTGAAATTGTGATAGATGCCGTAGATAAAAAGATATTAAGGCTGTTACAAGAGGACAGCACGCTGTCGTTGAATGACATATCTGAAGCGGTCAACTTGACGACCACGCCTTGTTGGAAAAGGCTTAAGCGACTTGAAGAGAACGGCATTATTGAGAAAAAAGTCGCGTTGTTGAACCCTGAAAAACTCGACCTTTCCTTTACCGCGTTCGTGTTGATTAAAACCAGCGATCACTCTCATGAGTGGTACGGTCGTTTTGTAAACACCGTGTCTGAATTTCCAGAGGTGATGGAGTTCTACCGTATGGCGGGCGAGTATGATTATATGATGAAGGTTCAAGTGAAAGACATGAAGTGCTTTGATGATTTCTACAAACGCTTAGTGAATAGCATTGATGGTATCTCTAACGTGACATCGACTTTTGCGATGGAACCATTGAAGTACACGACAGCATTGCCGCTTTAAGCAGTGTCTGATAAAACACTCACCATCGTCTCAGTTTAGATGTCGCCTCTGCGATAAAGAAAAGGACTATTCATGTTTGCAAAAGTATCTACTGCTATCCAGCTGGTATTGGCGGTCGCCATTTTTTATTTGGGTTACACCATCTACTCATTTACCAATAAAGTCGGTGAAATCGTTGATACTTACCCGCAGGTGATCGAAGACTTATCGGTACTGACCAAGGAACTCAAAGTTGAAGAGTGGTTGGCATTTGCTGAGCATGTTGATGAACTTGCTCCTCAAGTATTAGAGACGGTTGAAGATGTTAGAAAAACCATCGCTCAAGTCAATAACACAGTTTCATCGGTCGATAGAAAAATCCCCGCCATTCTAGATGAAGTTAAGAGTGTTCGAACAGAAGTCGAACAAGTTAGAACCGATGTGATTCCTCCAACATTGACGGAATTAAAGCGATATCGTGTCGATGTGATGCCACCAATGCTTGCTGAGAGTAAATCTTATCGAGAGCAAACCATTCCAGTGATTATTACTGAATCTGAAATGCTAAGAGCGGAAGTACCGGATATTTTGGTACAAGCGAATTTGTTGGCAGATAAGAGTAGAGAATTAGCTCAGGGCGCAGCAGAAGGAGCGGTGAAAGGAGTGGTGCTATCACCATTTAATTTACTGCGAGACGCGGGAGATGGCATTAAAACGCGCGTACAAAGTGAACTCGAGCCGATGCTTGAGGTTGAATAGAGTTTTATTGATTTTTAAGTGACGAGTTTTCTTAAGCGTCATTAAAGAAAGAGGCTAGGTATTATAAACCTAGCCTCTTTTTGTTTGCTCGTACTTATTTGGGGCTTTTAAAACAGCGCTTGATCGCTATTTAGTAAAGCGCATCACACCTTCTTGTACTGCAGTCGCGACTAATTCACCTTTTTGGTTGTAAATTTCACCACGTACTAGGCCGCGAGTATTAGCCGCGGTCGGGCTTTCAATCGCATAAAGTAGCCATTCATCCATCTTAAACGGGCGGTGGAACCAAATAGAGTGGTCAATCGTAGCGACCTGAAAGTTTGGCGTCATAATGGACACTTCATGAGGATGAAGCGCTGTCACTAAGAAGCCCCAATCGGATGCGTAGGCCAACAAATATTGGTGAATAAGCTGATTATCTGGCAACGCGCCATTTGCTCTTACCCACAGATATTGCTTCGCTTCGGCCTTTTTAGGGTTTAGCGGGTTAACAACCGTGACAGGGCGCATCTCAATCGGTTTTTCTCCACAGAAAGTCTTACGCAGTTTCTCAGGTAAGAATTCAGCAATGTGACTTGCCAGTTCAGTTTCTGATGCAAAGTTCTCCGGACCTGGAATATCAGGCATAGGATTTTGGTGCTCGAAGCCTGGAGCATCGCCATGATAAGAAGCCGTGAGATAGAATATAGGGCGGCCATTTTGAATCGCTTTAACACGGCGTGTGCTAAAGCTGCGTCCATCTCTTAAGTTTTCAACATCATAAATAATGGGCTTTTCGGGATCACCTGGGTACAGAAAGTAACTATGGAACGAGTGAACACTTCGGTCATCTTGAACAGTATAGCGAGCAGCAGAAAGCGCTTGTCCCAATACTTGACCGCCATAAACCTGCGGAAGACCTAGGTTTTCACTTTGCCCTCGGAATAAACCTTCTTCCAGCTTTTCAAGCTGAAGTAAACTGAGTAATTCTTGTAAAGGTTGACTCATCGTCAGTATTCCTCTTCGTAAAATGGGTGTCAGATTAGTGTGCTAATGATTTAGCTTAGTCAAATATCTGTCAATAAATCATAGGGTTTCGAGACAGAATATGAAAGCTCTCTTATAATTAGGCCGTAGATTTGTCGATTCCGACAAACATGTTGAGAGAAATTGAATATGAAAAAGGCTCTAATTTTTATTACGTCTTTATTATCGTTTGGCCTACTTGTTGGTTGCCAAGCAACATCAGAAACGAGCGCTTCTCAAGAAGCCGTTGCAGAGAATACTCAAGTGATTTCAGGCACAGTAAGCTATCGCGAAAGAATTGCATTGCCAGAGAATGCCGTGATTACCGTAACGCTAGAAGATATCTCACTTGCTGACGCATCATCAATCGTGATTGCGACTCAAGAGTTCACTGCTGATGGTAAACAAGTCCCTTTCGCATTCGAATTGAGCTACGACAACAACAAAATTCAAGCTAACCACCGTTACAACATGCGTGCAACGATTCATGTAGACGGTAAGTTACGCTTCACGACAGATACAGTTAAGTCTGTGATTACTGATGTAGAAAACACGCAACAAGCAGACCTGCGCTTGGTTGGTGTTCGTTAATTAGAAATGGATGGCAGCCCTAGGGCTGCCATTTGTATATTCTGAGTTTGATCTTTCCTGCATCACTCACTTCAATCCCTTCTTCGACCAGATGCTTCTTTTGGCGATCCAATGAATCCCCTTTCAAAGAGATCTCACCTTTACTGTTAATCACCCTATACCAAGGTAGTTTACTTCCTTCTGGTAAGTTACCTAACGCTTTACCTACATGGCGTGCATAGCCCGGAAAACCTGCAAAACGTGCTATATCTCCATAAGTTGTTACTTTTCCATATGGAATTTGGTGAATCACAGCAAAGATTTGGGCTAAAAATTGGTCCATACTAAAAGTTCCTAGTTCATTAATACCACGGATCGGTAGAAGGAGAGGGCTATGGTATTTTCAACATTTCAGTTCTTGATCACCACATTATTAGCGGTTGTTTGTGCGAGAGCAATCAGTTTAAGTGAAGGTGACATTCCAGTGCTTGCAATGGTCATTCCTGCATTGTGGATATTACCGCAGGGCGGCATTGCAGGATTAGCTTTGCTTGTTTCTATGACCACTTATGGTTTAACGCTTCCTTTACAGCCTATCACGCTATCGGTCAGTGCATGGGTTTTGTTCCCATTGCTGATGGTTGTCTTTTCAAAACGCAGCAGTTTATCCGTTGTCATTATTTCCGGACTGATCGTTACCACTTTACAGGTGGGAATCATGGTTACGCAATCGGCAGGTAAGCTTGATGGTGTTCCATGGGTTACCACACTACAAACATTGTCAATCATCGTTATTTGGTGGGCGGCAAATCACCTTAAGCCAGCCAGCCGACACAGCTGGTGGTCATTGGGTTTGATATTGCCATTATGGATAGCCGACTTGCCATATGCCGCTTTGGTTGCTTTGTGTGTAACGGGCATCATGGCGTCGATGGAAACGCTGACACGCTTGAAGACCTTCCGTTGGAACAAGCTATTATGTTGGACACTGCCTACGGTAGGCTTTGCTGCTCTGGTGATCACGCCAAGCATTGAAGTTCCAAATCCGGTATTTGTGGTTTGGTTGTGCTTGCTAGGCACAGCATGGATGACTGATTACATCATTCGTACCGAAGATAACGAAGACATCGATATCTAGCCTTAAAGATGCTCAAATCCTTCGAACGTAGGTAAATGGTGAATTTACCTACGATTTTCTAGTGGTTTGAATAAAGGATAAGCACTTAGACCGCAATTGTTCAAAAATAGGGTCGAAGAGCTTGCAATGGTTGCTGCGATGCTTAATAATCCAATCACTCTTTGAGGCAAGCCTCTTAGAAAAAGAATCTATGGAGGCTCTGGTCCTCCCGCAACACTAACTTGTGAACTCGGTCAGGCCTGGAAGGGAGCAGCCGCAGCAGGCGACGTGTGTGCCGGGATGTGGCTGGGGCTTCCACCCATAAAAAAAGCCGCTCTTAATGAGCGGCTTTTTGCTATCTGTAGCTTTAAAAAAGTGAACAATACTTGTAAGTAGTGAAGTTCACTTTTTACTCTAGTCTATTCGTAAATGCTGTACGAAAAGTATTTGCTCGCAATTTTTTGGTGCTGACCATTGTCAATCAGCCTTTGTAGCCCGCTATCGATAAGATCTTTCAATTCGTTATCTTGTTTTCTAACAGCGACGCCAATACCTCGACCAAACCACTTCTCTTCTGTAAATTTAGGGCCGGTAAAATGGTAGTCCTTGCCTTGTTCCGTTTCAAGGAAGCCTGTGTTGAGTCCCATTGAGCCACCAAACACAGTATCAAGGCGACCGTTCAGTAAATCAGTAAAGGCTTCATCGAATGAGCCATAACGTTTAATGTCTACATCTGGGTATATCTCAGAAAGATATTTATCACCAATCGTTGCCCGCTGAACCCCAATAGTCAGGTTATTCAAGCTGTCATCATCCATGTTGATCTCTCTGCCTTTTTTCATCACAAAGCGAGTAGGTACTTTGGCATATGGGATGGTGAAGTTAACTTTCTTTTCACGTTCTTCGGTGATTGTCATTGCTGCGATTATCGCATCATTCTTACGACTTAAGAGTGACGGGATAATACCGTCCCAATCTGTTTTTGAGATAATACATTTGACACCCAACTCAATACACAACGCGTTGGCTAAATCGACCTCGAACCCTTCAAGCTGACCATCTTGTGTTGTCCAACTAAATGGTGGGTAAGCCCCTTCAACAGTAAAACGAATCTGTTTCCAATCTTTTGCGTATGTGAACACAGAGAAAACACTGACGAATGCAACTAATATCCATTTCATTTTCATTTCCTTATAGTAGTAATGGATATCGATAGTTAACTACTTGTTAATATTTATCAATATAAATGTGGGTAAATTTGTAATAAGGCTCAAATATGCAGATGAGTTGGTATAAGTACAGTGTGTAACTTCGTTGAATCGCCTTTTAATATGCAACTGATTTTATTTATCCTAATTAGCTGGCAGCACAACAGCAGAAGCTTCTTCCACTGAATCTTCTTTGTGTTCTATTTGCCCCGCAAACCAATCTACTGTCTTTGTGAAATACAGTTTGTTGGTTTCGGTATCGCACCAATTTTTTGACAACCCTCTTCGATTAAACTCGCTGCCAATTGCGGCGAGTGTTTGGTTACTTGAGCGCCCGTAATATAAAGTATCGCACAGTTGAAAGTTGGACATCGACTGTGGGTAGGTATTGACTGATTGTGCGTGCATCCTGTCAGGTTTAACAGAAATAAAATAATCAAGGTTGGTGTTGGTTTCATGGCTTTTTAAGAGAACTAACGGAGTTTGGTGTCGATTATGAGGATGGATGACGTTAAAAATTGTCAATTTTAATTCAATCCATGACGCAATGAGATCTTTGTACCAACTAAGTGGTAGGTTGTTGTGTTCTGTTGTTTCTTGACCTTCTTGTTAAACGACCAAATGCGCAATTTTGTACAAAAGTTGCGAGAGCCTATAGAGTAGACTGATAAGTCGCTCGATAATTAACAGGCTTGGGGATGGTTATGGATAACAAAAAGCGTTCTAAAGAGAAAGCCGAATACAAGATCACAGAAGAGCTCGGTGGCCTTGAAATCCTCAATGCAGAATATGAAAAGCAGAACTTCTCACGTCATAGCCATGAAGGTTACACACTCGGTGTGATTGAGCAGGGGGCTCAGCGCTTCTATCGAACCGGAGGGCATCATGTCGCGCCTCAAGATGCGATCATTCTGGTCAATGCTGATGAAGTTCATAGCGGTCATTCTGCTACCGAAGGTGGCTGGGCGTATCGTGCAATGTATCCACTGCCAGAACAACTTGCCAAAATCACGCAGGAACTCAATCTGCCGAATTATGGGGCTCCTTACTTTCCTAGAGCGGTGGTTGAAGACCCTGAACTCGCCAATCAACTCAGATTAGTTTTCAACACGATTGATGAATCAGATAATCGCCTGCTAAGAGAAACCTTGATGTACGGGATGTTGGTTAAACTGATTAGCCGACATGGGAAGTCGAGCCTTAAGCCTCTGTTAGATGGAAAAACTCAACGCCAACTTGTTCTAGTGAAAGAGTTTTTAGACGATTTTCCACAAGCAGATGTGTCATTGGAAGAATTGTCGAAGCTTGCGGCTTTAAGTCCATTTCACTTGGTGCGCTCCTTTCAAAAAGAATTTGGTCTTCCGCCACATGCATATCAAATTCAATCCCGACTCAGGCTTTCGCGTAAATTGTTAAAGCAAGGGCATTCGATCTCGGATACCGCGCAAGAGTGTGGTTTTCACGATCAAAGTCATTTTCATAGGCACTTTAAGAAAGCCAACGGTTACACTCCAGGTCAGTACATTAAGATGCGTTGATTTAATTTGATTGCTTTGACTTGGTACCTTAGCTTTTGTGACAAAGCAACTTTGTACAATCGAATAAGTGAGCGCTCTTTTACAGTGGAAAACCAATGTAACGAGAACTAAGAGAATATGGATAACAACACAATGGATAAACGTACGCAGTTATGGAAAGGCGTTATGGCAGCGATGCCGTTAAGTATTGCCGTCATACCGTGGGGCATATTAGCAGGCTCGTATGCGATAGATGCTGGACTGAATCAGCTTCAAGCTCAGGCTATGTCTGCCATTTTATTTGCGGGCTCAGCTCAGCTAGTGGCTGCGGGTATGTTTAAAGCGGGTATTGGTTTAGGGACTATGTTGTTAACTACGCTGTTTATTACGTCAAGACACTTTCTTTATAGTGTCTCTATGCGTGACAAAATTAGTCACCTTCCTGCACGTTGGCGTTTACTGCTTGGTTTTTGGCTCACTGATGAACTGTTCGCGATTTGCAGTGGGCAATCCCAACAAGAGTTTAATCGTTGGTATGCCGCGGGCGTGGGTGGCGGATTTTACCTCGTTTGGAATATTGCCAGCTTTGTCGGCATTGTCGCAGGTAGTCAAATTCCATCACTTAACGAAATTGGCCTCGATTTCGCGGTCGCCGCAACTTTCATTGCTTTGGTTTTTCCTTTGATTCGAACACTGCCAACGGTGGTGTGTGTTGTGGTGTCATTGGTGACCTCTGTGGCAATGGCGGTCAATCAGGTTGAAGGGGGGCTGATGATTGCTGCGATTTCAGGTATGTTGGCGGGCTTCATTAGTGAATCATTTGTTGAACGACACAATGGTCAGAAACAAGCGAATGAAGGAGAATCAGCGTGATTTGGTTATCGATATTGCTCATGACAGCGATTGTTTTTTTTAGTCGGTATGTGTTTCTAGAGCCTTCAATTCCTCTTCGGCTGAATAGTACGGCAAGGCGCCTACTGCGATATTCAAGCCCCGCTGTATTAACGGCTATTTGGGGGCCGATTGTATTCGCTCCTGAGCAATCATTCTGGCCAAGCCTCGAAAACCCATATTTAATCGGCGCTCTTGTGACTGGGTTACTGATATGGAAAACAGGAAATGTGCTGTTAACGATTGGAGTCAGTATGGCCGTGTTTTTGTTCTATAACTTAGTCGCAGTTGAGTTTCTTTTCCTTTAATTTCCTGCTTAAAAGACATGGTATGTCTAAAACACAGTGATCTTTTGAAACGAGCTGCTTTCAGTGATGTCCTTCGTATATTTTCGTAATGGTGCGGTTTAAGATTAGATGCATTTGATTACATATGCTTTCGTGTGGTTTAATCTGTTTTAATTATGAATTGCAAGTAAGTAAATTTATAGTTAATTCAAAAGGTTGATATGTAATTTGTGTTGAGCCACACAATCACTTAGTGATAAATCGAACGAATCTTTTCTCTAATATAAATCGCCCAAAGGACTTAATAATGCACAAACTTCTCGCCATTTTCTTTCTGCTAGTTCCGCTACAATTGTCAGCTGCACAGGACACGAAGCAAGCGTTAGTAAAAGAGCTTCTTCAGATCATGGATGTCGATTCCACGTTGGACGCGGTATTCCTTCAAATGGATAGCATGATGGCTGATATGTCTAAAGAACTCGAGGTTTCAGACTCAGAACGAGATATTTTTGATGAATACTATCACAGCATGAATGACTTGATGAAAGAAGAGATGAGTTGGAAAAAGCTAGAGCCAACAATTGTAACGATCTACAGTGAGCAGTTCACTGAAGCTGAGGTCGAGGCTATGATCGATTTCTACAAAACAGAACATGGTAAGAGTATTCTGAAAAAGATGCCAACTGTGACAACAGAGTCAATGATTATGACTCAGTCGGTAATGCAGCAAGTTATACCTAAGATTCAAACTTTAACTTCCAAATTAAAACAGGATCTTAAGGAACATAGAGGCTCCTAATTAGATGGATGCTTTCAGGTTGTGATTAAAATTAGCGCTCTATACTTGATTGACAACGCATCTATTCTCACAACACAGTGTGCCTTCTATGTAATGATTTATGTGTTGCGAACATAATCAGGCATAATAATATCCCCACAGCAGAATCATTTTGGTGTGGGGATCGTGTTTTAAGGTTCTGGTAAGGAGTTAGTTTGGCTAAGAAATATTATGTGGTTTGGAAAGGTCGTACACCGGGTATTTTTACCACTTGGAATGAATGTAAATCGCAAGTTGATGGTTTTGCCGGTGCGAGATACAAATCGTTTCCCACATTAGGTGAAGCTGAATCTGCTTTCGGTGGTAAAAAGTCGTCTGTGTCTGCTCCAACTTATAATTTTACATCCGTAAAACCAAGTGCTACAAGTAAGGCGAGCAAAGCTAAAACTCCGCCGCTTTCGGAGCAGCAAATCACTGATATGCCTTTTGACATCAAGATCTTTACTGATGGTGCTTGTGAGCCAAACCCTGGAGAGGCCGGTACAGGTTTAGCGGTTTATCTAAATAATGAGTTAACGGAATTGTGGTATGGCTTGTACCAAGCTACGGGCACCAACAATACCGCAGAGCTACAAGGTTTGAAGCAAGCATTTATACTCGCCAAAGAAAAACTGCAAGCTGGATTGTCTGTTGCGATTTATTGTGACTCAAAATACTCAATTGACTGCATTACCAAGTGGGCTTCAGGTTGGGAGAAAAAGGGCTGGACGAAGTCGGGTGGTGAGATTAAAAACCTCGATATCATCATGCCAGCCTATGCAATGTACCAAGAGATCGCTTCTCAAATCACTATCTATCATGTTAACGGTCACGTTGGTATTGAAGGTAATGAACTTGCAGACCGAATGTCTATCGTTGCGATTGCATCGAAAGAACAAGGCCTGAGTCAATATACAGAGACGGACGATCTTACTGAGATTTTAGCGTTGCGAGCGGGTTAAGAGCACACGACAAACTGTTTTAGTCAAAGGAATCATTATAGCCCAGCGTTATTGGGCTACTTCTATTCAGACTCATGGTGTATAGAACTAAAGCGTTACAGTGTGTATCAATGTGACGCTATGGTTTTTTGTTTAGCTTCTAATCCATTGCACACCTATTTGCGTGTTTATAGACAATCTTAAACTGGATTCTCTATCCAGTGAGACAGCTGCTGAGCTTGTTTAAGAGAGTTGAAGCGTTTCTCTACTCTTGTTCTTGCCATCATGCCCATCTCTATTTTGTCATTACTACTTAATTGCGCAAAACGCTCAATGCTTTCTCTTAACTCGTCGACGTTTTTTTCATTCACTAAAAAGCCAGTATCAGGTGTGACAATCTCCTTACAGCCCATAATGTTGGTTGTAATCACGGGGGTTCCGACAGCCATAGCTTCTTTTAGTACTAACGGCCCAGTATCAACACAACCTGTTTCTGAAAAACAGAAAGGAGCGACTAAACAATCGTAATGCGGAAGGTTTTCTTTTACCCATTCATGAGGCTTTGAGCCCAGAAAGGTGACATTTCGAGTTAACCCTTGTTGCTCTACTTGCATTTTTAACTGCGACTCTAAATCTCCAGTGCCAACGATATCGAGATGAATGTCGAGAGGCTCGGCTATCGGTGCTAAAGCGTCAATGAGAAAGTGGATACCTTTTTGTTCAACTAGTCTTCCCAGGAAAACAAAACGAAGCTGCTTGGTTTCAGTCTTTGGGTGTAACCGGAATTGCTTGGTATTTACACCGCAATGTAGGAGCTTTATGTTTCCTTTGGCCATGTGATTAAAGTCTGTGAGCATGTCTTTACAGACTGCGACCACAAAATCACTCGATGTAATTTTACGTTCAATATCGTAAGCGAATTCGTAAACATCATGACCATGGGCGACAAACGAACACGTTATATTGAGAAGCTTAGCGGCGACTATAGCGTGGGCGGTGGTGTGTTGGCAGAAATGAGCATGAACATGGTTGACGTCTTTTTCTGCAAGTTGTAAAGCCAGCTTAAACCCATAAGCAAAAAGTGACTTCTTCGGCATGCTAGTCTGCTTAGAGACAAACGAAAGTGCTTTGACAAAACCCACCCAATTGATGCTAGTTATCTTGCCCGCCCGAACATCCTTGCCAATTTTGACAATGTCATAGTCGAAAGCTTTTTTACTTTTTTCTACTTCGAATGCCATTACGCATACCTGATGCCCACACGCTTTCACGGAGTCGACCTCTGTTTGAATGAAGGTCTCACTGAGCACAGGATAGGTTGGCGCTATAAATGCTACTTTTTTCATTTTCTTCTCCTTGTGTATCGGCCACTACAATGGTTTAAGCAAAATACGAACCAAGATGAGAGGGTACTGAAGAGGTGCTTTTTAACGGTTTTTTGCTGTTATCGTCAGATCGCTTTTGATTTTCTCAAATTGGTAGTCAAATTGGATATTTGAATTTCTGTGTCGACAGTGCTTGTTCGTCATTTTGCGAACAGATACGTAGGGTGCTGATATAAGGCCAGTTTAATAGTGAGGAATACTCGGCACAGGATATGCAGACATGCTGTGTAAGATATAAATCTGAGATCGTCACTATGGCTAAAGTTAGTATTGTTATTCCTACTTATAATTGTTTGGGCTACCTGCCGAAGGCAATCGGCAGCGTACTCAAGCAGACTCATCAAGACCTTGAGCTGATCATTATTGACGATAACAGCAATGACGGGACGTCAACTTATCTTTCTTCGATACACGATGAGCGAATTATAAAGTTATCGACGTTGGGCGTAGGTGCTCCTCAAGCCAGAAACTTAGGGATCGAAAAAGCGTCCGGTGAATTCATCGCTTTTTTAGACGCTGACGACTTTTGGTTCCCTGAAAAAATTGAACGACAACTTGAATTCCATCAGCGGAACCCCGATCTGGCGATGAGTTTTACTAACTACGAGCATCTCACTGAAGACTACCAAGTGATTGTCGACTGCTTCAGTTATTGGTCGCAGTTTCAAGATCATGACGAGTTATTCTTTAATATTGAAAACCCACTAGAGTTTATTATTGAAAATAACGTGATTGGCACATCGACAGTGATGGTGAAAGCCGATGTCTTTTCGCAAACAGACACTTTTAACGCGGACATTACTTACGGAGAAGATTGGGAGCTTTGGCTTCGCGTGAGTGAGAATCATCAGATTGGCGTATT
This sequence comes from Vibrio sp. OPT24, assembly GCF_015163545.1. Taxonomy (NCBI): domain Bacteria; kingdom Pseudomonadati; phylum Pseudomonadota; class Gammaproteobacteria; order Vibrionales; family Vibrionaceae; genus Vibrio; species Vibrio sp. OPT24. Next base: position 147,587 of record NZ_JADDYI010000081.1, read on the forward strand.
GAATTCAGTGCAAGTTGGTTACTTGATGAGAGCGAATTCTGTTACTCAAACGGAAAGCTTCAAGCTGAGGAATTTGCAGTCTATAGAATCTATTCTTCAGCATTACCAAAATGACAGTGAACGTTGGAACCTACCTTCTTCTAGTTTCAAGATCGCAAAGGCGAGAATACTTGAAGGTTACGCTGACTATTACCGAAGCCTACAACACAACCGACAGGCGGCCGCTTACAGTTTTAGATCTTTGGTTTTGGCTCCTCAAAAACGAACGTTACTACACCTAATCAGAGACTGTAAAAGTTTCCTAACGCCAGCAGGGTAAAGGATAGGTGACCGCTATGGGTTCATTAAAACAGTCAGCCTATTACGCTATTGGTATTGTGATGATGAAAGGGATATCACTTGTGATGATTCCTTACATTACTCACAAAATGACACTAGCAGAATATGGTTCTTTAGAAGCGATTGTCTTGTTAGCAGACATTGGAACGATATTGTTTAGCTTTGGTATCGTTGAGGCAATGTATCGTTATGTGGGCGTGTCCGATGGCGATGAAAAGCGGGAACTCGTTTCTAACTGCTTTACGCTAAGTGTTTTGGTGTGCGTGCTAGGAGGGTTATTAATTGCGCTCAGCATGCCGCTATTGATTTTAATGTTACCCGTCGAATTTCAACCCTACCAAATTTTTATCCTACTCATTCCTACAATGCTTGATGGGGCAATCTCTATTCCTCTGACCTTAATGCGAATGAACGCGATGGCGAAACAATTTTGCCTGCTTAATGTATTGAAAGCCGGTGTTCAAGCCGTGATGACTTTTGCATTGCTTGAGGCCGGATATGGTATTGATGGTGTGTTGATTTCGGCAGCGGTATCGAGTTTGCTGCTAATGATCTGTTTAGTGCGCTATCAATGGCAAGAGATGGGAACATTTGGTTGTTTTAAATACTCAACCAAGATCCTGAAGTTTGGGTTACCCGCTTTGGTGGGAGGGGCATCAATGTATATGATCATGGGGTTAGATCGTTGGGTAATGGCAAGTTTCGTTGGAGTCGAAGAACTGGCGATTTATGCAGTCAGTGGTAAATTTGCGTTGATCCTTGGATTGTTATTGCAACCCTATGCACTGTGGTGGTTCCCAAACCGTGTCGCCATTCTTCAGCAATCAGGAGGTAGTAAGGATTGTGCAGACAAAGCCTTAGTTGGCGTCAATTTCGCCATCGTATTGGGTGCTTTGATGATTTTAACTGTTCCAGGCTTTATCGCTTTAATTCTGCCAAGCAGCTATCAATATTCGGGTACGATTGTTGTCGCATTGCTTGCCATTAGTGTTATCAAGAACGCAGGTGATTATTTGAATCTTGGTTGTTTCAGTGGGAAATCAAGTCAATCGCAAATGTGGATTCAAGGTGGATGCGCGATCTTGGCCGCTATTGGTTATGTCACCGTGACGCCCAGTTATGGCGTATGGGGGGTTATTGTTGTCCTCTGCGGAACTTACATATTGCGATTACTACTTTTATATTTCGTCAGCCAAACAATGGAACCGTTACCTTATCAGCACAGTAAATGGATAGTTGCGCTCAGTATTGCCGTAGTTGCGGTCGCTTGTGATCGATTGCTCGGGTTGGTGCTCGTTGATGTTCATGACTTTGTTTTAGGCTGCTTTGTGGCAGTGGTGACATTAGTGGCCTTCGTAAAATATTCGGTCATCATTATTCCGCCTGTGTTGCTTGATAAGTTCACGTTACGCAAGCACTCCCAGATAAGTTGAAATTACGGCATTTATCTTTAAGCTTTTTCCGGGGTAGACAATGAAAATCTAAGTTTATCAAAATAAAACACTGTTCATAATGTTTGTGATTAGATAGTATTTATAAGTTTGATGAATATTAACTATGGAATGAATTATGAATAAGTGGATTGTATTTTCAGCTATGTTTTCGACCTTATCACATGCTTCCTTAGAGCTTTCTAGTTCTGATTTATCGGCTGGAGATTTTGATATCCCCGAGGCTATCTCGTTAGAACAACAAAGCATCGTATGTGAAAGTGTTGTTTGTAATACGGTATCAGAACCTAAATCTGTCCCGGTTGTTGGTGAAGTGCCGGAGCGTGAGCCTAATCAAACGATAGAAACTTTCGCCAGTGCGATTTATATCGTTGGTGAGATTGGAGCTGCGGAAAACTTATCAACTCCAGAATATGAACAATTTTTCGAAAACTGATTCAAAGGTTTTGACAGAGGGAGGGACAGTTTTCAAGTGTCACTATAAAAGATTTCAAATGCTGTTATAAAAGGTAATCTTGCGTTAAACGATTCAATAACCTTGGTATATTGTAGCTAGGAAGCCCTCAATGGAAATATGGAAGTACTGCTATTCATCCCAGCCTGCTTTGCGCTCAATATGCCTAAACAGGTAAAAACTCACTCAAGTTAACAGCACGATACCATGCATCAACACAACGCTAGAAGTTAGTCGAGTTCTCATTTCAAAATACCCATCAGGCCCTTCGCTTTTATTCTGTTCCTTCATCGACCTCTCTGCTCGCCAAACCGAAATGTAACCGACCAAGAGAATAAGTGTGGTTATGAATTCCTTTTGCTCACCGAGTAGTACCGCTAGCCACGCTGCTAACACAATAACATTGCTTAGAATTAGAGCATTGTTACTTGATTGGATTTTGAAATTCTCTATGCCATTTCCCCATAAAATACCAGACAAGAAACTTAAGATAACCACGCTGTAAGTGATGAAGAGTGTTTCTCCGCTCAAGTTAAAAAACTGACTGTCGGTGAGCGATAACAATAGGCCGAATAAAAAGGGGACTAAACCCATATAGCCGAGCTTAGCCATGGTGTTACGTGTTTGAGTTGTTTCCATGTAATCTGACTTCATAGCTGCTGCTCGATAGCATTTTTGAGGGTACTACTGGTTGGCGACGTAGAACTCGGGAAGGTTGCTATCACTTTGCCTTCTTTGCTGACCAAGAACTTGTAGAAATTCCATTTCGGTTTGATACCAGCTTGTTGTTGGATTTCGGCAAAGACTGGATTTGCGTTCGGCCCAGAGAGTGAAGCACGCGCCATCATTGGAAACGTGACGCCGTAATCCAGATAACAGATTTTGGCAGACTTCTCCTCGCTTCCTCTGTCTTGACGAAAATCATTGCTTGGGAAACCAACAACCGTGAATCCTTGATCTTTATATGTTTGATGCAGTTGCTCAAGTTGCTCGAACTGTGGCGTGAAACCGCATTGACTTGCTGTATTCACGATCAATAAAGTTTTACCTTGAAACTCTTCACACAGCTCAATCTCTTCGTTTGAATTTAACAGCCTTTGTTTGCCGTTGAGTATCTCAGGACAGCTTGCTGAAAAAGCGAATGAACTTGTTAGGCTCGCGATTAGGGCGGTGGAGCACAGCAGCGAATGCTTCATTAGTCTGACTCATTTTAGTTGGCGTAACTGTTACTACTGTTCAACGACTTGAAATGATCACTTTAAAGACCAGAATGGCTTTAGTATCAGCTGTCGCTTAGCAAATAGGGTTCTACCAAGCGCCTGATGTTCACCTTGGCCCCAAGGCGAGATGCCAGCAGATACATGCCTCCAATCTTTCGGTGGAGGAATAGGGCATCGGCTGGTGGTGTGTGCCAATACTCTTGCTCCATGCTGAGTATGGTTCCTGCCTCACGAAGCCTTTGTGCTAAACCACTAGCTTTGAAGTCGTAATCTTCATCGACAAGCATGGGTTCACATGCCATTGTCACTAGGTTGAGAATCGCTTGGCGCTGGTCAGGGAGGATGGTCTCGCTAAAAAATCCAATTTGCTCTAACGCCTTGTTGAGTCCTTGTTCATTGTGATTAATCACAGAGGTAAAGGCTGAACGATAACCATCACTGAAGCGATCACTGTATTCACGGGTGGCACCAAAATCCAACAAGCCAATTTGACGTGTTTGTTCTACATACAAGTAATTAGCGAAATTGGGGTCGGTTTGCACCATCTTGAAGTCAAACAGCTCTTTGAACATTAACTCGATTAGGCTGTGCATCACGAAGTCACGGGTGCTTTGGTCGTAACCTTCTATTTGCTCTATCGAGACACCTTCAATGAAGTCCATGGCGAGGACGGAGTCTGAAGAGACTTGCGGGTGAATTTTAGGTACGACGAAGTGAGAGTGCTCTTTTAATGCATCATGGTAACGAATCGCGTAGTCAGCCTCGCGAGCATAGTCCGCTTCATCATGGAGCTGTTTCTTTGCCTCTTCTAGTAAGCTTTTGTAGTCGACCGACTTTGGTATCAACCCAACAATGTTGAGCAGTGTGCCTACGTTGTCTACATCGCTGTCGATACTTTTTCGAATGCCTGGATATTGGACTTTGATAGCAAGTTTGTCTCCTGCATCACTGTAAGCTTGGTGGACCTGGCCGATAGACGCACTAGCTAAAGGCTTAAAGTTGAAGGTAATAAATTCCACCTTCCAATTTATTCCAAGTGAATTTTCTAATACTTGGTTAAGCTGCTTAGCGGGTAATGGGTCGGCGTCTGAGCGCAAGCGAGCGAGTATATTGGCTAACTCCGGTTCTAGGATATCACCGGCATCCATCGACAGCATCTGACCTAGCTTCATTGCAGCGCCTCGCAAATGTGCCAACTTATCTGTAAGGCGAGCGATATTTTGAGGTGTTAATACCAAGTCTTTTGCTTTGGGTCTGTTTCCCTGCGCGAGCTGTTTCGTGCCTTCAGTTATGACACTTCCCGCTACTCGAGTTGCGAGAGACGCGAATTTACTGAATCTTGAAATACGATGGGTAGGTAGATTTCTTTCTTTTGCCGACATAAAAGTTCTCTCTGGGAATCAAGGTTCTCTACAAAGTTCTATAAATCATTACCCAACCGAATGTTTTGTTGTGGTAACTTATCTCGCGAAATAGTAAACAGAATTTAAAGGACAAAACATGAAATTTATTTGGTTAAAAGTCGCGGTTACCGTTTTAGTTTTTGCTGCGCTGTTTGGTGTGGTGTATTACAAAGTCGCGAGTGGTATGTCTTAACCAAGCACTATTTAGTGCAGCTGTTTCCATTGCAGCGTGACTTTCCTGTTAGCCAGAAAGAAACTTTGTATCTGTTCTTGGCAAATCGTAGATAACACCAGTCGGCCATTGGCTTGAATATGGCCCAGCGCAATGGGGCGTATAGCCAACCTTTTCCTACTAAGCGCCACGCTTGGTAGGTCACGTCTAAACCTAGCAAAAGTTTTCCATTCTCATCCAGTGCATGCAAAATGGTGTTGGCTGCGTCCGCATCAATCTGAGGGTAGTCTGAAAAGGCTTCACTGTAGATATCGATGGTTTGAATCTTATTTTCAGTGTCATGCTTGGCAAGTGCCGCCATCTCTTTTGCACACAATGGACATGTCCCATCATAAAATATCGTTAATGCCGTCATCATTTTCCTTACTATTCTATTCCTATTAATTTGTACGGTGTTATTTCTTCAGTGGATCATTTTGCGGAGTTAACCGACACTGTCATTGTGACAACTATTTTACGGTATTATTCCAAGATAAAATCCGTGCCTTGCAATGACATATTAAGAGTTTAACCGCAATGACAATAAAGTTAATCAACCGCTTCATTATCGCTTTTTCTGCCCTGATGCTAGGTGGTTGTGTGAGCTACAGTATTACTGAACAAGACATGACGAAATACCTACAAGATTCAGTGATGTTAGAACAAGAAGTTGGTGTTCAAAGTGTTATGTATGCGCAAGTGGCTGTTGATGATTTAGAAGTGAAAATTGGACGAACAGACAATCAACGAGTCTCGGTTATAGCTAATACTAATGCAAAAGTTGAGATATTTAATATGCCAAATATGGGATTGGATTTGGATATTGAGTTCAGTGCTATCCCTGAATATGACAAAGAAAGTGGTGAAGTGTATTTGAAATCGTTACGACTAGAGCGTTTTCAGGAAAAAGGACAACAACTCTCCCCTGAGGTTGAGAGGTTGCTTAAGCCTGCGGTATCCATGATTGGCTTTGCTTTGTCTCAGTCACCGGTTTATAAATTGGATAGCAACAAGGTGCAAGAGTCATTGATTAAGTCATCGGAGCCTAATCTAGTGATTAAAGATAACAAACTGGTTATTGAGTTGTTTGATTAGTTTTTTAAATTCTGAACGGCATTATGGTTATCTTTCAGGTAGCCATTTTTTATTAGCTTCAGTTAATTTGCACCTCACTACTTTATTGCCAATTACCTAGTTCCTAATTACTTCGCCGCGAGTCGGTTTATTAAAAATCATATCGTTATCATAAAAATAGTAATCGCTTAGCTCGTTGGTGTTGGTATTCAAAGTTCTGCTCTCTTTACTGGTGATGGAGGCAAGCTGTGGTTACTATTAAGTTAAAGTGAACTTTATCTATTTGTGAGCACCAAGGACAAGGTAATAATGAGGAACATCGTATATTTGACGATAGGACAGTTATCAGAGCGCAGTGGTGTTGCTCCTTCGGCACTCCGCTTTTATGAAACCAAAGGGTTGATTGCTTCGATTCGTACCAATGGCAACCAACGTCGTTACCAATCAGCTATGTTGCGACGAATTGCTTTGATACAAGTAGCGCAGTCGATAGGTTTTACGCTGGAAGAGATTACGGAAGAGTTATCTACCTTACCTATGAACCAGACCGCAACTAAGCGAGATTGGGAGCGAGTTGCGAAGAAGTGGCAAGGTCAGTTAGACAGCAAAATGTCGCAGATCCGTTCGTTACAAGAGAACCTGACAGGTTGTATTGGCTGTGGCTGCTTGAGTATGCAGAAGTGCCACTTGTTGAACCCTGAAGATATTTTGCATGATCAAGGGCAAGGTGCACAACGCATTGTTGATTAGTCTTTATTGCGTTAAATAGCTAGCCAAACTCTATGCTTTCATTCAATGAGTTAAGCAACAACTATGACCGAATAGCGTGCCTGGACAAACGCAAATTATAGGTCTAGCTTGGGAGGTTCTTTCAATCAAAAGAGGTGAGTTATGTTTAGTCATGTTTTTCTCGGAACCGAAAATATTGAACGCGCGAAGTCATTCTATGATCCAATTATGCAAGAGCTTGGTTACAGCGAAGGGACAATCGATCCCAAGGGGCGTTGTATATACGTTAGTAAAACGGGCGTACTAGGTTTAACTAAGCCGATTGACGGTCAGCCCGCGACTTATGGTAATGGGATGACCGTCGGGTTCTTGGCAAGCTCAACAGAAATAGTCGATGAATGGCATCGTCTTGGTGTTGAAAATGGTGGTACCAGTATTGAAAATGGTCCAGGTGCCAGAGGAACAGATGAACGTCGACTCTATATGGCCTATTTACGAGACCCTGATGGAAACAAGATTTGTGCAACTCACTTTATGCCATAGTTAATTTTATGCCATAGTGGCGTATAATTAGCTGATGTTGATAGTTTTGAGCCAATTTATCGCTGCTCTTAACCTCCCTCATGATTCTAAAGACTGGCTGATTATTGCAAAGGAATTGCTAGATGAAACCGAATGAACTGTTTTATGAAAGCTTTGAGCGTTGCCGGATTGATCAAGAATTCTTGGAAAGCTTTCTGGCAGACTTCTGCGAGCATAACCCAAGGTTTTCAGAACGTTTTGAAAAGATAGGGTTAGAGCAGCAAACTAAGATGCTTAAGGCCTCGATCATTCTTATTTATAATTCCTCTGGTCTGCCAAGTGTGCGGAACTCGGTCAAGAAACTGGGTAAAAGGCACAAAGATTTGGGGTTGGACATTTCAGAAATTGAATTAAACGAATGGTTTAATTCGCTGCTCAATACGGTTAAAAAGTACGATCCTCATTATGATGAGAACGTAGAACGAGCTTGGGCAGAAACGCTGGATGCTGGTCTAACGATCATGAAAAAAGAGTGTGTTGAAAAATAAAATAAACTTCGCATAACAACACGAGGTTTATCTTATTTTTAAAATGATGGCTTTTAATTCATTACCCTAAATGGTTTTTATTCAGGGTAATGAATATGTTGGCTTAAAAGGTAAAGCCAGTTTGAATACCTAAAGTTGTTTCCTTGGTATACCAATCATTTGAACCTCCGAGCTCATACCAATCAAACCCTAAACGAGTCAACAGCTTGGAGTTGCCAAACAATGGTTTTGATGACTTGTACTCTGCGCCGATACCGTAAGTTAAGCCAAAATTACCATGAGAACCTTTATGAATTTCATTTCCTTTGCTAGAGCTTCATTTAGATTGAATTAGAGAACAATTTAATAGAGATTAAATACTCTGGCTGACTAGTCATTCCGCTTGTGCTTAATGGTAAAACAACCAGTGGCTTAAAAGTGAGCAGCCCAACCAATCAAAAACCCTTGCGATGCGGTATCGTATTCAAAGGTTCCCTTGTTTTCGTAATCAACCCAAGTGGATTTATACGCCAGATTTAAATCCGACCAATCGTTAATTTGATAGCGAGCGCCGGTTAGTATGGAGCTAGTAAAATCGGTGTCAGCACCAAGGCCGATATCTAAACTGGTGTGAACTGTCCAATCTTTGTTGAGTTCTTTAGTCCAGCGAACGCCGACAAGGTAATCGATCCAATCTTCATTTAAAGACCGAGAGTTGATTGTTGTACCATCGTTTTTATAAAGCCTTGAGTCAATATCATTGTCCCACCAACGTATACCGACCATATAATCAATCATGCCGATATCGTATTGAAAGCGTTTAAACCCTTTTGCTTCCAAAACACCCTGTCTTATATCGAGTTTACCATTAAGAATTCCTGTATTACCTATTATGGAGTCAGATTTGCCACTCAGTTTCATGTAGCTGTAGTCTAAATAGTAGCCCCATTGATTGTCGTAAATCCCCTCTAATCGCAGCATCGCACCCATATCCAGATGATCCATGATAAACGCTGGGTCAACATCAACACCTGTAGATATCTTGCCGATTGTACTATCACCACGGATATTCAAAGCGAGCGCATAAATTTCTATACTGTGCTGCCATTTTTTTGTGTCCGAGTGCGAGCTTGTTTCTTGTGCATTTATGGTTGAACTTGCAGCCAACACTGATGCGATGAGGTAATGCCATTTAGCCATGTTGATATCCCTATCCCAAGATTGAAGAGTACATACCATAAATGTATGTATTAATTATCCATTTTCCGTGTATGCAACTTGTACATTGCTGATTGTAGACTATGTTTTTAGAAAAGAGCCAAATTACAAAGAGGAAATAAATGAAGCAACAGAGTGTGTTTTTGTTGGTCGCCGTTCTGGGTTTAACGCCCATAGCTTTGTCTTATGGTTATGCACCAGTTATTTCTCTGGACTACCTTTTCGGGATAGATGCTCGTCCTGTTAACGTTACCCACATCTTTCGTGCGGTAACGGGTTTATATTTGGCACTTGCTCTGTTTTGGGTGAGTGGCGCATTGACTAAAAAGTATCGACTGCCAGCGCTTTATAGCTTGGTGGTCTTCATGTTGGGTTTGGCTGCAGGCCGAGTCGTCAGCTTAGTCTTAGATGGCATGCCTCACTGGCTGCTTTTTGTCTATCTAATCTTGGAGCTTGGCTTTGGTTTAGTCGGAATAAAAATGATTCAAAAAGAGCAATCTGAAACAATATAAGGATATTCTATGAAAGGGATTTTTCACCTTCTCACCTTAAGTGTGCTGAGTAGCTTTTCGCTATCGGCATGGTCTGCACAAGAACAACCTAATATATTTGTTATTTTTACTGATGATATTGGGATCTCAAACTTGAGTGCTTATCACAATGGCGTGATGAGTAGCCAAACACCAAACATTGATAGTATTGCTGAGAAGGGAATGCTTCTGACAGACTACTATGCGCAGCCATCTTGTACCGCGGGTCGTTCAGCTTTCTTAACCGGGCAATTACCAGTTAGAACCGGAATGCATACGGTTGGATTACCGGGTGGTCCAGTGGGTTTAAGCGCAGATACACCAACACTTCCCGAGGTATTAAAAACCATGGGCTACGTGACTGGGCAATTTGGCAAAAATCATTTGGGTGACCGAGATGAGTATTTGCCAACGATGCATGGTTTTGATGAATATTGGGGTTGGTTATATCATTTGAATGCCATGGAATACACCGAAGATCCAGATTGGCCGAAAGATGGATCGTTAGATGCCTTTGCTCCTCGAAACGTGATTTACTCTAAATCTGATGGTAAAGGTGGCCAAAGCATTGAAGACGATGGTGCGCTGAATATCGAGCGTATGAGAACACTAGATGATGAAGTAAACAAACATGCGATTAACTTCATTGAACGAGCCGTAGAAGCGGATAAGCCGTTCTTTACTTGGTACTGTCCATCTAGAGGGCATGTGTGGACGCACCTTTCTCCTGAATATGAGGCAATGCTTGGCCAAAATGGTTGGGGGCTTCAAGAAGTCGTGATGAAAGATCTGGATGATCATGTCGGTGAAATGTTGGCGAAGATAGATGAACTTGGCATCGCCGATAACACGATTATTATTTTCACGTCCGACAACGGCCCTGAAATTATGACGTGGCCAGATGGTGGTATGACACCATTCCACGGTGAGAAAGGGACAACATGGGAAGGGGGAGTTAGAGCTCCTGCACTGGTTAGCTGGCCGGGTAAAATCCCTGCGGGTAGTGTCGGTAATGGCATCTTCGATGGTATGGATTGGTTACCAACATTGGTTGCAGCCGCAGGTGGTCCAACAGATTTAAAAGAGAAAATGCTCAAGGGCCACGATGGCTTTAAAGCACACCTAGATGGTTACAATCAAGTCGATATGCTGACGGAAAAAGGCGAATCTAATCGTAACGAAATTTACTATTATGAACGAGATAAACTACAAGCTGTTCGCGTAGGCGATTGGAAGGCTCACTTCATTGTACAAAATCGCGGATGGGGTGGTCCGAAAGATGAATTGAATGCGCCGTTACTCTTCAATCTACGTCGTGACCCTTATGAAAGAGCGGCAGAAGAGTCAGGTATGTACTTGAAATGGATGGGCGAAAAAATGTGGGCATTTGGTCCTGCACAAGCTGCTATTCAACAACACTTAGCGACATTCCAAGAATGGCCTCCAATAACGCCTGAAACACCAGCAGAGAAAGTAGGTGGTGTGGGTAATTAGTTGGCAACTAATAAAAAACATCTAGAGACAAAATAAAAACTAGTAGAAAAAATCCCGTTAGACATCTTATATACTCTTGATATAAGGCGCCGAACGGGATTTTTGTATTTTGGTCGTTTAAAGGCGTATTTTAATCATTCAAAAAAGGCTGAAGAACAACACTATTTCGCTTTCAACGTGGTGTTTCTTTCAATGAACTTCACTGGCACCATCAACTTGACCAAGCTCGTGTCTTGCTCTTGAATCTGACTAACCACAATTTTCACAGATTCACGTGCAAGGCGTCTGAAATCTTGCTTAAAGGTAGTGAGTTGATAGTTCAACCACTGAGTTTGTGGAATATCATCAAAACCAATCACTTGAAGATCTTCAGGAATACGCAGATTGAACTCTAAGCGCGCCACATCCATGACGGCCATCGCTAGGTTATCTGTCGCGCAGAAAATAGCTTGAGGATGTGTGGGTTCAGAAAACAGAGTCCTAATGGTTTCTAGTGCATCAAGGTAGTCATAGTCGGCTTCAATAACTCGAGCTTGTTCACCGGTAAGTTCTTCAAATTCTGAGCAGAACCCTGCTTCACGTTCGCCGTTAGTGTAGGTTGGAACATTACCTGTCAGGTAAACCGCCGACTTTGTCCCTACGCTATGCAAATGCTGAGCGGCAACTTGGCCAGCGGCGTAGTTGTCGCTCACCACATGGCTACTCTTAGTCCCTTCAACAACACGTGCGAACTGAACGATAGGAATGTCGAATTCTTCACACTCTTCATAAAGCGACTTGTTAAAGGTCGCAGAAGCAGCAATCACGCCATCAACTCGGTATTGGAAGATATTGGGAATTGAGTGGTTATCGTTGCCATCAACTTGCCAAGGGATCAATACCGCAGAATATCCCTGTTTTTGTAGTTCAGTGGAGATAAGCTGCAGCGTTTTCATGTGAATAGGGTAGTCGGCATCAGGGAAAACTAAGCCAATCAATTTTGATTCATTTGTCGTAAGGCTACGGGCAAAAGCATTGGGACGATAATTCAACGATTTCGCGGCATCGAACACTTTCTGCTTGGTCTTTTCAGACACTGAACTTCCCGGTACAAATACGCGAGATACAGTTGATTGAGAAACGCCAGCAAGTCTAGCGACATCTTTAGATGTTACGGTTGTTTTGGACAGCGAAGAGTGTTTTGGAGAGTTCATAGACCATACTTTTGAACCAAATTGATTGTGCATAGAGTAACATAATTAGGTACGTACTCAAAAATACAATATGCCATGATAGGATGAAAATAAGGGGTAATAGAGAATGTTGGATATTATTCTGGGTACGACCCAAAAAGCTCTGCATTAATAGCAGAGCTTTGTTTAGCGAATTTATGACTCGATTAACTGGGCGTTAGAAGTAGTAACGGATACCCGCAGCGAATTGGTCATCGCTATTTTCATAATGGTTACCAACAGATTTGTCGTTGCCATTATCAAATTGGTATTCAGTCCATACTAAGAACTTGTTCTTCTTAAAGTGGTATTCAAGGCCAGGGATAATCAACTGACGATCGTAGCCATTAGCGTTGTCGTCTGTGTCCATTAAGTAGTTAACGTTAAAGGTTGGACGCAAACCATTTTCAAAGTGGTAGTAAGTGAAGAATTCAGCACCACGGTGGTCGTAAAATTCTGCTTTGCTGGTGGTTTCCCAATTTGAGCCTTGGCTGTAAGTGAAACCAACGAATAGGCTATTATTGGTGTAGTTCACACCCAATAAACCAATACGTTGTGTATCACCATCTTTGATGTTTTTAACGCCCGCATCGACATCATCAAACTCATTCTGGTGGTAAGCTAAACCAATTGTTAGGCCATCCATAACCGTGTACAGCGTTGATGCGCCCATACCGTTTTTCAGCGTTGCTGTTAAACCGTCAGCAAGGCCAACATCTTCACGGGTAGTTTGGTAAGTGAAGCCGTATTTCCAGCTGTCGTTAATGCTGTTGCGGTAAGTAATCGAATTCTCAGCTCGGCCTGTACCAGACGCAATACCCCAGTCAGATAAATTGTAGTAGCCTGAACCACGCGAACCAAATACACGACCCATATCGGTAAACCAAGCCACATCGTAGAAGGTAGACCACTGCTTAGTGCCGGCAGCAATCTTGCCATATTTGTCGTGCTCTACGCCTGCGTATAGAAGTCGGTCGTAAATATTGTCGCCGTTAGCACCCGAGTTGTAACCCCATTCAGCATGGCCAAAGCCAGTCCAGCCGTTATCAAATCCCATTTGGCCTTTTAGGCCGAAACGAGAGCTACCGCTGTTCCACTCACCGTTGTGGTCGCCGCCTTTATCTTGGTAACGAACGTCGAAACGACCGTCTAAAGTAAGGCTATCGCCCGCGTCATTGGTGAAAGTGTGTGCAGCAAAAGCAGAACCCGAGGTAAGTGCTGTCAGGATCACTGCAGAAAGAATCGACTTTTTCATTGTAATTCTCTTTATTCAGGCCGTAGAAAGCCACCGTGCTTTCAAGCCCGTTATATTGGTAATGGTTTGGCAGGGTGTACCCCATCCATGAGGCACTAGTAGATTCAGTTATTAGTGGAGCAATAATGAATTGGTTGGAGCACCTACTAGGAGCGAGAAGGATCTCCCAGCAAGCGTGGAAACCTAAATCAGATGTCTATTTAGGTTGCCACTATTTCGTTTCAATCTTTTGGATTAAAGCGTTTCGATTACAGTGTTGGGTTCATGATGGTTGAAGTGCGTTCGAACACGTCTAGACCTTGCTGTTGTAGCCAGTAAGGAAGGTCGATAAGAACCCAGTTCTCAGATAGCTTGTCACCGTCACGGTAGTACACGTCAACCACTTGCATGTTTGCGCGTACTTCGCCGCCAGTCATACCTAGGAAGCCACCCGTTGGTGTGTTTGATAGGTTTGGCCAACCGAAGAAACAAGAGAAGTTACCTTCAGCGAAACGACAAACATGGCCGTTAAATTTCTTGTCTTTCAAGTTGTTACGGAAAGGAAGTTGGTGCTGTTGTTGGTAACGAGGAATCGTGTAAGACGCGCCGATACCACAAGGACCGTACCAAATCATGTCTTTTGACCAGCTCTTCGCGAGTACTTCTGGTGGGCAACCCATTGCGCCGCTGTCGTTAAGTGCAGAAAGGTCATCAACCATCTTGTTCACTAGAGCAAGTGTCGCAACGCCTTCTTCTGGAGCTGCATCTTCAAACAACAGGCCATCGTGATTACGTGGGCCAGGGTAAACGAAGTGCTTACCGGTTGATGGTGGAAGTGGGTAGCAACCCGCTTGGTCCATCATGCCTAGTAGATCTAGGAACAGTCCAGTTTTTGTGATTTTGCCATCAACTACGCAGTTAAACTCTGCGTAGCGAACGTTCATGATCTTGCCAGTAGGGCGAATGCCTAGGTATTCAGCGTCGAACAGACCCATGAAGTGACCCATGCTCATTACCCAAATTTCATCTGGGTTAACTTCGTTGTTACCACCGATGAAGATATCTTGACGACGCTGCATGCGTGTCATTGATTTCATCATTGGTGCCCAGAATACGTCAGCCGCTGCTTGTGCGCCTTCTTGCTCACGGAATGGGTAAACACCACGCCACAAGTAATCTTCAGAAGTGTGTGCTTTTAAAACTTCAGCAACGTTTTCGTGGGTAGCGTTTTCCATTGCGTCAAAGTAGTCACGAACAATGCGTTTAGCTTCTTGATATTTAGACATAGTAAATTCTCTTTTGTGTTGTCGAGCCAACATTCGGAACAGGACTCGATTTGGATTTTGTTACCGGCTGACTTCTCAGCCGGATTGATGTTTATTTCGTGCCTTTAGAGGTTTCAACTTTTAGAGGTTTTAACTAAAGGGGATTAAGCTTTTGCTGTTTCCGCTTTTTTACTCTTGTCGAAAATGCCGCCTTTCAATGTTTCTGGTAGAGATAGCCACAGTAGACCAGCCAGAATCCATACGATTGGTGAACCCCACATTGCTGTTGCAAGGTCGCTGCGCTCTTGGATGAATACCAACACCATTGGTGCCCACATACCGATGATACGACCGCCGTGGAATAGTGCTGCACCGAAGCTACGTAGGTGAGCAGGGAACAACTCAGAGAAGTAACCACCCCATACCGCAGAAGCAGAGAGGCCGAAGTTGTAGATAAGGCCTAGGATAGCCAGCATGTTTAGGCTGCCGATCATCACGTCGCTTGGTGCCACGAAGAATACTGAAGCCATGACACCTGCAAGGATGAAACCAAACGCGTTTACTTTACGGCCGTATTTGTCGGCGATTGCACCCCATACCCAAGCACCGAATAGAGAACCGAATGCTGAGATAGAGAAGATGATACCGATAGTTGAACCGTCAAATTGGCGAACTTCTTTCAGGTACGTTGTCACGAAGCCTGAGAAGAATTGGTAGCCGTAGAAGTTAAGGCCAGCCAGTAATAGACAAGTGATGGTGAGTTTGCGGTAAGGCGCGCTTAGCATTTCACCCCAAGAACCTTTCTTTGCTGGTGCGTTAGATGCTTCAGCCGCGGCTTGATCTTCTTCCCCGTAGGCGATCACTTTTTTGTCGCTAGGCAGGATAAAGATCATCAGTGCAGCAGCGACTAGAGGAGGAATACCACCTACCCACATTAGGCTCTGCCAAGGTGCATCGATGCTAGAAATGAACGCTGCGTATGCACCCATTGCCATTAGGGCAACCGAGAACATAGAAGAAGCGAATGCGGTTAACTTACCGCGAACGCTTGGTGTGAAGAGACCGATCATCAGGCTTACCGCTACTGTGAAGTAACCACCCAAAGATATACCGATAATGAAACGCATCGCTGCCCACATTGCGTAGTCAGTAAACATCATATTGATGATGGTTGCGCCGCCGTTCAGTGCCGTGATGACAATAAGAGTTGATTTCTTACCAAAGTTTGATGCCACCCATGCACAGCTTAGAGCACCAATAAGTGCACCAACCGACTGCCATGTATAGAACTGAGCGGTATCCGCCAAGTTAATACCATCATACGCATCAACGATATATGGGCGTACGTAGTCAATAATTACAAAGTTATAACAATAGAAAAAGTAGCCAACTAGAATTGCAAGATAAGCAGCTACCCTTTGAATCATAGGAACTTCGCTCATGTGTTTTTTAGTAGTCATGACCGATAAACCTTTATTTTTTATAGGGTGTTTGTAGTTTTGATTTTTGTGTGGTGATTATCAATCTTCATCACACAGTCTTCATTTCGGGAGAGATGATAGAATTTTTGTGGTTATTAGATCCGTGATCAAAGTCAACTTTAAAATGAGTGCGTACCCATTTTGTGTGTTTTAGTGATCTTGATCTCATTAGATCGTATTTTTGCGCTTTTGAAAGCGTTTTGAGCGTTTAATCATCTATATTAGTGACAATACTCACACTTACTATGGGTTTTTGAGGGAAGTTATCCATTTTTGAGTAATATTAGCGGCGAATTGATTGCACAATATAATAAACGGAATCTAGAAATGGTTACGTACTCAAGTTTTTTGGTTATTGCTCTTTATGTGCTAACTACCCTATTTATCAGCTACTTAGTTAATAGACGCTATAGCGTTGGTGGCGACTTTTCGACTGGTGGTAAACAGTTTGGTTGGTTTACGGCAGGTGTGTCGATTCTTGCGACCTACATCAGTGCAATGACGTTCGTGGGCATGCCGGGTTGGGTTTACAGCTCGGGCATGGAAGCGATGAGTGTTCACCTGAACTACCCAGTTGTGATCTTTTTCACTGTGATTTTCTTTGTTCCGGTGTTTTACAAGCTCGGCTTAACTTCGATCTATGAATACTTGGAGCACCGCTTTGGCGTTGTTGCTCGCACGATCAATTCCATCGTGTTTATTGTGGTTCAGTGTATTTCGGCAGGAGTTATTTTGTATGCGGTTGCTCTGATCTTAGTGCAAGTGCTGCCGGTCAGTATCTCTGAGGCGATCATCTACATCAGCTTATTTACCGCGTTGTACACCTATGCGGGCGGTATCTCGACAGTAATATGGACTGATATGCTGCAGTCAGCAGTGTTGATTATCGGCAGCATTGCGATCTTTGTTTTATTGTTGATGAAAATTGATGCGGGCGAGGTGTTGTCTCCTGAACATCTGAATATCATCAACCTTGATTTTGACTTAGGCGTTGATACCACATTGTGGGCAGGCGTAGTGGCTGTGAGCTTCCTGCACCTGAGTGTGTATGGAACTAATCAATTGATTATTCAGCGAACATTAGCAACTAAGTGTGTTAAAACAGCGCAAAAGTCGATGTTGCTTTGTGGTTACGGCGCATTCTTTGTTTATCTGTTTTTTGCTGTGATGGGGGTGCTGTTAAGTGTCTTTTATCAGGACAGCAGTTTTGAAAACAGCAATGAAGTAATTCTCGATTTTGTGTTTAATCATACTAACCCGATCATTGTTGGTTTGGTGATCTCGGCTTTATCTGCAGCGGCAATGTCGACATTGGATTCCACTTATAACTCAATGGCGACTGTGGCAACGTTCGATTTCTACAAGCGCTTTTTCCGTAAGAAAGCCTCTGACGCGCACTATGAATCGGTTGCTAGAAAAATGAGCCTTGTTGCAGCGGCGTCGGTTGTTGTTCCTGCACTGCTTGCGGTTTCAAATGAATCCGTACTTAAAACCATTGCTAGCCTGACCTCCATTTTTGTTGGTATTCGCCTTGGTTCTTTCATTCTTGGTTTGTTCTTCAAACAAGCGAACGAGAAAGGGGTGATTGCGGGCAGTATTGGCAGTGTGGCCGTCGTATTCATCGCTAAATACAGTGGAATAGCTTGGCCTTGGTTTGCCTTGATTGGCACCGTGGTTTTCTTAGTGTTAGGCGTTGTCGTCAGTCGCTTCTGGGGAGAGGTAACCGAGCAACAGAATGAATTTATAGCTAAGCAAAAGCATTTTTTTGCAAAGCCTACCGCGAGTCATTACGGCTTGTTGGTGTTCGCTGTTGTGACGATTGCTGCTTGTACTGTTATCCCTGATTGGCTTTATGCCGCTCTTTCTTAATTGACCGATTTTTTACTGGTATATCTATGTTATCGATCTTTGATATCTACAAAATTGGTGTGGGGCCATCGAGCTCTCACACCAACGGCCCAATGATTGCGGGTTTCCATTTCACACAGTTAATCGCTGATAAAATCGCAGAAGTGACGCGTGTTCAGGTGGATTTATACGGTTCTTTGTCATTGACTGGCATAGGTCACCACACAGATAGAGCGACCATCTTGGGGTTGCTCGGTAATAAGCCAGACACCATCAAAATTACCAGTGCCAACCGAGCTATGCGTCATGCAGTGGATAATGGTGAGATGGATCTTGCGGGCACGAAGCGTATTGTCTTCAACTACCAAACCGACATGTTATTCCACGAAGACAACCTGCCTTTACATGAAAATGGCATGATGATTACTGCATTCGATCAGACTGGAAACGTAATCGTTGATGAAACTTATTATTCGATTGGCGGTGGTTTTATCGCAACTGCTGACGAACTGCAAAATGGCACTCAAATCCAAGCAGTAGAAGTCCCTTTTCCATTTAAAAATGCCGATGAAATGCTGCAACAAGCCGATAATAGTGGGATGAGCTTGGGTGGCATGATTCTAAGAAATGAAGCGCAGTTCGAAGGATCTGACATTATTTCAGAGAAAGCGGATCAAATCTGGCGAGTGATGAGTCGTTGCATGGAACGAGGCTTTGAAACTGAGGGCATTCTTGATGGTGGCTTGAACGTCACTCGTCGTGCTCCAAACTTGTTGAAGAAGCTTGAAGCGAATGCGGCGGTTGAAAACGATCCAATGGAAATCATGGATTGGATTAACTTGTTCGCCTTTGCGGTGAGTGAAGAAAATGCGGCTGGTGGCCAAGTGGTAACATCACCAACCAATGGGGCGGCGGGTGTTATTCCTGCCGTGTTGATGTATTACCATCGCTTTATTAAAGAGCTCGATACTAAGCAATTAAAAGACTTTTTAGCCGTATCGGGCGCGATTGGTATTTTGTACAAAACCAACGCTTCGATTTCAGGTGCCGAAGTAGGGTGCCAAGGTGAAGTCGGTGTGTCATCTTCTATGGCGGCGGCGGGTTTAACGGCGCTGCGCGGTGGCAGTAATGAGCAAATTTGTATTGCCGCAGAGATTGCGATGGAACATTCACTCGGTATGACGTGTGATCCGATTGGTGGCTTAGTACAAGTACCGTGTATTGAGCGAAATGCGATGGGGGCGATGAAAGCTATCAACGCATCACGCATGGCTTTGAAGCGTAATAGTAAATCTTTGATCTCGTTAGATAAGGTTATTGCGACCATGTATCAAACGGGCAAAGACATGAACAAGAAATACCGAGAAACCTCACTCGGTGGCCTTGCCCTAATTCACCTTGCAGCGCCATGTGAGTAGCTATCAAACAGATTAATTAGGCTCAATATCAAAGCGCAGCATCGTTAGATTTTAAGGTGACTGGGCTTTTAAGTATCATTTTTTGTTGCAAGACGACTGCTTATTAACTGAGAGCAAGATTATTCTCCAAGAGGGAGCTTATAGCTGTTTTTCAACTCTTTAACCGAGATATTCGATTGAATCGCACTCACACCTTTGACTCGCCTGATCGAGCTAATACGCTCAAAGTACTCTTCTAAATCTTTAGCCAATACTTGCACCATATAATCGGCACCGCCGGCAATACAATGGCACATAGGAATCCAATCGGTTACAGCAACAAACTCTTCGAACGGCTCGGTATTCTCAACTTCATGGTTGCCCAGTGTAACTAAGGTAAAGCCTGCTACATGCAAACCTAACTTCTTGCGATTGAGTTTGGCGGCATAACCATCGATATAGCCTGTCTCTTCCATGCGTTTCCAACGGCGCCAGCATGGGGTTTCGCTGAGGTTAACCTTCTCAGCGAGCTTACTGTTGCTCATGCGTCCGTCTTGTTGGATGTGTTCTAAGATGGCGATATCAGTATCATCTAATACTTCTTTGGTGGATTCTTTCTGTTTCATGGCTTTTTTTGAAAAGTCTTGCTCAAATTTGCATTGATATTAGCCTATATAGCAATTTAATTTCTAGTTGAATCTGTAAACTCTCTCCGTATAAATACTTTACTTATTAGGAGTGAGAGGAAATGAGCTCTCAATTAATGCTGGCGTTCTTGCTATTTTCAACATCCATTGCAATTACACCTGGGGCAGGCAATATCGCATTACTTGGGATTTCAAGTCGTTATGGATTTGCTGCGACTTTACCTTTTATATCTGGAAACGCTGTTGGCATCATCATCGTACTGGCGGGTTCCAGTGTCGGTTTAGTGAGCCTATTCACCCTTTATCCAGAACTGTACAACATTTTGAAATACGCAGGCGCGGCTTATTTGCTATTCATGGCGTGGTCGATTGCGAACATGCAAATCGAAGAAAGCACTGTCGACAATCGCTCGGGCTTTATGTCTGGCGTATTGGTGCAGGTGTTAAACCCTAAAGGTTGGATAGCGTCATTAACCGTGTTTTCACAGTTCATCACTCCGAACGCAGACTACCTGATTCAAGTGGTGACGATTATTGCTGGTATGGTGATCACGGGCGTACCGTGCATGTTGGTGTGGGCGTATTGCGGCACCATGCTTAAAAAGTTACTGCAATCACCAAAACAGATGATGTTTGTGAACCGTTGCTTGGGCGGAAGTCTCGCTCTGGTGGTTGCTTTCATGCTTTATCAACCCGCATAAATTACAAATAAAAAAACCACTCCTAAATCCATAGGAGTGGTGTCTAAAAATCGACTAAGTGGTTAACAATAATTAGTAAGTTAACAAGAACGTTTTAAGGAATGTTTGCTTAAAAGATTAAGCGGTTTCAGCTTCTTTAACCGGAGCTGAGTTACGGATTAGGTGGTCAAATGCACCTAAACTTGCTTTTGCACCTTCACCCATCGCAATGATGATTTGTTTGTAAGGCACTGTTGTTACATCACCCGCTGCGAATACACCTTTCATTGATGTTGCACCATGAGCGTTAATTTCAATTTCACCGCGTGGTGAAAGCTCAACTTTTGAACCCTTCAACCATTCACTGTTTGGCATCAGGCCGATTTGAACAAAGATACCTGCTAGTTCGATCTGTTTAAGTTCATCGGTGTTGCGGTCTTTGTATTCCAGACTCGTTACTCGATTACCATCACCAACCACTCGTGTTGTTTGAGCCATTTTGATGATTTCGATGTTCGGTGTCGTGTTCGCTTTGTCTATAAGCACTTGGTCAGCACGTAGTGTGTCTGCAAATTCAAGTACGGTTACGTGTTCAACGAGACCAGCCAAGTCAATCGCCGCTTCGATACCTGAGTTACCGCCACCAATAACCGCTGTTTTCTTACCTTTGAACAAAGGACCGTCACAGTGTGGGCAGTAAGCGACACCTTTATTGCGGTACTCTTGCTCACCCTGAACGTTCATTTCACGCCAGCGCGCACCAGTACTGGTGATCACCGTACGAGCTCGCAGTGTTGCACCGCTTTCTAACTCAATATGGATGTAACCGTCTTCTGTGTCTTCTGCTGCGATGATGTTCGCTGCACGCTGCTCAGTCATTACCTCAACACCGTACTCTTTTACGTGCTCTTCTAAGCTTGCGACTAACTTAGGACCGGTGGTTGCTTTTACTGAGATAAAGTTCTCAATCGCCATGGTATCCATCACTTGACCACCGAATCGGTCAGCAACAACACCAGTGCGAATGCCTTTACGTGCCGCATAAATTGCCGCTGAAGAGCCCGCAGGGCCGCCGCCTACAACCAATACATCAAACGGTGCTTGTTGGTTTAGGTTTGCCGCTTTCTTTTCTGCTGCGCCTGAATCGACTTTGTTCAATATTTCAGCCAGTGACATACGGCCTTGACCAAATAGCTCACCGTTAATGAATACGCTCGGTACTGCCATGATGTCGCGAGACTTCACTTCGTCTTGAAATGCTGCGCCGTCGATCATGGTTGTCTTAATCAGAGGATTAATCGCCGACATCATGTTGAACGCTTGAACTACTTCTGGACAGTTTTGGCATGATAGCGAGATGAAAATCTCGACATTAAGCTCTTGATCTAATTCTTTTACTTGCTCGATTACGTCAGCTTCAAGCTTGATAGGGTGACCACCACTATGAAGCAGTGCCAGTACCAGTGAGGTGAACTCGTGACCCATCGGTAAACCTGCGAAGCCAATCGCTGTACCTTTCTCTTGGTTCACCACCTGCATGATAGGGCTGCGAGTGCTTGCGCTATCATTTCGAATTACTTCAATTTTGTCAGTGAGAGAGGTGATATCATTCGCTAGGTCTTGAAGTTTGTTTGCGGTATCGCTGTTATCAAGGCTCAGCACTAACTGAACATTGGTTTTTAGGTTTTCTAGGTATGCTTTTAGCTGCTGCTTCATTGCTTGATCTAACATAATCGTGCCTGCTCTTAATTCTGTGTCTTGGTATTGACCAATACCTTCTTGCTGAAAAAGGAAAATAAAAAAGGGGCGCAAGTCGGCAAATATTGTGGTGTTGATGGTTTGAAAGGGTGGCGCGCAACTGCCCTTTAGGAGGGAGGCCGAAGCGCGCCTGTAGAACCGTTTTATTTGTTCTTTTTAGCTATTCTTGTTAGCTAGGCTTAGATTAAATTTTACCTACTAGGTCTAGAGATGGCGCTAGAGTCTCTTCACCTTCTTTCCATTTAGCTGGGCAAACTTCACCTGGGTGAGCGGCTACGTATTGTGCTGCTTTAACCTTGCGTAGTAGGTCTTCAGCGTCACGACCGATACCTTCAGCGGTGATTTCCATTGCTTGGATAACGCCTTCAGGGTCGATTAGGAAAGTTGCACGGTCTGCAAGGCCTTGACCTTCACGCATTACGTTGAAGTTATTTGTGATGTTGCCCGTTTGGTCGCCTACCATGAAGTATTCGATAGTGCCGATTTTGTCAGAAGTATCGTGCCATGCTTTGTGAGAGAAGTGTGTGTCAGTTGATACTGAGAAAACTTCTACGCCACGAGATTGAAGCTCTGCGTATTTGTCTTGTAGGTCAACTAGCTCAGTTGGACATACAAACGTGAAATCTGCTGGGTAGAAGAAGAATACAGCCCACTTACCTTTAACGTCTTGCTCTGTGATTTCTACGAATTCGCCGTTTTTGAATGCTGTAGCGTTGAATGGTTTGATTTCTGTGTTGATCATGATTTGACTCTCTTTCTAATTTGTAGTGTTTAACGCTATCCCGCGTCGATGTAGATATATTGCATTCGCACCGAAAATTAGTGAAATCGGACATTTCTATAGATTCAATAGGCAAATCCTATCCTTGATAGAAGAAGGCTATCGATAAAAGTTATCAACAGAAGTTATCGACAAAGCTTATCAACAAAAGCCATCAAAGCGGGCACCGCTCTATTTGGGTAGCTACGCTTTTTAGGTTGTTCTCTACATAAGGCTTATCTCTATTAGCGTGAGCATCTATTTATAGTGTGAGCATCTATGTATAGCGTGAACATCTATGTAGATACTGCTTCTTTAAGTGTTCTGAGATCTCATGGTTATCTATAAATAACAAAAAATTATCATTAATATAAATTATGATAATTTCAGTTAATCTTATTATATCCATATACTCTCTCCATCGAAACGAAACACCGAAGCTACTCTTCGGAAAGCACAGAATTAAAAACGAATTTGGAGCAAGTTATGAAAATGAATCACGTAGGCATCATGGTGGGCGACATGGATAAAGCAGTCGAGTTTTACACTAAGGCTCTGGGTCTAAGAATCGTAATGAACAACACTAAGGTTATGGAAGAGCGTGAATCAGCAATCGGACGTATGTGTATCGCAGTATTTGGCGAAGGCTTCAAAGGCTTCAACATTGCACACCTAGTAACATCTGATGGTATCGGTGTTGAGCTGTTCGAAATGAAAGATCGTCAAGAGCGTCACGAAGTAAACTTCTCTCGCCTAGGCATCTTCCACTTCTGTCTACAGCTTCCAAAAGAGCAGTTTCATTCAGCGATTAAGCGCGTTGAAGAGTTTGGCGGTAAGGTTCGTATGGACATCATGCGTTACCACCCAGAAGACGAACTAAAACAAGCGCAAATGGTTTACCTAGAAGACCCGTTTGGCAACCTATTCGAATTCTACTCGCACACATACGAAGACACGTACGCGACTGATTACGAGTAATCGCGTTACCTGCCTGTTATAAAGCAGAAAAACGAAACACCCCCTAAAGAGGATTGGTAGAGATACCAATCCTTTTTTTGTGTCTGCGATATTGAGTTAGAGGTGATGGATAAACCATATCAAAGGAGTGCTTCGTGGTCTCCGTTTGCACTAAAACAAGCCGACAGTGTTGCTCTATAGTGCAGCAATGGCTAGAGATGAAACTTAACCGATTGATAAATATAATGTTAAACCATTGGCATATATGTTGCTCTATTGTCTTTATGTAAATTGTATACAATAAAAAATACATTAAGGAAATCACATGGAACATAACAGTGAATTGATTTACGGATTGGATGACCGACCATCCGTCAAAGCAGCCAGTTACGCGGCGTTGCAACACGTTTTAGCAAGCTTTGTTGGAATTATCACACCCACACTCATTATTGGCGGCGTTTTAGGGTTAGGTGAACACATTCCTTATTTGATCAGCATGGCACTGATGGTGTCTGGTGTAGGTACATTCATACAAGCGAAAAAAATTGGCCCTGTTGGCGCTGGAATGATTTGTGTCCAAGGGACTAGCTTTGCATTCTTAGGGTCAGTTCTAGGGGCAGGCTTTCTAGTGAAAGCGAATGGAGGTGGTCCAGATGAAATGCTTGCAACTATCTTCGGAGTTTGTTTCTTTGGTGCGTTTGTCGAGATCCTATTATCGCGTTTTATCGAAAAACTGAAGGTGGTTATCACTCCTGTTGTCACCGGAATCGTTATCACGACGATTGGTATCTCTCTGATCAAGGTCGGTGTTACTGATATTGCTGGTGGTGTTGGTGCAGAAGATTTTGGGTCTGCAAGTAACCTGATGCTAGGTGCTATCGTTCTCGGAACCATAGTTGCACTTAACCTTAGTAACAGCACTATGGTAAGGTTGTCATCAATTTTAGTCGGGTTGGTTGTTGGTTGGTGCGTGGCTATTTTGATGGGTAAGGCTTCAATGGTAACCTTTGCTTCTCAACCTTTATTGAGTATCCCTGTCCCATTTAAATATGGTTTCGCTTTCGATTGGCAAGCATTTCTCCCGATTGCTTTTATCTACTTAATCACCGTTATTGAAACGACAGGTGACCTTACCGCCAATAGCATGTTCTCAGGACAGCCTGTTAAAGGGCCTAAATATATCAATCGACTAAAGGCAGGTGTGCTAGCTGATGGCGTGAATTCGCTTATCGCCGCTGTTTTCAATACTTTTCCGAATACGACTTTCAGCCAGAACAATGGTGTGATTCATTTTACGGGAATAGCGAGCCGATACATCGGCTACTTTATCGCGGCTATCCTTTTCCTATTAGGGCTTTTTCCTATCTTAGGTTCGGTATTAATGACAATTCCAAAGCCAGTATTAGGCGGAGCTACATTGGTGATGTTTGGTACGGTTGCCGCTGCTGGCATCAAAATTATTGCTAATGAGAAGCTGGATCGCCGAAGAATCATGACGATTGCTATCTCACTAGGTTTGGGACTAGGGGTCATGCTTGTGCCGGACTTATTGAAAGAAGCTCCTAAGTTAGTGCAAAGCATATTTGGTTCGCCAGTGACCATGTCGGGTATTGCCGCACTTGTAATTACAGGGCTGATGTCTTTAGTGCCAGACACTAAAACAAAACCGCTTACGAATTCGGTACAAGCCAGTAAAGCGTAACTGTTTTGATGGGAATGGCTTTTATAATCTTAAACAGAGCCGAATACTGCTATACATGGCTCTATTTAATTTTACTGGGGAAACCTTAGAAAAATGACAGGTTAATTCCAAAGGGCGTTACCTCACGTAAACGTCAGATTGGTCCTGCTGTCCAAAAGGCAATTGAGAGCTTTTGGAAAGTAAAAGCTGTTATCTAATAAATAGGTAACGAAAAGGATTGGTAGCAATACCAATCCTTTTTGTATTTTGAGTATGTTTAAATTTTTATGTGTATATACGTTAGTTCACTTTGGATGCTGCGTGTTGCTCTAGCATGAAGGTGATCACTTCATCATTTAAGCAAGACTTGCTCACATATTGGCGCTGTTTACCTATGTGAAGAATAAACCCTAAATCCGTTTGTTGAAGTTGGTCGATTTGACTCCAGGTAATGCTACGGGTGTTTTTAACGTTTTTATAACTTACACCTTTAGAATCAACCTGAAATACTACCCTGCTGCCAGAACCCGAGCTGATGGTTTGTCGCCATAACCACCAGGTTCGCTTGCAATAAACACTGAACGCTTCAATAACACTTAAAACAATAAAGAACCAACCAACATAACCGTTGGGCAATAGCTCAAATTCTAATAAAACCACACCGAAAATAAGAAAAAGTATGCCTTTCAAATAGGCTTTCGGAAATTTAGCAGGAAGGCTAGTTTGATCATAACACTCCGCAAAAAAGGGTTTATCGAGGGTGTATTCTGTAGTGAAATCGAAGTCTTTAGACATAGGTGGCTGCTTTCAGGTTTTCTGTGAATGAATATTCTATGCTGCGATCTCGCAACCCGAGTATTGTATAGCTTCTTTTGGCTTTTCTTTAGCTGTTTTGATTCTCTTTTGTAAACCAATGATACGACCGAGGCCGCTCTCACCATCGCTAAATTGGTTGGTTTTTTGCCAACTTGGCTATCAAATTGTACTGTGAGATCTCTCAACTCAATACTCAGGTCAAAACATCGCCTGTTATTGTTTGTTTATTCGAGCGTTTAGTTATCTAAAGAACGGCTTGCATTAACCACTGAAAATAACGATGAGGAACACACTATGCCTACACAAACCATTCTGTTCGATATAAATGAAACGGTGCTTGATTTGCGCATACTTAAACCTAAGTTTCGTCAATATCTTGGAGATGAGAGTCATATGAGTACCTGGTTCTCGATGTTATTGCATTCATCCACCGTTTGCTTAGTTACTGACACCTCCAGTGATTTCAAAAGCCTTGCATTATCAGCCTTACAGTCGATCGTGGGGCGTTTAGGTAAAACAATCTCTGATGAGGGCTACCAAGATATTTTGAGCACATTTGCTTGCTTGCCTGCTCATGATGACATTAAGCCCGCGATGATTGAATTAAGACAAGCTGGCTATCAGTTGGTTGCGTTGTCCAACTCTTCATCGGAGCTTCTTAAATCTCAGTTGTCCTTTTCGGGTTTACTCGACTATTTCGATAATACAATTTCTGTCGAGCAAGCTAATACTTTTAAGCCCGCGAAATCAGCTTACCAATATGCGTTGCAACAACTACAAATAAAACCTGCTCAGGCTCGATTAGTTGCAACTCATGATTGGGATACGCATGGTGCGCTCAGTGCTGGTTTAAAAGCCGCTTATATTGATCGATCCGGCGCGCCATATAATCCACATTATTCGGTGCCAGATGTCTTGAGTGATAATATGGGTGATATCGTTAAGCAGATTATAAGTAAGGACGAACGTTAAGCTCTTTGTTCCAAATAAAGTAAGCTTTCGTTTCACTATATGACTCTGATTTTTAAGAAGAGGTGCAATTTAGCGCCTCCTTTTAACGGTAACGTTAATCGTCAAGTCACATAAATCGTGCATAAGATTTTAGTTAAACTTCAAATTGACAACACCTATAAGGTAAATGCAATTCTACTTTCTCTTACCTTTCCTGCCTTTACCGCGATGGTGATATTCACGATGTCACGATACTTCTTCAGATATCCATGGTCATTTATGGCATGGGGTTACGCGTCAAATAAACTCAACACTCGTGGCAGATTAAGCCAAATAGCCACTAAAGTGGGGAATACCCGCACAGAGCAATCAACATTATCCTCGTAGACGCTGGCGATACCATCCAAGGTAACTTCGTAGAAACATCAACGATGCTCTCGTCAATTCAATGATGCTTGGTTTTAATCACCTAAAAGATCAAATGTGCTGATTCTGATGAGGACATGGACGAACTGTATCATCGATATCATAAACAAATTCGAGAAATCATCCAATTTAAGACGTTGTTAAAATTGACGGTTTGACGATAAAACCTTTCACGAATATGACGGAATAAATCGTCGTACATGAAAATATTGGTAAGTCATACCGAATGGAAGTCTTGACTGATTAGCGACTATACTCAGACGTATACAGCTGAACCAAAAACAACGAAAACAGAGAACATGCAGAAATTAGCGCACCTAAATCACATGAAAAAATCACATATTATCTTTACCGCTTTTATTCTTATGATATTAGCCGGATGCACCTCAACATCGGCTGTCGGCAGTTCTAAAACAAAGGAATATGCCGAGTCACATGCTCTTGCTGGTAAAGCTTCTTGGTATGGCGATAAATTCCATGGAAGGCTCACAGCAAGTGGTGAGACATACAATATGAATGCGAATACTGCGGCTCATAAAACCTTACCTTTCGGGACTATTGTGAGAGTGACCAATACAGCCAATAATAAGTCTGTTGATGTGAAAATTAATGATCGAGGCCCTTATGTCAAAGGCCGGGTTATCGACCTTTCGCACAAGGCATTTGCAAGAATCGGCAATGTTAAGCAAGGAACCGTGCCTGTCAAAATCGAGATTGTTGATGATAGCAATACCTTTAGGTACAAACATTAATTGCCTCTTAGCCTGAACTGGTTTGTGAAACTCAAAGGATTGGTAGAGATACTGATCCTTTTTTTGGGTAAACCTAATGAGAGGCGAATTACATTTCGTTACTTACTGAAGTAAATCTGAAACATCGCTGACACGGTTCTGAAATTTTTAATGGCTAGCTTATGGGGTTCTGAAACAAATCCAAATAAGGAAATACCCGTGAAGCTAACACCTGTCGTTACCGCCGTAATCATGTCTTTCAGTTCAGCAAGTTTTGCTTTTAGCTTGCAACAATCAGCCAATGAAAACAGTGAAGATCTCGTATGGACGGGGCATCTTAGCCCAGATAGCGACACGGTAATGTCTGCAATGCTCGCGGCTCATATCTATGGTGGTACAGCGACAGTGCCTGAGCCAATCAACCCTGAATCAACGTTTATCTTGAACTACTGTAATACAGAATCACCACGAGTAGAGTCAGATTACTCTTCATACCGAGTAGGGCTAGTGGACTTTAACCAAGTGACTCAATTAGCGCCAACCATCGATCAATCATCTATTGTTGCTGTGGTCGATCACCATGCGATTGGTGGCTCACCGATTAATACGCCACAAATTGTCGAGATGGATATTCGAGGTTGGGGTTCGGCTGCCACTATTCTGGCTGACAACGCTGAAAAGCTTGATGTGACCTTACCTAAACACCTTGCTTGTGTCGGCTTAGGCGCGATTCTTTCTGATACTGTGGTATTCCAATCATCAACCACCACTGAACACGATCGTGAATACGCAGAGAAACTGGCAAAAATTGCAGGTATTCCTGATGTCGAAGATTTCGGACAACAGATGTTGATTGCTAAATCGGATCTCAGCCATCTTACTTCTGAAACCATTCTGACGCTGGATTACAAAAACTTTAAATACGGTGGCAAACAGGTGGGCATCGGCGTTGCTGAAACACTAACCGCTCAACAACTGATTGACCGCAAAGACGAGCTTTTGGCGGCTATGAAGTCTTATAAAGAAGAGAACGGCTTAGACCACCTGTTCTTCTCAATCACAGACACCAAGAACAAAGAAGCTAACCTATTGTGGGTAGACGAAAGCGATTATCAAGTCATCAAATCGGCTTTCAACGCTGAACCAACAAGAGATATGTTAACTTTGGAAGGCGTCACTTCACGTAAGCGCCAGATTGGCCCTGCGGTTCAAAATGCAATTGAAAGCTTGTAAGTATTAAGAGAGTTTGGGAGAGGGATTGGTAGAGATACCAATCCCTTTTCGTTTTGGGACTGAATTGGAGTTGGACAAAAGCACGTTAGAGTATGGGTTCTAACGTGCGAGATTTGGATTAGAAAAAGTATCTTGAAACCTTAAACGCTTGTTATATTTTTTTTGACCTATCGATTTCAGAAAATAGCGAAAAGAAAAACTCTTGAAATAGTTGCAAGCAATAGTAACTAAAACCTTCTTTTATAAAGACTTTAAAATCAGGTTTTAACTCTAAAAATGGTGATTGACCAATATAAGAGATTAACTGTTTATTCCCTGATTTTACCACACCTTCGTTGTGAACAAATACATTCCTAATTTGTTGGATCAGTTGTATCTCTACCCAAGCAGTACCATCGCCAAAAGGAAAGTTAATCTGCGCAACTTTCTCTAGATATTTCTTTGATTTATCTATTATTCCATGCGCTGATAAGTCTGAAAGTTTTATGGGATTGTCTATGTTTTCTTCAAATATTTCACACACTTTATTTAAACCATTTTCCAGAATTGTATATGCGCTTATTAACTCTGATTTTCTCTGGATTAATGGAAAGGTGATGGACAAGTCAAAGAAATCATCTTCTCTATAACATTTGAAGCCATTAGCATCCGAATCACTCATTTGTTCTGTTATTACTAAAAGCTCTTTGTTAAAAGTTTCAACTTCAGACGCTAGCAACAACTCAACTTTTGTGACATGAGTTTTATAGAGATCTAACTCTTTTATTAAAAAGCTACAGATAGAAGAAAACTTCAAATTATTCTGCATGTTAGGATAAACCCTCGTAAAAATATAACGCCAAATTAAGTTGTGAGTAACGCTGCCACTGAACTGAACCTTTGCGCCGTAAACACTAAAACTGACTCAAACCAAAAAGGCCAAACGTTACGAATCAGCTTGAATTGCTTGTTATATTCATTAGCTCGGAAAAGATCCATCGCAAAGCTATTACGTATTTTTCTTGAAAACTATAACTTTGTTCAATGCTATGATTGCCTAACTGAAAAGGAGCTTTAACCGGAAACAGTGAGCTTGGAGCAATTGAGATCAAATCTGATTCTAGCTCATAAACACCTTTCGGATTCAAAGAATGTGCATAGCAATTTCTAATTTTATTGAGCTTCTTTAAAGCGCCATAAAGTTGTGGAGGCAGTTTGCTTGATTTCAACGAATTTACTAGATGTAGCTTTTGGTGAAACTGCAATTTTGCCCTTTCGATACCATCATTCTCACAAAACACTGTCCGTAGCAGTTCAGTCAATAATTCCTCGAAAATAAGATGGGCATTAATTGTATTGACTTTGCTACCGTTAGTTTCCATTACATTAAGGAACATTTGCCCTTCTGGTTTATCTAGAAGTTCTAAGAAATCTTTACCTTTACCCAATCGCTTAACTCCTTATTGAATATAACGCTAAGCTAACGTGCACAAAACCTTGGCTATACTTTTGCGAAGCAAGAATGCCAAGCGTTTTGGGTCACCGTTAAGCGCCTTGTTAGCCGTGTCCAGACTGCTGGGCACTACTCTCTTCTGAACCATTGCGCTCAATTAGGTTAGGATTTAGATTTTGAGTTACGCGATCAATTTTTTCTTGCTCTATATGGCGCACAGCTTGAGCGCTACTGGAGTCTTTTACCCAACTTCTTGCCTCTAGCATAGCATTGAATGCGAACCAAGAACCTGCGACATAAAGCCATTTACCGTCAATCGCTGCTTGAATACCAAATACAAATATTAAAATCATAAAAGATAGCAATGACCATCGGGCTGACACCAATAAGGCTATTGAAGAGCCATAACTCGATAACTGAACATTTTCAGAACGAACATAGTGCTTATGTAGTACATGTTTGTGGATATCTAACGTTGTGTATGAATCCCAGAATTTTGACCCTCCTGACTTTCCCTTTTTAATTACTTGCTGTAAAAGCCATGATGAAAAGGCAAACACTGCAGCACCTAGAATGCTTTGGTAAAAAGGATTTAGACTCGTAATCCAATTCAGAACATGTTCCATTAATTCTCCTTGTTCGTTAATACGGCTAACGCCTGCCATAAGGTGCGCCCCACTGAACCAACAAAGCACACCAAACTCCATACCAAAACCGCCGAGTGTAAAGCGTCACCTTGATGGCTTTGTTATGGCTCTGAGGAATACTACTGCCCTAAATCAAGCACAAGAGAACCAGTTAAATGCTTTCATTGGTACAGTTGGACACCAGAGCATTTATTAAGCTTTAGATAGGATGTATTCAGTAACTTCATTCGCGTAGAGAAAGTATCCCATTGTTAACATTAAATAAAATATTTTCCAGCGAGTGAAGATTATCTTGAGCACCTCATACCCTTTCAACACCCCTTTAACTTCACTTTTCTTCTCATCCCAGTAAGGATCTTCTGGGTACATTGCAGCATCCAGAGGAATAACGATATGCATTGCAACATAAATAACAGCAAGAGTTGACAACATAATAAAAAGAATAAAGACAAGCACCCCTTGATAAATGTTGCCTGTTTTTATTGAAGAAAGGCTTATGGCATACACTGCTCCACAAAGTGTTGTCCAGGCGATCGATTTCATGACATCTTCAATAAATGCCTTACCCATAATGTGCTCAACTAAAAAGTCTCTACGCTTCACTTTTTGCCCCAAATCAAAAAGCTCAATTATGCAACCAAACTACCACCTGACAACCGAGCATAGTAAATCTGTGACATAACTAACAAAATTAATTCTAGAACAGCTAGACTGACTGCGAACCAAGTGAGATAAGAGCCATAACGCCTGCATAACACGTTTGCTACGATACAGGCTTAGCTGAATTTTAACGCCTTAATCACTGAAACTAAAGGCAAACTGACAACGCCGAATGTAGCAAATCGTGTTGATGCATTTGTTAGTTTTTATTTTCCAAGACAATATTTCTAATTTTATCTGAAAACTCTACATTTTCACCGCTAATAAAACTTAATAACCATTCGTACTCAGGCAGCCCTTTAAGCTTTTCTAATGCTGTTGTATTAACAACTAAAAGGCAAAGGCCATTATAACTTTTTGAACCAAGTAACGCCCAAAAGCACCAACATTCATCAAACGGTAAAAATAAAGGAATTACCCCTTCTTTTTTATGGTTCATAATATCTAATCGAAGATCCATAAACTTATGGATTTCATCATTTGAATAACTACTTACTTTCATGAAGTCGATTACATTTTCCATTGTATGCCATAGTAACTTAGAAAAATGCAGTTCATGAGCAATATCCTGAAAGTTACCTTGAACGCTAATTAAGCCAAATTTAGATGACTTACGTTTTTTAGCTCCATATTTTTTACTTTTCTTTTTTAATGGCATAAATATAGCTTTTAAGACATCAGGATTAGATTCATTTACAATATATCGCTGAACTAATTTATTATTTTCTTTTACTTTTAAGGTGTTTTCACGCATTGGATTAGGTTTTCCAATCAAATGATTCCCTTCTCCTTTTAAATCCCAAGGCCCCCCTGTCACTTCTTGGACATCGACATAAAAGTCATCAGGGTGATTACCCCTCAAAGTATCACTAAATATTATAAAATCAGGTGTTAATATACCTGGGGCTATGTTTTCATATTTAGGGTTTTCATCAACCTTATGAATTATTGGGCACCCTACCGATTTAAGAAATGCTTCGGCATAATTTTCAGCCCATCGAGATGATTTTTCCCTAGCACCATCTAATAACTTAGCATAGTGCTCTTCTTCTGTTGGTAACTCAATACCATCATACATTACTGGCATAATGCCTCCTAAGAACTAACATTTTAATAACGTGCCAGCACGAATTTATGTATTCAGCATATCTCAAGTACCCTATCTAACCAACTGAAAATTATGCATATAATTAAGATTGAATCTAATTTCTAGTTGAAAACCGTGCAAGCACATATTGCTTGCAATTCAAGGCATGTTATCAATCAAAAACTTCCCTTTAGTTCTCTATTATTCAATAGCTTAGACATAGTTGAACAACATATTCGTGCGTAAGTGTGATTGAAGGTTAGTCTGTTATAGATTAGAACATTTAGCTACATTGTCGGAACTCTAGGCATGAGGAAAAGTAAGGCAAGTTGCAGGGTTTGAAACTGAGTTCAATCCCTCTCTGGCTCACTTTGGGGCAATTCTGAGTTAGCCTTACCCCAAAAATCTTTTCCGAGTCTCCTCTTAATTAGCATCTTCGGTTCATTGTGGATCGTGGAAAGGGGAGGAATAGAATGCCGGTCGTTTCGTGCGCAATTATATCTTCAGCGCCAAAGAACGTTCTTCCCCTCGGTCGTCAATCTAAAGGGGGTGATGAACTTAACTTGAGAGAGGAGCTAGAGGGGAAAGGGTTACCAGATCAGCCTGAACGTGCCTGATAGATACCTTTAGATAGAGAGTTACTTTAGATAGCCAACAACGTTCTATTGAGCTTTAAGCGAGGTACTTATAAATTCAGCAACAGTAAGTACTTAGCTATGAAGCCTTCTTTAATTTGTTCTAACGGGTAATCACAATCCGAGAACAAGTAACTGAGTGTGATACCATCGATATCGGCGATCAACATGTGGCTATCGACAACACTGTTGGCATTTGGAATGTCACATAGAATAACTTCAAAAGAATCCATCATCAGTTGG
Source organism: Vibrio sp. OPT24 (assembly GCF_015163545.1). NCBI lineage: Bacteria > Pseudomonadati > Pseudomonadota > Gammaproteobacteria > Vibrionales > Vibrionaceae > Vibrio > Vibrio sp. OPT24. The sequence continues at coordinate 182,539 of NZ_JADDYI010000081.1, forward strand.
TAGCGTTCGTCCAATAGGTCTTTTAATATCAGTCTTAACGACAGCTGACATTTCACTTGGTAGTCAAGTTGATAAAACAGCTTTTGTTGCGGATCCGCCATAGACAAAAAGATGTGCTCGATAAGGTTAATTAACCTCTCTTTTTCCTGATATTCCTTCACTCGATAAATCGGAGTTTTCGCCGACTTCGCTAATAATCTCTGCCATGCGAACAAACACTTTTCTTAGTAGGTCATCTTTGTTTTTGAAATGATGAAAAACTAAACCTTTCGATACTTTCGCCGTTTCACACACCTGTACGATAGACGTTTTTTCAAAGCCTTGTGTCGCGAATAATTCAATCGCGGCTTGGATTGCTTGTTGCTTCTTGTCCATGGATATCACTCAATTATTTTACAGAGCGACTATCCGGTCTGTAATTTTATAGTGCGGATAATATACAACAATGAGGATCGCAAGATCTTTAAAGGTCGTTGAATTGGAGCGAGATGAATCTGATTTTAATGAGAAGAGGTGCACTAGCGTTGCTTGTTGGTCGTCACGCTAATCATTAAATTACATGAATTATACACAAAGCGTTTAGCCAAACCTCTACTTGACAATACCTACCAAACTGTAAACTCGATGTTAATATTTTTGGGCTCTGACATTGACCTGAAGTTTAAGCCAGATTCATAAGGCAACATTCTAATTCCAAAGATTCATGTATGGTTAAGGAATAACTTATGAGAAAGCAACATGTGTCAGCAGCAGTACTTATTGCAATTACTATGTCTGGGTGCGGAGGAGAAAGTTCATCTGGAGGTGACAGCACAACTTCTGATAGCGCTAATAACCCTAGTAACTCTAATACGCCAGGCAGCCTTGGGAACTCCGATAATTCATCAAACACTACCTCGCAGCAGCCCAACATTAAAGCGCTCGGTAGCAATATGCTCTTTGCAATTGAAGGCTTTGTCGATAGCTCGGATCCCATCAGAAACTACTCATCTATTACCGTTAAAAACGAACTTCCCGCGTTTAAAGGTTCAGATACCCAAAAGGTGGATGTGGTTATCTCTGCACCCACTATCATTATCGATAATGGAAGCAGTTTTGTTGACGACTGGCATTGTTATGAAGCGGTTGGGTTAAGCGCACAAAGACAAAGTAATAAATTGCTTGTGGATGGAACGCTTACAGAATACCGATACGATATGAATAGCAACTCTTGTTCTAGTGAGCACCTTGGAACGTATGTATTTAACAATGCTGTCATCGACAGTTCTTTGGAATTTGAAACTGTTGGTAGCGTCGTGAGTAAAGACGAGAGTGGTGTTGAAGCCGAATTACCGACTTACGAATTTATCGCTAAGGCATATGAACAGCAGTCCGAAGATCGGTTTGGTGATTCTTGGGCGTTATTACAACGTGACAAAATTAATGCAGCAGCCAAGGAAGTCGGGGCATCAATCTTTGAGTTAGATGCTTCATCAGGAAATATCAATTTGGATTTAGGTCAGCTTACTAGCGATACTCTGATAGATTTCGCATTGCTCGATAAAAATCAAATATTGAATGGCTCAGTGTGGGGCATGCCTGGCCAAGGTGTTGCCGATGAAAGATGGTGCCGAATTGTGAATATTCCAGATGATCTAAACCAAGACAGCATTAAGTATCAATCGGTTATTTCGACAAACTGTGCAAGATCGACACAGCGCTATTGTGATGCATTTGGTTCATCATTCGCGAGTGGAGATTACCCTCCAGTAGCCCCTGTCGCTTGGGACAACAACACCGCCAGTAATGCCCAGCTAAATTCAGACGAGCAGTATCAAAGAGACGCTCAAGGTCACTTTGTTGTGAACAGTTCAGGTCAGAATGCGTTTGTCCTTTCATCGAACTCGGTGGTCATCCCTATTTTTGGTTATACAAGCCCACGCACGGATGGCAAAGTTAACAATGCAGGTCTTAATAGTTGGGCAGGTCATCAAGGGCACTGTCAAAATATTATGAACAGCGCGCACACAAAGATGGGGATCGGCTCTAAAACCAGTAAGTCTGACTCGTCGAAGGTGTCTTATTGGACGCAAGATTTCAATTAAGTCGATCACTGCTTAAGTACGCTTAAACTCCATCGAGGTGTCATTGTCGTTTATACAACAGTGATACCATAAAGAGATTCATTTATGTTGTGAATGATTTTGAGTGGTGTCATGAAATGGTAAGTTTTGCTTCGATTCGAACGCTAAGATGTATTTCAAATCAAGGCTACTTAACAAATTAGAGAGAGACAGAATGACTAAATCAGATAAAGTTTACGGGTTCAACACACCACAACGTCTATTTGTAGGTTACACGTTAGCCGTGCTGGTGGACTTAGTAGTGCTTAACTTTTTCGATGAGTACTGGGACTTCGTCAACATTGAATCTTTCACTATTTCTTTGATAGCGGCGTTGTTACTGCAGTTATTGTTGAAGCTCTCTATTGGCTTAGAACACAAGGTAGCGGATTACTTCAAACAGAAATCTGGAACGGCACCTAAGGTGTATCGAGCGCTGTCGACATACATTATTCTTGTTGGCTCAAAATTCGTCATGCTAGAAGCGATAAACCTTATGTTCGGTGACAAGGTGAGCTTCACAGGCCCTTGGGGCGGTGTGGTAGCGTTCTTCGCTGTGGTATTTACGATTCTGGTTGCTGAAGTGATTGTATCAAAAATCTACTTTGCTCTGGATGAAAAGCAAGAATCAAATGAGAAAGCACTAAAAGAGCCCAACGCGTAACAGAACTAAAATACATATGTGAATAACAGACGAGCCAGCTGAATAAGCTGGCTCGTTTTCGTTTGTGTGGTGATAACCAATTCGACGTGTTTGTTGGTTCTATTTTTCGTAAACCACATCTCCTCGTAATACTGTCATCAACACCTGAGTTTTGGCTATTTGTCTTGCCGATACTGTGGTGATGTCTCGGTCGAGAATGGCAAAGTCAGCCGATTTTCCCACCTCAATTGAACCGGTTATATCTTCAATTCCAAGACTTTTGGCTGCATTGAGCGTGTAAGCGTCGATAGCGGTGTAGATATCGGTTAGGCCGGTTTTGCCCATGATTAAGCTATTTGCGATTCCAACTAGAGGGTTGATGTCGTGTACGTTCCAGTCACTGCTCAAGGTGATATTGGCATCAGTCTTAAGTATCGCGTCTAGGTTCATCATGGCTTTGGCACGGCGAGCACCAAGGAAGGCTTCGGCCCATTGGTGTTGATGCCTTGCAACGTAATCAGAGCCGACTTGGAAATCTGCGGTTACGTCTAATTGGCGAAAGCGTGGCACATCTTCATCATTGATTAATTCGACATGGGTTAGGGTGTAGGGTTTGGTTGAACCTTGTTTGCGAATGCTTTCTATCGCATCAAGTGATTCACGAACGGCGCCATCACCAATCGCATGAATGTGCGCACTAAAACCAATTTTATCGAGCGCGGTTAGCCACTCTGTCATCTGTGCTGGTGGAATATAGTTTAGGCCATTGGGAGATTGTGGCAGATAGGTATCTAAATAGGGCGCGAGTGTTTTTGCTGTACCGTTAATGAAGATGCCATCGCTGTACATTTTTACCTGATCGACAAGCAGCAAGCGGTTTTTGTCATCGGAGTACATCTTCTCAAAGACTTCTAATTGAGAGGGAATCGCCATTGATGGGTAAACCCAAGGGCGCAATGACACTCGAGCCGTCAAATCTTGGTTTTGCTCCGCTTCTAGCCAAACGTCGTACCAACCTCGTTTCCAATACATCCGGCCGTCACCAATGGTGGTAATGCCGTGCGCTTCGGCTTCTTCAAGTCCGAACATTAAGCCTTGATAGCTTTGTTCAAATAGCTCGCTTTGGCTGTTCCACGCCATCTCCATAATTTGGTCGCCAGCGTTGTCTAGTAAGATGCCGTTAAGCTTGCCGTTGTCTTGGTCTTTTAAATAAGCGCCACCTTGTGGAGCAGGAGATTGTTGGCTGATTCGGGCGATTTTCAGTGCTTTTGAGTTGACCCACATCGAGTGTGAGGTTTGCTCCATGATGACTACGGGACGATCCGGGAAGATACTGTCGATGATCTCTAGTGGCGTGTAGTCATAATCGCTGTCGAGTGTCGACTCTAGAGAAAAGCCATAACCCATTAGCCAACCTCTGCCATTGGTCTCGGCATTGATTTTACACGCTTCTAAGTAAGGGATTTGCTCTTCTAATGTGGCTTCAGAATCCAGTTCGCAATTGCCACCCAGCTCTGAGGCGGCTTCAAACACATGGTTATGATTATCAATGAACCCCGGCAAAACAAAGGCATTCTCCAAGTCGATGACGTCGGTACTATGCCCTTGAAAAGCTTTCGCTTGTGAGTGGTCGCCAATGAAAATGATTTTGCCTTTATGGGTAATGATCGAGTCCGATTCGCGATGCCCGTAGATGTCGGCATTGGTGAAGATCTGGTCTGCGGTTTGGCTATTCGTCTCTACTTGATTTTGAATAGTCGGTTGGCTTTGAGCAGCTGTGTTGTCTTGTCCAAGTACCGGCGAAATAGTGCCTAAGCTAGCGAGTAATGCAATCCATGCAGTGCGCGGCAAAGTGAGCTTGTTGTTCATTCTTATATTTCCCATGTTCCACTGTTTAATAAGTATAGAAAGCGAGTGGCCAGTGTGAAACTCTACATGAATGACAAATAAAAACTGCGATTAATCAACAAGCTGTCGTTTGAATGAGCTTCTAGTTACGACTCTTCTCTTAGGCTGTTACGTAGATCTTTTTTGTATTCTTCATGAGAGTTATAGCCATAAAGTTTCCAAGTGTTCTCACCTTTAATGTTGTGGTTGTAGGTGATCTCGCCTATCCACTGTTGACGAGTGGCAAGAATCATATCGCGGATTTTTAATAATAAAGTGTCCATAGTTGCTCTCCTGGTTAAATTCACTTGCAGTATATTTAGCGGTGATAACCGGATGAGTATCGTTAGCGCAATGTTCAATACTTTTCAGTCAATGTACTCATTTGAATGGTTTGATGCGTATACTTTCAATATTAAAAAGTCACTGAGCATCGCAATGAAAGGTTACTTGGAAAAAGTGCCACAACGAATTGGCACGTCATGGCGCTATAAGAAAATTGTCGAGAACAGCAAAAGCTATGGTTGGCATAGACATGAAGAGTACGAGATCGCGATTCATCGTCACTTTGCTGGTCATAGTTTTATTGGGCACCATCAAAGCGATGTGTTTCACAATCACATGATTTTGGTGGGGCCAGATTTGCCTCATGCTATTTATTCAGAAGAGAGCGCAGACGACTCGCGAATATGTGAAACGCACGTGGTTTGGTTTCGTAAAGATTGGATAGAGCAACTAATCGCGTGCTGTCGAGAGCTCGAACCGATACGTGTATTGCTAGAAGAATCAAAGAAAGGGCTCCAGTTTTCACCCGCTACTGCAGAGAAAGCGACGGAATTGTTGAACAAGGTGATGAACCAGCCACCACATCAACAATTGATTACGCTATTCTCTCTGTTTTCGTTGTTGCTTGATGATCTAGAGATCGTGCAGTTGATTAACCCACTCTTCAGCTCGGATGATGAAGATGAGGCCAGTGATAAGCTCGGCAAGGTTGAAGCTTTCTTGGTGAACAATTTTAATCACGACATCTCGGTTAATGACTTAGCCAAGCATCTCTACATTAGTGAGAGTAGCGTTAGGCGCCTATTTCAAAAACACTACAACGAGAGTTTTAGTCAGCGATTGAAGAAAATTAGGCTCAATGTGGCGTGTGATTTATTGATTAACACCTCATTGCCAGTGAATTTGATTTTGGAGAAAGTGGGATACGACAACCAAGCCAACTTCAATCGTCAGTTTAAATCGTATAAGCAAGTAACACCGACTCAGTACCGGTCAGCAATGAAGCATCACTGATTCATTCACTGACAAAACGATTCACATAAGCTTCTGAATAATTTACTGTTATATGAACCAATTAAACGGATTTAACGTATTACCAAGAATGTAAGTTAAGGCTCTCACATGACTTACTCGAATTACTATTAAAACAAGTCGAGGTTAGGATGAAGAAAATATTATTGCTGCTAAGTGTCATCTTATTGGGTGGGTGTGTCGGTATGCCTGAAACAGTAAAGCCCGTTCAACAGTTTGAATTGGATAGATACTTGGGTAAATGGTACGAAGTTGCTCGTTTGGACCACTCGTTTGAGCGAGGCCTCAATAGCATCAGTGCCGAATATAGCCTGCGTGATGATGGTGGTGTGAAGGTGATTAACCGCGGCTATTCAGATGAAGATGGCGAATGGAACGAAGCGGAAGGTAAAGCCTATTTTGTCGAAGGCAGTGATCAGGGCTATTTGAAGGTATCATTCTTTGGCCCATTCTATGGCGCTTATGTGGTGTTTGAATTGGACAAAGAGAACTACCAATACGCGTTTGTCTCTGGCCCAGACACCGATTACTTATGGTTACTTTCTCGAACCCCAGAAGTCTCATCTGAGGTCATGGAGAAATTCACAAGGATGTCTAAAGAGCGAGGCTTCAATACCGATGAATTGATTTATGTGGAGCATTCCAAATAACGGTACATAGCGGTTTATTGGTCTCTACGTTATTTTACGTAAAGACCATGTTAAATTTAATGATAATGAGTCTAAATAACACTTAGGTCAGAGACATAGAGTGGTCATTATGAACAAGTCATTGTCAAAACAAGCTGTTATTTTTCATTGGTTTACCGGCATATACCGAGTGCTTTTTGTTTGCGATACTTAAACTAGCGAGGTTGGTTGCCGTTTAAGAATAGTGCGACACATTCACGCGTGTAGTGAAGTCTTTCATCTTGTGACTCACCGCTATCGTGTCCGAAGAATCCCCAATACGCCGATTTGCCGTGAAACATCAGCAACAGTTGGCGTGCAGCAATGACTGGCGAGCTTGATGTCGACAGTGTGAGATCACCAGATTCTATTTTCGACTGTAGGTAATCGGCGAGTAATTTTGTGGTTTTCTGAGGCCCAGTTTCTAAATAGATTGAGGCGATCTCTGGATGCGTATTCGCTTGGCTAATGGCATTTTGGAAGGTTTGTCTAGATTGCTCATCAAGTAACAAATCCTGAAATTTCACACCAAATTTCACCAACTCATCACCCACCTCTGCATCCATATCAAAGGCAGAAGGACTGAGTTCTCGCTCCGCACACTTGGTTTGCATGCAGGTTTCGAAAAGTTCGTCTTTGTTTTTAAAGTGAGAGTAGACCGTTTGCTTGGAAACGTTCGCTGCTTTGGCTATCTGATCCATATTGATCTTAAAGCCATGTTCAGAGAAAAGTTGGCTGGCTGCGGTTAAGATCTGCGATCTCTTCTGTTCACTCTTGATGATTTTAGTCACGTGCTGTTTCTCGTTGCTTGCTTGGTACTTGACGTTACTCAGTTCAATGCATTTCATTCTGCGCTAAGCATTATGCTTTTTGTGATGGTTTTATCAATCATTAACGATGAAACTTATTTTTAACACAATCAAACTAGACAGTCTAGTTTGATTTGGTTAGTCTAAAAAAAGAACATAATTGAGTACCGCATAGGAACAGTACGTATGTATAAATTGATGAAGGGAAGCGCATTGGCATTGGCAGTGGCGTTGTCGACTTTTCTTGTTGGATGTGGCGAAAAGGAACAAGCCGAAGAGTCGGTTGATTCAACCACTGAAACGGCTTCGAGCGTCCAAACCATTTTAACTGTAGAAACGATCGCTTTGGCGCTATCTTCCTCTTATGCAGTACAGCGCGAATATGTCGGTGTGGTTAAGGCGGGTCAACAAGCTAATTTAGGTTTCGAACTGGCGGGCAAAGTAAACGAGATTCTGGTTGATGTCGGTGACACAGTCACAATGGGTCAGCCGTTGATTCGATTGGATACCCAACTTTTGGAAACTGAATCTAGCCAGTTGAAAGCTCAAGCTGAAGAAGTCAAAGCTCAGTTGAGTTTGGTGGCTGCGAACCTTAAACGTCAGCGTTCATTGAAAGCTAAAGGCTTCAGTGCAGAGGCGGAAATTGACTCGCTGACTAGTGAGCAACGCGTATTGCAGGCTAACTTTCTGCGTATTGATGCCTCAGTAAAAGGCAATCAATTGAAGCTAGTGAAATCGACAATTCTTGCGCCTTATTCGGGCACTATTTCAACGCGTTTTGTCTCTTTGGGAGATGTAGTGAATGTGGGTAATCCAACTCTGACTTTGCTTGCCTCTGAAGGGAAAGAAGCCTTCATCGGTATTCCTGCCCATCAAATGAAAAAGGTTACTTCACTTTCCGCACCAAGTATTCGTGTCGGGCGAGATGATTTCTCTGTGACTCTGCTGAACCCTGGTGCGATGGTCGACACTCGCTCTCGAAGTGTCGGCTTACGTTATCTTTTTCCTGAACAATCGTCGGTATTAGAAGGGCAACTTGCCTACCTTAAATTTGATGAACAGATTGATGACCAAGGCTACTGGGTGCCAATAACTGGTTTGATTGATGGATTACGCGGGGTGTGGAACATCTTTGTGATTGGTGAAGACAACAAGGTTGAACGTAGAAGTGTTCAGGTTCTGTTTGCTAATAACCAACAAGCCTATGTCAGCGGTGCCATTACCGAAGGCGAGCAAGTGATCGCCAGTGGGTTGCACCGCTTGGTTCCCGGACAAACCGTGAAGCCAGCCAGCGTTACTGCTGAATAGGAAATAGCATGAAAATCATAGAGATTATTTCCAATACTCGACTGCTTATCTTAATGACGGCACTGCTGATGGTGAGTGGTATTTCTGCGTTCATGACGCTGCCTCGCGCAGAAGATCCAGTCATCATCAACCGTTACGCCAACATTACCACCAGTTTTCCCGGTGCCAGTGCCGAACGTGTTGAAACCTTAGTTACTGAGGTGATCGAGAATAAGCTGCGTGAGCTGAGTGAAGTTAAACTGGTGAGCTCAACCTCAAGGCCGGGCGTGTCTATTGTCACGCTAGAATTGAATGACACCATCACCGAGCCAGAGCCGGTTTGGTCTCAGGCTCGTGACAAGCTGTCTGACATCGAATCCATTTTACCTGCGGGTGCGCATTCTCCCGATCTCGACAGCGACCATACCTACGCATTTACAACCATTGCTTCTCTGACTTGGTCGGGTGCCGGTGAGCCTGACCGATTAACCCTCGGGCGCTATGCCAAAGAACTCGCTAAGCGATTACGAACTTTGTCGGGTACTGAATTCGTAGATGAATACGGAATGCCACAAGAAGAAATCCAGATAAGTCTAAGAACTGCTGATGCCGCAGCGCTTGGGCGTTCGAGTGCTAATATTGCTGAGTCGCTAGAAGGGGCAGACGCCAAGAACTCCGCCGGTGAGTTAGTGAGTGATTATTCTCGCTTTGGCTTAGAAATTAAATCTGAACTCGATTCTATTGAACGCATTAAGCAAGTGCCAATAGCCACTGATAGCAATGGTCACATCATCCGTATGGAAGACATTGCTTCTGTGAAACGTGGTGAGAAAACCCCACAAGACCAGATTGCTATTATTGATGGTGAGCCGGGTGTGATTGTCGCGGCAAGAATGCATCCGGATCTGCGAGTTGATAATTGGACGTCGCGAGCTAATGCTCTGATTGGTAAATTTGAGCAAGAATTACCAAGTAACGTTAAGGTGACGGTGCTCTTTAATCAGCAAGGTTATACCGAAACTCGCTTAGACGATTTAGGCAAAAGCTTGATGATCGGTTTCGGCTTGATCTTAATTGTGCTGTTCGTCACCTTGGGCGTTCGCGCCGCCATCTTAGTGGCAATTTCTCTGCCGTTAACCTCATTATTGACCCTGTCGATCATGAAAATGACCGGTGTTCCGATTAACCAAATGTCGGTGACGGGCCTAATTGTGGCGCTCGGAATCATGGTAGATAACGCGGTGGTGATGGTCGACACCATTCAAGCTTACCGCCTGAAAGGGCAACAGCGCGCTGAAGCAACCATGAATGCGTTGAAACATTTATGGGTGCCGCTACTGGGGTCAACATTAACCACGGTATTGGCGTTTGCCCCGATCATTCTGATGCCGGGCGCATCGGGTGAGTTTGTGGGAGGAATTGCGATTACCGTTTCTTTCTCGTTGATCGGTTCTTACATCATTTCGCACACCTTGATTGCGGGCTTAGCGACTAAGCTACTGCCGAAACAGCTCAGTGATGTTGATAAGAAAGGTCAGCACCATTGGTACATGACAGGCTTGAAAATTCCGGCTTTGACGCGTTGGTTCTCGTCTTCTGTCCGTTTTGGTGTCACGCATCCAATTATCACGATTGCTTTGGTGTTGTTGGTTCCGTTTACTGGTTACTGGAGTATGTCTCAGCTGACTGAGCAATTCTTCCCGCCATCAGACCGAGACATGTTTGAGATTCAGGTTTATATGCCACCTCAAGCGAGCATTTATGCCACTAAAAATACTTCTGAAAAAATCGACGATATCATTCATCGCTATCCAGAAGTGGAGCGCATTGATTGGCTAGTGGGCGCTAACTTCCCATCTTTCTATTACAACCTGCAAGCAAGGCAAAATAATGCGCCGTACTTCTCGCAAGCAATGGTGAAAACAGAGAACTTTGAACAAGCTAATACGCTGATTCCTGAGTTGCAAAAGGTGTTGGATGAAGAGGTACCAGAAGCACAAATCTTGGTACGAAAGCTTAACCAAGGGCCTCCATTTACCGCACCAGTTGAACTGCGTGTTTATGGTGAAAACCTCGATACATTAAAAGCGATTGGTGAAGATGTTCGACTGATTCTGGCAGGTGTACCTCATGTGACTCACACGCGAGAAACACTGCAGCCGGGTACGCCGAAGGTGTGGTTGAAGGTCGATGAAGATACCGCAAAACTTAACGGTATTTCACTCAATCAGTTTGCTGGCATGCTGCAAACCACGCTGACTGGTCGTGAAAGTGGATCTGTAATTGAGGGAAGTGAATCGGTGCCGATTCGTGTTCGTGTTGCGGATGATGCGCGTGAAAACTTGGCGCACTTAAGCAATATTCGTTTGCCAATCAGTTCTGATGTCTATTCCACGGGGATTAATGTTTCGACTCTGGCGGAGCTTGAACTGACGACCAGTCGTGGCGCGATTACTCGTCGTAACGGGCAGCGTGTCAATACCATTGAGGGTTACATTGAAGCGGGTGTCTTACCTCAAACTGTCCTTAATGAATTCCAAAAACGCTTAGAAAGCTATCAGATGCCATCGGGTTACACCATTGGTTTTGGTGGCGAATCTGCTGAACGAGACAATTCAGTCAACAGTCTGATCTCGAATGTCGCAGTCGTGGTGGTATTGATGGTGTTGGTGGTGGTGATGTCGTTCAACTCGTTCCGAATGAGTAGTATCATCTTCATGGTAGCAGGATTGGCGGGTGGGTTAGGGCTGTTGTCGGTGTGGATCTTCGGTTATCCGTTTGGCTTCACGGTGATCATCGCCATGCTCGGGATTGCGGGCTTAGCGATTAACGCCGCCATCGTGATTCTGACGGAATTGAAACTCGATGAACAAGCTTCATCAGGCAATGTGGATGCGGTGGTAGAAGCTGTGATGTCGTGTACTCGTCATATCAGTTCGACAACGATCACGACGGTTGGCGGCTTTATGCCACTGATCATTGCTGGTGGTGGTTTCTGGCCTCCGTTCGCGGTCGCGATTGTTGGCGGAACGGTATTAACTACGCTTATTTCTTTCTACTTTGTGCCTGTGGTTTATCACTCGATGACTAAAAATCAGCGCAAGAAAGTCGTGACTCCAACAGCCTAATCTCTCTCTTAAAGACGATTACTCCTCTCCCTTGAGGGGAGTAATACCCGCTTAAAACATATCTTAATACCCCAAAAATCGGCTTTTTAGCTTCATATTTGGCCGTTTTTTGCTGCACATAGCTGACATTATTATCATAAAAATCAACGTGTCATTCGAGTGGCTGATGGGTCATTGTCTAGAGTGATATCTTTTGTAAATACCTTTGAAATCGTATGTGAATTCATAAATTTGACGATCATCACACTTTGCTTAATTCGCTCTTTCTAATGTAATCAATCATTATTGTTTTTACTGCGTGTTTACTTTTCTCTCTTCCGTTTCGCCTTAATCCTTTTCCGCACATGGCTCGACTCGTGTGGCACGCCTATATCGTGCGTCTGAATTGCATCAATTTCCCATATCTCACTTTCATAACTGGAAGGTTAGTTTCCAAGTTTGTTTGGTGAGCTTTCAATTTCAACTCCTCATAATGCGCCAAATGTAACAATATATTTCAAAGTGTAACAATTAAGTCATATTTTTTGTGTGGTTTTAACCGTGCGGTAATGTTTCGGCTGCGCAGCACTGTCGTTTTAACTTGTCAGTTCAACTGTTCAACTGGCGACTGTTCAAGATAGTGGCTAATTCCGTTTCGCTTTGAGATGCGTCGTTTCACATGCTCAACACATAAATATTCTAATGACCATGACAACCAGTACTCGGGCGTTCGTTCTGAGGCTGGATAACCATCGAGAAAGTTAATGGAAGCTTCAAGATATAAACACATTTTATCGAGAGCAAATCTGTCGAGGATTGGTTTGGTGGGAACCGTCCTGATGCTCGAAGGATGTAACTCCGCATTGCTCGACCCAAAAGGTAGCGTTGGCGTTCAGGAAAAGGAGCTGATTATTACGGCTCTGTTACTGATGCTGATTGTCGTCATCCCCGTGATTCTGATGACCATCTACTTTGCCTATAGATACCGCGAAAGTAATACCACAGAAGAGTATGCACCTGACTGGGCGCACTCAACCAAGATCGAAGTGGTGGTATGGACGATTCCAATAATCATCATCGCGATTCTGGCCACCATCACTTGGCGAACAACACACGAACTAGAGCCCTCTAAGCCTCTGGAAAGTGATGTGCAACCAATGGTGATCGAAGTGGTCTCTCTGGACTGGAAGTGGCTGTTCATCTATCCGGAGCAAAATATTGCGACGGTTAACTATGTTGCGTTCCCGAAAGATGTACCGGTGACGTTTAAGCTGACTTCAGACAACATCATGAACGCGTTCTTTATCCCGCGTCTTGGTTCGCAGATTTATGCGATGCCGGGAATGGTGACCAAGCTGAACTTGATTGCTAATCATGAAGGTGACTTCAAAGGTTTTGCATCGAACTACAGTGGTAAAGGGTTCTCTCAAATGAAATTCACCGCATCAGCCATGCCTGATCAAGTGGCGTTTCTAAACTGGGTGGAAAAAGTGAAAGCTAGCCCGGACCGTATTGAAGACTGGGAGCAATTCCGTTCATTGGCTGCGCCAAGTGTCGCTGAACCTGTGACTCTGTTCTCCAGTATCCCACCATTTTTATTTACTGATGTTGTGACCCAGCACCCTGGTTCAATGAACTGTTTGCCGGAAACCCAAGGATAATCGTCATGTTTGGAAGATTAACTCTAGACTCAATTCCCTACCACGAACCCATTATTTTGTTCACGTTAACCATGATCGCTTTAGTGGGTGGTTTAGTGGTGTATGCGGTAACAAAAGCCGGTAAGTGGCAATACCTTTGGAATGAATGGTTTACTTCTGTAGACCACAAAAAATTGGGCTTCATGTACATTGCTGTGGCAATGGTGATGTTAGTTCGTGGCTTTGCCGATGCAGTAATGATGCGTAGTCAGCAATTGCTTTCTGCAGCGGGTGAGACAGGCTATTTACCGCCACACCACTATGACCAGATCTTCACGGCTCACGGCGTGATCATGATTTTCTTCGTCGCGATGCCTTTGGTTATCGGCCTGATGAACATCATCGTGCCGCTGCAAATTGGTGCTCGTGATGTTGCATTCCCTTATCTGAATAACCTGAGCTTCTGGCTGTTTGTGGTGGGTATCATCCTAACCAACATGTCATTGGGGTTAGGTGAATTTGGACGTACGGGTTGGTTGGCGTATCCGCCGCTTTCTGGCATTGAGGCCAGTCCGGGAGTCGGGGTCGATTATTGGATATGGGCGTTGCAAATATCCGGTGTGGGTACCACATTAACGGGTGTGAACTTCTTCGCGACTATTTTGCGCATGCGCACTCCGTCTATGCCAATGATGAAGATGCCAGTATTCACTTGGGCATCTCTGTGTGCCAACATCCTGATCATCATCTCTTTCCCAATCCTTACGGTAACCATCGCGTTACTGACTTTGGATAGATACATCGGCACGCACTTCTTCACCAATGACCTTGGTGGCAACGTGATGATGTATGTGAACTTGATTTGGGCATGGGGACACCCTGAGGTGTACATCCTAATTTTGCCTATCTTCGGTGTGTTCTCTGAAGTGACTGCAACCTTCTCACGCAAAAAACTGTTTGGTTATACCTCGTTGGTATGGGCGACAGTGGCTATCACTATTTTAGCGTTTGTGGTTTGGCTGCATCACTTCTTCACCATGGGTTCTGGCGCCAATGTGAATGCCTTCTTCGGCATCGCGACCATGATTATCTCTATCCCAACCGGGGTTAAGATCTTCAACTGGCTGTTCACCATGTACAAAGGACGTATCCGCTTTACCACGCCAATGATGTGGACCGTGGGCTTCCTAATCACCTTTACCGTTGGTGGTATGACGGGCGTATTGATGGCAGTACCGGGCGCAGATTTCATTTTGCATAACTCGGTATTCCTGATTGCGCACTTCCACAACGTAATCATCGGTGGCGTTGTCTTCGGTTGTTTTGCAGCGATTGGTTACTGGTTCCCAAAAGCGACTGGTTTCACTCTGAACGAGCTTTGGGGTAAACGCGCATTTTACTGCTGGATCATTGGTTTCTTGATGGCGTTCTTGCCGCTTTACGCTCTGGGCTTTATGGGCATGACGCGTCGTTTGAGCCAAGACATCAACCCTGAATTCTTCCCTCTACTGGCGGTTGCGGCTGCAGGTACGGGCGTAATTGCGATGGGTGTGGTGTGTCAGTTCGTTCAGATTTACGTGAGTGTTCGTGACCGCGACCAAAACCGAGATCTAACCGGTGACCCATGGGGTGGACGTACATTCGAATGGGCAACGTCTTCACCACCGCCGTTCTACAACTTTGCAAAATTGCCTAAGGGCGATGAGA
>NZ_JADDYI010000081.1:197742-197991 GCF_015163545.1 Vibrio sp. OPT24
TCGATTCGTTCTGGTATCAAAAGCAAAGTGGTGAGTTTGACCCAACTCAGGAAGAAGAATACGAACGTATTCACATGCCGAAGAACACACCGACAGGTATCTATGTTTCTGCATGGGCGTTGGCATTTGGCTTCGCAATGATCTGGTACATCTGGTGGCTAGCGGCTGCAAGCTTAGTAGGCATCGTGGTGACATGTATTCAACACAGCTACAACGACGATGTGGATTACTACGTGGAAGTTGAAGAGA
>NZ_JADDYI010000081.1:198033-286785 GCF_015163545.1 Vibrio sp. OPT24
TCAAAGCGATTGAGGCGGCTCGACGTGCACAGCTTGAAGAAGCGAAGAAACAGTCAGTGAAAGGCGACAACTCTGGTCGTGGTAACAGCGCTGACAGTGATAACAACGACAATAAAGATGATTTGGAGACGACGTATGCAAGCTAATACTCCGTCACACACTTATGATCTTGCACACTCGCATGATCATCACCACGAAGCTGCGGGCAACAAGTTGTTCGGCTTTTGGGTTTACTTGATGAGTGACTGTGTCCTGTTTGCCACGCTTTTCGCGACTTATGCCGTGCTTGAGAGTGGATCAATCGCAGGGCCGACAGGCAAAGACATCTTTGAACTGCCGTTCGTGTTTGTCGAAACCATGATGCTGCTGTTCAGTAGTATCACCTTTGGCTTTGGCATGATTGCAATGAAGCGCAAAGACGTTACCGGACTGAAGCGATGGATAAAAGTCACTTTCGTATTGGGCTTAGCCTTTATCTGTATGGAAGTGTACGAGTTTCATCACTTGATTGAAGAAGGCTATGGTCCTCAAGAGAGTGCGTTTCTTTCTGCGTTCTTTACCTTGGTTGGCACACACGGATTGCACGTAACGTTCGGTCTGATTTGGATGGCGGTGGCGTATCACCAGCTTTCAACCAAAGGCTTGAACGACAACATGTCGATGCGTTTCCAGTGCTTAAGCCTGTTCTGGCATTTCCTTGATATCGTTTGGATTTGCGTATTTACCATCGTGTACTTAATGGGGGTGATGTAATGGAACAGCATCTAGACAGCGGTGCAACGGATTATGTGAAAGGTTTTATTGCGTCACTAATTCTGATCATTATTCCGTTCTACATTGTGTGGTCGCATGCGCTACCAAGCACGGAAACTTACGTGATCTTGTTCGGTTGTGCGCTGGTGCAAATCTTTGTGCACTTTAAGTACTTCTTGCACATGGAAGCGAAATCTTCCGATGGGCGTTGGAACTTGGTGTCATTGATGTTTACTGCCATTGTTGTATTGATTCTTATCGCTGGCTCGGTATGGATCATCTACAACATGAACGTCAACATGAAGTTGTAGGCCAAGGTATGCTGAAAAAATATTTGTCTATTACCAAACCGGGCATCATTTTCGGCAACCTGATTTCTGTTGCGGCGGGGTTCTTCCTCGCCGCAAAAACAGAACCAGCCAGTGCGATGTTGTTACTTACAACATTAGCGGGTGTAGGGCTTGTGATTGCATCAGGTTGTGTGGTGAACAACATCTTTGACCGAGACATCGACCAGAAGATGAAGCGCACACAAAATCGAGAATTGGTTCAGGGCAACATCAATACAGACGTCGCATTCATTTATGCGTTAGTCATGTTGTTGGTAGGCACGGCGCTGCTGTTTCAATTTGTTAATCCGATGTCTGCGGTTGTGGTGTTGCTTGGCTATGTGTTTTACGTCTTTTTCTACACCATGTGGTACAAGCGTAATTCGGTTTACGGCACCTTAGTGGGAAGCATCTCTGGCGCGGTTCCTCCATTGGTTGGTTACCTTGGCGTGACTAACTACCTGAGCTTAGAAGCCGTCCTATTGTTCATCATGTTCTGTTTATGGCAGATGCCACACTCGTATGCGATTGCGATGTTCCGCATTCAAGACTACCGCGATGCAGGCATTCCCGTTTTACCGGTCAAAGAGGGCGTTGATAAAGCGCATCAACACATGAAAGCGTATGTCGTGGCGTTTGGTGCGGTTGCTTTGGGGCTATTTTTGCTTGGAGAAGCGGGTTATGAATACCTAGCGGTATCGGCAGCGGTTTGCTTTATGTGGACCAAAGTGACGTTCCGTAAGGTTGATTGCCTTAACTACATCCAATGGTCAAAGACAGTGTTTAAAGTTTCTTTGCTGGTGGTCATGAGCATCAGTGGTGTGCTAGGACTGGAGTTGATTCCGTTGCACTTTCTGTAAGCCCATATAAATAATAAAGGTAACGTGGGATACCCCGCGTTACCTATTATTAATAGACAGCTACTATCGTTATTTATAATCTAAAAATTAGCTATTGAAGTTAGCCCGGTTAATTTACATCTGTCATCACAATGTTTAACAATTTCTGTTGAGGATGTTGTAATCAGATGAGCTTCTTAAATTACAATTTAACTTACGGCTACCGTTTGCTACGTTGAGTATCACTTTGTTATAGATACCGTTAACATTATTAATGTCTGCATATCCGAAACTATCAAAGGTTGAATCATAGGAGTGATCACGATTATCACCTAATACCATTATTTTACCTTCTGGAACGTGCCAAGTAAGATTACTTTTTAATAATTTTGATTTTTCTTTCGAATACCTTACATTATAATCGTGAAGACCAACTTTCTCGTTTATATATATGTAACCATCTTCTTCATTCGTTATTCCATGAGATGCCTTTATACCATTGATATAAAGTTTTCCCATATCTAACATAACAGTATCACCTGGTATACCAATCACTCTTTTTCTGAATGAGATGTTTTCAGAACGGTGTTTTGGATGGTGCAGGAACCGAATGACATCACCGTGTTCAGGATTGTATCTACCCAAACGAACACCATTGACCATAGTCCAGTACTTACCTTCAAAAGTAGGCGCCATACTTGCTCCAGTGTTGGCGTTGATTGAGTTAGAGAAGTAGTAACATAGTATGAAAATCCAGAATGTTAGCGAAGTTGATGCCGAGATTACCCATTTAATGATCTTCATGTTGAACCCTACGGCTGCAATACTTCTCGGCCAATAATGTTACGCTATAGTTTGCAAAAACAAATGAGCCATGAGTCAGCACCAATACAGCAATTATTTCAAGAACATCGTTGAATCCACCATTAAACAAGTTCTTACATAAGAAGTAGTAAAGGAAGACACTAAGACTAATGAAAGTAATTGTTGTCACCAATAGTGACCATTCTAATTTTGATAAGTTTTTGTTCATTACAATTAAACCATAAATAGAAATATGATGGGTAAAACAAGTAATCGGCTCATTAATTTAAATGGTCGATACCAATAAAATGGAAGACGATGTGTAATGCTAGTCGATTTATAGTTGAGACGATAAAGTTCATCAACAAAAATCTGTAATAATTTTTTAACCACGGATAAGCCTAATTTATTATTTTAGTGTGTTGATTGTGGCAGTAAAACCTGACGTTTTTTGTCCAAAATTGTAATTTAGTTAAAATATTTTTTAAAAATTAATCTTATTTGATATATTTATAATTCCTGATAAATATATCATGGTATGAATGTGTATTATATTTTCACTTGGAGGATCCAGGTTGAAATTAATATATGATGACTATGCTATCTAATGTGAATAGACATTCATCGCTTGTTTAAGGTCTCGTATTACATTTTGACGTAGTTTTAATGGCTCTAAAATTTCCACACAATCTGCGTTGTGAATGAGCCAATGTTTAAAATCTAAGCTATCTCGAGCTCTTGCTCTGACAATGTAGTGGCTTTTCGATGTTTCTTCTATTTCCTGGCATTCACTCAGTTTAAATTCATTTACAAACTTGCTGTTACCTTCAGAATCTCTCGTCATTTTAAGTAATACTTCGCACGTTTCACCGCCGTTAACCCATTTACCCTTTGTCGTCGACAGGTAAGCGTGGAGGCAAAATTCAGACTTGTTACCCATTGAAAAACTTTGATTTGAGCGTATTTCAATGTTGTTTATCTTGTGCATCGTATAGGTACACATTTCTCCAGACATGGAGCTACCGTTAGAGCTTCTTTTGTAACGCTCTCGAGCGACAAGATAAAATACTTTTTGATAGACAAACGAAGCGTATGGATCAACCTCACAGCGATGATTGTTGTAATCAAATGAGAGTACTTGTCTATTTTCAAGTGCACTTTCTATGTCATAAAGCACGGATTGTTCAACTTGTGGCGCTACAAAGTCGTAGCAACTTACTTGAATTTTGAATGGCGCGCTATTTAGCGTTGTTTTTGCTCTTGAAATAAGCCTTAGGGCGTCGTTGAGTTTCGCTCCTGCTGACGGCAAAAGCCGTTCTCGCAATTGATTGCCAATACTACCTAACATTGAGATTGAATCACTCAATCCAGGGTTTACATCAAAATCAACGCCTTCTTTTACTTTATAACGAGCTTTCGATGCAGCCCCGTCACGTACTAATAACTCCGAATGCCCGGCCGGACCAGAACCTTGGGCTCCATGGTATTTATATACGGAGTCTAATATGCGCTCTGCCCACTTTTGTTGAGCCTCTTGTGAGGTGTCTCCACGGTAATAAAAAGGCTCTTTTCGAACATCATCAAGATACTCTTTAGGTGTGAGCCCTAGCTCCTTTGTTGAAAGTAAAGTGAGGCAGTGTAAATAGCAATAGAAGTCACCAAATGCTTTTGTAGACATGCTTTCTCTTATCTTTGATTCATGATGTGCCGTATTTAACCACAAATTTATTTTGGAGATTCGCAGGAAGTCACATTTTTTTTGTGGATATTGCTGTGACTGATTTTTTTTTCACCAATTACAGAGGGTATTTTGTAACTATTTGTTTTTGGGTTGAATTTTGAACAAAATTGCAAGGTGGGCTTTCAATACGGTGATGTTAATTCCAATAATGGTGGCTTTATATAATTGAGAGGGGATTTGTTTGTGGTTTCGAAGTGTTTTTGCTTAGTTAGCACAATGTTTTCTTGCTATCGGATCGTTATCGTTTGTGCTCAATGTTGAGGGGAGTGCCATTGAGCAAGTAAGGTTAGAATGAGTTGCTTACTCAGCAAAAATGTCATTAAACCAAGCTTCCAATTGCTCACGTTTATCTTGGGGGCCGTTGATGACGATTAAACGTTGCAAGCTTGCTTGATCCCAAGAAATGGTTCCTGTTGCTAGCGCATCGAACACGTCTAACTCTGTGATCAGAAGTAAATCTTCCTCGGTTGGTAATGTATCTCTTCCTGAAACTTTGACACCTTTAGCAAAGCTGATTTCGCTGTAGTGGCCTTTGATTGCTTCAAATAGATTGAACTCAATTTTGTTTGGATGTGCTTTGCCAAGTGCTGCTTGTATCGCAAAAAGGCGGAAATGATCAGGCTTATTTAAATTGCCAAATTCGTCATCTTGTCTTGCATTGATTATGTTGCCAAAGACTTCGAGAGAGCCCGGTTCAGTGATCAAGCTAAGTCCAGTATCTTGATGCAGGCCGCAAGCAAAAACCAAAGATGAACTGAGTGAAAGTAGCAGAGCGAAACGTTTTAGCATCTAGAAACCTTGAGTCGAACGTATATATTTCACATCACGCCATCAGTAAAGTTGATGTGAGCGGAGGAGTTTGAATTATATAATAAGCAAAAGATAAAGGGACCGCGAAGGGTCCCTATGTTTATCCGTTTGCTATCCTAGCGAGCCCTTAACTAACGTGTGTCAGTTAACGAACGATAAGCATCAGCTCTTCAGGGGAAAGAGGCTTATCGAAGTAGCTCATGAATAGACCAAAGGCTTGAATGTCGCCATTCGAGAACTTAAACGCACCAGACTGCATGTTGGTACCAATCACTTGTTGAGCGTTTGGACCAGCCATCAAGATTTGGTTCAATACTTGACGAGAAGTGTTGATTTGAACATCAGCGCCTTCTAGTGCCGTTTCATGAAGCTGAGCAATACCGTTACGCACTTCGATAGTAAATGACTCGTTGGTATCAGAGAAGTTGTAAGTTAGCGCAGTGTTCACATCTAGCGTGTTCTCTGCGATTAACGTCGATGTCATCATATCGAAGATTTGTTTACTTGGTAGGGCAGTTAGAACGTCTACAGAAGCAAAACTGATCATGTTAGAGAAGTCACGAGTACCTTCTAGTTCAGCTGCAGCATTCAACGCCCAGTTACGCCAGTTGATGTTCACTTGATCGGCAGACCATGCTTTGTAAGCTTGTGCCTTTAGTAAGCGCGCTTCCATGTCATCTTTGTTTACCGTGATAGGGTAAGAAAGAATCTCCGCTGCAAAAGTGTAGTTCTCTGCTTTCATCGCTGCTTTTGCTGTGTCGATGATGTTATCACGGCCGCCCATGATTTCTACGAAAGCTTTAGCACGCTGCTCATAAGCCATTGGCTCTAGTTGCCACGGATCGGCTTCGAAGAAACCGTTGTAGCCTACGTAAATTTGGCGAACAGCGTGTGCAACAGTACCATAATGCTCACCCAACCAAGGGTGTTCAGCTAGGTGTTTAGGCAGTTTAACTACTTCAACTAGCTCGTCAGGTGTTAAGCCTTTGTTCATGTGGCGAATGGTTTGGTCATGCGTGTATTGAATCGCATCGCGATAAGCGGTTAGTACATCTGCTACTGCTTCTTTACCTTCAACAGGGCGACCATGAGAGTTGATCATGACCTCTGTATCGAATTGACGCATTACGTCGATGCCTTTGAACCACATGCTCGGATCGCGGAACTTAGTACCACGAATGGTGTGTAGGTTCGGGAAGTTTTCACCTTGTAAAACCTCTGCGGCGTGCAGAATTTTCTGTTCAGGCAGATAAACCACGACTTCATCTTTAGTTTCAGACGGTACGTTTACGATTTGCATACGTACGCCAGAGATAGTGATGTCTAGCGTACCATTAGCTTCAATAAGTGTGTTTGGTTCAATGAAAGAGATATCGCCTTGCATGAAACGCGGACCGAGGCCATCGTTTACAGTGCCGTGTTCACCTTCTTCAACGTGTTTTGCTCCGGTGTAAGAGGTGCGATGGCCAAATAGCGTACCTAGGTTTGAAGACCAGTTTGCCACAGCTTCAGTTAGGCCCTCTTGAGCAATGATCTTAACTTCACCAGAAGCTACTTTCTCATCAGTTGTCCATGCACGAACACCAGAGATGTGGTCAATGTGGTTATGAGAGTAAATAATTGCAGTGACTGGTTTATCGGTAATCTGGCGGAACTGCGCTTTTGCTGCTTCTGCCATTTGAACAGATTCGCCAGGATCGACAATGATGATACCGTCATCGCCTTCAATCATGACTGGAGTATCTAGGCCAAAACCGTAAGCTAAGTAAACATTGTCATCGACTTGTATAACCGCTTGGTCCATTTTACGACTGTGTTTTGTTAGCGTTGGGTGCACGTGTTCAGACTCTTCTGTGTACGCCAATGTTTCACCGGTTTTAGAAAGAACCTTAATACGATCGCCTTTACCCCAAAATAGGTTTGATTCATGTTCGAACAAAACATCGTTTTTGTAGCGTGCGTTTAGATCAATATTTTGGTATTGAGCCGCTGAACTTGTTTGCAGTTCTTGACCTACTTTTGACGTTGCTTCTACCACTGGGGTCGCTGATGTAAAACCAGACACCAATAAAGCGCTCGCAATAGCAACAGGAAGTGCCATTTTTTTGAATGTATTAGTCATGAAGTGACCTTATATTTGGATACAGGAATTGGATTTCTTGGTTTGAATGATAGAGGTGAGAGAGGGGGCTATCTACGAGGTAATGATATTTTAAATTATCGTTTTTACGATGATTGGTTCTTTGAATGATTACATAAACGATTTATTTTGATTTGAATCAATTAGGGCTATGGGTTCATCTCAGATACAAAAATGCCCCGAAAATCGGGGCATTGGGTATTCTATGAATGAAAAGAAATCACACCTGATTTTGAAGCTCATGCGAGCGTTCAGCAGGTGATGATACCATCCAGTGCCAGCGTGTTTACCAAGCGCCTAAGTAAGACTTGTATGATTGTAGGCGAACGGTTGCTGCGCCAATAACATCAATGAAGCCCCAGAAAGGATGTGGTTTTTATGCTGAAATCCAAGCCGCGCCAGTTGAACCAATAGGGATGTTGTAACCTTCTGGTTCGATGATCTCAAGTACGATAGTACGACCTAAACCATTACCGTTTCTGACCACGTGTTGACCGACGCTTTGTGGCCCCTGAAGTGGAGAAATACTCGACTCTCCCGTACCTGCGTTGAAACTGTGTACTTTTGCTCTGAACACGTGCCCTGGGTATGCATCAACGAAGAACTCTGCAAAATCGCCTACTTGAACATATCCGTAAGTTTGGTCTGAAATACGCATCTCAAGGAACTTTTTGCTGGTGTTGTAAAGGTGCATGTTCCCCATTACAGACCCCTCAGCAATATTCACTATCGATACCTGACCGTCAAATTCAGCTCTAATCGTTTTCTTCTCTTGCGCCCAATTTACTTTTTGTAGATCGGCTTTTAACGACACAAGTTGAGCGTGCAGCACTCGAAGGTCTGAGTCGTACTTTTCTACGTCACGCAGATTGAAAATTTCAGGTGAAGTTTCAGCGCGCTCTAAGTCGCGAGTCATTTGCTTAATCTGTTCTTCTTTCTGAACAATTGAAGATTCGATCTTTGCTTTGTCTGCGGCAGAATCTATGTCGACAAGGGTGTAGATTATATCGCCTTCTTTAACCATTTGGTTGTGCTTAACAAGCACTTTGTCGATCTGCTGACCAAAGATAGGTGACATTACCGCGTGTGGTGCTTTCACAGTGGTTGAGTTTGTTAGATCAACAGGGGCCCACAAGCGAGAAATTACCGCTAACACTGCTAGAATTACCACGCCACCAATGGCAGCCCATGTATAGTTTTTGATGCTCTTTTTAAGTGCACCTGTCGCAAATAGTGACCATACGATTAGGATGTATGGGATCATCATCTCTTTCATTATGCGACCTCTTTTTCTGTAGGGGATGGTTTTGTTGGAGTCTTTTCATCGGCAGACTTTTTTTCTGAAGATTGTTCTACTGGAGACTGTTTTGTTTGAGACGGTTTTTCGGATGATACGCGGACTACAGCAGTTTCTGTATTGGTAGTGTCTTGTTTAGGCTGTACGCCACGGCGAATAACATCACTCAGTGATTGACCAATATGCTTCCAGTTCGCCAACGCGATAACTAATGCAATAACCCAGAATGTTTTGCTAATGAATAGACCACAAAGTGACAGTGCAAACACGATTTGTACGTGAGCACTTTTGTGTTCTTTCGCTTTATGCACGCCCAATTCATGTATTTGCCACATGCCATAAATGACAGCTAAGACGACCGCTATCGTGACCGAGAATAGGTAACCAGAGAAGTATTCTGTCTGGAAGAAGTTCATCATCATTTCGTTGGGATGATTATTGAATTGAGACATGTCGATGTCTTTAGAGTGGATTGTGCCTAACGGAGCAAGAGCCCATGCACCAGCTAACATCACTGCCATAAACAGGCAGAACTTAATCAAGACCAAAGCAATGGCCCAGACTTTCTGGAAAACGATTTTAATAAAATTCATATCTCAACCTACACAAATAAGGAGAGAGAATTTGTAGCCTAGAAGTCTAACTTTTGATGACATCTTGAAAAATAGGTGCTTATTATCTTGAATATGGGTGCGCATAATAAACAAGAGTATTAGATGGCCTTTAAAGTGAGACTACTTAGTCTAGACAACGGATTCTCGGTATCAAGAAGCGAATGCTTCCCTATAAATCAACACTTGTTGTCAGCCAGCAGACCGAAACTGAATGGCTAATGAGCAATTATCTTATTACGTGTAGTTCCTCAGCTATCGAGGGGGTCTTCCATGATCATTGACGCATTGCAGTTAGATATTTGTCAGCGTTCTGTTTTGGCTAAGAATTGATTTGTTGGCAGGATAATAGGAAGAGTTTTGAACAGTATCCACCCAGAATTACGATTTGATAATATCGTAATTACGATAAGTTACTTTAATTTCAAATCAGTTAGTTGATTTATTTGCTAGCGCTCAAATTCGGCTTGAAAACATCGTTGCTTAAGTTGGCTTGGATCAATGAAATGATTAATAAAAGCATCAATAAGTAATTGAGTGAAATTTATTTTTTTCATGATTATTTACAATAAGAGAGAAATGAAAATCAGTGACGAATGAGGCATCACTATGAGGTGTTAAAAATACATGCTTTCAATAATGAGTAAACGCGACTTTCAATCGTTGAATTCGAAGCATTGTAGCTAATAATAATCAAATGTATACCAAATCCAATCAGAACACAGTGTCACATTTAATGAGACAATATCATGTTTTTTTCAACGTATTGAAACTAGAATCTAAACCAATCAGTTGCCATTTGAGTTTAAGATACTTGGTGAACGGTAGATTAAGTAAAAGTTAGTGAGTTGGCTCTTGCGGTACTCACTTATAAATAAGTAAGCTCAGGAAGAAGGAGTGCTGCTGTCCTTATTGGGTTTGAAAGCATCACGCTGCTCGTCATCATCTCGCTAGGAATAGCAAGTTAATGTTTTTGCTGCTAAACCTATTGAGATACTTATTACGTGGGATGTTAGTGTCTCAATTTACCGCTCTAATGACGGATTCCTATTTCATTCTATCGTTTTTACGATAGCATGGTGTTTATGGTCGCCTAATGAGTAATTATATATGAGCAACGACATTCCAAACTTTAATTTACTTGCGGTGTTTTCTGCTGTAATGGAGCAAGGCAGTTTAAGCAAGGCCGCTGATCAACTCAGTACTAATCAGTCGACCATCAGTACCGCACTAATACGCCTAAAAAAAGAGATTGGCCAAGAGCTTTTTGTCCGTAAAGGACGAGGTGTGGTTCCTACATCGTATGCACAAAGCTTGTATGAACAGATCAAAACGCCAATTAATGAATTGAACGGTGTATTTCAATCTATGGCGAGCTTTGATGAGCAAGCCTCTGAACGTAAGTTTGTTATCTCTTCACCAGAGCATCTTCAATGGGTTTTACTCAATAGCTTTGCCGCGCTTCCTAACCAAAATTTGTCGCTTGAAGTGTTTGACCAACCAGACAATGATGATCGTATTTATGAAGATCTTCTGACTCAAGAATTCGATGCTATGATTGAAATTTTGGTTCCTGAGCATCCAAGTATAGCCAGTGAAGTCCTTTATCAAGGTGACTTTGCTATTGTGTGTCGTGAGGGGCACCCTCGAATTCAAGGTGAGATCAGCGAGGCTCAGTTTATGACTGAAAAGCATGCGGTACTAGACCGAACTCGCCGTAAAGTTCGTAGCTTGAGCCATTACACTTCTTTGGATTTATCTAAGCGCAAAATAGCGTTTCACGGACGATCACTGTTTAGTAATATCCTCTTATGTAGCCAGTCGGATTATATAACGGTTGTCCCACTTTCTATGGCTCTCCAGTTTCAAGAGAGGCTTGGTCTACAGTTGTTTAAGCCTCCGTTTGTTTATGAGCAGATGTCTCATTACTTAATTTGGCTTAAGAAGCAGAATAACGATCCCGCACATAAATGGTTTAGAGAGCAAGTCATCCGCACATCTGATGCGATGTCGAAAACGCTTAAAGATAGACGCTTGAGGTTCTAAGTGCGTATCTGACAGAAAGTATCAATTCAAGGGGGGAGCGCTAGCTTCCCCTTTTAATTTCATCGATCCACGCCTGTGTCACTTAATAACAAATAATTATCAAAATAAGAATATTTAATAATTTCACTGATTTTGAAGACTTCAGTAGTATGAATAACAACAGAGATAGGTAGCCTTTATGGCAAACCTAAACGAACATTTATTCGCTTCGTATTACGAGGCTTAGGTTCAAGTACGAAGGGCGAAATATGAAATTCCTACACACAATGATTCGAGTTGCTGATCTAGATAAGTCTATTGAGTTCTACACCAAAGTATTGGGGATGAAAGAACTAGAACGCCATGACAATACCGAATACCGTTACACATTGGTTTTTGTTGGCTATCAGCAAGGCGGTACGACTATCGAATTGACGCACAACTGGGATACTAATGAATATGAAATGGGTAACGCTTTTGGCCATTTAGCATTGGGTGTGGAAGATATTTACGCGGCATGCGACAAGATCAAATCGCTGGGTGGCAACGTGACTCGCGAAGCGGGCCCAGTGAAAGGCGGTTCAACGCGCATCGCTTTTATCACTGACCCAGATGGCTACCAAATCGAACTGATTCAACTAGGTTAATCGAGGAAATGACAATGACAAACGCACTATTTCAACCCATTCAACTGGGTAACATCGAACTAAAAAACCGTATTGTTATGCCTCCGATGACTCGTTCTCGTGCAACGCAACCTGGTAATTCAGCAAACGAAATGATGGCGGCTTACTATGCTCAACGCGCCTCTGCAGGTTTGATTGTGGCAGAAGGTACACAAATTTCACCTATGGGCCAAGGTTACGCTTGGACACCGGGTATCTACTCTGACGAGCAGATCGTTGGTTGGAAAAAAGTAACCGATGCAGTACATGAAAAAGGCGGTGTTATCTTCGCACAACTTTGGCATGTTGGCCGTGTTACGCACCCAGACAACATTGGCGGTGAGCAACCCATTTCATCTTCTGCACTAAAAGCAGAAAATGTAAAAGTATTTATCGATAACGGTACAGATGAACCGGGCTTTGTTGATGTGGTTGAACCTCGTGAGATGACGAAAGAAGACATCAAAGAAGTGGTTGAACAGTATCGCCAAGCTGCACTTAATGCGATCGAAGCTGGCTTTGATGGCATTGAACTTCACGCGGCAAATGGCTACCTGATTAACCAATTTATTGATTCTGAAGCAAACAACCGTACCGATGAATACGGTGGTTCAATTGAAAACCGCCTACGTTTCTTAGGTGAGGTGGTTGAAGCTATGGTTGAAGCGATTGGTGCTGACCGTGTTGGTGTTCGTCTTGCTCCTTTTACTTCGCTAAATGGTACGGTTGACGCGACGCCAGTTGAAACTTACACAGCGGCAGCTGCGTACTTAAACCTATACAAGATCGTTTACCTGCACATCGCAGAAGTAGACTGGGACGATGCGCCTGAAACGCCAAAAGCATTTAAGGCCGCCGTTCGTGCAGCTTATGACGGTGTACTGATCTATGCTGGTAAGTACGACAGTGAGCGCGGAGCAAAAGCGGTCGCGGAAGGCGTAACCGATATGGTTGGTTTTGGTCGTCCATTTGTTGCTAACCCTGATTTACCCGCTCGTATTCAAAATGGTCATCCGCTTGCTCTGCACGATCCAAATACCTTGTTTGGCGGTGCTGAAAAAGGCTTAACCGATTACCCAGAATACGCAGGTTAAAAACAGCTGTCTGAAGCAGAGTATTGAGATAGTATCTTGATCCTGTTGAATGTTTATAAAAAGCAACCTTGCAGAGTCGGGTTGCTTTTTTGTTATTGGATCGAATGAAAATGATGAACGTAAAAGCGATGCGCGGCGAGCTTTACCTGTTATGTGCAACTTTACTGGCTGGAGTTGGGTGGATTGCATCTAAGCTGGTGGTATTGGAAATGCCTGGGCCTGTGTTCATTGGTGTGCGATTCTTTGTCGCAAGCTTGATTTTATTACCGTTCTGTATCCATCATATCCGTAAGCTTTCTTTTAAGCAGATTCTCTCTCTCTGTGGTGTTGGATTGTTATTGTCTGCTTCATTGCAAGTGTGGGTGTTTGCGGTGTCGGTGACCGAAAGTTTATCTGAAGGGGCGTTTATCATGAGTTTGGCCATGATCATTGCACCGTTTGTTTCTTGGATAATATTTCGTGTTAAGCCTAATCGCGCCTTCTGGATGTCATTCCCAATTGCAATTATTGGTATGTTATTACTGACTTTAACGAACGGTTGGCACGTTGAACAAAGCCAGATCTACTTCCTATTGGCTTCAATGTTACTCTCTTTCCATTTTGTGATGAATAAGCGTGTTATCACTAACATCAAGCCAATTGCTTCGATTTGCGTACAGCTTTTTGTGGTGGGTATCAGTGGAATGGCGTTTGCGTCGATGACGGCTCAGCCGGAGTTTGAAATAACCAAAACGCTCATCTTCTGGTTTATTGTCTCTGCGGTTGTCGCAACATCGATCCGTTACTTATTGCAAACGGTGGGTCAACATTCAGTGAATATGGAAGTGGCAGCGCTGATTATGATTCTTGAGCCAGTTTGGACGTTGTTGTTGAGTGTGAGTATGTTGGAAGAAACAGTGGAGATGCAAAAATTAGTCGGAGGGGCAGTGATCATTGCCTCGCTTTTCTGTTATATCAAATGGTCGAGAAGAAAATAAAAACCCTCGCAGCTGAAGCAAGGGCTTTGTTTCTGCTTTTTTCATCGTAACTAATATAGATGCAATTAGCATCAACAACGTTTTTCTATTTAGGTAAAATGTCCACTGACTACCATTTACTTGGAGTGGTATTCTAATAATAATTTGACAATTATATCTTGGTTGCCCATTTCAGTTTCTTCGCCAAACATCATGGTTACGTAAATTCGTTTGGACAAAAATTATTTTAGTCGCCAGCTGAGAGTGTGATTTAACCGTTTATAGTGACCTTGGTGATCACAATATCTTCGCAAGGTACATCTTCGTGTCCCCAGCGGGTGGTCGTTGGCGCTGCAGCAATTTTGTTTACGATATCCATACCTGCCGATACTTTACCAAACACCGCGTAGCCCCAACCAGCATTGGTTGTTGAGGTATGATCTAAGAAGTCATTGTCATCAAGGTTGATAAAGAATTGCGCTGTCGCTGAATGCGGTGCGTCAGTACGAGCCATTGCTATCGAACCAATCACATTTTTCAATCCGCGATTAGCTTCGTTGACAATCGGTGCTCGTGTTGGTTTTTCTGTCATGTCGAGCGTGTGTCCGCCACCTTGGATCATGAAACCGTCGATAACACGGTGAAATGTAGTGCCTTCATAAAAGCCATCCTGGCAATACTTAAGGAAGTTTTTCGACGTTACTGGCGCTTTTTCAAGGTTCAGTTCAATCTCGATATCGCCAAAGTTGGTGGTGAAAGTAATCATAGTGCTACCTAAAGTTGAAGTTTTACTGAGTCGTAATGACGAAAGTGGGTTGAAGTATAGGGAAAATAAAAATGGATACCAGTGATGGTTTCGTTGTGGTTGAATTCCAGATAATCGCCAAAATCACGCCTGATACTGTTTGAGGAACATCTCAACACTTGAATTAACAATTACTTGCTTTTGCTGCTCGTCTGGTGATGGTGCATGACCTATGATTTGTGGCCAAAAGGCAAACGACTTAAGCAGAGCAATGAACTGAGTGGATGCAAACAATGGATCTAATTCAATCAAACGACCGTCGGCCAAAGCCGCTTTTATCCAGAGCGTTAGGCCACTTTCCGCTTGCGAGTATTTTTCCATGGCTTGATGTGCAAGCTCTGCATTGTGAAAGTACTCAGAAAACAACACACGAGACAAGTCGATAAAGCCCTCTGACTCAAGGAGCTCAAGTTCTTGATTGGCGATAGCTTCTAGTTGATCGATTAGTGGTAGATTGGTCTGATATGGGAAATGGGTCGCCGAGAGTGTTTTAGCCCAAATGCTGTTGAGTATTTCGTCCAATAACATCTCTTTACTGGCAAAGTGATTGTAAACAGTGCGCTTAGACACTTCTGCACGGTTTGATATTTTGTCCATGCTTGTCGATTTATAGCCGTGCTCGGTAAATTCAGCGATAGCAGCAGCAACGATCGATTCACGTTTCTTTTGGCTCAGTGTTTTTTTTACAGTCATTCGGCACTACTCAATAGGTCACGTTTAGCTTTGTATTTATCAATTTTACACCAATAAGTTTACTTTTAAAATGCTGGTCAGTTGCCGGTTTGTTACTCCAGTAAGACATGGCTACCCCGGTTTGGATCAATTGCACTGTTGTTGATAGTGGTTGAATCGCTTTGCAATGAGCTATGGGTGTCATAGAATCGGAGACGTATTAAATTTTATTGATATCTACGGAAGAGAATTAATAGTCAATGAGTAGTATTTTAGAGTGTATTCGTACTGTTGGACGAGGGGAAAGAGGGCGCAAGCCTTTGTCGTTCGAACAAGCTTATCGCATCATGGATGAGTATTTAAGCGGTGAGGTCGGAGACGATCAAATGGCTATGCTACTGATGTTAATTCGTGTGCAGAATGAAACTAATGAAGAAATTGCAGGCTTTGTAAAAGCGTTTCAATCTCGAGTGCCGGATTTGGGCGCAGATATTGATTGGCCGTGTTATGCCGGAAAACGCAATGATACGGCGAGTGGTAAACCGTGGAACTTGCTTGCAGCAAAAATATTAGCAGACGACGGCTACAAAGTGTTGATGCATGGCTATATGGATAAGCCAAGTGGTCGCACGCACGCAGAGACTCATTTAGACCTTGTGGGTGTTCGCCGCGCTGTAGACCCTCAAGATGCGAAACAGATCCTTGAAGAAGACGGTATTGCCTATTTACCTTTGGCGAATTTTGCTCCAGAAGCTCAGACTATGATTGGCTGGAAGCATCGTTACGGTTTACGTACCCCGATTAATACTGTGGTTCGAGCATTAAACCCTGGTGGTGGACGCTTGGGCTTACGTGGTAGTTTCCACCCAGGTTTCCCACAATTGCATGCGGAAGTTGAGCATGTCATTGGTAACAAGTCCCACTCAGTGATTTCATTTAAAGGTATGAATGGTGAGTCGGAATACAACCCGAAAGTGAGCCAAACCGTGTGGATGAGTTCTCCTGAAAAAGTAGAGTCATTCTACTGGGAAGGAACCATGAACCCGGCACTTCCTCTTCCTAAGGAGTGTGTATTAGGCACGCCGGAAGATGAGATGGAGTTGATGGCGAATAGTGTCGTTGACAGCATGACGGCGATTTTATTTGCAGAAACGCACGACAAGGCTGAAGCTTATGCAAAGGCTCTGCGTTTATGGGAAGCGTATTGTGCTCGCTAGCCGATAGTGAAGAGCATGAAATGAGAGAAGGTCAGCGATTGCTGGCCTTTTTTCTCCCTGAACTTTATTAATGTTCGTTTCGACTGATGGTAAAATGATATAGATTGAGTAAATAATATAAAGGCTACTTCACTCGCATCAGTCGATGCATTTTATCTTCAAATTGGATCTCGATAATTTGTGAGACTTTCATTTTTTCGACACGTTCTAACATTGCCGCTGTATATGCTTTCTTCTTCATCCACTCTAACGGTTCTTTAAAACCATCTTCATTAATTACAAACGATTGATCGGTAATTGAGTCTTCAAAGATGTGCACAACCCAGATACGCGATTGGAAATCCAATAGCTCGCTAAAGTAGCTTTTTAGCTCAGATAAATGGCCAGATAGGTAGGTTTGAGGTGAACGTAGCGAAATCATAGTTGACCGTATTTAGGCAATAAAAGCGATATGAGGTTTGTTCATCTAGGTCTATCGCTTATTGGAGACAATAGGCAAGCATTATTAGTGCGATTACCTACTCGAAAGGCTGTCACAAAATACGGTATTTGTGTGTCGTTAACAATGTTTGCGAGTGATAAGTTAGCTATTTCATGAATAAGCCGAAATCGATCTCTTGTTCTCTATGATATTTAACAAGCTTGACTTTCAGGTTGTGCTTGGCAGCCAGATTAATCGCTAGAGTCGACATGCGTTTGATTTCGTTCACACAGCTTGATATCAGAGGTTTCTCTTCGTTATCAACAATGGCGACGAGAGTGTTCTCTGTCCCGTCACTACCTGAATAAATGTACGCGTACATGTTGTTGTCGTGTTGCATAAGTTACCTGAATCTGACTCTTCATTTTTTGTATGGTGAAGATTACAGGGTTTATTTGCCCAAGCTAGCGCGGCTAAGTAAGCCTAAGAAAGGAAAAGTAAGGCTTTGTAAGAGCTCTATTTTTTATTTTTTTGACGGTGGGAAAATGCTCACAAGCCTTTTGTGACCTTGTTTTTTCGTCTTAGTAGGTTTTACCTATCAATAAAATTGTTGAAATCCATTTAGTAAAATCAAGATTTTAGACAACAATTAACTTAACAAGATAGAAAAAGACATAACGAAAAGTATTTAGGGAGAGCACAATGCATTCAATAAAAGTGAAAGATTACATGACGCCGCAGGTTGTGACATTCACTCCTGATATGCCGTTAAGTCTAGCGTTAGACAGAGTAATGCGTAGCCACCACATGGGCGGTCCAGTAATTGATGAGAATGAGCAAGTTATTGGCTTCCTTTCTGAACAAGATTTATTAGAGAAATTAGTTAAGGTGAGCTATTTCTGCCAAGACACACACATTGTCGGTGATTGTATGTACCAAGAGGTACTCTCGGTATCGCCAGACCTATCCATTATTGAATTGGCGGATATGATGCAAGTCGGGAAGCCAAAAGCTTACCCGGTACTCGATAACAAAAAGCTAGTAGGTATTATCACCAGAACCGATGTTTTAAGAGCAATTGGTAAGAACTTGGATGAATGCTTCAAACATCAGGTATAGTAGCGTGTTGAGAACGATTATTCTTCTTAATATCCTATAATTAGAAAAGGCGCTTTGGCGCCTTTTTCTTTGTCGAACGTTTTGCATGAAGCTTGTCTTTATAAGGTTTTAGTTTGTAGGAGCTCTCTTAGTCGATCGTTTAAAAGATCTAAAGTTTGTCGAGCTTTAGCTTGTGATATTTCAGTTTTTGGAGGTTTCATGTCAAATCAAACTGCAAAGTTTGTAGAAGGTTCAACGATGCGCCATATATTGGTGATGTCGGGAGCAGGCTCTGTAGGTTTGATGGCCTTATTTGTCGTCGATTTACTTGATATGTTGTTCATTAGTATGTTGGGACAAGTTGAACTAGCAGCTGCGGTGGGTTTTGCTGGGACATTGACGTTCTTTTCGACTTCTGTCTCGATAGGCACCTCCATTGCGATGGGCGCTCTGGTTTCAAAAGCAATTGGTTCCAAAGATAAGGAGCAAGCTCGAAACCTCAGTACCAGTATCATGTTAACCGCGTTTGTTATTAGCTCGACAATTACCGTGGTGATGTTTACTTATATTCCTGAATTACTGGCCGCGATTGGTGCGAAAGGGGTAGCGGCCGAACGTGCCCAAGCTTATCTACAAATTCTATTACCCAGTGGCCCATTTCTAGCGCTGGCAATGGCGGCAGGTGCAGGTTTAAGAGCAGCAGGTGATGCAAAGCGTTCAATGTGGGCAACGTTATCAGGCGGTATCGTTAATGCGATATTGGATCCACTCTTTATCTTTGGTTTTGGTTGGAACATTGAAGGGGCGGCTATCGCTTCTGTTTTTGCTCGCTTTTCGGTGTTGTTTTTCTCGCTTTATCCTTTAATACGTAGCCATCAACTTGTTGCTCCTCCTTCTTTGTTGCAATGGCGTATTAACCTTCGTCCTATTCTTGCTATTGCCATTCCCGCTATTATCACCAATACGGCAACGCCGATTGGCAATGCGATAGTGACCACAGGTATCGCCCAATATGGCGAGGATTTCGTTGCTGGCTTTGCTGTTATTGGTCGTTTGACGCCGGTGTGTTTCGCTGTGATCTTCGCGTTATCTGGTGCTGTGGGGCCAATCATTGGTCAGAACTTTGGCGCTGAGCGTATGGATAGAGTTAAAGAAACCTTGAACAATTCTCTGCTGGTTACCACGGCTTACACCATCGCAGTCTGTATTTTGCTGTATTTCTTACAAGATCTCGTGATTCAAGGCTTTAGCCTCCAAGGTGATGCTGCCATAATTGTTGCGGCTTTTTGTACTTATGTTGCTTTGACTTTTACTTTTAACGGTGCGTTATTTGTCGCAAATACGTCTTTTAATAACCTCGGGAAACCTTTGTATTCTACGGCTCTCAACCTGGGTAAAGCGACTTTGGGCACTTTGCCGTTCGTATACTTGGGTTCGCAGTGGTATGGCGCGTTGGGTGTGTTGTATGGACAAGCTTTAGGTAATGTCTTGTTTGGACTGTTGGGGATTTTGGTGCTTCGTTATCATATCGCTGAGTTGATGCAAGGCTCTGAAGTTGATCATGGCGAAGAAGACGTATCTATCGTGAGTTTGAATACGCAGCCTTTTTGTTCTCATGATGCCGTTCTGATTGATGATGTGTCTGCGAATAGAGAAGAGTGCGTAGAACTTAAGCAACGCTGATAATCCTGTCGTATTCGAATAAGGTTTTTAGAAAAAATTGAATTGCCTGATAACTTCTTCTTGACCTTGGAGTTAGCTCCAAGGTTTATAATTCTAAAGAACTTAAGGTTTTGTTACCGTCATTGGTTAGCTAAAACCTCAAGGCTTTTGAGTATTAAGGAGATAGATTATGTGCGCAAAACATGCAGCGTGCCGCTCAACAAAAGTGGACGTTCAATCGCAAGCGACTGGGGCGACCTGTTCTAGTCCGAAAATTACCAGCATTACAGCCTCAAGCTCTTCATCAACATGCTGTAGTTCTGCGACGGCTTCTGCCCCAGCAGATGGTTGTTGTGGTTCAGACAGTGGAGAAGAAGACCGGCTGCCCTTAACTGAACCTCTTAACGCCCAATTTTCAAAAAGTTGGCTAGTCTCGGGAATGGACTGTCCAGCTTGTGCTCGAAAAATAGAAAAAGCGGTCAGTAACATCAAAGGTGTTATTGAAGCTAAAGTGCTATTCGCTACCGAAAAACTGGTGGTTAAATTCGACGATGAAAGTCTTGCTGATACCATTGAACAGGTCTCTATCAAAACGGGTTTCCCTCTTACGGAAGTCGGTTCTAAGAAAGAAAAACAACAACCTGAGACTTTTTGGCAAGCCCATATCCAACCTAATTTACAGATTATAGCGATTGCAGCTGCAATGTTGTTCGCTGCACTTCTGAAAAGTACTTCTCCTCAACTAAGTGAAGGTTTGTTTACCGTAACTTGCTTACTCGGGTTATATCCGGTGGCTAAAAAAGCCGTTCAATTGGCACGTTCCGGAACACCTTTTGCGATTGAGACCCTAATGAGTGTCGCAGCTCTGGGCGCTTTGTACCTTGGTGAAACCGCGGAAGCGGCGATGGTTCTCTTGTTGTTTTTGATTGGTGAGCGCTTGGAAGCTTTCGCTTCATCGCGAGCAAGAAGTGGTGTTCAAGCCCTTATGGCATTGGTGCCAGAGAATGCGACCAAGATTATTAACGGTGAACGTGTTGAAGTGGCGGTGAGCGATCTTGTTCCTGGCGATGTGATTGAAGTAGCAGCTGGCTCTCGTTTGCCTGCTGATGGTCAACTGATTACCGACGCGGCGAGTTTTGATGAAAGTGCGTTAACCGGTGAGTCTGTTCCTGTTGAACATATCGAAGGTAACAGCATCATGGCGGGCGCCGTGGTTGTCGATAAAGTTGTGCGCATTACGATAACGTCTAAACAGGGTGAAAATGCGATTGACCGAATCCTCCATCTTATTGAAGAGGCGGAATCCCGTAAAGCACCTCTAGAACGCTTCCTCGATAAATTCAGCCGTTGGTACACACCGTTAATGATGTTGGTTGCATTGTTAGTGATTATTACGCCACCGTTGTTGTTTTCCCAACCTTGGGAAACATGGGTATATCGTGGTTTGGCCTTACTATTGATTGCGTGCCCTTGTGCTTTGGTTATCTCAACGCCAGCAGCGATTACCTCTGGTTTAGCAGCAGCAGCAAAGCGTGGTGCTTTAATCAAAGGTGGCGCTGCGCTAGAACAGCTTGGAAAAATCCAAACCATTGCATTCGACAAGACGGGTACTTTGACGGAAGGTAAGCCTCAGGTTACGGATATTCAGGCTCTATCAGGTTGGCAGCAAGATGCAATGCTACGTGTAGTTGGTGCTATTGAAGTTGGCTCTACGCATCCATTGGCGCAATCGCTAGTGGCGAAAGTAAAAGAACTGAATGTTGAGATCCCAGAATCGCATAATAAGAAAGCATTGATCGGCAGTGGCGTCGAAGGTGATGTCGATGGAATTAAGTATCAGGTTTTATCGCCTTCTAAGGTGACGTTCGATCTTGGTGCCGATGTTGTTTCTCAGGTTGAGGCATTAGAAGGCGAGGGCAAGACGGTTGTGGTTGCTCTTGAGCTTAAAGATCAAGAAGAATCAATCGAGCAAGCTGCGACTGTGATTGGTCTGATTGCTTGGCAAGACACGTTACGTAGTGACGCTAAGCTTGCGATTGAACGACT
Source organism: Vibrio sp. OPT24 (assembly GCF_015163545.1). NCBI lineage: Bacteria > Pseudomonadati > Pseudomonadota > Gammaproteobacteria > Vibrionales > Vibrionaceae > Vibrio > Vibrio sp. OPT24. The sequence continues at coordinate 220,019 of NZ_JADDYI010000081.1, forward strand.
CAATGACTTGGGAATTCAATCTATCATGCTTACTGGTGATAACCCGCGCAGTGCAGCAGCGATCAGCAGCAAGATTGGTATGCAATATAAGGCAAGTCTACTTCCAAGCGATAAAGTGACTTACGTTGAAGAGTTATCTCAACAGTCGCATGTCGCAATGGTTGGAGATGGTATCAATGATGCACCAGCGATGAAAACCGCTAACATAGGTATTGCAATGGGTGGTGGTACGGATGTGGCGTTGGAAACGGCTGACTCTGCACTGACTCACAATCGCTTAACGGAACTCCCTGCGATGATTGAACTGTCGCAAGCGACCATGAATAATATCCGTCAAAACGTAGCACTTGCACTCGGTTTGAAAGGTGTTTTCTTGGTGACGAGTTTACTCGGTATTACCGGTTTGTGGGTTGCGGTGTTAGCCGATAGTGGTGCGACGGCACTGGTGACATTGAATGCTTTGCGTCTTCTTCGATTCAAATCTAAAGCAGATTAGGTTCAGCTCCCAGATATAGCTCGCTCTACAAATAACAAGCAGCTACTATAAAAAGCGTCTTTAGCGGTAATACGTTAAAGGCGCTTTTTGTCTCATTAGTATGCAACATAGGCGTATGGATTGCTTATTTTTGTGATGCCAATCGGTTTTTCGTGAAACTTGAAATCTTGTTGCGATCATTGGTGTGACCTGTGTCACTTCATTTTGTTATAGGCTTGGTTAGAGTGTGTGTGTACCCCACGAATTTACTATGAGCTTAAATAAGGGTTAACAAAGCCCAATAAGCCAAAAGGAGCGAACTATGTCTCAAGCTGTTTTCCATTTAGGTGTTACTGAAGCAGATCTTAACGGTGCTACTCTTGCGATCATCCCTGGTGATCCTGCTCGTGTACAAAAAATCGCAGAAGAGATGGAGAATCCAGTATTTCTTGCTAGCCATCGTGAATATACGCTTTATCGCGCAGAGCTAGACGGTAAGCCAGTTGTTGTATGTTCAACAGGTATCGGCGGCCCATCTACTTCTATTGCTGTTGAAGAGCTTGCTCAACTTGGTGTTCGTACTTTCCTTCGTGTTGGTACTACTGGTGCTATCCAGCCACATGTAAACGTGGGTGACATGATCGTTTCTACAGGTTCTGTTCGTTTAGACGGTGCTAGCCTGCACTTTGCGCCAATGGAGTTCCCAGCGGTAGCTGACTTCGAAGTAGCAACAGCAATGAAAGCGGCAGTTGACGAATCAGGTGCAACAGTTCACATGGGTGTAACGGCATCAAGCGATACGTTCTATCCTGGTCAAGAGCGTTACGACACGTTCTCTGGTCGCGTTGTTAAGCGTTTCCAAGGTTCTATGCAAGAATGGCAAGATATGGGCGTTTTAAACTTCGAAATGGAATCTGCAACGCTATTAACTATGTGTGCAAGTTCTGGTCTGAAAGCCGGTTGTGTTGCTGGTGTAATCATCAACCGTACTCAAAAAGAGACGCCTGATCACGAAACGCTAAAAGTAACAGAAGCTCGTTCAATCAAAGTGGTTGTAGAAGCTGCACGTAAAATGCTTTAAGTTGTAAAAATACTTTTAGTCTTAAAGTGCTTTAAGTCTGTTTCCAAGATTTAAAAATGGCCGCATCGAATGATGCGGCCATTTTTTATGAGGCAAAGAAATTAAAGGCATAGATAGTTGAAAGATGAAAATAGAGCAAAACAGACGAATAGCTGGAGAAAAAAAGGCGAGTGACTCAATAGTCATTCGCCTTTTTAGATTTACTTAATAGCGTTCAGCTCTCAAGAGTCTATTTATTTTTAGCACTCTAAATCTTCATCACCACCGGCGGCGGTAAACCATGCCGCTAGGTGTGTTTTAAGATCTTTTAATTCGTCAGGGCCAATCAATGCAAGGCCAAGATCTTCTGCTCGTGTGATGTCGTTATGACGAAGAGGTCGGAAACTCACTAACATTGCACGTGCTTGTAGGCCACCCAGAAGGTCTCTAAGCGATTCCAGTTTGTACAAGGTATCATCGCCATCATCACGCATACCTTTGGTCTTACACTCGATGATGTGCAGCTTATTGTTCACTACAGAAGCAACATCAAGCTCGTTACGCACCTCGCGTTCACCTAATTGGCGGTATACCTGAACATTTAAAGAGCGATCTTGAATGGTTGGCATGTCATCTTGGATTTGCTTAACGGTACTGTGAACCAAAGTCTCTAGCCATTCGCCATTAGAGAAGCGTCGTGCATCTTCATTGGCGAACGTCAAAATACCATTATCATAAGTGGCAATTTTAGCTTCCACCAAATCACTTAACAGCATGTTTAGCTCGCGATAACCTTGTTGCTTCTCAGACAACCCAACATCAAGCCTCTGTTCTTTACGGCAAGTCGTTGCAAGGTAGTTCAATGTAGCGAGGCCAGGGCCGAGTTCTAGTGCATTACTTGCCCAGCGTTCGCCCAGTTCATAAAGCTTCTGATCAAGTTGAGGAGACAGCTGTACATCGCTGAATTCACCACGAGCACCGAACACCGTTAGGTAGTCGTCGATGGTAATACGGTCTTGTACTTGTGCGTCTTCTTTGCCATTCGGATAAAGCCAGCACAGCTTGTCACTGTTTGGTTCAACAACAAAGATTGGCCAGTGGTAAGTACGAAATACTTCGTAGACAGAAAGTAGGCGGTGACGAAGACCACAACTTGCGTTGAGTTTCACTTCTTCTCCACGAGCTTTGAGGTCTTCAGCAAGGTTTTGGATAGACTCTTTAATTGCGGATGTATTTACGAGGGTAGGAATTTCGAAAAACTCACTGGTAATGTCGCGTTTTTGTAAAACGCTTTCTAAACGTTTGTACATACTGACTTGATTCTTGTCTCCGATAAACACGATGTGAGTACTGATCGTTCGGTTATCAAGTAGTGGGGTGAGCAAGCGAATGGGGTCTTGATCGATAATGCCAACATGAACAGCCATATAAATTCCTTATTAGCGGCTCGCTCATAAAGGTGAAAGATAAACGGAAAACAGCAAGCCTTAATAATCATATAATGACAAAGCTCATAAAAAACAAGGGCAACCCTTGATAAAAGTTGCCCTTGTTCAATTAGTTATCACTATTGAGTTAGATATCCCAACATTTTAGGTTCATATCTATAGATTCTTTGGTTACCTATAGTTTGAACTGATGAACTAAATCGCCTTGCTGATTCGCAAGTACTGTTAGGTTTTGGCTGGCTTCTGCAATCGACGACATTGCTTGGTAACTTGCATCAGCGATATGGTTGATGTCTTCGATGTTACGTGCGATATCGCCAGATGTTTCACTTTGCTCAGCGGCTGCTTGAGATATGTGTGTACTCATGTGGCTAATCTCTAGAATCAATGCTTGGATCTCTTCCATCGCACTGTTGGCACTTGAAGCTTGTTCAACCGACATGTCCATATCACTCATGCAGCTTTCAATCACATTGCTTGCTGTTTTCGAGCTTGATTGCAGATTGCTGATCATCGTCTCGATTTCCGAGGTCGATTGTGTGGTCTTTTGCGCCAGCACTCGAACTTCATCGGCAACGACTGCAAAGCCTCGACCTTGTTCGCCGGCGCGTGCTGCTTCAATCGCTGCATTCAATGCAAGTAGATTGGTTTGTTCAGCAATGCCGCGGATGACATCAAGAATCGATCCAATTTGGCTACTCATTTGTTGAAGTTCGCCCACCGCGCTGACCGATTCAGTAAGACGTGATTCAAGTTGATTGATAGTGCTGATATTGGTGTTCATGATCTGGCGACCAGACTCAGAAGCCGATTCCACTTGTTGAACCATAGTCAATGAACTTTGCGCGCTGTTCGCTACCTCTTGTACCGAGTGAGACATTTCTGTCATTGCCGTCGCGACTGTCGCTGTTTGCTCGCGCTGGCTGTTCAATTGAGCCTGAGTCTCTGATGAGGTTTTTTGGTTCACGCTTGCCGTTTTAGTTAGGTCATCTGAAGCATCATTCAACTTAACTAAGATATTGTGAAGGTTGTCGGCTAGGGTGTTTATGTGGCCACTTACACGACTGAACTCGTTGTTATAACGAATATCGATGCGTTGCGTCATATCACCTTCAGTTAAGCCTTCAAGTGTTTTCAGAATGCGTGTTAATGGCTCTCTTACACTGTTGGCAATATGGTATCCAATCGCTGCAGCAAACAGCGTCACCACAACGCCGATTGCGATGGCATTGAACAAACCCTTGTCGTAAATGCTGCTCGCGTCTGCCAATGAAGAGTTGAGTTGTTCTTCTGCGGTTACATTGAATGAATCAAGTACGGCCATGGCTTGGTCTACTTCAACGGCTAAGTTGGCAATGTTGACGTATAACGCTTGTTTCGCCTGTAAGTAGTTGTTGTGCTTGTCTAAGACACCGCCTTTTTGACCGACGTCTTTTGTGAATTTTTGAACTGACTCATCGAAGACATTTTTAAGTGCAGGTAATTGCGTTGATAGCCCGCGATAAGCGTAGTTAAGGTGAGTAACGGCCTTTTTGTTTTGGTTAACGGCTTTTTGCACAAATGCCACATCAGAACTAGCTAGCGCATCTGAAGTAATCACCTCAGCGTCTTGCAGTTTAATGAAGTAGCTTTTCGCCATTACTTTTACAGAAATGCTTTTTTGGTCAGCAACGTACTCTTTCATACCTACAGTCAATTCGGAGTGTAGACGTTGAAAATCACGTGATGCTTTTTGTACTTGTTCTTGTGCTTCGAACATTGCCACGTAGTTGTTCATCGCTTCATCGGCTTCGGCGAAGTAACGCTGTTCCATCGCTCTTAACTGGGCAATACGTTCAACAAGTGTAGTGTTGTTTTGACTCGCGGTTTCCAAGCTTCCAAGCACTTCAGAAAAAGAGTTTTGTGATGAGGCAAACTCTGTACGCATTGCAGACATACGCTCAGCGTTTTGTGTGGTTAGGAAGTCCTTGAATGACTTATCAGCAGAAAGTAGTTGAACACTTGTTTGATTTGAAAGCGCAACAAGTGGTAGTGAGGTTTCTGAGACACTCTCAAAATTGCTATGTATCTGATTCATGCTGTTCATCATGATGGTTATCGTGACTGCGAACATGATGATGATCAGTGCGAAACCAGCGTACATACGCTTGATCACAGATCCCTTCATGGCTTTCTCCCTAAATAAAATGCAGACCTAATGTCAGGTCAAAGTAAAACTAACAAAATTATCAGCATTCTATTGAGCTCGACTTACGCATTTTATGACGCACACGTCAAAAATAACCCTTACTTATAACCAACATGCCATTCTTGAGAGGTAAGGCTCGTTTTCTTTGATTTGAACGGTGTTTTTTATTATGCTTTAAAGAGGATTTATTGTGGTTTGTTGCGGCATAGCGCATACTCAAAACATTAAAAACTCAATGTTTTATCGGAGAAAAACATGGCTGAAGAAACCATCTTTAGTAAGATCATTAATAAAGAAATCCCTGCAGATCTACTATATCAAGACGACTTAGTAACGGCGTTTCGCGATATTAACCCTCGCGCACCAAGTCATATTCTAATTATCCCTAACAAGCTGATTCCGACAACGAATGATGTTGAAGTGGAAGATGAAGCCATGATGGGGCGCATGTTTACCGTGGCTCGTAAGTTAGCAAAAGAAGAAGGCATCGCAGAAGATGGCTATCGTCTTATCGTAAACTGTAACTCTCACGGTGGCCAAGAGGTATACCATATCCACATGCACTTGGTTGGTGGTCGCCCGCTTGGACCGCTATTGATTAGCTAGTTGAACAATTAGTTGGTTAAGTAATCAGTTGGTTTAGTGAACATGTCGCTGAATGCTTAGCCAGTTAAATGATTGGCTTGTTGGATAAATTGTAGGTTATATGCCAACTTTAAACTTCATCTGTTGTCTGAATAACGGCATCAATTAGGCGAGGCGACACTTTTCAACGTATTTATTTTGAGAGTATTGATTCGCCTTAATCGTATAGAAGTTGGCATTTTAAACATGCACGGAGACGTTAAGTGAAGCAACAGTTTAGATTCGCTTCCATTGCCCTGCTATCGGCGTTGACTGCGGGATGCGCGAGTATGTCGGCAGGAAGTCTGTTCAGCCATTATAGCGCTCAAAACAAAGAGATATACCAAGCAGTGAAGTCTGGAGATTATTCAGAGGCTCAACAAGAGTTACCAGATTACGCAGCAGGAGACATTCTTGATAATTTTGAAAGGGGTAGAATTAACCTGCTTGATCAAAAGTATCCGGAGAGTAAGTCTTCGTTTGAGTTGGCCGACCAGGCAGTAAGAGATCAACAAAGCAAAGCCGTGATCTCAATCTCAGACAGTGCGACCAGCGTTGGTGCATTGGCTGTGAATGACAATATTACCGAGTATGTCCCGCCAGATTATGAATTGGGTTTTCTTCATCTTTATCTCGGCTTAAATTACTTGAAGAAAAACGATTTAGAAGGTGCGGTGATAGAAATGCGTCGCGCCAACCAAGTACAAGAACAAGCAAAGAAACAACGTGAAGCTGAGTTAGAAAGAGCAGCGAGTGATGCCAAGTCTCAAGGTTTATCAGCCAATGTAGGCAGCATTCTTGCGAATTACCCTGATGCGGGTAAAAAGCTGCAATCGGTACAAAATGCCTATTTGATGTTTTTGTCTGGGCTGCTTTATGAAGCATCAAATGATTTAAACAGTGCCTACGTTGACTATCGACGTGCTCTGGCCGTGATGCCAGAAAACCAAGAAATTATCGATAGAACAATGTCGACAGCCGCTCGTTTAGGAATGCGACAAGATTTAGCAACGCTAGAAAAGCGCTATAAGCAATCGTCGAAGCTTGGTAACGGACAAGGGCGAGTGATTGTGCTTCAAGAGCAAAGCGCAGTGCAAGCGATGGATAGTTGGCGACTAGATTTACCTATTTATGACAGTCGTGATCAGGGAGCAATATACTCTTTGGCGCTGCCATACTATCCAAACCAAAACGTCGAACGTTTTTCTGCTTTAAGAATCAATGGGCAGCCTTTGTCTGAAAGCTTAATTACTGACGTGAACGCGATGGCTCAGAATGATTTGTCTGAACGAGTGACGAGTATCGTTATTCGCCAAGCGCTGCGTGTTGTGGCAAAAGATCGCATCCGTAAAGAAACCACTCAAGGTAACGATGTAGGTAACATTCTGTTTAATGTGTGGAACACCTTTACTGAGCAACCAGACACGCGCAGTTGGCAATCATTACCTGCCGAGATTAAGAGCAGCACGTTTGTAGCAAATAGTGGTCAATATACGTTAGAAGCAGGCGCTAAAACGTATGATTTCGATATACGAGAAGGGCAGACCACCTTGGTTTGGATTTCTCGACAAGGGAACAACGCAACAATGTGGCATAAACAGCTAGGGAGGCTGTAATGAAAAAGTGGTTAGTGAGCTTCGCAGCGGTTATGGCTCTGGCTGGGTGTGCTGATAATACAGCTGGCGTAAGAGTTGATAGCCTGACTCAGAACGTTTTCTTTGGTGACAAGGTATTGGGTAGCCGTTTATTGGTTGAAGATATCCGTACTGATCAAATCGATGGTCATACTAGAGGAATTGTTCGTTTGAATAGTAACTATAAAGGCGATCAAAATATCCTTTATCGTTTCTACTGGTACGACGATGCTGGTCTTGAGGTCAATTTAAAACAAGGTCCTTGGAAGCAAGCAATTGTTCGTGGTTTTGAAAGTATTTCGTTGTCGGAAGTGTCGGTAAACCCGAGCGCAACTCAGTTCCGAGTTCAGTTCCGAGAGCAGTAACTCAGATTTAAGAAGCGGATCGATTGATTTGCCTATGTAAGTATTTAAGAGTGAGGGTGATGCCCCATTCAGTGATAAATTGAGGAAAGAAAATGAAAAAGAGTGTCATTGCGCTACTAGGTTTAGCGGTTATTTTAGGCGGTTGTTCGAACAAGGTAAGCTACGGTGATGCACAAGCTGTAGAAACCACGACAATCGATTTCGGTTCAACTGATCTTCAAACGATTGCTGGTGAGATGGTTGATAGCATGATGGCTTCAGGTTCAGTGTCTTACATTACTAGTGAGCAGCGTCCAATCGTGTTCGTAGAGCGTATTAAGAACAAAACAAGTGAGCACATCGATACTGAGTCAATCACTGACACTATCAGTACTAAGATGCTGAACTCTGGTAAGTTCCGTTTTGTTGATATGGACCGCGTAGAATCGGTTCGAGATCAACTGAACTTCCAAAACAATGATGAGCTTGTAAATCAAAGCTCAGCGATCCAGTTCGGTAAAATGGTAGGTGCTCAATACATGTTGTATGGCAATCTATCAAGTATCGTTAAGAAAGCGGGTAGCGATGAAGACGTATACTACAAAATGACAATGCGTCTAATGGATCTTGAGTCTGGCCTGATTGAATGGGCTGACGAGACTGAAATCCGTAAGCAACAATCTAAGAGCCTATTGGGTCTTTAATTTCGCTTACTCGCCAACCAAACGCAGCCAGTATTGATAGCGTCTAATCTTGGCTGCACATAGCTTGGTCACATGCCAATTCAGTGTGTTATACGCTGTTAGTAAAAAGACACTGGCTTTTGGTTAGTGTCTTTTTTTATATGGAAATTAATACGTTATAGGGATGAGCAATGGCAATTTTTTCTTGGTCTGAAGCTAAACTTCTTGATACCAGTTTGAGTTCGCTTGATAGCCACTTCTCTGAACCTCCCATTAGAGCACAGACTTTGACTGGCGGTTTGACTAATCGTTGTTGGAAATTGGTTTCAGCAGGGGGTACTGAGTATGTATGGCGTCCAATCACACCGATCACCAAAGCGTTTTTCATTTCTCGTCATGAAGAGTATCAAGTGCTCTCAACTATTGAACGCCTTGGTATAGGGCCAAGCCCTATCGTCATTAATGAGAGTGGGTTATTGGTCGAGTGGATTGCTGGCGATACGCTCTACGAAGGTTTAGATCTTGATGAATTATTGAAAACGTTGCTCTCAGTACATTTAGTTAACACCAAGCGATTACCCCTCCAACCATTTAGTTTTACTTCGCGAGTCGATCATTATTGGCTCCAGCTAGATGCTATTCACAAGACTGACGTTTACACTCAAATTTATCAACAATGGCGTATTGCTCCGAGTATTCCACATGTCGACTTATCTTTGTGTCATTTTGATTTAGGTGGATACAACCTAGTGCGAAACAGTGATGGGATTAAGATCATTGATTGGGAATATGCCTCGTTAGCTGACCCAAGGCTTGATCTTACGTTAACCATTGCGGTTGCGGATGTCCCGGTGATTGAAGCCGTTAACAAGTACTGTCAACTAAGAGGGATCCATGATGTTCAACCATGGCTAGACGGTGTAGAAGCATGGTTACCAAGAAGTAGAATGATGGCGATGTTATGGTACTTACTGGCTCACCAACTGTGGGGCGATGAAAGTTACTTGCGCGAAGCAGAGGCACTCAGCTGCACTTTCTGTAGTTAGGATCACGTTTAGGAAGTGAAATATATAATTTCGGGGCTCTTCCCTTTAAAACCTTATTTTTCATGTTAGATTTATCTAAGCGTACCAGCATTCAACGGAGGAGGTACAAATGATTATTTACCTGCACGGCTTCGATTCTACAAGCCCTGGCAATCACGAAAAAATACTGCAGTTGCAATTCATTGATGATGACGTTCGTTTCATTAACTACAGTACTTTGCACCCCAAACACGATATGCAACATCTTCTCAAAGAAGTGCATAAAGTGATTGAACAATCAGATGATCCGCATCCTATTATCTGTGGCGTCGGTTTAGGTGGTTTTTGGTCTGAACGAATTGGTTTTTTGTGCGGCATTAAGCAGGTGGTGTTTAACCCTAACCTGCAACCTGAGAACAATATGGTTGGTCGAATTGACCGTCCAGAAGAGTATGAAGACATCGCAACTAAGTGCGTCGCGCAATATCGTATGAAAAATAAAGGGCGCTGTTTAGTGGTGCTATCTCGTGAAGATGAAATTCACGATAATACTAAAACCGAAGCGGCGCTCGAAGATTACTACGACATTATCTGGGATGAGAAAGAGAACCATAAGTTCAAAAAAATCTCTCAACACCTTCAAGCAATGAAAGCCTTCAAAAACGCCTAATTACTTCGTTTTATTTTATAAAAGCAGCACCCATGAGTGCTGCTTTTTTACATCTGAAACTGTTGGGGTGATATTGATAAATCTGTTGTATATGGTTTATCGACGAGTTTGCGCAATCGTTAACTAATTCGTGCCGAATCCTCATTAAGGATAAGGATTTTTGTTGCGGTCATCTTTTTGCTATATATAATGTTCTGAAGCAAAATATTTTGATAAATATCAAGAAAAATTGAGAGCGAGTGATAAAACTTGCCCATTATTTGTGTTCTACCTCTCAGGTAGTCACCTTTTATCCATGTAAACAGGACTTCAAACCTGAGTTTGTTGTTCGTATCCCTCTAACTACTCGTGAGTTGCTGTTATTCGTTTTCGCAATTATTAGATAAGCCATAGCCTTTGAGCGCAGGCGAGTAGATACATAGAATTTATCGGTTGGAGTAATCGAGCCGAACCCCATTTATTCATTTTGTAGAGGATTGTCATTGTGACAAAAATTATCGTAGTAGGCGGCGGTGCTGGTGGTTTAGAACTAGCAACCAAGCTAGGCCGCACTTTAGGTCGTAAAAAACGTGCCCAGATTACTCTGGTAGACCGTAAAGCGAGTCACCTATGGAAACCATTACTTCATGAAGTAGCAACGGGTTCATTGGATGAAGGTGTTGATGCATTGAGCTATCGTGCGCATGCAAAAAACCATTACTTCGATTTTCAAATGGGCAGCTTGAACAACATCGATCGTGAGCGCAAAGTGATTGCACTGAGCGAGCTAACAGATGATCACGGTGAACTGCTTATGCCAAGCCGCGAACTTGAATACGATATTCTAGTGATGGCTTTGGGTTCAACGTCAAACGATTTCAACACTCCTGGCGTTCGTGATAACTGTATTTTCCTTGATAGCCCAGAACAAGCGCACCGTTTCCGTACCGAAATGAATAACCAGTTTTTAAAGCTGCACGCTAAGAACGGTCAAGGCACGGTAGATATCGCGATTGTTGGTGCTGGTGCAACGGGTGTTGAGCTTTCTGCAGAGCTACATAATGCAGTGAAAGAACTTCGTACTTACGGCTTTGGTGACTTAGATTCAAGCAAGCTGAACGTAAACCTTGTTGAAGCGGGAGAGCGTATCCTTCCAGCTCTACCTCCTCGTATTTCGAGTGCAGCACACTCTGAGCTAACTAAGCTTGGTGTAAACGTGCGTACCAACACCATGGTGACGCAAGCGGATTCTGAAGGCTTAACTACCAAAGACGGCGATAAGATTCCGGCACAAATCATGGTATGGGCCGCAGGTATCAAAGCACCAGATTTCATGAAAGATATTGGCGGTCTTGAGACTAACCGAATTAATCAACTGGTTGTTAAAAACACGCTGCAAACCACGCTTGATGACAACATCTTTGCTATCGGCGATTTGGCGCAATGTACGCAGGCGGATGGTTCATTTGTTCCACCTCGTGCACAAGCCGCTCACCAAATGGCAAGCTGCGCATTCACTAACATCATTGCTAAGATGAATGGTCGTGACCTGAAAGATTACGTATACAAAGATAAAGGCTCATTGGTTTCATTAAGCCGTTTCTCAACAGTCGGTAGCCTGATGGGTAACCTTACTAAAGGCTCTATGATGGTTGAAGGCCGTATCGCTCGTATCGTCTACATCTCTTTGTACCGAATGCACCAAATGGCACTGCATGGACTAATAAAAACATCGCTAATGATGTTGGTTGGTCGTATTAACCGTGTGCTTCGTCCAAATCTGAAACTTCACTAATCAGGTAAGCTTGTTAAAGGCATTACGTTGATAATAAAAAAGAGCTCTTCGGAGCTCTTTTTTAATTGTGTGTACCGTCATATCTGAAAATTGAACGGCTTATCATCTTTTAAAGCAGTAAAGCCGCAGTTAAGCAGTTGGCGGTAATACTGAGTAAACCACACCATCTTTTGGTTTGCCGTTAAAGACAAATCGATTCTTGGCAATCGTTTCTCGCTCAGCACCGCATTTCTCGATCAGTTTTTGACTTGGTAGGTTTTCTGTATCACATACAATCTCTAATCGTGTTAATTTCAGTTGAGCAAAGCAAAACTCAAATAATGCCTGCATCGCTTCTTTGGCGAACCCTTTTCTTTGAAATTGATCGCCAACCCAGTAACCCAAACTCGCCATATTAAAGGTATGGTAGAGCTCGTTGATGGCCACCATACCGACCAGTTTTCCGCTGCTGCGTTCGAAAATACCAAAGCCAAACGCATCGGCTTTAACCCAGTTTAAACGAGTCGCCAAAATGAATTTTTCGGCTTCTACGATAGAAAACGTGTCATGACACCAATCAACCCAAGGAAACAAGCTTGGAGATGATTGAACCAATTGAGCAAACTCTGGAGCATCACAAGCTTCAATTATCTTGAGATTGAGACGTTGTGTATTGATTTGAAAATCAGGGCTCATAAGAAGTACCAAATAAAGAGAGTACTTATAAAGTAAAGTACTTAACAAGACGCCCTCGCAATGGAGGGCGTCTTGAATTGTTATTTATGTATAGTTGGAGCGTTATTTGATAGCTATTTAGCTAGGCCCAAGAACTCAAGCTAAAGCGCTAAGAATCAAATAGCCCTCTAGGCAAAGCCAATTAGCTTACTGCGCTACGCGGCGAACTTGGATCACCATACCTAAAAGCGGATGGTCTAGGTAGTGAGTTTCAGTACTGCGCATACGACGTTTTTGGTCCATACGGTAGCTTTTGAGGAATTCTTCTACTTCAACGGTAGGTGAAACCTCCGTAAGGTTACCGACTTGAACATTGCTTTCTGCGCCGCTTACTGGTGAGTCTAGTTCGATTTGTTGTTCTTGTAGAGTCACTTCACGAACACTTGGTGCTTTTAAATCCAATGTCGTTTCAGCGTATAGGTAATGCTGAACGTAGATTTGTAGCTTGCCGTCTAATTCGTATAGTGGCTTATCAATAGTCTCTTCTTGGAAGCCATCAGCACCTGTCGTGGTAGCTGTGGTGGTTGTAACCGCACCTTTTTCAGAACCATCGACATTAAATTCTTTAGAAAAATCTTTACCTGCTTGAATGTGGAAAACAGGTGCAGAGCTCTTACCTTGGTCACCTTGACGCCAAGCCGTATGCATTAGAACTTCAAACCCCGCGTGTTTACGCAGTTTGTCTTTCTGAGGCGTTAGTTTATATTCCGAGTAAGGAAGCATTTGTACACCTTTCTTTGCTCGATACTGGGTGTCTTGAAATGAACCAACGCGCTCAAGTGAAATTTTAGGCTGTGTATTTGGCCAAGATTCGTTCACTTTCTCTGCATCAACTGCGCGCTTAAAAATGATCACTTCTATATCAAATTGTCTCTGAGCCAAACTTGGCAATGAGACGAACAATAGTAGCAGTGGGATCAGTCTTTTCATTTTTACTCCGTCTTCCAACCGATCTGTCGGCTGGATAATTTATATGTGCAAGTGTATTGGGTCTTATGCTGATGGCAGTAAGTTCTGTCTGAATTCGCCCAATAGATCACTAACAAATTGAATTCGTTTCCGTCTGTCGACCAATGGTACCGTAAACTTGAACTTAGTTGGTCCTTCCATTGAAAACTTTTGCGGTTGAGATTGCAACAGTTTAACAAGGTAGGTTGGGTTTATGTCAGCGTCTGGGTAGAATTCTAAGAATCCACCCTTTTCGTGAGCCTCAATTTTCTTCACCTTGATAGACGCTGCGGATAATTTAAGCTCTGAAACCGATAACAAGTTCTTGGTTGCATCAGGTAGAAGACCGAAGCGATCAATTAACTCGACTTTCAACTCGGCTAACTCATCGGTATCACTTACGCTCGCGATACGTTTGTACGTAGACAAGCGGGTATTGATGTCCGGGATATAATCGTCTGGCAATAGTGCAGGTAGACGCATCTCAATTTCTGTTTGTTCACGCAATAAGTCATCAAGTGATGGTTCTCGACCCTCTTTCAATGCTTCAACGGCTTGTTCGAGCATTTCCATGTAAAGCGTAAAGCCGACCGACTGAATCTGACCGCTCTGTTCATCACCTAACAGCTCACCTGCACCACGAATCTCTAAGTCATGGGTTGCGAGGGTGAAGCCTGCGCCTAGGTCTTCTAAAGAAGCAATCGCATCTAATCGCTTGATTGCATCTTTCGTCATTGCTTTTGGATGTGGCGTTAGCAAGTAAGCATAAGCTTGATGGTGAGAACGACCCACACGTCCACGCAGTTGGTGCAATTGTGCTAAACCAAGGTTATCGGCTCTGTCCATCAAAATGGTGTTTGCCGTAGGTACATCGATACCGGTTTCAATAATCGTGGTACAAACCAACAAGTTAAAGCGTTGATGGTAGAAGTCATTCATGATGCGCTCTAGCTCTCGCTCTCGCATCTGACCATGAGCAACAGTGACACGTGCTTCTGGGATCAGTTTTTGCAGTGACTCAGCCGTCTTTTCAATGGTGTCTACTTGATTGTGTAAGAAGTAAACTTGACCACCACGCATGATTTCACGCAGCACCGCTTCTCTGACGATGGCATCATCATTTTCGCGAACAAAGGTTTTTATCGCCAAGCGTCGAGCTGGTGGTGTTGCGATGATTGATAAGTCACGCATGCCGCTCATCGCCATGTTTAATGTACGAGGAATAGGTGTGGCGGTTAGCGTTAGGATATCGACATCCGCACGCATGGCTTTCACTTTCTCTTTCTGACGCACACCGAAGCGGTGTTCTTCATCGACGACTAACAAGCCAAGATCTTTAAACTTGAGGTCACTAGAAAGTAACTTGTGAGTACCCACTAAGATGTCGACTTTACCGTCGGCGACATCTTGCATAATCAATTTCTGTTCTTTAGCCGACTTAAATCGCGATAGCACTTCGACACGTATCGGTTGGTTCGCGAAACGGTCGCGGAAGTTTTCAAAGTGTTGCTGAGCAAGTAGCGTCGTTGGTACTAACACAGCCACTTGTTTGCTGTTGTCGGTACATACGAATGCCGCGCGCATCGCGACTTCGGTTTTACCAAAGCCAACGTCACCACACACTAAGCGATCCATTGCTTTTGCTTGGCACATGTCAGACATAACGGCATTGATCGCCATTGCTTGGTCATCGGTCTCTTCAAATGGGAAACCCGACTTGAAGGTCGCGTATTGGCCACGGTCGAGTACAAACTTGTAGCCAGGTTTTAGCTCGCGCTTGGCGTAAACATCAAGCAGTTCGGCTGCAACGTCACGGACTTTCTCTGCCGCTCGTTTACGAGCTTTCTGCCAGGCTTCACCACCGAGTTTATGTAGCGGTGCAGAATCTTCAGCGCCACCAGAGTAGCGGCCGATTAAGTTCAGAGAAGCAACAGGTACGTAGAGCTTGGCATCATTTTGATACTCAAGCGTTACGTATTCGGTTTTCATTCCACCGGCTTCTAATGTTTGCAGGCCAATATAGCGACCAATACCGTGGTCAATGTGAACAACGGGCTGACCCGGTTTAAGTTCGGCCAAATGACGGATGACGGTGTCGCTGTTAACGCTTTTTTTGTCTTTTTTGCGGCGCTGAACAACACGATCACCCAACAGGTCGCTTTCACAGATCAGGGCGATATTTTGCTCTTCGTGGATAAAGCCATGCTCAGCAGAACCGAGGATCAGGCTGAACTTGTCTTTGCCTTTAATTGCCGCGTCGAGGTTTTCAACTTCGCTTGGACGAATTTTGATGCCTCGAAGCAATTCACTTAGGGCTTCACGGCGGCCTTCAGACTCAACCGAAAAGACCACTTTGCCGTCGAAGGCTTCAGTGAACTTTCTTAGGTTTGCGAGTGGCTCTTTGTTCTGATGTTGAACACTGAGATCCGGTAGAGGCGCAATAGGTAAATTGACACGTCCGGCTTTCTCTTCAATCGTGTCTAAGCTCAGACTGACCTGTGGCTTCTGTTTGAAATGCGCGAATAGTTCGTCTTTTTTGAGCCAAAGTTGCTCAGGTGTCAGCAGTGGTCGTAATGGATCGACACCGCGCTGTTCGTATCGGTGAGCCACGTCGGTTAGGAAAGCATCAACTGCAGTTTCGACATCACCGAGAATTAAGATTTGCGCTTCGTCGGCAACATAGTCGAATAAGGTTTCGGTATGCTCGAAAAACAGGGGCTGCCAATATTCAATACCAGCAGGCCAAGTGCCTTTAGAAACTTGCATGTAGACAGATTCTGGTTCGCGGCGGGCATCGAACTGTTGACGCCAGCGAATGCGGAAATCTTCAATGGCACTTTCTGAGGTTGGGAACTCGTGAGCAGGCAGCAGTCGGATCTCGGAAATGTCTTCGATCGATCGTTGGTTCTCAGGATCGAAAGTACGAATTGTGTCGATTTCGTCATCGAAAAAGTCGATACGATAAGGATCTTTACTGCCCATCGGGAACAGGTCAAGAATCGAACCACGGCTTGCGTATTCACCAGGGCCAAATACCTGATCAACGTAGCGATAGCCCGACTTTTCAAGTTGAAGACGCAGTTTCTCTAACGAGTACAGATCGCCTGTTTTTACCATTAGAGTGTGTTGTAACAAAAAGTCACGCGGCGACTGACGCTGCAGTAGCGTGCTGATCGGAACGATCGTGATGCCATCTTTTAGTGTCGGTAGTGCATAAAGGCGCGCGATACGGTCAGAAATGATCTCTTGGTGTGGCGAGAAGCTGTCGTATGGTAGTGTTTCCCAATCAGGAAATAGAGCAACTTCTGCCGCTGTAAATTGTTCAATTTCAGATTGAAGTTTAAGCGCAATTTGTGGGTCCGGAACAGCCAATAAAGTATGGCTATTGTGTTGCTCTGCGAGTTTGGCAATGGCAAGAGCGAGAGACGAACCAACGAGGTTACCGATGTGCTTTTTGTCACCGGCTCCTTTGAGTGTAGGTAATGTAAAAATAGATTGTTTAGTCATGTTTATTTACTTGTTATCTCGTTCTAAAGAGCGTTGACGCAATAGCTTTTGCTGTTGATGAAGCGCCGCTTTGATGAGCAGATCTTGGTCTGTATCGCGAAGGTGAGCATATTTAAATTTGATTTCGAAACCTGAATCTTTAGCTTCGCTAGCAAACACTTCCGCATAACAATAAATGGCAGCCGCTGGGTGTTCTAAAAAAAGCTTGGCTTTTACCAAACGACCCGGTTCTATGTCTGCTTTTGAAAAACAGGAAAACTGACTCGCACCGAATGAGTAGGTGTGAGTTCGAAACTTCTCATCATCTTGTTGCGATAACATGAAGCTCAACAAGAGGTTTAACTTAGAGTTTTGCGCGTCTAATAAGCTGGTGATATTCTTCAAGTCGCTATTTTTCAGTTCAGCACGAGCACTGTCGGCTAACAGGTCCAACTGGCTAAATTCACTTGCCACAACAAAGGGAGCAGGGATCTCGGATTCGAACTGAATTTGAGAGGGTAAAGTGAAGTTACTTTCCATTGGCTCTATATTAGCAGTAAGGCTGTGGTGAACGGTGAAAAACTCTTGTTCTGTCATGCGTTAGTTCCTTGAAGTGATCTATTGATTATCGCTATGTGGCCGCAGTAATCAAGGTCAGTTAATTGAAAGTCCTAAATAGTTGTTTGAAATTTGTCGATTTGACAAGGTTCTGTTTTTCAAGCCTAACTAATTGAGTTAATTCACTCTATATTTTCAATTACCCCCTACACAGTAACAGCAATACCCGTTACATTAACCCGCATCCCTTTTTGATGGTTCAAAGTATGTTTCATCCTATTTCAGTGTTTGTTGGCCTGCGTTATTTGAAAGGCCGTTCAGGTGATCGCTTTAGCCGTTTTGTTTCTTATATGTCGACAGCAGGTATCACCATTGGTGTGCTGTCTCTGATTACTGTTTTATCGGTAATGAATGGATTCGAAGCGCAGTTAAAAGACCGAATTCTTGGCGTTCTTCCTCAAGCTGTGGTTTATGAGCAAGGAGGGACGACCTCTTTTTCTGAACAAGCGCCAAGCTTTGCAGAGCAGATTTCTCTCAATGGTCATGTTGAGCCGATTGTACGCAGTGAGGCGGTAATTCAAAGTCCGGCTCAACTGTCTGCAGGCCTTTTGATTGGCATCGAACCTAATTCAGATGACCCTCTTCAGAACCACTTGATTGCGGGTAGATTGTCTTCACTGAAAGCGGGTCAGTATCAGTTGTTCCTTGGCCATACTTTGGCGAGAAACTTGAAAGTATCTATGGGTGACAAAGTTCGCCTAATGGTGACCAGTGCTAGCCAATATACGCCTCTAGGACGAATCCCAAGTCAAAGAAACTTCACAGTAGCGGGTATTTTCAATACGGGATCTGATATCGATGCTCAATTGATGGTGACAGATATCCAAGATGCCGGGCGTTTGATGCGTTACAAGTCTGACACGATTTCAGGTTGGCGACTGTTTTTTGATGACCCGTTTGAAGTAGCAAAATTATCAAACCAGCCTCTGCCTGAAGGTTGGGTATGGAGCGACTGGCGTGATCAACGCGGTGAACTATTCCAAGCCGTTCGCATGGAAAAAAACATGATGGGTTTGATGCTTGGGCTGATCATTGGTGTTGCTGCATTCAATATTATCTCCGCACTTATCATGGTGGTGATGGAGAAACAGTCTGAAGTGGCTATTCTTAAAACCCAAGGCATGACCGATGGTCAAGTGATGGGGATTTTCATGGTTCAAGGTGCCAGCAGTGGCGTTATTGGCGCGTTATCTGGTGGTGTATTAGGTATTATCTTAGCCATGAACCTAAATACTATTTTAGAAGCGATGGGCGTGGCTCTGTTCTCGTTTGGTGGGCAACTGCCAATCATGATCAACCCAGTTCAAATCGCCGTTGTTGTGGTGTTGGCTATTGCACTTAGCCTGATTGCCACTGTGTTCCCTTCTTATCGTGCATCATCTGTGAAACCTGCTGAGGCCCTTCGTTATGAGTAATTTTCTTCAATGTAATGATATCCGTAAAACGTACCGTGAAGGCTCGTTGGATACAGAGGTTCTTAAGGGAGTCAGCTTTGAAATCGAAAAAGGTGAATTGGTTGCTATCATTGGTACCTCTGGTTCCGGTAAAAGTACCTTACTGCATATCCTTGGTGCGTTAGATGATGCTTCGGCGGGCAGTGTGAGCTTTCTCGGGCAAGACTTAGCATCTTTGAGTTCGAATAAGCAGGCGAAGCTTCGCAACCAACATCTCGGCTTTGTTTATCAATTCCATCACCTTCTTTCGGACTTTTCAGCGTTGGAAAATGTGGCAATGCCTCTGCTTATTGGAGGCGAGAAACCAGCTAAAGCAAAAGAAGAAGCACAACGTTTACTAGATAAAGTGGGGCTAAGTCATCGTGTCGACCACCGACCTTCAGAGCTTTCTGGTGGTGAAAGACAACGAGTGGCGATTGCACGAGCTTTAGTTAACAAACCCGCGTTAGTGTTAGCGGATGAGCCGACAGGTAACCTCGACCACAACACCGCACTCTCTATCTATGACTTAATGCGCGAATTGAACCACGAATACGATACTGCTTTCTTGGTTGTAACGCATGATGGTGAGCTTGCGGGTAAGATGGACCGCCAACTGCACATGCAAGACGGTTTATTGGTTAACGTAGAAAAAGAGGAGAGCTAAGTGTTTTCTTCTTTATCTCTGTTGATAGGCGGCCGATTTAGTCGAGCAAAGCAACGAGACAAGATGGTCTCGTTCATCTCTTTGTCTTCGACGATCGGTATTGCTGTCGGCGTCGCGGTGATCATCATTGGTTTATCTGCGATGAATGGCTTTGAGCGTGAACTGCAGTCCCGAGTACTTTCTGTTATCCCGCATGGAGAATTTGAGGGAGTCAATGAACCTGTGACACGTTGGGAGCATGTGATCGAGCAAGCGACCCAACATGATGATGTGGTAGCGGCTGCGCCTTATGTGAAAATTACTGCGCTTGCCGAAAAAGGCAAAGAGCTCAAAGCAATTGAAGTTCGCGGTGTTGATCCACAACTTGAACAACAGGTATCAAGCCTATCGAGTTTTATCGATAAACAAGCTTGGAGCGAGTTTAAGGCAGGACAACAACAGATCATTCTGGGCTCTGGTGTAGCGAATGTGTTGGGTGCGAAAGTGGGTGATTACCTGACTTTGATGATTCCAACGGTAAACGGTTCTGTGAAGGTTCAGGCGCCAAAGCGTGTTCGCGTTAAAGTGGTAGGCTTGCTGACTCTAAATGGCCAAATAGACCACAGCTTGGCTCTAATCCCTATTGGCGATGCTCAAGTTTACGCTAACTTAGGGGAGGCAGTGACTGGGGTTTCTTTAAAAGTGATCGATGTTCTGAATGCAAACTCGATTGTGCGTGAAGTTGGCAATCAGCTTGACGTGTATGTGTATCTTCGCAGCTGGCAACAGAAGTTTGGTTTCTTATACCGCGATATTCAGTTGGTTCGCACCATCATGTATCTAGTAATGGTACTGGTTATCGGTGTGGCTTGTTTCAATATTGTCTCGACTCTAATGATGGCAGTAAAAGACAGAGCATCAGAAATTGCCATTTTAAGAACCATGGGCGCATCGGATGGACTTGTGAAACGCATTTTTGTTTGGCAGGGCGTGTTTTCGGGCGTATTAGGTAGCTTAATTGGCAGTGCGATAGGTGTCTTAGTCGCGCTTAATCTAACGACTATTATCAAAGGGCTTGAGAAGCTTATTGATCACCAATTTTTGTCCGGTGATATCTATTTTGTCGACTTCTTGCCTTCGCAGCTCGATATGACAGATGTTGTTGTCGTTTCTGGTACTGCTATTGTTCTGAGCCTACTGGCTACGTGGTACCCAGCATCACGAGCGGCTAAGTTGAACCCAGCAGCGGTGCTTAGTTCAAAATAACATGTCTTATTAATAGCCTTGGTTCTTAATAAGGAATAAGCCGCACTTCGACAGATATAAAAAAGGATCCCTAGCGGGATCCTTTTTTATTGAATTCAAACTGTAATATTTACAACTCTGATTACATAGCAATCTTGTAGAGATCCGTGACTCATCTGATTTTTACTGTTGTCCGTTTAAAATAACGAGTAAATGAGTATAGGTTCAATACCTTGCTTGTCGCTTCTTCCAACTTCTTACTACTGAGTAACGCCATAAACCTCGAATACCAAAGTAGCCAATCATTGCTGAAACCACACCACAAATCAGACAACCCAGTAAGAATGGTGGCCCGATTGTGCTCATTTGCGCCAAGATGAAATCCCAAGACAGTTCGAAATGAAAAGCTTGAGGCGGAACATGCATCACAAACGCTCCGACTTTATAAGCAAAGTAGAAGAGTACTGGCATGGTGACCGGGTTGCTGATCCA
Source organism: Vibrio sp. OPT24 (assembly GCF_015163545.1). Lineage (NCBI taxonomy): Bacteria > Pseudomonadati > Pseudomonadota > Gammaproteobacteria > Vibrionales > Vibrionaceae > Vibrio > Vibrio sp. OPT24. The sequence continues at coordinate 241,526 of NZ_JADDYI010000081.1, forward strand.
AACGAGTGCGACGGCCAAAGGTAGGTTCACGCCACATGCGACAGCAAGACCAGCAGACATAATCATTTGACTTGGAAGAGGGACAAACGCCATGAATAACCCAACAGCAAACGCACCAGCCGCAGAGCGACGATTAAGGCACCATAAGTTGGGGTTGTACAAAACATTGCCAAAAACTTTCAATGCTTTCTGACGCTTGATTAGCTCATGGTCAGGCATAAATCGTTTAATAAACTTTCTTGGCATAGGAGGAAGCTACTCTCTTGTTTAACTCTTGGTTCTTGATTTCATTCGCTGTGACAGTTGTGTCAGCTAGCTTTTGGCCTGTGATGCCACATTGGGTTTGGGCACCATTGATGCTGTTGTTACTTTTAGCATCAACAAAGTATAGCGTTTTCCGGAGAGCAAGAGGTTCAGTAACAGCCTTGATACTAGTTATCTGTCTAGGGAATGTGATTGAAATGCAGACAAGTCGATTATTTCAATCAGGGCAGAATACTACCATAAATGCGTCAGTTGTTAGCCTTTTTAGTGAAAATAGCCATGGTTTTGAAAGCGTAATAGTAGCTAGATCAATTGGCGGCGAAAAATTAATCTTCCCTCAATTGATAAAACTGAGATTATTTACTCCATTCAAGTTAACGCTTGGAGACCGTGTCTATTTATCGATGTCAATAAAGCCCGTATGGGGCAAACTCAATGAAGCGGGCTTTGATCTCGAAAAGCATCTGTTTAGTGCTGGAGTGGTGGCCAACGCAAGTTACCGAGCAGAGACTAAATATCGAATTCACTCAAGCACCAACTTACGTTCTCAGTGGTTTGAAAGCAGTTTAGAAAGATTGAGCCAACTAGCGAATGCCGACCTCATTATGGCGTTGAGTTTTGGTTATCGAGACCTTATTCCGCCCCAGCGATGGGATTTGCTTAAAAGCAGTGGATTGATTCACTTGGTGGCTATTTCTGGATTGCATATCAGTATAGCCTTCGGCATTGGTTATCAATTGGGGAAGTTAGTTAGATTATTATCACCTCAGCTTCTTTGGCTACCTACACTGTTCGGGTTAGGGTTGGCGTACTTTTACAGTTGGTTTGCTGGCTTTACATTACCGACGTTAAGGGCGCTTGTGATGTGTGTTATCGCAAGCTATTTCTTGTGGCGTGGTCAAAATATCAGCTTGGTCCGTTATGTGGCTTTAAGTCTGTGCGTGGTCTTATTGATTTGGCCATTCTCAGCATTGTCGAGTAGCTTTTGGTTGTCCTTTGGTGCCTTGGGCGCTGTTCTCTATATTGCTTCAAACAATGCCCCATCTTCTTTAGATGTCACGCTTACGAGCCGAGTATTACAACTCATCAAAATACAGCTAATGCTGACAATACTTATCGCTCCCTTTTCTATGTTGTTCTTTGAAGGGGTTAGCCTGATCTCGGTTTTCTATAACTTACTACTTCTGCCTTGGGTATCGTTGGTAACGATTCCATTATTGTTTTTGGCAATGTTTATCAGTTTCTTATCTGAGTCGGTATTCGGTGCAAGTGGATCAGTGTTGTTAGCAAGCGAGTGGGAGTTGTTAGGCAAGGGCTTTGCTGGTCATTTGTGGGAGCTGGTTGATTTGTCGTTTGAGCCCCTTGTCTTTAGCCTGCCATTTTCGGAAAGGTTTTGGATTCAAGTTGATAACCACACCATTGAGCTATCTGTATTACTCATCTTGTTTTTCGGTTTTTGTAGCCGATACCTCCAACGAACGTTATCGATATTTGTCGTTATAGTCTTTGTATTGTGGTGGGAGTTTGGCAAGTTCAAGCATGACACATTAAGAATTGATATTTTGGATGTTGGACATGGACTGTCTTTGGTTTTGGAAAAGAACACTCAAGTTGTGGTCTATGACCTTGGTAACGCGTGGCCTGGGGGCTCAATTGTAGAGTCTTTACTGATCCCTACTTTAAATCAGAGGGGAATTCATGAATTGGACGGTGTTATTGTTAGCCATTTTGATTCCGACCATGCTGGTGGCTATCCGGCGTTACTTGAAAACTACACGCCAAAGTGGGTAAGGGTCAGTCAGAGTTTCAATGAACAAACTCATCTTAATACTCAAGCCCAGCTTAATCTTCAAGCATGTATTCTCGGAGAAAGTTGGAACTGGCAAGGTGTCGATTTTAAGGTTTTATGGCCACCTCAAAGAGCGAAGAGGGCGTACAACCCACATTCGTGTGTCGTAAGGCTTTCTGCTCCCGATTCAGAGTTCTCAATGTTGCTCACTGGTGATATTGAATTGGTCAGTGAGTGGTTACTTTCTCGTGAAGGTGACCAACTTCGAAGTGATGTCATGTTGGTTCCACATCACGGTAGTGACTCATCGTCGATCAAGTCCTTTATTAAAGCCGTATCTCCTCAACTAGCGATAGCTTCTCTGGCCAAAGGTAATCAATGGGGAATGCCGAACGAATCAGTTGTCGGACGGTATAAAGAGGCGGGGAGTGTTTGGCTTGATACTGGAGAGAGTGGGCAAATAACCATCACTCTTAGTAAAGAAGGTTGGCAATATCATGCGATTAGAGAACAACAAGGCGGGCAGTGGTATAGGCAGATGCTTCGTAAGGGAGTAGAATAGATAGATTATTGTGAGAAAATTAAGCGATTCTATGTCAACACAAACAGATGAAACTACCTGGGTCACATTTAAAAGACTTTGGACTTATATTCGACTATATAAGGCAGGCCTAGGTGTTGCGGTTATTGCGCTTATTATAAATGCCGTCTCTGATACCTATATGATTTCCTTACTAAAGCCGTTACTTGATGAAGGCTTTGGTAATGCTGAATCTGACTTTTTACGCACGCTTCCAATTATCATCTTTGTCATGATGTTCGTTCGTGGCGTCAGTGGTTTTGTGTCAACCTATTGCTTGAGCTGGGTCTCTGGCAATGTGGTGATGGAAATTCGTCGAAAAATCTTTAGCCATTTCATGCATATGCCGGTTTCTTTCTTTGATAAAGAACAGACAGGCGCATTGTTATCTCGAATTACGTACGATTCAGAACAAGTGTCTGCTGCCACCAGTAAAGCGTTAGTCAGTATTGTTCGTGAAGGTGCAAGTATTATTGGCTTACTGACGCTGATGTTCTGGAATAGTTGGCAGTTGTCTTTGGTGTTATTCGCTGTAGCGCCTCTTGTCGCGTGGGCGATCAGTATCGTATCGAAGCGATTCAGAAAGATCTCCAAGAATATGCAAACCAGTATGGGTCATGTTGCTTCTTCAGCTGAACAAATGCTGAAAGGGCATAAAGTGGTTCTAACTTACGGTGGTCAAGACCTAGAAAAACATCGCTTTGATAAAGTTAGTAATCAAATGCGCCAACAAAGCATGAAACTAATCACTGCTCAAGCGGCTGCTAACCCAATCATTCAGATGATCGCGTCAGTGGCGATTGTTGTTGTTCTATTCCTTGCTAGTGTTGACTCTATTAAAGCTGAGCTTACCCCTGGTACGTTTACCGTTGTCTTCTCTGCAATGTTTGGTTTACTACGTCCGCTAAAAGCATTAACCAACGTAACGTCTGAATTCCAACGTGGTATGGCAGCAAGTACCACTCTATTTGGTTTGATGGATCTAGATACAGAGCAAAATAAAGGTACGTTGAAGCCTGAAACGGTAACGGGTGAAGTTGCGGTTAAAGATGTGACTTTTACCTATGACGGAGCAGAGAAACCAGCACTCGACAAGGTGAGTTTCAAAATTCCCAAAGGTAAAACGGTTGCACTTGTTGGGCGTTCAGGTTCGGGCAAGAGTACCATTGCCAACCTGTTTACTCGTTTTTATGACGTAGATTCAGGCTCTATCGAACTTGATGGACATGATATTCGTGATTACGAATTGAGGAATCTACGTGAGCACTTTGCCCTTGTTTCTCAGAATGTGCACTTGTTTAACGACTCGGTAGCGAACAACATCGCGTATGCAGCTGAAGAAAAATATTCTCGCGAACAGATTGAACACGCGGCTAAACTTGCTCATGCGAGTGAGTTTATTGAGGGCATGGAAAATGGCATTGATACGGTTGTAGGTGAGAATGGTGCGAGTCTTTCTGGTGGACAAAGACAGCGGATTGCGATTGCACGAGCTTTATTGAGAGATGCCCCTGTGTTGATTCTTGATGAAGCAACGTCTGCACTGGATACAGAATCAGAAAGAGCCATTCAATCTGCCCTAGAAGAGCTACAAAAAGACAAAACAGTACTGGTGATCGCTCACCGACTATCGACCATCGAGCAAGCTGATGAGATTTTAGTGGTTGATGACGGTCACATTGTCGAAAGAGGTGCACACGCTGAGCTAATTGCACATGATGGCGCTTATGCTCAACTGCACCGAATTCAGTTTAGCGGATAAGATTAGGTCTTGTTGTGATCGAAAAGATTTGGTTTAACAATCACCCGTTAAAATACATTCTCTGGCCGTTATTATGGCCATTGAGTTTGCTGTTCAAAATGATCAGTAGCCGACGTCGTGACGCTTATCTATCGAGGAAAAAAGAGACCTACCGTCCACCATTGCCTGTGATTGTTGTTGGTAATATTACTGCTGGTGGCAATGGTAAAACACCGGTTGTGATTTGGTTGGTCGAGATGCTGCAGGCTAACGGCTTTAAACCCGGAGTCGTTTCCCGAGGCTATGGGGCAAAAGCACCAAGCTACCCGTTAGTGTTGGATGAGAGCACGCCGGCTGAACATTCTGGTGATGAACCTCGTTTAATCAGAAAGCGAACGGGTGCGCCTGTAGCGGTTGACCCTGTGCGTGCAAACGCGGTGAAAGCTTTATTGAATGAAGGTGTTAATGTCATTATCACTGATGATGGCCTTCAGCATTATGCACTTGAACGCGATATTGAGTTTGCGGTTATCGATGGTGCGAGACGCTTTGGTAGTGAATGCCTCATTCCTTTGGGTCCGTTAAGAGAGCCAGTATCTCGTTTAGATGACGTAGACTTTTTGGTTAACAATGGCGGTGAAGTGCAGGGACGGGAGTTCTCTATGTCTTTGCTACCAAGCCAAGCTGTTAACCTTAAGACGGGGCAGAAAGTACCAGTAGAAAAATTGCAAAAGCTGGTGGCTTTTGCTGGTATTGGTCATCCACCGCGCTTTTTTAAAACATTAGAAGATCTTGATGGTGATGTGGTTTTCACACAGGGTTTCGCCGACCATCAAGATTTCGATAAAGATGAACTTTATGCCTTAGCAAAGAAAGGTATGAATATGATTATGACAGAAAAAGACGCTGTAAAATGCGAAGAATATGCGCAAGAGAACTGGTGGTATCTTCCGGTATCTGCGCAGTTCGATGAAGATTCGCAACAGCAAATTTTAAAAAGAATAAAAGAGGTTATGGAATACTATGGATCACCGTCTGCTTGAGATCGTTGCTTGCCCTGTATGTAAAGGTAAACTAACTTTTGACAAGGATAAGCAAGAGCTTGTTTGTAAAATTGATCGCCTTGCTTACCCAATTAAAGAGGGTATTCCTGTTCTTTTAGAACCTGAAGCTCGCACCGTTTCAATGGATGAGGGTAAATAATGTCGTTTACGGTTGTCATTCCGGCAAGATATCAATCGAGCCGTTTGCCAGGAAAACCATTGGCTGATATTGGTGGAAAGCCGATGATACAATGGGTTTACGAGCAGTCAATGAAGGCGGGTGCTGATAACGTTATTATCGCTACCGATGACGCTCGAGTTGAGAAAGCGGTTAAAGCATTTGGTGCGACCGTTTGTATGACATCTCCGAATCACGAATCAGGTACAGAGCGTTTAGCTGAAGTGATTGAAGTGATGAACATTCCTGATGACCATATTATCGTGAATGTTCAGGGGGATGAGCCACTAATCCCACCTGCGATTATTAATCAGGTTGCGAATAACCTCGCGAACAGCACAGCACCAATGGCAACACTCGGTGTGGAAATTACTCATGCTGATGAAGTGTTTAATCCAAATGCTGTTAAAGTTGTGACCGACAAAGACGGTTACGCTCTGTATTTTAGCCGAGCAACCATCCCTTGGGATCGCGATGCTTACGCTAACAATGGCACCGCTGCGAAGTCTCCTTTACTACGACACATTGGTATCTATGCTTACCGAGCTGGGTTTATCAATACGTACATTAATTGGGAGCCTAGTACGCTTGAACGTATAGAGTGCTTGGAGCAATTGAGAGTGCTTTGGTACGGCGAGAAAATTCACGTAGACGTAGCAATGGAAGCTCCTGCAGCTGGCGTGGATACTCCAGAAGATTTGGAAGCGGTTCGTGCCATTATTGGTTAAGCTTCTTTGAGTCTCCATACAAGATCTCTAAGCCTTGTCAATGACGGGGCTTTTTTATATCAAGACAAAGCCGGTGCGAGTCTTATTGACCTAAGGTGATTGATATTGAGTCGGTTGCATTCGTTGATGCATCATCAAGTTTGAATTATCTGAGATTTACCTCGCTCGACTTTCAATTTTTCTCTATAATATGCCGCCTACAAAGTAGTGGCTAATTGCTAGTACATAATAAAACTTACGACAAAACGTGGAGTAAAAGATGCCTTCTCAAAGCCCAGTGATTACGGTTGATGGACCAAGTGGTGCAGGTAAAGGTACCCTGTGTATGTTACTAGCAGATAAGCTAGGCTTTTATCTTCTAGACTCAGGTGCTATCTATCGCGTATTGGCTTTAGCAGCAATTCACCATGGTGTGGATACTGAATCAGAAGATGTTTTGGTGCCGCTTGCGACCCATCTAGATGTTCAGTTTATTGCTGAAGGCGATTTGGTTAAGGTTATCCTTGAAGGTGAAGATGTGTCTGGTGAGCTTCGTAAGGAAGAGACTGGTATGGCGGCTTCAAAAGTGGCTGCCTTACCTCGCGTTCGTGAAGCACTGCTTCGTCGTCAACGCGCATTCAATGCTGCTCCAGGTTTAGTTGCTGATGGCCGTGATATGGGAACTGTTGTGTTTCCTGAAGCTGAAGCCAAAATATTTTTAGATGCAAGTGCTGAAGAGCGTGCGAGTCGCCGCCTTAAACAGTTGCAACAGAAGGGGTTAGATGTTAAATTTGACGACCTTTTGAGCGAGATCCAAGAGCGAGACGATAGAGATCGTAATCGCCCAGTGGCGCCACTTCGCCCTGCAGAGGATGCTCTAGTGCTTGATTCCACCTCAATGAATATTGAGCAGGTAGTAGAAAAAGCACTACACTATATTGAATCGAAACTGGCTGGGTAATTTCGCCGAGCTAGTACGAACGTTGGTCGCAAGGATGATGACCGGCGAATTTATCAACCCCATGCGGTAGGATACCCATGGACGTTTAATTATTGAAGATTAAATAATGACTGAATCTTTTGCTCAACTCTTTGAAGAGTTTCTATCTGAAACTGAATTCCAACAAGGCAGCATCGTTAAAGGTACTGTAGTAGCTATCGAGAACGGTTTCGTTCTTGTAGATGCTGGTCTTAAGTCTGAATCTGCTATCCCTGCTGAACAATTCAAGAACGCTGCTGGCGAACTTGAAGTTGAAGTTGGTGCTGAAGTAGACGTAGCTCTAGACGCTGTTGAAGATGGTTTCGGTGAGACTCAACTTTCTCGTGAGAAAGCTAAGCGCCACGAAGCTTGGATCGTACTTGAGAAAGCTTGTGAAGAAGCTGAAACTGTTGTTGGTATCATCAACGGTAAAGTTAAAGGCGGTTTCACTGTTGAACTTAACGGTATCCGTGCTTTCCTTCCAGGTTCTCTAGTAGACGTACGTCCTATCCGTGACACTGCTCACCTAGAAAACAAAGAGCTAGAGTTCAAAGTAATCAAGCTAGACCAGAAGCGTAACAACGTTGTTGTTTCTCGTCGTGCTGTTATCGAATCTGAAAACAGTGTTGAGCGTGACGAACTTCTTGAAACTCTACAAGAAGGTACTGAAGTTAAAGGTATCGTTAAGAACCTTACTGACTACGGTGCATTCGTTGACCTTGGCGGTGTTGACGGTCTTCTACATATCACAGATATGGCTTGGAAGCGCGTTAAGCACCCATCAGAGATCGTTAACGTTGGTGACGAAATCCTAGTTAAAGTTCTTAAGTTCGATCGTGAGCGCACTCGTGTTTCACTAGGTCTTAAGCAACTAGGCGAAGATCCATGGGTAGCAATCGCTAAGCGTTACCCAGAAGGTCACAAGCTTTCTGGTCGTGTTACAAACCTAACTGACTACGGCTGCTTCGTTGAAATCGAAGAAGGCGTTGAAGGTCTAGTACACGTTTCTGAAATGGATTGGACTAACAAGAACATCCACCCTTCTAAAGTTGTTAATGTTGGCGACGAAGTTGAGGTTATGGTTCTTGATATCGACGAAGAGCGTCGTCGTATCTCTCTAGGTCTGAAACAGTGTAAAGCTAACCCATGGCAGTCATTTGCAGAAATGCAAGCTAAGGGCGACAAAGTTACTGGTAAGATCAAGTCTATCACTGACTTTGGTATCTTCATCGGTCTAGAAGGCGGTATCGACGGTCTAGTACACCTATCTGACATTTCTTGGAACGCTGCAGGCGAAGAAGCTGTACGTGAATACAAGAAAGGCGACGAAATCTCTGCTGTTGTTCTAGCAGTAGATGCAGAGCGTGAGCGTATTTCTCTTGGCGTTAAGCAAATGGAAAACGACCCGTTCAACGCATACGTTGCTGACAACAAGAAAGGTGTTCTTGTAAACGGTACTGTTACTGCAGTTGACGCGAAAGGCGCTACTATCGAGCTAATCGAAGGCGTTGAAGGTTACATCCGCGCTTCTGAAGTTTCTCGCGACCGTATCGAAGATGCATCTCTAATCCTAAGCGTTGGCGACAGCGTTGAAGCGAAGTTCACTGGTGTAGACCGTAAGAACCGCGTAATCAACCTATCTATCAAAGCTAAAGATGAAGCTGATGAGCAAGAAGCAATGGCTTCACTGAACAAGTCTGAAGAAGGCGCGTTCGGTAACGCAATGGCAGACGCATTCAAAGCTGCTAAAGGCGAATAATAGCTTCTCACTAAGAGAATTATAGCTATCTAGCCAAGAAAGGAGCCGTAAGGCTCCTTTTTTTTTGCTTATTTTTCCGATAGGTCTATAATTTCTAAAAAGAAAACCAACGAGGGTAACTATGACTAAGTCTGAATTGATTGAAAGACTATGCGCTGAGCAAACGCATCTTTCTGCAAAAGAAATTGAAGACGCTGTAAAAGACATTTTAGAGCACATGGCTTCAACACTAGAAAGTGGTGATCGAATCGAAATTCGCGGCTTTGGCAGTTTTTCTCTGCATTACCGTGAACCTCGTGTTGGACGTAATCCTAAAACTGGTGACAAGGTTGAGTTGGAAGGTAAATACGTTCCTCACTTTAAACCAGGTAAAGAGCTACGTGAGCGAGTAAACTCAGGACTGTAGCCTACTTATCGGAATTAAGAAAAGCGGCATACTATAATGTATGCCGCTTTTTTATGACCATAATATGGTGGTCTGATTAGTAATTTTCCTGCATAATCGTACAGCTAACTAACCAATGAGTGATGAACTATGAAAATTATAAAAATAGTCGCCGTTATCGCACTTTTCCTAATTGCACTGGCTTTAGGCTCTCAAAACCAAACGACGGTGAACTTTAACTATCTGCTAGCGCAAGGTGACTTCCACCTATCAAGCTTACTAGGTGTGGTCTTCGTTTCAGGTTTTGGTCTTGCTTGGTTAGTCTTCGGCAATATGCATATGCGATCTCAACTGAAAATTCATCGTTTGAAGAAACAACTCAATAAGCAATTAAAGCAGGTAGCTGCTGATACCAAAGCTTAAAGGTCTTATTTGATGTTAGAGTTACTGTTCTTACTTTTACCTATTGCTGCCGCTTACGGTTGGTATATGGGTAATCGTAATGCTCAGCAAGAAAAACAGAAACAATCACACCAGATCTCCCGTCAATATGTGACGGGTTTGAACCTATTACTGTCGGATCAATCTGATAAAGCCGTTGACCACTTTATTGAACTACTTCAGGTAGATAATGAGACCATTGATACTCATTTGGCCTTGGGTAATCTGTTCCGTTCAAGAGGTGAAGTTGACCGCGCTATTCGTATCCACCAAAATCTTATCTCACGTTCGGGGCTTACTCTCGATCAGAAAAACCTCGCCTTACAACAGTTAGCTAAAGACTATATGGTCTCTGGCTTTCTTGATCGCGCCGAAAAAATCTTTGAACAACTTGTAGAAGAACCCGATCATAAAGAGGGTGCTTTACAGCAATTGGTTGCTATCTACCAACAAACTCGCGAGTGGAACAAGGCTATCCATTATGGAAATATTCTAGTTAAGCTCGGTAAGAAAAAGATGAAGATGCGTGCGACTGTTGCGCACTTCTGGTGTGAACTTGCGATGCAAGAACAAGCTGATGGCAATCGCTCTAAAGCGCTTCAGCATTTTAAAAAGGCACTTTCCGAAGACCCCAAATGTGTCCGTGCTAGTATTGCTTTAGGCAAATTCCATTTAGCTAACGAAGACTACCAAAAGACAATAGACTGTCTGGAATCGGTACTCGAGCAAGATATCGATTTCATTAGTGAGGTGTTGCCAACCCTTGCTGAGTGTTACCACAAGCTTGGACAAGAAGCTCAACTGGTCGAATTCCTTAAAGCGTGTATCCAAAAGAAAGCCGGCGTATCTGCGGAATTGATGCTTGCTCAATTAGTTGCTCACCATGAAGATGTTGGCTCTGCTCAAGAGCTACTCACCAAGCAGCTTGTTAAAAACCCAACCATGAAAGGCTTCTATCGATTAATTGATTATCACCTAGCAGAAGCAGAAGAAGGTCGAGCGAAAGATAGCTTAACCACGCTTCAATCAATGGTTGGTGAGCAGCTTAAAGTTAAGCCTCATTACCGTTGCCGCCAATGTGGTTTCTCAACACACTCAATGTATTGGCACTGTCCTTCATGTAAAGGGTGGGGGACGATCAAGCCTATTCGTGGGCTTGATGGTGAATAGATTTGTGGTCATTTTAAGACCAAATTTTTAATTGCAGCTTTCGGGCTGCATTTTTATGACTGTTATTTATCACCCGCTATGTGTAGGTGAGTAAATATTTTGTAGAAAGTTAACTGCGTTAGGAGATGAAATGAACGACCAAAAAATCATTGTAGCCTTGGATTATGACAACCAAGCGGATGCGTTAGCCTTTGTTGATCGTATTGACGCAGCATCTTGCCGCTTAAAAGTCGGCAAAGAGATGTTTACCTTGTTTGGCCCTGAATTTGTTCGTGAATTGCATAAACGTGGTTTTTCAGTCTTCTTAGACCTAAAGTTCCACGATATCCCGAACACATGCTCAAAAGCCGTTCGTGCCGCCGCTGAATTAGGCGTATGGATGGTTAATGTACACGCCAGTGGCGGCGAACGTATGATGACCGCTTCGCGTGAGATCTTAGAACCATATGGTAAAGAACGTCCATTGCTAATCGGGGTGACGGTACTAACCAGCATGGAGCAATCTGATTTGGCGGGTATTGGTTTGGATCTTGAACCACAACAACAAGTTATGCGTTTGGCTTCTCTGACGAAAAACTCAGGTTTAGACGGTGTTGTATGTTCTGCACAAGAGGCTTCTTTGTTGAAAGGCACTCTTGGTCAGGAGTTCAAGTTAGTGACTCCAGGTATTCGTCCTGTAGGCGCTGATGTTGGCGACCAGAAGCGTATTATGACGCCTTCTAAAGCGATTGAGTCAGGGTCTGACTATCTTGTTATCGGTCGTCCAATTACTCAAGCTCCAGACCCTGCAGCGGTTCTTGCTGAGATTAACGGTACTCTAGCTTAAGTTTCTCTTATAGTTAGCGATACGAATAAAGAAGGCCAGCAAATTGCTGGCCTTCTTGTTTGTTTTTGAGAAACAGAATTTGTTTGGGCTAGATTGGCTTACTTTTAAACCGGAGTGCCACTATGGAATTTGAAATCACTGTCTTCTGAAGTAATAAGGTCAGCTTCCACTTGAGCGAAGTGGGCAATACGCTCTGAAATATCTTTCCCTGCGATCTGTTCTGCTAGCTCAAGGTAGTCTTGGTAGTGGCGAGCTTCTGAACGAAGTAGAGACACATAAAATTTTTCCATGTCTTCTTCTAAGAAAGGAGCTAACTTAGCGAAGCGTTCACATGAACGAGCCTCAATAAACGCACCGATGATCAGTTTATCAACCAGAGCATCTGGCTCGTAAGTTTTAACTTGCTTGATCAAACCTTTCGCATAACGACCTGCTTCAATCGGTTGATAAGTAACGCCTTTCTTTTCCATCAATTCCATCACTTGATAGAAGTGATGCAGTTCTTCTTTAATCAACAGCACCATTTTGTCGATCAGGTCAGCACCGTAGTTACACCCTTCTTTCGCTGTGATTTGTTTGGATACGTTGCTCTTACCACGAAGTGACTCTAGGTCTCCAATACGGCGGTAAGCAAACTGCTCGTATGGCAAGATCCATTCATTCAGTTGCTTGGCACTCTCTTTATCAACCGCGTACTTGCGGATAAGGAACAGAGCGCTTTGAGCCGCTTTAAGCTCACAAAGCATGTGATCGCGTAGAATGATGTGCAGATTTTCTGGCTTTTTGGCTTCATCGATCCATGAATCTGGCGTTTCAGCTTTAAGAAAGGAGTTAATTGGAGCTAATAGTTCTTGATACATGGTAGGGGCAAGTTTGTTGATAATGCGGGATTTTATCACAGCTCACTAGAACTCCCTATACAGAGAAAGGAAATTCATTTGGTACAAAAAAGACCGCCTATTTAAGTAAATATGGCGGCCTTTTCTTGTTTGGGTTAGACGATTACCATTTCTTCTTCTGACCAAATAGAGCATCCATATCGTCGTCACGCTCTTTAGATTCCATTTGTTGTAAATCTTGTGCGTTTTTGTCTTGGCGTTTCTGGTCAAGATCGTTAAGCATCTGTTGAAGCTTTTCTTTTGCTTGATTCGAGTATGAATCGTTTTTCGTTGCTAGTGCATCAATGCCTTTTCGCAGTAACTGAATGGCCGTACCCGGCTGTCCGCGAGATATTGAGTCATTTGCACGCTTGATAACGTTCTCGATATTGATGCGGATCTGAATGGTTTCTAAGCGAGCGTTTTCTACGACATAAGCTTGCGTTTCAAAACGGCCTTTATTGTGTTCGTTGCGCACTGTATCACGTAGGCGTTTAACAAGCTTCAGCATCATTATCGCTTGCTTATCACTACTTGGTACTCGGAAAGCTGTGCTTTCGCCACCTTGGTAGTTTTCCTTAAGCTGAGTGATTTGTTGTTTTACGCTTTCGATTCGTTGAGCAAGTTGCTTATTTTTAGGGTCGAGTTGATACATGTTTTCTAATGCATCAAGAATTCGATTGTTTAAGCATACAAGAAGATCTTGGCTAAAAGGCATGTGATGAGCGTTGCCAATCAATTCTTCTGTTCCATCAATAATGGTTAGATAACGAGAAGCTTCCTGTTTCTTCGCTGTCTCTACCTTAACTTTGTATTGAAGCATGATGTTGTAGCCTAAAACCAACACCAAAAGAACGGCTACTAAGGTGATTATTAAACCAATATTCATATATTTGTGTCTGCTTGTTATTTTCTATAGCTAACTGGAGAGGATACACGATTCCATTGTGTATCGGCACTCGTAAATTGCAATTTCTGATTATCTCTTGTTGAGCGAAATCGGCAATCAAAACTTACCTACTAATGTATGAGAATGAGGAGTGGGTTGCAAAGCGTTAGTGATATTTATGTTTGTTAGTGTCTAAAAGCTCAATTTTTCTGTCATTTTTGTGCTTGAAGCGTTATAACTATTAATTATATTACACAAGACTATAACGCTCTCTTTGCAAATAAGTTAGCACAGAAATGAGTAAAGGATTACGAGGTTAGATATGAAGTTACAGCAACTGAAGTACATTGTTGAGGTTGTTAACCATAACCTAAATGTTTCTGCAACGGCAGAGAGTTTATACACATCTCAACCTGGTATCAGTAAGCAAGTTCGATTGCTAGAAGATGAACTAGGTATTCAGATTTTTGAGCGTAGCGGTAAGCATTTAACGCAGGTAACTCAAGCTGGCGAAGATATCATTCGCATCTCACAAGAGATCTTGGCTCGTGTTGAGAGTATTAAAGCAGTAGCGGGTGAGCATACTCATCCTGAGATGGGCACATTGAACATTTCGACTACGCATACTCAAGCTCGCTATGCACTCCCTGATGTGATCAAGGGCTTTACCGCGCGCTATCCAAAAGTGTCACTTCACATGCACCAAGGCACGCCTAGCCAAATGTCAGAAGCTGTCGCTAAGGGGACGGCGAATTTTGCTATCGCAACGGAGGCCCTTCACCTCTATCAAGATGCGATTATGCTGCCTTGTTATCACTGGAATCGTTCAATCGTCGTGACTAAAGACCATCCTCTGGCACAAAAGCGAAATATTACGATAGAAGATCTTGCGGCCTACTCTCTAGTGACTTACGTATTTGGTTTTACGGGGCGTTCTGAGTTAGATACCGCTTTCAATAAAGTCGGTTTAACACCTCGCGTTGTGTTTACAGCAACTGATGCCGACGTTATTAAAACTTATGTACGTATGGGGATCGGTGTCGGTGTCATTGCAAGTATGGCCATCGACCAAGAACAAGATACTGACCTGGTCGCTATTGATGCTAGTCATTTGTTTGGTGCAAGCACCACAAGCATTGGCTTTAGAAAAGGCACTTTTCTGCGTTCGTACATGTTTGATTTCATGGAGCGTTTCGCCCCGCATTTAACTCGACCTGTTGTTGAACAAGCTATCTCTTTAAAATCGAATGATGAGATCGAAGAGATGTTTAAGGATATCGATCTGCCGGTGAGATAGTTATTAGAACATTACAAGACTAGAAGCTCGGAAGCATTTCTAAATTTTAAATCGGTCTGTTATCAGGCCGATTTTTGTTTTAATTATGTGTCATCCCCAAACGTTCGCATCTCGATAACTTTTCTTTACACTGCCTCTCTTTGCGCCGCATCTCATATAGTGCCTTTCTATTTCGGCCTCTACCCCCTACAATCCACCCATCATAGGGGGAAGCATGCATTCACGATTTAAAATACTCGACTCATTTTTGTTAGAGCACCAAATTTATTGGCGTTCAGATCCCTTCCATCTATGTCGAACTCAGCAAACACCATGGCGCAATGTGAATCGTCCTCTTGTTGATTGGTTAGAAGGCTTGAGTATTCAGCGCATTCAAACGTTGAAAGAGCAACCTCAGCTAGTGGCCGATGAATTGACTCTTTTCCTCCCTCAATTATATTCCGTTAACCAAAATATCCAGTTTGATAGAGCGACACTTGCCGGGTTAAAGCTTGCTCGCGGTACTGGAGATGGTATTCCTGGAAGAAAGTTGCAACAAATTGTTTCGATGGGAGAAGCTGTGCTTGAGAACCATTATGGGAAAGAGTGGTTGGAATGGTGTTCTGGTAAAGGTTTTCTTGGGCGAATCTTGTCTCAACAATCGAAACAAAAAGTCACCAGTTTTGAATGGCAACAATCTTTGTGTGAGAGCGGGCAAGCTATTGCTGACGCTCAGCAACTAGATATGACCTTTGTTCAGGGGGATGCATTTACAGAAGACGCAGAAGAAGTGTTTAATATAGACCAACATGCTGTTGCACTTCACGCGTGTGGTGATCTCCACGTTGAGTTAGTCAAGAAATCTGTTTTTCATGGATTGCCAGCCGTGACTATTTCACCTTGCTGTTACCATCTGATTAGAGAAGATGTTTATCAAGCGATGTCTTGTGTTGCGAGAAGCTCTGCTTTGACCTTAAGCAAGAGCGATTTAAGAATCCCACTTCAAGAAACGGTGACGGGTGGTGAGAGAGTAAAGAGGCATCGTCAGCTGGAGATGAGCTATCGACTAGGTTTTTGCCAATTGCTTAAAGCTGAACTCGGTATCGACGAATACATCCCCATACCAAGTATCAAAAAATCAGAGTTATCTGAAGGCTTTGAGTCATTTTGTGGTTGGGCGTCTGAAGTGAAAGGCATGTCACTCGGTGCAGGTATCAACTTTGGTTTATATTTAGAGCAAGGTGAAGCGCTTTTTTGGGAAATGGAAAAGCTGAGTTTAGTTCAACAAGTTTTCAGACGACCATTAGAGATATGGTTGGCCTTAGATCGAGCCATCTATCTACAAGAACAAGGCTATGAAGCTTCGATTGAAGAGTTTTGTGAACGCAGTATTACACCAAGAAACCTATTGATTCATGGAGTTAAGCTCGATCGCTAACTGTATGCAGTACTGTTACGTTTTTTTACGATTGTAATTCATTAATGCAAATAAAATCATAAATAAAAAAGCCAGTGCGACATCATGTCGTACTGGCTTTTTGTTTAATGTGTATGAGTTAACTGAACGCTTCAACGAGAAGATTATTGCGTTCAGTTAGCCATTACATCATTAGTTAAACATTGCGATTGCTTCAGCTGGGTCTACGTACTCTAGGTCAAAGCTTTCTGCAACTTCTTTACAAGTTACTTTACCGTGGATTACGTTTAGACCTTCTAGGAAGCCTTCATCAGATAGAAGTGCTTCGCGGTAGCCTTTGTTCGCTAACTTAACAATGTAAGGAAGTGTTGCATTGTTTAGCGCGTAAGTAGAAGTACGAGCAACTGCACCTGGCATGTTAGCAACACAGTAGTGAACTACGTCATCAACAATGTAAGTCGGGTCAGCGTGAGTCGTCGCGTGTGAAGTTTCGAAACAACCGCCTTGGTCGATCGCAACGTCAACAACTGCAGAGCCAGGTTTCATTTTTGCGATGTGGTCTTTAGTTACCAATTTAGGTGCTGCTGCACCAGGAATTAGTACTGCACCAATCACTAGGTCTGCTGCTAGAACATGCTTCTCAATAGCGTCTTCTGTAGAATAAACCACTTTTGCACGACCTTGGAATTCTTCATCTAGGCGACGAAGCGTATCCACGTTGCGGTCAAGAATGGTTACATCAGCGCGAAGGCCAACAGCCATACGTGCAGCGTTAGCACCTACAACACCACCGCCAACAACAACAACTTTTGCTGGTTCTACACCAGGAACGCCGCCAAGAAGAAGACCACAACCACCGTTAGACTTCTCTAACGTTTGTGCACCAGCTTGAATAGACATGCGACCAGCGACTTCAGACATTGGTGCTAATAGTGGCAAGCGACCCATATTATCTGTTACAGTCTCGTAGGCTACACAGACAGCTTTGCTCTTGATAAGCTCTTCAGTTTGTGGAAAATCTGGTGCAAGGTGTAAATAAGTAAATAATATTTGCCCTTCGCGAAGCATAGCTCGCTCGACAGCTTGGGGTTCTTTAACCTTTACAATCATCTCTGCTTTCGCGAAAACGTCAGCAGCAGTAGGAAGAATGGATGCGCCTACAGCGATGTAATCATCGTCTGAAAAACCGATACCATTACCGGCATTGGTTTCTACAAAAACTTGGTGGCTGTGTGAGATTAGTTCTCTCACGCTAGCTGGGGTCATACCAACGCGGTATTCGTGGTTCTTGATTTCCTTCGGTACGCCAATGATCATCCTGACTCCTCAATATAATTTGGTTGTTTTATCTATGCGTAGGGTAATTCTGTCGAATTAATATCTAGTATAGATATGTTTAAATAAAATTTGATACTGAATATTAAAAAGTTGTAGTATATTTTTTTGCAAGGAAGTAATAAGGTGGAATAAAAAATGGCAGACAATTATAAGAAGCCGTCCAAGGAACTAGATCGTATTGACCGCAACATTCTTAATGAGTTGCAAAAAGACGGTCGTATCTCAAACGTTGAACTCTCAAAACGAGTAGGACTTTCTCCAACTCCATGTCTTGAACGTGTTCGTCGTTTAGAACGTCAAGGTTACATTACTGGGTATACAGCGTTGCTGAACCCACAGTACCTTGATGCTTCACTTTTAGTGTTTGTTGAAATTACGTTGAACCGTGGTGCTCCAGATGTGTTCGAAC
Organism: Vibrio sp. OPT24; assembly: GCF_015163545.1. Lineage (NCBI taxonomy): Bacteria > Pseudomonadati > Pseudomonadota > Gammaproteobacteria > Vibrionales > Vibrionaceae > Vibrio > Vibrio sp. OPT24. The sequence continues at coordinate 259,595 of NZ_JADDYI010000081.1, forward strand.
AATTCAACACCGCTGTTCAGAAACTAGATGACATCCAAGAGTGTCATTTAGTGTCGGGTGATTTTGACTATCTTCTAAAAACACGTGTATCGGATATGGGTGCTTACCGTAAGTTGCTCGGTGATACGTTACTGCGTCTACCTGGCGTAAACGACACTCGAACTTACGTTGTAATGGAAGAAGTGAAACAAACTAATCAACTTGTGATTAAAACTCGTTAATCACAATTGGTGAAATGAAAGAAAGCGGACATTTGTTCCGCTTTCTTGCTTTCTGGAATTGGGTTTTTCTGTTTGATATGGTTAAATCAACAGTAGTTTCATTGGAACGAGTGGCTCGAGCTGCTCGCGACATTTTCATCTCGTTCAATTATTAAGTTGGTTTATGTTCAAGCAGAGCAGTAATAAAGTAGAAACAATCATTAAAACGAGTGAAGAGCCTCAGTCTCCTCGTTTAAATGGTTCTCAACGTCTTAGAGAGTGCAGCCTGATTCTGGGCGTTCTCTTCTCTATTCTACTTGCCGTTGCGTTATTAACTTTCAGCCCAGCTGACCCATCATGGTCGCAAACTGCATGGGGTGGTGACATTCAAAATGCCGGTGGTTATGTAGGTGCATGGTTGGCTGATACACTTTTCTTTGTGTTTGGTTCTCTGGCTTACCCATTACCTATATTGGTGACGGTGACTGCGTGGGTACTGTTCCGTAAGCGCAATGAAGACGAACAGATTGATTTTATGCTGTGGGGTACTCGCTTACTTGGCCTTACGGTTCTTATTCTTACGAGTTGTGGCCTAGCGGATATCAACTTTGACGATATTTGGTACTTTTCGTCAGGTGGGGTAGTGGGTGACGTATTGTCGAGTCTTGCGCTTCCAACGTTAAACGTTCTTGGCAGTACATTGGTTCTGCTTTTCTTATGGGGAGCTGGCTTTACTCTGCTAACGGGGATTTCTTGGTTAAGCATTGTTGAATGGTTGGGTGAAGGTGCAATTAAATTCTTTACGTCTGCTGTAAACAAAGTTCGTGGACAAGATCAAGAGTTGCTCGAACCTGAACTGAAAGAATCTGCCGACCGAGAACGATTGGAAGATCGTCATAAGCAACCAAATTATCGAGATTTACCCGCTATAGAAGACAATGCTGAAGAACAGAGTAAAGAAGCAGAACAAGACTCCCTTGATCCAACCATGAGCTTCTCTGCAACGGCTGAATCTTCAGGAGCGGCGAGCAATACCATTGATAATACTGTGCCACAGAAGCGCCAGTACAATATTCACATGCCTTTAGAGGCAGTGAAGAAGCAAGACGACTCTACCCATGAGCAAGCATCCATTCAAAACGAAAGTGCTACAGCACAACCGATCTCTGTAGCTCCTGTTTACCAAGCGCCAGAAGAGCCTTTAGAAGAAGGTGTTGAGCGTTCTAAGCAGTTGAATGCAACGATAGAGCAGCTAGAAAATGCGGCTATGTATGAAGATGACCTCGCAGAACAGGATCAGGTTGACGCGCATGAATCTCAGATCGCGTATCAGCAATACATGCAGGAAGAGCAACCAGCAGTTCATCCTACTGAAACGGTTGTTGACAGTGTAGAACCAGTAATGGATAGCTCACCAGAAGTAAATAACGAGTTCGATGCGGAAGATGTTCAACCAGAATCTCTATACGCTTCGCCAATGGGTGAAATAGAAGAAACACCACAAGAATTCTCAGCGCCTTTCGAGACAACGGAAGAGCAAAGCTTTGAACCTAATTCAGAGCTAGATGCTGAACCTATTGATAATGATGAAGAGCCACTTGCTCCGTCATCTTATGAACAAGAGCTGACGCAAAAGACTGAGCAGAACCAAGCACCAGTTGTTGATCTTCCTTGGGAAGAGGTAACAGAAGAAGAACCTGTACATCAAGACCAAGATGTCGCGGCATTCCAAAACCTTGTTTCTGAAGCCCAAGCGAATATCGCGGCGACACAAAACCCGTTTTTAGTTCAACAAGATGTTAACTTGCCGAAACCTGCAGAGCCATTGCCGACGCTTGAATTACTGTTCCACCCTGAAAAGCGTGAAACCTTTATTGATCGTGATGCGCTAGAAGCCATTGCTCGTCTTGTTGAGTCTAAACTGGCCGATTACAAGATTAAAGCCGAAGTCGTTGATATTTTCCCTGGCCCAGTGATCACCCGATTTGAGCTCGACCTTGCCCCTGGTGTAAAAGTGAGCCGTATCTCTGGTCTATCTATGGACTTAGCGCGTTCATTGTCTGCTTTGGCAGTGCGTGTCGTAGAGGTAATCCCGGGTAAACCTTATGTTGGCTTAGAACTGCCAAACATGAGTCGTCAAACGGTATTCTTCTCTGATGTGGTTGCGAGCCCTCAGTTCCAAGAAGCAAAATCACCAACGACAGTCGTTCTAGGACAAGACATCGCAGGTGAAGCGGTTATTGCTGATCTGTCTAAGATGCCACATGTTCTGGTTGCAGGTACAACCGGCTCTGGTAAATCGGTAGGTGTGAACGTGATGATCTTGAGTATGCTATACAAAGCATCACCTGAAGATGTTCGTTTCATTATGATTGACCCGAAAATGCTTGAACTATCGGTTTACGAAGGTATCCCTCATCTGTTGTCTGAAGTGGTAACCGACATGAAAGATGCGTCTAATGCCCTTCGTTGGTGTGTAGGCGAAATGGAACGTCGTTATAAATTGATGTCAGCACTTGGTGTTCGTAACATTAAAGGCTACAACGACAAATTGAAGATGGCCGCGGAAGCGGGTCATCCAATCCATGACCCACTGTGGAAACCGGGTGACAGCATGGATCCTGAAGCGCCATTGCTAGAGAAGTTGCCTTACATTGTGGTTATCGTCGATGAATTTGCCGACCTAATTATGGTCGTTGGTAAGAAAGTTGAAGAACTTATTGCTCGTTTGGCGCAGAAGGCACGTGCGGCTGGCGTCCACTTGATCTTAGCGACTCAACGTCCATCAGTGGATGTTATTACCGGTCTTATCAAAGCTAACATCCCAACGCGTGTGGCCTTTACGGTATCAACCAAAACGGATTCAAGAACTATCCTTGATCAAGGTGGTGCCGAGTCACTATTGGGCATGGGTGATATGCTGTACTTGCCTCCGGGCTCTAGTCATACAACTCGTGTACACGGTGCCTTTGCATCTGATGATGATGTACATGCAGTCGTGAATAACTGGAAAGCACGCGGTAAGCCAAACTATATTGATGAGATCACTAACGGTGAACAGACGCCTGAAACTTTGCTGCCAGGTGAGAAAATGGAAGGCGATGAAGAAGTCGACCCTTTGTTTGACCAAGTTGTTGAACATGTGGTCCATTCGCGTCGTGGTTCAGTTTCTGGTGTCCAACGTCGATTTAAGATTGGCTACAACCGTGCAGCAAGAATTGTCGAGCAACTTGAAGTTCAAGGTATCGTCAGTGCTCCTGGACATAACGGTAACAGAGAAGTCTTGGCACCTGCTCCACCAAAAGATTAGTTCTACTAGGGCGTGTAGATCTTTCGAGCTGTTTTTTGCAGCGAGTTGCTGGGTATTTATACAAGGCAGAGGCTTTGATGTGTAGCTAGCCTACATGAGAAGCCGATAACGTAGTAGAAATGACCAGCAAACGCTGCCCGAAGGGTTCGAGCTGGGCGCCCCCGCAAAAAGCGTTTTACTCTTTGTTGAGGGAGATTTGCTTAGAATGACTAGGCTACTTCCCCCTCGCCGCGATTAAAACGCTTTTGACTAGGCGTCCCCATCCGAACAAAGTTCAACCACGAAAGGTCAACACGCCCTATGAACTTATACCCATTAAGTCGGTCAAATCGAAAATATGACCGACGTATGTTCTAACAGGATTATTGATGAAAAAAGTATTCGCACTTCTATTTATGAGTTTCTCAGTGTTGGCTTCTCCGAAAGAAGAGCTGAGTAGTCGCTTAGCATTGAACGCAGGTTTTAGCGCTGACTTTAAACAAGTCGTGACGAGCCCTGATGGTGATGTCGTTATGGAAGGTGAGGGCACGGTAGAGATTGCACGCCCAAGCTTATTCCGTTGGGAAACCACTTTCCCTGATGAAAACCTACTGGTATCTGACGGTCAAAGCTTGTGGTATTACAGCCCATTCATTGAGCAAGTGAGTATTTACTGGCAAGAACAAGCAACATCGCAAACACCTTTTGTGCTGCTGACACGTAACCAAGAAAACGATTGGGATAACTACAACGTAGCGCAGTCGGGTAATCAATTTACACTAACACCAACGGCAGTCGACTCGAATCAGGGTGACTTCCAGATTAATATCAACGAAAAAGGCATTGTTCAGGGCTTTAATGTGATTGAACAAGATGGTCAGAAAGGTGAGTTTACCTTTAGCAACGTCGACTTAGGTAAACCTGCAGCAGACCGCTTTACTTTTGTGGCGCCGGAAGGTGTCGAGGTCGACGACCAAAGAAACTGATCTAGACAGCAGATCGTTTGGTAGCGCGTCGATAGGCATTGATGCCATCAATGAATCAAGAGATTGCAATTGAGTAATTACAGCTTAGATTTTGCAGGGGACGAAGATTTTCGTCCCCTTGCTGCTCGTATGAGGCCTGAAACTGTCGAACAGTACATAGGTCAGCAGCATATATTAGGTCCAGGTAAACCGCTTCGCAGGGCATTGGAAGCGGGCCATATCCACTCGATGGTTTTGTGGGGGCCTCCTGGCACCGGTAAAACCACGTTAGCGGAAGTAGCAGCAAACTATGCTAACGCAGAGGTTGAACGCGTATCGGCAGTAACCTCGGGTGTAAAAGACATTCGTATCGCCATTGAAAAAGCGCGTGAGAACAAGCAAGCAGGACGCAGAACTATCCTGTTCGTGGACGAAGTCCATCGCTTTAATAAAAGCCAGCAAGATGCCTTTCTGCCGCATATTGAAGATGGCACTGTAACCTTTATTGGCGCGACGACTGAAAACCCTTCTTTTGAATTGAACAACGCTTTGTTGTCGCGTGCGCGTGTTTACAAACTGACTTCGCTGAATACAGATGATATCTCCCTTGTCATTCGCCAAGCTATCGAAGATAAACAGCGTGGGTTAGGTGATATGTCGGCCAATTTTGCTGATAATGTATTAGATCGCCTTGCTGAACTGGTCAACGGTGATGCACGCATGTCGCTCAACTATCTTGAGCTTTTATATGACATGGCAGAAGACAACGATAAAGGCGAGAAAGCGATAACGTTGCAGTTGTTAGCTGAAGTGGCTGGCGAGAAGGTTGCTCGTTTCGATAACAAGGGTGATATTTGGTACGACTTGATCTCCGCTGTTCATAAATCGATTCGTGGTTCAAACCCTGACGCGGCTTTGTATTGGTCAGCAAGAATGATTGCAGCGGGTTGTGACCCTTTGTATATCGTAAGGCGTTTGCTGGCGATTGCTTCTGAAGATATTGGCAATGCTGATCCAAGAGCAATGCAGGTCGCAATGTCGGCTTGGGATTGTTTCACTCGCATTGGCCCAGCAGAAGGGGAACGTGCTATTGCGCAGGCGGTAGTTTATCTTGCGTGTGCACCAAAGAGTAATGCTGTTTACACTGCTTGGAAGCAAGCTCTAGCAGATGCTCACAACCTTCCTGAATATGAAGTCCCTCATCATTTGCGAAATGCACCTACAACTTTGATGAAGGACATGGGCTATGGGCAAGAATACCGTTATGCTCATGACGAACCAGGAGCCTACGCGGCTGGTGAAAAGTATCTGCCTCCTGAAATGGGAGAGAAGCAATACTATTTCCCAACAAAACGAGGCTTAGAGACAAAAATTGGCGAGAAGCTAGATTATCTGGCGGATTTGGACGCAAAAAGCCCACAAAAACGCTATGAAAAGTAGTCTTTTTTGGATATCGTTACCTAGTCATAAAAATTCAATTAAATCGTTATAAATTGGTTGAAATAGCACCAGTTTTAGGGGTTTAGCAGTGATTCAGTAGCAATCTACTGAATATTCAAATAACTAAAGCATAGGATTAGCAATGCTGGATTCTAAATTACTTCGAGCTGAGCTGGATGAAACAGCGGCAAAATTAGCACGTCGAGGCTTCACCCTTGATGTAGAGACAATTCGTGAACTTGAAGAAAAACGTAAGTCCCTTCAGATGAAAACTGAAGAGCTACAAGCGTTACGTAACTCTCGATCGAAGTCCATTGGTCAAGCGAAAGCAAAAGGCGACCATGAAGAAGCTGAGCGTATCCTTGCAGAAGTAGGCAACTTAGGCGCAGAACTAGACCAAGCTAAAGTAGCATTGGCTGATCTTCAATCTGAGCTAGAAACGATCACAATGTCTATTCCTAACCTACCTGATGCAGAAGTGCCAGATGGTAAAGATGAAGATGACAACGTAGAAGTTTCTCGTTGGGGTCAACCTAAGACTTACGACTTCGAAGTGAAAGATCATGTAGATCTTGGCGAAATGTCTGGCGGTCTTGATTTTGCTAGCGCAGTAAAAATCTCGGGTTCTCGTTTCATCGTGATGAAAGGAAAATTCGCACGCCTACACCGTGCTATTGCTCAGTTCATGCTTGATCTTCACACTGATGAGCACGGCTACACAGAAATGTACGTACCGTACCTAGTGAACCACGATAGCCTTTACGGTACTGGTCAGCTTCCTAAGTTCGGCGAAGACTTGTTCCACACAAGCCCGCTAACTGAGCAAGTAAGTGACGTGCCTCTTAAGACTCTATCGCTTATCCCAACTGCGGAAGTACCGGTAACGAACATGGTTCGTGACACGATTACTGATGAAGCCGAACTGCCACTTAAGATGACAGCTCACACACCATGTTTCCGTTCTGAGGCGGGTTCTTACGGTCGTGACACTCGTGGTCTTATCCGTATGCACCAATTTGACAAAGTTGAATTAGTACAAATCACTAAGCCAGAAGACTCAATGGCAGCGCTTGAAGAGCTAACAGGTCACGCTGAGAAAGTACTTCAACTTCTAGAGCTTCCTTACCGTAAAGTGATTCTATGTACTGGTGACATGGGCTTCGGTTCTGCGAAAACTTACGACTTAGAAGTCTGGGTTCCAGCGCAAGAGACTTACCGCGAAATTTCTTCTTGTTCAAACATGTGGGATTTCCAAGCACGTCGTATGCAAGCTCGTTTCCGTCGTAAAGGCGAGAAGAAACCTGAACTTGTACACACACTTAACGGTTCTGGTCTTGCTGTTGGTCGTACTATGGTTGCTATTCTTGAGAACAACCAAGAAGCAGATGGCCGTATTGCTATCCCAGCAGTACTTCAGCCATACATGGGCGGCGTAACGCACATCGGTTAATCAGTAAAACTGTTATACGAAAACCCAGTCAATCGGCTGGGTTTTTTATTTTCTGTTACACCGGAAAGCAGTGAGTCGAGGGTCAATTTCATTACTCATTTGTAATAGCGTTTCTCTAATTTAGGTTATTATTACACCACTAAAAAATGGTTATAATGCGCTCTTACCGCGATAGGTACAAATTTTCTCATGCAAATACAGAGAAGGACTTATGGCCGTAGGATTGGCAGGTGACGATAGCGTCAGTCAGCAAATTCAAAATACCATTGATGATGAGTTCTCTCGTGTAAGAGGGAACATTCAAAGTGGGGAAAGCTTGCATTATTGTGACGAGTGCGGTGGTGAGATATCAGAAAAGAGACGGCTAGCAATTAAAGGCGTGCGTTTCTGTATTGGATGCCAGTCCATGTTTGAACACGTTGCGTATCGTCACTCATTGTTCAATCGCAGAGCAAGTAAAGACAGCCAACTTCGTTAGAAGGCGGTCGTTCTCTATTGTCGATAATAATGAACCGGCCTCTCCTTAACTTCAATATTGCAGATAGCAAATGAACCAGTAAGGAGAGGTAATAGCTTTGTCTTCTATTTAAAGCAGTGGCGATCTTTTAATGCGCAATTAATAGCGGAAACAAGTTTCTCGATGTGCTCAGGCTTGCTAATGAAGGGAGGCATCATATAAATCAACTTACCAAATGGACGAATCCAAACCCCTTGTTCAACAAAGTGAGCTTGGATGGTTTCCATATCGACAGGTGTATGGGTTTCAACGACGCCAATAGCGCCCAACCAACGAACATCTTTGACAAGATTATGCTCTCGCAAAGGCGGTAGCAACTCAGAGAAAAGTTGCTCAATTTGTTGAGTCTGATTTTGCCAATCGCCTTGCTCTATGATGGACAAGCTTGCCGCACCTACCGCGCAAGCTAATGGGTTACCCATAAATGTTGGACCGTGCATAAAACAACCCGCTTCACCGCCACATACTGTGTCAGCAACTTCTTTACTCGCAAGCGTTGCTGAAAGGGTCATGTAGCCACCAGTTAGCGCCTTACCTACACATAAGATATCCGGTTGAATATCGGCATGTTCGCAAGCAAAAAGTTTCCCTGTACGGCCAAACCCGGTCGCAATCTCATCCAAGATCAGCAAGACGTTGAATTCATCACACAGCAAGCGAACCTGTCTCAGAAATTCAGGATGGTAGATACGCATACCGCCAGCACCTTGGACGATTGGCTCTAAGATCACGGCAGCAACTTCTTGGTGGTGTGCGGCTAGCTTTTCTCGAAAGCTGTTTATGTCGCTCGCATTCCATTGATCCCAAAAACCTGTTTTCGGAGAGTCTGCAAAAATGTGTTCAGGCAAAAAACCTTTGTAAAGGCTATGCATTGAGTTATCTGGGTCAGTGACTGACATCGCTGCAAAGGTATCGCCATGGTAGCCATCTCTTAGCGTGAGAAACTTTGAACGAGGTTGCCCTTTAGCGTGCCAATACTGCAGTGCCATTTTTAGGCTAACTTCCACGGCTACCGAGCCAGAGTCGGCCAAAAATACATGTTCAAGATTATTTGGCGCGAGATTCAAAAGCTTTTTACATAGATCGATAGCGGGTTGGTGGGTGATACCACCGAACATAACGTGTGAAACTTTATCGATTTGGCTGTGAGCGGCCGCATTTAATGCTGGGTGGTTATAGCCATGGATGGTTGACCACCAAGATGACATGCCATCAATAATGCGTTTTCCACCTTCTAATTCTAGGTAAACACCGTCTGCATTGGTGACTGGATAGCAGGTCAGAGGTGTTAACGTTGATGTGTAGGGATGCCAGATATGCTGGCGATCAAAGGCGAGATCCATAGTAACTCCCATTCTTTTTGGTTAAAAAGTAACCATATGTAAACTTTTTATATTATCAATGTGTTGACAGTCTAAAGCTTGTCGGTAGACTATCCAAGCATAAATACAATCTCTATTGATAGAGATGTAATATCAAATAATAAAAAGGATCGACACGTGGAAGTTCGTCATGACTGGACAGTTGCTGAAGTAAGAGCACTGCTTGAAAAACCGTTTATGGATTTAATGTTTGAAGCTCAAGTGGTTCATAGACAGTACCAAGAGCACAACCACGTGCAGGTGAGTACGCTTCTATCGATTAAAACCGGTGCTTGTCCTGAAGACTGTAAATACTGCCCTCAAAGTGCTCACTACCGAACGGATGTCGACAAAGAACGCTTAATGGAAGTCGAGCGTGTTTTGGATGCGGCGCAAAAAGCCAAAAACGCGGGTTCGACTCGTTTCTGTATGGGCGCGGCATGGAAAAATCCGAAAGAACGCGATATGCCTCACCTAACTGACATGATCAAAGGTGTGAAAGGCATGGGCCTAGAAACCTGTATGACGCTAGGTATGCTAACGCCCGATCAAGCTGGCGAGTTAGCGGATGCAGGTCTGGATTACTACAACCACAACCTTGATACTTCTCCGGAGTTCTACGGCAGCATCATTACTACTCGTACTTACCAAGATCGTTTAGATACATTATCTCACGTGCGTGATGCCGGTATGAAGATCTGTTCTGGTGGTATTATTGGTATGGGTGAAAGCACCAATGATCGTGCGGGTCTACTTGTAGAACTGGCTAACCTTCCAGTACACCCTGAGAGTGTGCCAATCAACATGCTCGTAAAAGTGAAAGGCACACCGATGGAAAACGTTGATGATGTTGAGTCTTTTGACTTCATTAAGCTTATTGCGATTGCTCGCATCATGATGCCAATGTCTGCGGTTCGTCTATCTGCAGGTCGTGAGAACATGAATGAACAGATGCAAGCGATGTGTTTCATGGCGGGTGCAAATTCTATCTTCTACGGCTGTAAGTTACTTACTACGCCAAACCCAGACGAAGACACGGATATGCAGTTGTTTAAGAAGTTGGGTATCAATAGCCAACAGGTGGCTCAAAAGCCTGACGAAATTCAAGAAAATGAACTGTTAGATCAAGTGGTGGAGCGCGTTGCTGCTCGTCCAACGAAAGATGACATGTTCTACGATGCCACTGTTTAAATCTCGCATCAAAAGTGCCCTTGCTCATCGTCGCGAGCAAGGGCTAACTCGTCAACTTAAGGTACTCGAAAACAGCAATAGCCCTTTGCTTAATAGTGAAGGTTCTAACTTCATTAATTTTTCGAGTAATGACTATTTAGGCTTGGCAAACGATCTTGAACTGGTCGATGCATGGCAAACCGGACTTTCCCAATATGGTGCCGGCAGTGCGGCATCGCCATTGGTCACAGGTTTTAGTCCTGCTCATCTAAATTTAGAGGCTCAGCTGTGTGAATGGCTTGGATTTGAACGAGCCATACTCTTTAGTTCTGGTTTCAGCGCTAATCAAGCTTTGTTGTTTTCTCTGCTCGAAAAAGACGACTCTCTGTTGCAAGACAAACTTAACCACGCCTCTTTAATGGAAGCGGGGATGCTTTCACCTGCAACCATGAAACGCTTTAAGCACAACGACACGCAGCATCTAGAGTCTCTACTAAGCCAATCTCCACAATCCTTGGTCGTGACTGAGGGCGTTTTCAGCATGGATGGCGATCAAGCGCCTCTCAGCCAGATCTTTAACCTGACTCATCAATACGACAGTTGGTTGGTGGTTGATGATGCCCACGGTATCGGCGTATTAGGTGATAAAGGGGCTGGGAGTTGCAGTGCAGCACAAATCTCACCGGATATTTTGGTGGTGACCTTTGGCAAAGCATTTGGCCTTTCTGGTGCTGCGATTCTTTGTTCGTTAGAAGTGGGTGATTACTTAACTCAGTTTGCTCGTCATCATGTGTACTCGACGGCGATGCCACCTTCACAAGCAGTGGCTTTGTCTCATGCGTGTCAGATGATTCAGACGCAAGAGTGGCGTCGAGAGAAGCTCATGAAGCTAGGTGCGATCTATGCGGAGGAGATGAGTGGCGTGAAAGGTTTTATAGATACTCAGACTCCGATTAAGCCGTTTGTAATCGGTGAAGCACAGGCGGCACTGTCTGTTGCTGAAGAATTAAAGCGTAAACAAGTTTGGGTAACGGCGATAAGGCCGCCAACCGTTCCGAAAGGGACAGCTCGTTTGCGTATTACCTTAACGGCGAATCACAGTGAGGATCAGATTCATCAGTTAACCAGGTCGTTGCATCAGGCAATTGACCGAAGCAGTGAATCGGGCATCGATCCAAGCTTAGAATCAAATAAAGAGGCTCAGTAAATGTCACAAGAAGCAGTAGTGAATAATTACGTAGGCCAAGACAAAAGTGCGATTGCCAAAGCCTTCGGAAACGCAGCAACAACCTATGACAAACACGCTGAGTTTCAGCGAGATGTCGGCCACCGACTACTGGATAAGTTACCGAGTGATCTATCAGGGTTAAAGGTGCTCGATTTAGGTTGTGGGACTGGTTATTTCTCAGAGCAACTTGTAAAACGAGGGGCCGAAGTAGTATGCGCTGATCTTTCTGTTGGAATGTTGGAAACAGCAGAAAAACGTTGTGGCGCATCTGTCTCTTTATACCAACAAGCCGATGCCGAACAATTACCGTTTGAAGATGGGTGTTTTGACATCGTTTTCTCTAGCCTTGCGTTGCAATGGTGTGACGACTTGTCGTTGCCTTTGAAAGAGATGAAGCGTGTCACTGCGGCTGGTGGGTCTGTGATTTTCTCAACTTTGCTTTATGGGTCACTGTTTGAGTTAGAAAAATCATGGTCTAAAATTGACACACATCAACACGTTAACCATTTTATTACAATCAATCAGGTAAAAATTGCGTTAGCGCAATCTAGCTGTACGGCTCATCAACTAGACTTGCCCACCATCACCGTTTGGTACGACACTGCGTTTGAACTGATGCGCGACCTTAAAGGTATCGGCGCTAATCACGTAAGTGGTCGCTCACAAGGTTTAACAAGTCGCCGCATGTTGCAGCTCGTTGAACGGGAATATCGAGAGTTTAAAAACCATCAAGGTTTCTTGCCAGCAACATATCAAGTTTGTTTAGGGGTTATTCAATTATGATTGATGCATTATTCATTGCAGGTACGGATACCGAAGTTGGAAAGACTGTGGTTTCAAAAGCGATTCTTCAAGCTTTAGCCGCGCAAGATTTATCAACAATTGGCTATAAGCCAGTTGCTGCCGGAAGCGAGCAATACCCAGAAGGGTTGCGTAATAGTGATGCATTGCACCTTCAAGAAGCGGCAACGCAAGATATTGCTTACGAAGACGTGAATCCATATGCGTTATTGCTACCGTCATCGCCTCACATCGCGGCAAAGCATGACGGTGTAGTGATTGATACAGCGATATTATCAGCGAAGCTTGAAGCGCATAAGCAAAATTCTGATATCGTTCTAGTTGAAGGTGCTGGTGGTTGGCGTGTTCCGGTTTCAGACGACGAATATCTGTCTAGCTGGGTTAAAAAAGAACAGCTTCCAGTGGTTTTGACTGTAGGTATTAAACTGGGTTGTTTGAGCCATGCTCTATTAACGGCAGAAGCGATTCGTGCTGACGGCCTAAATCTAGTAGGTTGGGTAGCGAACCGTATTAATCCAGGCACTGAACATTATGCTGATATTATTGCGATGCTTGAGGATAAGCTAGGTGCACCGAAGTTAGGTGAAATTCCTTACGTACCAAAAGCGAAGTCAAAGAACATTGGTAAGTACATTAATGTTCAACCACTACTTGATCTTTAAATCTCAAGTTATACGTCAAACAAGAAAAGGGCTGCGATTGCAGCCCTTTTTCTCTGTTAAGCCTTTGACCATTGGTTTATAAACAATTGGTCTGTTACATAAGCAAGCTTAGGATCAATGTTCTTTTGTTAGTCCCATTAGCGCTTGCTGTGTTTCTGTGATTTCTGCCTGAGCCGTTTGCGGTGTTAGAATTCCAATCTGCTTTTTCGCTTCTTCTTCAGTAATCCCTAGGTGACAGCACAGTAAATCGATAGCCATTTGAGTGTTAGTACCTTCAACCATGATCGTTCCCTTTTTGTACATGGACTAGCCAATAAATCATCTGAAGTCACTGTAAACGGATTGTTATATCGACACCATACGACTTAGGTCTAATAGACCATAATTAACGCGGCTACAATCTCGTAATCAAATGTTGCAATTTAATGCTTAACCTTGTTTTCTTAATCTAAGACTATATGTATAAGTAAGTATAAGTCTTCAAGGCTGGAATCAATTGCTGTCTGCCTTGCCTATAACAATAAGTTTTATAAAAATAGCTTTCATGCGGAGATAAGTAATGAAGCGAGTAATGTTGTTCCTTGCAACCAACCTTGCGGTTGTATTGGTACTAAGTGTTGTTCTTAATATTGTATATGCAGTTACAGGTATGCAACCAGGAAGCCTTTCAGGCTTGTTGTTAATGGCTGCAGTATTTGGTTTTGGCGGTTCATTCATTTCATTAATGATGTCAAAGAAAATGGCACTACGCTCAGTAGGCGGCATGGTCATTGAAAGCCCACGTAACGAAACAGAACATTGGTTGATGGAGACGGTAAGCCGTCAATCTCAACAAGTTGGTATTGGTATGCCAACAGTGGCGATCTACGACTCGCCAGACATCAATGCATTCGCGACGGGTGCTAAGCGTGATGATTCATTGGTCGCAGTATCAACAGGTCTTCTACACAACATGACGCGTGATGAAGCTGAAGCAGTATTAGCGCATGAAGTTAGCCACATTGCGAACGGAGACATGGTGACCATGACGTTAATGCAGGGTGTTGTGAACACGTTCGTTATCTTCTTATCTCGTTTCATCGCTAACATTGTTGCGTCGAATGACAACGAAGAAGAGGGCGGCAGCAACATGATGGTGTACTTCGGTGTGTCTATGGTGTTGGAATTGGTATTTGGTTTCTTAGCAAGCTTCATTACGATGTGGTACAGCCGTCATCGTGAATTCCATGCCGATGCAGGTGCAGCGAACCTAGTGGGTAAAGAGAAGATGATTGCCGCTCTGGAGCGTCTAAAGGTGAGCCACGAACCACAACTAGAAGGTTCTATGATGGCGTTTGGTATCAACGGTAAGAAGTCTCTTACTGAGCTACTAATGAGCCATCCACCGTTAGATAAGCGTATTGCGTCTTTACGCAACATGTAAGCTCCAACACAAACTGCTGTCGTTAAGCGGCAATATGTATTCTAAAGGCTTCCTTCGGGAGGCCTTTTTTGGTCTTGGCGTTTAAGGATGTTTGTTTAATGCGGCTTGCTGTATTTGAATGGGGTGGGCTAGTTGGGGAAGTCAGGTTTGATTTACGGCTGTTCTTTTACTTAGGACGCGAGCGATAGTTCAAGGTTCTTTGTTATACGCAACAAAAAGGCTTCCACATGGGAAGCCTTAGTCTATTCTGTGATTCGAAATTCGAACCTTACAGCTTGTCAGTTAGCTCGATTGCTTGACCGATGTAGTTCGCTGGAGTCATCTCTTTTAGGCGAACTTTCTCGTCTTCAGGGATCTCTAGACCATCGATGAATGCACGCATGCCTTCGCCATCTACACGCTTACCACGAGTTAGCTCTTTTAGCTTCTCGTATGGCTTCTCGATGCCGTAACGACGCATTACTGTTTGTACTGGTTCAGCCAATACTTCCCAGTTCTTGTCTAGTTCAGCAAGTAGCGCAGCACGGTTAACTTCAAGCTTGCTAATACCTTTCAGAGTCGAAGTGTATGCAATGATTGCGTAGCCAACACCCACACCTAGGTTACGAAGAACCGTAGAGTCAGTAAGGTCACGCTGCCAGCGAGAAACTGGAAGTTTTTGTGCAAGGTGGCTGAATACTGCGTTAGCTAGACCAAGGTTGCCTTCAGAGTTTTCGAAGTCAATTGGGTTAACTTTATGCGGCATAGTAGAAGAGCCGATTTCGCCAGCAATAGTCTTCTGCTTGAAGTGACCAAGAGCAATGTAGCCCCAAACGTCACGGTCGAAGTCAAGAAGGATCGTGTTGAAACGAGCAATTGCATCGAATAGCTCAGCGATGTAATCGTGAGGTTCGATTTGAGTTGTATACGGGTTCCAAGTTACGCCAAGAGATTCAGTGATGAACTCTTCGCTGAACTTGTGCCATTCAACTTCTGGGTATGCAGAAAGGTGTGCGTTGTAGTTACCTACAGCGCCGTTGATTTTCGCTAGGATCTCAACGTTTTCGATTTGCTTGAATTGACGTTCCATACGGTACGCAACGTTAGCCATCTCTTTACCCATAGTAGAAGGAGAAGCTGGCTGACCATGTGTACGAGACAATAGAGGAATATCACGGTACTCGTTCGCAAGTGCTTTGATAGCATCAATTACGTTACGGATTTCTGGAAGAATCACAGTGTCACGAGCTTCTTTAAGCATAAGTGCGTGAGATGTGTTGTTGATGTCTTCAGAAGTACATGCAAAGTGAATGAATTCATTTACTGCGTGAAGTTCAGGAACGCCAGCTACTTTCTCTTTCAAGAAGTATTCAACCGCTTTAACGTCGTGGTTTGTCGTGCGTTCGATCTCTTTGATACGCAGAGCGTCTTCTTCACTGAAGTTAGCGGCTAGTTCATCAAGAAACTGGTTAGCTTCTGCACTGAACGCTGGTACTTCTGCGATTGCATCAGTTTGTGCAAGCTTTTGTAACCAACGAATTTCAACGATAGAGCGGTATTTTAGTAGGCCAAATTCACTAAAGATGCTGCGTAGTGCAATAGTCTTACTTCCGTAACGGCCGTCTACTGGTGAAACAGCAGTCAATGCTGACAGTTCCATGGTGTTCTCCTGAATTGAGTTTTCTAAATTTTGAGAGGTTTATACCAGTAACAATCTCAATTGTCACGCACATTGCGCAAACGTTTGCGTGAGAGTTGTGTTGATACAAAAAAACAAGCTCGCGACGAGGCGCGAGCTAATAAATCACATTCGAGCTAATAAGATTTGAGCTTGCTCGATCATCTTCTTACGACCGAAGATTAGGTGGCGACGTTTACCGCCAACCTGGCGCCAAAGCACAGCGCTTCGAATCCCTGATAGAAGAAGCGCACGAACCTTATGTTGGCTCGACGTCTGTTGAAGTACTGATGGTGTCCCAGATACCTGAATGCGAGGGCCGATAGGACTCACAACATCTAGGTAGATGCTCGCTAAGTTACTGATCATTTGCTCGTCAAACAGATCAAAGTGTTCAGTTTGGCGTTCTGCCGTTTGTATACGGTCGCCAAGTTGAGACATCGAATCGTTACGAGAAGATAGTTTACGCTCAAGCGCCATCAAGCTGATGATGTAGCGCGTGATATCGCTACCAGCTGGAGTACTATCGATACCTTTTACTAAGCACTCAAGGCCAAGCTTTAGGTTCGCTTCACGTCCAAATACGCCCACAGTATTCACCGGATTGGTATTCAAAATAGCACTGAGTGAAGCTTCGAAGGCATCTTTATCACAATGGCCGTCTTTCGCTACTTGTTGAACCAAAGCCACAGCTTGGCAAATTCCGGCGAAAGCAATAGTACGGTCATAAAGTGTATTAGCCACGTAGTAACTCCTAGTTGTCTTCTATCGTTCGTTTGATAATAGTTAGATGCGCTTTTCGATGATACCACCACCAAGACAAACGTCGTCTAGATAGAATACTGCCGATTGACCAGGGGTCACAGCAATCTGTGGTTCATCAAAAATAACCTTAATGTTCTCGTCATCAATTGGGATGATTGTACAAGGAATATCGGTTTGACGGTAACGAGTTTTTACCGTGCATGTCATAACTTCAGTAATTGGTGTGCGATTTACCCAGTGAAGCTGAGAAGCAATCAAACCCTCTGATTTCAAAAGAGGGTGGTCTTTACCTTGTACTGCGATCAGCACATTACGCTTCAGATCTTTTTCACCAACAAACCATGGTTCTTCATTACCACCACCACCTTTGGTGCCACCAATATGCAGGCCTTTACGTTGACCTAATGTGTGGTACATCAAACCTTGGTGTTGACCAATTACTTGGCCTTCAGGTGTCTCGATGTTACCCGGCTGTGCTGGTAGGTACTTGCCTAAGAATTCAGTGAACTTACGTTCACCAATAAAGCAGATGCCCGTTGAGTCTTTTTTCTTTGCTGTAATCAAATCTTGTTCTTCAGCAATACGTCGCACTTCAGGTTTCTCTAATTCACCAACTGGGAATAGGCTGCGTGCCACTTGGTCTGAGCTTAATGTGTATAAGAAATAGCTTTGATCTTTGTTGCTGTCTAGGCCACGTAGCATTTCTGGTTTCACACCAGCGTCTAGCTCTTCTTGAGTAGGAAAAGTACGACGAACGTAGTGACCCATCGCAATGTAGTCTGCGTCTAATACTTCATCTGCAAACTCTAAGAATGCTTTGAATTTGATTTCTTTATTACAAAGAATGTCTGGGTTTGGCGTACGACCTGCTTTGTACTCAGCAAGGAAGTATTCGAATACATTGTCCCAGTACTCTGCGGCAAAGTTGATAGTGTGAAGGTGGATACCTAATTTGTCACATACCGCTTGAGCATCAGCAAGATCTTCAGCTGCCGTGCAGTATTCTTCGTTATCGTCTTCTTCCCAGTTTTTCATGAAAAGGCCTTCTACCTGATAGCCTTGTTGCTGAAGAAGATACGCCGATACTGACGAATCTACACCGCCGGACATACCGACAATTACTTTCTTTTCGCTGTTTCCAGAGCTGATATCTGACATGTCTAAACACCGTTACTATTACTTGGTCGCAGATTCTAACAGAAAGAGAAACGCCGTGACAGATCCGAGACCGGAATCACAGTTTCATTTGCACAAATAGTGCGCTGACTTTGTTAGAGAATCGCATGAGAGCGAGGTGAGTCGCTAGGATGTCAGAAGTATATGTGGCATAGTCGCTCGAAATCCAAGACCTGAGATAAAAAAATGTCTGAACAAAATGAATTTATGCAAGAAGAAGAGCTGATTGAGATCATCGAGAACCAGCTTGAGGATGGCGAACCAGTGAAAGTGAAAGAGACGTTGATGCGTTTAATGATGACTGGTACACCGCGTGAAGAAGCAATTGCGGCTATGGCATGTGCACTGGCTATTGAAGTATTTGACGTAATGAAAAATGGTGCAGAGTTCAATCAAAAACGTTATGCAGAGCATTTGGGTATGCTGCCTGATTTAAGCTTTATGGAAGGCGAATAAAAAAATAGTACAGCAAACGTTTGCTATAGTTTGAAAGATTGCCGCGTTAAATATTGCGCGGTAGAATCCGCCACCTATTTCCCCTTGACTTAGACTAGCCCTATGAAATTCCCTGGACAACGTAAATCAAAGCACTATTTTCCGGTTCACGCTCGTGACCCTTTAGTTAGCCAAGCTCAAACTAGTAAAAGAATGTCACGTACTCATATTATCGGCATTGACCAAACATTGGTGGATATCGAAGCGAAAGTGAGTTCTGAGCTAATCGAAAAATATGGCTTAAGTAAGGGACATTCGCTAGTCATCGGTGACGAAGCTGCAGAGTCTTTATATCAAGAATTAAAAGAGCAGTGCTTGATTACCAATGAATATGCTGGTGGTACGATCGGCAATACATTACACAACTATTCAGTGCTGGCAGATGACCGTTCAACGCTGCTAGGTGTAATGAGCCAAGATATTAAGATTGGTAGCTATGGTTATCGTTATTTATGTAATACATCAAGCAGAATGGATCTGAATCATTTACAAGGGGTAGATGGCGCAATTGGTCGCTGCTTTGCATTAATTACTGAAGATGGTGAACGTACTTTCGCAATTAGCGAAGGTCAAATGAACCAACTAAAACCTGATAGTATTCCTGAAAAGATCTTCAAAAGTGCTTCTGCTTTGGTATTAACCGCTTATTTAGTTCGTTGTAAACCTGGCGACCCAATGCCTGATGCAACAATGAAAGCGATCGAGTACGCGAAGAAATATGATGTACCCGTTGTATTAACGTTGGGAACTAAATTCGTTATTCAAGATGATCCAGAGTTTTGGAAAGATTTCCTTGAGCAGCATGTAACAGTTGTTGCAATGAACGAAGACGAAGCGGAAGCGTTAACTGGTGAAAGTGATCCTCTTGCCGCTTCTGACAAAGCGCTAGAGTGGGTTGACTTAGTTCTATGTACTGCAGGCCCTGTTGGCCTATTTATGGCGGGTTACACAGAAGACGCCGCAAAGCGTGAAACGTCTTTACCTCTATTACCGGGTTCTATTGCGGAATTTAACCGTTACGAGTTTAGCCGTCCTGCTCATAAAAACTTATGTGACAACCCGACTAAGATCTATTCGCACATTGCACCTTATATGGGTGGCCCTGAAAAGATCAAGAATACCAATGGTGCAGGTGATGCTGCGTTATCGGCTTTATTGCATGATATGGCTGCGAATAAATACCACAAAGAAAACGTGCCTAACTCAAGTAAGCACCAACATTCATTTTTGACGTATTCGTCTTTCTCGCAAGTTTGTAAATATTCAAACCGAGCAAGTTATGAAGTGTTAGTTCAACACTCTCCACGTTTATCTCGTGGTCTTCCTGAAAGAGAAGACAGTTTAGAAGAAGCTTACTGGGAAAGATAAGGTGTAGTACTTATCAAATGAACTTCTCGGTTTATTAAGTACGCTACTGTGTTTATCAAATCCAGTAACGAATAACAAAATATAAAAAAGGCTCCGAAAGGAGCCTTTTTTGTTTCTGAATATATTCAAGCCGTAAATAATACTTTGGTCGACTTAAATATTAATTCTATTGCTTAGTGTGTTATTGATTATTCACTTAGCAAACACGATGCGTTAAAGAGCAAACTCTTCTAGAGATTTACCAGCATCTAGTTGTTCTTGGATAGCTGAAGGCGTACGGCCTTGACCTGTCCAAGTTTTCTCGTTGCCGTTTGCATCTACATATTTGTATTTAGCTGGGCGAGGAGCACGTTTAGCTTTTGTCGTTTTAGATTTTGCTTCACCAGAAAGTGCAGCGATAAGATCAGCAACATCAATTCCGTCTTTTGCAATTTGTTCAGCGATAGCAGAAAGCTTAGCTTCTTGCTCTGCTTTAGCAGCACGTTCTTCAGCTTCAGACTCTTGACGCTCTTGTACAACAATAGTCAGCTTGTCTAGCGCTTCTTCAAGTTGCTCAAGAGTTAATTCACGTGAGAATGCACGAAGGCTGCGGATATTTAATAAAGTTTTTGTTAATTCAGACATGATATTTCCCATCAAGGTAAACTAAATAATCCTCCTAATAATAAACAGAGCCTAGGAATAAAACAAATAGTATTTCTTCTATTACATATTTAAATAAAGAATTGAGATGAATAGTTGAAAATGAAAAGGCGAACTCCTAGTGAATTTATAATAATTATTAAGAATATCTAAAAAACTGATATGTGACTGGTGGAGTAATTACCTTAAGTTGACTATTCTTCTATTGATTACTTCATTAACAAAAAACTATTTTTGTCGGAATGATATGTTGCAATGCTGCCCTTGATGAGTACAATTGCGGCTACCTGATGCGATGCTTTGGTTGATTTGTTGTTAAACTTTGGTTTCAACGGTTAATAATGTTATCGCACGTAGAGGTGCAATTATAAAAAGTAGTTTTCGTTGGGGTGATGCCAATGAACGGGAATGAAAGGTCTAATTGCCGAAGTAAATTGTATATCTAAGCAATTTGCTGGGGTTGTGCTCAATAGGTACAACACTGCCATAGTCTTAATTTTAAACTATGGAGCGCTACTGTAGGGTTGGGTGAAGTGTTCACTTCCCTTTCGCTTAGTTCAACATGAGCTTGATAAGCCGTATCAAGTTTGTCTGCAGTAGATCTCTAGCCAAATAAAAAACTGGTTTTTGAAGATCATGAATTTAATAGATTTTGCAACATCGCCTTTATCTTTGCTTCCTCCCCTTGTGGCCTTAACTCTCGCTATTGTTACCCGCCGTGTATTGGTTTCCTTGGGTGTCGGTATCGTTATGGGTGCGATTTTACTTGCTGATTACTCAGTAGGTAACGCAGCTAGCTACGTGTTTACTAAAGCTTCTGGTGTTTTCATCGAAGATGGTGGCATTAATACCTGGAACATGAGCATCGTCGCATTCCTAATTATTCTTGGAATGACAACCGCCTTATTAACATTATCTGGTGGTACGCGAGCATTCGCTGAGTGGGCCCAGTCTCGTGTTAAGAGCAAACGTGGTTCAAAACTACTTGCTGCTTTCTTGGGTGTGTTCATTTTTGTTGATGATTACTTCAACAGCTTAGCGGTAGGTGCTATCTCTCGTCCTGTTACAGACCGCTTTTACGTATCTCGCGCTAAGCTTGCTTATATTCTGGATTCTACTGCTGCTCCAATGTGTGTGATCATGCCGGCTTCTAGCTGGGGTGCTTACATCATTACTATTATTGGTGGCATCTTAGTAACACACGGTGTGACAGAGTACTCAGCATTGGGTGCTTACGTTCGTCTTATCCCGATGAATTTCTACGCTGTGTTCGCACTATTAATGGTATTTGCCGTTGCATGGTTCGGTCTAGATGTTGGTAAAATGCGTGAACATGAGATCGAAGCATCTCAAGGCCGTGGCTTTGAAGGTGACAACGATCAAAAGCAAGCTCACGACCTAAATGAAGAGCTAGACATTCAAGAGAGTGAAAACGGCTCTGTCTCTGATCTCGTTATGCCAATCGTATCGTTAATCGTAGCGACGGTAGCTGCAATGCTTTATACCGGTGGTCAAGCGCTTACCGCTGACGGTCAAGCATTCAACTTGCTTGGTGCGTTTGAAAATACAGATGTAGGCAAGTCTCTTGTTTACGGTGGTGTTGTTGGCCTGCTTGTTGCGCTAGCGACAGTGTTTAAGCAAAAGCTGCCAATGTCTGATATCGCAAGAACAATGTGGATCGGTGCTAGCTCTATGTTTGGCGCTATCCTGATTCTTGTGTTTGCATGGACTATCGGTTCTGTTATCGGTGACATGAAAACCGGTTCTTACCTTTCGTCTCTAGCAACAGGTAACATTGATTACCACTGGCTACCTGTTATTTTGTTCCTTCTTGCTGGCCTGATGGCATTCTCGACAGGCACATCATGGGGTACATTTGGTATCATGCTTCCTATCGCGGGTGACATGGCTGCAGCCTCTGACATCGCTCTAATTCTGCCTATGTTAAGTGCGGTTCTTGCGGGTTCTGTGTTTGGTGATCACTGTTCTCCAATCTCTGATACGACGATTCTCTCTTCTACCGGTGCTCGTTGTAACCACATTGACCACGTATCGACTCAGCTTCCTTATGCGCTGTCTGTGGCCTTCGTATCGTGTGTTGGTTTCATTACCTTAGGTATGACATCATCAACTGGCATCGCATTTGGTGCGGCGTCTCTAACGTTTGTTGCTGTATGCTTTGCATTGGCTTATTTCTCTCGCTGCAAAATGGCGACGTGCAACAGCTAATCATCATCTGATTGAATAATGAAAAGGGAGGCTGCGGCTTCCCTTTTTTGTACCTGTTAAATTAATTTGAGTTTTAGTGAAAAAAGTTCGAATAAATGGTTGAAAAAGGATGTCAGCTTAGTTAGTGTGGAGACAAGACAGCAAACAACCTAAGAGCTTATAAGTATGCGTAAATTAGTAATGAACATTCATCACCATCATCACCCTATCTAGTCTTTCGGGGAGATTTACGTATACCCGGGAGCAAGAATTCTCCCGGAGGTTAAGTCAAAGAATTTAGATTTAAACCCTCGGGACGACAAAGTCTTCCGAGGGTTTTTTAGTTTTAGCACTTTTAAATAATCAATAAATTCAAATATTTGCACAGGGATACAGCAATGCAGACACAACGCCTAAGAATCGCAATTCAAAAGAAAGGTCGCTTAAGTAAAGAGTGCCAAGACTTACTTAAAAAATGTGGTGTTAAATTTAACATCATGGGTGAGCGCCTAGTGGTTCATTCACTTAATATGCCAATCGACTTGTTACTGGTTCGTGATGATGACATTCCAGGTCTTATCATGGACGGTGTGGTTGACCTAGGTTTCATTGGTGAAAATGAGCTAGAAGAAGTTCGCCTAGACCGCGTTGCTCTAAAAGAGCCATCGCAATTTCGCACACTACGTCGTTTAGATTTCGGTGGTTGCCGCCTTTCTATCGCTATCAACAAAGATGAAGAATACAACGGCCCACAAGACCTAGCGGGTAAACGTATTGCAACAACCTACCCACAACTACTAAAAGCCTACATGGATGAGCAGGGTGTTGAATTCAGCACTTGTATGCTAACAGGCTCAGTTGAAGTAGCACCTCGAGCTGGACTAGCGGACGCTATCGCAGATTTGGTTTCTACAGGCGCTACGCTAGAAGCGAATGGCCTAAAAGAAGCAGAAGCTATTTTTCAATCTAAAGCAACGTTAATTCAACGCACCGGCGAATTTGATGCAGACAAAGAAGCATTAATTGAAAAACTACTGACTCGTATGCAAGGTGTTCAGCAAGCGAAAGAGTCGAAGTACATCATGCTTCACGCACCAACGTCTCAATTAGAGCAAATTAAAGCGCTATTGCCTGGAGCTGAAGATCCTACTGTTCTTCCTCTATCTACAGATAAAGACAAAGTTGCCGTTCACCTAGTAAGTACTGAGAACTTGTTCTGGGAAACTATGGAACAGCTGAAAGAGTTGGGTGCAAGCTCGATTCTAGTATTACCAATCGAAAAAATGATGGGGTAGTGACGATGAGAACCGTTGTTTGGCAATCTTTAAGTGAATCACAGCAAGACTCGGTATTAGAGCGTCCAGCTATTACTGAAGGTGCAAACATCACAGCGACTGTTTCTGATGTTATTGCAAAAGTACGAAATGAAGGCGACGCCGCACTCAAAGAACTGACTGAAAAGTTCGATCGTGTGACTCCTGAATCAATTCGAGTTACTTCGAATGAGATTGAAGAGGCGTGTGCTCGTCTAACACCAGAAATGAAGCAAGCGCTAGAGCAAGCTTATAGCAATATTGCCAAGTTTCATGAAGCTCAGAAGCCTCAGTCAATTAAGGTTGAAACTCAACCTGGCGTTTTGTGTGAGCAGGTAACGCGCGCGATTAATACGGTTGGTCTTTATATTCCTGGTGGCAGTGCGCCACTTCCGTCAACGGTTCTTATGTTAGGTGTACCCGCTCAGATTGCGGGTTGTCGTAAAGTTGTCTTGTGTTCGCCTCCACCAATTGCTGATGAAATCTTGTATGTCGCTAAGCTTTGTAAGATCGACGAGGTTTACAACGTTGGTGGTGGTCAAGCGGTTGCGGCAATGGCTTACGGTACCGAGAGTGTGGCTAAAGTCGATAAGATCTTCGGCCCGGGTAATGCCTATGTAACGGAAGCGAAACGCCAAGTCAGCAATGACTTCCGTGGTGCTGCAATTGACATGCCTGCTGGTCCATCAGAAGTGATGGTGATTGCAGATGAAACTGCAGATGCAGACTTCATCGCTGCGGATTTATTGAGCCAAGCGGAACACGGCCCTGATTCTCAGGTTGTCTTGGTTACGCCGTCTCCGGTTATTGCTGATCAAGTAACGGATGCGGTGCAGAAACAACTGAAAGAGTTGTCTCGCGCTAACATCGCTCAGCAAGCATTAGCATCTAGCTTGATTATCATCTCAGAATCAATCACTCAAGCTATCGCAATTTCGAACTTCTACGGTCCTGAGCACTTAATTGTTCAAACCAAGAATCCACGTGAGTTGTTGCCGTTGCTAGACAATGCAGGTTCAATATTCTTGGGTGACTGGTCTCCAGAGTCTGCAGGTGATTATGCATCAGGTACAAACCACGTATTGCCAACCTACGGTTACACCAAAACGTATTCGAGCCTAGGTTTAGCAGATTTCTCTAAACGTATGACAGTACAAGAACTAACAGCCGATGGCTTGAAAGGTCTAGCACCGACAGTGGTGACGATGGCTGAAGCCGAAGGTTTGGATGCTCACAAGCGTGCTGTGACTATCCGAGTTGAAAAGTTAAATAGAGCGAAGTAGGGGCGGAGCATGGAAAAGTTAGCAAGAAAACAAGTTCAGGCTCTAACACCTTACTTGTCTGCAAGGCGCATTGGCGGTAGCGGAGATGTATGGTTGAACGCCAATGAATCTCCGTTTGATAACGAGTACAGCTTAAATCTGACTCGCCTTAACCGCTACAGTGAATGTCAGCCAAAAGAATTAATCGATGCTTACGCACAATATGCAGGTGTAACACCAGAGCAAACATTGACAACACGTGGGGCTGACGAAGGCATTGAGTTACTGATTCGCGCTTTCTGTGAGCCAAACGAAGATGCAATTCTTTACTGTCCACCCACTTACGGTATGTATGCGATCAGCGCCGAAACCATTGGTGTCGAACGTAAAGTGGTGCCTCTGACCTCTGAATGGCAATTAGATCTTCCCTCTATTGAAGCTCAACTAGACAACGTGAAAGTGATATTTGTTTGTAGCCCAAACAACCCAACGGGTAACTTAGTTGATCGTAAAGACATCATTAAATTGCTTGAAATGACGCAAGACAAAGCGATTGTGGTGATGGATGAAGCGTATATCGACTTCTGCCCTGAAGCGTCAACGGTCGATTTGCTTGCTCAATATCCGAATTTAGCGATTTTGCGTACTCTTTCCAAAGCTTTCGCATTAGCGGGACTACGCTGTGGCTTTACGCTAGCAAACAAAGAGCTTATCGATGTACTGTTGAAAGTGATTGCACCATACCCAGTGCCAATCCCTGTTGCTGACATTGCGGTTCAAGCCCTTTCAGAGCAAGGTTTAGCAAGAGCTAAGTTTCAAGTTCTCGATTTAAGTGCTAATCGCGCTTATTTACAAGCTGGCCTACTTGGTATACCTCAAGTAACGGTATTTGATGGTTGGGGTAACTATTTATTGGTTAAATTCCCTAACGGTGACGAATTGTTCAAAGCGGCATGGGACACTGGCATCATCTTGCGTAATTCGCCAATTGAAGATTGTGTTCGTATTAGTATTGGTAATCGAGAAGAGTGCGAAAAGACACTTGGATTCATTCGTAACTTTTTTCAGTAACGAAGGCTTACCAGTAATCACATTGGACAGTTGTGTTTAATCAACATAGCTGGCCAATGAATCAGACATTTGGGTTAGCGGTTGATTTTAGCTAGGCCACCAGATTTAAAATTAAAAGGAAGTTCAAGTGAGTAAACAACAGAAAATACTTTTTATAGACCGTGATGGCACCTTAATTGTTGAGCCGCCAGTCGATTTTCAAGTAGACCGTTTAGACAAATTAAAATTCGAACCGCTCGTGATTCCTAGCTTGTTAGCATTGCAAGATGCGGGCTACCGTTTAGTGATGGTGACTAACCAAGATGGTCTAGGTACCGATAGCTACCCACAAGAAGATTTCGATGCACCACACAATATGATGATGGAGTTTTTCGAGTCTCAAGGCGTTAAGTTTGACGACGTGCTTATTTGTCCTCACTTTGACGAAGACAACTGCTCTTGCCGCAAGCCTAAGTTGGGTATGGTTAAAGAGTATCTACAGGGCGGTAAAGTCGACTTTCAACATTCTGTTGTGATTGGCGATCGAATGACTGATCTTCAACTTGCTGAGAACATGGCAATTCGCGGGATTCAATATGGCCCAGATGCGGAAACGGAAGGTACGCTTAACTGGCCACAGATTGTTAAAGATCTGACGGTTAATGCACGTGTTGCTGAAGTGGTTCGTACGACTAAAGAAACTGATATCAAGGTTGCAGTAAACCTTGATGAAACCGGTGGCAACAAGA
>NZ_JADDYI010000081.1:286844-363043 GCF_015163545.1 Vibrio sp. OPT24
CGATACGGGCATGGGTTTCTTCGATCACATGCTTGATCAAATCGCGACACACGGTGGTTTCCAGATGAATCTAACTGTGAAAGGCGATCTACACATTGATGATCACCACACAGTAGAAGATACGGCTTTAGCTCTAGGCCAAGCACTTAAAGATGCGCTAGGTGATAAACGTGGGATTGGCCGCTTTGGTTTCAGTCTACCAATGGATGAATGTTTGGCGCAGTGTGCACTAGACCTTTCTGGCCGCCCATACCTGAAATTTGATGCTAAGTTCAGCCGCGAACAAGTGGGTGATCTTTCGACTGAGATGGTGGTTCACTTCTTCCGTTCTCTAACCGATACGCTAGCTTGTACGCTACACCTTTCTTCTAATGGCAATAATGACCACCACATCATTGAAAGCCTATTTAAAGCGTTTGGTCGTACTCTTCGTCAAGCAATTAAAGTTGAAGGTAACGAGTTACCAAGCAGCAAAGGCGTACTGTAAGGCTAACGTTAGCAAGGAAAAACAATGAAAGATCAAAAAGTCGTTATTATTGATACTGGTTGTGCCAACGTTTCCTCAGTGAAGTTTGCGATTGAACGTCTGGGCTACGCAGTTGAAATTTCGAAAGAACCAAAAGTTGTTCTAGCTGCCGATAAGTTATTCCTACCCGGTGTAGGTACAGCAAGTGAGGCAATGAAGAATTTGCAAGAGCGTGACCTCGTTAGCCTTGTGAAGCAAGTCGAGAAGCCTCTGCTTGGTATCTGTTTAGGTATGCAACTGTTAGGTAAACTGTCTCAAGAGAAAGGCCAAAAAGCCGACGAGATAGTGGAATGCTTAGGTTTGTGTGATGGCGAAGTTCGCTTGCTTGAAACGGGTGATTTGCCACTACCACACATGGGTTGGAACACTGTAACCGCAACACCGAATCACCCGCTATTTAAAGACATTGAAGAAGGCGAGTATTTTTACTTCGTACATAGCTTTGCAATGCCAGTAGGTGACTACACAATCGCACAATGTGATTACGGCAATCCGTTTACCGCTGCCGTTCAAAGTGGCAACTATTATGGTGTTCAGTTCCACCCAGAGCGTTCGTCAAAAGCAGGCTCTAAATTGATTCAAAACTTCTTGGAACTGTAATAAGGATTAGGCATCGGCTAACGCTGCCCTATAAGGAATGTAAATGATTATTCCCGCATTAGATTTAATTGAAGGCCAAGTAGTTCGCTTATTCCAAGGCGATTACGGGCAAGTAACAGAATACAAAGTAGACCCAGCAGAGCAGTTTAATCTGTATCACCAAGCAGGCGCAGGTTGGCTTCACCTAGTAGACTTAACCGGCGCAAAAGATACAACAGCTCGCCAGCTAGACTTAATCGCCAAGCTACTTGCAAGCACACCAGCCAATATTCAAATTGGTGGTGGTGTTCGCAATGAACAAGATGTAATTGATTTGCTAGAAGCCGGCGCACAGCGCGTTGTGGTTGGCTCGACTGCTGTTAAACAACCTGAACTTGTGAAAGGTTGGATGGAAAAATACGGCGCTGAAAAAATCGTACTTGCTCTGGACATCAACATTGATGAAAACGGCACACGTAAAGTGGCGATTTCAGGTTGGCAAGAAGATTCAGGTGTGACCATCGAAGCGCTAATTGAAGATTACCTAACGGTTGGCCTCAAACACGTTCTCTGTACAGATATTTCACGTGATGGCACGCTAGAAGGATCAAACGTAGAGTTATACATTGACCTTTGTAAGCAGTACCCACAAGTACAATTTCAATCATCGGGTGGCATTGGCAGCCTAGCTGATATCGAAGCTCTGAAAGGCAGCGGCGTTGCGGGTGTGATTGTTGGTCGCGCACTGCTTGATGGCAAATTCACCGCAGAGGAGGCATTTGCATGCTGGCAAAGCGAATAATCCCTTGTTTGGATGTCCGTGATGGACAAGTGGTTAAGGGCGTTCAATTCCGCAACCACGAAATTATTGGTGACATCGTTCCGCTAGCACAACGCTATGCAGAAGAGGGCGCCGATGAATTAGTGTTTTACGATATCACTGCATCAAGTGATGGACGTGTGGTCGATAAAAGCTGGGTGAAACGCGTAGCAGAAGTGATTGATATTCCTTTCTGTGTGGCTGGTGGTATCAAGTCAGCGGAAGATGCAGCACGCATTCTTGAGTTTGGTGCAGATAAAGTCTCAATTAACTCGCCTGCATTGGCTAACCCACAACTGATTACTGACCTTGCTGATAAGTTTGGCGTGCAGTGTATTGTTGTTGGTATCGATTCATACTTCGATAAAGATACCGGTAAATATCAGGTTTACCAGTTCACTGGCGATGAAGCGCGTACTAAAGCAACCAAGTGGGAAACCAAAGATTGGGTGAAGGAAGTACAAAAGCGTGGCGCAGGTGAGATTGTGTTAAACATGATGAACCAAGATGGTGTTCGTAATGGCTACGATATTGATCAGTTAAACATGGTACGCGAAGTGTGTAATGTACCTTTGATTGCGTCTGGTGGTGCAGGTGCGATGGAACACTTTGCTGAAGCCTACAAGAAGACAAACGTGGACGGGGCACTAGCGGCTTCGGTATTCCACAAACAAGTCATCAATATTGGTGAACTTAAACAGTATTTAAAACAACAAGATGTAGAGGTGCGACTATGAGTTTTGAAACCGCAAGCTTATCAAAAACAACAGTAGGCGCATTATCAGAGCGTATTAACTGGGAAAAAGTAGATGGTTTAGTTCCTGCCATTGTTCAAGATTACCAATCTAGCCAAGTGTTAATGATGGGATACATGAACCCTGCAGCACTTGAGAAAACCGGTGAAACTGGCAATGTTACGTTTTTCTCTCGTACTAAAGAGCGTCTTTGGACGAAAGGTGAAACGTCGGGCAACGTATTGCAACTGAAAAACATCGCTTTGGACTGCGATAACGATACTTTACTTGTTAAGGTAAATCCCATTGGCCCAACGTGCCACACAGGTACAACAACGTGTTGGGATGGAGACAAACAAGAAGAAACACAGATGGTGTGGCTTCATCAGCTTGAGCAGCTACTGGCTGCCCGCAAGGACGCAGACCCTGAGTCTTCTTATACTGCCAGTTTATATGCCCGTGGCACCAAGCGTATTTCGCAAAAGGTGGGCGAAGAAGGCGTTGAAGTCGCGCTTGCGGCGACGTCGGGCGATAAGGCGGAATTAGTGTGTGAATCAGCAGATTTGATTTACCACTTGATGGTTCTTTTACAAGACCAAGGCTTATCGATGAACGATGTGGTGAACAAATTAAAAGAGCGCCATAAGTAAGCTCTCTTTAGATTAATCGACTACGTAACAGATAAATAAAAGCCCCTTAAACAATTATGTTTACGGGGCTTTTTTAGCATTCAATTCTTGAGCATATCTCTTCGACTTTAGGCCTCGTCATTCCGAGGAGTCTAAGCGACATCAGGAAACTCTCCTCTTAATCTAACTTCCTAGACACATGAGTTAGCCGCAGCACTTTTTATACTTCTTACTGCTACCACAAATACACGGGTCATTGCGGCCGATCTTGAAGCTCTCTACAGTTTGGTTTAGGCGAGGATCTATCTCTGGTTGTGTTGCGTCTTCTTGTTCATTTTCTTGATTGGGGAAAGCGCCATCAATGTAGAACCAAATACCGTCTTCACGAACAAAGCGAGAACGTTCTTGCATACAGAACTGCTCAGCCCCGTCGTTGAAGTAAGCTTTAAACTCAACAAAGCCTTCGTTCTCATGTGAACCTGCGGCAGTATCGATGACTTCTAAACCCGCCCAATCACTATCAATGGATTCAGCAATACCTTCTCTCTGCGCTTCTGCATTACAAGTCGGGTGGTAAGTAGCAACCACATAATCAACCAAACCAAGTACATGTGCAGAATAGCGTGAGCGCATCAATTGTTCAGGTGTTTCGACTGAATTGTGGTCAAGATGTGCGGATTCACAGCACTGTTGGTAAGTATTTTTGCTACCACAAGGGCATAAAGACATAGTCAGTTCCTGTAAAAATGGCCTCGATTAAGAGGCCATAAATGAATGCATTGGAGTTTAGCAAGAAACGATCGCTCACCAAAGCTTAGTTTCTATTGCTGTTTTTGTAGGGAGTGTATTATTTCAATGAAGGTGATAACAGATCTTGAGCCCAAGTAGTGGCCTCATCATACGCTTGTCCGAGGTCTGCTTCGCTCAGTTTGAGCAGCTTACGAATGCGTGTCGCTTCATCCCAGCGAGCTTGCTCGTACGCAATGACCATCGCCATGATCGCACCAAGTACACCTTTACGCTGAATAAGAGCTTGTTTGATCTCTTCATCGATGGGTACTGAGTCCAATACTTGCTTTAAAGGCTGATCAAAGAGTGAATCGAGTAGCGAGAACATGCCGGTTAAAAAGGCTTGTCCAGGTTCAACTTTCACATTCATCTTTTCTACTAACAGTTCACATTGACGAGCGCGCAGTACCGCTAAACCATAAAGTGAATCCGGTTTATCTTCTTTCGCAGATGCGATTGCCACTAGTGAAACGAACTTACGCAGTTTCTGTTCCCCAAGGTAAATGAGTGCTTGGCGAAATGAACGGATAGTCGTCGCTGAACCGCCCGCAGAGTTTACGTAGGTGAGTAGCTTATAAGAGAGTGTTACATCCAATGTGATCAAACGTTCGACTTCACTGAAATCGATAGGATCGTGGGCTATTTCTTTTAGTAACTGAACGATAGTCAGAAAAGCAGGACTAAGTGCGCGAGTTTGGATCATTTCCGGTTTACTGAAGAAGTAACCCTGAAAATAAGAAAATCCGGCTTGTTTCGCTTCTTGATACTCATCGTAAGTTTCAACTTTTTCGGCAAGAAACTTGATATCCAATTCTCTCATAGAGTTCATGAACATTGATGCTTTTGTTATTGAGATCAAACGAATATCAAATTTAATGATAGATACGTAAGGCAAGAAACGTTTCCATGCTTTGCTTGGCACAAAGTCGTCCAACGCGATGGTATAACCCGCGTCGTAAATGGTTTTGATCGCTTCAAGCAATTCGTCCGTTGGTTCACAATCTTCAAGAACCTCAACAACGAGGCTTTCTTTCGGAAAGAGGGTAGGGACTAAGTTAATCAGACTTGCATAAGGAAAATTCACGAACCCCAACTTATCACCAAGCGTATTATAGTGAGTTGATAGGAAGTGATCGGAAAGCAAGCGGCTTGTAGCGAGTTCCGGTTCTACTTCAGGGAAAGTGTTCTTAGGACCGTCCCTGAATAGCAACTCGTAACCTATGGTTTTCTTGTCAGCATCGAGTATTGGCTGACGCGCTACATATGAATATTTCAACTTCGTACTGTGTTCGGTTTAGTTCTGATACAGAGATAATAGCTAATTGGAGAAAAATTACCATCTACAATCTTAGAAAGTCTGACCCATAATAATAATCAATGTGAAAGATGAGGAGTGACGTTAAAAGCGGTTGCTAAACTCACGATTCTGTAGTTCAAAACTTTGCGGAGTGAATACCAGAACTGAGCCCTGCGTGTACCAATCACCAAGTACGATACGAGTTTTAGTGCAACTATTGGTATTGAACCTATGAATGTCTGGGCGGTGCGTGTGACCGTGGATCATGAGATCTACATTATTTTGCGCCATCACATTTTCAACTTCTTGTTGTGTTACGTCCATGATGTCTAAAGACTTAGTCTGCTTGTCGTCCTTGATATCGGATTGAACCTTAGAAACAATTTTCTTTTTGATAAAGAATGGAATTCTATTGAATACCCATTGTAGCCAGGGCTGATGTACTTTTTCACGGAAGGCGAGATACTTTACATCTTCAGTGCACAAGGTATCACCGTGTAATACCACGGCTTTTTGTCCGTAGATATCGATCGTTGAAACTTCATCTAGTAGTTGGACGCCCGTTTGTTTGGCAAACTTTTTACCAACTAAAAAGTCCCGGTTGCCCTGAGTGAAATAACAAGGCACGCCAGTGTTAACTAGATCAATAAATGCTTGGCGAATGGAAGTAGCGAAATCGCTCGTATCGTCGTCACCAATCCAGAACTCGAAAAGGTCACCAAGTACATACAGTGCATCCGCTTCTACGGCTTCGTTTTTCATGAAGGTTAAGAAACAATCTGTGATGTCTGGTCGCGACGGGGCTAAGTGCAGATCTGATATAAAATATGTTTTCATAGGTCTAAAAAAGGGAGCGATTCGCTCCCTGTATCCTGATTTATCGGTTCACCAATGGTAATGATTAATACTAATCGAAAGCGAGTAATTAAGCTTCGATTGTAGTACCAGTGATGATCACTTCTTCTAGAGGTACATCTTGGTGCATACCCATAGAACCAGTGCTAACACCTTTAATCTTGTTTACGATGTCCATACCTTCAACAACTTCTGCGAATACACAGTAACCCCAACCGTCTAGGCTTTCGCTACGGAAGTTTAGGAAAGAATTGTCGTTCACGTTGATGAAGAACTGAGAGCTCGCTGAATGTGGTTCCATAGTACGAGCCATTGCAAGTGTACCTACTTTGTTAGCTAGGCCGTTGTTTGCTTCGTTCTTGATTGTAGCGCGAGTCGTTTTTTCTTTAAGGCCAGAAGTCATGCCACCGCCTTGAATCATGAAACCATCGATAACACGGTGGAATAGTGTGTTGTCGTAGAAACCGTCACGGCAATACTGTAGAAAGTTTGCGCTTGTTTCTGGTGCTTTTTCTTCGTTAAGTTGAACTTTGATGTCACCAAAATTTGTGTGAAGGATGATCATGATTGTTACCTTACTGTCTTTTTAATATGAAGTTCGAATTCTAGCGCATGTTGGCGGACTTTCAAATCACCAAATCATTCACTTAACTCAGATGTTTGAGGTAATTCCTGCTTTGGGGGATTACCTATTAAGGTATGACTTGTTATACTGCGAGCTTATTTTTGATTAATCCATAAAATAGATAGAGATCATGCTGAAGATATATAACACGCTCACAAGACAGAAAGAGGAATTCAAACCAATTACAGCTGGCAAAGTCGGTATGTATGTCTGTGGGGTAACCATATACGATCTCTGTCATATTGGTCATGGCCGTACGTTCGTTTCTTTCGACGTAGTAACTCGTTACCTTCGTTACCTTGGTTACGATTTGAACTTCGTTCGTAACATTACTGATATCGATGACAAGATCATCAAACGCGCTAACGAAAACGGCGAGTCTTGTGATTCTTTAACTGAGCGCTTGATTGGTGAAATGCATGCAGATTTCGATGCATTGAATATGAAACGCCCAGATGTAGAGCCTCGTGCAACAGAATTCATCACTGAGATCATTGAGTTAGTAGAAAAGCTAATTCAACGCGGCTTTGCTTACGTAGCAAGCAATGGCGATGTGATGTTCGAAGTTAAGAAGTTCGATGAATACGGTAAGCTTTCAAAGCAAGACTTAGATCAGCTTCAAGCTGGTGCTCGTGTCGATGTTGACTCTGCAAAACGCAGCCCATTAGATTTTGTTCTTTGGAAAATGTCTAAGCCAGGTGAACCTACGTGGGAATCGCCATGGGGTCCAGGTCGTCCAGGTTGGCACATTGAATGTTCAGCAATGAACTCTTCTATTCTTGGTAATCACTTCGATATCCACGGCGGCGGTTCAGATCTACAATTCCCTCACCACGAAAACGAGATTGCACAATCTTGCTGCGCACATGGTACTCAGTATGTAAATACTTGGATGCACAGTGGTATGGTAATGGTAGACAAAGAAAAAATGTCTAAATCATTAGGCAACTTCTTCACGATTCGTGATGTGCTAGCTCATTACGATGCCGAAACGGTACGTTACTTTCTAATGTCTGGCCACTACCGTAGCCAACTAAACTACAGTGAAGATAACCTAAATCAAGCACGTGCTTCATTAGAACGCCTCTACACGTCACTTCGTGGCTTGGATCTAACAGCAGCTCCGGCTGGTGGTGAAGAATATGTAACTCGTTTCTCTACTGCGATGAACGATGATTTCAACACACCTGAAGCTTATTCAGTGCTGTTTGAAATGGCTCGTGATATTAACCGTATCAAGACAGAAAGTATTGAAAAAGCAAGCGCTCTCGGTGCATTGATGCGTGAACTTGCCGACATCATCGGTATTCTTCATCAAGACCCAGAAGCTTTCCTTAAAGGTGATGCTGCTGGTAATGACGACGAAGTAGCAGAAATTGAAGCATTGATTAAGCTACGTAATGATTCTCGTGCTTCAAAGGATTGGGCTAACGCTGACCTTGCACGTGACAAGTTGAACGAGTTGGGTATTGTTCTGGAAGATGGTCCAGAAGGCACGACTTGGCGTCGTAAGTAAACTTTATAAAAAAGGGCTGATTTTCAGCCCTTTTTTCTAGCAAAAATTCTTTAATTTCACCTTTGCTTTTATCTTCAACTTTTAATTAACAGGAATATTTCTGTGGCTCAGATGTATTTTTATTACTCGGCAATGAATGCGGGTAAATCAACAACGCTTCTTCAATCTTCTTTTAACTATCAAGAGCGTGGTATGACGCCAGTGATCTTTACCGCAGCGTTAGACGACCGCTATGGTATTGGTAAAGTGAGCTCACGAATTGGTCTGCAATCTGAAGCTCAACTGTTTAAAAACGACACTAATATGTTTGACGCTATCCAAAAACTTAATGAAGAAGAAAAGCGTCATTGTGTTTTGATCGATGAGTGTCAGTTTTTATCGAAAGAGCAGGTTTACCAACTAACAGAAGTCGTAGATAAGCTGCACATTCCTGTACTTTGCTACGGTTTGCGCACTGACTTCTTGGGTGAGCTGTTTGAAGGTAGCCGTTACTTATTGTCTTGGGCCGACAAGTTAGTTGAGCTGAAAACGATTTGCCACTGTGGTCGTAAAGCGAATATGGTGATTCGTACTGATGAGCACGGTGTTGCGATTGCTGAAGGTGACCAAGTGGCTATTGGTGGTAATGACCAGTATGTTTCTGCTTGCCGTTTGCACTATAAAGAAGCGTTAGGTAAATAAACGGCTCTTTGGTTGATTTTGCTTAAGGAAACAAAGCAAAAATTAGTAATCTAAAATAAAAGCTAAGAATAATAAACGGTGGCCAAATGCCACCGTTTTTGTTTCCTGAAACGTACTATTACGTTACCTAAAGCTTTATTCGAAACCCAGTTTCTTCAATACTTTGTAAGCATGGTCAACGTCATCAGGGATTGGCATTTCAATCTGAAATCCTTGAGCAGGGTACGTTTTGATTCTTTCAAAGTCGGCAACTAAAGCCCCTAGTACCATGTCCAGTGGCAACTCTTCGTTAAAGTAATTGACCCAACTTTGCCATTGCGAAGTCACTCTAATTTCCGCCGCCTGTTCTGGCCATTGTTTGCTGAATGTTGCGTAGGTACGTTTTTCCATAAAGGGCTTTTGTACCAAGGTCAGTCGCTTCGGTGATAGCCCACGTTTTGTAAGCAAGTCATAGGTAAAACGGACATTTTCGCCAGTATTAGTCGCGTGTTTTTCAATCAAAATGTCTGAATCAGGTACTCCACAATCTCTGGCAATAGCGGCAAATGTTTCAGCTTCTGAGCATTCAAAATTTCCCTCAGTAAAACGTCCCACTCCGCCTGAGAAAACGATGTAAGGCGCTACTTTTTGGTGATAGAGATCTGCCGCGTATTCAGCAACCCGAGTATCGTTGCTACATAACACAAAAATGCAGTCTGAAGTTTCTACGTTATGGTTCATCGACATAAAATTCCAAAGGATGTCTATGGAACGATGCAATTTAACCTTGGGGTTTATAATCGATAGTTCAGTCATGAAGTGCGTCCAGTGTGGAATTGAACTTAAACGAGTAGCCTAAGTCGAGAATCTTTTTCGAAGAGATCAGCTTGTCTGGTGTATCAACAATGGGCGGTAAAGGTTCACTACTGTTGGCGCTTTTCAATGCCGCGGCATAAAATTCCGCCTTACTGACCGTATTTGGCGTCGTCACGTTGACCACTTCGTTGTGCAGCTGACTAATAGCGAAGTCGACCGCGTTAATTGCGTCATCAAGGTGAAGCATGTTGGCGGGAGCCTTAGAGCTGACTTGTCTAAGTCTACTGGCAAATCTTGACGGATGACGATTCGGACCAATTAATCCACTAAAGCGAAGAATGGTATAATCGATATCTGAATCAATCACTGACTGCTCAGCTCGCAACATGACTCGTGCGTTATCAGAAAATGAAGGTGCATGGCCGTTATCTGAGTTTGATAGATTCAGTGACGCATCCTGTTCGTGCAGAACGCCGGGCTTAGTAGGGTAGACCGTTGTTGAACTGACCATGAGCAGTTTCTTTATGTTAGCTTTTTTGCAAGCCGTCGTTAACTGTTTCCAGTAAGTGGCATACTCTTGTCCTGCGCCTTTTCTAAAGCCTGGAGGGAAGCT
Organism: Vibrio sp. OPT24; assembly: GCF_015163545.1. Classification (NCBI taxonomy): domain Bacteria; kingdom Pseudomonadati; phylum Pseudomonadota; class Gammaproteobacteria; order Vibrionales; family Vibrionaceae; genus Vibrio; species Vibrio sp. OPT24. The sequence continues at coordinate 297,304 of NZ_JADDYI010000081.1, forward strand.
GCCAATGACGATTTCAGTGTTGTTTTCCAGTAGGAGTGAGTAGAGTCGGCCAATAGAGCGTTCAGGTTGCGCGGCATCAAAACTGAACACTTCACAAGGAATGCATTCGTTGCCAATAGCATCAGCGCCTGACTGAGTGGTCTTCGTAACGACGACTCGGTGACCATGTTTGACGAGATGTTCAGATAAGGGGACACCAACCCAGCCTGCACCAACAATAAATATAGAAGCCATGTGTTCCTCACAACTGCAAATGACGAATTTACATTAAGCCTAACAAACCTTTGGCTAAAAATGAAAAAACTCCACGGCCGAAGCAAGTGGAGTTTTTTCTAGAACAATCGAGCTTTAGTTTAGTACGCGAATGAGCTTATCTGCGCGTTCTGCCATCTCGATACCTTCATCTGTTAGGTAACCGCCGTCTGGCTGAGTGCAAAGGTTTTTTTCGAATAGGCGCTTAACGGCGTCTTGAGTTTCTTGAGCAGCCTCTTGATGAACTTTAATTCCGGTAGCAGCGCTACTTACATCAAATTGAAGAAGGAGGTTTAAATCAGCAATATGTTCAGCGTTGTACTTCATAATTAACCTATATATTCATAACGTTCTCTACCTTCACCTTAGTGCGCATTGACAGCTCAGGCAATAGCAAATAAATAGAATTGATAAGTGATACCAAATTGAATGATTAATCATCGCATGAAGGACTTATTTTGGTTAAATTGGGTAATTTACACACGTTTACATCATGAGTGATGTCTATTGCTAAGTGGTTGTAATATATTGTGTGACTAGAAAGATATTGCATGCAGCTAATATTGTACAAAAAGGAAATGCATCAGTGAGAGTTAACAAAGTAGCATTGGTAATTAGTATGCTATTTGCTATCTCAGGTTGTCAAAGCACACCCTCAGAGCAGACAGACGCGAACCAAATCACAAATAATAATGAATCTACAACAGAGGTCCGTTCTTTTCAGTCTCTCCAAAGTGTTTACTCCCAATGGGAAATTAAACTTGAAGATCATGCTCAATTGTCTCTTTATGCTCCGGAGAATTACCATGAACTTCTAGATGCATGGGATGATGCTGAAAATATTTATGCAGATTTACTGAAAGATGAGAGTCGATTATCTAAAAGTTATTCGATTTTCTCGAGCCTAACTTATGCCGAAGCTTTTGATGAAAAAATTGCTCTGATCAAATCTAACTATGATTCGATTTTAGTTTTGAAGAAAAAAGCCGATCGAGTGCTAGCCGATTCGATAGTACAAATGGAATACCTTCAGTTTCTTGGTGCGGACACCATGTTTACATCGAGCTATAAGAAGTTGTATTCAGAGTACAGCGAGCTATTCGAATATGTATTGGTTGATGAGTTAGAAGATGCTCAGGAAGCACAGATCGAATTCCTCAATAGTGCTCGTCTGTTAGAAGTCAAAGTTGCTCATAAAAAATATATTGAGCCTTTGAAGAACGAATTAGAATTTTTGGAAGACGAAGATTTTGATGATGTGGTTCCCTTAACGTTTGCAAAGGCCGCTTCTCAAATAGCATTAGCTGAAAGCCAAGTGAAAGCGAGCCCACGCGAAAAATCGATTATTGAAGATGCCGTTCAAGCTGCAGAGTTTGAATTGAACCATGTACGTAGTGTAGCGCACGAAGTAAAGCTACTTGCGAGCGTGAAAGGTGATCGATTTGAGCAAACGGTATTGAATGCAGAGAACCAATTGTTAAGTATTTCTCAGGTAATTAATGACAAGGACTATCGTGATGTTGTGTTGCGCCTCCAATCTCAAAAGATTGTTGCTAGCGTTAAGGCATTAAAAAGTTCGGATATGACATCTTTATTAAAGTCAGAGATTGAAGCTTTGACTGAACAATTAGTTAAGTTAGAAAGCGATAATCAAAAGCAAGCTCAGCAATTGTTTGAAGCGACTAAGCACAATGAGTTATTAGGTGAGCAGGTCACCAAGAGCGATGCACACATAAAGAGCTTAGAAGAGCTGGTGGATAGTTTGAAAGGATTAGATGGTAAAGTTGCTAACGGAAGCGATTCTGATCTTGTTCCTTCTAACGTTGAATCTAACCTTGAAGATGAGACTTTAACACAACCATCAGAAGAAGTGATTGAGCCAGCAGTTTAGCATAACTAATGTCTTTATTTGTGACTGACTTAAAAGCGCCTAAGGGCGCTTTTTTACGTTCTGTTGATCTATATCAAAATCTCGAAATAAAAGCCCGTTAAACACGGTTAGAGTGTACGTTATTCTTTTGGTTTTTTCGTAACCTGTTGATATTTATGGATGTGTTATTTTTATTGTTGATAACGATTCATTCATAATAGTTTTGATTTTACTACTAAAGTCGTATGAAATTTTAATATCATTCAGAATTTAGTGCTTTATGCATAGTTAAAGTGAATTTGTGAGAAAAATAGCTCTTGAATTAAGAAATGAAAGAGAGGATTATCGCGCTCCCCGACAACATGTTTCAAAATGTAAATCACATGAATCTAAACCAATTTGACTCATTATTACCGCCACAAATGGCTGAGCGCGCTGCAGATATTGGCGTAGGTAAAGCAACCAAAGATCCCATTAAATCTTTTCTTCTCGCTATTTCTGCGGGTATTCATATCGGTATTGCCTTTGTATTCTATACCATCGTAACGACGGGTGCGGGTGATTTACCATGGGGTATTACTCGCTTATTGGGTGGCCTTGCATTTAGCTTGGGCTTGATTCTAGTCGTCGTGACTGGTGGTGAGCTATTTACTAGCTCTGTTTTAACGTTAGTGGCAAGAGCGAGCGGAAAAATTAGCTGGCGTACCCTGATGAAGAACTGGGCTACGGTTTATATCGGTAACTTGATTGGCGCGTTGCTACTAGTAGCTTGTATGCTTCTGACCAAACAATACATGTTCGACAACGGACAAGTGGGCTTGAATGCCATGGCTATTTCACAACACAAGATGCACCATGATTTTATCCAAGCTATCGCGTTAGGCATCATGTGTAATGTTTTGGTTTGTATTGCGGTGTGGATGACATTCAGTGGCCGTACATTAACGGACAAAATCGCAGTAATGATTTTACCTGTCGCGATGTTCGTGTCGGCAGGCTTTGAGCACTGTATTGCGAACATGTTCCAAGTACCACTCGCTATCGGAATTAAAACCTTTGCTCCCGCTGAATTCTGGACAATGACGGGTGCTAACCCTGCCGACTATGTTGACCTAAACATGATGGATTTCTTAATGAACAACCTGTTACCTGTGACTTTAGGCAACATCATTGGCGGCGGTATCTTTGTGGGTATGTGGTATTGGCTAATTTACTTACGCGATTAATCCAGTTTACAAAATTAACTCGGGTTCAGTAAAAACGCTGAACTGACTTATGACATTTACAAGACGGTCTGCATTGCAGGCCGTTTTTTATTTGTGGAAAACTTACTTATTCATTTCTCTAATTATTGAAACGAACGCCCAACAACGCTGATTTTCATGTGTGTATATGTCTTTGAAAACCCCCAAGGATCAATGGCAATGATCTTTTGTTGAGTCAAAGTGACCAAAAAAGGATCGATGTTGATTTGGTTATCCACAATTTCTGTGGATAACCTGTCTCAAATTCGGTGAGTAACCAGAACTGAGGGGAGGAGGTAGCTAGTTTGTTGGTTGTATACGGGCGAGAACTCGACCTTCTTTTGTTAGAGAGGTCTTCAAAGCTAGGTGAAGTGAGAGTGCCAAAGAACAGCTCATCATCACGAAAATCGCCAACATGATCATAAGCTGATATTTGATAGCAATCATTGGTGAAGCACCACCTAGGATTTGTCCTGTCATCATTCCTGGAAGTGTCACTAAGCCTGTGGTTGCCATGGAAGCCATAATAGGAGACATCGCCTTCTGTATAGCATTACGTATAAAAGGCGCTGCAGCATAGGTTGGAGCAGCGCCTAAAGCGATTGCCGCTTCATATTCTGACTTCTGCGTCTCAAAAGCGCCAAACAAGTTCTGCAGTGCCACAATATTACTGCTCAAGCTATTACCCAATAACATTCCTGCGATAGGGATAAGGTATTGCGCGTTCAAAATCGGTGTCGGTTTAATAATAAAGAAGCAGATAAACATGACTACGGGCACACATGTAACAGAGAGGCTCACGGCAACTGGGACCAAAAGTAGGTTTTTCGGTAGTTTAGACTTTTCAACAATCGAGCTTGCACCGACGATTATCATGGTGAACAGCCACAATACATTGATCCACAAACTGTTCAGAGTGAACAAATATTCTAGGTAGAGACCGACAAGAAACAGCTGCACAACCATGCGAACAATACCGATAAAAGCTTCTTTGCCAAGGCCCAGTTTTAGCCAGTAATTTATCCCTATGGGGAGTACTAGAAGTGTACTGAATAACAACAATTGCCACCAAGATATATCAATAACGTCTTGCATAGTGCTTCCTTTTAAGTGGATACACATCATATATGAAAGTGTTAAATGATGCATTTTAGCTTCATTCCAGCTTACTCAAAAAAACACCCAATGATTTAACAAACAAAACACAAAATATTGGTGATTTTAGGCTTTTTTAGCTACTACTTAGTAGGTAAAAGGTTAAAATTGGTTGCCAAATAGTTGCGCAAATGTTTGTTTTTAACATTTGTGAAATATACTTAATTCTTCACATTTGTTAATAGTTTTTAATAACTTTGTTTAACTGAAAACAAGTTTGGATGAGCTCAAAAAAGTATTGATTAGCAAGGGTTATAACGGGGGATTTGATTGAACCTTACTTTGTGTATGGTCTAAAATTTGTTGTTAGATACTCAAGAACTTTAGCTCCTTAGAATGAGCTACTCAGAATTACTAAATACAAAATAGGCAAAATGTATGAGTGATGTTAAAAAAATTGAAACTGGCGAAAAACGCTCGTTGGAGTGGAAGTCATTCCTCTTCATTGCGGTTGTTCTCTTTCCAATATTAAGTGTGGCTTTTGTAGGCGGTTACGGCTTCATAGTTTGGGCACTGCAAGTATTTGTATTCGGACCTCCTGGTGCTCATGGCGGCATGTAATGCCCTCTAGTAACAACATTTTTTAAAATCAATATTTAAGAGAGCTAAACATGAAATCATTTTTAGTTAAATTATGGCGCACAATGACTCGCCCAGCAGTACACATCAGTCTTGGTGTACTAACTATGGGTGGCTTTATCGCCGGTGTTATTTTCTGGGGCGGTTTCAATACAGCGCTAGAACACACAAATACAGAAGAGTTCTGTGTAAGCTGTCACACTATGCGTGACAACGTGTACGTAGAGCTACAAGAAACGGTTCACTGGAAAAACACTTCAGGTGTACGTGCAACTTGTCCTGACTGTCACGTTCCACATGAATGGACAGCAAAAATTGCTCGTAAGATGCAAGCATCTAAAGAAGTATTCGCTCAAGTATTTGGTGACCTAGACACACCAGAGAAATTCGAAGCGCGTCGTATTGAACTGGCTAAACATGAATGGGATCGTTTCTCTTCGAACAAATCTCTAGAGTGTAAAAATTGTCACAACTACGATTCAATGGATTTCGACAACATGCGCCCAACAGCGCGCATTCAGATGAAAAACGCAGCAGAGCGCGACCAAAGCTGTGTTGACTGTCACAAAGGTATTGCTCACAACCTTCCATTAGATATGGCATCGGCAAGCGGTATTGTTGGTGAGCTAGAAAATGTTGCAAGCAGCACATCTTACGCATCGGGTAGCGACGTTATTTCTATTCGTCATCTTCCAATGTATACAGATGAGACTGCTGAAGTTGAAGCGGGTCTACTAAGCCCTGCAAGTAAAGTTGCTGTGATCGATGAAAAAGGCGACATGATCAAGATTCAAATTGACGGTTGGCGTAAAGCGAAAGGCTTCGGACGTGTAATCCAAGAAGACTTCGGTATGAATATCTCGACTGCAATCTTGACGAAAGAAGTCTCTCAAAGTGACGCAATCACTGTTGGTGAGAAGAAAGAAGATGAGCTTACTGGCCTTCCATGGGAAGAAGTTAACCTAGCACTTTGGATGAAGAAAGAGTCTATGGTTGATAACTTCGATCCAATCTGGAACGCAGCGGGTCAAGCGTACCAATCTAACTGTTCAACGTGTCACTCACAGCCAGATGAAGCTCACTTCAGCGCTAACGGTTGGGTCGGTATGCTAGATGGCATGATTGCATTCGTTAACTTCGATACAGATACAGAAGCACTTGTTCTTAAGTATCTACAGAAGCACTCATCAGATTTTTCTGAAGGCCATCACTAATAAGACGTCAATTGGAGTAACACAATGGCAATTACAAGAAGAAGTTTTCTGAAAGGTGTCGCTACAACAAGTGCGGCATCGGTTATCGGTCCAAGCTTATTGGCGTCGGCATCAGCGTCTGCTGCAGAAACAGACGGCGCGTGGAAAGTCTCTGGTTCTCACTGGGGTGCATTCCGAGCTCGTGTTTACGCGGGTAAAGTACAAGAAATTAAACCTCTAGAAATCGATCAGCACCCAACAGAGATGCTGAAAGGTATTAAAGGTATTATCTACAGCCCATCTCGTGTGCGTTACCCTATGGTTCGCCTAGATTGGTTGAAGAAGCACAAGTACAGCGCTGACACGCGTGGTAACAACCGTTTCATTCGTGTGACTTGGGATGAGGCACTAGATCTTGTTTACCGCGAACTAGAGCGCGTACAGAAAGATTACGGTCCATGGGCACTTCACACCGGTCAAACTGGTTGGAGACAAACAGGTCAGTTCCACAGCTGTACTAACCACATGCAACGTGCAATGGCACTTCACGGTTACTCTGTGAAGAAAATCGGTGACTACTCAACAGGTGCTGGTCAAACGATCATGCCTTATGTGTTAGGTTCGACCGAAGTTTATGCACAAGGCACATCTTGGGAACTTATCTTAGAAAACAGTGACAATATTGTTCTTTGGGGTAACGATCCAGTGAAAAACCTTCAAGTAGGTTGGACATGTGAGACTCACGAGTCGTTTGCATATCTAGAACAGCTGAAAGAGAAAGTTGCTAAGAAAGAGATCAACGTTGTTTCTGTTGACCCTGTTAAAAACAAAACAGGTCGTTACCTAGAAAACGAGCAAATGTACATCAACCCACAAACTGATGTGGCGTTCATGCTAGGTGTTGCTCACGTTCTTTATAACGAAGACTTGTACGACAAAGAGTTCATCGAGACTTATTGTTTAGGTTTTGAAGACTTCATCAAGTACGTTCAAGGTGAAACGAAAGATAAAGTTGAGAAGACTCCTGAATGGGCTTCAGCTATCTGTGGCGCAAGCGCGGATTCAATTCGTGACTTCGCTAAGATGCTGGTTAACGGTCGTACACAGATCCTTGTGGGTTGGAGTATCCAACGTCAACAACACGGTGAGCAGCCTTACTGGATGTGTGCAGTTATTGCAGCAATGGTTGGCCAAATTGGTCTTCCAGGCGGTGGTATCTCTTACGGTCACCATTACTCTGGTATCGGTGTATCTTCAACTGGTTTCGCTGCTCCAGGTTCTTTCCCGTTGAACATCGACCAAGGTCAATCGCCTAAACACACCAACACAGATTACAACGGTTACAGCCGTGTAATCCCTGTTGCTCGTTGGGTAGATAGCTTGCTAGAGCCTGGTAAGAAGATCAAAGCGAACGGTTCTACAGTAACACTACCTGACATCAAGATGATGGTATTCAGTGGTAACAACCCGTGGCACCACCACCAAGATCGCAACAAGATGCGTAAAGCATTCAAGAGCCTACAAACGGTAGTAGCTGTTGATTTCGCTTGGACTGCAACTTGTCGTCACTCTGATATCGTGCTTCCAGCATGTACTCAGTGGGAACGTAACGATATTGATGGTTACGGTGCGTACTCTGGCCGTGGTTTGATCGCAATGCACAAGCTAGTGGATCCTCTGTTCCAGTCTAAAACTGACTTCGAGATCATGTCTAGCCTTACTAAACGTTGGGGTCGTTACGACGATTACACGCGTGGCATGGACGAAATGCAGTGGGTTAAATCTCTGTACGACGAATGTCGTGCTGCTAACGAAGGTAGCTTTGAAATGCCTGAGTTTGCTGAGTTCTGGGAAAAAGGTTTCCTAGACTTCGGTAAAGGCAAGCCATGGACTCGTCACGCTTCATTCCGTGAAGATCCAGAGATCAATGCACTAGGTACTCCTTCTGGTTTCATCGAAATCACAAGCCGTACTGTGGGTAATATGGGTTACGAGCACTGTCAAGAACACCCAATGTGGTTCGAGAAATCTGAACGTTCACACGGTGGTCCAGGCTCTGACAAACACCCGTATTGGCTACAATCTTGTCACCCAGACAAGCGCCTTCACTCTCAAATGTGTGAATCTGAAGAGTGGCGTGCGACTTACGCGGTGCAAGGCCGTGAGCCAATCTACATCAATCCAGTCGATGCTAAGAAGAAAGGCATCAAAGATGGCGATGTAGTACGTGTGTTCAATGACCGTGGTCAACTACTGGCAGGTGCTGTTCTAATGGATAGCTACGCTCCTGGTGTTGTTCGTATCGAAGAAGGTGCTTGGTACGGTCCGATCAACGAGAAAGTGGGCGCGCTAGATACTTACGGCGATCCAAACACACTAACTCAAGACATCGGTACGTCTGAACTTGCTCAAGCGACTTCAGCAAACACATGTTTGGTTAACTTCGAGAAGTTCCAAGGCAAACTGCCTCCAGTAACTTCATTCGGTGGTCCAATCGAAGTTTCTTAAGTTCTTGTTAAGTAGCCTAGCTTCTTAGTTGGGTAACTTAAGTACGAAAGCTTGAATTAAAGCCCCTGTAAGCATTCTTACAGGGGCTTTTTGTTTTTCTAGTGTACGTGTTGGGATTTCTAACTAAGCATTGTCACAGCGCCAATTTAGGGTGTTTTTGATACAGGCTTTAATGTGTGTTTGAGGTAGTTTGTAGAAGCAATGAAGCAGTAAGGGAATGTAAAAATAACCTGTTGTAAGAACTTAGACCGATGGAAAAAAGGTCAATACAAAGTACCGACCTAATAAAAACCTATTGGAGAAGCTTGAACCTGGGATATAAAGCGGAGCCCTAAATAGAAACTTAAGCTTCGAACATAAACCAATAACCGTATGCGCAAATCAAAGCAGGAACACTCGAATAGAAGGTCGCGACAAGCGCTGCTTTCGGTGCCATTGCAATCGCTGGGAATAGCGCATCACCATCATTCGAAATAGCGTTACCGACCTGAGCCGAGAGTGGCAGTGCGCCTGAGAGATAAAGGCTAGTCACCAATAGCTGAGGACCACAGCCAGGTAATAACCCCATCAACACACCCGCCAGGGGGATCATCATGCCCCAACTCGAGAATAGCGTCGCAAAATCCACATTTGCTATCACAGAGCCAAATTCAAAGAAAAGAAAGGCCACCACAACCCACGCTGTTACGAAATTAGTATCTTGAGCCGTTTTTTGTAGTGGATGAGAGCCCACACACTTTTCGTCTTCACTCACGGCAGATTTGTAATCCTCAATTTCACGGGTCAGCCCCCACAGAAACATGGAGCTGATCAGCAAAATTGTTCCTGCCCACTCCATCGACATTTCAGGCAAAGCGAGTAACTCGTTAACATCGACTTGAAAAGAGCCGAGTAGGGCAACGGCAGCACCAGGAACAATCAGTACAGACCAAAGGTAACCTTGTAGGTTTATCGCTTTTTTAGAGACCGCTTCTTTGTCTTGAGATTGAGAAGCGCAGCTGTAAGTGACTTCACTTTTTTCTGCCGGTTTCGGGCGTAAGAAGTCGTCGGCGTGAAATAAGTTAATGATTCGGCCTGACGCAGTGCCTACAATGACGCCCATCGCCATCATGGCTAAACCTGTCTTAGGCTCGCTCGCTATGAGTAAGAACGCCGCGTCACCCATGGTCGAGACGAGCACCGCAACCACGGCACCAAATCCGAGTTTTCCTGAGATAAATTGTGTGGTCACCACTATCGCACCGCCACAGCCGGGTAGCGCCCCCATGAGAGCCGCGAATACCACTTGATTTGAGCGAGATTGATGAACGAGCTTGTTGAAGACGTTATCTTTGTTGATGTAGAAGCTTAACCAGTGGTAAATAGCCAAGGTTAACGCGACGTAACAAGACACGGCCCAGAAGGCATCTGACAAAGTGGTCACCGTCAATTCACGTGTGGCAGGGGCTGCCACTAAGGCTACAAGTGAGATAGGCAATAGCAGTCGCTTAAATGAGAGTGAAAACTGAGTTGTTTTCGAAGCACGATTGCTTGGCAAAAAAGAGATTAGTCGATCCATAGGTGTTACTCAAAATTAGTGGCTTAAGATAAATATATACGAATGATAATAATTATCAATTGCATTTGTTGTTTTTTTATCTATTGTTACTATTGGTTAAACCTACGAAACATGACCAATCTAAAAAAATGAGGTAAAGTATGGCCAATAAAGAGAGGCTCTAAAGGTAGAGTCATAATTGTTAGTGTAATAGGAAGAAACATGATTTTAGTTGTTGGTCACAAAAACCCTGATAGTGACAGTATTTGTAGTGCGTTAGTTGCAACTGAGCTTCTTAAAGCTCGTGGCGAGGAAGCGACACCAATTCGCCAAGGCGAGATCAACCGCGAAACTCAACACATTCTAGAAGTCGCTGGTGCTGAAAAGCCAGAGCTTCGTACTTCTGTTGCTGGTGAGAAAATCTGGCTAGTTGACTACTCAGATCTAGCACAAGCACCAGATGATGTTGCTGATGCAGAGATCGTAGGTATTGTCGATCACCACCGTCTAGGCGATGTGATGACAGTTAACCCAATGGAAGCTTGGATCTGGCCCGTTGGTTGTACAAACACTGTACTATTCAACATGTTCAAGATTGAAGGTCACGCTATCTCTCAACAAATCGCTAAACTAATGATGTCTGCAATTCTTTCAGACACTGTCGGTTTTGCTTCTCCAACATGTACTCAAAAAGACAAAGACGCCGTTGCTGAGCTTGCTGAAATCGCTGGCGTGACTGACGTTGATGCATTCATCAAAGCGCTTCTAATCGCTAAGACAAACATCGAAGGCCTATCTGCTGCACAGCTAGTAGAAAAAGACCTTAAAGGCTACCCATTCAACGGTCGTGATGTTGTTGTTGGTCAAGTTGAACTTGCGACTCTTGAGCAAGTAGACGGCATGATCGAAGCATTAGAAGCGGATCTTGAAGAGCGTTGTGAGAAAGACGGTCTAGCATTCGCTGCGGTAATGCTAACAGACATTACTACTGCACAAACTCGTCTACTTTACAAAGGTGAGTGGGCTGAGAAATTGGTTAAGCATGAGCAAAATGGTGTATTGATGATGGAAAATACATTAAGCCGTAAGAAGCAAGGTTGGCCTTGGCTTCAAGGTGAGCTAGCTTAATCAAGTCGCTTTAATAGTAAACGCCTGCTTATCTAGCAGGCGTTTTTCTTTGAAGTCGACTTTCTTCTTCAGAGGTATTAGTTGAAGTTAAGAACACTCGGCATAAAATAACTTTAAGAACAAAGTTACTGACTAAAGTAGGAAATTAAGATGACTACACAGCTAGACGATAAAAAAATCGCTGAAATCAACAAGTATACGGGTGAGCAACGCTTAAAATACTGTGTGAAAGAAATCGTAGCGAACCGTGAAGTATGGATCTTAACCGATGAGCACGGTTGTGTAATGTTGAACACAGAAGATGAAGATTGTGTTCCAGTATGGCCAAACCAAGAGTTCGCAGAATCGTGGGCAACGGGTGATTGGTCTGAGTGTAAAGCTGAGTCTATTTCGTTGAACAAGTGGCACAGCCGCTGGACGAATGGTCTTGAAGACGATGAACTTGCTGTTGTGGTATTCCCGAACGAGCAAGAAGAAGGTGTTATCTTGTTCCCGGATGAGTTCGACTTCGAGCTGAAGAAACAAGCGACTAAGCGATAATCCTCTCGTTAAACGGTAAGTTAGCGTTGCCTTCCTTTAGGCAGCGCTGTTGCTCTCTTTCTGATACTACGCTTCAACACTCAGCCACCAAATGAATACGTGTTAAAGTCGGTGCCTGCTTCTTTGCCCATCACCCATTTCTACGTCCAATGACCACCTTTTTATCCAGTAACTCCCTTTTCGTCTAGTAACGACCGCTTAAATTAGTATCCTATGAGCTGATATAAAGGAGCCTGTTGCGCGTTCTTTGACGCTTGTTGAAGTACGCTTGTTTTGCTGTACCTCTCGAGTATCTTTCGAACGATAGGTTTTACTTCAGATTTTGTCATTCCAGCTTTCAGCTCGGGTTCATACAGTAGTTGCAGTAGCACCACATCTAAAGGTGATAATAAGTCTTCTGGTGTATGGTCATTGAAAATAGAAGGGTATGCCTTATCTGAATCATTAGGCAGGCCGAGAACTTGTGTGATCTCTTCTACGATACATGCGACCAGCTTGCCTCGAGATCTGGCTTGATCCACGGGAATAATAACGCCTGCATAAACAATCTCTCCTTTTGAATTTGCACGATAGCCTGCGGTACAGATAGCGCTGCCCAAATGTTGAGTCGATTTAAGTTTGAGTATCGATTTGGCTTCGGAGACCCACTGGCTTTGTCTTGTGTATATCCACTTAACATTGGCATCGGACTCTTTAGTGACTATTTCAATGGGGTGCCGGGTAACCTGAGATAGGTGTTGAATATGGAGTTCTGCAAGCTCTTGATGCAACTCTTTGTCGCCAACTCGATGGTCGATCCAAATTTTGATCGGTTGGGTCCATTTAGCGAGTGGTTTGTTTCCTTCGGTATATTCGTGTTGAAGTGCAACATTATAAAACGCTGTTTCTACAAAGGTTTTATCTAGCCAGGTGAGCGATGTGCTTGCAACGTTAAAGGAAAACAGCCCGAGCAAGAGGGGAAGCATTGAAGCTATTCGTAACATACCTTTCCCCTTTGTAAAATATAGCGCGATATGAATTAATGGCTCGGCGCTTTGGAAAAATGGCTCTCAACTAATCGTTGCGTGATTTGGTGAGTTGGATTGGTCAACACTTGATCCGTTTCTCCACTCTCAACCACATTACCTTCGTGCATGACAATGATCTTGTCGGTAATGTGTTTAACAATACCGAGGTGTTGAGATACATAAACGAACGATACTCCCATCTCTTCTTGTAGTTCTAAGAAAAGGTTGATGATTTGAGAGCGCATCGCCATATCCAAACCATTCAACGCTTCATCGGCAACAATGATTGATGGTTGAAGTATCAGCGCGCGAGCCAAACAAACCCTCTGTTTCTGGCCCGCAGCAAGCATCTGAGGATAGAAGTAGGCATGTTCTGGTAACAGGCCAACACGCAATAGTGTGTCTTTCACACGGCGCATTCGGGCTTCTGGTAGCATGTTGGTGTTTCGCTTCAATGGGCCTTCAAGAATACGACCAATCTGTATGCGAGGGTTAAGTGAAGTATTGGGATCCTGGAAGATCATGCGAATCAGCTTACAGCGAGTCGAATAATCTTTGTGTTCTAGCTTTTCACCATTCACACGAATCTCGCCCGCAGTGGGCTCAACCATACCGGCTAGCATTCTTGCTAATGTCGACTTTCCTGAACCATTCTGACCGATAAAGCCAATTGTTTGTCCGGCTTCAAGGGTAAAACTTACAGGCTTCACTGCTTGATGAATCTTTTTACGGAAAAGACCAGAGCGAGTCGTAAAGTCTTTAGATAGATCACTGACTTCTAATAATGCACTCATGATTTCTTTTTCTTCTCCATATTCAGAGGGAAGTGACAGTTAAACTTATGGTTTTTAATTCGCTTGGTATGCGGGATCTCTACACATTGCCTTTGTGCATATGGGCAACGAGGCCCCAATCGACAACCAATAGGTAGATGTTGTAATGGTGGAATCGATCCTGGCAATGACTGTAATTTTTCTTTGTGAGGGATCCAGTTATTGAAGTCTGGCATCGCTTTCAACAAAGCAACGGTATAAGGGTGTTTTGGTGCAGCCAACAATTTCTGCGTATCCGAAGATTCGACCGATTGACCACAGTACATAACGGTAATGCGAGTTGCCCACTGAGTTATGGTGGTTAAGTCATGGCCGATCAGTACGATAGTTGTGTTGTTAATCTGGTTCATGCGGCTCAATAGGCGCAATATTTGAGACTGAGTTATCGGATCCAAATCGTTAGTAGGCTCGTCAGCTATCAGCACTTTAGGTTTAGCTGCGATGGCCATTGCAATCATGATCTTTTGACATTCGCCATCGGTTAACTCGTAAGAGTAGCTATCCATCAAGCGAGAGTGATTTTTGATACCGACTTTGTGCAGCAGGGCGATTGCTTGTTTCTTACGCCATTTAAATCGTTGCCACCAGCGACCGTCGAATGCATGGGAAGGAATTGATTCAATGAGCTGGTGTCCCACTTTTTCCGATGGGTCAAGACAACTCGATGGTTCTTGGAATATCATCGCAATATCGCGTGCAATTACACGACGCCTTTCTTTAGGCGTTAGTTGAAGTAGGTCGATATTGCCTAAGCGCATTCGATCGGCTGATACTTTCCAGTTTTCCTTACAAACACCTACGATAGCTTTGGCGACCAAACTCTTACCTGAGCCTGATTCACCTACAAGGCCACGAATTTCCCCTTCATTTAGGGTAATACTCATCCGATCTACAGCTTTAACCAACCCTTGAGGAGTCTCAATTTCGATGGTTAGATGTCGAATATCAAGTAACGGCATTATTCGATTCCTGCATTTAGTGCTTGGCGAACACCTTCACCGACGAGGTTAATTACGATCACTGTAAACATAATGGCTAGGCCGGGTAGCGTCACTGTCCATGGTGCAAGATAAATCAGCTCTACAGAGTCACCTAAGATAGAACCCCACTCAGTGCTCGGCGCTTGAGCGCCAAGCCCTAAGAAACCTAAAGCGGTGATATCTAAAATGGCAACTGACAGTGCTAGCGTAATTTCAAGTGCGACGACGGTGAGAATGTTGGGAACAATCGAATTCCATAACAGATAGAAATCGTTTGCACCATCAAGGCGAGAAGCCAGAATATAGTCTTTCTCTACCTCAGCATGCACAGCAATGTAGACCGAGCGGATAAAGCGCGGTATAAGCGCCAAACATATCGCTAGTAAGATATTAAATTCACCGAAGCCTAAAAAAGCCACAAAAATAATCGCTAGCAGCAGAGACGGAATTGACATAACGGTATCGAGCAGGTGATTAAGTGTGCTTGATAGTAGCCCACGAGTCATACCTGCGAGCACGCCAATTAAACAACCAATCACAGCAGCAATGAATGTGATGACAACAGCAGCACCGAAGGTCAACTGAGAACCAATAATGAGGCGAGAAAGGATATCTCGGCCCAAGTCGTCGGTACCTAGGAAATATTCCACCGTGCCTGCTGGATCCCAAGATGGCGGGGTTAAAAGGTGACCTGTTTGTTCGTGGGAATCGTGCGGTGCCAACCAAGGCGAAGTGACCGTGATTAGGATGATAAAGACTAAGCACCACAACCCGAACATCGCGAGGTTATTACCACGAAAGCTGCGCCAGAAACGTTCGAACTGGGTTGGAACTTGCTCTTCTTGGTAGACGTTATTTGTTAGCATACCATTCCTTCCTTACCAGTGGGTTAACCATTGCGCCCAATAGATCGGACAGAATGTTTGCGGTCAAAACCAGTGTCGCTACTACAATTACGCCAGCTTGAATCGAAACGTAATCTTGATTCGAAAGAGCATCTAGCAACCAGCGGCCAATACCAGGCCAGTTAAAGATGGATTCGGTAATAATAGCGAGCGTTAACATACTTGATAGTTGAACGCCGACTTTCGGAATGATCGGTGGGATCGCATTTCTTAATACGTGTTGCATGACGATCTCTCTGGTAGACAGACCTTTAATACGTGCCGCGCGGATGTAGTTTTGCGTCATCACTTCAGCCACCGATGATCTCATCAGTCGGATAACTTGAGTTGTCGGGGCTAACGCTAAAACAAGACAAGGTAACGCCATATGCTCGATAACACTTTGTAGTGCATGTGCTCGGTATCGACCTTCTGCAAAAAAGGCATCGATCATGGCAAACCCAGTTACGTGTTCAATCTCGTAAAGCAGATCATAGCGACCGCCAACAGGGAACATTTCAAAGTGCAGTGAAAACACCATGATCATCAACAACGCGACCCAAAATATAGGAGCAGAGTAACCTGCCATTGAGGTAAACGAGATCGTGGTATCGACCAATTTACCTTGTCTCATACCGGCGATGGTGCCGAAAGGAATGCCAATAAATAGAGCCAGAACGAAAGCAAAGAAACACAGTTCTAACGTTGCTGGGAATACGATGGCAAGTTCATCGATGATAGGTGCACCGTGTTTACTTAGGCCAAAATTAAGGGTCGATAACTCTGTAATATAGCTAATCCAACCGGGCCAGAAATCTTGAATTGCCCAAGGAGAAGTTTGGTCTAGTCGAAGTAGCGAAAAGCCTACTAAAGTCAGGATCGCAAGCGTAATAACAAATAAATTTACACGTCTTAATGTATACCAAAACATCAGTTCACCTCTCTTCTGACTTGATCAAAAGGTTGAGCGTTGAACGGGCTCTGTTTGAAACCGGTCAGTGAACGGTCGTGGACGCGGAATTGCACGCCGTGTGCGAGAGGTATCACAGGAACTTCTTCGTTCAATATGTTTTGGGCTTGTCGATACAGGTTCACACGGTGCCTTTGTTGATTTATTTCCAAGGCTAAGTCGAGAAGGAAATCAAAATCCGAATTACACCACATAGAGACGTTTAGCCCGGCACGTTCAGAGCTGCAAGAGAGTAAAGGACGCAAGAAATTATCAGGATCTCCGGTATTGCCTATCCAACCAGTAAGAAGCAGATCTGTTGAGGCAATCGATGATAGCTGTGTACGGTCGAATCGGTCGTCGGTATAGAGTTTCAGTTCAACACCGATATCGGCAAAGTTAGCTTGGATAAGCTCTGCCGTTTTTCTCGGGCTTGGGTTGTATGCTCTTGGTTCTAGCGGTACCCACATTGAAAGCTCTAAACCTGGTTCAACACCGGCTTCTTTAAGAAGCGCTAAGGCGTAGTTTCGGTCATAGCGAACCTGAACGCTGTCTTTCTGATGAGCCCAAGACGTTGGTGGCAATAAGGTGTAGGCCTTGGTACCTGTACCGTAGTACACAGAGTCGAGTATGTTCTGACGATTGATTGCTAAATTGAGTGCTTTACGGACTCGAGAGTCACGCAGTGCTGGGTGTTCAGTGTTAAGCGCAATGAAAGAGACATTGACAGCAGGGGTTGCTGAAATCTTTAATTCTTCACGGGCTTGAATGACTGGGATCTGGCTAGAAATTGGCGAGTTCAAGACATCACACTCATTGCGAAGCAGCTTGGCAAGCGTGCCTGTTCCACGTTGCGATGTGTCGAATACAACTTGGTCCATTTGAACGTCACCTTTCCAGTAACGCTTGTTCTTTTTCAAGCGCACTAGATCGTTGATCTGATATTCATCTAGGTAAAAAGGACCAGTACCAACAGGTTTAGAATCGATCTCATTTTTCTCGTCAGTCGCAATCAACTTGTTGGCGTATTCTTTGGAATGAATCACCGCGTAACTGGTGGCAATATTGTTGAGGAACGAGTTGTCTGGGTGGCTTAATCGGAATTTTACCGTTAGGTTATCAACTGCAGTGATATCGACAATTAAGTTTTGGAAATCGATGCCTGCAAACCATGGGTATAGGCCGCCACCCACATAATGGAATGGGTTCGAACTATCAATGATTCGTTCAAAACTAAAGACTACGTCTTCCGCGTTCATGCTGCGAGTTGGGGCAAACCAGTCTGTGGTTTGAAACGCAACATTGGGGCGAAGAGTGAAAGTGTACTCAGTACCTGACTTGTCGACAGACCAACTTGTTGCCAAGTTCTCTTTTGGTCGGTACGTCATAGGGTCAAGCGTTAGCAGTGTGTCGAAAATTTGAGGGCTCAGTGACTCAGAAGTAATGCCACTATCAACCAGTTGTGGGTTGAAGGTGCTAGGATTACCTTGGCCGCAATAGATGAAGCCTTTTTCACGGATTTGTTCGTGATCGACACTCTCACCACATCCAGCTAAAAAGCTCAGCGTACAGATGCTCAGTGATAGTCTTATTAGTGCTTTCATAAAAAGAAATACTTTTCGAAACGAGGCATTAGAGGAGCCTCAAGATCCGGACAATTTAACATTTTATTTATTCGGCTCCAAATAATAATCAAGTGTGGACAGCTATTTATCGTTAGCTTGTCCAACAATCGCGTACTTCCTCACCATTCCTCGTAATTGGTTGTAGGTTAACCCGAGTAATTCTGCTGCTTGCTTTTGGTTATACTTGCTTTGTTTTAAGGCTTGATTGAGCAGCTGGATGTCTTGTTGTTCTTGCCATGCTTTGTAGTCAAGCGGCAAAGAAAATGTCCCTTCAGATGAAGTATGGTTGGTGGATGGATCATTGCCAATTTCTAGTGTGGAATTTTGCTCAGTTTTCCATGCTGGCTCAAACGGGTTAAACACTAAAGTTTCAATAGGATATGGATTCTTACCGTGTTGATAGATAGCACGTTCAATAACGTTTTTGAGTTCTCTCACATTTCCTGGCCAAGAATAATCCAACAACGCATCAACGGCTGAAGGTGAGAAGCCGACAAACAATTCTAGTTCCAATTCTCGACACATCTTGATGGCGTAATACTCGGCGAGCAGTGTGATGTCTTCTTTGCGCTCACGAAGCGGCGGGATAGTAATCACGTCAAACGCCAGCCTGTCCAATAAATCGGCTCTGAATTCTCCCTTCAATGCCATAGCGGGTAGGTCGGCATTGGTTGCGCAGACTAGCCTTACATTAGCACTTAGTGCTTTTTGCCCGCCCACACGCTCATACTGACCGTATTCAATTACACGCAATAGCTTCTCTTGAACAGCAAGGGGAGTTGTAGCGAGTTCATCTAGAAAAAGGGTTCCACTTTCAGCTCTTTCAAAACGACCTTGATGGCGTCCTTTTGAACCAGTAAAAGAACCAGATTCATGACCAAACAGTTCTGAATCAATCAATCCTTCACTGAGTGTTGAGCAGTTCAGTGAGATCAAGGGTTGATCCCAGCGTCTTGAAAGGTAATGCAGCCTTTGAGCGATTAGCTCTTTACCCGTACCACGCTCTCCTATGATCAGAATCGGCCTTTCAATGTGGGCTAACTGAGACACTTTATCCAAAACAGAGAGAAAGCTAGGTGATTCACCAATAAGATTCTGCTGCATAGCGGTTCCTTGTGTGGTTTGAGCGCTGGTTGATGCTATTAGAGGGCTCAATTTAAATAGCTTAAGCAAAAGAGTAGTGGCGAAAAATACCATTACTTGGCTAAATTTATCATAGCATGTATAAACTTAATCACCATTTTATTATAAGTTATTGATAATAAATGGCTTAAAAGTTGGCACGCTACTTGGATTACTCATAGTAGGTTTAACAATAAACGTAAATTTGTGAGCAGGTGGATTGAGAAGTCGAACAACGATTTAAAACACATTTGCCATCATTGTAATTAAGGAGTTCCTCATGGGTATTTTTTCTCGCTTTGCAGACATTGTAAATTCAAACATCAGTGCACTATTAGATAAGGCTGAAGATCCAGAAAAGATGATTCGTCTTATTATCCAAGAAATGGAAGACACCTTAGTTGAAGTTCGTACCAACTCAGCAAAAGCAATTGCTGACAAGAAAGAGCTAGCGCGTAAAGTAGAAGCTATCGAAACACAGATTCTAGATTGGCAAAATAAAGCGACACTTGCCCTGACCAAACAACGCGAAGATTTGGCGAGAGCGGCGCTAATCGAAAAGCAAAAACTGGAAGACATCATCAAGAGCCTTCACACCGAACAAACCTTGGTTCATGAAACCATCGAAAAATTGACGAGTGAAATTGGTAAACTTGAAACAAAGATCGCAGAAACTCGTGCAAAGCAGCAAGCACTTATGATTCGTAATAACGCTGCGAGTAATCGTCGTGATGTTCAAAAACACTTGCACTCAAGCAAAACCAACGAAGCAATGGCGAAGTTTGAGCAATTCTCGCGTAAAGTGGATGAATTAGAAGCTGAAGCAGACGTTTACGCTAAGACAGGCAATGCAAAATCTTTAGATCAAGAATTTGCCGAACTACAAGCTCAAGATGAAATTGAAAAAGAGCTGGCGAAACTGAAGCAGCAAGTTGAAAACCGCGATAAATAATTTTAGGAGTTGTCTATGTCAACATTTCTAATTGCAGGTCCACTGATTGTCTTTTTAATCTTCGTGGCACCGCTATGGTTGTTCTTACATTACCGCAGCAAGAAGAAATCCAGCAATGGTCTTTCAGAGACGGATCTTCAACGTTTACACAAGCTTTCTGCTCAAGCTGAATCGATGCAAGATCGCGTGAAAACGCTAGAAAAAATACTGGATGCGGAGTCACCTAACTGGAGACGAAACTATGAGTAGAGAACTGTATCGCGATCCCATTAACGGTAAGCTTTCTGGAGTATGTGCCGGGTTAGCGAACTATTTTGGCCTGGAAGTTTGGTTGGTTCGTATCTTAGTTATCTCTGCGGCGCTACTTGGCGGAAGCTTTCTTGTCTTACTGGCGTATATTGCTTTGACATTTATGATTGAAAAACAACCACCTCAGTATGTCGATGAAATGAAAGCTAAACAAGAGCACACGCTGAAGCAAAAACCTTGGGAAAAAGGGCAAACGGCAGAGACTCTATTAGGCACTTTAGAAGATGATTTCCAGAAGTTAGAGACCAGTGTGCGTAATATGGAAGCCTATGTAACCTCAGACACTTTTAAAGTCGACCGCGCATTTAAGAACATGTAACGGTAAACCTAAAAAAGATTAGATAACGGTTTAGGAAAATTTATTCCAAGCCGTTATTTTTTTTAATAATTTTGTCTAAATAAATCTTACGATAACTGGTAAGTTACATGTGATTAATCTATGTTATAAAAATATTTATAGATATGGATGATCACCAATGTATAGAGCCTCCGTTGTCCTTTTGACAGCCTTAGCTGGGTTGTCTGGGTGTGGTAAGGAGCTTCCTCCGGTACCTGAGCCTGAATCTAGACCCGCCAAACTCTTCACTGTCTCCGTTGGCAATAATGCCTTTGAACGTAGTTTCCCTGCCACCACTGAAGCCGGCGACAAAGCGGTACTTGCATTTCGTGTTCCTGGTTTATTGCAGAGCATTGACGTTACGTCTGGTCAGCAGGTTAACAAGGGTGATGAACTTGCAACGCTCAATCCTGATGAATATCAGTTGTTAGAAAAGCAAGCGAGAGCGAATTTTAAATTAGCCGATGTTCAATACCAACGTTCAATAAAGTTGCGTAAAGACCGAGTGGTATCAGAGCAAGATTTCGATCAGGCCAAAGCAAATCATAATTCGGCTAAAGCGGTTCTTAACCAAGCAAAAGCGAACCTTCGCTATACCACTTTGGTAGCACCTTACGATGGAACGATTTCCATTATTCCCGCTGAAAACCATGAATACATCGCAGCCAAGCAAGGTGTGATGAATATTCAAACCAATCAAATTCTTAAAGTCGTATTCTTATTGCCCGACCAACTTATTACGCGCTTTTCTTCAGGGTTTGAGACAGATGCAACCATGGTTTTTGATGCGTTTCCTGAAAACTCTTACGTTTTAACCTTCCAAGAAGTGGATACTGAAGCCGACCCTACAACAGGCTCATACAAAGTCACTATGGTTATGGAAAGACCAACTGATGTCGGCATTTTACCGGGTATGTCTGGCACGGTAAATTTGGTTTCAGCACAGGCGGCAGCAACCAAAATTCCAACGTCAGCAATGATGACCGATGGGGATGACGTCTCAGTCTGGCGCGTAGATAGCGACGGTATTGTTGAAAACGTAGCCATTGTGATTGATGAAAAGCGTCATATCGTGTCTGGCCTAAACGATGGCGACCGAGTAGTGACTTCTGGTGTTAATGGTCTTGAAGCTGGCGTCAAAGTTCGTGAGTGGATCAAGGAGAGGGGGCTATAACATGAAAGCACTTAAGGTAGTTGCAGGAATGTCGTGTTTGGCCTTACTTACAGCTTGTGAAGATAAGCAAGTTGTGGAAGTCAATAACACTCCTTTGGTTAAAGCTATTGAGATCTCAGTCATCGATTTTAGCGATAAACTCTACTTCCCCGCAGTCGCAAACGCTGCGGAGAAAGCTCATCTCAGTTTTCGAGTTGCAGGTGAAATCAATAAGCTCGATGTGAAAGAGGGTGAGCGGGTTAAAGCTGGAGATATTATTGCTGAGTTGGATCCTACCGACTACCAATTGGAGGTGGATAACACTCAAGCACGATACACAGTAATCAATAGCCAGTACCGACGTTCAAGTCCACTTGTTAAAAAAGGCCTATTGGCTAAGTCTCAGTTTGATGAAATTGCCGCTCAACGACAAATTGCTTACGCCGAACTTGAATTAGCAAAACTGCGCTTGTCGTTCACTAAGCTTCGCGCCCCAGTTGATGGAATTATCTCTCGAGTCAGTGTCGACCAATATGAAAACATTCAGGTTGGCCAACAAATCGTAAATATTCACAGCATTGAAGATGTCGAGGTGGTGATCCAGCTGCCCGATCAAATCTATGTGAATCAACCCAATGAAACATTGCTCTCGAATGTTGAAGCCGTAGTGAGAGTTCCAAGCGGTAACGAATACACCGCAGGTATTAAAGAGTTCACAACCGAACCGGACCCAAGTACGGGTACCTTTACAGTGACACTTGCTTTACCTATGCCAGAAGATGACTTGATTCTTGATGGTATGGCTGTGGAAGTGACTTCAAACGGGCGAGATATCGGCTTGGAATTGAAAGCTGGAGTTTTGATTCCAATTGAAGCTGTGTTTAATGCCGATGGCGATGAGTTAACGCGTCAAAACTCTTATGTTTGGGTACTCAATGACGACAACACCGTCTCGAAGCAGCAAGTTGTGTTAGGAAAAGCAAACCAGAAAACGTTGCAGATAATGAAAGGATTGGAAGTGGGGCAGCATGTCGTTGTTGCAGGCGTATCGCGATTGCGAGATGGGATGACAGTGGAAGTATTGTCTCAGGAGACGAACAATGAGTGAAGTAAATAACAAGCCCCAAAATGACGATCAACAGGGTGATGATCAGATCACAGGTGTTGCTTCTTACTTTATACGTAACAAAGTCATTAGCTGGATGCTGTCTCTGATCTTTCTTATTGGTGGTGTCTCTGCATTTTTTGGGTTAGGGCGTTTAGAAGACCCTGCTTTTACCATCAAAGATGCAATGGTCGTGACCTCTTACCCAGGGGCTACGCCTCAGCAAGTGGAAGAAGAAGTTACCTACCCATTAGAGAAAGCCATTCAACAGCTTACCTATGTAGACGAAGTGAACTCTATC
Organism: Vibrio sp. OPT24; assembly: GCF_015163545.1. Taxonomy (NCBI): domain Bacteria; kingdom Pseudomonadati; phylum Pseudomonadota; class Gammaproteobacteria; order Vibrionales; family Vibrionaceae; genus Vibrio; species Vibrio sp. OPT24. The sequence goes on from NZ_JADDYI010000081.1 coordinate 320,867, forward strand.
TCTAGCCGTGGCCTATCTCAGGTAACGGTAACTATGAAGAATAACTATGGTCCAGATGATCTTCCGCAAATCTGGGATGAGCTTCGCCGGAAAGTGAATGATCTCAAGGTTGAACTGCCACCCGGCGTTAATGATCCTCAAGTCATCGATGACTTCGGTGACGTTTACGGTATTTTGCTTGCAGTGACGGGTGATGGTTACAGCTACAAAGAACTGTTGGATTACATTGATTACCTAAGAAGAGAGCTCGAGTTGGTCGATGGGGTCAGTAAAGTTTCTGTTTCTGGTCAACAGCAAGAACAAGTCTTCATTGAGATATCGATGAAGCGGATAAGCTCCTTGGGGCTGTCGCCAACAACCGTGTTTAATCTTTTATCGACTCAGAACATCGTTTCTAGTGCTGGTGCGGTAAGGATTGGCGACGAATACATACGGATCCACCCAACGGGTGAGTTCCAAAACGTAGAACAACTTGGCGATTTGATTCTTACCGAAGGTGGCGCTCAAGGGCTTATCTACCTAAAAGATGTTGCTGATGTAACGCGTGGCTATGTTGAAGTACCGAGTAACATTATTGGTTACAACGGAAAACTTGCGCTTAACCTGGGTGTCTCCTTTGCTCAGGGAGTGAACGTGGTTGCGGTGGGGGAGGCTTTTGATAGACGACTTGCAGAACTGAAATATCAACAACCTGTCGGTATTGATATCTCAGAGGTTTATAACCAGCCAAAAGAAGTCGATAAATCGGTAAGTGGATTTGTGGTCAGCCTCGGACAAGCGGTTGCCATCGTAATTATTGTGTTGTTGTTCTTCATGGGGCTTCGCTCTGGTTTGTTGATCGGTTTGATACTGTTGTTGACCGTTTTTGGCACTTTCATTTTTATGCAGTATTTCAAAATCGATTTACAACGTATCTCGCTAGGCGCTCTGGTTATCGCCTTGGGGATGCTGGTGGATAATGCCATTGTGGTGGTGGAAGGGATATTGATCGGCACGCAGAAGGGGCGAACCCGGATGCAGGCCGCCACCGATATCGTTACCCAAACTAAATGGCCGCTGCTGGGTGCAACTGTTATTGCGGTCACCGCTTTTGCACCGATAGGCTTGTCTGAAGACTCAACCGGTGAATACTGTGGCACCTTGTTCACGGTTCTACTTATCTCGTTAATGCTGAGTTGGTTTACTGCTATCTCAATTACGCCGTTCTTTGCTGATATTTTCTTTAAAGGTCAAAAGATTGACCCAGATAGCGAAGGTAAGGACCCATACAACGGGATGGTTTTTGTTATCTATAAAAACTTCCTTGAGTTCTGTATGAAGCGCGCGTGGCTTACCATGTTTGTTCTGATTATTGGTTTAGGAGCGAGTGTTTATGGTTTTGGTTTTGTGAAACAGGCCTTCTTCCCATCTTCAACTACACCAATGTTCCAAGTGGATGTGTGGATGCCAGAAGGTACCGATATTCGTGCAACCAACACCAAGCTTAAAGTGCTTGAAGGTTGGTTAGCGGAGCAGGATGAAGTCGAACATATCACGACGACGGCGGGTAAAGGCTTACAACGTTTCATGCTGACTTACTCTCCAGAAAAAAGTTATAGCGCATACGGTGAGATAACCGTTCGTGTGAAGAGTTATGAAGTGCTTGAGGGACTAATGCTGCGTTTTCGTGAACACGTAAACAGTCAGTTCCCTGAAATAGACTACAAGCTGAAACAAATTGAATTAGGTCCAGGTGGCGGTGCAAAAATTGAAGCAAGAATTGTAGGTTCTGATCCAACGGTACTGCGTTCAATTGCTGCGCAAGTTATGGATATCATGCGTGCTGATGACGGTGCGTTTAATATTCGTCACGATTGGCGTGAAAGAACCAAGGTGTTAGAGCCTCAGTTCAATGAAAGCCAAGCTCGCCGTTATGGTATTACCAAATCTGACGTTGATGATTTCCTAGCAATGTCTTTCTCTGGTAAATCGATTGGTGTGTACCGCGATGGTACTACGTTGATGCCTATCGTCGCGCGTTTACCGGAAGATGAGCGTATCGATATTCGTAACATTGAAGGCATGAAGATTTGGAGCCCAGCATTAAGTGAATACATCCCACTTCAACAAGTCACGCTAGGCTACGAGTTGGAATGGGAAGACCCACTGATCATTCGTAAGAACCGTAAGCGTATGCTAACGGTGATGGCCGACAATGACCTGTTGGGTGAAGAAACGGCTTCAACCCTGCAGAAGCGCTTACAGCCGCAAATTGAAGCGATTGAGATGCCACCGGGTTACTCACTTGAGTGGGGTGGTGAATATGAGTCATCTGCTGATGCACAGGCGTCACTTTTCACAACCATGCCTTTGGGTTACTTGTTCATGTTCTTGATTACCGTGTTCTTGTTTAACTCTGTAAAAGAACCATTAATTGTTTGGTTGACGGTTCCATTAGCACTAATTGGGGTAACGACAGGCTTATTAGCCTTGAATACACCATTTGGCTTTATGGCATTGCTAGGCTTCTTGAGTTTATCCGGGATGCTACTTAAGAACGGTATCGTATTACTTGATCAAATTGAGATTGAAATGAAGTCAGGTAAAGATCCGTACATAGCGGTTGTTGACGCTGCATTAAGCCGTGTTCGTCCGGTATGCATGGCCGCGATTACGACCATTTTAGGTATGATCCCGTTACTGCCTGATATCTTTTTCAAGCCAATGGCAGTAACCATTATGTTTGGTTTAGGCTTTGCGACTGTACTGACGCTAATCGTAGTACCTGTGTTGTATCGTCTATTCCATAAGATTGAAGTGGCTTAACGCTAGGGCGTGTTGACCAGCAAACGCTGCCCGAAGGGTTCGAGCTGGGCGCCCCGCAAAAAGCATTTTACTCTTTGTTGAGGGAGATTTGCTTAGGATGAATAGGCTACTTCTCCCCTCGCCTCGATTAAAAAGCTTTTATTTCGAACGGAATTTAACCACGAAAGGTCAACGCGCCCTATTTAACCTTTGAAATAATGCTCCCAATTGGGGCATTATTTTTATATACGAATACAAATGAGAACTTCAAATGGAAACAAACACATCAGATAGAACCTGCGCATGGGCGCTTAAACACGAACTTGAGAGGGAATATCACGATGCTGAGTGGGGTGTACCTGTTTATGATGACCAGGTTTTGTTTGAGTTCATTACTTTAGAGGGGGCTCAGGCTGGCCTTAGTTGGATCACGATACTTAAAAAGCGCGAGGGTTATCGTGCCGCTTTTGACAATTATGACCTTAATAAGTTAGCTGCGTTGAATGAAGACAATGTGCCGAATATTATCGAACACTTCGATGTGGTTAAGCATAAGGGCAAGATTGCTTCGGTATACAACAATGCTCGTTCAACCCTTGAGCTTCAGAAAGAGTTTGGATCCCTATCCAATGCTTTATGGCAGTTTGTCGATAATAAGGTGATTGAAAATCAATGGACCGAGATGTCTCAAGTTCCCGCCTCTACAGAGCAATCCAAAGCGATGAGTAAGTTTTTAAAGAAGAGAGGGTTTAAATTTGTTGGTGAGACAATCTGTTACGCGTTTATGCAAGCAACAGGTATGGTCAATGATCATTTAGTCGGTTGCCCACACAAATAAAGTGTTATTTATTTCAGCGGAACAATCACTTAGAAATTGAAAAATTCATAGCCATTTTTTCATCGCTCTGAGATCTTTAAGTGGATGTGCTTTAAGGTTCAATATTGGCTTTGAAAGCTTCTGGATTATGAAGGCTTCTGGACTATGAGCGGTTTGTATTATGAGCTGAAGTATCTGAATATGAGTAGATACATTTGTTTTTGAGTTATGCTTTAAACAGAAAAAGGCAGGAATATCCTGCCTTTTTTGCATATTAGACCTATCGTTTCAGATTAAATCAGAGCGCTATAACGTTCTAATCCCGCCTCTAGATCAGCAATCAGGTCATCAACATCTTCTAATCCAATATGAACACGTATCAAGGTACCTTCGAAATTAGGATTGGCAACAGTTCTCAAGCTGTCAAAACTGCTTGGTTCGTTAGCTAGAATCAAACTTTCAAATCCACCCCAAGAGTAACCCATACTAAAATGTGTCATTCCATCAAGTAACGCTGTCGTCGCTTTGATATTAGAGTTGTTTAGTACAAAAGAGAACAAGCCATTACCGCCAGTAAAATCTCGTTTGAAGAATTCATGGCCTGGGCAAGACTCAAGAGCAGGATGACGAACATGGTTAACTTCAGGACGACTCTCTAACCATTTTGCGACCTTCAAGCTGCTTTCTGCGTGTTGGCGTAGACGCACATCAAGAGTACGAATGCCGCGAAGCCCTAAATAAGCATCATCAGGTGAGACACATTGCCCCATCAAGTAACTTTGCTCTCTTAGTTGATCCCAGCATTTCTCATTGGCGACTGCCGTACCTAGCATCACATCAGAGTGACCCACGATGTATTTGGTCGCTGCTTGAATCGAGATATCAACACCAAAATCAAACGGTGAGAAGTTCACGCCAGCCGCCCAAGTATTGTCTAGCATAACGATGATGTCATGTTCATGAGCGATACGTGCTAGTGTTGGAATATCCTGCACTTCCATGGTGACAGAGCCTGGAGACTCAGTAAACAGCACCTTAGTGTTTGGCTTGATAAGGTCTTGGATACCTTCACCAATCGTTGGCTCGTAGTAAGTTGTCTCTACCCCCATCTTTTTCATGATGGTGTCACAGAAATCACGAGTAGGTTCGTAGCAGGTGTCAACCATTAAAATATGATCACCTGTTTCTACAAAAGAGAGAATGGCATTCGAAATTGCTGCTGTACCACACGGGTACAGTGCACAACCCGCGCCCCCTTCAACTTCAACCATGGCATCTTGGAAAGCGAAATGAGTGGTGGTTCCACGACGTCCGTAAAAAAGCGTCTTGTTAGCGCGATTAATCGTAGCTTTGCGCTTTTCTTCTACTGAGTTGAAAACGACAGTGGAAGCGCGTTGTACTGGTGGATTAACGACACCATTGGTCCACTTCTTATCACGACCTGCAGTGATGAGCTTAGTGGTTTTGTTCTCGGACATGCTGTGAATTCCTTATCAATCGGTTATGTCCTATTTAAAACATGCGAGTAGCCATCAAAGCAAGAGGGGAGAGAGAGTTTTTAACGTTTTCTTTTGCTTTTTAACTTTTCCTCGATTTGTGATGAAAAGTTAAAAAGCGATCGCAAAGATACTATTCGTTGCCAATGGTGGTCGGCGAGCGAGGAGTATTAAAGCAACGGGTTGAATAAATAGAACAGTCTCTCAAAGAAACGGTTACGTAAATTTCTCTGTTCCCACTGCTCTAATTCCACGGGATGAGATGATTCAATATAGGATTGCTGTAAATCAAACAATTGCTTGGTAAAGTGTACGTCGTCAACGGCAAGGGTTACTTCAAAGTTGAGCCACAAACTACGCATGTCGATATTGACGGTTCCGATCAAGCAAAACTCTTCATCGATCACTACTGATTTGGTGTGAAGAAGGCCGCCATAAAACTCGTAAATTTTCACGCCAGCTTCAAGTAGTTCTGTATAAAAGGCGCGAGATGCCCATTTAACCATTAGTGAATCGTTATTGTGTGGAATGATCAGTTCTACAGTTACGCCGCGTTGAGCTGTCATCTTAAGTGTTTCGAGTAAGTCAGCACTTGGCACAAAATAAGGTGTAGTAATACGTACAGAATGATTCGCTTGATTGATGGCGATGGTCAGTACTTGTAAGATCAAATATTCCGGCATGCCAGGGCCAGACGGCACTACTTGAACCGGATGATGTGTCATGATTTCTTCAACTGGGCATTCAGGTATATCAGGGAGAATGCGTTCACCAGTCTCAACTTCCCAATCCCAGCCATGAATAGCGGATAACACATTAACGGTTGGCCCAGTCACTCTGACCATTACATCAATCCACTGACCAACGCCGGAACTTTGTTTGAAGTGAGCAGGATCGACCATGTTCATTGAACCCGTATAGGCGATAGTCTCGTCAATCACAATGATTTTGCGGTGTTGTCTTAAATCTAGGCGACGTAAAAAAATACGCCATGGGCTCACTTCTAGTGCTTGTACGACTTGAACGCCTGCGTCCTTCATCATTGACTGCCAGTGGCTTTTGAAAAAGCGAGGGCTACCGGCTGAGTCAAGTAGGACCTTAACATCTACACCACGTTTGGCTGCTCGAATAAGAGCTGAAGCTACGGAATCGGTCAGGCCACCAGGGTGCCAAATGTAGAAAACCATCTTGATGCTGGTCTGGGCGTTTTCTATATCTTCGATAATGGCGTGTAGGATCTCATTGGGTGAAGATTGCAGTGAAAGTGTGTTTCCACTAAGCGCAGGAATACCCATTCTGTTATTACAGAGTTCATCGATTTTGTGGATAGGGGATCCCACTTTGCCGGGAAGATGCAGTTGGCAATCATTTAATTGGCGGAACCAATCACCAAAGGGAGTAAACATACGATGTGCGCGCTCAGCCCTTTTTCGGCCTAGGTTTAGCTCACCAAAAAGGAAGTAACAAGCTACGCCAACAATCGGGATAATGTAGATAACCATTAGCCAAGCAAGAGAAACGCTGACAGAGCGCCGTTTTAGTACAACACGAAACGTCACACCGGCTACGAGAACCCAGTACAAAACAACAGAGGCCAAAGTTAAAAAATGATAAAGCTTATCCACATTGAATACTCGAAAAAAGAGACACTTAGATAGTAATGCTATTTAACGGATATGGGAATTTAAGGAATCAACTATTTACAAAATAGAGCAAAAGCTGTAAATAGGTTAAAGTTGTTAAGTTTTGGTTAACTTAAGAAGAAAACGATTGTTTTGTATGAAAAGTCGGCATTTAACCATAAAAATTTACATCTTTAACGAAATTTGTACGGTATGCACTTCCAATTTTATTCTTAAACTGGTTTACTTGCTAGACAACGAGCGTCAATCAAATCTTTTAGGTGTGTAAATTTATTTATACACCTTCCTTTTAAAGACGCCACCCAAAGCAAAACACAACATCACATAACACAAAAGTTTGGAGTACACGTGGCTACTAGTAATACAACCACAACACCCCGCGATACCTGGGGTTCGAAGTTAGGATTCGTAATGGCTGCAGCAGGTTCTGCTGTTGGCTTAGGTAACATTTGGAAATTCCCATACACAGCAGGTGAAAGTGGCGGTGGTGCATTCGTTGCCATTTACCTGTTTTTTGTAATTTTTATTGGTTTCAGTGTCATGCTGACTGAATTTGCGATTGGCCGTCATACGCAAAAATCAGCAGTAGGTGCATTTAAAACAACTGACCGTCGTTGGACGTTCGCTGGCGTTATCGGCGTATTCAGTGGTCTACTTATCATGGGTTTCTACCCAGTAGTAGGCGGTTGGTCAATCGCATACATCGGTAAAATTGCAGGTGGTCTTCTAGACGCACCAGAAGCAATTGGTGATAGCTTTGGTGGCTTTATCTCAAACCCAGTTCAACCACTAATGTGGATGGGCTTATACCTACTACTTAACGTTGTTATCGTTATGAAAGGTATCTCTGGTGGTATTGAGAAAGCAGGTAAGATCCTGATGCCGCTTCTTTTCATTATCCTTATTGTAGTATCAATCAAAGGCATTATGCTTCCGGGCGCGATGGCTGGTCTTGAGTTCCTATTCAGTCCTGACTTCTCTAAAGTAGACAGCAATGTAATCCTAGCCGCGCTAGGTCAAGCATTCTTCTCTCTAAGTCTTGGTATGGGTTGTATGATGACATACGGTTCTTACCTTAAGAAGAAAGAGAACCTAGTTCAGACAACAGCAATGGTAACCGCAATGGATACTGGTGTTGCTATTCTAGCTGGTGTTGCAATGTTCCCTGCAATGTTCGCATTCGGTATGGAACCTGCAGCGGGCCCTGGTTTAGTATTCGTTGTTGTTCCTCAGCTATTCGCTGAAATGGGCGGCGTAATCGGTCTTCTATTTGCTCTTATGTTCTTCGTTGGTTTGAGTGTTGCGGCACTAACATCTTCAGTATCTCTACTTGAAGTTGTGGTTTCTTACCTAATCGATGAGAAAGGCATGAAGCGTGTAACAGCGGTACTGTCTGCAAGTGTTGTAATGGCGATTCTATGTATCTTCGCTTCTCTATCACTTGGCGGCTTCGGTCCAACACTGTTTGATACTGGCGCGTTCGACATTTTCGACCTACTAACGGATAAGATTTTCCTAGCGGTTGGCGGTATGTTGGTATGTATCTTCGCTGGTTGGAGACTAAACCGTGCAGACCTAGAGAAAGAAATCACTAACGACGGTGAAGTCTCTTTCCCACTATTTGGTCTATGGTACACACTAGTTAAGTACATCATCCCTGTAGCTATCGCAATCGTTGCGTTCATGGGTATCTCTTCTGGCTTCGATAGCGGTAAAGGTGCAATCATGCTACTAGGTATTGGTATCATTGCTGGTTTTGCGCTGATTTCTAAGAAGTTCTAATCGCAAGATAAAGTAATTTGATAAACGGGAGCTCATTAGCTCCCGTTTTTTTATGTCTGGAACTTAATTATCTAAGAAAAATAATTATTAAAGGTATCCGTCTGATAGCCGATATAAATGGAACGAATAGCTGTTAGAGCTATATTTTGATTTAGGTAGGTGTTGTTTGAAATTGTCAGTGAGAAAGAAACTGTATGCCGGTTTTGGCTCTATATTGGCGGTGCTTGTCACGTTAGTCGGTATTGTATGGATGGAAGTGATTGGCGCTCATAAGAGCGCCGATGAGATTAGATTAGATGATGTACCGGGTACCGTTACCTACCTTGTTTTGATCGATGAAGCTGGAGATGTCTATCGAGATGCTCTGGGTGCAATCACTCTGGTCGATAATGCACTCAATGATTATCGAACCAACAAGAACGAATTTACTCAAGCAATCGAACAAGCAAAACGTTTGGAGAGTCGAGGATCTGAAGACCATCGCCGTATTCAGAGAATAGAAGAGCTGATGGGACGTTTTACTCATGAGTTTGAATCGAAACTCGTACCTAAGATCAATAATGAGGCTGCGCTGTTATCCAATATCCAACAGCTTAGAGCCTTGTATGAAAAGAACCTTATCCCCATTGAAAACTTACTTGATCAGGCATCGGCAAGTGAGCGTGCAGATACGGAACAATCACTGCTTACCTTGACGGATTCGTTTACCACTATTGAACAAACCATCATGTTACTGTCTGCCTTTGCGATGGTATTTGGTGGTGTGATTGCATTTGTATTGTCTAGTTCGATTACCAACCGCTTAACTCGCGTTGAACAAGTGGCACGACGCGTAGCAAATGGCGACCTTACTACTGGGGATATTGTTGATGAGTCAGGTGATGAGTTAGCCGACCTAGCTAAGTCAATTAATCAGATGCAGAAATCGCTGGTTGACCTTCTAGGTTCTATCTCTTCGGTGACTCACCAAGTCCAATCAGTGACAGGCGAGTTGTCGTCAATTAGCCAAGACATCGTTTCTGGCGCATCTGCTCAAGCGGACAAAGCAAACCTGATAGCGACAGCGGCTGAAGAACTAAGCTTAACTATTTCTGAGGTAGCACAGCAGGGCACTTCGACTTATGAAGAAGCACGTCGTTCAGAAACTTCGGCTGAAGATGGCCGTAATGTCATCGTCGAAATGGTTGCGAGTATCGAGCAAGTGTCGGCTCAAATGAGTGATATGTCGGTGCAAATGAATACGCTCGGTTCACATGGTGAGCAGATTGGTAGCGTTATTAAAGTGATTGAGGACATTGCTGGGCAAACCAACTTATTAGCTCTGAATGCTGCGATTGAGGCTGCGCGTGCTGGCGAGTTTGGGCGTGGGTTTGCTGTAGTTGCTGATGAAGTGAGAGCGTTGGCTGAGAGAACAACCAAAGCGACACAAGAAGTGTCGGGCATTATTCAATCAATTCAATCTGGTACGCAAGAAGCCGTTACTTACACGCAGGATAACTGTCGGTTAGTTGAGATTGGCGTAGAGAAAAGTTCAGGTGCGGTTTCAGCATTGGAAGCGATTGTTAGCGGCGCTGGTAACGTACAAAGCATGGTCAACTCTATTGCTACTGCAGCAGAAGAGCAGACAGCTGTAACCAAAGAAATTGCAGCGGACATTACGGCAATCAGTGATATATCTGAGCAATCCTTGCAGCTAGCGACGCGCAGTTCTGAAAACACTTCAGGCCTGAACGCTAAGGTTGCTGAGCTCGAAGTATTAGTCGGTAAGTTTAAACTGGCTTAGCGGTTAGTACGTGTTGGATAGAGATTAAAGATTCATCACCTAAACAGTCAGACGAAAAATGAGCCCAATTATTCAATGTTTATTGAGTCGATTGGGCTTTTTCCTAGCTGGAATCTGGGTTCAGACGCGGTATACTCCCCGTTCTACAATGGAGCTAGCCTTTACATGTTCGATATCCTTCTGAACCATCCTGATTTTTTACTTATTAACAAGCATCCTGGCGTCAGCGTTCATAAAGACGATGGCGATACCATGTTGCTTCAAGAAGTTGTTAAAGCGATTAATGAGCCTAAGTTATATCTTGTACATCGCCTTGATAAAATGACTTCAGGTATTCTACTGCTAGCAAAGAATGCTTCGGCAGCAAGCGAGCTTTCGCAGTTGTTCGCAAAGCGTGAGGTTGAGAAATATTACCTTGCGATTGGTTCTAAAAAGCCAAAGAAAAAGCAGGGTTTGATTTCAGGTGATATGGAACGTTCAAGACGTTCTAGTTGGAAGCTTCTGACATCCAAAGACAACCCAGCGATTACCCAGTTTTTATCGGCAACGGCAGAACCCGGCGAGCGTTTGCTATTATGTAAGCCCTATACAGGAAGGACGCATCAGATCCGTGTCGCGATGAAGTCGATCGGCTCCGCTATTGTTGGTGACCCTATTTATAATCCATCGAGTGAGGCTGACAGAGGCTATCTGCACGCTTTCGCGATTCGATTTACCTATCAATCCCAAGCCTATGAATATGTCTGTGACCCGAGGAACCTTGATTCCTTGGGTGAGAAGTGGCATCAAGAAACCGTGTCTAATGGTTTAGACAGTTGGCTTGAACCTTGGTCATTAACTTGGCCGAAGCTAAATACTAAGTGAGTGAAATAATGGAAGCATCAGCTTTACCTCTGTTTTTTAGTCATATTGAACAGCAACTTAATGAAGTGCCGAATGAGCTACGCCGTATTTTTCACGGTCGTGGTAAGTTTTGGCCGGGCCTAGAACAACTGACATGTGACTGGGTTGATGGGCAGTTATTGGTTAACGTATTCAAAGAGGTGGATGACGAATTCTTATCATCGCTTAAAGCTGGATTGGTTGATCTGACTAATAAAGACATCTGGCAAGCAAAACAGGGCACAAGTATTGTTCTGCAACACCGTTATGCCGATGGCGCGCCTTCAGAGGTTTTATGGGGCGAACTCAATGACTCACCCGTTGTGGTTGAGCACGGTCTTAAATATCAACTCGACATTGGCCGTAATCAGAACTTCGGTCTGTTCCTAGACATGCGTAATGGTCGTCAGTGGGTACAAGATAATGCCAAGGATAAGAATGTTCTTAACCTGTTCGCATACACTTGTGGTTTCTCTGTCGCGGCTATCGCTGGTGGCGCTCGTCAATGCATGAACGTGGATATGTCTCGTGGCTCGTTGAATAAAGGTCGTGATAACCACCGTCTGAATGAGCACGATATGCGTTCGGTTAACTTCCTTGGCTACGATATATTTAAGTCGTGGGGGAAAATCAAGAAGGGCGGCCCATATGAGCTAGTGATCATCGATCCGCCGTCATTCCAAAAAGGCAGTTTTGCTTTAACCAAAGATTACAAAAAGATCCTACGTCGTTTGCCTGAACTTCTAACGGAAGGTGGAGAAGTGATTGCTTGTGTTAACTCACCAGCAGTATCACCCAACTTCTTGATTGAAACGATGGCAGAAGAAGCGCCAAGCGTTGAGTTTATTGAACGTTTAGACAACCCGCCTGAGTTTGCCGATGTCGACCTTGATTCAAGCCTGAAGGTATTGAGGTTTAAAATCACGGCTTCAGCTGAAGCTTGATGTCATGATTTAGTGGGCATTATCCATACTAATATAGAAAACGCCGCTCACAATGAGCGGCGTTTTTATAGGTGCAAGAAACTAACTCATTTATTAACTAGCTTGGTTTTTTAGTGTCTGAAAACCAAAATAAATACGCATGAACGTCGTTAGCCAACACGCTGCGCCAAAAATATAGGCAATAACGGCAAAGTGCTGAGGAAAAATACAAAACACAATAAAACAAGCGATAGTTTCTGTGCCTTCGGTTAGCCCAGACATGTAGTACAGAGACTTATGTTTGTAGACTGGGTTCTCGATACCGCGTTTGCCTGCCATCACTGCAAACGCTAAGAAACTACTGCCTGTGCCGATAAATGAAAAGATCAAAAACGCGCCTGCAATGGCATTGTGTTCTGGGTTGGCAACAACAAAGCCAAAAGGGATGAGTGAATAGAATAAAAAGTCCAAGCTGATATCGAGAAAGCCACCAGCATCACTAATTCCTTGGATTCGAGCCAAAGCCCCATCCAGTCCGTCGCAAACTCTATTCAATACAATGAAGCCCAAAGCCCAATCGTATTGTTGTAATGCAAGCGCAGGAAAAGCTAAACAGCCAACCAAAAAGCCAAACAAGGTCGTTTGGTTTGCTGTGATGCCTACTTGATTCAATAGCTTAGCTGATTGGTTAAGTGGCCACTTGATGATCTTGATGGAATACTTATCCAGCATGATGACTTCTCCACGGCCAAGAAAGTACTTGTGCTCCTTTTGGTACATCGGTTTCGTCGTGCGTCACCATCAACGTTGGTATATTGGCTTTGCTGAGTTGCTCAAACACCCAATCGCGAAACTGTGCTCTCAACTCCTGATCTAGCTTACTGAACGGTTCGTCAAGCAGAGCTAGTTTTGGCTTAGCTAATAGCATACGAGCTAAGCTGACTCTTGCCCTTTGGCCCCCTGATATTTGGTCAGGGAATGATTCAGCTAAGTGTGTCAGTTCAATATCCTGGAGTGCTTTCATCGCTTGATTTTGACGAGCCGAGCCCCTAATTGAATTTGGAAGTGAGAATGCTAAGTTTTCCCATACCTTGAGGTGAGGGAACAATAAATCGTCTTGAAATAATATCCCAACCTTACGTTGATGTGAGGGGATGTTATCAAGGTGAATGTCGTTTAAAACAACACTCCCGGTATACGAAAACTCGCCATTGAGATGTCCAGCGATGGCATCTAATAAGGTCGATTTTCCACAGCCACTAGGCCCCATCAAAGCCAATACTTGGCCTGATTCTAGCGTTACGTTTAGCGCTGAAAATAGCGAATCGCCTCCTTTTTTATGGATGGCGAGGTCGTTGAGATACAGACTCATTGGTGAGAAAACCTTTAAAAGTAAGACGGCGATATCTAAGTTGAAGTCGACTGACAACTATCGCTAAAGAGAAAAAGAACAGAGGTAATAGAGCCTGCCAGATGGCATAAATAGCGGTTACCCTGCGGTCGAAGCCACTGGTAAGTGCGACAGCTTCTGTAGTAATGGTGCTAATTCTGCCAGCGCCTAACATTAATGTTGGTAAGTACTGAGCCAAACTCACACTGATTCCAACTGCCCATGCAAAAGCAATAGCAGGGAGCAGGATTGGTAGCTTGATTGAGCACCAACTCTGAAATGGTGATTTTCCTAGGCTGAGTGAGGCTTTTATCAAGCCATCATTGAAGCTTTTCCATGGGCCATCCAAAGATAAATAAACAAACGGGAAGGCAAAGAAAACATGAGCCCAAATCACCCACAGCTCGTAAGCACTACTGCCAATATAGAGTGTTGTCACCTGTAGTCCGAATAACACTGAAAGCTGAGGGATTAACATTGGGATCGCGATAATAAAACCTGGCACTTGCCATCTGTGCCTGATTCGATATTCATGAGCAACCAACGCTAGCAATAATGCAACTGACGCTGAAGCAAGAGCAATCCATAAGCTTTGTCCGACGGTACTTAAGATACCGTCCCACTCATACTCCCAAAATTTTAGGCTATATCGGCTTGGCAATAAGTCTGGAAAACGCCAGCGTTGAGCTATGCTCCATATAATCATTAACGGGATAATGAGTAACGATAATGCAGCAAGAATCGTGAAGACTGTTTTTCCTGGTAAGTTAATTCCTGTGCGACCAGAAAACTGCCAAAACTTGAACTGTTTTAGCAATGACCACTCAATCAGTCGTGCTGTGGCAATGATAAGTGACGCCAAAACAAACAAGACAATAGCACCAGCCGCAGCGCGTGGTAATAAGCTCAGATCTGGGTCGTTAAACCACTGCCATACTAATACTGCAAAAGTTGGGGGATTGGTTGGCCCGAGAATCAGTGCAATGTCGACAACCGATAAACTATAAGCGAGTACCGCCAGCATTGGGAAGCGAAGCTTGATAAACCACTGTGGGAAAATAACCTTCCACCAAATTTGAGAACGACTGTAGCCCAATGAAGCACTGACTTTAGTAATGCGTTCAACATCGATCTGTTGAAGTATCGATAAGCTCATTAGCAATAAAAATGGAATTTCTTTTATTGCGAGCATAATGATCAGCCCGAATGCATAAGGGTCTTTGACCAATAATGCAAGCTCAGAACTGTTGCCAGCTTCTCCGACTAATTGATGTAAAGCTCTGGCGCCAAGGCCGGTAGGGCTAAACAAAAAAGCAAACCCGATTGCAAAAGCAACATGCGGAATAGCGAGCATTGGGGACAACGTTAGCTCAATTTTTTTCCAAAAAGGCTTTCCCCAGGTTGCTTGGATAATACAAAAAGTGAGAAAGCAGGCGATGTAACTGCTCGCAAAAGCAGAAGATAAACTCAGAGCAATAGAGTGCCAAACGCCTTCCCATTGAAAGACTTGTTCAAAACCGTTGAGCGAAGGTTCCACTAGACCCAAGGGCGGGATAAAGCTTAGTGATGAAGCAACCACTCCCGCAACCCCAGGGATCGTTGGGATTATGCACACTGCTATAACAACAAAATATAGGGCGTGTAGCATCAAATTTAGTTACCGTATCGCTTAAGCCACTCTTTCTCGAGTGCAGCTTGCCAACTAGGGTGAGGTTCATCAACCGATTTGAATTGCTGAGTATTTTTAGCGCTGCCAGTTAAGTATTTACTACTTAATACTGAAGGGTCACCCCAAATATTCAGGTCACCTTTACGTGATTGTGCTTCTGGGCTGAGTAAGAAGTTGATGGCTACTTGTGCACCTGCAGAAGAGTTGGCATTCCAAGGGATCGCTAAGAAGTGAATGTTTGAGAGTGCGCCACTCTCTAGCGCATAAGCTTTGGTGCTTTCTGCCAGTTTTCCGCTAGATTGCGCAGAAAACACAGCATTTGGATTGAACGTGATCGCAAGGTCGATCTGCCCGTCATCAAGCAGTTGAATGCTCTCTGATGTACCAGCCGGGAACTGTTTGCCACCACGCCAAGCGACTTTATGGAATTTATCTAAGTAAGCCCATAGTGGAGCGGTAACGGATTGAAAATCGTCTTCTGAAACCGGTTTAGATAGTGCAGGGTTATTGTTGGTCAACTCAATGAGTAGAGATTTGATAAAGCTAGTACCGTGAAACTCAGGTGGTCGAGGGTAACTTAGGCGATTAGGAAAAGCTTGAGCGTAACTCAACATTTCCGAAAATGACTGAGGAGGGTTGTGTAGCGTCTCTTGATCATGGATGAAAACCAGTTGCCCTACACCCCAAGGTGCTTCTAGACCTTCGGTTGGTTCAGAGAAGTCGACATCAATTGGTAGAGATTTATCAACGTACTGCCAGTTTGGAAGTGATTGAGTAAACGGCCCAAAGAGTAGACTATTGTCTTTCATTGAGCGGAAATTTTCACCGTTGATCCAAACAATATCAACACTGCCTTCACTGTTTTTTCCTGCTGCTTTTTCAGCAATCAAACGCGTGGTTGTTTCTGCGATATCGGTTACTTTTACGTGCTTTAAAGTGACACCATACTCATTTTGTAACTGCTTGCCTGCCCACTGTATGTAACGATTGATCTCTTGGCTACCGCCCCAAGCGTGAAAGTAAACAGTTTGTCCTTCTGCTTGCTGTTCAATTTGGTTCCAATTATCTGTTGATGTTACTTCATCAGCATAAATAGTTGCACTGTATGCAACGGTTGCCATGATTCCTAACGTACTTACTATCTTGTTCATAAACTTTTCCATTTGGTAGTGAACGGGCAAGAGCTTTGCTATTTCGAATTCCCTAACAGTTATTCTATCTGTTTCTGAAATAATTTCTAATTCAACAGTGAATTAGAGGCTTCTGCCATCCTAACAACAGACCGTTAAACCAGTGAATTAATTGCACCTAAATGAGAGATTTTTAATGTTTATTGGACGTGAGTACGAAAATTCGATGAGAAGTAAAGTTTTGGTGAAGAAAAGGGCGATTTTAAGCAATAAAAAAGGAGCCGATAAGGCTCCTTTGATCAATGTCTGGTATCGACAGTATATTGTTAATCGAGGCTAGTTTACCCAATCACGAATGGTGTACGTTAGCGTATGCACGTCGTTTTTCAATACTAGTGTGTCTTTTGTTAGGGTTACGTCACTCCACTCGCTAAGAGTCGCTGAAACCGACTGTTCGATTTCCATTGCAGAGCCGTGACACATCTTCATTGTCATGCCCATTTGCTTAATACGGAACTGGCCGTCTTTCAGCTCGCCTTGGCCAAAGAAGTTGTTACAGCCAGCGATGCCGTTCGCAGTCATCTTTTCACCGATTTCCAGACGAGGAGTCGCTTGGTTTTCGCTTTTCTCAATGTCCTTGCCATCAATTTGAGCAAGTTCCCAGTTATGGTGCTGTAGATCGGTTGGTGTTACTTGCATCGCGTTATCACCTGTTGTTGTACATGCTGCTAGCAACATAGGTAAAGCGGCTACTGCTAGTAATTTTTTTGAACTAAACTTCATATTAAAAGGCTCCAAAGGAAAAAACGAAGTTACTGAAAAGGTGTAACTTGATGGGTTCAAAGTATAGTTTACAAAACACTATATGTGTCAGTATAAGGTCATAGTTTAGTATGAATTTTATGAGCGAGGCGACAAATTAATCGCTTACTTTTTAATTAGTAAGCTTAACTTTTATTGTTTCAGGAAGTGAGGAGACATGGTGGAGCAGTTAGAGTTTTTTCAAGTTCCAAGCCCTTGCGTTGGGGTGTGTTCAAGCGATGATAAAGGTTATTGCAATGGTTGCATGCGCAAAAGAGAGGAGCGCTTTAACTGGATGGCGATGACGCCGTCTGAGCAGTTGCACGTTATTAAGTTATGTCGTCAGCGTTATAGAAGAAAAATAATGAAGCAAAAGAACTTAATCGATAGCAAAACTAACCTAGTTGGTAATAAAAATAATACACAGGGTGAGCCAGTTGACGAAGAGGGAAGTACCACTCCTCAAAGAGAACTTTTCGGCTAATGTGGAACTATCAATATTTTATTTAACTCCAAAGCAACTATTACTTTACATAATGGTTGGCGTGTAATATTAAGGTAGGTACCTTTGTACCAGAAGGAGTGATGTCGGTATGAATAAAAAGCGCGCAAAACTCAAAAAGAAACCAATCAAAGCATTGGATCGAAAACCTATTGGGGCGAAAGATGACCCTGAACAAAGCGCGCGTGATTGGCATTCAATGACCGAAGAAGAGAGAATGGAAATCCTTTCACATCTTTCAGACATGCCTTTTCAATAACATCACAGATTCTTCAGAACCTCTTCGACAGATTAAAATCGCCTAAAGGCTAAACATGGCTAATAGGTAAACTTATACAAACATGTGATTCGCTTTCGTTACACCACGATGATAAGTACAGAATGTATCATCGGCATCGGTGGTTTTACTGTGAATTTTGATGTTTGTGATGACTTCGACAGCACCGGCATCGTAACAAGCTTGTTCAGCCTTTTTAATTATATCGAGTAGTTGGTTGAGTTCACCTTTCATCGTGGTTTCCATCGCGCCGATTTGGAAAGGAACATCCGCTGCCTTAACCACTTCAAGTGCCTTATCAACCACTTCGAAATTGTTGCCTTCTTTAACGCGAGGAATCACTTGGAAGGCAACCATCACTTGTTTTTCTCTTTTTAACTCAGACACTTTCTGCTTACTCAATGAGGGGGAATTGTTGCAGATGATAGGTTAATGCGGAGATAAATTCTACAGCGACAAATCTAGTTCATTTGTTGGGTGCTCTTATTGATCAGCTTACCTAATAACATGGGTTTGCCTAATGACACTGCTATTTGCTACCCCAATGATCGCTAACCCAACCACCAATATGCTCATCAAAATGACTGCCACTGAATCTGTGGTTACGTTCTACAGAAGTATCACACTCATCTTTGTTATCTATCAGGTTTTGTATGTAGTTTGCCATCGGGTCATTCGAACGTTGACGATCTCGGCGAGTAGCCACTTCCTTAATCAGTTGTAATCGGTATGTAGAGCTTGCACGTTTCATTTCGATGACCTCCCGGTTTTTAGACACTAGTAGAAAAATCTAGTTGCCAAATATAGGGGCGTCAACGTGATCAGAAAGTATTTTTTTTGAGCAACCAAGAATCAATACGTTGGCATCATAATTCACAAAAGTGTCATTTAAAATGGCGCGCAGAGGTGCATTATTCTTCAATAAAAATGCTTATCTCTTCCTAAAATATTTATTGCTCAAGCTCAACAGCGAACGTAAAAACGCCCAGAAAAATTTGGGCGCTTATGGGAGGATTCAATTTAGAACAAGGAACTATTTAGTGTGATTTGGCTTGCTCTTAAATTGCTTCACACTTTTTTTCTTTGCGGTTCTGCGGTTGGCCATTTTGTCTTTGGGCGGGCGCTTACGAGCGGTTGCTTCTGACGCTGGCTTGTCTGTGACAGGGAACCCTTCCAGTGATTGTAACGATAACGGTTTATTGGTCAGAGAACGAATCGCGTTTAAACATTCATTCTCACTGTGACTAACAAGAGATATTGCGACTCCAGCACTTCCTGCTCTTGCTGTTCGTCCAACACGATGTACGTAAGTTGCCGAGTGTGCAGGTAAATCAAAGTTGATCACGACCGGCAGTTGCTCGATATGAATACCTCTAGCCATCACATCGGTCGCAATGAGAACTCGTGTTTCACCATTCTTGAAACTCTCTAGTGCTAAGGTACGTTCTTCTTGGTTCTTGTTTCCATGCAGTGCACAGACACTGATTTTTGCTTTGTTTAAACGTTTGGTTAGTGCGTCAGCGTTATCTTTTGCTCCGATAAACACCAAAACCTGTGACCAATCGTTCTGATTAAGTAGAGCAAGGAGCGCTTGAGCTTTACTGCCTTTGTTCACGAGATAGAGCGTTTCATCAATGGCAGAGACAACGCTATTCTCTTGGTGTGCCGCAATTTTTACTGGATGACTGAGAAGTGCTTCCGCTTGGCTAACCAGTTCTTGGGGAAGCGTAGCTGAAAACAGCGATGATTGACGTTTCACTGGAAGAGCATCAGTAATGCTTTGAATATCGGGCCAGAAACCCATATCGAGCAAACGGTCTGCTTCATCAAGCACCAAAGATACGCAGCGAGCTAACTCAAGCTCCCCAGTTTGGATCACAGCGAGTAAGCGGCCAGGCGTAGCAATAGCAAGTTGCGGTTTCTCTGATAACAGCTGTTGCTGATTATCTATGTTGACACCACCGCTTAATGTGATGGTTTTAATTGAGAGTTCTGTTGCAATGGGTTCAAGAGCTTCAGCCACTTGTGATGCGAGTTCACGAGTTGGAACTATGATGATGGCTTGCAGTTCATTCAAGTCGATATTGATGTTGTTCAATAAAGGTAAGCCGAACGCCAACGTTTTTCCACTGCCCGTCTGCGCGAGCGCAAGAACATCTTGGCCTGCGACAATCTTGGGTACGGTCGCTTGCTGTATCTCAGTCGGTGTATTGAATCGAGAAGGAATGGCTGCGACAGTTTTTGCGTTAAGGGTTAGTTTATCAAACGACATAAATGAACCAGGTATCAAAGTGGATGTGGAGTCTAACAGGGCTGTAAAAGTTAGAGAATGAGTTTTGCTATCTTCGTGACAAACTTTTCGAGTATAAGTGTGAAAAACGTTCAGGATATTTTATGAGTAATGATTTAGGTTTGGATTTTTGTTTAGATATGATGTTCCGCTCGTAGTATATGACCGACATCTCAGTTTTTGCAGAGTTTTAGGTAATACCAAGCTCCCAGCTCAAATTACTTAAAGTATTCGTTCATTAAGTCGATATAATTACTAGATATTAATGCAATGAATACATCAATTTTAAAGCGTTAACTGAAACTAATCGATAGCTTATTACTGATCAATCAAAAGAGACAGGAGTCACTGATGTGTGAAGAATCGTTCACCCAGAAACGCCAATATTATCGTTTAAAGTACCCTAAAAGGGCACGTCCGGTGATGCGAATTAAGGATGAGCTTTTTCATGTCAGTGAGGTTTCTGAAAAGGGTGTGCGTCTAATGATGCAAAACGTCATTCCTGTTTACCGCGGCTTTTCAATGGCGGGAACGTTAAGACTACACGACAACAATAGTGTTGATATTAGTGGGGCTGTGTTGCGACAAGAGGGCGATGAAGTGATTGTTCAATTGTCTCAAGGCCCAAGCTTCAAAGATATGGTGTCAGAACAAAGGCATATTCGGCAGAGATACCCGGTCTTCTTTGCTAACTTGAGAGTGGCCTAAGCTAATTAGTAGATTAGTAGATTAGTAGATTAGTAGATTAGACAAGTAGATAAGAAATCAAAAAGCCCGGCGCATCTGAATGCACCGGGCTTTGTCGTTTTTGTATAGCAATATCTTTACGCAGCACTTCTAACCAAAATCGCAAAAAATATGTCTTTGGTTAGGTTAGCGTGACGTCAATTAGAGTTTGCCTGCTGTCGCCCAAACTGCCGCTAGCATGTCGTGACCGAATGCAACGCTACGCTCTGGAGACCAACCGTAAAGTTCATCAGCGTGGCTGATGTGGTCTTTAAATGGCATCTCCACTGTATAAGCCAAACACTTGAACTGTTCGCTTATCCAGTTTGTGCCCACTGTCATATTCGCTTTTCCTGGTTCGTCTTTATCGTAACCAAATTCATCTTGGAATTCGGGAGTGATAGTCAGAAGGGCTTGCTTGAAGTGGTTCTCTAGTTTTTCAATGCGCTCACTGTATGACGGCGTACCTTCGCTACCCGCAACAAAGTTATATGGGATTGCTTCGTCGCCGTGAATGTCTAGACACATGTCAACGCCAGTTTCTAGCATACGCTCACGCACAAGGAAAACTTCAGGACTACGTTCTAGAGATGGCGATTGCCATTCACGGTTAAGGTTAACGCCAATCGCGTTGGTACGCAGGTGACCACGGATACTGCCATCTGGGTTCATGTTCGGTACAACGTGGAAAACAACGTTATCTAGAAGAGAACGACCTACTGTGTCTGTTTCATCAAGTAAACGTTGCAACAAGCCTTCGATCAGCCATTCAGCCATAGTCTCGCCCGGGTGTTGGCGACCAATAACCCAGATGTTTTTCTTCTCTTCACTTGGCTCACCAATGGTTAGCAAAGTGATGTCATTGTTGTCTAGCGTGTGACCCAGCGTTTCTAACTTACAAGCCGGGTGCGTTTGAGCACTGTGCAGGAGATCTTGGTGACGATCATATGAGTAAGGCGCGAAATAGGCGAAGTACATTGAATCGTGTTCAGGAATGATATCAAAGCTTAGTGTATCGCCATCGAACTGAGATGGAACACGGAACCACTCTTCACGATCATAAGATGCAACAACATCGTAATCTTTCCAGCCTTCAGGATAGGCTGATGTTGCCAATTGGCCGATTTCAAAGTGGTGAGCTTGTTGATCTTCACTTTCTAAACGGAAGTGAAACCATTGAGAGATTTCAGTCTGGTTGTCTGCTGGGATCGTCAGTTGAATGTTTTGTGGTGAATCTGCTGAAACGACGTGAATGTTGCCGCTTTCGAAATTGCTGAAAATTTTCATTGTAGTTTTTATCTCGTAGTTGAGTTGCCGTAAGACTAGCACACTTTTTTTCGAGCAAACCACTAGCGAGATCGCAATGAGATGTTATTTCAATTATCTATTTCTTATTATCTACCTTTGAGTTTTCTGACTTGAAACTAGCGACGTTGGCAAGTAGTACAACCACGACAGGCAGAACGTGTGTGGCGATCTAACTTACTACGTTGAACCTTACAGTAGGCGTTTTTCAATGCTCTTCGTCCAGAAAACCAATCGTCGGGCTTTGACAGAATCAGATAACCGTTAAAACGCTTCATCAGTTCTATTCTGTTTTGGTCGATGAACTTGCTATCAAACCCAATTTCAAAGTAATCAAGCGCTTGTTCGATAGAAGTGAAGCTCGTTATTTTTTGTTGGAACTCTGTTTGATTCATGGGTAGCTTATTTGTGACTCATCAATAACAGGTATTGTACTAAGCCTATGGTTTGATTTATTGACCTTAGTTATGAGCTCCCCAGTTTTAAGTGTCAACTTACAGATTAAAGTGATCCCTTTTGTTATTGCGTACTTATAGTTTGAAACATCACAGCGAGAGATAACCCATGAATCGAATTAATCCAAAGAAATTACTTCGCAGTAAATGGACTGCCGTTAGCCCAGTAAAAAAAGAAAAGCACTTTATGATCACAGAGGTTGAATTTGAAGAAGGGGAGGTAATTCGTTGCTTAATAGAGGCAGTGATGACCAAGCGAGAGGAAGCTATTAACTGGCGAGAGCTAACCGACAACCAACACTGGCTCCCTGGTTGGAAGTAGGAGTAAGAAAAGTAATCGAGAAGCCTTTTCCCTTGATTAAGAAACAGGTTCGTGGCTCACGAGCTAGTTCCTATCCACTATTTACAGATGTTTGTTTACAGATGCTCGTTTTTGCCAGTACTTCAGCCCCTCTAAAACGCCCGCGGCGTGTGTTGCTGTGCTGGTGTAAACATTTTCTCTGACGGACAGGTGAGCAACTTCCGGATAATGGTTCGCCACCAATATTGAGTTGACGCCTTCTATAGTAAGCATAGATGTGTCGTTCGCAGAGTCACCTGCAACGCACACTTCTTCAACACTC
This sequence comes from Vibrio sp. OPT24, assembly GCF_015163545.1. Taxonomy (NCBI): domain Bacteria; kingdom Pseudomonadati; phylum Pseudomonadota; class Gammaproteobacteria; order Vibrionales; family Vibrionaceae; genus Vibrio; species Vibrio sp. OPT24. Next base: position 344,145 of record NZ_JADDYI010000081.1, read on the forward strand.
AAATCATGCTGTTTGAGCAGATGACGAATCGCCGTGGCTTTATTAACTCCTTTGGGCGTTATATCTAAGTACCAGTCGTGAGAGTAAGTGAGATGGACGTCTAGGCCGTGCGATTTCAAGCTCAATCCAATCAGCGTTTGTTGAGGTTCAGATAATTTCCCTTCAAAAGTAATTTTGTAATCGCCTTGATGGTTTTCCAAACGTTCACCCATGAAATTCAGTGATGCGAGCGCCAACTCTACTTTTGATTTGTTCCAAGAAGCTTCTAACTGGTTATGCCAAATATGATCAGGCAATTGGGAGTGGTTGTGATGAATTCTTGTACCAACATCGCTGATAATACTGTGAGGTTTTGGGTAGTTGTTTGAAGCTAATCCAACCCTGATGGAAGGTAAGGTTCTACCTGTCGCAATGATAAAGCGGATATCTGTTTGGTCAGTTAAGTAGTCAGATAACTGATTTACTCCATGAGATGAGCCTCCATCAAGTGTCCCATCAAAGTCACACACCAACATTTTTATCATCAGAATCCCTTTTTTTTTCTTTAATCGATAGGTAGAAAAGATCGACGCCTTGCATAAAGAATGGCTCAGCTGCTAGTACTCTACAAGTCGTCTTTTGGTCTAGATAATCGATATTTGATAGTTTGCAGCAAGTATCACAACTGGTGTTGTATTTTTAAAGGTTGAAGATATTTCGACCAACCTGGGTTCATCTTAATAGAATTGGCCTTATCGACTTTTTCCCTTTATGCCGTGATTTTGCCACTTTTCTGTTCGCTTGAACTTCCAGTTTTTAAGCACCCGAAAAACTTAACCAATAGTTTGTATTCGAATTATTTGTACACGAACTATTTATGCTTAATCTTGGTTCGTTCAGCCTATTCCTTGTACTAATGTAAAATAAATATTCAATAATCTGTCAGTAAGTAATACATAATTCCGTGCGCATTTGTGATTGCTTAATGTCTTTTATTATCAGTATTTTATTGAATTACTCTTTTTATTTTAACCTTGTTTTTTATATGTTATTTGGTAGTTTTAACTGGCCTTTACCGAATGCAACCCCTTGATTTACTCTGCTGGATTGCTTAGAGTGCTAATTGTTTTTTTGAATTTAGATGACCATTTTTAAGTTTAAATAACCATTTTTAAGTTTAAATAACTAACAAAGGATTAGATTTCATGGATCCCATACTGGAAGTTAAGGGACTGTACAAGGTGTTTGGTGAAGACACCGACCGTGCTTTTACGATGATCAGTGAAGGCGCAAACAAAGACAAAGTTTTCGAAGAAACAGGTCTAACGATCGGCGTTAACGATGTTTCTCTTAGTATCAAAGAAGGCGAGATTTTCGTAATAATGGGACTGTCAGGATCTGGCAAATCAACCCTAGTACGCCTTCTTAATCGCTTAATTGAACCCACCAAAGGTAATGTGCTTCTTCGAGGCAAAGATATTGCCCACATCTCAGAAGATGAACTCCGCGAAGTTCGCCGCAACAACATCTCTATGGTTTTCCAAAATTTCGCTTTGATGCCACACATGACGGTGATAGAAAACGCAGCATTTGGCCTTGAGCTTGCGGGTGTTGAGCTAAGTAAACGCAAACAATCTGCATTTGAAGCCTTGGAGCGAGTAGGTCTTGGGCCGTATTCGGAATCTTACCCAGATGAATTATCTGGTGGTATGAAGCAACGTGTTGGTTTGGCTCGTGCCCTAGCATGTGACCCAGATATCTTGTTAATGGATGAAGCATTTTCTGCACTCGACCCTTTGATTCGTACTGAAATGCAGGATGAATTGATTCGCCTTCAAAACGATGACAAACGTACGATTGTGTTCATTTCGCATGATTTGGATGAAGCAATGCGTATTGGTGACCGAATTGCGATTATGCAAAATGGTGAAGTGGTTCAAGTAGGCACCCCTGACGAAATTCTTAACAATCCGGCTAACGATTACGTTGAAGCCTTTTTCCGAGGCGTAAATGTAGCAAGTGTTCTTACTGTGAAAGATATCGCACGTAAGAAACCGGCTGCAGTATTTAAGAAATCGGAACACGATGGCCCAGCTTCTGCTCTGCAAATTCTGATGGATAATGACCGTGAATACGGCATCGTTATCGATAAAAGCAGCCTTTACTCAGGCATCGTTTCTGTCGATTCTCTTCGTCAAGCTCACAAAGAGAACAAATCTTTGGTTAGTGCGCAGCTCGATGATGGTTTAACGCTGAGCCCAGATTTACCTATCAATGATGTACTTGGCCTTGTTGGTGGTGTGCCTTATTCAGTCCCTGTTGTGGATGAACAAGGCAATTACTTCGGTGTGGTGACTAAATCACGACTGTTACAAACATTGGATAAGGGGTAGATCATGTCATCAGAACAAACGAATAATGACCCATGGTCACAATCTACTGTTTCAGAGCAATCGACCCAGCCATCAAGTGATCCTTGGGGTCAAGCAACTGACACCTCACCATCAGCGGATTGGTTAAGCAGTGAAACGGTAGAAACCATACCTTTTGACCCACTTAACCCATTTGCCGAAGCAGTATTGCCTGTCGATACTTGGGTTGAATCTGGTTTGAATTGGTTAGTTGAACACGGGCGTCCGTTATTTCAGGCAATACGAATTCCTATCGATTTCATTCTAAGTTCATTTGAAACGGCATTAGTTTCTACGCCAGCCCCGTTTATGCTTATCATTTTATTTTTGTTGGCATGGCAGTTTTCAAACTTGAAGTTGGGTCTTGCGACTGCAGTATCGCTTACTTTTATCGGTTTGATTGGTGCTTGGTCTGAAGCGATGACCACTCTTTCATTGGTTATGACATCGGTATTCTTCTGTTTATTGATAGGCTTACCGATGGGTATCTGGCTCGCCCGAAGTAATACTGCTGCTAAATTTGTGCGTCCAATTCTAGATGCTATGCAAACCACGCCAGCTTTCGTTTATTTGGTACCAATTGTTATGTTATTTGGTATTGGTAATGTGCCGGGCGTAGTGGTAACCATCATATTTGCACTGCCACCAGTGGTACGTTTGACCATCTTGGGCATTCAGCAGGTACCTGAAGAGCTGATAGAAGCAGGTCACTCATTTGGTGCCAGCAAAAAGCAGATGTTATATCGAATTCAATTGCCATTGGCATTGCCAACTATCATGGCAGGCGTGAACCAAACGTTGATGCTGTCGCTATCTATGGTCGTTATCGCGTCAATGATTGCAGTCGGTGGTTTAGGCCAGATGGTATTGAGAGGTATCGGCCGTCTAGATATGGGACTTGCGGCTGTCGGCGGTCTGGGCATCGTTATTCTTGCTATCTTGCTTGATCGCATTACTCAAGTTTTAGGCGCTAACGCAGGCAACACAAAATTACGCTGGTACCAGATGGGACCTGTTTCTCTTGTACTTAACGCATTCAATCTCGGCAACAAATCAGAACTACAATTAAGGAAAAAAACCAATGAATAATTCATGGAAGAGTAAACTTGCTGTTAGCATCGTTTCTACATTAGCAGTATCAACTAACCTTTGGGCTGCAAGCTTACCGGGTGAAGGTGTATCTGTTCAGCCAGTTCAATCTTCTGTCGCTGAGGAAACATTTCAAACGTTGATCGTAAACCGTGCGTTAGAAGAACTTGGCTACGACGTAAAAGCGACACAAGAAGTGGACTACAACGTAGCTTACACTTCTATCGCAAAAGGTGATGCAACGTTCTTAACAGTAGGTTGGTTCCCACTTCATGCTGATAAATACAAAATGGCTGGTGGCGATGACAAATTCTATCGTGAAGGTCAGTATGTAAGTGGCGCGGCACAAGGTTACCTAATAGATAAAAAAACGGCAGAACAGTACAACATTACTAACATTGGCCAACTGACCGACCCGAAAATTGCAAAACTGTTTGATGCAAACGGTGATGGTAAAGCAGACTTAACGGGCTGTAACCCTGGCTGGGGTTGTGAGATGGTTATCGAACATCAACTTTCAGCATTCAAACTTGATGATACAGTTACGCATAACCAAGGTAACTATGCCGCCATTATTGCTGATACGATTTCGCGTTACCAAAAGGGTGAGTCGATTCTTTACTACACTTGGACTCCATACTGGGTGAGTGGCGTGTTGGTTCCAAATGAAGATGTAGTGTGGCTAGAAGTACCATTCTCATCTCTTCCTGGCGATCGTGCTGATGTCGATACAACGTTGTCGAATGGTAAAAACTACGGTTTCCAAATGAACTCGATGCGCATTATCGCGAACAAAGATTTTGCTAAGAATAACCCAGCGGCGGCGAAGCTTTTCGAAATCATCAAATTGAACATCAACGATGTAAGTGCTCAGAACATGATGATGAGCAAAGGCAAAAACAGCTCTGCTGATATTGAAGCGCATGTAAACGGTTGGATTAAAGCGAATCAAAGTACGTTTGATGCTTGGATTGCAGAATCGAAGAAAGCAGCACTTTAATAACACTTACTTGTATTCGTCCAGACAATATCTGGCCCTTTAATTTGATATTATGAGCGTGTTTAGCGCCAGTGTAGAGTCGCCGAATCACCATCAAATTAAGTAAAGCAATGGCAAGTGTTAATCACTAAAAAAAGCCAGTAGTCTTATTTGGACTGCTGGCTTTTTGCTTTCTGTTTTACTCTTGAGCTTCTAGCGTTCGCCTTGAACTTCAAAGTAGTCGCTTACTAGGCGAGCATGGCCATCGCCTTCCAAAGCCCAGTGCTCACGGTGCACGACACCGAATGCCTTGTTCATCGTCCAGCTTGCAGTCAGGATGTAACCACCTTCTGGGTGTTCTGCCCACGTCACGTCTGTGTAATCAACGTCTTTGAAGCCTTGGTCAATAATATTCTGCCAAAATGCTTGAATCGCTTCACGACCTTCAAAAACACCAAACGGACGCGCTTCCATCACACATACTTCAGTGTATTGAGCTGCACACTCTTTGGCATCTTGGCTGTTGAATGCTTTCTGCCATGCGTCAATGCCTTGCTTGCATGCTTCTAATATTTGGTTGTTTAACATTATTCTCTCCATAACAGTCTTCTTTCAAACACTGTGTTTTGATTTGGGTATCTTGATAAGTTGGATTCAGTTTAGTTCTATAAATTGAATGGAAAAACAGAGATAATAAAAAAGACTGTATGTAAAAAGAGAACAATTAAATGAATAAGCTAAAGCAGATGTCTATTTTCGCTCATATTGTAGAGCAGGGTTCAGTATCAGCGGCGGCTGAAAAGCTTGAACTATCTAAGTCTGTCGTCAGCCAGCACCTTAAAATACTGGAACAAGAGTTAGGCGCCTCACTTCTTAAACGAACAACGCGGAGACAGATCCTGACCAGTATGGGGGAGCGTTTTTATCTAAGCTGTAAAGACATCAACGTGATCGCTGACTCTGCTTGGGATATGGCGAAAGCAGAATTAGAAGAGCCACAAGGTCGGATTAGAATCACGGCGCCGAATGCGCTGATGGACTTGCTCGTCGCGCCTGTTATTGCAGAGCTAATGAAGCAATACCCGAAATTAGAACCAGAACTGATTGGTGATGACCAGCACTTGGACTTCATGGAGCACGATATTGATCTCGCGGTACGAGTGGGAAGCTCACGTGACAGTAACCTAAAGCAGAAGCGTTTGGGTGAGTTCAAAGACGTGTTATGTGGCGTCGAAAGTATGCGAGATAGTGAACTTACTTCTATTCCATACATTGCAAACTCGTGGCAGGGAAAGCAGGTGACTCATTCTTTCACTTCTAACAGTGAGCAAGACTTTGTTTACCAACAACGAGCCAGTTGCACCACTAACTCATTCCACAGCTGTCTTGCCTTAATCAAATCAGGCGTTGGTATTGGTGTAATACCAGATTTCTACCTTCATCAGCTATCCGATGAGGTGGTCGATGTCATACCGAACTTTCAATTGCCAACTAACACGGTCTATGCGTTAACCCCATTCGCTGCAAACACACCGATCGCCATTAAACTATGTGTTCAAGCATTGGAAGATAGACTCAAAAATGACTTCATTTAATTGGTGTGAGGTTTTCATCTTAATAACCGTCTACTCGATGTTAAGGGAGATTACTCAGATGGCAGGTTCTGCTTCAGCTCTAATAACATTTGATACGCGCTTTCCCCAGACATTTCATATGGGTTAAATTGGTTAGAGGCCGAAAATTGTAAGCTCAACAATTCAGTCAAGCTAGATTGGGGAATATCACCCATTGACCAATCACCAAACTGTCGGCTATCAATTTCTTTGTAATAGAGAATTGTCACGTTGTTGTGGCGATGGTCATTGAGAATATGGTTGTAGGTATGATTGACCGCATCTCTCGACCCCTCTATACACTGAAGAAAATACTTTTGATTATGACTAAGTAGCCCAGTTAAATGGCTTTGTTTATTGTGGTCACGGGAAATATCCAAAATATCATCTAAAGCTTTGGCGTCGCAACTTTCGCAAAGCGTACTGACATAAATCAACCGAGTTAGGAACATAAACACCACTTCAATTTTTGTTTAAAGGTTACCTACAAATATAAGCCAAGTTGATGGAATTGCGAATTCAGCGACAAAACAGGGTGTTCTAATGATTGATTAGTCAGTAATTATCAGAATCTAATTGGCTTGTTAGTGCGGAATTTTATGAACAAGGAGTATCATAACAATACTCCTTGTTCACTTTTCATGATATTTAGACTGACGTTAGTAGTGACCAGGGAATGTCGGACTAAATACAGGGTAGAGTGCTCTCAGCTCATCTTGGCTAAGGTAGCCACGTTGAGTCTTGATGACTTCTCCATTTTCTCGGTATACAGCCATAGCACTTGAGTAGGTGCCGGTTTCTAACCAAGAGGTCTTGAATTCGGCACAATAAGCGTCGATACAATTTCGTGGGTTTTGAGTGGCCCAACTGCCAAATCCAGTCTTCCAACCCAATAGTGTAGAGCCTTCACTTACGATTTTATCGTCATCTATGTAATGAAAACTTGATGAAGAGTGTTCAATTTCGATTTCGGTATTTCCAATTAAATCACTGTAAAATACGTAAGTAGGCCATAAGTCAGCGGTGTTATGAGAAAGAATGAAGGTCACTTTAGCTGAGCCTTCTAATAATTGTGTTTCACGCTCTATAGTAAATATGATTCTTTCTTGTATGTCCGCAAGGTTGCAGCTCCAAAGTTGACACGCATTGTACATCTCGTCGTAACTTGTTCCCCAGCGTTGGGCTGCTTCAACTATTAACGCGTCTTTAGATGGATTTAAGTCTGTATCTTCATCAGGATTGGTTTGATCGCCCGCAGAGCCATCGCCGCCTTCTGGTGGTAAGATCGGTTTTTCAGGGTTATGAGGTGCTGAACCATCAACTGAATTAGAATCATTTGAGCTGTTACATCCGGTCAGTAACGCCGCTATTAAGGAGGCAAATAAAGCTGTTCTTTTCATTTTGAAACTACTCTCTACTTTAGAAAAAAGTATCCTAACTATGTGACAAGCATTATCTTTCAATGATGGCTTATCGATAACTTTCCATTGATAGAGGTATAGTATTTGCGATGTTTACAACTGGCTAACTAGTGGTTTGAATATGAATAATAAGTAGCGCTTATCACGAGAAGGCGGAAGCAGGTGAAGTGCAGAGTCATGCTTTTATCTCTAATCAATAAACGGTGAGCTATATTATCTAAGCCCACCATCTAAGTAATTGAATCTAATATTTAGTTATTCACTACTGAGATTGACTCAACATTTGAAGATAGGTCGAAGCGAACATTGACAAGTACATCTTCACGTTTAAAAGTCACATCATCAAAATCTGTTGTCGCAATTTTAAATCCATTTCTTGCGAATAAGCTCGTCACAATTGTGCGTTGTTTTTGTTCCATTGCGTTTGTCAGTAGCTTGTCCATTATTATTTCCCTTGAGTAACCGTATGCATAAAGCAAAGGTACAGCTTCCAACGTATGAGATCAATTGCTTAATAGACAGTCATGGTTAATGTGTTGTTTAGTATTATTCAGGTATGTTTTATTGTGATGGAACGGGGTGTTTTTTTACGTTTACTTATTGAATTTCAAGAATTTTGTGATGTGGCTTCAAGCGGCTTTGTGCGTTTTAGCAACCAGTATAATTATGAGTGAAACATATGCTTACAAAGTTGTAGGTTTTGCAGGCTAATATCATATGTGCATTAATCTGATACTCAGCGGTAGTTCGGGTGAAGCATTACATGGGAGTCACTAATGCTCAGGCCCCTTCTAATTATGATAAATGTTATTAACCATATAAGCTTGATTTTAATATTGGCTTGATTTATAAATTCACCGTTCATTAATAACTTCATGATTATATTAGCTTTTACTAACCTTTAATAACATGGAGAAAAGCGATGAATAAGAACCATAAGCGCAATAGGTTGGCGAATATAATGCGATTTCGTAAGTCTTATAAGGAGACTGATTTTCTTGTAAATGACAGTGAATTACGAGTTAAGAAGGACGTTTATAGCTTACGGAAAATTAAACAGTTAGAAGTTCGTCAGTTAGGCCTTAAAGAAAACGCAATCAATATCGTTTCATTGGCTTTGGTGCTTTCCGCTGCTACTTGGGCATTTGTACCTCAGTTTGGTTTGCCTATGCTTGCACTGACTTTTATTTTGGCCTTTATCTCATGGCGAAGATATGAGTTGCGTGTAGAGTTTAAAGGGTCAGATGAAACGGGCGATCATTGGGTGTCTGTCGCTCGTGGTTGTACTCGCGAAGAATTCAAAGTCTTGAAAAACGTTGAGTTGGAGTTACGTGACCAGGTTTATTCGTAAACTAGTTTTCGTAATGTAGATAGCATCACTCTAACTACGCTTGTGAAAACAAAGCTCGTCATTATTTGACGAGCTTTTTGTTTTCTGAATAGCATGAATAAAGTATTCCATTATTTAACAACGATTGTTATTCGTATAATTCTTTAGTTGTGGCATTTATGATTTGGTTTTGTTCTTAGATGTAGTGATTGTTAAAACGTCAAAGGGACTATATTCAATTTCTAGGCTGGGATTTGAACTGTACGGTTTACATTGGCTCCTAATGATAGTTATCGTTGAGATTGATAACCCTTTTAATCAGGTTTGGAAAGTATATGAAAGTCACTATTAGGCCCGCCATGCCAAGTGAATTGGCCGCTATTTATGCTTTGGTCACCTCAAACGATGAGTGGACGAAGTTTAACGGCCCTTATTTCCCGTATTCCCACCCATCATTTGAACAGTTTGAAAGTTGTTCGTTCCGACGGTTACTCAATGGAGCTGATTTACAGTTGGTGGTTGTAGACGGTGTGCCTGTAGGAACCGTCAATTGTTATTGGGAGTGTGAAGAGACCCATTGGCTTGAAGCTGGCGTTGTTATTTATGATTCTAAATATTGGGGTAAGGGCATTGCAGCGTTAGCACTTCCTTTTTGGGTCTCTTATTTATTCGAAAATAAGCAGATAGAGCGTGTGGGTTTAACTACTTGGTCGGGTAATCCGCGGATGATGTCACTGGCGTTGAAGTTGGGTTTTCAACAGGAAGCGAGACTAAGAAAAGTACGCTTTTATAAAGGCGAGTATTATGATTCAGTTAAGTATGGCCTGTTGCGTTGTGAGTGGTTGGAACGCCATTAACGACTTGTAAATATAACGGATAACTCTTTGATCTAAAAATCGAGAACGAGCGTATTTTTGTCTAGTTTAACTAGGATGAGTGTGCAATGAAGTTATCGAGAGAAAGTGAATCAAGAATTATAGAGATGGCGTGGGAAGACAGAACGCCATTTGAGGCCATTGAGTTACAATTTGGTTTGAATGAATCTGAAGTGATTCGCTTTATGCGTGCCAAATTAAAGCTGGGGAGTTTCAAGTTGTGGCGGTCGCGTGTTTCCGGGCGATCAACAAAGCATTTAAAGCTTCGTAGGTCGGATGTTTCGAGAGGTTATTGCCCGACCCAGTATAAGCAGCGTTAAAGTGTTCATACCTTAGCGCTGTGTTATCGCGCTTGAATTTGTACAGCTTAGTGGATGATGAATTCATCCACACTAATCTATCAAACTGAATTAAAGGTCAGTTGGCTTTGCGCTTAACCATTTTGTTCACAGCTTTCAAAGAAGACTTAACCATCACTGTGTGCGATTTTATTTCCTTAATACTTTTAACAAATATCGAAGATAAGTTAAGAAGACAAATGACGAACAGCACGAACGTCGTTTTCAATCCGAATGACATCACCTTGAGGTCCGTACCCGTTAGGGTAATCTTTCGCGTTGCCTGTTTTCGGTTCTGCCCGTTGAGCGCCCGCGCCATGTACATCAAGTAGAGTGCACGTTTTTGATTTTGGTCTCTTCATATAACCTAAGCATTCGTCGAAGCAGAAGTAGGCAGCTTGTGATTGTGATTTTGGACCAACGCGGAGGTGAGTCGTGTTACTCCAAAATGCAGGGTAGTTAAGCTTTCCTTGTTCGTCTTGAATTGAGGATATCGAAAATACAGGGTCAATCGCTGCAGAGTTTGTTGCTTGAGGCGAACGGTATTTCCACGAACTAGACGAGCAGTGAACTTGTTTGGTGCGTGGATGGACAAGTGGATATCCTTACACATTAGGTTCACTTCGAACTGTCGTTAACTATCTATTACCACAGTATTTATATGCTTGAAATATTAGACTATTGTTAAGTTACAGTGATACTTAGTTGAGGGTTCGGAAATGACAAGGTTTGTATTGGTAATATTGTTTATGCTTATTTCTACTGGTTGCGGAACCAGTGACAGTGCTTTAATGAAGAGTGGCCATAACGAATCTTACATACAAGGTTTCCATGACGGTAGACACAGCGGAATGCAAGAAACTGGTAATGACTTCGAAGACTATATAAAAGATGAAAAGCGTTTCAATTCAGATACCGACTACAAACAAGGCTGGCTTGCGGGCGAGTCTGAGGGTAAAAAACTGCAAGATGAAGCAACTTCGATTGGTAAAGGTTTAGCAGGTAGTTATCCACAAAAGACTAAATCGACGAGCTCTGATGATGTAGCAAAAGAAGCATTGAAAGGTATCGATACATCAGGGTTGGAGAACTTGGAATAGGGGGCAAAACACGTAAGTCTTCAATCCTTCTTACTATAAATATCCCGACAGAAAGGTAGGTACAAAGAGGCAGTAATTGTTTCAGTATATTGCGCGAGATTTACGACGTTTTTGAGGGCTCAAAAACGGTGAAACCCCGATGTTGGTAGTAATCTTAGCTGTATGATATTGATTTATATGAATTTCATGTATTTAGAGCTGGTGGTTAAGCTCTAATTGGCCTAAAAAACGGTTAAAAAGGCCAATGAAATAGTCAAATAAAATCAATAGATTAGCAACTTGGTACTACTGTATTAGTCCACCCTAAAGTGGGCTTGAAATCGATTCGTTGAATCGTTTTACGCTTCGGGAATTCTTTTTGTTAATTGCTGCGCAAATAGAATGTCACTGAAAAAATCGTGCATAGTTTTTCTACCAGTAGATGAAAAATCCTAATTTTCATGTAGTGAGAAAGGTAAGGAGAACGATATGGCGACGCGTAAAATCAGACCTAGACAATTTATTGATGAGTTTTACCCTGATTCAGGGATATGCAATACCACCATCATAAACTGGATTAAACATGGCAAGCTTGAGGGCACGAGAACGCCAACGGGCCGATATTTAGTCTGTGTTGACGACGAGATAGGGAACCCTGCAGACAGGGTGAGTGAACTTCTAAGATTCTTGGAGTCATAAATGGTTGGTAGAGCTAGAAGCAAAGAAACGGCTCATTACCCTCCATTCTTGGTGAAAATGAGCCATAGGGGTCAATCTCGGTTTCGGTTTACGACCGTAGATGGTGTGAAGAAGCTATTTCCTATCGGGACTGTAGAGCAAGAAGCGATACAAGCTGCGCATGTTTATAACTTGCAGTATCGTCCTGAGCTAGGAAGCGCATTTTCCCTTTCTGAGATGACCCCATTTCGCAAAGCTGTCTCCAAAGGCCGCAAGGATAAATTCAATCGGCCTTTAAAAGAGTGGCTTCCATTAGTGTTGTCTCGTGTGAAGAAAGAAGAACGGCTTTCCAAAGACGTTTATCGAAATTTGGAAAGGGACTGTTACCGCCTTGATGAGTTCATGGGGCGGTTGCCAACCAAATCGATCAAGTTACAGCACATCAATGAGTTCCTTTCTAAATACTATTCAGAGTTAAGTAATCGTCAGCTCAACAATAAGATCAGTAACCTTAAAAAGGTATTTTCCTACCTTGCTGATGAGAGTGCTATTGAGAGTAATTTTGTACTCAATAAAAAACAGCGTCGATTGACCAGAGAAGATTACACAAAAGCTCGCCACGACCTAGATATCGAAAATTACCAAAAGGTCTACGATGCAGCGCCACTGTTTCTTAAGGTTGCAATGAGCTTAACTCTTGAGACAACTCATGCTGTGAGGGAGATCTATAGGCTTCGTTATCGGATATACAAACCACGGGAAGGTGTTTGTGGGATTCTTTGGAACCCTGATAAAGAGGTGGAGTATGTTGATGGGCATGCTGTGTATGGAATGCTTTATGTTCACCGAGAGAAGGTGAAAAAGTCCGATGCTTCCACTGTGGCCATTCCTGTCACCCAGACGATTAAAGACATTGTCGACCTTTCTAAAACATCGAGATTGATTTGTCCTTATATCGTTCACCGTAAACCTAAACAGCAGCAACGTGGTATTTCAAAAGAGACCGACCATCTTTACCAAGTCCACCACCACAATATAAGTAAAGAGTTCAGTAAGGTTCGAGACTCTTTAGGGCTTTATAGTCACCTAAAGAAATCGTTAAGGCCGACCTATCATGAAATTAGAGGGCTGGCTGCTCGAATGATTGAACAGCAAGGGCAGAGTGCTACCGAGCGAATGGCGCATGCGAACGCTAAAACAACAAAAATCTATACAGGTACAAGTGACATTATTTGGCACCAAGTACCACCTGTTGAGGTGATGCCGAAAAGTGGCCTGAAGTGATTTGTGTTAGTTGTTTAGTTTTGGAGGAATTCGGAATCCGAATTTGAATTCGCATCGCTTTAAATTGCGTTGTAATTCGGATTCCGAATTATTAGATTAAGGAAATACGACTTGAGTCCCTTCACCACAAGAGCATGCAATGGAGTATGTGTTCTTTTTCTTACTGACTTTAGCTGAATTAGATTGGCAAGAATGGCAACTAATACGCATTGCAGTATTTACCTTACATTGTGGGCAGTAGACGTAATACCCATACTTTCCATACCTCGGCTCGGTCTGCGGGCTTTGACACTTCTTACAATTAAAACCATGCCTTATTTGTGGAGCGTTGGCCTCTTCAATTATTTCTTGAGCTGGAACCAAGTCTACCTTTTCAGTTTTGCTCAATTCTGCGATATGTACTTTGGGAGCTGGAGAGGACGTAGGCACATGTTGTTCGTTTAGAAAGTGAACTAGGCGGTACAGTTCATCACGATTAAACGTAGGATTCGGATTTAGTATTGAACCTACGCGGTGCTTTTTGATGAGACTCTTAGCGCAGCTACCAATAGATTCGGCTTTAATGAGCTTCTTCGATATATCTTTAGGGATAGAAGTTCGATCGATTAGAGCGTCATTGGATGCGGCACAGAGTTGATCCCAACAGCGACCACCAAAGTACCCTTGTAAAAATGCAATCCGGTCTAGTAACGACTTAGCGTTGTCATTTAAAAGTGCTTTCAATAGTTTGGTTTGTAACTTAGCTTGTTCGATAGGCGAGGGCATTCCTGTCCACTTCCCTCGTACGGTTCGACTCCATTCGAGTTGATTGTTGACCTTAACCTCACCACGAATCGATTTCGACTCAATAATGATAAATCCTTTGTTATAAAGGACTAAGTGATCGATCTGAGCAGTTTCATTTTTAAACTGTATGCGTAGGTCATTAATAATGAAAACGTCATTTGCATCTCCAAACTCTCTGCGTAAGTAAAACGCGACATCTTGCTCTACTTTTGCGCCAGCTTTCTGTTGAAGACTGTTGTCGATTTTTGAATCTCTATCCTTAGTAATCATTCATTATTCCTGCTTTTTTATAAAAGCAGTTTACCATGCAGTCTTGTTCATATTGATAGTGTGTATGTTTTTGAGACATATGTTCTTTTTCGAACACTGTTATTGATGAAAATTGTGAAATATCTCTTTTCGAAAGCTCGAAGTAGAGAGTAGGAAACCTGCAACTCGCTGTTTAATAATGTGTTTGTTATGCATCCTGTTATTGTGCGTGTTAGGGCGTTGTGAGCGCCATGAAAGTTGTAAATAGGCAATGGTGGCGTAACAATAAGAGGTGATACGCAGCCATTGCTGCAGAGAAAAACACACACATAAATTGTTATTGAGCTTTTGGAGTGACTAGAGGCCTCAGCCCTAAGAGCAGGTGATAGTGCCCTGTTTCGTGATTATGAAGTCATTTCAGAATTCGGAATCCGAATTTCATTTATCGTTATTTTACGAATATTCTTGATAATGGGCTAACAACACCATTGGCGCCTCTATCAATGATGTGAGTATAGATTTGCGTTGTCTTCAAATCGGTGTGCCCAAGTTGTTCTTGAACGGTTCTGATATCAGCTCCGCTTTGAAGAAGGTGCGTAGCGAATGAGTGCCTTAAAGTATGACATGAGATATTTTTCTCAATGTTGGCTTTTTGGCCTGCTACCTTAATGTGTTTTTGAAGCGCTGTTGGGTGAATATGGTGTCTACGTAGCTCGCCCGTTTGTAAATCTGGCGACAAACGACTAGAGGGAAAGAGGAATTGCCAATTTAGACTCCTTTCTGCGCTCGGGTATTTTCTAGCAAGAGCTTCAGGTATGTATACACCAGAGAAAACTGTGTCATTCATGTCTTGATGATAGTAACTCGCGGATCTCTGTTGCTGTTGTTTGATAGCGGGGAAAAGCTCTGGTGCTATTGTCACTATGCGGTTTTTACCTCCTTTCCCTTGCCATACACGTACAGATTTATATGCATAATCGATATCTTGTATACGTAAGCGTAGACACTCCATTAAACGCAACCCTGATCCATACATTAATTGATAAGGTAATTTGTAGTTAGGTGAACAGTGATTGAATAGCCTTCCAATCTCTTCTGGAGTCATGACTGTTGGCAATTTTCTTGATTTATCTGAGCGCCGAAACTGCATATCAAGTTCTATGGGTTCTTGAATAATTTCTTTGTATAAAAAGACCAATGCATTGAGAGCCAGACTTTGCGTTTTCCTCGCTGATTTTTTGTTAACAACCAGGTGCGTTAGGAAATCTTCTACATGCCTGGAAGTTAAGCCCTTTGGGTGCTTTTTATCATGATAAAGAATGTATTGGTGAATCCAATAAATGTACGCCTCCGTTGTACGAAGTGCATAGTGCCGTCCAAGCATATATTCTTGTATATACGATAGAAATGGTGATTTTTTCATTAAACTGTAACTGGTTATCCATACATGAGTTGAAGTTTGGCACATCAATTCATGCTATATAGAAAAATTCTGTATTTTGGGATGTAGGCAGAGAGCTGTAGTGCTTAAGTTACTGTTAGTTTTCATAAAAACGGGGTATCGTTTACGTCATTGAGATACTAGACAGAATAATTCTGTATTTAAGTGCAGAACTTTTCTGTCTAATATAGCTGTTATATTTCTTCTTTAATTTTGGAGTGAAATTGGAAAATTTAGATTATGTATTAACGGCTTTATTGGCGGCGATACTAGGTTTTTTAGCTGCTTATATGAAAGAAAAAGGTAAAAACTATGCTAATAAAGAAGACTTCGATAGTTTGAAGTTGCAGCTAACAGCTACTACTGAACTTGTCGAAAACGTAAAAGTTAGTGTCTCTGATAAAAGCTGGGTTGGACAACAAGTTTGGTTGAAAAAACAAGAGGCATACGAGTTCATTTTTGAGCAAATTGCTCATGTTAAAAAATTCATTCATTTTCAGGTAACCGAATTTGAAGTAGAGGAATATCTAAAATTCCATCATCCATATGTACAAAATTCTCAATATGCGAGTGATGCACTTTTCCAACAGTGGAATCGAGATGTTGCAGAGTTAGAAAGACGCCAAAAGTATAATGAGGAACATAATCTCTTCGAGAATCTAAAGAGTTATTCGAATGACGCGCTGAGTAAAACAATTGACTCTGTGACCATAAAATCGATGTACTTAAATTTCGAAGTAGAAGAAATTTTAGTGTCTTTACAAAGAGATATTTCTTCGCCTCATGAAGATGAGGACGAAAGCGAGTTTTACTACAGAATAGACGAATCAATGGAAAAAGCCTTAGTCAAACTGTATGAGATTGCTAAAGTAGAACTTCAACTACCAGAAATATAACAAAGCGTTTAAGACAGATTCCCAACGCTCGGCATTTTCAGTTTGGGTCAGCTTTAGTGTTTAAGGTGGCAAGGTTTTAGGTAGGGTGGTGGCGTTGCTCACTACTTAACGCGGCGTTAGGTGTATGTTGTATGTATAGTTTTAGCGATATAAAAAATCGTTCGGCATCCAGTAGTGAACTTGTAGTGAATTATACGGATGCAATGGAGTTACTGTATATATTTGAGAAAGAGTCGGTTTTGGTACTAGGTTGGGAAGGTTGGATTAAACATCCCAATGGTAAATTGGAGCATTCTATAAAGTATCAAGGTACTTCTGACTTATCTTCTATGAGTAATTCTGCCGCTATTGCTCTCGTAAAAGGTACGATTATGCAAGCAAATACTGAGTGGGAAGAGCTACCTGAAATCCCCATTTCCAGTTTATTGTTCTGTATTACGGTAGACACCTAACAAACAATTCAAGCAGACTAAAAACGTTCGGCGGTTTTGCTTCGGGCGAGTTTAGTGGTTAAGGTGGTCATATTAGGTTTCGTGGCTTGTGTTTTTAGCTACTTAATTGGGCGTTATGTGTTGCGCTATCGCAGGAGAGAGTTTTGTTCACCCGATCCGACTTATCTCGGTTTTCTAGCTGGATCTTGAATGTCTTGTTAAATTAGAAAAATAGCCCGTTATTTTCATTTAGCCGTTACTTCGGTTGATTTGTCGTATTTCATCAATGGGAAAATCGCGGTAGGTTACAAATGAAACAGGCTTGTTTTTTAATTCGTCAGTCAGTTTCTAACATGTAATCTGTGTTCAAAATAGGTTTTATTTAACCTTCGTCATGCGTACTTTTATTTGGTTTTTTGTTCTCTTCTGATCGTTTTTTATACTGAATTCAAAGTTGGTAGATAAGTGGTGTTAAATCACGCTGGTTTGCTTTATATTTCCATTTATTAAAACGTGCGGTTAACCAATTTGGCGCAACCACATAACAAGGCACTTAAACGGAACTAAAACAGTGGGTTAGTTTCGCTCCGCTGCACATTATAACCCACTATTTTAGTCCGCTTAGTGCGGCGTTATAACTATAGAGAGAGTTCAGTGGATCAATTTTTACAAGCAAAAGTGCTGAAAGCAGATTTAGTATCGATAGATACTCAATTTACGGAAAAGGGAATGGGCGACATGCCTACGATGGTTCTGTTGAAGCAAAGTTTAATATCGGTAGCAAACTTCGTTGATTTCGAAGTAACAATTCGTCGAATGTACAAAGACCATCCAGAATTAAATGAGTTCTACAAGTCATTTGCAAAAGAGTGCGAGTTTGCGAAATATCTACGGAATAAGTTTGTAGGTCACTTGAAGCAAGAGTTGGTTAATAAGGCTCTTGAATGGAACCCTGAAATAAGAATGTTCCTCAACAAAATGGATGACCCCATTATTGCATATGTGGTAAATCAACTAATACTTGAAACGGCGATTAATACTTATGTTGATAATGACCAAAATCATAAAGTCTTTGATTCTGAGACTGATTTGAATTATCCACCTGACAGCACTCGGTTTTTGAAATTTTTGACGCTGATCATTCGCTCTTCAATAGAGTATCTAGGCAAATACATAGAAATTAGGCAAGAAGACGTGCAAGCTGAAATCGATGAAGCCACTGGATTAGAGGGCATGTTGAAGTTAGGTATCGAAGCAGGAAAAACTGATTTTAGTTTCATCAAAAAATAGTTATAACAAGGCACTCAAACTGACCTCCAACACATGGCATTTTTGCTTCGCAAAAGTGTAGCCATGTGTCTCCGGCAGCTTAGTGCGGCGTTAGCTGTTCACATGTAATAGGTTAGATATGAGAAAATTAGATAGACCACTTTTCTGGATATATAAAAAAACAAATCAATCCCCAGTAGTTTCAATTAAAGGATTCTTTGCGATATTTGCAGGGTTTATTATGATTAGTTTTCTGCTAGATGATGCTTCGCAATTATGGATTTCTATCCCTCTTGGCTTGGTAGGAGCTTCACTTCCTCTACTTATGGGGTTCGTGTTAACAAAAGTAAAGTTCAACTTTATTCTTAATCGTATACCTAGCTCAGAACAAGCTTATTTTATACAAAGTAATTATGGACATAAACTGGACAAAGGCTTTCGATGGCTAGTCTCAACTTATATTTCTTTAATGTTGTATATGTGGTTTTTGCTATCAGCTTTTACACTTGTTTCTATGCCAACATTGATGGTTACATCGCTACTACACAGCTAACAAGCAATTCAAGCAGACTGTCAACGCGTGGCATTTTTAACTTGATTAGCTTCAGTGATTTAGGTGGTAAATTTGAGTGTATTGGTTGCGTTGTCAGCTACTTAATTGGGCGTTATGTGTTTTTAGGATAAAAATGGAAATTTTCGAAATTCAACTAAGAAACTCAATCGGTCCAGTCAAGCTCGGTATGACAGAAAC
>NZ_JADDYI010000016.1:0-185742 GCF_015163545.1 Vibrio sp. OPT24
TAAAGATTTGCTGCGGTCGTGGCGGAATTGGTAGACGCACCAGATTTAGGTTCTGGCGCCGAGAGGTGTGAGAGTTCAAGTCTCTCCGACCGCACCATCATTAAATAGAACCCAGCTTTTTAGCTGGGTTTTGTTTTATCTGGAATATGCAAATCTGCTAGCCAAGTCACCAAGTATTCTCTTCTATAACCTCACTTTTAATACAATTTTATAAGACAATGTCAGCTCCATTTTCTAATTGAGTATGACTAGCCTATGAAAACCCTCCCTTTAACGATCGGTTGCTACACGGATACGCCAAGTAAAAGCCAAGGTGTTTATCAAACTCAGTTAGATCTAGAAACTGGAAAACTATTATCTCTAGAGCTGTTCAGAAAATGCACTAACCCCTCTTTTGTTACTGCAACAAAGACAGGGATCTATACTGCATCTGAAGTTAATCAGCAAAAACAGCCCCAGCTCATTCATATACCTAATGTTGATTCGCAGATAACGTCCAATGCAAGTCCCATCTCAGGAAATCACCCCTGTCACATCGCGATAGATCCACACAATAAGTTTGCTATCACGTCGCAATACTCATCAGGCACATTCGATATCTTTAGCTTGAGTATCAATGGCAGCATCGATAAGCGACTCAAAACAATCAAGATGGTTGGTTCCGGGCCAAACAAAGAGCGACAAACCAGCCCACACGCCCATCAATGTCTGTTCCTACAAAACTCACCACAGTTTGTGACCGTCGATCTCGGCACCGATCGCATCAACTTCTATTGCTTTGATGAAGAACAAGAAGAGTTCCTTGATGAGCCAATGCAGTCTATTAAGGTGCCCGCCGGCAATGGACCTCGTCATTTAATCTTTAACAAAGCTGAAGACAGAGCCTATGTGGTCTGTGAACTCTCTGAAACGTTACTGATTTTGGAAAAGGTTTTAGGCATTTGGAATGTAGTGGAAGAGATTGATGCATTGCCTAATATGGAGAAGGGAGAAGCCGCAGCTGCGATTAAGCTATCCCCTGATGAGCAATTCCTTTATGTGTCATGTCGACACCAATCAAGAATCAGCAACTTCAAAATCGACTCTGAGACTCAAAAACTGAATTTCATTGAAAGCTACGACACTGAAGGTAAATTCCCAAGAGACTTCCATATAACTGACGATGGGAAATGGCTTATCGCCGCCAACCAACACTCCAACAACATCACCTCATTCAAGCGAGATAATGAGGACGGTTCTTTGGTTTATACAGGCTACTCGTTAGAGCTAGATGCGCCTGTTTGTGTGACGCAACAGCGATAGTAATCACCAGATACAAAAAAGGAGAGCATCAGCTCTCCTCTTCTTTTGTAACCAATTAAACTAGCGACTTAAAGACCCAAGGCGTATTTCAATACTTGAGTTTTAATCGGCCCAGAGTTCTCTGCTAGTTTTAGTGCGGCATTACGTACAAACTTAAGCGGACCAATGTCGTTGCTGAATGTCTTGTAGAAAAAATCCATGCCACTCTGCATCATAAGGTTGTCGCCTCTTCTTATCACTTCGTAGCGTCTTGCTACAGACTGATTCAATTCCCCCTTTTCTTTGGTGACATCCAACAATACTGATACATCTTTGAAGCCCAAGTTAACACCCTGCCCAGCCAAAGGGTTGATCGTATGCGCAGAGTCTCCGACTAAAATACAGTTATTCTTCGAGTATGATTGAGCATGACGCCGAGTAAGGGGGAACGAACCAGAGTTGAGGACTTTGATGTCTCCCAATTCCGTAGGGAAATTAACAAGTACTTCATTACGTAACTTTTCAGGGGTCATCGATGATAATTGCTTAATGCGAGATGGGGAGTCATACCAAACCAACGATCCCTGCCCGACTTCTTGACCGTCAGAGATTAAAGAACACAAAGGCAGAAATGAACGAGGGCCACTTGGTAGAAATTGTTGCCAAGTAATATCTTGCTGAGGTTGTTCTGTTTCGACATTGATAAGCATACAGTGTTGTCGATAATCCCAAGCCGTAATGCCAATTCCAGCATGTTGACGAACGACTGAGTTAGCACCATCAGCACCAACCACCCACTTCGCTGATAACTCAGTTCCTGATTGAAGCTTAACGATATTGGTTTCGCCATACTCAATCTCATCCAACTTTTCTGGACATAACAGTTCGAGATTGTCATGGGCATCAAATTGAGACCATAAGCCTAACTGAATCAGTCTGTTCTCGACAATATAGCCTAGACGGGGCAGATCCAGTGATGCAGCATCAAAACGAGTACGACACTCTGGATGTTCCCAAGTTTCCAATCGCTTGTAAGAACAAACGCGCATCGCTGCAATACTTTGCCATGCACCAAGAGCTTCAAGTAAATCGACCGATGCTTGAGAAATCGCCGACACACGAATGTCCATCGCTTGCGACTCATCAAAAGCTTGTGGGGCAAAACCTTCAATCACAGCAACACTCAGCCCTTGTTTCGCAAAGCCGATCGCTGTTGCCGCACCAACCATGCCACCACCAACTACCACAATATCGTAACTGTTCATATTTTGTACTTATCAGTTTGATTCTTTGACTATTTTTGATTGTACTTTTTCATAACTAACTTGTAACCAAAAACCTTATTTGAAAAAAGGGTTATCCCTTATGGTATATGGCGTTAACGATAATAAAAACCACTACAAAAGAGATTTGTTCAGACTACTAGTCAGTCGGTTTTGAAACCAGTACAATACGCCGCTTGCCGCTATAGACCGTCATAAGATTGAATACCGATTTATGACGAACCAGACTAGCGGATGAATAATGGGCGATTTGCTCCCTTAAATTAAACTAACGATCGAGCGAACATATAATGAGTAAGAAACTGCTAATTAAAACTTGGGGCTGTCAGATGAATGAATACGATTCATCAAAAATGGCCGACCTGCTTAACGCTGCAAATGGCTATGAGCTAACTGAAGTACCTGAGGAAGCAGACGTACTACTACTGAATACTTGTTCTATCCGCGAAAAAGCGCAAGAAAAAGTATTCCACCAGCTTGGTCGTTGGAAAACGCTTAAAGATAAAAAAGAAGGTGTAGTGATCGGTGTGGGTGGCTGTGTAGCCACTCAAGAAGGTGACCATATCCGTCAACGCGCTCCCTACGTAGACGTTATCTTTGGCCCACAAACATTACACCGCCTGCCAGAAATGATTAAGTCATCACTGTCTAACGAAAAGCCTGTAATGGACATCTCGTTCCCTGAGATCGAAAAATTTGATAACCTGCCAGAGCCAAAAGCAGACGGTGCAACTGCATTTGTTTCAATTATGGAAGGCTGTTCGAAGTACTGTACTTACTGTGTTGTGCCGTACACACGTGGTGAAGAAGTTAGCCGCCCAATGGATGATGTACTATTCGAAGTTGCTCAACTTGCAGAGCAAGGCGTACGTGAAGTTAACCTACTTGGTCAGAACGTAAACGCGTATCGAGGCCCAACACACGAAGGCGATATCTGTTCATTCGCAGAGCTTCTTCGTCTTGTTGCTTCAATTGATGGTATCGACCGTATTCGCTTCACGACAAGCCACCCACTTGAGTTTGGTGACGACATTATCGAAGTTTACAAAGATACACCTGAACTTGTGAGCTTCTTACACTTACCAGTACAAAGTGGTAGTGATCGTATTCTTACAATGATGAAGCGTCCACATACGGCTATCGAGTACAAGTCTATTATCCGTAAACTGCGTAAAGCTCGTCCTGATATTCAAATTAGTTCAGACTTTATTGTTGGTTTCCCAGGAGAGTCTAAACAAGACTTCCAAGATACGATGAAACTGATTAAAGAAGTTGATTTCGATATGAGCTTCAGCTTTATTTTCTCTCCGCGCCCAGGCACACCAGCAGCAGATTACCCATGTGATGTACCAACACAAGAGAAAAAAGATCGCCTGTGGGAACTGCAACAGACAGTAAACACACAAGCTATGCGCTTTTCCCGCCTAATGCTAGGCACAGAGCAGCGCATCCTTGTTGAAGGTCCATCAAGAAAGAACCTAATGGAACTGCGTGGCCGTACTGAAAACAGTCGTGTTGTGAACTTCGAAGGTTCTGCTGACCTAATCGGCCAGTTCGTAGATGTGAAGATCACCGAGGTGTACACCAACTCACTACGTGGTGAGTTAGTTCGCACAGAAAAAGATATGGGCTTACGCGTTGTAATGACTCCAGCAGAAATGATGGAAAAAACAAAACGCGAAGATGAGCTAGGTGTAGCCACGTTTACGCCATAGGTAATACAACTGTTTGAGCACAAAGCTCAAACACAAAGCTTGAAATTACCTAACTAAGTGACCATCTTAGAAATAGGGAATCACCATCAGAAGCCCGGTCTAAATCGGGCTTCTTGCTCTTTTTTTTTTATTTAAGAGAGAATGGTACAAAATGAGAGGCTAATTTGAGCAATAAAATCGTTACCTTAGAGATAAATCTAGAACCAGCAGATAACAAGCGCTTGGCAAGTTTATGCGGACCATTCGACGACAACATAAAGCACCTTGAGCGTCGTCTTGGCGTTGAGATTAACTACCGTAGCAACTTCTTCACTATCGTCGGTAAACCTCACACTACAGCCGCAGCTTTAGACATCATCAAGCACCTCTATGTTGAAACGGCTCCTGTTAAAGGCAACATAATTGATATCGAACCAGAGCAAGTGCATCTAGCGATCGCGGAGTCTGGTATTTTGGAGCAACACGTCGAGTCTGAGATTGACTACGGCAAAGAAGTGACCATTAAGACTAAAAAAGGCGTCATTAAACCTCGTACGCCGAACCAAGCACAATACCTAATGAATATGGTCACTCATGACATCACTTTTGGTATTGGACCTGCTGGTACGGGTAAAACGTACTTAGCTGTTGCGGCTGCGGTTGATGCACTTGAACGTCAAGAAGTTCGCCGAATCCTACTAACTCGCCCAGCCGTCGAAGCAGGTGAGAAGCTTGGTTTCCTTCCTGGAGATCTAAGCCAGAAAGTCGATCCATATTTGCGTCCACTTTACGATGCGCTGTTTGAGATGCTCGGCTTTGAACGAGTTGAGAAATTGATTGAACGTAACGTAATTGAAGTTGCACCACTGGCTTACATGCGTGGTCGTACATTGAATGATGCGTTCATCATTCTTGATGAGAGCCAAAACACTACGGTAGAACAGATGAAAATGTTCTTAACGCGTATCGGCTTTAACTCACGCGCTGTCATCACAGGTGATATCACTCAAATCGATTTACCTCGAGGGGCAAAATCAGGCCTACGCCATGCAACTGAAGTGCTTAGTGAAGTTGATGACATTAGCTTTAACTTCTTCATGTCTGAAGACGTCGTTCGTCATCCTGTCGTTGCTCGTATCGTTAATGCCTACGAGAAGTGGGAAGCCAAAGACCAAAAAGAGCGT
Organism: Vibrio sp. OPT24; assembly: GCF_015163545.1. Classification (NCBI taxonomy): domain Bacteria; kingdom Pseudomonadati; phylum Pseudomonadota; class Gammaproteobacteria; order Vibrionales; family Vibrionaceae; genus Vibrio; species Vibrio sp. OPT24. The sequence continues at coordinate 5,443 of NZ_JADDYI010000016.1, forward strand.
AAAGAGTTTGAGGCCCGTAAACGTGAAGAACGAGAAGCCAAACTTCTTGAGGCTCAGCAAGCTGTTACGACACAATTAGCAACACAAAATAGTTCTGTCATTGCAGAGCAAGGTGATAAATAGATGTCTATTGAACTAGACCTGCAATTAGCGGTCGAAAATGAGCAAGGTCTTCCAACCGAACAAGATATTCAGCTTTGGTTAAATAAGACTATTCCTCAGTTTCAAGAGAACGCCGAGTTGACGGTTCGTATCGTAGATACACAAGAAAGCCACCAGCTTAATCATGAATACCGTGGAAAAGATAAGCCAACTAACGTGCTGTCTTTTCCATTCGAGGCTCCTCCAGGGATAGAGTTAGATCTACTTGGCGACCTCATTATCTGTCGCCAAGTCGTCGAAAAAGAAGCAGAAGAGCAAAATAAGCCTCTGTTAGCACACTGGGCTCATATGGTTGTACATGGCAGTCTGCATCTGCTAGGTTATGATCATATCGAAGATGATGAAGCTGAAGAGATGGAGTCACTCGAGACAGAAATCATGCAAACTATGGGGTTTGAAGACCCGTATATTCTAGAAAAGTAAATTGATTCTAGTAAAGTAGGTTGCAGAGAAACAATAACTCATCGAACCTGTGGTTTTCGCAGGAATCTGAGTTGTAACGTGTGCTATCACACTTCTGATAGCGTTATTTTTTGAGAAATCATGAACGAAGGTAACCCCCCCACTTCTGAGGGAAGTAAAAAATCTGAAGGTCCGAGTAGAAAGTCCTTCTTTGAACGCCTAGGCCAACTATTTCAAGGTGAAGTAAAAGATCGCCAAGAGCTCGTAGATGTAATCCGCGACTCAGAAATTAATGACCTAATTGACCACGACACGCGCGACATGCTCGAAGGTGTTATGGAAATTTCAGAGATGCGAGTACGCGATATCATGCTACCTCGCTCTCAAATGGTTACAGTTGAACGCACCGATGATTTAGATACATTGATTGCGCTTATTACTGATGCTCAACACTCTCGCTACCCGGTGATCAGTGAAGATAAAGACCATGTAGAAGGCATTCTATTAGCGAAGGACCTACTTAAGTATTTGGGTTCAGAAAGCGCCCCATTTGACATCGAACAAGTGATCCGCCCTGTTGTAGTTGTACCTGAAAGCAAACGCGTTGATCGCCTGCTCAAGGAATTCCAAGAAGAGCGTTACCACATGTCTATCGTTGTGGATGAATTTGGCGGTGTATCTGGCCTAGTAACCATTGAAGATATCCTCGAAGAAATCGTTGGTGAAATTGAAGACGAGTTCGACGATGAAGAAGAGTTAGACATTCGTAAGCTGAGCAAGCATACCTTCTCTGTTAAAGCTTTAACCACTATTGAAGATTTCAACGATACATTTGGAACCACCTTTAGTGATGATGAAGTGGATACAGTTGGCGGTATGGTGATGACAGCACTCGGTCATCTACCGGTTCGTGGAGAAATTGTAGAAATTGGAAGCTACCATTTCAAAATAACGTCCGCAGATAATCGTCGTGTGATTCAGCTACAGGTAACTATACCTGATGAGCAACCTCTTCCGACTATCGAAGAATAACAACTTCTCTCTAAAGAGATGACAGAAATTAGATGACTAAGACCTTTATTCATCGCCTATTACGGCCGCTTGCGGCCGTTTTTGTTGGCGCTATAACCACCCTTTCATTCGCTCCATATTCCATATGGCCTCTTGCTATTATCAGCCCTGCTTTGTTGCTGCTATTGATCCACAACCGCTCTCCTAAAAGTGCGCTTTGGATTGGCTACGCATGGGGTTTAGGTCAGTTCACAACAGGTATTAGCTGGGTATACGTCAGCATTGATGGTTTTGGCGGCATGCCACTTGCGGCCAACCTGTTTTTGATGGCATTGCTTGTAGGCTATCTAGCCGTATATTCAGGCCTCTTTACCTGGAGTCTAAACAAATTCTTCCCTGCTAATAACCTAAGTCGCTTTTTCCTCGCGGCCCCAGCATTGTGGTTAATCTCTGACTGGTTACGCGGTTGGGTAATGACAGGATTCCCTTGGCTTTGGTTAGGCTACAGCCAAATCGACTCTCCACTAAGTTCATTCGCACCGATTGGTGGTGTCGAGCTTGTGACGCTAGCGATTATTGTGTCAGCTTCTGCACTCGCTTATACGATCATAAATAAAGCGTGGAGTGTCGGCATCATACCTGCAGTTGTCTTAAGTGCAGGTTTCGGTATTCGAAATATCGATTGGGTGACACTAAACCCAGAGAAAACAACCTCGGTAGTATTGATTCAAGGCAACGTAGATCAAGACAGCAAATGGCTGCCAAGTCATCGCTGGCCTACGATGATGAAATACACCGACCTAAGTAGAGAAAACTGGGACGCTGATATCATTATCTGGCCTGAAGCTGCAATTCCTGCGTTTGAAGTAGAGATTCCATCTTTCCTACGTAATTTAGATAGCGCAGCGAAAATGAACAACAGTGCAATTATCACAGGTGTGTTAAATCAATCTGAAGATAAGAAGTACTACAACAGTGTTCTTTCTCTGGGAGTCAATCCATACGGTGAGTACAGCTATGATCCAGACGAACGCTATCATAAACATCATCTTCTACCATTTGGTGAATTTGTGCCGTTTGAGGATATCCTACGCCCGTTAGCACCGTTCTTTAACTTGCCAATGTCATCATTCAGTCGTGGCGATTTCGTTCAGCCAAACATCGTGGCAAATGGTCGTCATCTAGCACCAGCGCTTTGTTATGAGATCATCTTCAATGATCAAGTGAGACAAAACGTAACGGATGAAACTGACTTTATTCTAACGCTCTCTAACGATGCGTGGTTCGGCCGTTCGATTGGACCATTACAACATATGGAAATCGCACAAATGCGTGCTCTGGAGTTGGGGAAGCCGCTGATTCGCTCAACCAACAATGGCGTAACGGCAGTAACGGATCACAAAGGCAAGATCATCAAACAAATACCGCAGTTTGAAACCGCAGTATTGAAAGCTGAGCTAATCTCAACGGATGGTCAAACCCCTTATCACGTGGTCGGTACTTGGCCGCTGTATATCTGGGCGTTACTGAGTTTAGTAGCTGGCTGGTTTATGAGAAGAAAAGACTAGATTCGAGATTCGAGATTCGAGATTCGAGATTCGAGATTCGAGATTCGAGATTCGACGAAAGGTTGTTAAGGGTTGGCTGATTCAGTCAACCCTTTCTTATTGTTACAGCTTAAAATTGAAGACGCTATGGTTCAGTTTTTTACGGCTTAAGTGCCTTGCGGCTAAACCCTTTCGAGCCGCATTTAATACAAGGAATAATCGTTGTAGGGTGATTATATTCGGTTTGATGCCCACATTCATCACATACCAATGTGCCTAACCCTATCACTTCATCTGCTTGATATAATCCTTGATGCTCTAGATCTTGGAACAGCTCAACCCACTCCACCTTAGTACGATCAGTTATGTCCAGTAACCCTTGCCAAATAGAGTCTGTAATCATCAAATAGAATGGGCCATTTTTGCTCTCTTCATAGCTTTCTGAGAACTCTTTCAAGTCCGACTTCACATAAGCTGAGATCAGCGACAGCTCATCTTTGGTCATGTCGTTGGCCGCTTTTGCTAACTTACCTGATGTTTCAATTTTGTTGTTGAGTTCTTCAGGACTATGCTTCAGCGTTTCAATCACCTCTTCGACAACTTCTTCATAAAGTGCTTTTTTCTTCGGCATAAAAAACCTCCTCAAGATTACATACTTTTATCTTAGTTAACGTGTGCAAAGTTAAGCGACGAATCCTTAACAAACAAATGCAATTCGTCCCTTTAAGCATAGCTGTCGTGAGTAATTAGGTGGAATTTACGTAATCAACCATGCAGCAACTGCAAGTATGACGGGTATAACTATTGTTGTACTCAGCTGCTTTAGGTATTCTATGACGATCTGTAAGATTCTGTTCTAACCGAACTCACAAATTCCAAGATAACCGGATACCATCGATGCAAGAACAATATAACCCGCAAGAGATTGAACAAAAGGTTCAACAACACTGGGATAACAGCGAAACTTTCGTTGTAAGTGAAGACCCAAACAAAGAAAAATTCTACTGTCTTTCTATGTTCCCATACCCAAGTGGTCGACTGCACATGGGCCACGTGCGTAACTACACCATCGGTGATGTGGTATCTCGTTTCCAACGTCTACAAGGTAAAAACGTAATGCAACCAATCGGTTGGGATGCATTCGGCCTGCCTGCAGAAAATGCAGCTGTAAAAAACAACACGGCGCCGGCACCATGGACTTACGAAAACATTGAGTACATGAAAAACCAACTAAAGCTTTTAGGCTTTGGTTACGACTGGAACCGTGAATTCGCAACGTGTACACCTGAGTACTACCGTTGGGAGCAAGAGTTCTTCACCAAGCTTTACGAAAAAGGCCTAGTTTACAAGAAGACCTCTTCTGTGAACTGGTGTCCAAACGACCAAACTGTACTTGCAAACGAGCAAGTGGAAGACGGTTGCTGCTGGCGTTGTGACACTCCAGTAGAACAAAAGAAGATTCCACAGTGGTTCATTAAAATCACTGAATACGCTCAAGAGCTACTAGACGATCTAGATAACCTTGAAGGTTGGCCTGAAATGGTTAAAACCATGCAGCGTAACTGGATCGGTCGCTCTGAAGGTGTTGAGCTATCTTTCGCTGTTAACGGCGAAGAAGCACCGCTAGAAGTTTACACAACACGTCCAGACACGCTAATGGGTGTTTCTTACGTTGGTATCGCTGCTGGTCACCCACTTGCAGAGAAAGCATCGAAGAACAACCCTGAACTTGCAGCATTCGTTGATGAATGTCGCAACACGAAAGTGGCTGAAGCCGAATTAGCAACAATGGAAAAGAAAGGTATGGATACTGGCCTAACAGCTATCCACCCTCTTAACGGTCGTGTTGTGCCAGTTTACGTAGCAAACTTCGTTCTTATGGATTACGGCACAGGTGCGGTAATGGCGGTTCCAGCTCACGATCAACGTGATTACGAATTCGCAACTAAGTACGGTATCGATATCATTCCGGTAATCAAACCTGAAGATGGTTCTGAACTGGATGTATCTGAAGCGGCTTACACAGAGAAAGGTGTACTGTTCGATTCTGGCGAATTCGATGGTCTTGCGTTCCAAGAAGCATTCGATGCAATAGCTGCGAAACTTGAAGCTGAAGGCAAAGGTAAGAAAACAGTAAACTTCCGTCTACGTGACTGGGGTGTTTCTCGTCAGCGTTACTGGGGCGCTCCAATCCCAATGGTAACGACAGAAGACGGTGAAGTTCACCCAGTACCAGCAGACCAACTGCCCGTTATTCTTCCTGAAGACGTGGTAATGGATGGCGTTACTAGCCCAATCAAAGCAGACAAGTCTTGGGCTGAAACAACATTCAATGGCGAACCTGCGCTGCGTGAAACTGATACGTTTGATACTTTCATGGAATCTTCATGGTACTACGCACGTTACTGTTCACCACAAGCTGACGACATTCTAGATCCAGAAAAAGCAAACTACTGGCTACCGGTTGACCAATACGTTGGTGGTATCGAGCATGCTTGTATGCACCTGCTTTACTCTCGTTTCTTCCACAAGCTTCTACGTGATGCTGGTTACGTGACATCTGATGAACCGTTCAAGCAACTTCTATGTCAAGGCATGGTTCTGGCTGACGCGTTCTATCACGAAAACGAAAAAGGCACCAAAGAGTGGATTGCTCCGACTGACGTAACGGTTGAACGTGACGGTAAAGGTCGCATCGAAAAAGCAGTCGACGCTCAAGGCCGCGAAGTTGAACACTCAGGCATGATCAAAATGTCTAAGTCTAAAAACAACGGTATAGACCCACAAGAGATGGTAGACAAGTACGGCGCTGATACTGTACGTCTATTCATGATGTTTGCATCACCTGCAGATATGACTCTTGAGTGGCAAGAGTCTGGCGTTGAAGGTGCAAACCGTTTCCTTAAACGTGTTTGGAAACTGGTTCATGCTCACTCTTCTAAAGGTGCTGCTGAATCTGTTGATGCTTCTGCGCTATCTGGCGACCAGAAAGCACTTCGTCGTGATATCCACAAGACTATCGCGAAAGTAACGGACGATATCGGCCGTCGCCAAACGTTCAACACAGCCATCGCTGCAATCATGGAACTGATGAATAAGCTAGCGAAAGCACCTCAAGAATCTGTACAAGATCGTGCAATCCTTGATGAAGCACTAAAAGCTGTCGTTCGCATGCTTTACCCAATGACGCCACACATCTCTTACGAAATGTGGATTGCACTGGGTGAATCAAACGTAGATTCAGCAACATGGCCAACTTTCGATGAGAAAGCGCTAGTTGAAGACGAGAAGACTATCGTTGTAATGATCAACGGTAAGCTGCGTGCGAAACTGACTGTTGCTGCTGACGCAACCGAAGAGCAAGTTCGTGAACTTGGTCTAAACGATGAGAACGCTAAAAAGTTCCTAGATGACCTAACGATCCGTAAGGTTATCTTCGTACCAGGTAAGCTTCTAAACATCGTAGCTAACTAATATTGGCTAACTAATAGTTGTAGACTAAAACGAGCGAGTTTTAGTCTACAACTATAGCTGCTGAAGCGAACTTATTTTGTTTTTAGTAGTCTCTAGACAGGGTAGCTAATTACCCTGTCTACTTATTTAAGCGCTTTACTTTCAGTGACTAACCCCACGCCAAAAAGCTAAAGCCTTTAAATAAGTATTCTACCTTCATGAGAGCCATCAAATAATGCGCCTGATTTCACTATCTTCATTGAAAGTTACTATTGTTATTCTAACCGTTAGCCTATTGAGTGCCTGTGGTTTCCACCTACGCGGTGATTACTCAGTGCCAGAAGAACTTAACAAGATCTCTGTGACCAGTTACGACCAATACAGCACGTTTACACGTATGATGAAAGGTCAGCTGCGTATGAACGATGTAGAAATTATCCCACCAGCTGGAAACACACCGAATTTGCATATTATTAGCGAAAGCGTGAGTGAGCGAACTCTATCTCTTTATCAAAATACTCGTGCGGCAGAGAAAGAGCTGACGTTCAGAGCTAGGTATCGCGTAACGATACCAGAGCTTGGTGATAAAACATTCTCGACTAGCGTAACCCGTAGCTATCTAGATAACCCGTTAACTGCACTTGCGAAGTCGGTTGAACGAGACATGATCGAAGATGAAATGCGTAAGTTGGCAACAAGCCAAATCCTTCGTCAGATGGCTCGATTAAAAGCCAACATAGCGGCAGATAACATGGACCTAGAAGCGTTAGAGCACGTTCAAGTAAAAGAACTTGAGAAGCAATACAACATCAAAAACATCGAAATTGAAGACGCAGAAACAGTACCGACTTCCGAAGAGCAGTCAACACTAAGCGAATCGGCTGAACAATAGGTTTATTTGATGCGTATTTTTGCCGATCGTTTACCTGAGCAACTTGCAAAGCAGCTAAGTAACGTTTATCTGATTTTTGGCAACGAGCCTTTGTTGCTGCAAGAAAGTCGAGAATCGATTCAAAAGGCAGCTAAAGAGCAAGGCTTCGATGAACGCCATCGCTTTGCGATTGATAATAGCCTCGACTGGAATCAAGTCTACGACTGCACTCAAGCGCTGAGCCTATTCTCTAGCCGTCAGATCATCGAACTTGAGCTACCAGAATCAGGAGTCAATGCGGCGATAGCCAAAGAGTTACTGGCAATCTCAGAGCATATCCACAGCGATATTCTGTTGGTCTTGATTGGTACGAAGCTAACCAAGGCTCAAGAAAGTGCTAAATGGTTTAAAGCACTGTCTAATCAGGGTCACTGGATCAGTTGCCTAACGCCAGATGTCAGCCGCTTACCTCAGTTTGTCCAAGCGCGCTGCCGTCAGATAGGCTTATCTCCAGACCCTGAAGCGATTCAAATGCTGGCACAATGGCATGAGGGTAATCTATTTGCTCTAACACAAAGCTTAGAAAAATTGGCGCTTCAATATCCAGACGGAAAGCTTACGTTAGTACGCTTAGAAGAGTCTCTAAGCCGCCACAATCACTTTACTCCCTTCCATTGGAGTGATGCATTACTGGCAGGTAAAGGCAATCGAGCACAACGAATTCTGAGACAATTGGAAGCGGAAGGTGTCGAGCCAGTTATCTTGCTGCGTAGCATACAGCGTGAACTTGCTCTGCTATTGCAAATGCAGCAACAAATGAAACAGATGCCGATCAGCCAAGTCTTTGAAAAGCACCGTATCTGGCAATCTAAAAAGCCTCTTTATAACGCCGCGCTAACAAGAGTTTCAATTTCTCAATTACACTCTTTGTTTGCGCTGCTCACACAAGCAGAATTGATGACAAAAACTCAATATGAACAGTCGCCTTGGCCACTAATTCATCAGTTAAGTGTAGAGTTTTGTCTCCCTACAGCTTCAATACCATTTCACGCATAAAAGCGTGTTATATTCTAGGGTCAATAGATCCTAAACAAAGCTAATTTCAGATTAAAGGAACACCCTGTGTTACGTGAAGAACTAAAAGATTTTCTTGCAGACAAAGCCGACGACATGAAAGCAGAATCGATTGTTACCATCGATGTAGAAGGCAAATCAAGTGTTACTGATTACATGATCGTTTGCACTGGTACTTCTAAGCGCCATGTTGCCTCTATTGCACAACATGTTGCTGATGAAGTCCGTAAAGCAGGTATGCAGCCACTAGGTATGGATGGTCAGCAAGAAGGTGAATGGGTTGTTCTAGATATGGGCACCAGCATGCTTCACGTTATGCAAGAAGAACATCGTGAACTTTACCAACTAGAAAAACTTTGGGGCTAAGCTTTGAAGATCCAGTTAATCGCAGTTGGTACAAAAATGCCAAAGTGGGTTGAAGAAGGGTTTAAAGAATATAAACGCCGCTTCCCTCATGATATGCCATTAGAACTCATTGAGATCACTGCGGGGAAACGCGGTAAAAATGCTGATATTGCACGAATTCTTCAAAAAGAAGGCGAAGCAATGTTGGCAGCGGTTCCAAAAGGAAATCGCATTGTCACGCTCGATATCCCAGGTAAAAAATGGGATACACCACAACTGGCTGAGCAATTGGAAAGTTGGAAACTGGATGGACGTGACGTTTCTATCCTGATTGGCGGGCCTGAAGGATTAGCTCCTGCATGTAAAGCGGCAGCAGATCAAAGCTGGTCTCTGTCTGCGCTTACTCTCCCTCACCCATTAGTACGCGTTATCATGGCTGAAAGCTTGTATCGAGCTTGGAGCATCACTGCTAACCATCCTTATCATCGAGAATAAGCGTTAATGTTACGTAAACGTAGCCAAATCCGTGATTACAAAGCAGAAGCACGACTATTTACTAGCCGTGCTTTTGTTGCGTTTATGGGGATCATAGTGATGATGTCGATGTTGGTCGTTAACCTGTATAACATTCAGGTCAACCAATATCAGGACTATAAAACTCGCTCTAACGACAACCGCATCAAGGTCGTGCCAATTGCACCTAACCGTGGTCTAATTTACGACCGAAACGGTGTACTCCTAGCTGAAAACCGTCCTGTTTTCAACCTAGAGATCATACCTGAAAAAATTAAAGATATGGATGATACGATCATCCGTTTGCAAACATTAATCGAGATTCCACCAGAACGAATCGAACGATTTAACCGTGAGCGTCGCAACTCACGACGTTTCAAATCAGTACCCATTCTAAATCAGCTTACCGAAGAACAGGTTGCGATCTTCTCTGTAAACCAACATAAATTCCCGGGAGTTGAAGTGACAGGAACGTTGAAGCGTTTCTATCCTTATGGTGATGTGCTGACTCACGTCATAGGCTATGTATCACGTATCAATGATCGCGATATGCAACGCTTAGTTCGAGAAGAGAAAGACGCTAATTACCAAGCTACACGCGATATCGGTAAGCTTGGTATAGAGCGCTATTATGAAGATATGTTACACGGCACGGCTGGTTATCAAGAAGTCGAAGTAAACAGTCGCGGGCGAGTGATCCGCACGCTCAAGTTTGTTCCTTCCGTTCCAGGCAAAGATATCGTGCTGAACTTAGATATCAAGCTGCAGTTATACGTACACAAACTACTCGATGGTCGACGTGGTTCGGCGGTCGTTCTCGATCCCAAAGACAATGGCGTACTAGCGATGGTCTCTAGCCCAAGCTATGATCCCAATGCATTTGTGCATGGTATTTCCTCTAAAGGTTATAACGCGCTATTGCAAAACAAAGATCGACCTTTGGTTAACCGTGCCACGTTGGGGATTTATCCGCCAGCGTCTACGATCAAACCGTTCATCGCGGTAGCTGCTTTACAAGAAGGCGTGATCACGCCAAATACAACACGTAATGACCCTGGTTATTGGAAAATACCAAACTCTAAGACAAAACCTTTCCGTGACTGGCTTCGCTGGGGTCACGGAGTCGTCGATATAGAGAAAGCAATTGAAGAGTCGGTAGATACCTTCTTTTACCAAATAGCCTTTGATCTAGGCATCGATCGCCTATCTAAATGGATGATGATGTTTGGCTTCGGTGATTACACTGGCATCGATATTCACGAAGAAAGTAAAGCCAATATGCCAACGCGTGAATGGAAAATGGCAAGACACCGTGTGCCTTGGTATCAAGGTGATACGATCCCTGTTGGTATTGGCCAAGGCTACTGGACAGCGACACCGATGCAAATCGCGAAGGCAACCTCAGTATTAGTTAATGAAGGGGAAGTAATCGCCCCTCACTTGTTGCGCTCAACAATTGATAATGGTCAGCCATTCGATGAACAAACAGTATCGGAAATCGAAACCTATCCACCGGTCACTGGGGTTAAACAAAAATATTGGGATATCGCACAAGAAGGCATGAGGTTGGTAAACCACGGACGCAAAGGAACGGCAAGGCGTTCGTTCCAGAATATGTCTTACCAAACCGCTGGTAAATCAGGTACCGCACAAGTCTTTGGCCTAAAAGAAGATGAAGAGTACAACGCTGACGAAATCGCAGAGCATTTACGCGATCACGCACTCTTTACTGGTTATGCGCCTTTTGAAGATCCGGAAGCGGTTGTGACTATCGTATTAGAAAACGCAGGTGGTGGTTCATCAAATGGCGGCCCTGTCGTCAGAAAAATATTGGACCACATAATCCTCGCTAAAGAAGATGAAAGTAAGGCAACGAAATAATGAAACTTGATCCTTCTACCGGACGAAATAGAGCCTTGTTTGAAAGGCTGCATATCGACCTACCACTATTACTCGGCATTCTTGTCTTAATGGGTTTTGCCTTATTGATCATGTATAGCGCCAGTGGACAAAGCCTCGCGATGATGGACCGCCAAGCGATGCGTATGGTGCTGTCTTTAGGTGTGATGATCTTCTTAGCGCAACTTTCACCCCGAACCTATGAAACCTTGGCACCGCTACTGTTTGCAGGCGGTGTCATCTTGTTGTTAGGCGTGTTGTTCTTTGGTGAAGCCTCTAAAGGTGCGCAGCGCTGGTTGAACTTTGGCTTTATCAGATTCCAGCCCTCAGAACTGCTAAAGCTTGCAGTACCTTTAATGCTGGCTCGATTTATCGGTAAGCGCTCACTTCCACCGACTTTCCAAACTTTGGCTATCTCGTTGGTAATGGTGTTTGTACCCACGATTCTTATCGCTAAGCAGCCCGACTTAGGCACTTCAATACTCATTGCAGCATCTGGTATCTTTGTGATATTCCTTGCTGGTATCAGCTGGAAAATTATAGCGAGTGCTGCGATTGCCCTGGGCGCATTTATTCCGATTTTGTGGTTCTTCTTGATGCGCGAATATCAAAAAGTACGTGTAAGAACCCTTTTTGATCCTGAATCAGATCCATTAGGTGCGGGTTACCACATTATCCAGAGTAAGATTGCGATAGGTTCTGGTGGGATATCAGGAAAAGGTTGGTTGCAAGGTACTCAGTCCCAACTGGAATTCATTCCAGAAAGACACACCGACTTCATCTTTGCTGTCATTGCAGAAGAATGGGGCATGATCGGAATTTTGTTCTTACTTGCTATCTACCTATTCATTATTGGACGTGGCTTAGTACTTGCTAGCCAGGCTCAAACAGCATTCGGTAGAATGATGGGCGGCAGCATTGTACTGAGCTTCTTTGTCTATATATTTGTAAACATAGGCATGGTAAGTGGCATTCTTCCAGTGGTTGGGGTTCCTCTTCCTTTGGTTAGCTATGGTGGTACTTCAATGGTTACCCTAATGGCTGGTTTTGGTATTTTAATGTCAATCCATACACACAGAAAAGCATTTTCAAAGGCGACTTAATCGATGTCTATCAATACAACGTTAATCAAAAAAGCCCCCTTTGTTGATAGGCTGTCAATCAAAAAGATAGTCTCGATAGTAGGCTTAGCGATGGTAATCAACGGTTGTTCTTCTCAGAAACCAACAGGCCGCTATGACATTGATTCGGATATTGCGCCAGATACGCCAATATCAGTCGAGCACTTAGAAGATGCTCACCCTCAGTATGAACCTTACAGTTTAGGCGGTAATAATAACTACACTCTGCGTGGTGAAGATTACAAAATCGTCAGGAAAACAGAAGGGTTTACCGAGAAAGGAAAAGCCTCTTGGTACGGTAAGAAATTTCATGGTCATTTAACATCAAATGGTGAGATCTATGACATGTATTCGATGTCTGCTGCTCACAAAACCTTGCCAATTCCAAGCTATGTAAAAGTGACGAATACCGACAATAATAAAACGACGATTGTTCGTATCAATGACCGAGGTCCATTCCATGAAGGCCGAATTATTGACCTTAGTTATGCGGCGGCTTACAAGCTCGATGTTTTGAGAACGGGCACAGCTAATGTTGAGATTGAAGTCATCACTGTGGCTATGCCAACTGACGCAAATAAAAAGGCGGCTTTACCGCAATTTATTATTCAAGTGGCCACATCACCTCATAAAGATAGAACTGAGAAGTTAGCCAAAGATTTAGGCGAAAAGCTAGCAGTAGCAACGTTTTTGCAGCCAAATGATGACAACTACCGATTGATGCTTGGGCCATTTCATGACTATGCTCTGACTCAAGAGAAATTGGAACAAGTTAAGCTAATGGGTTACCCGTCAGCTTATATAAAGAAACACACGCTAACCCGCTAATTAATCTAACAGTTACTTCTGGTAATCAGCGCTCTGGTGTGACAGAGTGATTCTGTTAATATATGAATAGTTCACCAAATAATTGCATTCAAAATGATTAAATCTAATAAACTTGTTAAATCGATTTTTGCTACTTCTGTTGCTCTTTCTGCAACGATAGCTACATCGTCATTCGCCGCTCCTATTGTTGTTCCTGATGCACCTCAAATCGCCGCTAAGGGTTTTGTTCTGATGGATTACCATTCAGGCAAAGTACTAGCAGAGAAAGAGATGAACACTCAGCTTTCTCCAGCAAGTTTAACCAAGATGATGACGAGCTACGTGATCGGCCAAGAGCTGGATCGTGGCAACATCAATCTAACCGATGACGTTGTTATCAGTGAAAATGCTTGGGCTAAAAACTTCCCTGATTCTTCTAAGATGTTCGTGGAAGTGGGTACAACCGTGAAGGTTGAAGAGCTGAACCGTGGCATCATCATTCAATCAGGTAATGATGCTTGTGTTGCAATGGCTGAGCACATTGCAGGTTCTGAAGATGCATTTGTTGACCTAATGAACGCATGGGCAAGCTCTATCGGCATGAAAGACACGCACTTTGCTAATGTGCACGGTCTAGATAACCCGAATCTGTACTCTACCCCTTACGATATGGCTCTACTTGGTCAGGCACTCATTCGTGACGTTCCTGATGAGTACCGTATCTACTCAGAGAAAAAATTTACATACAACGGCATCACCCAATACAACCGTAATGGTCTGTTATGGGATAAAAGTATGAACGTTGATGGCATCAAAACGGGCCACACAAGTAACGCAGGTTACAGCCTAGTAAGCTCAGCGACAGAAGGCAAAATGCGCCTAGTTGCTGTTGTTATGGGCACTAAAAATGCTAACGCTCGTAAAACAGAAAGCAAAAAGCTACTAAGCTACGGCTTCCGTTTCTTCGAAACAGTGGCACCGCACACAGCTGGAGAAACCTTCGTAGAAGAAAAGATCTGGATGGGTAGCCAAGATACTGTGGCACTGGGTGTAGACGAAGATACATTCGTTACTCTACCTCGAGGCCAAGCTAAGAACCTGAAAGCAAGTTTCGTTCTTGAAAAAGAACTTGAAGCACCAATCAGCAAAGGCGATGTAGTTGGTAAACTATTCTACCAAGTCGACGGTGAAGACGTAGCTGAATACCCACTACTAGCACTTGAAGATGTCGACCAAGGCAGCCTATTCAGCCGTCTATGGGACTACCTAGTTCTTCTGTTCAAGGGTTTATTCTAAACAAGCTAAAGGTTTGTTCTAAGTAAAACCGAACTTGTTGTATAGCTAACCTAATGAGTAAGTTCATGATTTACTCATTAGTGAACTAAAAGCCGCTCTGTGCGGCTTTTGTTGATCTTGAGTTCGGTGATATTTACACGTAATATTCCGCCTTATTATTCGTGTCTGTTGACCGAAAACGTTTTTTATCGACATTTCGCCTATTTGCGAGATTCTAGCCTTTTGGAGCTAATCATGAACATCAATTCTGATGCAAAACTAAAAGATCTCTTAGAGTTCCCTTGTTCATTCACTTATAAAGTTATGGGCCACGCGAAGCCAGAACTGACTGAGCTAGTGCTAGAAGTGATTCAGCGTCATGCTCCTGGTGACTACAGCCCAACGCTAAAACCGAGTGCAAAAGGTAACTACCACTCTGTTTCTATCAACATTACAGCGACATCAATTGAGCAAGTAGAAACGCTATATAAAGAACTGGGCGAGATCGAAATCGTTCGTATGGTTCTGTAATCTTCGATTACACATGAAAACAGCGGCTTATTGCCGCTGTTTTTGTTTAAAGCGACCTATCAGCACCCAAAACATTCAACTTAATTTTCAATAAATACAAAGAAAGTTGAAAAACCTTGCAGTCCGTCTGTAGTTAGAATCATGTTTCGCGTTTATAATGCGTTCACTTTATTAATCCTTGAGGGAGTGCTGCTTTGCAAAATAAGCTAATCGTAAAAAAATTAGGCCGTCAGGATTACGAACCTGTGTGGAAAGCCATGCATAAGTTCACAGACGAACGCACGGAAGAAGACGTAGACCAAATTTGGTTGGTTGAACACAACCCTGTCTTCACTCAAGGACAAGCAGGTAAAGCTGAGCATGTATTAAATGCTGGTGATATCCCTGTGATACAAAGCGATCGCGGTGGCCAAGTGACTTATCATGGTCCAGGTCAGTTAGTCGCTTACTTTCTGATTAACATCCGCCGCAAGAAATTTGGAGTTCGCGATTTGGTGACTCATATCGAGAACCTCGTAATCAATACTCTGAAAGCTTACAATATAGATTCATCTGCCCGACCTGACGCTCCTGGTGTTTATGTCGATGGCAAGAAAATCTGTTCACTTGGATTGCGTATTCGACGTGGCTGTTCGTTCCATGGGCTAGCACTCAACGTCGATATGGACCTGTCTCCATTTCTTCGTATTAACCCGTGTGGTTACCAAGGGATGGAAATGGCGCAGGTAAGCCAACTCGGCGGGCCAAGTGAACTAGAAAACGTTGAGCAACAGTTAATACAAGAGCTCGTAGAGCTACTCGGCTATGACCAAGTAGACATTCAGGCCACCAGTAACATTACAGCAGAAGCATAAAATCATGAGCAAACCAATCCAAATGGAAAAAGGCGTTAAATATCGTGACGCTGACAAAATGGCATTAATTCCCGTAAAGAATATGCCTGCTGAACAGAAAGAAGTTTTACGTAAGCCAGAATGGATGAAGATTAAACTTCCTTCAGACAGCCATCGTATCCAAGAAATCAAATCAGCAATGCGTAAAAACAACCTGCACTCAGTTTGTGAAGAAGCGTCTTGCCCTAACCTAGCCGAGTGTTTTAACCACGGTACGGCAACGTTTATGATTCTTGGCGCTATCTGTACTCGTCGCTGCCCTTTCTGTGATGTTGCCCATGGTCGTCCTGTTGCTCCTGAAACAGAAGAGCCGAAGAAACTGGCTAAGACGATTAAAGATATGAAACTGAAGTATGTAGTAATCACCTCGGTTGACCGTGATGACCTGCGTGATGGTGGTGCTCAGCACTTTGCTGACTGTAACCGTGAAATTCGCGAACAGAATCCAAACATTCGCATTGAAACACTGGTTCCAGATTTCCGTGGTCGTATGGACGTTGCACTTGATCTAATGAAAGACAACCCGCCAGATGTTTTTAACCACAATCTAGAGACAGCGCCGCGCTTATACCGTAAAGCTCGTCCAGGCGCGAACTACAAGTGGTCTCTCGATCTGTTGAGAAAATTCAAAGAGCAGCACCCAGACATTCCAACGAAGTCAGGTGTGATGATGGGGCTTGGTGAGACGAAAGAAGAGATCGTTCAAGTGCTGAAAGACCTTCGTGAACATGGTGTAACGATGCTAACACTTGGCCAATATCTTGCGCCAAGCCGTCACCACTTACCCGTTGAACGTTACGTGCCACCTTCAGAGTTTGATGAGCTGAAAGAAATTGCTCTAGAACTAGGCTTCACTCACGCAGCTTGTGGCCCGTTTGTACGTTCTTCTTACCATGCAGACTTACAAGCACAAGGTATGGAAATTAAGTAGTCACGATTACTTAACTAAAAATACAAAGGCGCTGACTATTATGTTCAGCGCCTTTTTTCTATCTTGCAAATTCAGCTATACCTTCATATCGAAACAACAAAGCCACTCCCTATGAGTGGCTTTGTGCTTAACATTTCAAGTTCTGAGTGTTTAGGTTCAGATGAGCTCTGCGTTAACCAAATGAAGCCCAGATAACCGTCGCCACTAAGATTGGGCACACGAACTTCACATACATTGGCCAAACCTTACCAAACCAACCCAATTGGAAGTCAGGGCAACCTTGCTCAAGCTCTTTCACTTTTGAAGCTCGGCTCCATACCCAACCACCAAATAGGCAAAACATCAGTGCAGCAACCGGTTGAAGGTACTGAGTCGCTATCATCGCAACCATTCCAAACATCGCGGCAAAGTTGTAAACAATCACCACACTGAACAGTGCAATAACACCACCAATCACCCAACTCGTTGGTGTTCGTCTGGTATTGAAACGCTCACTCACTAGCGCTACAGGCCCTTCCAGCATCGAAATCGATGAAGTCAGCGCGGCAATCGTTAGCAACAAAAAGAAGACAATCGCGAAGATCTGACCAAGTACGCCTAAACTGTCAAACATCAAAGGCAGAACCGTGAATACTAGCGTATCAGAGCTTAATAATGAGCCATCTTCAGCGTAGATTTGAACACCTTTTTGCATCGCAACAAACATTGCTGGCATCACAACTAAACCCGCAATAAAAGCAACAGCTGTATCAACTAAAGTAACGTTCATTGCCATTTTTGGTAAATTCTCTTTCTTGCTTAAGTAAGAGCCATAAACCAACATTGAACAACCACCAATGGTGAGCGAGAAGAACCCCTGTCCCATTGCCGCCAGAATCAGTTTTCTATCCCACACTTTCTCGAAGTCTGGAACTAGGTAATGTTTTAGACCTTCCATCGCGCCAGATTGCGTCATGATGTAAATAAACAATAAACCAAACAAAACAAACAGCGCAGGCATCAAACGAGTCGACCATTTCTCGATACCTTGCTTAACACCGCCCTGAACAATCAAAATAGTCAGCACATAGAATGCGACAGTGCCAAATACATTTCGCTCAACACTGAAGCCTTTAAACCAATCCGCAGCAGCCTCCAGACCAATCAGATCAGCGACAGCACCAATTAGGAAGCAGATCAACCAGCCACCAACAATACTATAAAATGCCAACACGGCGCTTGGCACACTCAATCCGACCCAACCGACAAACTCACCGACTTTCTTACCCAAAGGGCTAGTGGTCAACGAGCGCATACTATCGACAGGATTTGCTTGACCATGACGGCCAATCGCCATCTCAACCACCAGCATAGGGAAGGCAACTACGAAGATCATGATCAAATAGACAAGAAGAAAGGCACCACCACCGTTACTGGCAACTTGAGTTGGGAACCCCCAAATATTACCCAAACCAACAGCTGCCCCCGCCGCTGCCAAAATAAAACCTAAACGAGAGCTGAAATGCTCTCTTGAAGAGGATGATTGTTGATCCATATTGCCCGCACAAAAATCAGTGAACTAGTTGAGGAGTACAGTAATAAAAAGCAATGATAGGCACAACTAATAAATGAATAATTCTCTAATTTTTACAATCAATACGCTATTTATAACCACATAGTTAACAAATAACTGGTCTTATCGTTTACTGGATAACGA
Source organism: Vibrio sp. OPT24 (assembly GCF_015163545.1). Lineage (NCBI taxonomy): Bacteria > Pseudomonadati > Pseudomonadota > Gammaproteobacteria > Vibrionales > Vibrionaceae > Vibrio > Vibrio sp. OPT24. Next base: position 23,974 of record NZ_JADDYI010000016.1, read on the forward strand.
CAAAACGAGATGCGGGCTAAGAAAAATAGAGTATCTCGAGTTAGTTGCTCGTGCGGCTGAACCCATAGCTCCATAAACACCTACATCCATAAAGACACACATACAAAAAGAGCACCAACCGGTGCTCTTATTCTTCATCGTTAAATTCAGATTAAATAGTGAATACTTGATAGTCTTTTAGGTTAGGGATGATTTCATGCAATTCTTTCTCTTGTTCTGCCATCTCATCAAGAGAATCACAGAACTCAGTGCCTTCCTCTTCCATTTGTTGAGCATGCTCTTTCATCCGCTCTTCAACTTTAAGCTTTAATTCAGCCATACTATCAGCCAATTCGGTAAGGTTTAAACCACCGTCTTGCTTCATCTTTTCAGACATCGCATTAAAGGCACTTGAGATAAACTCTTGGTTAAAGATCTCCTTAGCCTTTTCGAAATCTTCAGACCAGCCATTGGCCATAGAATCGAAACTGTCAGCCGGCAGGACTAACTCGCCATCTTTATAGTAACGAGACTCTAATTCAGCAAAGTACGTTTTCATTGATTCTTTTACATTATCAAACGACTCTGGAGAATCTAGGCTGGCAGCGATGTCATCAATAACATCATTCGCCAAGGCTAAGCTGTCATTCGCCATTTGTTTTGCACGAGGCAAATACTCATTCATGCTGTCGCGGTATTTTTCAATCGCCGCTTGTTGAACGGCATCAAGTGCCACCTTTTCACCATGAATATAAAGATCGTTGTTGCCATCGAGAATCGCTGTATCACCGTTTACTTGATGGATTTCGACTTTTTGATCATCAATTCGTAATTCATTCTTCAAATCAACTCGACACTGGGCAGCAAAAGTTGGCAGGCTCACAAAAGAGATTACCGCTGTTAACGATGCGATTAATACATTGTTTTTCGTAAATACATTGCTTTTCATAACATCCTCTCATTAATCTGACTAATGACTATACCCTTGGTTTATGCTTCTTTGTCAGAGAAACGTTTATATTTATTGGTCTAATATTCAGTCAATCGATACCACTTCATAGAAAAATCGCTTATCAGCAACCATGAACTCAACCTCATCACCGATTTCTTTACCCATTAGAGCCTGACCAAAAGGTGCGTTCACCGTTACGATAGCAACCTCATTATCATTCCACGCGACAGAAAGTCCTCCGACTCTTGGCCCAATGAAAAAGTGTTTACATTCATCATTTTCGTCAATAACCACAACATAGCTGCTTACTGCAATCTTTTCACTGTCTCGTAAGACGAGATTTCGGTAGCACTGGATATCATCTTCACACTCCTGCACTCGCATCGCTTGACCATGGGCAAGATATGAAGCTTCTAGTGCCAATGTATCGTACTTATGCTCAGGTACTGTCTCTTCATCTGTCGCAGCGTCAATGGCGCGTTGAGTCGCAGATTGTGCGATACGTAATCGGGATTCAAGTTGCTCTATGATTATTTGTAGAAGCTCAGACTTATTCATACTTTTGAAGTGCTTTTCTATAGGAGCTACAGAATAGAATTAGGTACAATCAGGTGCAAGACATTTGATTCATAAAGCAGCGCTATCATCGAGAGGTGACCGCTTTAGCATCAATACGACACTTAATAACTCAGGTAGAGCATAAATGATTGAGCAGAAGTTAAAACAAGTATTCGGATTCGACTCACTGCGTAATGGGCAAAAGCAAGTCATTGATAATGTTCTATCTGGACACTCTACTGCCGCGATATTCCCTACAGGCTCAGGCAAGTCGCTTTGCTATCAATTACCAGCACTAGAGCTACCACACTTAACCTTAGTGATATCTCCACTGTTAGCCTTAATGAAAGACCAGCTCAACTTCTTGCACAGCAAAGGCATAAGCGCGGCCGCCATCGAATCAAGCCAAGACAGGCAAACCGCCCAACAAGTGATGCAGTCGGTACGTAACGGAGACACCAAGATCCTGATGATCTCGGTCGAACGCCTGAAGAATGAACGCTTTCGTCAGTTTATTTCCCAAGTACCGATCTCGTTACTCGTGGTCGACGAAGCGCACTGTATTTCAGAATGGGGGCACAACTTCAGACCAGACTACTTGAAGCTGCCTCAATACCAAAAACAGCTCAATATTCCTCAAGTATTGCTGCTCACAGCAACCGCAACAACATCTGTTATCCAAGATATGAAATCTAAGTTTGAGATCGCTGAAGAGCGTGTTGTGGTCACGGGTTTCTATCGTCAAAACCTCGACCTATCGATTCAACCTTGTGAGCAAACTAATAAGCTAGAAACCTTGTGTAATGTCGTTAACCAGGTATCTCAAGCGCCAACCATTGTTTATGTCACTCTTCAGCAAACGGCAGAAATGGTAGCTCAACAGCTTCGTAATGCTGGCATTAACGCCGTAGCTTATCATGCGGGTCTTAAGCCAGAAAATAGAGATACGATTCAACAACAATTCATGAATAACGAAGTGAACTGTATTGTGGCTACGATTGCTTTTGGAATGGGTGTCGACAAATCAAATATTCGACGAGTCATTCACTTCGACCTACCAAAATCGATAGAAAATTACTCGCAAGAGATTGGACGAGCAGGACGAGATGGTCAGCCATCTGAATGTATTTTACTCGCCAACAAGTATGGCCTAAGTACTCTAGAGAACTTTGTCTTTGGCGACACGCCAGACAACATATCCATTCAAGCGGTCTTAAAAGAGATATACGAAAACCAGAACATTGGTGCTTCTGGCACGAACCAATGGGAAATCATGCTCAACCAACTATCGCGAGAGTCCAACATTCGTCAGTTACCGCTCAAAACACTACTGGTGTATCTCGAAATTGAAGGTGTGATTGAGCCTAAATACAGCTACTTTGCTGATTATAAGTTTAAGTTCATTCGCCCTAAGCAGCAGATCACGGAGCAGTTTCAAGGAGAACGTCGACACTTCGTAGAAGCAATTTTCCAATGTTCTCCTCAAGCGAGAGTTTGGTGCCAAGTTGATTTCGATGCGTTGTGGACACACTTCCAGGCTGATCGTCAGCGTGTTGTTGCGGCTATCGATTACTTTAATGAACAAGGCTGGATTGAGCTAGAAAGTAAGCAGATCACGGATGTGTATACAATCCACAATACCTCTGAAGATATGATGCAACTGTCGGAACGTCTAACTGAGCTATTTAAGGCGAAAGAAAACAGTGAAATCAACCGTCTTAACCAAATGCTGAGTTTCTTTGAAGGCGATACTTGCCTAAGCTCTCGTCTTGCGAGCTATTTTGCCGATGACAAAGCGCCAACAAACTGTGGTCACTGCTCTGTATGTCGAGGAGAAATTGCAATACTACCAACTGTCGATGTTGAATCGGTTGACGATGAGACTGTGATGACATGGATTCATGAGTTCGTATCTAAGAGTCAACAATTGATTACCGACGAAGCCATTACTCGTTTTCTATGCGGAATCGCCACCCCGCTTTCAACCAAGCTTAAAGCCAATAAAATGGTGGGTTACGGAAAATTAGAACAACAGCCATTCAGTGATACCTTAGCGCGAGTTAAACAGCTTCCTAGGTAAGCCAACTTCCATATTTAGATAAACCGATTAGGCTGTGAAGTCTAGTCGGTATTCAAACACCAGCACTTCTAAACTCAAGCTCTCAACGCCTTCCCCTAAAAGAAACTCAACTGACGCATTTGGTCTTTGGGTTGCAGCATTACGCTTAAACCAAGAAGGCGTATTTCTCGCCCCTGTTGTCTTTTCAGTATTTCACTTAACAGTTCTTTGAAGTGTTCGCGATCTAAAGAGGCGTGGATGTGTTCAATAGTGGTTTGTTGAAAATCAGCAAACTTGAGCTTAATTCCTTGCTTGATAATCGCTTTACTTGGACTGGCTTTTTCTAAACGAGTTTCAAGTTCAGGAAATAGCTTATCTTCTATCACCTGCCAACACTCAGCATATGTTGATATGTTCTGAGTGAAGGTACGTTCTACGCCTACCGACTTTCTCTCTCGCTCAATGATAACTTCTCGATCATCAATGCCGTGGCTACGCTTCCAAAGTGATGCACCTTGGCGGCCAAACCTCAGTAGTAAGTCTCGATAGTCAGATTCTTTAATGTCCTTACAAGTAAAGAAACCCGATTGATGCAGCTTCTCAATACTCACCTTACCAACACCGGGAATCTTTTCGAGTGGTAATTCGTCAATAACAGCTTGTACGTCTTGAGGCGGAATAACAAACTGACCATTGGGCTTGTTCAGATCTGAAGCCACTTTCGCCAAGAACTTTATTGGGGCAATGCCAGCAGAAGCCGTCAGGTTGAGTTCATTCCAAATATCACGACGAATCGACTCCGCAATCAATGTTGCTGAACCAAGACACTGCTTCGAATCCGTAACATCAAGAAAGGCTTCATCCAAAGACAGAGGTTCAATGATGGATGTATATCGAGAAAATATCTCACGAATCTTTTTAGAGGTCTCTACATAGACCGGCATCCTTCCTGGAACAACTAGCAAACCAGGGCACAGTTGTAGAGCTTTAGCTGTCGGCATTGCAGAACGAACACCAAACTTTCGCGCTTCGTAATTACACGTACTCAAAACACCGCGCTGTTTTTCATGACCACCCACTGCGAGCGGTCGATTCCGATAAGACGGGTTATCTCGCATTTCTACAGCTGCGTAAAAACAATCCATATCAACATGGATTATTTTTCTCACTTTCTCTTGGTCCGCACTACGCATCTAGAAATAACTCAACCTTACAACTGTATCTATGAACAGTATAATCAATTATTCTCAAATTTAAAATGATATAGAGTCCAGCTCAACAGGTTTCACTTCAATAGCCACCTACAATTCTGATAGTATTGTTAACGAGTATTTAGTCTATAAGTAGGGATCGCTTTTGAGTGAAAAAATACTAGTGGTAGAAGATAGCCGTGCATTCAGAAACTACCTTTACCAACAACTTAAGAACGATGGCTATGACGTAAAGTTAGCCGAATCAGTGGCACAAGCGAAAGCTATCTTAGAGCAAGAGACAGACTTCTTGTGTGCGGTATTAGATTACTGCTTACCCGACGGTCAAGATGGCGAGATCATTGATTTAGTACTTGGCTACCAACAAAAGATCATAGTGCTCACTGGCATGTTCAACAACACACTTCGAGAGCAGGTGCTCGCTAAAGGTGTGCTTGATTACATCCTCAAAGACAGCATGTCATCGGTAAGTTATTTACTCCCTCTCGTCAAAAGAATCTCGAATAATCGACATCACAAAGCTCTGGTCGTAGATGACTCAACTGTGGTTCGTCGGTATATCGTGCAACTTTTAGAACATCAATACATTCAAACGGTCCAGGCCGAAGACGGAGAACAAGCACTAAAGCTTCTCCAAAACGATCCTGATATTACTTTTGTCGTTACTGATCACGATATGCCAAACAAAGATGGTATTTCGATGACCCGCGATATTCGAGTTCACCACGACCGTAATCAACTCGCGATTCTAGGTCTATCTGGCAGTGATGACCGCACCATGACAGCACGCTTCCTCAAAGCTGGCGCGAACGACTTCCTTTATAAGCCCTTTAACCAAGAAGAGTTTTTCTGTCGTATCCATCAGTTGCTAGATATGAAAGAAGCGACCAACGAGCTATTTCGACATGCCAACGAAGATGCCTTAACTGGCCTTTGGAATCGTCGTTACCTATTCAATCAAACATGTAAAGGTTGCGAGCAACGAAGCATCGCGATGATGGATATCGACTTCTTCAAGAAAGTGAACGATACCTACGGCCATGACGGTGGCGATGCAGTGCTGATTGAAGTAGGAAAGATCATCAAAGACCACTTTAAAGATGACGTAGCGGTTCGTTTCGGTGGTGAAGAGTTTTGTATTCAATCATGTGGCCCATTTGAGGCCTTTGTCGAGAAGTTAGAATTAATGAGGGTTGCGATACAAAGCCAAAACGTAATGCATGATTCACAATCGATTAAAGTAACCATGAGTATCGGTGTTACTGACTTGGTTGGCAGTTTGGATGAACAAATCAAAGCCGCAGATGAATTGTTGTATACCGCAAAAGAGCAAGGTAGAAACCAGCTCATATTCGCTCGCAACAACCAACAAATTGAAAAATCGCAACTAAACTGACTAAACCAAAACAAAAGAGCTCAAGACCATTGGCCTTGAGCTCTTTGCATTTTAAGGAGCTCGGTGACACCAGCTCCAGAATCAATATCGCAAATTAAGCAATACGGTCTTTATTCCAAGACGCTTCTTTTTGTTGGCGTTCAGCCAGTTTTTCTTCACGGTATGCTTCGCGCGCTTCACGTTTCTTACGCGCATCACAAGGTTCTGGGCAGTTACATACTTTATCGATACCAACAGCACCTAAGCCACCACAGCTGCCTTTCACAACTTTCTTTTGGACTATATAGCCAATAGACATTGCTGTGATTACGGCAAGAAAAACACCAAATGTAATCAGAAATGTATTCATAATTCTCTCGCTTACCTTATTTACCTAAGTATGGCTTAAATGCTTCAGAAGCAATTTCTTTAAAGCCATCTGCTGTTTTTACCACCATGAATGCTGGGATGTCATGTTGGTTTGCGACTTCCATTCCTTTAACCTCACCTAAGACCATTAAGCCAGTAGATAAGCCGTCTGCAGTCATTGAAGACGGGTTTAAAACTGTCACAGAAACCACTTTATGGTGAAGAGGCTTTCCTGTTTCTGGGTTAATGATGTGAGAGTAACGCACACCATCACGCTCAAAATAGTTACGGTAATCACCAGATGTCGCGATCGCCATATCACCTGGTTCAATAATCTCTTGGATGTTACGCTCTTCAACGCTTGGTTTTTCGATAGCGATACGCCAGCCTACACTTTCGCGATTTAAACCCTTCAAGCGGATTTCCCCGCCCACTTCTACCATATAGTTGTGAATGCCAATTGAATCCAGATAATCTGCAACAACATCAACGCCCCAACCTTTTGCAATAGTTGAAAGATCAACATACAAGTTTGGTAAGTCTTTTTTCAGTTTATTGCCTTCAACGCTAAGATGATGAATACCAACCTTTGCCTTGCGAGCCGCTAATTCTTCATCTGTTGGTACTACTTCAGGGCGAGCTTCAGGGCCAAAACCCCACAGATTAACCAGAGGACCTACAGTAACATCCAACGCGCCTTCAGTAAGACCGTTCAAACGAATTGCTTCTTTCACTACAAGAGCAGTTTGTTCAGAAACTTCGAAAGCGTCAGCACCACGATGTTGATTAAAACGGCTCAGCTCAGAGTCCTCACGGTAAGTCGACATTTGATCGTTCACTTCTTCAAGCAGACGATCGATCTCGGTATGAACTTCATTTGACTCAGGAAACTCATCACCATTGATATACTTAATGTTATAACTGGTGCCCATTGTTGGGCCACTTAAATGCACTTGCTCTCTTGGCTGCTCACAGCCAGCAAGAAAAATCAAAGAAGTTAATGCAACAAGCCAAATTCTCACTTGCTTACTCCTATTTAATGTTGAGGATTTATATAAGGAAAAATAAGAGAATAAATAGGTATTTTTAACACCTTACTCTTTCTTATATAAGCCGTTGTATTGTCAAAAGCTATCTTAGAAAAACAAATGGCTGACTCGTAGGAGTCAGCCATAATATCAATCACTTAAATGGATTAACCACCAAAGTCATCTAGTAGGATGTTTTCATCTTCTACACCAAGATCTTTAAGCATGCCGATAACAGCAGCATTCATCATTGGTGGACCACACATGTAGTACTCACAATCTTCAGGAGCTTCATGATCCTTCAGGTAGTTTTCGTACAATACGTTATGGATGAAACCTGTGTAACCGTCCCAGTTGTCCTCTGGTTGAGGATCAGACAGTGCACAGTGCCACACGAAGTTTTCGTTTGCAGCCGCTAGGCCGTCGAAATCTTCAATGTAGAACATCTCACGCTTAGAACGTGCACCATACCAGTAAGACATCTTACGAGTAGAGTTAAGACGCTTAAGTTGGTCGAAGATGTGTGAACGCATTGGCGCCATACCTGCACCACCACCGATGAATACCATTTCATTGTCTGTGTCTTTAGCAAAGAACTCACCAAATGGACCAGAAATAGTACATTTGTCGCCTTCTTTAAGAGACCAGATGTATGAAGACATCACACCAGGAGCTACATCAGGGTTATTTGGCGGCGGAGTTGCGATACGCACGTTAAGCTTGATGATGCCTTTCTCTTCTGGGTATGAAGCCATAGAGTAAGCACGGATCGAATGCTCTTTAACGATAGACTCGTAACGGAACAAGTTGAACTTATCCCAGTCACCACGGTATTCCTCAGGAATATCGTAATCTGCGTATTTCACGTGATGTGGTTCAGCTTCAATCTGAATATAACCACCTGCGCGGAACGGAACCTCTTCACCTTCAGGGATTGCTAGAGCCAATTCTTTGATGAAAGTAGCTTCATTGTTATTCGAGATAACAGTACATTCCCACTTTTTAACACCAAAGATATCTTCGTCTAGTTCAATCTCCATGTCAGTTTTCATAGCAACTTGACATGCAAGACGTTCGCCTTCGCGAGCTTCACCTTTTGTGATGTGATCAAGTTCAGTAGGTAAGATGTCGCCACCACCAGACTTAACTTTTACACGACACTGACCACAAGAGCCACCGCCACCACAAGCAGAAGATACGAAGATACCAGCGCCAGCTAGGGCACCAAGTAGCTTGCTACCAGGTTGAGTAACGATCGCCTTTTCAGGGTCGCCGTTTACTGAAATAGTGATGTCACCTGATGGTACTAACTTAGACTTAGCGAAAAGAATCACTAGAACTAGAGCCAGTACAATAATGGTAAACATCGCTACGCCAAGAATAATGCTTTGCATTTGTTATTCCTTATTACTGGGTGCTTACCCTACAGTTGAACACCAGAGAAAGACATAAAGCCTAACGCCATCAAACCAACAGTAATGAACGTGATACCAAGGCCACGTAGACCTGGAGGTACGTCAGAGTACTTCATCTTCTCACGGATACCCGCAAGAGCAACGATAGCTAACATCCAACCCACACCAGAACCGAAGCCGTAAACAACAGACTCAGCAAAGTTGTAGTCACGAGTTACCATGAAAGATACACCACCAAAGATTGCACAGTTAACTGTGATCAGTGGAAGGAAGATACCTAGTGCGTTGTACAAAGGTGGGAAGAAACGGTCTAAAACCATCTCTAGGATTTGTACAAGTGCCGCGATAACACCGATGAATGCGATGAAGTTAAGGAAACTTAAATCGACACCTTCAACAAGCGCGTTTTCTTTTAGGATGTGTGTGTAAACAAGGTTGTTTACAGGAACAGCGATTGTAAGTACTACAACTACCGCAACACCAAGACCAAAAGAAGTTTTAACTTTCTTAGATACCGCTAGGAATGTACACATACCTAGGAAGAAAGAAAGCGCCATGTTTTCGATGAAAATCGATTTAACTAGCAGACTAATATAATGTTCCATGACTACCTTACCCCTTCGCTTCTACTTGTTCTGGTTTGAACACACGAATTGCCCAAATCAAGAAACCAATTAGGAAGAACGCAGAAGGTGCTAGAAGCATCAAGCCATTTGGCTGATACCAACCACCGTTGCTCACTAGAGGTAGTACTTCCATACCAAATAGTTTGCCAGAGCCTAGAAGCTCACGGAAGAAACCAACAGTGATAAGAACGAAACCGTAACCAAGACCGTTACCAATACCATCGATTAGAGATGGGATTGGTGCAGACTTCATTGCGAATGCTTCAGCACGACCCATTACAATACAGTTAGTAATGATTAGGCCTACAAATACAGATAGCTGCTTAGAGATATCGTATAGGTATGCTTTAAGCACTTGGTCTACCACGATTACTAATGATGCGATAATTGCCATCTGAACGATGATACGCACACTGTTAGGAATGTGGTTACGGATCAAAGAAACGAAGAAGTTAGACAGAGCAGTAACAAACATTACCGCGATAGTCATAACAAATGCTGTTTCTAGCTTAGTGGTTACCGCAAGAGCAGAACACACACCAAGAACCTGTAGCGCGATAGGGTTGTTATCCAACACTGGCGCTAAGATGCTCTTTTTAATTTCTTTTGCACTAGACATTAGTTCAGACCTCCATCACGAACTTTTGCTAGGAACGGACCAAAGCCCATTTCACCTAACCAGAAGTCAAATGTATGTTGAACGCCAACGCTGGTCAGTGTTGCACCTGAAAGGCCATCAACACCGTGCTCAGAACCTTGAGGAGCACCACCTTTAACTACCTTGATAGCTGGCTTGTGGTTGTCGTCGAATAACTTCTTACCAACGAATTGAGCACGCCAAGTTGGGTTCTCAACTTCACCACCAAGTCCAGGAGTTTCACCTTGCTCGTAGTAAGTGATACCAGAAACTGTGTTGCCATCAGTTTCTACCGCAACGAATGCGTACATCATTGACCATAGACCGTTACCGTGAACAGGGATGATAACTTTAGAAGTTTCAGCGCCATCTTTCACTAGGTAAACCGTACCAATGTTAGCACGACGAATGATCTTAGCGATGTCATCTTCAGCTGAAAGCTTGATTGACTGAGCTGGATCTTTTGCCGCTTTACGTTGGTCGTATGCAGCAGCATCGCCGTCAACGAAATCGCCAGTAGCGAAATCAACTAAACGAGGTTCGATGTTCTCTGCGTACAGTGCTGGAATATCACCTGCAAGTTCAATGCCCGCAACTTCAAGGATCTTAGTTTGCTGATCCAGAACTGCGTTAGCTTGTTGCTTAGGTTTAAGAACAACTGCAGCTGTTGAAACGATGATTGAGCACACTAGGCTCAATGCGATAACAACAAACAGCGTCTTTTTAATGCTATCGTTATTACTTGCCATAGCGCGCTAGTCTCCGCTTAATGTTCTTCTCGATTACAACGTGGTCAAACAGAGGAGCAAATAAGTTTGCGAATAGAATCGCAAGCATCATGCCTTCTGGGTATGCAGGGTTAACTACACGAATCATTACACACATTGCGCCGATTAGGATGCCGTACCACCATTTACCACCGTTGGTAAATGACGCTGATACAGGGTCTGTTGCCATGAAGAACATACCAAATGCGAAGCCACCTAAAACTAGATGCCAGTGCCAAGGCATGCTGAACATTGCATTAGTGTCAGAACCGATCACGTTAAACAATGTTGATACAGCAATCATACCAATCATTACACCAGCAATGATGCGCCATGAAGCAATGCCCATGTATACAATCATTGCAGCACCGATCATAAGTGCAAGCGTTGATACTTCACCGATAGAACCTGGGATGTTACCAATGAACGCATCCATCCAAGTGATCGTCTCACCAGATACTGTATTCATTAGTGCACTACCACCGCCTTGAGCCCATTGGCTAAGCGCAGTTGCACCAGAGAAACCGTCAGCTGCAGTCCAAACTACGTCACCTGAAATCTGTGCAGGATATGCAAAGAACAGGAACGCACGACCAGCAAGCGCAGGGTTCAGGAAGTTACGACCCGTACCACCAAAGATCTCTTTAGCAACAACAACACCGAAGGTAATACCTAATGCTGCTTGCCATAGAGGAAGTGTTGGCGGAACGATAAGCGCAAATAAGATAGAAGTAACAAAGAAACCTTCGTTGACTTCGTGTTTACGTACCATACAGAACAGTACTTCCCAGAAACCACCAACGATAAATACCGTTGCGTAGATAGGTAAGAAGTAAGTCGCACCCAAGAGCATCTTACTGCCCCAACCTGCATCGGCCCCTAAGGAGGCGCCTAACATTTCGGTTAGCCAGTAGTGCCAGTTACCATCAATGATAGAAACCAGCTCTGCACCTGAATACATGTGGTTTAGTGCTGCGATAGCTTGACCACCTGCGTTATACATACCCCAGAACATTGCTGGGAATACCGCAAGCCAAACCATGATCATGATACGTTTTAAGTCAACGCTGTCACGGACATGTGAGCTTTTCTTTGTAACTGTACCTGGTGTGTAGAACAGTGTTGCTGCAGCTTCGTAAAGCGCAAACCACGTTTCGTGTTTACCACCTGGTTCAAAATGATGCTCGATGTCTTCAATAAACTTTTTAAGGCCCATGAAAATTACCCTTCCTTCACAATTATATCTAGGCATTCACGAAGTAACTGACCGTACTCGTACTTACCAGGACATACAAAGGTACACAGTGCTAAATCTTCTTCATCTAGCTCTAGCGCACCAAGTGCTTGTGCACTATCAACGTCGCCAGCGCATAGATCGCGAAGCAGCAAAGTAGGCTCCATATCTAATGGCATTACTTTCTCGTAGTTACCAATTGGAACCATAGAGCGATCACTACCGTTTGTTGTCGTTGTCATGTTGAACAACTGACCTTTAAACACGTGACCAAGGAATGAACGAGTAACAGAGAACTTGTTCTTACCAGGCATTGCCCAACCAAACAGCTCTTTATCACGACCTTCACGAAGAACCGAAACCTGTTGATGGTAACGGCCAAGGTAAGCATGTGGACCTGAAGCGTGAACACCAGATAACACTGAACCTGAGATCAGGCGAACTTCACCTGGCATCAACTCGCTGTCCGTTAACTCTTCAAGGCTAGCACCAATTTGAGTACGAACTAGACGTGGGTTGTTAACTACTGGACCAGCCAGAGAAACAACACGCTCAGAGTAAATCTCACCAGTAAGGAAAAGCTTACCGAATGCGATAACATCTTGGTAGTTAATGCTCCACGCTACGTTTTGTGCATTTACCGGGTATAGGTAATGCATATGCGTGCCTGCAAGACCTGCAGGGTGTGGGCCATCAAAAACATGTTCTTCAACGTTAGACTGAGCTGAACGAGGTAAACTAGTACCTTTTTTACAAACGTACACTTTACCGTTAGTCAGAGTTGAAAGAAGATCCAAACCAGCAACGAAAGCATCAGACTGCTCGTTAATGATTAATTCTGGCTCAGCTGCCAACGGATTAGTATCCATAGCAGTTACGAAAATAGCCTGAGTTTCAGAATCAATGGCTGGAACCTTGCTGAACGGACGAGTTCGCAAAGCGGTCCATGCGCCAGACTCAACTAACTGAGATTTAACCGTTTCACGGTCAAGACCTGCTAGTTGGCTAGCTTCATAGCTATTGAACGTGATTTGCTCATTGCCTGCTACTTCAATCACTACTGATTGAAGAACACGCTTAGCACCACGGTTCACTTCAATAACTTTACCGCTTGCTGGAGAAGTAAATACAACACCTGGGTTCTTTTTATCTGCAAAAAGAACTTGGCCTTTCTTCACTTCATCACCAACGCGAGCATGCATCGTAGGACGCATACCAACGTACTCTTCGCCAAGCAAGGCGACTTTAGTGATGGACTTACCATCATTAATCACCTGGGATGGAGTTCCTGCGATAGGAAGATCCAAACCCTTATTTATTGTAATCATACGCACTTGCACTACTTTATCGGGAAAAAGATTCTTTTAATTGCGTAAATTCAGGACGTTTTAAACTCGCCCTTAGACACGACATTACAGTGTCCGGTTTTGGTAAATTTGAGATACCAAAATCGCAACATTTTCATAATAAAATCACCACACGAATCATGTGAGATTTATCAGGTGCGATATTCTAGCATTTTTTGACAACTCGATGCCATGACCAATAACTTGAATACAGCCTTTATTTGGTGAGATTTGAAGCATATGGCCTCTCAAATATGTATAAATTTGACGAGCCGCACAGATAAAATGGCTTTTGAATCGTGTTTTAAACAAGAGATTAATACTCTGTCACAAACTAATATTTTACTAGTTATGTTGAAACACTGTTAATAAAAACATTACTCATTGTAGGTATTTGAGCCCGTTCAATTTGACATCAGTTTGGGTGATATAAGAACGAAAAATACATAAGTTTGACGACAAAAAAAGCGCCATGGCGCTTTTCTCTGTATATAGGCCTTCTTACTTTCCGCCACCCATACACATTGGACTGTCTGGCACGCTATCTAGCTGCTTCATCCATTCATCTTTTGTATAAGTGTGAATAGACAGTGCGTGGATATTATTGGCTAACTCTTCTGAAAGTGCCTTATTTACCGCTCGATGACGAGCAATAAGACGCAAACCTTCAAACACATCACTGACAACAATCACTTTAAAATGACTCTCAGAACCAGCCGGAACATTGTGCATATAGCTCTCATTCACCACGCTTAAATGACTTGGTGAAAACTCATTGTGCAATTTTGTTTCGATAACTTCTTGGATCATTGTGATTCCTTAATAACGTATTGGCATTACTGTGAGGTGATTATAAACCCTAACAGGTCGACTGTCTGAGTATTTCATTGCAGACGGCATCGGTTTGGTTGAGTTTTTTCTATCTTGTTTAGCCTGCATTTGAGACAATATCTCTGTTATTTCTTATTATAAGCACCTCAAGTATGAAAACCGATCTTACCCTTCTCGATAGAACTTTGACCTTACATCGTTTCCCTAAACGTTCAAATGAAACTCTTCAAGCTTGGGATGCGGGCGACGAATACATTATCAACCATGTTGAAGAGATGAATCTTGAACCTGGTAAACACATTTTAATCATGAACGATAGCTTTGGTGCTCTATCTACTTGGTTCTCCAAAGATCATGATGTCACGATGATGAGTGATTCTTTTATCTCCCATCGTGGCGCACTGAAAAACTTACAACGTAATCAAAGTAATCGTGTGAGTTTCTTAAACACAATGGATGCGATCCCACACGGGATTGATCTTGTGATTATGCAGTTGCCGAAAACAAACCGTCACCTGATTTGGCAGTTAAGCCAATTACGTCAAGCGTTACCTGAAGGCTGCCAAGTCATTGGGGTAAATAAAGTGAAAGAGATACACACTTCAACGCTTAACATTTTTGAAAAATATCTAGGCGAAACAAAAACATCGCTAGCAAAGAAAAAACATCGCTTAGTCTTATCTTCTCCAAATTGCCAGCCGATTCAAAAAGTCGAACCTTACGTTGAGTGGGATGTAGACGGTGAAGATATCCGTCTGAAAAATTTACCAAATGTTTACTCAGGGGAAGCACTCGATCAAGGCGCTCGTTATATGCTAGAGCACATCCCTCAAGATCCTGAACTACGTCATATCATCGACTTAGGCTGTGGTAATGGCGTATTGAGTGTAAAAGCAGGCCAATTAAACCCACAAGCTCGTATCACTTGTGTGGATGAGAGCTTTATGGCTGTGGAATCAGCACGACAAAATGTAATAGATAACCTAGGTGAAGAAGGCAACTTTCAGTTCATTGCTAACAACTGTTTAGATGGCTTTAAGAAAAACAGCACTTACTTGGTTATGTGTAATCCTCCATTCCACCAGCAACAAGCGATTACTGATCACATTGCATGGCAAATGTTCTGTGATGCAAAGCATGTTCTAAGCAATGGGGGCAAATTAATTGTTATTGGTAACCGTCACCTCGGATACGATGTAAAACTAGCGAGATTATTTGGTGAAGCGAACGTTGAAACGCTTGAATTGAACCAAAAATTTGAGATATTACAAGCAACAAGAGAACCTGCTAACTTTAACAAATAGGCAGTAGACCGCTTTAAAATACCGAGCTTCTTGTGTGAATTTAGAAAGGATAAAGGAATGAAAAAACTGATTTTGGCTGCCTCTATTATGGCTTTAACAGCATGTTCAGCCCCTCAGCAAGAACAGATCAACGTAATGCCAGAAGCTTCATTAAGCTCAAGCAACCTTGTGCAAGGCAAAACATACACGTTAACCAGTAAAGATGTACGTGCTGCTCAGTATGTTGCATTGGTTGATAGTGGACGTTCAAATATCCAACCAATTCACGCAAAGCAAAATATGCGTATTTCTCTGGAAAACGCTTTAGCACAACAGCTAGAGTCACAAGGTTTTCGTGCAAGCGTAAACAGTGAAAACTCTGTGGTTTTAGAAATTCAAGAAGCACTTGTTACCGTCAAGCACACCATTATGGAAAACCAAATGGACGGTAAAGTGACGCTTGAAGTAACTGCTGAAACACCTGAAGGTAAGCTAGTTAAAACATTCAACGGTACAGCGACTCGTACCGGAGCACTAAGCGCATCAAACGACGACATCTCAATGGTGCTTAACGATGTGATCAACTTGGTTCTTACTGAAATCGCGAATGACCCTGAACTACAAAACTACATGAAGGAACGTTTCTAATGAGCCGCATTCTTACTTCTATCGCATTAATGCTGGTGAGCGTGAGCGTTTGGGCTGGTCCTAAAGTGAACGTTGAAACAACATTAGGTGACTTCACTATTGAACTAAACCAAGAACAAGCACCGATTAGTGCTGAGAACTTCCTAAAATACGTTGAAGACGGCAGCTACGAAGGCACTATCTTCCACCGAGTTATTCCGGGCTTTATGGCACAAGGTGGTGGCTTCGATCAGGACATGAATCAACAAGCGACTTATGCTCCAATCAAGAACGAAGGCAGTAACGGTCTAAAGAATGATACAGCAACGATCGCTATGGCTCGCACTAATGCGCCTGATTCTGCGACTCGTCAGTTCTTCATTAACTTTGCTGACAATGATTTCTTAAACGCGAAAGGCGGTAATCCTGGTTACGCTGTATTTGGCAAAGTGACTGAGGGGTTTGATGTCATTCAAAAGATGGCCACCATTCCAACTAAACGAATGGGACGTATGTCAGACATCCCAACCGACCCAATCGTCATCACCAACGTAACCCTTCTTAAGTAACCTCATCAAACGCCCTTATTTCTTAAGGGCGTTTTTCTATACAAGGACGCCCTATGTCATCAGGCACTCCCTCTCTTACTTGGATGCAGACTTTCCGCAGCTACCTAGATAAACGCTTACTTTGGGTGTTTATGTTAGGTTGTTCGAGTGGCTTCCCATGGGTTCTTATTGGCTCCAACATGTCTGGATGGCTTAAAGATGCGGGCTTAACTCGCGCTGCAATCGGCTATTTTGGTAGCGTATTTGCAGTCTACGCCATTAATTTTTTATGGGCTCCCTTGGTTGACCGAGTCAAGTTGCCAATCCTGCACTCCATTCTAGGTCAACGACGCAGCTGGATATTTTTATGTCAAAGCTTTGTATTGATCTGCACATTATTAATTGCAGGAGTGAACCCAGCCAATGATCTGATGTTCACTTCCATGCTTGCGCTTGGAATTGCAATTGCTTCTGCTACTCAAGATATCGCGATTGATGCTTTCCGTATTGATTCATTTCCAAAATCAGAATCATCAAAATTGCCACAAGCTTCTGCTATGGCCGTTGTCGGATGGTGGACAGGTTACTCACTTCCGGGTTATCTGGCATTTATCAATGCCGATTCTATAGGTTGGAACGGTGTATATTACGGTATGGCTGGTGTCGTCGTCGTTCTGATGTTGTTCACGCTGTTTGTTGGTGAGCCGATTACCAAACGTGAAGCACTACAAAAAGAAGCTCTGCAACGTCATAATAAAGTGGTGGGTTCAAAAGTTGTGGCGTGGTTCAGTGTCACAGTATTAGAACCGTTTTATGATTTCTTTAGGCGGAATGGTGTTCAGGTAGCGATTACTCTTCTGCTGTTTGTATTCCTATTTAAGATAGGCGAAGCTTTCTTAGGGCGAATGTCGATCCCCTTCTACAAAGAGATAGGCTTTAGCAACGAACAAATTGGTCACTACTCCAAGCTAATTGGCTGGGGCGCAACAATATTCTTCACCTTGTTAGGCAGTATCTTCAATGTCAGGTTCGGTATTGTGCGCGGGTTGATGATTGGCGGTATAGCAATGGCAGCCAGTAACCTGATGTTTGCATGGATAGCTAAAGCGGGCCCAAGTGAAACTCTGTTCTTGGCAACAATTATTGTCGATAACTTTACAACGGCATTCTCGACAGTAGCATTCGTGTCTTTCTTAACACTATTAACTGGGCAAGCCTTCTCTGCAACCCAGTATGCATTACTCGCATCCTTGGGTAACTTCGGTCGCACCACGCTGGCTTCCTTCAGTGGTGAGTTGGTTGATTTCCTCAATGATTGGTCAACCTTCTTTATACTGACCTCATTAATGGTCATTCCAAGCTTGATCATGCTTTATTCGTTACGCCACTTTTTCACTGATTTATTAGAGAAAGCTAAAACCAACCAAGAATAAGAGCAAAAGAAAAAAGAGGATAGCATTGAGCTGCCCTCTTTTGTTTTCTGATTACTGACATCACAGATCTAGTCTGTTGTATCACTCACTAATAAGTTGAAGCCCATTCCCGCCACATCATCAATCGCCACAACTTGATAAACGACACCATCAGCTAAGGTTGCAGGCGCAGAGTCAATGGCAACAGTAGTTGGGTCTCCTGCTACAGTAATCGTCACGTAGTAAGATCCCGCTGCCACATAAATACCATTCGCGTAATCTTTGAATTTCACGTTACTCAATGCCGGTGTACTTCCTGAAATTCCCACGTTTTCGGTTAAGTAAATGTCAACTAACGCTGCGATTGGGTTAGCCGCTGCATGAGTAATATTCAATACCGCACTAGTGGCAACAGGGCGTCTATTTTCCGGTACAACCAGAGCTTCCAAATTAAGATTCGATACTGTTCCTACTGCATACACACTGTAATCCATACCAGTAAACACAGCTAAACCATCAACATCAATAAATGTGGGAGACGTCGTCGCAGTTTCATAGATGTCAATATCGTAGCTCCCTGCCGCTAGATCTAAGAACCCACGAACTTCTTTAAACATCAAATCATCAAGCGGAGCAAACTGGGTTGAATTCACATACACATCTACATTTGGTGCACCATCCACAAGGTGCCCCACTCTTACTTCTGCGGTTTCTGCCATATCGTAAATCAAAGATGAGCCTTTACCATCCATCACCATAAGTTTCACTGGAGACGCACTGTTTGAATCAGCTCTAGGTACCGCCGCTATAGTCAACTCACTACCGCCAGACAGAGTAATTTCTCCAGAATCAAAAGCAATAGCACTACCACTCACTGTTTCTAGTCTCACTCGATACTGCCCAGCAGGGATATTCAGAACGTCTGTGAAATCTTTATACCCTAACGTCCCGAGAGGTGTGCCTAGAGGATCACTCGGACCTGTAACGTATAAGTTCACATCCCCAACACCAGATGCCGCATGAACAACCTGCACATCTAAACTTGAGCTTGTTGCTGTACCACTCGCAGGTCTCGTCACGACTAACGCTTCAACTGGATTATTCGAACCGTCAGCATCACCAACTACCATCACTGTATAATCAGTATCGCTGCTCAATTCAAATTGGTTTTGAGGTAATACAGTTAGAACGGCATCGCCAGGGAGTTGAACGTCAACTTGAACGGAAGTCTGCCCAGCTGTCACTGATGTATACCCTGATGCGTTGGCATAATCGACACCCGTCCAACGTGCCTGACTGTTAATCAAAACATTCGCAAGCGGCGCATCTGGTGACGCATGTACCGCTTGAATTTGCGTTGTGGGCTCATCGTCGTCATTACAGCCGACAATAAAAAGCGCTGAAATTGCTACTGCTAAAATTGGTGAATATTTCATTAGTCTTCTCTCCAAAACATTTAGAACAGCTCAACGCACAAAAGGAAGTTTCTTAAAAGTCTGTCAACACTTAATCTGTGTATAGCGCAAAGAACTGTCTCGTTATCTCTTTTTAGTGGTAAGCAACAGGGTTTGTAATCCGATTTACTCGTCACCAGAGTTCTTCATTAAATAACTCCAACTTCATTACGGAGTCGGTCAAAAATAGATCAAAGCAAAGAAAACGAGACAGACGATTTAACCCATTTTGGGGAAGAAAAAACTTAGAAAGGAATACTGTTGATTTTGATATGCATGTCACTCTATTCAGTAGAATCGTTTGCTTAGGATGGTATTTAGCCAATTTATCCACAAAATAATCAAATTTCACAAAACCAATAGAATTAGTGGTGCATCAAGATGCATTGCCATCTTAAAGTTCCGTCATTTAGATCATTAGTGTGATCAACCTCACCATAATAATTATAGTTTTCACTCCGTCTCACTTTTATTTGAGAACAAAATCGCTATTATGCTCGGCATTCGGACATATAAACACGCACGGATTAGCGGGTTACTTATTTCAAACATAGAGAGTTCCATTATGCGTAAATCACTTTTAACTCTTGGCCTACTTGCAGCAGCATCTGCTCCAGTAATGGCGGCTGATTATTCTGACGGCGACATCCATAAGAACGATTACAAATGGATGCAGTTCAACCTTATGGGTGCTATTGATGAACTTCCAGGCGAATCAACTCATGATTACCTAGAGATGGAATTTGGTGGTCGCTCTGGAATCTTCGACCTATACGGTTACGTTGATGTATTCAACCTAACTTCTGATCCAGGCAGTGATAAAGATGGCCAAGAAAAAATCTTTATGAAGTTTGCGCCACGTATGTCTCTTGACGGCCTAACTGGCAAAGATCTATCTTTCGGTCCAGTCCAAGAGCTTTATGTTTCTACACTTATGGAATGGGGCGGAAACTCTGGCGTTAACACTCAAAAAGTTGGTCTTGGCTCTGACGTGATGGTTCCTTGGTTGGGCAAAATTGGCCTAAACCTATACGGTACATACGATTCAAACAACAAAGATTGGAACGGCTACCAAATCTCGACTAACTGGTTCAAACCATTCTACTTCTTCGAGAATGGTTCATTCATCTCTTACCAAGGTTACATCGATTACCAATTCGGCATGGATGATGATAACAAAGCGTTGAATACATCAAATGGTGGCGTTATGTTCAACGGCCTTTACTGGCACTCAGATCGCTTTGCTGTTGGTTACGGCCTTAAAGGCTACAAAGACGTTTACGGTCTTAAAGATGACGGCCTAGCAGGTAAAACGACAGGCTTCGGTCACTACGTAGCGGTAACTTACAAGTTCTAATCGAACTTCTAAGAAAGTTTCCTAAATGGCACCCTCGGGTGCCATTTTTTATTGCTTTCATTTAATGCCTCGCTATCCTTGCAGCACCACTTTCTTATCTCGGTATTGCTGTGAACATTACTATTGTTGGGCCTGGGGCTATTGGCTCTTTGTGGGCGATAAAACTACTTCAAGCGGGTCATAATGTCTCTTTGTGGGGCCGCTCTGCTAACAACTCAATGGAACTATCATTGGATGAGCAAGCTTCTCTTTCCTTCAGTAATCACAATATCGAAAAGCTATCTGAAAGTGATTTAGTCATCTTCACGGTCAAAGCTTGGCAAGTAGAAGAAGCAACCACTCCGCTACTTCAACACCTCGATCCCGACACCATTCTCATGTTCCTGCACAACGGAATGGGTGCGGTCGATCAGATAGCAACTCAAATTGATGCTCACCCAGTAGTATTGGCGACTACCACCCAAGCTGCATTCAAACCCGACCGCAATAATGTATCTCACACAGGAATCGGCCAAACACAATTGGGGACTTTTAACCTCAAGGGTCAACAGTGCACTTTTTTAGTCGATGTGTTGGAACATGCCTTACCTACTGTAAGTTGGAACCCAGAGATAAAAACAGCGCTATGGACTAAGCTCGCCATCAATTGTGCCATCAACCCATTGACTGGGCTGGAACAAATCACAAACGGAGAGCTTGTTGACCAAAGATTTAGCGAAGTTTTGAGTTCTATAATTAGAGAAATCACACAAGTGATGCTGGCAGAAGGCATTACTTGTTCATTCGACGAATTAGAGACAAGTGTCAACAAGGTTATTCAAGCGACAGCAAAGAACAACTCTTCAATGAAGCAAGATATGTTTTACCAACGAAAGACAGAGATCGACTTCATTACCGGACACCTAATAAAGACGGCACTTAAGCATCAGATAGATGTTCCTGTTAACCAAAAGCTCTTCGATCAGGTTAAAGAACGAGAAAATAGTTGGAATCAGCAAGATTAGTCAGCAACCGTTCACAAGTCGCGATAAAATAACGATACCGCTCAGCATAACGCTAGCACCAATTTCCAAGATTTTAGGTAAAAATAGATGCTTGATATCAATCACATCCGAGAGCAGTTTCCTGCGCTATCACAAACCATCAACCAACAACCGTTGATTTACTTAGACAGCGCGGCAACGACACAAAAACCTCAGGTGGTTATTGATGCCATTAGCCAGTATTACTCCAAGCAAAATGCCAATGTTCATCGTGGTAGCCACAGCTTAACAGCGAACGCGACCAGTCAGTTTGAAGCAGCAAGAGATAAGGTCGCTCAGTTTATTGGCGCGACATCGTCAAAAGAGATCATCTGGACTCGCGGTGCCACCGAAGCGCTCAACCTAATTGCTCAAACCTACGCAAGAAGCACGCTTCAGCCCGGCGATGAGATCTTGGTTAGCGAAATGGAGCATCACGCCAACATTGTACCTTGGCAAATTGTGGCAGAACAAACCGGCGCTAGAGTCGTTAAAGTACCGATGACATCAGATTGTGAATTTGATCTACAAGCTTTTGATCATCTGCTTAATGATAAGACCAAAATTGTTGCATTAGCTCAGATAACCAACGTTACCGGTTCTCGTCAGCCGATTAAAGCTGTCATAGAAAAAGCCCACATGAAGAATGCGATTGTTGTGGTCGATGGCGCACAAGGCATCGTTCATGAGCCAGTTGATGTTTCTTCTTTAGATGCGGATTTCTATGTTTTCTCAGGGCACAAGCTCTATGCCCCTGCAGGTATCGGTGTCCTTTATGGCAAACTTGAATTGCTCGAAGTAATGCCACCTTGGCATGGTGGTGGCAAAATGGTCGAGCGCGTCTCTTTCTCTGGCACCACATTTTCTGAACTGCCTGGTAAATTTGAAGCTGGCACGCCAAACGTGGCGGGAGCCATCGCATTACGTACAGCGATAGAGTGGTTACATAAGTTTGAGCAGCACGATGTGGAAACTCACATCCACCAGCTACAACAGAAAACCTACCAAGCACTCAACCAATTGGATGATATCCAGGTTCTTGGCTACAAACCCAATTCAAGTGTGATTACTTTTGTGATGGACGGTGTTCACCATCAAGATATTGCGACACTGTTGGATCAACAAGGTATTGCGGTTCGAGCAGGACATCATTGTGCTCACCCATTGATGGATGCGCTTAATGTAAAAGGAACGGTTCGAGTTTCATTTGGTATTTACAACAACATGGATGATGTTGAAAAGCTCGTTGCGGCGATAGAAAAAGCCGTTGATATGCTATAGATAGTAAAGAATAACGAGTAGCGAAATTATTTAGGGTTGGCGTTTAGCGCCAACCCTTTTTGTTTCTGTGTATCTAAGAGATGCTAAGCACTTAGCTCTTGGATTTGAGCAACAATCGCTTTTAATCCATTACCGCGAGATGGGCTTAGATGAGTAATTAGACCGATGTTTTCAAAGTAACTATCAATATCGAACGATTGTATCTGTGCTGATGTTTTTCCATCAAAAGCAGACATCACTAATGCGATAAGGCCGCGAACGATACGAGCATCAGAATCAGCACAAAAGTACCAAACACCGTCGATGTTCTGAGAAACTAGCCAGACTTGGCTTTCACAACCAGAAACAACAACCTGCTCATTTTTCAGCTCGTCAGGCATGGTTGGCAGTTTCTTTCCCCATTGAATCACTTGACGATAACGGTCTTCCCAACCGCTGAAAGTCTGCATCTTTGCGACAATATCATCACTGGTAATTTCTTGGCCGAATGGAGAACTTGGAAATGACGTCATTTTTATATCCAGTAAATTCTTAGTAAGCTCAAAGTAACGAGTTACTTAGTATGCTTTTGAACGATCTTTTCTACGATACGTGAAACCGCCACAAAACCAAACGTAGCCGTTACCACCGTTGCTGCGCCAAAACCTGTCGCACAATCCATTCGTTTTGGCCCTTCTGCGGTCGCTTTCGCAGCACATACACTGCCGTCAGCTTGAGGGTATTTAAGTTGCTCAGTCGAGAACACACAATCGATGCCAAACTTACGTGCTGGGTTCTTAGGGAAATTGTGATGACGACGTAATGTGTCTTTCAATTTCTTCGCTAACGGGTCTTGAATCGTCTTAGTCAGATCAGCCACTTTGATTTGAGTTGGGTCGACTTGGCCACCCGCACCACCCGTGGTGATCACTTTGATTTTGTTACTACGACAATACGCCAACAGCGAAGCTTTAGCTTTCATGCTATCAATCGCATCGAGAACAAAATCGAACTCTTTCGACAAATACTCAGCCTGATTGTCAGGACCAATAAAGTCATCAATCAGGTTCACTTTACACTCAGGGTTAATCAACTTAACGCGCTCAGCCATCACTTCGATTTTGCTCTTGCCAACCGTACCCGACATAGCGTGGATCTGACGGTTAATGTTAGTCACGCACACGTCATCCATATCGATCAACGTTAGCTCACCTAAACCAGTACGTGCAAGCGCTTCAACCGCCCATGAACCGACGCCACCAATACCGATCACACACACATGTGCCGCTCTAAGTATGTCGACTTCACTATTGCCATACAGACGGCGAGTGCCACCAAATCGTTGGTCATAGTTTTCTGAAGCTGGTGTGGTCAATTCACGCATTATTGCCGCCAATTTATTTCTGAGAAAAAGAAAAGAGTGCGTTTTATACGCACTCTTGAATTAAAAGTCTAGGGGATTAGCGATTCGCTTTCAATGCCCTATTTTATCGTCGTTTACTCAAACTTCTCAGGAGGCAAAGCCCAAGGCGCTTCGGTTGCAGAGCCATCTAGGCCAAGTTTCCATACACGACCAAAGTGCTTATAGTGACCCGCTTCAGTACCCGCTCTTGGCCCCATACCATGGTAGAGATCTAAATGGTTCTGCTTAACTGCGCCGCCCGTATCCAAAACCAGTAACAATCTTAGTTGGTGCGCGCCGCTCCACGTGCCATCGGCATTCAACAATGGAACCTCAGCCAAAATAGGTGTACCCATAGGTAATATCGAACGATCTCCAGCAACGGCAGCCATTGGTAACAATGGAATACCAGCACTTCCCATTACCGACAAATCTGCTCTAGAACTAAAGAATACAAAAGAAGGGTTTTGTTCAAGTAGCTCTTTTACCACTTCAGGCTCATTCGCCAATACCCACTCTTTGATTGCTTTCAGTGACATTTTTTCACGAGGAACCAAGCCTCTATCGATCAATACACGACCAATACTCACATAAGCTTTGTTGTTCTTTCCTGCATAAGCAAAGTACTTGAGCGTGTCGTCGTCACCAAAATGCACAAAGCCACTACCTTGCACTTCCATCATAAACGGGTCGATACGGTTTGCTGCATAGCCAAGTTCAAGGCCTTGCCCATCCAACGCACCATTGTAGATTTCTTCGCGAGTGGGACACTCTTTACCGCAATCAGGGAGCCCATAGACAGGAAATTGATATTCTTCGTTCGCTTCATGGCGTAATTCTATGACTGGAGAAAAGTAACCAGTAAACAAAACATTACCTTGCTTATCGCCACCACCAAGTTGAGCGGTTTGAACACCGAAATTAGCTAATTCGCTAGGATCGCCACTCAGCATCGCCCACTCATTGAGTTGCTGATACAACGGTTCATAGATCTTAGCCATTGAAGGAGATTTAGAAACCACCATCTCAGCTTGTTCTGCAAATGCGGTGTAGTCTCTTGGTTTGTTGGATTCAACCTGATCGACCTTATTTAAGGTACGAGGAAATTCATCATCAAAGTGTTGTTGAGCACGATCGGTGGGTTGAGCACAGCCAAATAGTAAAGAGGCAGCAACAAGGGGAAGCCATTTTTTAATCACAAGAGTCATCCTAAAAATTCTATGCATCGAGGATGACAAAAACGGTCAGATAACACAATCTTAGATTGTAAGAGTTTACAGTAAGATAACCTATCGAACTGAATTAACCATATGTCCCTTAAGACGGAAGACAGGATTATAGTGAGCGTCTGAATCGAGCACCATCTCTGTGTTGTCAGAGTTAGTGATACGAAAACGATAGGCTCTATCTCCCGTCTTATATTCGAAGTAGTTCCCATCGAAATCAAAACTAGTCGACACAACAGATCCTCGTACTGACACACCATTGGCATTGAGCACAAATTCGTCCGTTACATAATGTGCAACGTCCTGCTCTACCCAAGTGCCATACAACAAGTGGTCAGGCGTTGCTGCATCTTGTACTCGTGAAAGCACATCGCTGAATAAAGAAACCACAGCAAATGAACCCACTAGGGCCAATACCATCAAGCAACGTTCGATGATCTTACGCTTCAATTTAGACTGATTGCGTTGTTCTGCTTCGCTGTAAAGGTTTTCCGTTATCTCATCGATCTTGTTCTTTCTTGCTGGCGCTTGCTGCATTCGGTTACTACTCATAAAGATGCTGTATATATTCTACACTGAGACCGTTTGTATAATGAAGTCTCGATGAGAATAGTTTGCGCTTTATTCCAAAAACATGTTGTTTAAATTTGAATTTAAATGCTAAATTAGCGAATAAATAAACAAAATGGACTTGTTCTGTGAAATTAAGAAGTACAGCGCTAGTAAAAGGCTTCAGACAATCAACACCTTACGTAAATGCTCACCGTGGCAAAACCATGGTCATTATGCTAGGAGGCGAAGCTGTTGCTGACAAAAATTTCGGCAACATTATTAGTGATATAGCCCTACTCCACAGCCTAGGAGTCAAGATTGTTCTCGTTCACGGGGCAAGACCACAGATAAATCAGCTGCTAGCAAAGCAAGATTGCCATACGCCTTACCATAAGAACATTAGAGTCACTGACGAATATTCTTTAGGGGTAGCGATGCAAGCCGCAGGTCAATTACAGCTGGCTATTACAGCTCGTCTTTCGATGAGCCTTAATAACACCCCAATGGCAGGCACTCAACTGAATGTGATGAGTGGTAACTTCATTACGGCTCAGCCGCTAGGCGTAGATGACGGTACGGATTATTGCCACAGCGGACGTATTCGTCGAATCGATATCGAAGGGATTAATCGCACACTTGATCAAGGCTCTATTGTCCTGTTAGGTCCAATTGCTAGCTCCGTGACAGGAGAAAGTTTTAACCTGCTTTCTGAAGAAGTCGCAACACAAGTCGCGATTCGCTTAAAGGCAGACAAGCTGATTGGATTTTGCTCCGAACAAGGGGTAACCGACGAAAGCGGTAATGTACTCGCCGAACTGTTCCCTAAAGACGCTAAACAAATCCTAGAACGCTTAACGGAGTCTCAGAATCCGACCGAAGATATGAGCACGGGAACACTACGCTTCCTAAAAGGTGCTATCTCCGCTTGTCGAGCCGGTGTTCCACGTTGCCACTTAATCAGTTACAAGGTCGATGGCGCGTTAATCCAAGAGCTGTTCTCTTTTGACGGTATTGGTACCCAAGTCGTGATGGCAAGTGCTGAGCAAGTAAGACAAGCTCAGATTGATGATATTGGTGGCATATTTGATCTCATTCGGCCCCTGGAAGAACAGGGTATCTTAGTTCGTCGCTCAAGAGAGCAGTTAGAACAGGAGATCCATCGCTTTACCATTATTGAAAAAGACGGGCTTATTATTGGGTGCGCTGCGCTTTATGCGTATCCAGAAGATCACATGGCAGAGATGGCGTGCGTCGCTATCCACTCTGATTATCGAGATGGGAACCGTGGTCAATTGCTACTGGATTACATGCGTCACCAATCCAAGTCTCGAGATATCGACCAGATATTTGTTCTTACCACGCACAGCCTTCATTGGTTCCGCGAACAAGGGTTTTACGAGATTGGGGTTGATGAATTACCGATGGAAAAGCAGGGGCTTTATAACTATCAACGAAATTCAAAAATCTTAGCATTGAACGTATAATTAAAAATTTAGATCGAAATCTCACTTTGTTCCAAAAATAATTGCAAATGTAATCGTTTACTATATGAGTTTTATCAAGTATGCACTTTAACTCACACCAATAATTGTATAGAATTTGCACGTTTTATGGATATAAACAAACGTTTTTATTGGAATACCCCCAATGTTTGAACCTGTAACATTGAGGAGGTCACTGCACGGATTGCTATCCCCGTTAACGTTTAGCACGACATCAATATGTTGAGCGTTAATATAAACAGCAAAAAGAGCAACATTGATATGAGAACCATTGTTTGTAATTCGCTGCAAAGTTTTTGGGATATGGCTGATAACCAATTCTTAGAAGGTTTAGACGTACACTGCGTTTTCCCTGTGAGCGAGAATCTAAAAGAGTTTATCTTGAACTGCCAAGCCAAATACAAGATAAACCATATATCATTTACTCGAGCGTTTTTAGGAACAGATTCTTAATAACGCTCAAAGCGACCAGGGATGGTTGCTTTATGTACTACCTTTTAGCCATTTAGCTGCGTTACCCCTCACTAGAACCCACTAACAGTTAAAGTGAACAACTCATTAGCCGGTTAAACGACTTCCTAAACCGCTAACTCGCTCTGTTTTCACTTTAATACCACGTTTTAGTACATTGGTATCACTGAACATCATCAATCGTTTCTTTGCACGCGTAATACCGGTATAGATAAGCTCTCGCGTTAGAATGGGGCTAAAATCTGGCGGCAGGATCATTAAGGTCAAATCAAATTCGCTACCCTGAGATTTGTGAATCGTCATCGCATAAGCCGTTTCATGATCGGGAACTCGGCTTGGAAGCACCGCTTTCACGCTGCCATCCGGCAATTCAAAATACACCTTCAATCTAGGCGCAGAACTCGCAGCTATTGAATGGGAAATATCATAAGAAGCACTACTGGAATCGGCCTCAAGCATGCAGATACCAATATCACCATTATATAAACCTAAACCATGGTCATTACGCGTTACCATTACTGGTCGCCCGTGATACCACAATTCGTCATTGTGCGGATTCACCAAACGTCTTGCTGCTAGCGCCCTTTCGATCCTGTTATTCAAACCTTTAACACCAAAATCGCCTTCACGAACGGAGCACAGCAATCGACATTTGCTGAACAAATCGAGAACCGATTTAGCTCGCGCTTCTTGAGTCTCTAGCTCGTTTAAAGGAACATTCATTCTATTGAGATACTCACCATACTCATTAACTAAGGTACGCAGCATCAAGTTATAGCTATCACTCGACAGCGGGTGATTTTCAATGTCTCCAAATCCTTTAGCAAACACTTGATCGACCTGATTAGCAGAGCCGTTATTGATTGCTTTTGCCAACTGCCCGATACCTGAACGAGCATCGAAACGATAACTCTTCTGCAGCATACACAAGCTATCTGCAATCGCAGGAGGGTTAACCGATCCAGCTTTGACCTGCCCTGTATTAGCTATCGCGTCAAAGCCTGTCATCTCCGCAATCAAATTACCTTGCGCTGTGCTGTAGCCTGTTGAATTAAACGAGCAGATATCACCTAACACCGCGCCCGCTTCAACTGAAGCGAGTTGGTCTTTATCCCCCAACAAGATAAGCCTTGCGTGTTCAGGGAGTGCATCCACCAGCTTATACATCATGGATAAGTCGACCATCGAAGCTTCATCCACCACCAAGATATCAAGGTGAAGTGGATTACGTCGGTTGTGTCTAAATTCCGCTCGATTAGGGATCGCGCCGAGTAATCTGTGTAAAGTACTCGATTCCGTTGGTATGTTGGCTTTTACTTCAGGCGCTAAAGGCAGCTGCTCAATCGCTTTGCCAATCGACTCTGTTAAACGTGCCGCCGCCTTACCTGTCGGTGCCACTAGCTTGATCGTCGGTGTTTTACCTTGGCTTAACGATTGCTCGACCATAGCCGACAGTAATTTGGTTACCGTGGTCGTTTTACCAGTACCCGGCCCACCAAAAATCACAGCAAAACGACGACTTAACGCCACTGCTGCTGCGACCTTTTGCCAGTTCAAACAGACGGATAACGGCACTAGGCTATCCAACACCTCTAGATCCATTACTTGCTTGGCTTGAACAATCACTTGGTCGATCGCGCCCCAATCTAGAGCCTGTTCATCAACGATATCGAGATGGTCACACACCAACTGTTGGCGTAACACCTGAGAGGTTTGTTGACTCGAACCAGCCTTGGCTAATGCGTTAAACAAAAAGTGATAACTGCGTGCGAATAACTGATTCAGCGTTTCAGTCAGCGCCTTCTTCTGTTCAATATTGAACTCTACTGGCTTACTTAAACGGTTTAACGTTTCAGCCAACACAACTTCGTAGTTCCAATAGCGCTGTAAATAAACTCGCTGTCCATCAAACATCAGCGGCTTAACGCAATCATTAGTTGTGCCAACTAGGTTTGACGATTGAAGTACCGCCACCCAATCAATACCTAATAACTTTTGATTCAGTTGCAGTGCCGTTTCACCGTACAACCCAAGTAACTGAGCAAGATCCGCCGTTTGTTCAGGGCCTACCGTATACTGCTGTATAAGCTGAGTACAGATATGCCCCTTGCCTAATTCATGGCTCACCACCCCTGCGAGAAAACCGACTTCTTGAGAGTGAGCCGCGGCTTGCTGAGCAATAAAACGGGCAAATTGATAATCCAACTGACGAATTGAGCCCTTATCAGCGAGGAACTTTAATACATCCATGAGTTGCTCAGGGATAAGTGAAACTGGCTTAACTGAGTTCGCTGTCTCTATGCTGGTATTAGTGGTCGTTGTCATTATAAAAGCCCCATCTGTCCAGTTTCATCGTCATTCAATTGTGCTAAACGTCTGTCTATCACTTTACCGTCAATCAATTGATCCATTTCATCGAGCAAAGCCAAGGTTGGTTTAGCCGAGAAAATACCTTGTTGAGATTGTCCGTCCATTCCTCTTAAGAACAAGTAATAAACCCCACCGAAATGTTGCTCATAACTGTAGTCAGCAACGCGGCTGCGTAAAAAGCGATGCAATGCCAACGCATAGATTTGATATTGCAGATCATAGCGATGGTCGGCCATCGCCGATTTCAATGCCTCACCATGATAGACGGCAACATCATCACCTAGATGGTTCGATTTCCAGTCGAGTACATAGTATTTACCTTGATGCTCAAACACTAAATCGATGAAGCCTTTCAGCATGCCTTGCACGGTTTGGAAACCTAGGTCGCCCGCCTTGGCCGACAAGGGATCATGATACTGAATGGTTTGATTCAGCTCAGATGCGGCCAACACTTCTATCGGCAACAAGAACTCCATCTCGACCAATCGTTGCGTTGAGTCTTTCTTGCTTAGCTTTAAGTCCTTACCATCTAACGCGGTGTTCAGCACCGTATCGACAAGTTGTTGAAGTACAGGTAACCACTCTATTTCGTATTGCTCTGATTCTAATAAGTGAGTGATTACTTGCGTGTTATATTCGCTGGTTGCTGGCTCGGTAAATTCAACATCCTCAAACAAGGTATGTAAGAAGGTACCTGGGCGAGCACCGCGAGGGAACGAAAATATAGAACGTTCCGGTTCAATCAATTCCGACTCGTCTTGTTCATCCGCTGAGTCGATATCGAAACCAGACACCTCAATGGTCGCATCATGGCTCGCGCCGTGACTGCCCTGTTTGACTAAGCCCGAATAACTGGTGATTCGCCAAGCTCGGTCAATTGAAGCCTTGAGTTCGTTAGCCTGTAACTCGTCACTCACTTGCTCTGTTTGTACAAACACTTGCTCGTGAGCTGTCGGAGTTTCAGACAGTAATACGCTTGAATTCTTACCCTCAATCGCTGACAAAGCTTGATGCAACTCAGCAATGCCTTGCTCTTGTCCGTTTTGAATCAAGTAGCCCATAGCACTTAAGTGAACACCGGTCGGCTCTTTGGTTGAGCGCCCTTTACGTAAAGGAGCCATACCAATAAAACAGCCATAAACCGCACGAGTAAGCGCCACGTAAATCAAACGTAGATCTTCTGCCAATCGCTCTTTATCCGCTTGTGCTAAAGCACTATCACTGCCCGTAATATCAAGTACCGTGGTATCTGAGTCATGGTCGTAGAATTTACCTTCACTCGCTTCTCGGTAGCTCGCCACGAACGGCAAAAATACGAGGTCATATTCCAAGCCTTTCGACTTATGAATAGTAACAATTTGAACTAAGTTTCTTTCTGATTCAAGGCGTTGAATGTCGTCTTCACTGCCACCTAAACCATTTTGAGCATCGGAAATCGCTTCTGCTAACCAGCGCAGCAAGCCATAATCACTGTCGAGTTCCTGCCTTGCTTGCTGTAGCAATTCGCCAATGTGCATTAAATCAGTGAGTGAGCGCTCACCATTTTCTTCTTCCAGTAAACGTTCCGCGAGATGTCGTTTACTGATCACACTGCGAAGCATTGGTAACACACCACGTTGCAGCCACAACTTACGATATTCTCGAAATTCGTTAACGACGTTTTCCCAAACCACTTCATCGTTGTTGAGTTCATCCAATGAGGCGGCATCCAGAGCAAACAACTCCGACGCTAAACTGGCGCGTAATGCACGGTCATTTTCAGGTGTCAGCACCGCCTGTAGTAAACGCTGAATATCTTGTGCGACCAAGCTGGTGAAAACGCTATCTCGGTTAGACAAATACACGCTTGCAATGCCTTGTTCAGACAACGCGTTCTTAATCAGGCGACCTTCACTACCAGTTCGAACCAAGACTGCAATATCACCCGCATTCACAGCATGTTGTTTTTTGCCGTTATCAAAATAGGCTTGTTGATTTTGAGAAGCGGTCAGAATAGTTTGAATTTGACTCGCCGTCGCCTCAGCCATGGCTTTGTGATATTCGCCCTTTGGTAACGGCTTGTCTTCAGCCTCTTGCAGCCAAAAGGTGAGTGCGTGCTGAGTTTCACCATTCATCACCCACTGGCGTTTGTCAGCCGATGGGCTGGCTGCGACAGGTAAGAATGGAATATCTTGATCGTAGATAAACGGGCTATCCGAATTCATAAACACTTGGTTTACCGCACTGACCATGTCAGCACTCGAACGCCAGTTAGTCCCCAGCGTGTAGTGAGCACTAACTTGGTTTCTCGCCTTAATGTAGGTAAAGATATCCGCACCACGGAAGCCGTAAATTGCCTGCTTCGGATCACCGATCATAAACAAACCGCATTGCGGGTTATCTAAATAGATTCGGCTAAAAATACTGTATTGCAACGGATCGGTATCTTGGAATTCATCAATCATCGCTACTGGGTATAAGGTGCGAATTCTCTCCACCAGCAGTGATTGCTCATCTACATCGATTGACGCGGATAACTGAGTCAGCAAATCATCAAACGATAACCACTGCTTCTGCTGTTTAGCCTTAGCCAACATAGTTCGACAATGAATAATCGCATGTGCCAGCAAAGGAGCTTTTAGATCTGCTGGAGAATTTAAGAAGTCTTCAATCGCTTCGAAAACTGCGTGTTGAGGTGCAGTGCCTTTTGGTGTTTTTTCAATTAACGTTGCTTGTGAGAACTTCTCTAGTTTATCTGGAAACTGGTAATCATGAGTGTCGCTTTGCGCCCATGCTGTGACGGCTTCTAACCAAGTCGGCAAAGACTTCTTAGTGTAGCTGCGCTTATTCACATCCGATCCAGAAATCAAAGCCAAAAAGTCCGCTTCGGATTCACACCACAACGCCTTAAGTTGCTTCACTTTATCTAAGTTTTGATTGTGCAGAGTTTGCAGGTCTCCCGACATCGCATCTACCGTCAATTTCAGCGGAGAGCCCGTCAGATAGCGATTTACATCGGCAAGTAACGAAGCGGGAGAACCCCAAATATTTCGCACCTCACCTGCAAGTTGAATGGGTAACGGATAAAACTGTTTACGCCAGTAGTCGGCAACCACTTGTGCTTTCAGATGGCTTTCATCGGTCACAAATTCATTATCAAAGCGGCTTCCAGACTCGAAGGCATTCTGAGTCAACATTCTCTGACAGAAACCGTGAATGGTGTATACCGCCGCTTCATCCATTTGTCTTTCAGCATTGAGCAGAGTTTTCGCCGCACCAGCATGATCATCGATGGCTTGTAAGAGAGGAGCAATCACTGGGTCGTCACTTTGACCACGAGCAAACGCAATACGTGCATCATGGATTCGCGCACGAATACGATCGCGTAGCTCTGCGGTTGCCGCTTCAGTAAAAGTCACAACCAGAATTTGGTCTACGGTCAGCGGCTCATGGTGTCGAGTAGCTTCCGTCAGATCGCCTTGCGGCGCAGCAGTACCGTGCCCGAGCAGTAAACGTAAATACAAGCCAGCAATAGTAAATGTTTTACCCGTACCCGCTGATGCTTCAATTAAACGCGCGCCATGAAGTGGAAACGTCATGGTATCAAGTGTTTGTGGAACGATTACCTGAGCACTGCTTGTAGTCGTCATGCCTTACTGCCTTCTGATAAATGTGTTGTTACAAATGTGACCTAGCGTAGAAAATGTCATTCAATTTACGTCCTACGCCAATTTGTTAATAGTTAGTGCGATCTCTCTCACGGATCAATTCAGATCGCCTCGCTACTATGCGCCCACGAGTTCAGGAGCGCCTACGAGTTTTATACTCATGCGTTACTTTGAACCACTGAATAATGGTCCCTCTGACCTGTGGCCGTACAGCGAACGCCCTACACTAATAATGATTTACTGGCGGCCACTTTATTTCCTGTACCTTGATTCCTCATAAACGACTTCCTCTCGTCATTTTATAAGCCCTGCACACCAAGTTTACATCTAACTCTTTATTTCCCATGCTTTTATTCAAACGCATCTCTTTGATAAGCATATTGTTGGTGATCTTGCTGATCACTGCCGATTATTCCTGATCTTCAAGATCGGCAGCGGCGAGTCTTGCGGCCTGCAGCACAAGCGTTGAATACATTCGCGACTCAGCAGCCAGAGCATCATCCCACTTAGACCAAATACGTGAGATGTAAGTATCTCGACCCTCGCCAGTAAAGGCGAAGCTGTCATTAAAGGTATCAGCCATTTTCTTTAGGGACTTTTCTTCGTCATCAACCCATTTACCGCGGCTAAAGCCCGCTTCAACACCAGCTAACGCGGTTTTCGGGAAGTAAGGCAGTGGTGCTGTCATGCCTTGATAAAACAGTCGTACTAACTCAGCCAGCAAACTCTTCGCCTGAAGCGCATCGCCAATAGGTTGTAGCGTTTGGTGAACCACGCCTTCTTTTCTGTCGTAGCCAATAATATGGGTCGTTTTTCCATGTCCCATCACTGCACAACATAGATGATCAATCCACGCTGCCAAATAATCTTGAGAGCGTATTTTACCGCTACGGAAACGAACTAGACCCGATTGATAGTTTTTAGTTAACCAACCCATCAAACGAACAGGTTTGCCTTCGCCTAACACATCAAATTCGATATTCACTTCGAGATCTTGCTGCGGTGATCCGCTCACAAATCGAATTTCTTTGGCTAAGTCTTCCGCTTGAACACGGTTGGTTTCAAATTCGATATCACCAAAGGCGCCGACCGGTAATCGACCCTGTGCTTTTTGCTCAGAGACAAACAGGCGCACCGCTTCATCTGCACCTTCAGGATGGTCCAGCAACACTTGCAGCAGCGCATCTTTAAGCTGGAAGCTCTCTAGTCCATTGAGTACGAACGGCTCATCGTCTTCCATCACAGGAAGTGGCGGTTCAAACACCACTTTTAGACGGCGATTAAAGAAGTACTGCACTGGCAAACGCCAAAAACGCTGTAACTCAACCAAGTCGAGTTCCAACGGGTACGTTGCACCCAACAAATAGTCATCCAAGGCACGATTGAATTCACCACTACGTTCACCGGAACGGTTAGCCGCAGGAAGCCATTCTTTGGCGTAACTCAGCACATGGTTTGCGTCACCTTGAGTAAACGCCGCAGGGCTGAATGGTGTCATGGTGTGTTCAAAGCTGATCGCTTGAGTCAGGTTGATACCAGAATCATCGCTTGGCAACGCTTGGTCTTCACTTAAGCAGTAGTTCTGCTGGCAGTACTCGATCAACTCTGAAACCAATACCGACGGCACTCGCTCGGTATTATCTTGAATCGAGCGGCCGACATAGCTGATGTATAAACATTCTTGCGCTGACAGCATCGCCTCTAAGAATAGGTAGCGGTCATCATCACGGCGAGAACGATCGCCAGGTCGTGTGCGTCCGTTCATTAGATCAAAACCTTCTGGCGGCATTGAGCGAGGGTAAACACCATCGTTCATGCCTAACAAGCAGACGGTTTTGAACGGAATAGAACGCATCGGCATCAAGGTACAAAAGTTAACTTGGCCAGCTAAGAATCGCTGGCTAATACGCGCGCCAGATAACTTATTATTGAGGTACTGGTAGATAATGCTTGGCGACAGTTCTTGTTCATACAAGGCATCATCAAGCTGTTCATTCAGTTGCGAAAGTGCATCGCGAATCGATTTGAGCACCACCTCGCCTTCCAGTTCAACCGCAAAGAAATCATCAATCATTTGCAGCAAGGTTTCACGCCACATATCGATAGATTGGGTTTCAGTTAAGCGTTGACGGTAATGTGCGATACGATCGATAAAGTGCGCTAACTTACCAGCAAGTTCGGCGTTAATGCCTTGAACTTCGTTATAAGCAGCAATCGGAGAGTGTTCGGTTTCAAACAAACCTGCGGAATCCGACATCGCATAGCCTAAGAGCATGCGCTGGATACCGAATAGCCAAGTGTTTTGCTCAGTAGCAGGCAAGTCAAACTCCGTTGCGGTAGACGAGTCGACGCCCCAACGAATACCCGCTTCTTCAACCCACAGCTTAGCTTGCTCGAATTGAAATTCATCGATACCAAAGCGTGCCATCATCGCTGGAATTTCTAATAACTCTAATAACTCAGAAGCTAAACAACGCGTGTTCGGTAGCGCGACCAACTGCATGAAGGCGGTCAGAATTGGGCTTTCTTGGTCAGCCGTTCTATCAGAGATCGAGTAAGGGATATAACGCTCACCCGGAGCATTACCAAATACCGCCTGAATCGCTGGGCTATAAGCATTAATGTCAGACACCATCACGATGATATCGCGTGGTTTCAGTGTCGGGTCTGCATCAAACATTGCCAACAGTTGGTCGTGGAGGACTTCCACCTCACGCATTGGGCTGTGACACGCATGTAAAGTCAGTGAACGATCGCCAAGCTCAACCACCTGTTTATGATTACTGGAATCTAAGATGTGATCATCTTGATGTTCTTCTAGCTGGAGAATATCGGCTTGCAATTGATGGAGCAGGCTGTCTCTCTCTACATCAATAAAGAACTCGTGCTCTTCACTGTCTGATTGAGATAGCAAAAACAGGTTATCTCTGCCCAATTTACCCATAGACGCCAACAAGCTATTACCGACAGCTTGGCTAGTATGCAGTTCATCTTCAACGTTGGCTTCAATGCTATCTTTCAAAGGTGAT
The DNA here is from genome assembly GCF_015163545.1 of Vibrio sp. OPT24. Classification (NCBI taxonomy): domain Bacteria; kingdom Pseudomonadati; phylum Pseudomonadota; class Gammaproteobacteria; order Vibrionales; family Vibrionaceae; genus Vibrio; species Vibrio sp. OPT24. Next base: position 61,523 of record NZ_JADDYI010000016.1, read on the forward strand.
ACTTCACCTTCTAGCTGAGGTAAACCATCAACCAACGCAAACTGCTTACGACGCTGCGCTTCAACTCTTGCCAAGTATTTACGATCGCGAATATCGCCCCAATAATGTTGGCAAGGATTGGTAAACATCAAATGAACATCAATCTGCTCACCAAGTGCTTTCAACGCGTCCATATAACGAGGAGGCAGCGAAGAGATACCAAACACAAACAGACGCTTAGGTAAGTGTTGTAGCTGACCTTGTTGATTGGCTAACGCTTCAATAAAGTCGTGATACAAGTTACCACGGTGATACTTCGATTGGCCTTGAGACAGGGTTTGCTCATAGAGTGTCTTCCACAAAGTTGGCTGCCAAGGATGTTCTTGTTGCCCCTCATCATCAATTAACTCGGCAACGGGCTCTCCCGCTTCCCACATCGCCATCCACTCCGGTCGATACACCAAGTATCCATCGAAGATATCGGCAATTTTCTCTGCCAATTGGTACAACTTCGAATCATCTTCGTCGTTTTCAAGGTAGCGTTGTAGAGGTAAAAAACCAGGGTGGTCAAGCTTAGCGGGTAGCAAACTCATCAGCTTCCACGTCATCGCTTCTTTGTTAAAAGCACTGCGTTTAGGTACATCAGGAAGCACTTGGGTAAACATATCCCAAATGAAGGTTGCTGGAAGTGGGAAATCGATATTTGCTGCTACGCCAAACTCTTTGGCGAGTTCCATCTTAAGCCATTGAGACATGCCTGGGCTCTGAACCAAGATCTGCTCTTTTTCGAAAGGATTGGCTAAAGGGTCACTTTTAATTAAGTGAACGAGAAGGATTTTTAAAGTATCAACTTTATTGGAATGGTAAACAGTAAACAAAGTGCACTCACGCTAATCTTGCCACAATATAAAGCCAGATTAGCATAAGTGCTGAGTTTGGATTAGGAATATAAGCTGATGAAATACCGAAAGCTTAAGCTCTGTTTACCTTTTGAACTATTGCTTCTTACAGTCTACCCGCTACCGCACCTAAAACACGATGAGGTTTGTAGTTCATGTAGTAACGAACAGCGACATAACCGACCACCAAGGTTGCCACAATCAGTTCTAGGTACGCTAGATTGAACACTTGGCTAATGTATTGTGCTTCAACACCTTGTACTTGCATCCAAGCCGCCAATTTAAACAAAGCTGTTGCACCGATTACAATTGGGAAGGTAAACGCTGCGTAACCTGGGCTAAATGGCAGGCGAAGTAGTTTGAAGAACGCCACGTAAATAATGAACGTCATTAACACCGCAATACCAAATAACAGACCAATGATCACTGGTGAAGGTGTTGCAGTAACAGTTAAGTAACCCGCTAAAGATAAACTCGCTGGTGCCGCCATAATTGCAATGGTTGGTTTTGCTGCATCTGGCACTTCATGAGAAAAGATCAAACGGTAGATCATGAGCGGTAGCATTACAGCATAAACCAACAAGCCAAACACTAAAGTTGCGTGTGCCACTGGTTCTAAAATAGGGTTCCCAGAGAAAGAAACGTCTGCCACGATAATACCGATCGGTGGGACAAACCAACTCGGTACCATGTGGTGTATCTCAAAGTTTTTAGCTCTGTGGTACAAAAAGCTCACTAAGAAAACAACATGCAAAGCCACTGAAGCTAACCACATTGCTTCTTGCAGAAACTGAGAGATTGGGGCCAACGAAGCTGAAACCACCATACAACCCATCGCGAATGTAGGAACAACACTGCCGACAACAGGATGAGCAAGATCTTCACGCAAAAGGTGACCATGAATTAAAAATTTCACGGCTAAAACAAGAAGTAATACCGCAGCAATACCAGCACTGATCCACTGCACCAAACCCGGAGTGGATAAGATACCTTGCGCGACTAAAACGCCATCCCAACACCAGCCCAAGCTTGCAATTGCTAGTGCCAACCCAGCCATGGGTGTTGGAGCTCCTGTTAATCTATATTTAATACGTTGAATCATGTCAGCCTCTCTTAAACTTAATTCACTCAATTTGTGAACTCATCAGCTTGTTGAAGCCATAATACGCTTGCGCTTCGTTTAACAATATCCAATTATATATAACAAGCGTTCATTAATTCTGAACGAAATTTATTTCACCAACAGTGTAGAAATAGGAATCTGATGGCTAATATTTCAATCAAACAACTCAAAGTGTTTGTCACCATTACCCAACACTCAACGCTTACCTCAGCGTCAGAAGCCCTGTTTTTATCAAAGGCAGCTGTGAGCATGGCGCTAGGTGAAATGGAAAAACAACTGGGTCACTCTCTATTTGACCGGGTCAACAACCGATTAATTCTCAATCAGGAAGGACAAAAGTTACTTCCCTTAGCTGATGAAATACTTCACCGAGCGGCAGGCATCGATGTGTTGTTCCGTGATGACCAACCATTAAGTGGCAATCTAAAGGTCGGTGCGAGTGACACGATTGGTAATCAAGTGGCACCCTTTATTTTGTCAGGCTTCCGTGAGCGAACTCAGCATCAAGATCAAAGCTTGTTCATTTCAAACAGTGCCCTGATCTGTCAAAAGTTGGTGGATTATGAACTGGATATTGCGCTAATTGAAGGAAAAACACTTCATCCAGAACTGCTCTCAAGCCAATTCAGTAGCGATGAAATGTGTATTATTGTTAGTAATCAACACTCTTTAGTGGCAAAAGACAAAGTTAATTTGAGAGATTTAGAAGGCAGCCACTGGATACTTAGGGAATCAGGTTCAGGAACTCGTGAGTTCTTCCTGCGTACCGTTGCTCCTCGTATAGAGCATTGGTATGAGTCATTTGAGCTAAATACCACGGAAGCGATCATCAACTCTGTTTCTGCAGGTCTTGGCTTTGCCTGTTTATCGCGTTTAGCGGCACAACGCGCGATTGATTCAGGCCGAGTGAAAGCACTTGATGTACCACTCGACATGAAACGCCGATTTTGGATACTGGTCCATAAAGACAAATATCAAAGCCCACTGCTGAAATCTTTCATGGATTATTGTGAAGACTGGGCTACACATCAAGATTGAGGCCGCATAGTTAGGCCCTCAACTGGACTTTTTGCACCAGAAACTGTATAAAAAGCCAGTAAAATTTATCAAACTTAGAGGATTAACCATGGCTGTTATCGTCAAGTACGTGGTGGAACGCAACGGAGAAGAGAAAATGACTTTTACCTCTAAAGCCGAAGCTGACGCATACGACAAAATGCTGGATATGGCTGATGAGCTTTTTGAACTGTTAGGCAAAAGCGATTTAGTTGAAGATGAAGGCAAGCAAGAAGAACTTGCAATGTACCTAGCGAAGAACAAAGAAGAAGTTCTTTACGCATTGGGCGCTAAGCGCAAACCAGTACCAAAGAAAGCGAAGAAGCTTGAAGCTGTTGAAGATGCAGAAGAAGATGCAGCATAACTAGCTGCTCCCTTTCTAAAAAACGTCAATAACACCTCTAACAAGAGTCCGTTATTGGCGTTTTTTTATACTTATTGAAATATAATAAAGCTTGTTTATAGTCGAAATCGCTCTAAACATTCGCTTGCACAAAAGTGTGATAAAGATCTAATCTATAGCCATCAGGTGATGGGGTTCCACCTAAGCTTTTGCTTCAACCGCCCGTTCTTTCGAACAGTGCTAATGACTCCTACAGAATCGAAAACAGGTAATACTGTTGGACGTATCGCTATTCCTCCATTTTGAAATGGACTTAGTCTATTAAGACCAAGCTTCATGACACCTTTGGATTATCGATACTCAAGATCTGTAGTGAATTAGCCGCACCTCTTCCAACACGTCCTGTTTTCTCAACGCCCTAGGTCTTAAATGGCTCTATCAATGAGAAAACATTATGCACTACTCTTCAGAAATTCAATCAATGTGCCCTATTCAAAGGGGTGATCTTCACACTTCAGCTCCAATTCCAGTTGAAGGCGCCATGGTTAGCCCAAAAGATGTCATCGCTATTTCTGGCTTAAGCCATGGCGTAGGCACTTGTGCACCACAACAAGGTGCAGCCAAACTGACGCTCAACGTAAAAAACGGCATCATCGAAGAAGCACTAATCGAAACGATTGGTTGTTCAGGCATGACTCAATCAGCCGCGATGGCAGCCGAAATCCTCACAGGAAGAACCATTCTTGAGGCCCTGAATACTGACTTAGTGTGTGACGCGATTAACGTAGCCATGCGCGAAATCTTTCTGCAATTTGTTTACGGTCGAACTCAATCTGCATTCTCTGAAGGCGGCCTAGAAATTGGCGCGGCATTAGAAGACCTAGGTCAAACACAACGTAGCCAAGTAGGTACTAGCTATTCAACTTCAGCGAAAGGCGTTCGTTACCTAGAGCTAGCCGAAGGTTACGTGACCAAGCTTGCACTTGATGACCATAGCGAAGTAATTGGCTACGAATATCTCAACCTCGGCAAAATGATGAAGGCGATGAATCAAGGTATGTCAGCCAATGAAGCAGCAGACCTTGCTATGGGAACCTACGGTCGCTTCGATGAAGCTGTAACCACCATTAATCCACGCCAACAATAATTTTTGCCAATTTAGAGGAAAGATATGATGAACACTCAATTTAATGAATCAGTAACTCGCGTATTGGCAGAAATGAACTTCGACTCTTTAGAGCAAGCGAACCAATACTGTAAAGCCCACAACGTTGATCCAAAAGCCATGGTGATGGACACCCAACCTATTGCTTTTGAAAGCGCTGCCGATGCTTATATCCTTGGTTCAGCACTAGCTCTATTCCGCAAAGCAAGCAACGCTGAACAAGCTGCGAATATCATTGGTGAAGGCCTTCAAGCATTCACCAAACCTGGCAGCGTTGCTGAGCAACGCCAAGTGGGGATCGGCCACGGTGCGCTAGCTGCGCGTCTTCTAAATGAAGAAAGCCACTGTTTTGCTTTCCTTGCGGGCCATGAATCTTTTGCTGCTGCAGAAGGTGCGATTAAAATTGCACTCAACGTCAACAAATCACGTCACAACCCATTAAAGGTAATACTCAATGGTCTAGGTAAAGATGCGGCTTACTTAATTTCTCGCATCAATGGTTTTACCTACGTGCGCACTCAATACGATTACCAAACGGGTGAGCTTGTTGAAACAGAACGTCGCCGCTTCTCACAAGGCCCTCGCGGAGAGATCTTGTGTTACGGCGCTGATGATGTACGTGAAGGCGTGGCAATCATGCACAGAGAAGAAGTAGATGTGAGTATTACAGGTAACTCAACTAACCCAACGCGCTTCCAACACCCTGTTGCAGGTATCTACAAAGCAGAGCGTACTCGCCAAGGTTTACCTTACTTCTCAGTTGCTTCAGGCGGCGGTACAGGTCGAACATTACACCCAGATAACGTGGCAGCAGGCCCTGCGTCTTACGGCATGACAGATACCATGGGCAGAATGCACGCTGACGCTCAGTTCGCTGGTAGCTCTTCTGTTCCGGCTCACGTGGCAATGATGGGCTTCATCGGTATGGGTAACAACCCAATGGTAGGCGCGACAGTCGCTCTCGCGGTTGCTGTTAGTGAAGCTCAAAACGCCTAACGACTGAACTTAGTAAATCTAATTAGAGGCTCCATAAGAAATCCGTTAATTGATAAACCGACAATAACGCGCAAATGAACCTCGACATCTATCACTAAATCTAAACAGCCAGTTTGAAGCTGGCTGTTTTTCATCCATATTTGCTCTACTATCTATTCCTAATCGTTATTTATCTATAAGATTAAATACACCTATCGCTAGGTATTTAACCTTATATTTTTAAAGGAATAATATGAAAGAGTTGATCATTCATACCATCACCGTATTCATGGGCTTTTTTGCCATCATGAATCCCATCGCCAATACCCCAATATTTTTGGGTTTAACGGCTGATAGCAATAGAGAGATGGTTAAGTCGATCGCTTTCCGCTCAGTGTTCATCGCCTTTATCATCGTGAGTACCTTTGCTATTTCCGGCAAGCTCATCTTTGACCTGTTTGGTATCACGCTTTACGCACTGCGCATAACCGGCGGTATTCTTGTATTTCTGATTGGTTTTCACATGCTACAAGGTGACTCGACGCATGCCAAAGCAAAAGAGAAGGTCAATTCAGACGCGCAGCAAGATGCAGCATTGAGTATCGCGGTATCACCTTTAGCCATGCCAATACTAGCGGGTCCCGGCACCATTGCAACTGCGATGAACTTTGCCAGCACAGAGGGGATTTACGAGACCATCATTACCATTGTGGCGTTTGGCCTCCTATGTACCCTAACCTACATACTGTTTGTATTCGGGGAGCGCTTTGTTAAAGCTGTCGGACCAAGTGCGTTGAACGTAATTACTCGAATGATGGGTTTGATACTTGCAGTTATTGGTATGCAGATGTTGATTGAAGGGATAGAACAGGCTTACAAGGCGCTGTTTATCTAGTTAATACCTCAAAATTCCAATACAAAAATAGCCAGCAATTTGCTGGCTATTTTTTAAGGCTTGTTTGTGAATTAGTTCGCTGGGCAGCCTTTCACTTCTAAACCATTACTCATATAGATTAGATCACCATCTGCTGGTGCGTACTGCGCGGCAGTGACATTAGGGTTATTAACAAAGAACTCGCGCAACACAGCGGCATCCGTTAACTGCGTCGAATCAACATCAATTATTGGGTAGTCATCACCGCCAGCGGCACTAAAGCTGATCACGGAGAACGTGTAGGTGTCCGCTAAATCAAAGCCTTTGCCATTGATATCTCGAATGGTCACATCACTCAAATCACAGTCGACGGTTAAGCTAATATTGTCGAGCTGGGCATAAGCGCCAGATCCTGCAGTCATCGTCGCAACAACGTCTAAATATGCTTTAACCTCAGCCCCTGTCATCGTTGCTTTAGTCACGAAGTTTCCGAAAGGTTGAACCGTCAGCACATCACGATAAGCAATATCACCCGCCGCAATTGAGTCACGAACACCACCAGAGTTCATCACACCAAAATCAGCATTAACTAACTTATAAGTGCGATAAGCTTCCCCTAACAAATGACCAAGGTTAGTTTGCTCAGATCGAACCACATTACGGTCACCTTCAAGCTTCGCATCGGTTTTAGAGATAATGACATCTAACAACTCTTGTCCCTGCTGCTGATACGCGGAAAGAGTAGCAATTACTGTTGAATTAGGTTCAATTTCAGATTGGATAAATTGGTAATCACCATTTTCATCCTTCTCTTTTAAGTTCACGGGTATCAGGTCGTACTTCGCTAAATGCAGCTTTCCATCGTAAAACTCAAAATCAGCTCTACCTACATATTTACCCCATTCGTGAGCTTGCATGATGTAGGTACCATTTTGCTGATCCGGCTTACAGTCATCTCCCGGATTGAAATCAGCATATTCATTACCTTCCATACAAACAGGATTTTGAGAGTGCCCGCCAATAATGGCATCTAACTGACCTTCTTCTAGAGAGCGAGCAAGCAACACATCGCCAGGCGCTTCACTACCATGCTGACCATCTGCGTAGTGCCCCATATGAGTCGTAGCAAAAATCAAATCAACCGTTTCATTGGCCTCAATTTCTTTTATGGCTTTTTTGATTTCGACTTGCGGGTCGGCAAAGTGAATCGTCGCGACGTTGTCAGGGTTAACTAATTTCGCCGTATCTTTAGTTGTCAGGCCAATAACCGCAACCTTTAAGCCATTGATAGTGAATACTTTATATGGAGAGAAAAGGCGTTCATCAGTAACTGTGTCTCCATCTTTGATATAAATATTAGCCGCTAGCATCGGGAAGTCGGCCAATTCCGCCTGCATATCTAACACATCCAAGCTATTGTCGAACTCGTGATTACCTAACGCCATCGCGTCGTAACCAAGAAGATTCATACCTACAAAATCTGGTACCGCATCCTGCATATCAGACTCTGGCACACCAGTATTAATGTCGCCACCGGACAATAGTATCGTCTCACCACCATTTTGAGTAACTTCTGCACGAATACTATCAATCAGCGTCTTACGAGCCGCCATCCCATACTCACCCTTACTGTTCTCCCAAAAACGACCGTGATTATCGTTAGTATGTAACACAGTAAACTTGGTACAAGAAGCAGCTGTGTCACACGTTACCGTGATGTCGTCACTATCCGAGCCACAACCAACCATCGCTATGCCGATAGAGAGCACCAGTAAAGACTTAGTAAAATTCATAGAAGATCCTTTATTAATCGTTTTAATGTCGTTATGGCAGGCAATATACTGACATCTTGCAGGGTTTTAGTGATCGTTCTCTTAATTACACTTCTGGAAAATTGGGTATTTACCCTAACTGTAGGCACAAGCGATTAATCAACAGAAGTCGAATAATTCTGATAATAAACATGAATTTATAAAGAAAGTGTGACTCACTCTATTGATACTGCTAACAAGAGGATGGGCTAAAGATAAGTGTCAGGTGTGGAAATGAAATGGCACAGCGCTACTTAAGCAAGCACGCCCCTGTTTAAGAGCGAGGTATAATATCCGGATAATGAAAACTATCGCTAAAAAGACAAGCAATATCATTTTACAGACTTTATCCCGATACGCCCTTTCATAACGAGGGCGCTCTCTTTATGATGAACGCAATTAAATTAACTTTGCTAACGGCAGCGCTTGTTATTCGAGCTTCTGTTATTGAATAGCAAAATCAAGACTCAACACATGGAGATTCAACATGGCTTACTTTTCACTAGCCTTCGGTACGGCAACCACAAATCGCGACAATAAAATTATTGAAGCGTTCTTCCCTAATCCACTTCTAAATCCAAGCGACGCTCTTGTGGCCGCAGTGGCTGAAGTATCAGGTTACTCTGAAGGCAACCAAGCTATCGAAATCTCTGCTGCACAAAGCGCAGAACTAGCGAAAGCATTCGCAGCAAACGACGATGCAGCAAACGCATCTTTCGCAGAAAAAGCTGCAGCGTCTGAACAGCCACTTGTTCTTGTTATTCTTGCTACTGACGAGAAGCCAGCATCTGTTGCTGAAGGCTTCCTAAAGCTACAACTTATCTCTAACCGCTTAGTACAACCGCACGGTACGGTACTAGACGGTATCTTCGGTTTACTGCACAACATCGCATGGACAAACGAAGGCCCTATCGACCTTCCTGAACTAGCGGAGCGTCAAATTGAAGCTCGTCTAGCTGGTCGTGCTCTGACTGTAGATTGCGTAGACAAATTCCCTAAAATGGTGGATTACGTGGTACCAACGGGTATTCGTATCGCTGATACTTCTCGTGTTCGTCTTGGCGCACACGTAGGTGAAGGCACAACAGTAATGCACGAAGGTTTCATCAACTTCAATGCAGGTACAACTGGTGTGAGCATGGTTGAAGGTCGTATCTCTGCTGGTGTTGTTGTGGGTAACGGTTCTGATATCGGCGGCGGCGCTTCTATCATGGGTACTCTGTCAGGTGGCGGTACTATGGTTATCTCTATCGGCGAAAACTGTCTACTAGGTGCAAATGCAGGTCTTGGCTTCCCAATGGGCGACCGTTGTACGGTTGAATCGGGTCTTTACGTGACTGCGGGAACTAAAGTTCGCATGCTAGATAAAGAAGGCAACGAAGTAGAAATCATTAAAGCTCGTGACCTTGCTGGCGTTTCTGATCTGCTGTTCCGTCGCAACTCGATCACAGGTCAAATTGAGTGCCTAGCGAACAAGTCTGCTGTTGAACTAAACAGCGAGCTACACAGCAACAACTAATCTAAACGTTAGACGCTAAATTACTAGATACTAAAAACTACAAAGCCGCTGGGGGTTTAATCCAGCGGCTTTTCTTTTATAAGAATAAACAAACTAGATTATGCTTTTTCGGCTGCCAGCTGCTCAAGAGCCTGAATAGAAGTTTCTGAAACCAATGTTCCATCCATGTAGTAACTGACCTTGTCGCCATCACGAACACCCATCAGTACAGCTTTTTGGCCATCATTATAGGTAATGTCCATACGTATCGTATTTTCATCGATTTGTTGCATTTCGCCTTGCTCGATATGACGATTGTTGAAACCAAGTGGGGCTTCTTTCAGCGAATCATCTAGGCTGTCGTTCACATCAATCATGGTGTCGACTTTGCTATCAAAGATGTGAGGCGCGCCAGTGAGTGGGTTTTTGCCTACCCAGAATTCGATCGAGTTGAATACGATGTAATCGGCTGCGAATGTTAAAGCGTAAACTGGAGCAAGCAAGAAGTTGACCCCGGCACGAGCGTAACGGTTGTCTACAACCTCAACGTTAAACTTCATTAGTTTCCCAGTAACCGCATTACTACCAACACACCCAGCTAACGACATGACAATCGCTGCTACTGCAACGGCTTTTGTAATTGTTGTTTTCATAGTTCCCTCTTATGCCACAATGATTGATTCAGTTTTTTGCATAGCCAAACAGCAGTCTTCCTGTTCACGTACAGAAATTCAGAGCCTAACAAATTGATTCCATAACATTTAGCGTAGTGGAGTTTTTTAGAACAGCAAACTGCAAACGTTAATTGTTTCGCTCTGGTTCCTAAAGAGTTGCCAACAAAAAAGCGCAGACCTTTCGGTCTGCGCTTTTATTGGCTTTTCAAATGATTCAGTTTAGTGAACCAGATTAACCCACATTCTTACGTGCGTTTTGGAACATACGCATCCAAGCGCCATTCTCGCCCCAACCTTCTGGAGACCAAGAGTTAGCAACCGTACGGAATACACGCTCTGGGTGAGGCATCATAATAGTTACGCGGCCATCGGTAGTCGTTAAACCTGTGATAGCGTTTGGCGAACCATTCGGGTTGTTCGGGTATTGCTGCGTTTGGTTACCGTTGTTATCAACGTAGCGTAGAGCAACCGTACCTGAGTTTTCAATCGCGTTTAGGTGGTCGTTGTCACGCACTTCTACGCGGCCTTCACCGTGAGAAACAGCGATAGGCATACGAGAACCTTCCATACCGTTGAAGAATACAGAATCAGACTTCTGAACTTCAACTAGGCTGAAACGAGCTTCAAAACGCTCTGATTCGTTACGAACGAAACGTGGCCAGTACTCGGCACCAGGGATAAGCTCACGTAGGTTAGACAACATCTGACAACCGTTACACACACCTAGAGAGAAGGTATCCTCACGCTTGAAGAAGTTTTCAAATTGATCACGAGTCGAGTCGTTAAATAGAACCGACTTAGCCCAACCTTCACCTGCGCCTAGTACGTCACCGTAAGAGAAGCCACCACAAGCCACAAGGCCGTTGTACTCTTCTAATACCGCTTGACCCGTTAGGATGTCGCTCATGTGAATATCCGTCGCTTCGAAGCCTGCACGGTCGAATGCTGCTGCCATTTCAACGTGAGAGTTAACCCCCTGCTCACGTAGAATCGCCATCTTAGGCTTAGCGCCCGTGTTAATGAATGGCGCTGCAATATCTTCGTTTACGTCAAAGCTTAGTTTCACGTTCAGACCTGGATCTGAGTTGTCTTTCTTCGCTTCGTGCTCTTGGTCTGCACAGATTGGGTTATCACGTAGACCTTGCATCTTGTGCGTGGTTTCAGCCCAGATAGTACGTAATTCAGTGCGGTTACGTTCAATCACTACAGACTCGCCAGACTTAATCACTAGCTCATCAGAGGCTTCAACAGAGCCGATTACGTGTGAACACGCTTCTAGGCCATTTGTTGCAAGAGTTGAAAGTACTGTGTCTAGGTCGTCGTTACGAACTTGGATTACCGCACCCAGTTCTTCGTTGAATAGTGCTGCTAGAGCATCTTCGCCTAGCGCTGCAATATCAGCATTAACACCACAGTGACCTGCGAACGCCATTTCAGCTAGCGTTACGAATAGACCGCCATCGCCTTTATCGTGGTAAGCGACAACTTGGTCGTTCGCTACAAGTGCTTGAACGCCTTCGTAGAAGCCTTTTAGCTGTGCCGCGTTGTCTACGTCTGCTGGCTTATCACCAAGTTGCTTGTAAACCTGAGCAAGTGCTGTTGCACCCATGCGGTTTTTGCCGTTACCTAAATCGATAAGAACTAGGCTTGTATTACCTTTGTCTGTACGTAATTGAGGAGTAATCGTTTTACGAACATCTTCAACACGTGCAAACGCAGTGATAACAAGAGATAGCGGAGACGTGACTTCTTTCTGCTCGCCGTTCTCTTCCCACTTAGTCTTCATCGACATTGAGTCTTTACCCACAGGGATAGTTAGACCCAGTGCCGGACATAGCTCTTCACCCACGGCTTTAACCGCTTCATAAAGGCCTGCATCTTCACCAGGGTGACCTGCTGGAGACATCCAGTTAGCCGACAGTTTAATGTGTTTGATATCGCCGATGTTGGTCGCTGCAATGTTAGTGATTGCTTCACCAACCGCTAGACGAGCTGACGCGCCGAAATCAAGTAGTGCAACTGGCGTACGCTCACCAAGAGACATCGCCTCACCGTGGTAAGAGTCGTAACTTGCTGCCGTTACCGCACAGTTAGCAACTGGAACCTGCCATGGGCCAACCATTTGGTCACGAGCTACAAGACCCGTTACCGAGCGGTCACCGATAGTGATTAGGAATGTTTTCTCTGCCACTGTTGGTAGGCGAAGAATACGGTCAACCGCTTCGTTTAGTTCGATACCAGAACGGTCAATCGCAGGATTGTTTGCTTTTAGCGTCTTCGCGTCACGGTGCATCTTAGGTGTTTTACCTAATAGGATGTCCATAGGCATGTCGATTGGCGTGTTGTCGAAGTGTGAATCTTCTAGTTTCAGATCACGCTCTTCTGTTGCCTTACCAACCACTGCATATGGTGCGCGTTCACGTTTACAAATCGCGTCGAACGTTGCCATATCTTTATCAGCAACCGCCATAACGTAACGCTCTTGAGATTCGTTACACCAGATCTCAAGTGGGCTCATGCCCGGCTCATCGTTTGGTACGTCACGTAGATTAAAGATACCGCCACGCTCGCCGTCGTCGACTAGCTCAGGAAGAGCATTCGAGATACCGCCCGCGCCCACATCGTGGATGAATGCGATTGGGTTCGCATCACCAAGCTGCCAACAACGGTCGATAACTTCCTGACAACGACGTTCCATCTCTGGGTTTTCACGTTGTACAGAAGCGAAATCTAGGTCTTCAGAAGATGAACCCGAATCCATTGAAGATGCAGCACCGCCACCAAGGCCGATGTTCATTGCTGGACCACCAAGAACGATTAGGCTTGCACCTACTGGGATCTCTTTCTTCTGAACATGATCATCACGAATGTTGCCTAGACCACCAGCAAGCATGATTGGTTTATGGTACCCACGCACTTCTTCGCCTGCGTGAGAATTTACTTTCTCTTCGTATGTACGGAAGTAACCTAATAGGTTTGGACGACCAAATTCGTTGTTGAATGCTGCGCCACCAAGAGGACCTTCAAGCATGATATCCAAAGCAGTAACGATACGGCTCGGCTTACCAAAGTCAGTTTCCCAAGGTTGAACGAAGTTCGGGATCTTAAGGTTAGATACAGAGAAAGCAACAAGGCCAGCTTTTGGCTTACCACCAATACCGGTTGCGCCTTCATCACGGATTTCGCCACCTGAACCTGTTGATGCGCCCGGCCATGGAGAGATTGCCGTTGGGTGGTTATGCGTTTCAACTTTCATCAAGATGTGTGTTTTTTCTTGGTGGTAGTTGTATTGGCGAGTTTCTGGATCTGGGAAGAAACGACCCACTTCAGAACCGGTCATTACCGCTGCGTTATCTTTATAAGCAGACAGAACGTGTTCTGGTGTCGTTTCAAAGGTGTTCTTAATCATCTTGAACAATGATTTTTCTTGCTTAACGCCATCGATAGTCCAATCAGCGTTAAAGATCTTGTGACGACAGTGCTCTGAGTTCGCTTGTGCAAACATCATTAGCTCGATGTCAGTCGGATTACGACCTAGCTTTTCAGTAAAGCTTTCAAGAAGGTAATCAATCTCATCTTCTGCAAGTGCTAGACCTAGGGTAACGTTTGCTTCTTCAAGCGCTTTACGCCCACCAGTTAATAGGTCAACTTCCGCATATGGAGCAGGCTCAGCAACTGTAAATAGTGCAGCCGCTGATTCGAAGTCAGTGAAAACCACTTCCATCATACGGTCGTGCAGGATTGCTTTCAGCTCAACAAGTTGAAGCTCAGAAAGTTCAGAAGAGGTTTCAATGTAGAAAGCAGTACCGCGCTCTAGACGTGACACTTTAGCCAGTCCGCAGTTATGTGCGATATCTGTTGATTTTGAAGACCAAGGCGAGATAGTGCCTGGGCGTGGCGTTGCAAGCAGCAATAAACCTTCAGGCTCATGCTCTTCAATCGTTGGACCGTAAGTCAGTAGCTTTTCTAGCTTCTCAACTTCAGACTCGTCTAGGTCTGCCGTTAGATCAGCAAAGTGGGCAAACTCAGCGTAAATACCTGTTACAGGTAAGCTTAATTCACGACAAAGCTCTAAAAGCTTGTTAACACGAAACTCAGATAGAGCTGGGGAGCCACGCAAAATTCTCATGTGCTTAGGTCTCTTATGCAGTTGATTAAGGTAGTATTGGAATAAATTCAGTGGGTTATAGGAACAACCTAACTGTTTTCTTCGAAGCTATTCCCGAAGGTTGCCAAACCTATGCCGATCCCACCTCTTCAATGCGAGCGCATTATAAAGCATTTCTTTTTGTGACGTAACACCAAAAGCAACCGTTTGCGTTATTTTTTTTATCTTTCTGCTCAAATGGAACTTTTGCTGCATTTATCAGCACTTTTACAACTGTTTAATTAAAGCAGCTTTGCCAGTCTTGCGGGGTTTGGTATAAAGGAGCTTCTACTTTTTGAGATTTCATTTTGATGCCTAAATTTACGCTCATCTTTTCGTCTAAATTCCTTCTGATCGCTATCGCTCTGTTTGGGTTAGCGGGATGCCAGATTGAATCTGAACCTAAAAGTGTTCTTGAGCAGATACGAGACCGTGGCGTTCTTCGTGTCGGCACCTTGAATAACCAACTCTCTTATTACATCGGTCCAGATGGCCCAGCAGGCTTGGATTACGAATTAGCTCGTGAGTTTGCGCAAGAGCTTGGTGTAAAGCTTGAGGTTAAACCCGCTTACCGTTTATCCGGCCTATTCCCAGCGTTACAGAAAGGCGAAATCGATCTTATCGCAACTGGGTTAACGCAAAATAGTAACCTGACACGCGCTTATCGCGCTGCGCCAGCTTATTATTATGTAAGCCAACAAGTCGTGTACAAAAAAGGCCAGTGGCGACCAAGAAACCTTGAGCAACTGATCAAGTTTGAAAATGAACGTCAGGCTGAGTTTGAAAAAGCACAAACTGAATCAGAAGAGGCGTCATCAAGCGAAACACTGACCCCCTCTTTAATTGTAGTAAAAGACTCACACTTCGAGCCAACACTAAAACAGCTACAGAACACACATGATGACTTTACCTACGATGCGGTCGGTAATGCGGACGTCAACGACCTACTAAAAGAAGTCTCGACAGGAGAGCGACTGTTTACCGTTGCAGATTCAATTGAGCTTTCATTGGCGCAACGTTTGTATCCAGAGGTCGCTCTCGCTTTTGAGCTAACAGAAGACCAACCTATCTCTTGGTACTTACAGAAATCTGAAGACGAAAGCCTGTATGCTTTACTGATTGAATTCTTCGGCAACCTAAAACAATCTGGTGAGCTCGCATCACTCGAAGAGAAGTATATAGGTCACATTGGTACCTTTGATTACGTTGATACTCGCGCCTTTATCCGTGCACTGGATAGCAAACTGCCAAAATGGTCGCCACTCTTTCAGGAATACTCTCAAGAGTTTGACTGGCGCTTGATTGCCGCTTTGGCATACCAAGAGTCACACTGGAATCCTGTTGCTCGCTCACCAACCGGTGTACGTGGCATGATGATGCTGACGCTACCCACAGCGAAAAGCGTTGGCGTGACTAACCGTCTTGACCCTAAACAGTCGGTACAAGGTGGTGTTGAATACTTGCGTCGTATCGTTAACCGAGTTCCAGACTCAATCACCCAACACGAAAAAATCTGGTTTGCCCTAGCCTCATATAACGTCGGTTACGGACATATGATGGATGCTCGTCGCTTAACCAAAGCGCAAGGTGGCGATCCTGACGCTTGGGGTGATGTAAAAGATAGGTTACCTCTGCTAAGACAAAAGAAATATTACAGCCAAACTCGGTACGGGTATGCACGTGGTGATGAAGCTAGGAACTACGTAGAGAACATTCGCCGTTATTACCAAAGCATTATTGGTCATGTAAATAAGCGAAATAAAGAACAAGAGGCTAACCTTGAAGATTTGGTGGTGATCCCACCTCTAGAAATCTCAGGTGCTGAATCGACTATCAGCGCAGCTCAGCCGACAGTCAGCAGTTCAGAATCCTTGCAGTAAAATCCAAAAGAGCAATGCCAATTAGCATTGCTCTTTTTTATTGTCTGCAAGATAAGAAGCAAAATAGCAGAATCTCTGACTGAGTAACTAAGTAACTAGCAACTAAGCAACTAAGCAACTAAGCAACTGGGGATTCTCACCATAAAACTGTGTTGTGAAATTAGGAATGTCATATTGCAGTAACAATCGAACCTTATAACGGCACACCACAATCAAGATTATGCTCTGTTGAACTTCGATGCTGGCTTTAGACTAGAACTGCTCTTCTAAGTAAGCCAAGCGTACGACAGGCCAAATAAACGAATAACACTATAATTAAATCGTTAGTCCAAATTAAAAAGTCAGACGACAAATAGGAAGTCATTGAAATGATGAAGAACAAGCTGAAATCGAAACGCCTTGATAAGACTGTTGCTGCAAACCGTCGTAAGCGTATGCTTTCAAATAATAAGAAAAAGATCATTTGGCGCAACCGTGCTTTCATGCAGATGATTGCTGAGTAAATGCCATGATGACCAAGTAAGTTTGCTTAGGCACTTAGGCACTTAGGCACTCCTAAAAGATAGAGTGCCTATTTAGATGGGCCTTATTTCTGTCTCGATTCTTCCTCTGAGCGCTCTTGCTTTCTTTTCTCTTTGATCTCTTTTCTACGACGCTTGAAAAACGCCTGCAATTGCTCACGACACTCAGCTTCTAGCAAGCCATGTTCAACGTCGGCATAGTGGTATGAGGCTTGGCTTTCAAACAAATTAAGTACTGTACCTGCAGCTCCCGCCTTTAAGTCTGGCGCTCCAAAGACAATTCGTTTTACGCGGCTGTGTAACAAAGCACCTGCGCACATAGGGCATGGTTCTAAAGTGACGTATAACGTAGTATCAAGTAAGCGATAATTTTCCAAAGCTTGGCCCGCTTTACGTAAGGTTTCGATTTCAGCATGTGCTGTCGCATCGTGGCTGCCAATCGAACGGTTCCACCCTTCAGCGATAATCTCTCCACCTTTAACCAGTATCGCACCAACGGGAACCTCTCCCTCTTTCTCAGCTTGCTTCGCTACCTCGATGGCGCGTCGCATGAAGATTTCATCTTGAGGGCTAAATTGATGATCTGACAAAGGGAACTCCAAAAAGGTAAAGCAAAAAATAGGTATGCCGTGAAGCATACCTAATCTTAGTAATAATGAACAATAGCGAGACAACGAACAATAGCGAGATTAAAGATATTAACGGCAGGCCTGTTCATTGAGTCACTAACGACTAGCGTCGCTAAAGTCGTTGGTTATCGGAGTCGCTTTGACGCTGACAATTCGATTGTTTTCAACCGAGGTAATTTCAAACTGCCATTGCTGATATTCGACAACCTCGCCAACCTCAGGTAAGCGACCAATTAACCAAGAGATTAAGCCGTTCAACGTCTGGAAACCTTCTTTCTCAACTTCTAGCTCTGATAGCTCTAAGCGATTCTTTAGTTCACTGAGCGGGATCAATCCATCCACCAGTAAACCGTCTTCGACTTCCTCAGTCCACAGGTCTTGAGGGTTATTAGACAGCTCACCGGCGATCGCTTCAAGAATGTCATAGTGCGTCACAAGGCCTTGCACATCGCCATATTCATCAACAATAAAGACCATCTCAGCACCTGAACCTTTAAAGTAGCTCAGTAAGCGCAACGCCTTCATCGACTCTGGAACATAGATTGGGGATTTAGAGAGCCCCATAATAACTTGAATACTTAAATTGCCCGCCTGATTCAGCAAAGCTTTGGCTGACACCGTACCGACGACTTGATTAAGGTGGTCTTGGCAAAGTGGAAATACGCTGTGCTTTGATAAACGCAGCTTCTTCAGCAACTGCTCAACAGGTTGGTCAATATCCAGAAAATCGACATCTCGCCGTGGGGTCATCAACGAGCTCACAAGACGATCATCAAGCTGCAAGATATTACGAATCATCTCTTGCTCGCCACGTTCTATCACACCAGATTCAGAGCCTTCTTTCACTAGGGCATGAATGTCATCTTCAGTGACACTATCTTCTTCACCACCACGTCCCATTAATTTGAGAATACCTTCGGTTGAAGCAGACAACGCAAACACAAATGGTGTCGCGATTTTAGATAACCAGAAGATAGGCAATGCGACTAACACGGCGATGTTTTCAGCTTGGGATTGAGCAAAACGCTTTGGCACCAACTCACCCACAACAATCGCGAAATAAGTAATACCAACAACGACGATCGCAGTAGACAGGATATTTGCTTGTGCAGGGTCGAATTCCCAGAGTTCAAGTTGAACGGCCAGTGGCGCAGATAGGGTCGCCTCACCCACAATACCGCTGAGTAGGCCTATCACTGTAATACCAATCTGAATGGTTGAAAGGAAACGAGTGGGATTTTCTTTAAGCTCGAGAGCAACCTGAGCGGAGCGATGTTTTTCGGCTAAGCGTTTCAACCGACTATTCTTTGCTGCTACCAGTGCAATCTCTGACATGGCAAACAGACCATTTAAAACAATTAACCCCACTAAAAGCAGAATCTTCATGTGGCTTGGATTTCCTAATTTTACCGACCAACAATTAGCCGTAATCCGGAGTATAAGCTGAGTGTCTTGATTTTGAATATAAAAAGTTGTGGATATAAAAAGTCTTAGATATAAAAAATAGACAAAAATAGCGAAAAAAAAAGCCCGCACATTTTGGTGCAGGCTTCGATGATTTTATCTTACTAACTTTTTGCTTTTCTTACTTAGCTTACATTGTGTAAGTGTAAGGAGCTTGGATACCTAGTGGGATACCAAGAGCCCAGTAAGCTAGCAAGAAGATTGACCAACCGATTAGCATAGCAATCGAGAATGGCATCATTAGAGAAGCTAGAGTACCGATACCTGTCGACTTAACGTAACGTTGACAGTAAACAACAACCAGTGGGAAGAACACCATCAATGGAGAGATGATGTTAGACACTGAATCACCAACACGGTAAGCCGCTTGAGATAGCTCTGGAGAGATACCCACAACCATTAGCATAGGAACTAAGATAGGACCAATAAGAGCCCACTTAGCTGAAGCTGAACCCACAAGAAGGTTAACTGCAGCCGTTAGTAGAATCATACCAACAACCGTTGCTTCACCTGGAAGGTCCATCGCTTTCAAGCCTTCTGCACCATAAAGTGCCAGCATAGTACCGATGTTTGATTGAGCGAATGCAGATAGGAACTGAGCACAGAAGAACGACATTACAATGTACGCGCCCATCGTTGCCATTGTCTCAGACATTGCTTTGATAACATCATTACTATTCTTGAAAGTACCCGCTACACGGCCGTAGACGATACCTGGAATAATAAACAGGATGAAGATCAGAGGAACAATAGACTTCATTACTGGCGCTGAGAACGCTGTTAGTTCACCTTCAGGCGAACGAAGTGCTGAGTTTTCAGGAACCAAAGCTGCGATAAGTAGACCAATACCCGCAACCATTGCCCAACCAGCAAATTTGAATGCTTTAGATTCAATCGCTGTGAATGTACCTAGGTCAGGTGCCTGTTCTGCATCTTCATCAACAGGTGTGTTAGCAAGACGAGGCTCAATAACCTTCTCTGTTACGTACCAACCGATACCAACGATTAGAACTGAAGATAGGCCAGTAAAGAAGATGTTCGCTAGAGGGTTAACCACGTATGCAGGGTCAAGAACGTTTGCCGCGGTTTGAGTGAAACCTGCTAGTAGCGGATCAATACCTGAAGGAATGAAATTCGCTGAGAAACCACCTGATACACCAGCAAACGCTGCTGCAATACCCGCTAGAGGGTGACGACCCGCTGCGTGGAAGATGATGCCGCCAAGAGGAATGACTAGAACGTAACCTGCATCTGCTGCTGTGTGAGACACGATAGCAACCAAGATTAGCATTGGCGTTAATAGCTTAGCTGGCGTGAAATTAAGCATCTTCTTAAGGCCAGTCGTAATGAAGCCTGAAGAGTCAGCAACGCCAACACCTAGCATAGCAACAAGTACGATGCCTAGAGGTGCGAAACCTGTGAACGTGGTAACCATATTCGCGAGGAAGCTAGCAAGCGCTTCACCAGTGAGTAGGTTGTTAACTTCTAGAGCAGCACCCGTTTGAGGGTTGATTAGATCGAATGAAAGATTCGACAAAAGTGCAGATGCTACCCATACAATAACTAGAGCCCAGAAGAACAGAATTGCTGGATCTGGAATTTTGTTGCCGGCGCGTTCAATGAAGTTTAGAAAGCGGTCCATTCCACTGATCTTCTCAGTCGATGGTGCTTTTTTTACGGCTTGGTTACTCATGGTAACTCCATATGTGATGTTGTTTGTTTAGGCCTAATATAAGTTTGGACCATGGCCTATTGGTGCAGCACATATTCTATTAAAGTCGTCATTAAAAAGCACAAGATTCCATCTTATTTTCCATAAATGGAGACATATTTTGCAAAAATACCATACAACAGCAACAATATAAAAACACAAAACATACCATTCCATATACAGAGTTTTAACTGGCACATAAAGAATGTCCGAGAAGAGCAAACTATCACGACATTGAAGTTATAAACCCAATCAATCGAACTCGCTGTATTTAGAAATCATGGTATGTAATTCGATCTCTTGATTATTACCAAACCGGTCTTCCCATGAGCTTGTTATCTGAACGGTCTTCAGCGCTCCGGATAAACTGTTCGTCACTGTCCAATCAAGTTGATATTTAAAATGCGAGTGATCCATGCCATCAACAATATCCGTAGCAAAATCCGCAGGCGTTATACTCGATAAAGCGGCAGATGCGCCTCGAGTTCTAAACCATTCCAGCTTATTTTCAGCCAAATTCAAAGCTTCTACACTATGAATAGCAAAGTCAGACTTTTGCTCAACATATGTTTGTAACTTAATTAGCCCTAGCGAACCGACTCCTATCAATAAAAATGAAATGAGTACTTCAATTAGGCTAAAACCTTTTTGCTTATAAATCATTCCATGAACCTTTCTGCCACTTCGCCTTTGAGCTGTTATTTGGGACAGATCCAGAGTCAAAGGTCAAACTTAGTGAAACACCAAAAACGGTTAAGCCGCCAGGAGTATCAAAAACGTAACCTCCTTTAGGTTTAAATGCACCACGTGAAAAGAATGTTAGCTTCTGTTTTTGGGTAGTCGTTAACTCAGCTGTAGATAGATTGCTATACGTAGAAACATCACTTGTCCAACGCGAACTTAAATCAGCACTGCTTGAAATCGTAGAGGTAAATAAGTGATATATAATGCCTGGAAAATCATTAGCTCCATTCACGGTAAGAATTCCATCTTGAACAACTAACACCTTCGATGAAACACCAATTAAGGTTGTATTTAACAAGTTGCCACTTTCTAGGTCACAGTCCCCTTCAACCCAAACGAAATCATTCAAAGAGTAGGCATTCTTAATCCGGTCCTGACAGCTATCACTTCCCGAAAAGCCTGAAGTTACAGTCCCTTGTACAATCTCATATTCAGCTTTTATTGAGTCAATATTACTTCTTGTATCCCCAAAAAAGCTTTCAAATGGATCGAGACTAGAGTCATAAACAAAATCATTTTCTACTAGCTTACCAGGCCCTCTATGTGTTCTATCATCCCCTGCGACAGTTAGATCATAATCCCATTTACTATGCTTAACACAATTGCTATCGCCTGAAGGGCATGAGTAATCGGATTCAGCGGTATCTGTTTGATATGCGCTGTTACAAGTAACTCCTGCTGGGTTCAAAGTTTTAAATGAACCGTTCATGATGAATCCACTCGCATATCTTACAGATACGCATTGATCGACTCCTTCTACATCAGGAATAAATTCATTTGCACCAATCAATTTGAGGTTAGAACGAGCTTGAATTGCTCCAATGAAACGAGAAGTTATTGTTATATTCTTTTTTAGGGAATTGTAGCCACTCATTGAGGTCAACGTATATGTTGTATCACCTATAGTACTGGGGGAGATAGAAATGGAGGATAAAGTACATGCGTTATAAATATGGTCTAACGGATGAGTGGAATTATCTTCTTTGATTTCTGTAAACCCACACTCTAGACCTCCCTCTGCTTCCCAATGTTGCTTGCGCGCTTCTACTTCATTCTGAGATCTTTTTATTTGATAAAAAACAGAGCGATAACTACCAAAAGTCAACATTAACGCAGTAACTAGTAATACACTTGTTGTAAGTAAAACAACCGCACCTTGTTGATTTTTATTCATCGCCAATTCCTATTTTTTACAATCACACTTGATGAATAATTAACGGACGTATCTCCTACTAATTCAGCAGAAATCATAATGGTTGTAATACCTGAACTAACCCCTTGAGATTCAATACTTGACTGATTCGCATGAAAATCAACGACTCTAATTTGATTCGGCTCAAAGATAGAAGAGCACCCACTAATCGCCGCTGATACTGTTTTTACGATACTGGAGGGGCTATCACACACCTTGACCAAACCTGAATCAAATACAAAAGCGACATTTCGAATCTCTGATTGATGAGTGTAAGCATATGCAACCGTTTTTGAATCAGGAGAAATATATAAAGTATCGGTGGAGCCTGATAATTTTAGAGATACACCTGTCCCTCCATCGTAGCCCGCACGCTGGATATCTTCTTTAAAGTATTGAAGAGCTCCTGAAACTTGTTGTAATAGTAATAATTCTTTACTTCTCTCGGATGCGATGTTTTGTCCGGATATAAATACCGACCCCACACTTCCAATAACGACAATTCCCAAAATGGAAGAGATCATAAATTCGACTAATGTTGCACCGAACTGCTGCCTCCTAAGTGCAGATCTGATAACCATAAAAGTCTCCTTCTACACCACAAATTCTCATTCTTCCTGAAGTACGATATGTTATAAACTTTAAAGGCTTAGAGTTCATATCAAATAAGAGATGGCCATCTTTAGCTTTACCGTTTACTCCACTAAATTTAATTTGTTCAGAACTGTAGTTAACGGTGAAATCTACGTTTCGAAATGAGGCACCTTCCAGTGTAAGAATTGTCGTACCAGTATTCGGAATATCGAATTCGGTCAATTCAATTTTCCAATCACCGGTGTCATTTGAATTACCATTCATTAAAAAATGAGCCCAAAGATCAGTATTTCTCATAACTGCCTCAGATTTTGCCTGCATCATAAAACCATTCAACTCAGTAGCTAACCGTTGCATCTTCACTGTTTCCGAGACAGAACTAAAACTTGGAGCGGCAACAGCCAATAATATAGAGAGCACTGATATGGTTATGAGTAGCTCTAAGAAGGTAAACCCGCGAGACATTTCCCAAATTCCTATGTAAACCGATACGTAACCGTATTTAATCTTGCAAGGATGCTACCACCGAAGAAAAATAGGCTGAATATAGAGAAGGAACTACTCGTGATGATTCGAAAAAATAAATGCAACAACAACAACTTAAGTTGCAAAGGGATGACATTGATCGAACTATTGGTCGCAGTGGCTATTATTGGAGTGCTAACCGCTATCGCCTACCCAAGCTATACCGAACATGTCATTAAATCGCATAGAACAGCAGCATTAGCTGATATGGCAAAAATACAACTCACACTTGAGCAGTCATACAACGGTGTCTATAACTGGGGCAGTATTATTTCAGGAGGGGCTTGTGCTATATGTGAATCACCAAGTGACCGCTATGTATTTTCTGTCGCAAGTTCAAGTAGCATGGCATATACAATAACCGCCACGGCACAGTCAACTAAGGGGCAAAGTGGTGACTCTTGCCTAGGCACTCCCAAAACAATGACGCTCAAATCTTCAGGTGAAGAATCCCCTGTAAATTGCTGGAACTAATAGACGTTAATATCCTTGGTATGAGTAATGAATGACTAAGCATATACATAGCTGCATTTTTTAACTAAACGAGAAGATCAAAAAAGCCTGCACATAGGCAGGCTTTAAAATTTTCAAACCACGATCTAATTACTTAGTAAGGTCATCGAAGAAGTTTTTAACACCGCTGAAGAAACCTTCAGACTTTGGCTTATGTTTGCTTGCTGCTTCGCCACAGCATGTTTCTTCGAACTCACGCAGTAGTTCTTTTTGACGAGAGCTTAGCTTAACCGGTGTTTCAACCACTAGCTTAACGATTAGATCACCCACACCGCCGCCACGAACGCCTTTAACGCCTTTGCCACGCATACGGAACATACGGCCCGTTTGTGTCTCTTCTGGCACCTTAAGGTTTACACGGCCATCCAATGTCGGAACTTCAACTTCACCACCTAATGCTGCCATGGTGAAACTAACTGGTACTTCGCAGTAAAGGTTGTTGCCGTCACGCTCAAAGATGTTGTGCTCTTTTACGTGAACTTGTACGTACAGGTCGCCAGCTGGAGCGCCCTGCTCTCCCGCTTCACCTTCGCCAGATAGACGAATACGGTCGCCAGTATCAACACCAGCAGGGATCTTAACGTTAAGCGTTTTAGTCTTCTGTTTGCGACCTTGGCCATGACATGAGTTACATGGATCCTTGATGATCTTGCCTTTACCATTACAAGTAGGACAAGTCTGTTGAACCGCAAAGAAGCCTTGACGCATTTGTACTTGGCCATGGCCATGACAAGTGCCACATGTTTGTGCTGAAGAGCCCGCTTTAGCGCCACTACCATCACAAATATCACACTCAACAAGTGTTGGTACTTCGATTTCTTTAGAAACACCACGAACCGCTTCTTCTAGAGAAAGCTCCATGTTGTAACGTAAATCTGAACCACGTTGTGCACGCGCTTGACCACCACCACGACGACCACCGCCGAAGATATCGCCAAATACGTCACCGAAAATATCGCCGAAATCACCTTGACCACCGCCGCCGAAACCGCCGCCGCCGCCCATACCGCCTTGTTCAAAAGCGGCATGACCGTATTGGTCATAAGCTGCTTTCTTTTGTGGATCGGTCAGGATCTCGTACGCTACTTTTACTTCTTTAAACTTCTCTGGCGCAGTATCGTCACCTTGGTTACGATCCGGGTGAAACTTCATCGCTAAGCGTTTGTACGCTTTTTTAATATCGCGCTCTGATGCATCGCGGCTTACGCCTAATACTTCGTAAAAATCACGTTTTGACATGTTCTAGGTCACCAAAATAATTGCTACTACCGAATGATCACTTCAGTAGTCTGTGTATCAATCTAGATAAAAGTTCTGTCGGCTGAAATACCGAATAAAGCTATTATCTAGATAGACAAGTCTAAATACAAATTTACGGGCGTTAGAGTTACCTCTGACGCCCGTATATTTAGAAATCGAAAAACGACTTTTTCTAAGCTAAAACACGTTAGTTCAAGGAGAAGGCACGGACTTTCTTAACCAACCAAAAGGTAAGTGTAAGTGAGTACCTTCGACGCAGAAATCACGTGTTATAGCGACGAAAAATTATTTTTTGTCGTCTTTAACTTCTTCAAACTCCGCGTCAACAACATCGTCGTCTTGCTTAGATTGTTCACCAGCGTCAGCACCTGCTTGTTCAGCTTGAGCTTTCTGTTGAGCAATTTCCATTAGCTTTTGAGCAGCTTGCATAAGTTCTTGAACTTTAGCGTCGATAGCTTCTTTGTCGTTACCAGACTTAACTTCTTCTAGTGCCGTGATAGCCGCTTCGATCTTCTCTTTCTCGTCAGCAGGTAGAGCTTCACCAGCTTCTTCTACTTGCTTCTTAGTGCCGTGGATCATTTGGTCAGCTTGGTTACGTGTAGTAACTAACTCTTCGAACTTTTTGTCCGCTTCTTTGTTAGCTTCTGCTTCTTGTACCATCGCTTCGATCTCTTCCTCAGACAAACCGCCTGATGCTTGGATAGTGATCTTTTGCTCTTTACCTGTTGCTTTATCTTTAGCAGATACGTTCAGGATACCATCAGCATCTAGGTCGAATGTTACTTCGATTTGTGGCATGCCACGTGGTGCTGGTTGGATACCTTCTAGGTTGAACTGACCAAGAGACTTGTTGTAAGTCGCTTGTTTACGCTCACCTTGAAGAACGTGAATAGTTACTGCGTTTTGGTTGTCTTCAGCTGTAGAGAACACTTGATCCGCTTTAGTAGGGATAGTTGTGTTTTTCTCGATAAGCTTAGTCATTACGCCACCCATCGTTTCGATACCGAAAGATAGAGGAGTAACGTCTAGTAGTAGAACGTCTTTAACGTCACCAGCTAGTACACCACCTTGAACAGCAGCACCCATTGCAACAGCTTCGTCAGGGTTCACGTCTTTACGTGGCTCTTTACCGAAGAATTCAGTTACTTTAGCTTGAACCATAGGCATACGAGTCTGACCACCAACTAGGATAACGTCAGTGATTTCGCCGACAGATAGGTCAGCATCTGCTAGAGCTACTTTTAGTGGCTCTAGAGAACGTTGAACTAGGTCTTCAACTAGAGACTCAAGCTTCGCACGAGTCACTTTGATGTTCATGTGCTTAGGACCAGTCGCATCAGCAGTAACGTAAGGTAGGTTTACGTCAGTTTGAGTAGTAGAAGAAAGCTCGATTTTCGCTTTTTCTGCTGCTTCTTTAACACGCTGCATTGCTAGTGGATCAGCTTTAAGGTCGATACCTTGCTCTTTCTTGAACTCATCTACTAGGTAGTTGATCATGCGGTTATCGAAATCTTCACCACCAAGGTGAGTATCACCGTTAGTTGAAAGAACTTCGAAAGTCTTCTCGCCTTCTACTTCATCGATTTCGATGATAGAGATATCGAATGTACCACCACCAAGGTCGTATACAGCGATAGTGCGATCACCACCTTGCTTGTCTAGGCCGTAAGCCAGAGCAGCAGCAGTAGGTTCGTTGATAATACGTTTAACATCTAGACCAGCGATACGACCAGCATCTTTCGTTGCTTGACGTTGAGCATCGTTGAAGTAAGCAGGAACAGTTACAACTGCACCAGTTACTTCTTCACCTAGGAAGTCTTCAGCTGTTTTCTTCATTTTCTTAAGAACTTCAGCAGATACTTGAGGAGCAGCCATTTTTTGGCCTTGCGCTTCAACCCATGCATCACCGTTGTCAGCCTTAACAATGTTGAAAGGCATGATTTCGATATCGCGTTGAACTTCTTCATCTTCAAAACGACGACCGATTAGACGCTTAATAGCGAACAGTGTGTTTTGAGGGTTAGTAACAGCTTGACGTTTTGCAGGTTGACCAACTAGCGTCTCGCCTTCAGTGTATGCGATTACCGATGCTGTTGTGCGTTCGCCTTCAGCATTCTCTAGTACGCGTGGTTTGTCGCCGTCAAGAACAGCAACACAAGAGTTAGTAGTACCTAAATCAATACCAATGATTTTACCCATCAGGCCATCTCCGAATATATATTATTTAGTTTTTTGCTATACCCACATATGTGGGGGTGGTAATCAGGGAATCAACCCTAATACACAAAATTAAAGTGCAAATGTAATTTGCTTTCGTATGCACCATAGATAAGGGCTGCAAACTGGTTTTCAAGGGAAAAAGTAAAAAAAATCTGATTTTTTCCCTATCTTTCTGCTTAAGAAGAAAAAGTAGCTCATCCCTTACGGTTTAAGGCGCCAAAGTTGACACATTCATGCGTTCACCTTCAGCAATAAAATAGTCGCCCTATTCTATTTCACATAAAAAAAGACCTTCACTAGGAAGGTCTTTTTCAAATAACGCTTGTTCAGTTAGTTATGGATTCGCAATATTATTGATTGAGAATTAACTGGTAGAAGCTCGCTTGTGTGTAGTCACCCGCTTCCATACCACGCCACTCACATGCCGAACTCGACTTCTTAGTGTTACATTGATTGTATGCACCCGCTTTGAAGTACATCCAATCTTGACCATAGCCAAGATCAACGTCGTGTCCTTGATATTTACCTTTCGCCAGATCAACATCATATGTCTTCACAATTGGATCCGACGAGTTTGGATTCTTAGTAAACGTTAAGTGCATGATGTTATCTTTAATATTTACATCATATGAAAAAACTTCACCTAACTTAATGCCATCGCTAGGGTCAGAACTGCCCTTTTTCAAATTGTATTGACCAAATACATCATGGCGAATGTCTTTACGAAGTTTCTTTCCATTTTCATCTTTCGCGTTTTTCAATTCTTTCGGCGGGTTGAGCTCGTAGTTCCATGTTAATGAACCATGCTCATGCTCTGGTAGTTTACGGTAAACAATTTTAAGAGGTTCATTGTCCGAGCCGTGAATTTGCCCGATGACGACTGAAAATGCGCCTGTTTTATTGTAGTTACCACTGGTACTCACCTGATCGACAGAAAGCGTCGCCGTCATTTGGCCGCCAATAGAGCCAAACTCTTCTGCATTCTTATGGCTCGAAATAGCAAAGTTGTTACTCGGAGCTGAGTAACTATCCGCCAGCATTGCTCTTAGCTCACTACGAGTGTTCTTACTGTTTGGTGTCGTTGGTGCCGTATTCGGAGCCACAAATACCATCGCCCCAGATTCTGCATCAGTGTAGAACCATTTCGGGTGAACGTAAGGTGTGTCTACATTCGACAGTTCTTTCTTACCGATCTCTAGCGTTTTGCCTTTTCTAGATCCTTCGGTCGTTAACTCAGGTAAGTTAATTTTCCATTTAGATAAATCAAAGTTTTGTGCTGGTGCTTTTGCAGGGTCAAGATCAAATTGTTGACCAACATTGATATTTGAAGCGAGAGCTGGAACAGCTAAAAGAGTGGCCGTCAGTAAGCTAAGGTAAGACAACTTCATTATTGGGTTTCCTTTATGTCGTCAGAATGTAGGTTGTCAAAACAATAAAATAATATTGTATTATTATATGTGATCAAGATTAAATATTGAAAATTGATGGCCTATTACGGTGCCAGAAAAAATAAAAAATGAGACTTACACCAGATACTCCCTATCGATTGACTAACCAATTCAACAGATCCGACGCACTTTATGACAGACACAAAAAAGCCCCGCTCTCATTGAGCGAGGCTTCCAATTATCAAATCTTAATTAGGTATTAAGCTTCTGCTTTCTGTAGTTCAGTTTCTTCGTTCTTTTCAACGCCGATTGCGCCTTCAGACTTAGCAACGATAGTGTTAACCGCTGTATCACCTACTACGTTAGAAGAAGTACAGAACATATCGTTGATACGGTCTACTGCAGCAATGATAGCTAGACCTTCTGGTGGTAAACCTAGTTGGTGCAAAAGAACACCGACCATTACAACACCGCCACCCGGAACACCACCAGCACCGATAGACAGTAGCAAGATAGTTAGACCAAGAGTAAAGATGTCAGCAGTGTTGATTGGTTGACCGAATGCGTTTGCTACGAACATTGTCGCTAGTGCGATGTAGATAGATACACCAGACATGTTCATTGTCGCGCCTAGTGGAACACCGAAACCAGCCACTGATTTAGATACACCAAGCTTTTCAGTTAGGGTGCGCATTGTTACAGGGATTGTCGCATTCGAACTTGCTGTTGATAGTGAGAAAAGGATTTGCTCACGGATTGCACGTAGGAATTGCTTAGGTGTAATACCTGTCGCGATGCCAACCATCATTGGGTAGAAGAAGAAAATCCAGAACACTAGCATTGCAACAACCAGTGCTACATAACCAGCTACCGACATTAGCGTGTCTGCATCAAGTGTTGCACCTAGTTGAATCATCAGTGCGAATACACCAAACGGAGCCAGGCTCATTACTAGGCCGATAAGCTTCATCATGATTTCATTAGCCATCTTGAACGTTTTGATCGCTGGACCACCACGTGAGTCAAGCGCTTGAATAGCAAGGCCTGTCAAAATTGCCATGAAGATAATTTGTAGCATGTCGCCACTTGCAAACGCCTGAACAGGGTTGCTAGGAACGATATTTACAACTAGAGAGAAGATATCTGGAGTTTCAGTTGTTGTTAGTTGAACTGTCTCTGAAATCGTACCCGCTAAGTCTGCGCCTGCACCTGGTTGGAAAATAAGGCCAACAGTGAGAGCTGCAGAAATCGCGATGATGGTGTTGATAATGTAAAGAGCAAAAGTTTTACCACCTAGGCGACCGAAAGAACGGATGTCTTTCAATTCAACGATTCCACATACAATAGAAACGTATACCAGCGGAACAACCAATAGTTTGATCAAAGAGACAAACATCCCACCGACACCTTCTGCTAAACCAAGCAGGTAAGTATCGAATACCGCAATACCGCTGAATAGGTACTGAATAGCAGTACCAATAAGTAGGCCAGCAAACAAGCCTACAAAAATCTTACTTGAGAGCGATTTATCCATCGTTCTTCTCCAGTTTGTTGTGTTTGAAATTTGTACTTTTATAGTTATATATGCGACCAAAATCGCTATATTGCAGTGGATTTTACATACAACGATAACAATTAAAAGCATTTATTTACAAAAACATTACAAATGTGACATCAAAACATTTCACAGATATCAACTAGTTTCATAATATAAAACTCTAAATTAATAATCTGGGTAAAATTAAAGGAACGACATTCTTAATGCACCAATGATGACTATTTACGTGGATTCTCAAGTGATAGGCATAAAAAAAGAGAGGCATAAGCCTCTCTTCTCATTTCACATTAATTAGTGAATTATTTCGCGACCGCTAAAAGTCACTTAACGATAAATTACTTAGCAACCATTACCATCGCAGGGCGAACTACACGACCGTTTAGCTCGTAGCCTTTTTGCATCACGAACATAACCGTGTTTGAATCGTGGTCAGGGCTCTCTTGAATAGACATCGCTTGGTGGAATTCAGGATTGAACACTTCACCTTCAGGATTAATCTCTTTAAGGCCAAATTTAGCAACAGTATCTACGAATGTTTTATGCGTTAGCTCAACACCTTCAAACAATGGTTTAACCACTTCGTTTTCTGCATCTGCAGCTTGCATTGCACGCTCTAGGTTGTCGATCACAGGAAGTAGACCTTCAGCAAATTTGTTCAAAGCGAATTTACGCGCTTTATCAATTTCTTGCTCGCTACGACGACGCATGTTCTCAACTTCAGCTTTTGCGCGAAGAACAGAATCTTGCTGCTCTTTCACTTTAGATTCGCTAGAAAGCAGTGCCGCTTCTAGTTGAGCAATTTTTGATTCCTGCTCATCAGCCGCGTCTTCATTCAGTTCAGCTTCTTCAACTTTCTCAGCTTCAGCAATGATCTGATCTAGTTCTTCTTCGGTTACTTTGTTTTCTTCGTTGCTCATGATATCTCCAGAATTCGTTTTCAATGCCAGTGACAGGCGTGTTTGCGCCTCAAATTGATATAAAACACTCGCATAGACGTTCAACTTGCCTTTATTATGGGGATGAAGAATTTTGATTCAAGCCTAATTCGTTTGGAAACGTTATGAAAAAGCCATTTGAAGTCATCGCTATTATTGGTAAACCTCGAGATCAGCAAGCAATTCAGACTCATAGAGAGCTCTATCAGTGGTTAAGTACTGAGGGTTATCAAGTATTTGTTGATGATAGGCTCTCCAGTATTTTGGACGATATCCCACAAGAACATTTTTCTAGCCTGATTGAGTTAGGTAAACGAGCCGATCTCGCAATTGTTGTGGGTGGTGACGGAAATATGCTCGGTGCGGCTAGAATATTGTCGCGTTTCGATATTTCAGTCATCGGTGTGAACCGAGGAAACCTTGGCTTCCTAACCGATCTCAACCCTGAAAACTTCCAAAGCGCACTTATCGATGTACTCAAAGGTGAGTTCATGGAAGAAGAACGCTTCCTACTAGAGACTGAAATTCATCGTCATGGCCAAATAAAAAGTCATAACGCAGCGCTCAACGAAGCCGTACTTCACCCAGGTCAAGTCGCACACATGATCGAGTTCGAAGTGTATATCGATGACAGCTTTGCGTTCTCACAGCGTTCTGATGGTTTGATCGTATCGACTCCAACGGGTTCAACGGCTTACTCGCTTTCTGGTGGTGGCCCTATCTTGTCATCAAGCCTCAATGCAATCTCGCTAGTGCCAATGTTCCCACACACGCTTTCAAGTCGTCCATTAGTGGTTGATGGCAAACGTCGTATTAAACTTATCGTATCGCCTGATAACCGCGGCACTCAGGAAGTAAGCTGCGATGGTCAAATTTCACTGCCTGTTTCTCCTGGCGATGAGATCCACATTTACCAAAGCCCGAATGTACTCAAGCTGATTCACCCTAAAGACTACAACTACTACCATGTCCTACGTAACAAACTAGGCTGGTCAAGTAAGCTGTTCTAATTGAATTAGCGACTCTGTCAGTAGACGAGAATTTGAAAGGTTGACGATGTTCGTCAGCCTTTTTTTTGCCCGTCGAAACCTTATAAGTCCTCATAGCCCTAATGTACCTCATCCCTTCACGCCCAGACTAAGTTGGGAATCTATAGCGGTTTCAGTAGCCTACAGGCAACCTCAATTCTGAGATCTGTCACAAAAAAATTTCACCTGTCGACTTTACTGTATAAAGAAACAGTATATACTGAACTTATATACAGTATTGTTCAGTTATACAGGTAAATAAAAATGCTGGCTCATTTAAGTGTTAATAATTTCGCTATTGTTAAGTCTTTACAGCTAGAACTCTCTAAAGGCATGACAACAATCACCGGTGAAACGGGTGCGGGTAAATCTATCGCTATCGATGCTTTAGGCTTATGTCTTGGGGGAAGATCTGATGCAGGAATGGTAAGACAAGGAGAAGATAAAACCGAAGTCAGTGCCGCTTTTTTACTTGAGAACAATCTGCACGCTACACGCTGGTTAGAAGACAATGAACTGCTTGATGGCGGTGAATGCATCCTACGTAGAACCATCTCCAAAGAAGGTCGCTCTCGTGCATTCATCAACGGTAGTCCTGTCCCTCTTTCACAATTGAAATCACTAGGGCAGTTGTTGATCAACATTCATGGCCAACACGCGCACCACCAGCTGATGAAAAGCGACCACCAAATGGCCATGCTTGATCAATACGCAGGCCACTTAAACCTATTGAAATCGACACGTAATGCTTACCAAGCATGGCGACAAGCCGATAACCACTTAAAAGAGTTACGTGAAAATAGCCAGCAAAACCAAGCTCAAAAACAGCTTCTAGAATATCAAATCAAAGAGTTAAATGAGCTATCTATTGGGGAGGAAGAATATGAAGACCTCGAACAAGAGCATAAGCGCCTCTCCAATAGCGGAGAATTGGCCTCAACCTGCCAGCAGGCTATCGAGCTTATTTACGAAGGCGAAGAAGTTAATGCGCTTAGTATTCTGCAATCGGCCAATCACTCCCTAATTCAATTAGCTGAGCTTGATGAAAGGTTAGTTGATCTGCCCAACTTACTCTCTGAAGCCATCATTCAGATTGAAGAGACCAACAGTGAACTAAGAACCTACCTAGACAGCATTGATGTCGATCCAGGTCGTATGGTTTACGTTGAAGAACGCTTCTCAAAAGTGATGTCGATGTCTCGCAAGCATCACGTGTTGCCAGAAGAGCTTTACAAGCATCACCAAGATTTATTACAACAAGTTGAAGCGCTTGATTGTTCCGATGAAAAATTGGATGAATTGGCAAACGAGGTAGAAAACCAATACCAATCGTTCGTTGCTAAATCAGAGAAGCTTCATAAATCTCGAACTCGTTACGCAAAAGAGCTCAACAAGCTGATCACGCAAAGCATGCACGAACTGAGCATGGAAAAAGCACAGTTTGCCATTGAAGTGAACAACACCAACACACACCCTTCTCCATTGGGTATGGATAATGTGACCTTCATTGTTTCGACCAACCCAGGCCAACCAATGCAGCCCATTGCTAAAGTAGCCTCTGGTGGTGAACTTTCACGTATTTCATTAGCGATCCAAGTGATCACAGCGCAAAAAGTGGACACACCAAGCCTGATTTTCGATGAAGTCGATGTGGGTATCAGTGGGCCAACAGCAGCAGTTGTCGGAAAAATGCTGCGTAAGCTGGGTGAATCGACACAAGTTATGTGTGTGACGCACTTACCTCAAGTTGCCGGTTGCGGTCACCAACAACTGTTTGTAGCGAAGAACACTAAATCAGGTAAAACCGAGACCCAAATGCACACGCTTGATGAGCAACAACGCGTCTCAGAGCTTGCTCGACTGCTTGGTGGCAGCCAGATTACCGAATCGACACTGGCCAACGCAAAAGAGTTATTAATCGCTGCTTAGGTTACATATTCAGCAACTTTCTGATAATTTACCGAAAAATCTTGCCAATTTTGCAACTTAATTCAAAATTGCCAGTCATAACAAGCTCAAAGCGCAAGGAGCTTTTTACTTCTTGCTGGAGCTTGTTTATTATCAGGCAGTATTTTAGCGAAGAAAGATCTCAGACTATGCGAATTAAAAAGTGGTTAGTTGCAGTTCCACTTGCACTAACAATGTTGACCGGTTGCTCTCTACTAGAGAAGTTGGTTTATCGAATTGACATCAATCAGGGTAACTATGTTGAACAAGAAGCTGTCGATCAGCTGAAGTTTGGCATGACAAAAACACAAGTTCGTTACGTTATGGGCTCACCTATGCTTATCGAAAATGGCTACCCAGATACGTGGTACTACATTTACCACCACACAAAAGGCCATGAAGACTCGATTCAAAAAAATCTTGTTGTTAACTTTGATGCAACGGGCACCTTAGTGACGATCAATGGTGATTTTGAAGCCAGTGATGAATTCTTCGAAAGCCTTCGCTAGCTTTCAACCAACAAAGCTTTCCAGTCAAAAGCTATCAGTCGACAAAGCTCTCAGCCGACAAAGTAAGAATCGCAAAAGCCTGCTCACATGAGCAGGCTTTTTAATATCCTGTAACAAATTAATCTTCATTTTCAGGCTAACGGACACAAAAAAGCTCGCCAATATAGCGAGCTCTCTTCTTACTCAAATTTGTTTAGCATTACGATTTAGCTGCAGCCGCTTTTGCTTGTTCAGCACGCTTACGGCGAATCTCTTTGGGATCAGCTAACAATGCTCGATAGATTTCGATACGGTCTTTATCACGAACCGTCGCATCTAACTTAACGTTGCGGCTATATACGCCAACTTTATTTTTCGCCAAGTCGATTTCTGGATACAACTCTAAAACACCAGACTGCGCAATAATCTCTTCAACGGTCGCGTTCTTATTTACCACTAAGGTAAATACACGCTGCTCATGTGGAAGCGCAAACACAACTTCTACGTGGATCATATCTGATTCAATAGTCATGGCTTAGTAAACCTGTTTCGCTCGTTGAGTAAAAGCACTGACCATATTGCTTGTCAGTTCATTGAAAATCTTGCCAAATGCCATTTCAATCATTCGACTAGAAAATTCAAACTCTAGTTTAAGTTCAACCTTACATGCTTGGTCGTCTAGAGGAGTGAAATACCAGCCCCCCTCCAGCTTCTTAAACGGGCCATCTACCAGCTCCATTAAAATTTCAGCACCATCCGCCATTCGATTCGACGTAGTGAATGTTTTACTGATACCAGCTTTAGAGACATCAACCGAAGCCACCATCGCGGAATCTGAAGATTCGATCACACGAGAACCAGAACATCCTGGCAAAAACTCAGGATAACGAGCAACATCATTGACCAAGCTGAACATCTGGTCGGCACTAAAAGACACTAATGCTGAACGAGTAACCTTTGGCATATAGACTCCTGTTAAAGACAGCGTTACATTAACACAAACTGCAATTTTAATTGTATTGGGCCAGAGCGCAAATAAAAAGGATTCCCCATCTAGGGCGCATTCCGTATAATGAGGCCATTATGGCAAAGAATAAATCAAAATCAAAAGCCGGTAGTAATACCATTGCGCTTAATAAGAAAGCTCGCCACGAATATTTCATCGATGATGAGATAGAAGCGGGGCTTGAGCTACAAGGCTGGGAAGTAAAATCCCTACGTGAAGGCAAAACCAATATCGCAGAAAGCTACGTATACATCCGAGATGGCGAAGCATTCATCAGTGGTATGACGATTACTCCGCTAACTCAAGCGAGTACTCATATCGTGGCGAACCCAACACGTATCCGTAAACTATTAATGTCGAGAAAAGAGCTCGACAACCTTATCGGTCGTATTAACCGTGAAGGCATGACACTTGTCGCAACCGCACTTTACTGGTCTCGCTCTTGGGCGAAGATTAAAGTTGGCGTAGCGAAAGGTAAAAAGCTGCACGATAAACGTACTGATATGAAAGAAAAAGATTGGGCGAGAGATAAAGCACGAATTATGAAGAGTAATTTGCGTTAATTTTAAGCACTTAAACGCACAGTGCTAGACAGGCAAAGCTTTTCTGGTACTATGCAAATAACACTTGGGGCTGATTTAGGATTCGACAGGAATTTTGAAGTCTGAGGTGCATGCCGTGGGGCGGTTGGCCACGTTAAAAGCCGCAAAAAAATAGTCGCAAACGACGAAAACTACGCACTAGCAGCTTAATAACCTGCTCAGAGCTCTCTTACCCTAGCTTCCGCTCGTAAGACGGGGACCAATAAGAGATCAAACCCAAACTAGCTAGCGCGGATTCTCCCACCTGAGAGGAAAAGCGCGAATTATAATTCAGGTTAGCCTTTAACTAGCGTGTCGGTTCGCAGGTTGCTGGTGAAATTAAAGATCGACTAAGCATGTAGTACCAATGATGAATGATTTTTGGACGCGGGTTCAACTCCCGCCAGCTCCACCAAACGTTTGGAAAGGGCCAACTCGAAAGAGTTGGCCCTTTTTTTATCTTTATTTTACTAGCCATAACAAGGAAAGTTTCTTTTTAACAGTGACTTACCTTTAGCACGTCAACAATAAAAAACCACACATCCCGTTGCTGAAATGTGTGGCCATCTAGAACTGTTATCTTACGAACTTAGATAAGTTCAGGCGTTAATCCATCTCGCCCAGCAAGTAATCTTCATTACTGCTCACTACTGCGCCGTGCTTTAAGAAGTTCTTACCTAGGATCATGCTGTATTCAAAGCGAGAGCGATCTTGAAGGTTTACCCTTACCTCTTTCTCTAAGTCACCTAACTTAACCTTCATTTCGACGACAGGGCGAATGTTCACCTTCTCGCCTTTCTTGGCTTTAATACGCATCACATCAATCACTGGCTTAGTGAAATCTTGCTTATCGCCTTGGTTGTTTTGGTAGGTAAAACTCACCATGTCTTGGCCATCTTTCTTGAATCGTTTGATGTTGACTGCATTCATTGAGCTTACATCTGCGCCAGTATCCAACTTGGCCGGGAACTTCATGCCGTTGACTTCAACAACTTCTATATGCCCCACTTTAAACAAAGGCTCCGATTTCAAAAGGTAGTCAGATCGAGTATTCACATACACCCCATCTTTCGCCATCTTTTTGCCTAACACGAAGTAGGACTCTTTCTCGTTGCTATTAAGTACGTCGATAGCAAATTCTTGTTGGCGAACTTTACCAGCACCTAAAAATTCACCACTTACAACTGGGCGAACGTCATCCCCAACTCGAAGCTTTTTGATTATTTTCTTAATGACTTTCTGTTGCTCACCATTCGCATCAATAAGGAAGAATTCAACGGACGCGTCTTTGCCCTTCCCTGTCATTTCAAAACTATCGACTTTGAGTAAAGGGGTATTTACGGTGAATGAAGCAACTGCCTTCATAGGAAACCCATCTAAAGTGATATCTTCTTCCGGTGAGATGATCAGTGGCTCACTTTTTTTCGCGACATCGCTGAAACTCTCGGAGCCTTCAGAGAGAATATTTTCAGCGTTGGTATCAATCATGAAAAGTTCGCTAGCGGTGCTGGTTCCAAACCTCAACTGTGACTCACTACTTGAACGGTCACGTAAGTACACTAGAACATCTTTAGTGATGTTTTCATCGAGTTGAACAGGTACATACACCAAAGGTCTCTTCTTACCACTCACGCTCAACATACGAACTAATGGCAGTGTCATTTCTTTTTGCTTACCGTCGTTATCGACCATATCAAACGTGACTTCATTGTTTTTCTTGTCTACATCGATATTTTTTGAATGCAAAATACTGTATCGATTCTTTAAAGAGAAGGTCGCATTCATCGCCATTCCTGAAATAGACACCACCTCTTTTCGACCTACCACTGTCGCTTTTTCCTGCTCTTGCAAGTAGTCATAGCCTGCGAACACTAGCGCGTTATCCGCAAGGAAGGTTTTACCAATCAGCACTGGCGCAGAGAAATGGCTTCTGTCGGTCAGGTTAACATCGGTTTTTAGCTCTTGGTCTGCAATGGTGAGCGACATTTTTACGGTAGGACGAAGTAAAGGCGTGCTGCTGGTGCGGCTGCGTATCATGCTGACACGCTCTAAAGGCGCTTCGATTGATACCATGTCTCCCGTGCGCGGGTTTTGAACTTTAAAAGACACCACAGCCTCATATTTCGCAAAGGCACTGCCATTCCAATCATCGTAATCAACATCGGAATTATTCAACAAGTCTTCGGTTAACGCCGCCATCAACTCTTTGTCTTTAAGATTCTTATAATCGGCATTCGTGCTCTTCACATGAATGTCTTCCGCATGCATAGAGGTAGTTTCTGCACCAGTGTCGATTTTGCCAATGAAAGGAACGTCTTTTAGCCCTTGAACGCTAGAGAGGTATACATTCTCAGTACGGCCTAATACCGCCTTGCCATCCAATTCATAAGTTGGGTTTTGAGTCGTGTGCGAAGTGTCTGTAGCCAAAGCATATTGTGAAAAAAGTAGCGTACTTAGAAGAGTTAGAGCCAAAGGTATCTTTTTCATTAGTTGGTCCGTTGTGATCAGTTCACTAATAATACTGGCGTTTCGGCGAAGAGTTCCCCTACTAGCACAGGTTCTCACATAACGTTAACGCTATGAGTTTTTCAATGACAAACCGATGACTTTGCAGAGCAATACCTTATCGATTATTGACTAATGGATACCCAATAACCTTTTTAATGCCTGGTGTTATATTGAAGAAATGAATATAAAAAAGGCCAACGACATACGTTGACCTTAGCGATTCAAAACACACCTTAAGCAGGCTTAACTTGCTAAAACACAAACGGTTCTAGATAAACATAGCACTAAAAAGTCCCGACTGTTTTCTTTGCACAGATAGCGCGAGCTTTTTCTGCGTTCTCGCTTTTGTTCTTATTAAAACATTGGCGGTAAGATTCGACGTAACGCTCAAATAACACCTTTGCTTCAGGTAGAGGTTTATCGAGCAGTTGGGTAACGAACTTTCTTGATCCAACCTCAAAATGTTGAGTATCGATGGGGCTATTCCAATCCCCTCCCCAGATCATAAAGCCATGATGGGCGAACAGCTCAACCACATCTTCTGCCATGCCTCGACGTTCAATTTCATCACGTGCGCGAAAGCGAGTACGGTTCACATAGCGAGTCGCAGATTGTGATGGTTTTACCGTGATTCTTCCGTTGCTATCGAACGCTAAGAAAGGATTTTGAACTGGGTTGATGTCTATCGCCACACCATAAGCATGCTTCGACCAACCACCTCCGCCAGTGATAGGCCGAGCGTTAAACGCACTGCTGTTGTTAGCGTCCATCGATGCATTATCGTCACCTTTAAACTCACGCATAAGACGTGCAGAATGAAGAGGGAAATTACGCAGTTTTAGCTCTGAAAAGATTTGTTCAACAGCCGGCGCAACAACATCAAGCACGATCATATTGCCCTGTTGCGTTTCCCCTTTAAAGTTAATGAAATCGAAATCCACTTTGGATAACCGCTCGCAACCAACGGGGGCACCGCTACTCAAGACATTGTTCTTTTTCATCATGTCACATTGCCATTGAGATATAGGGGCAACTTGAGCATAACTCGCAGCACTAAGCACAGTGGCCAGCCAGCCGACAAAAAAACGTTTCATATCAAAGACTCAAAAATAATAAGAGTGGAAGTAAACAGGGTTTGAAAAATAACACATTAAACAAAGCTAAACGCACGCTTTGTTAGCGCGGTTTATTCCAATAAACAATCTCTCTAACTCGTCCGTTCTGATCTGTGTCAGGAGCTCCACCAACATCAGAAAGCTCAGGCAAGGTCGATAATTGCGGAGCGTGACAGGCAACCAGCATAAGTACGAACGCATCGTAAATATCGTCTATTGCAACGTCTTTACGCTTTGTGTTTGAAATGACCAACAACAAACCGTCACACCATTGAGGGGCTAGTTGCTGAATAATAGAAAGCCGTTCATCTTTGCCTTCTTGTGTTCGTTTGGAAAAGGTCAACGGTTCGCCTTTCAAAGCTGCAAACACGACCTCAGGATGTGATTCTCTTATAGAAAGATCTGGATGAGCTTCAATGAGTTCATCAAGCTCACGGATCTTGGGCACAATTCCCCAAGTCTGCTTAGAAAACTTCTTATCAAGCTGCTCCACATTTGCACTGCACGCCGCAATGTAATCGGTTTGATAAACCGCCTCACGACACGGTACCGGAAACACCGAAGATCCACGTTTGCTGGTAAGAAAACGCCTTGCTGCTTTGTCGCATAATCTATCCGGAGTCTGTGAATCGCTAAAACCAATCGGCATATCGATTAACGTCGTCGAACCTGCAAGTTCATCGACTAACTCATCGAGCGTGTTTACCACTTTGAACGTAGGTAGCTCATTGCCAGAGACAATCCAAGCGATCCACCCCGCCTTGCAGCCATCAATTCCGATGTATTTCATTGTTGTCTTGATAGTAAATCGCCTCAATAACTCGTTTATTTTCTGCTCAGTTCCACTCACTGATCAGAAGTCGACTTTTTACTCCACGTACTTGCAAGCCCATTGCATCAAACACCTCTTCAAAGTCTCGACACAGTGCTGGTATGTTGGGTAAAGAAAGTGCCGCTTCAGAAAAAAACTGCTGTTCAAAATGATCAGAGTCGCTCCACGCCAATTGCCACCATTCAAGAATCCGAGACTTAGACGAACGAAGCTTTTCCGCTGTGGGAACTTTATCACTTTTACTTAGGTTCTCTTTGCTCGTAGTTGGAAAGAGGTTCCACTTATCGTTGTTTGGCCAGTAAGCAAAAGGCAAACAGTGATCAACGTGATACTCATTTTTCAATGACTTTCCACTCCAGACGCTAACAATGTCGGCACGATTAGATCTAAGTTGCTCGACACGTTTACGCACATCGCGAGTGTCGTGGTTTTGATCGATCCATACCAAGCAGTCGTGATAAGTCTGTAATGAGATATTTCGCTGTCGGTTTAACTCGAAACGCTGCATCTCCATGACCCATTGATTCACCACTAGCGGTTCAATCCAAGAGTGGTAGATTCTAAAGCACTCCCACAGGCTTTCATCGAGAGTGAAATAGCCAAAACTTTCTAGGAACTCACTATCCATGACCAATGATTCCCGGCTCTTCCGTCGTTTTTGAGGAGGGTATATATCGAATAGTCTGTTGTCTTTCGAGCCTTGATAAATAAACGTCACAGGCCCTGATTTAATGGTGCTAATCGTCTGTGAAAATAGCTTTTGTAAAGCCTTGGCTTCCTCGCCCAAAAACATAGTTCCAATAGCTAGATCATCGGCACTTAAGTGCTTGAGTTTGTTCCAGCCATCTTCTTTTACAAACCCAAGTCCCTTCGTTGTGTTGCTATTTTGCTGAATCCCAGTGCCTTCTATATCGATATCAATCAAGCGCTTAAACTGTCTAACCCAATAAAGAGCGACCAAGCCCATTGGAAGTGAGATTTTCCCATCAGTTCGATCAATCACAGCGCCAGAATGAGCATCAGCTATTCTCAGTAAGGTTCTTAACAAGGCCAACTTGTATGTCGCTGACTTATTGTCATTCACAATAATGTGTCGCACCTTGTTCAAGTCACCGGAACCATCATCAGGTAATGTCATCACCACGGTTTGCCACCACACTTCACTGCGGTTCAAAGTATCTTGGCTATCATCGACATGACGAACCAACAAGGCACTGTTTTTTGATAACCGCTCAAGTTCCTCAACTGAAACTTGGTACCCTTCTCGACTATCCTGAAACTCCCCATGACGCAGAGTAATCACCAACTTGCCGTTTGGAGCTAATAAGTTAGACAACTTTCTAAATGCACGCTCTCGATAGGACGGGGCTAAGTGCATCCAAACAGCACTCACCAGTATCAGGTCAAAGCGCATTCCGAGGTTTTCAGTGCGGCCAAGCGAAGGAAGTGAGTCATCAATCCATGTAACACTTGGCCCGGTATATTCAGAGCCTTGCTCGCGTAATGAGTCACTGGGTTCTATTGCGATAACGTCAGCCCCAACTTTCTGCATCCATAACGCATCACGTCCACTACCAGCACCGACATCTAGCACTTTATCACCCTCTAAGGGCCAATAAGCTTGCCAACTTTGATGTACCGTCTCGAACGTCACTGAGTTGTACTGCTCACAAAGTGTGTGGGTATTTTTATCGTAAAAAGGAATCGATGAGGACATATGCGCTATTGGAGTAAGGAAATTAACACCATAGTAATGGCGGCCATACAGGATTACTAGCGGCACATGTTACTTCAGCTACATCCATAAACATTCATCGTTAGTC
The DNA here is from genome assembly GCF_015163545.1 of Vibrio sp. OPT24. Taxonomy (NCBI): domain Bacteria; kingdom Pseudomonadati; phylum Pseudomonadota; class Gammaproteobacteria; order Vibrionales; family Vibrionaceae; genus Vibrio; species Vibrio sp. OPT24. Next base: position 104,529 of record NZ_JADDYI010000016.1, read on the forward strand.
ACTGTTTTATATCAATATATATCTATAGGACGATTCCTGTAATCTACGACTTAAAATTAAACTCCACGGAAAATGAAACAAACCAGGTACAAGGTGACACGTGAACAGGGATAATTATTTTGATGCTACCCCAACCTCACCCCCTGCAGAATTAGACTAATGAACACATACTCCCACATAGACATCCCGTTCAACCTACGCCACACCTGTTGGTTTTGTGGTGAACCTTCCAATGATGTTGTTGAATTTCCTAAGACAGCGCAAGCTGTTGCCAAGATTGGTCACTCACCGATAGCACTGCCGGCTTGTAATGAGTGTGCGAGAATTAACTACTCAAAGAATCTGACCTCAATTTGGGCTGTGCGCGATCAGATAAAACACGCACTCATCGATAAATATGCAAAGCACTTAGGGGTTGGTGAGAACTGGACGGAGCAAGAGCTTATTGATTCAGATTTCTCGGGCTCGACGCTTGGCGGGTTTGGGCGCAGTGCTTGGAAGATGTATCAAATCGCCAAGCAGCGAATTGACTATAAAGGTTGGCCTTTGTCGGTTGATGACATTGTAATCGAGGCCTACGACGAAACCAGTGGCTTTGAATTCGACGGTACTCGTTATGCTTCAATCAATTCGTGTATCGACTACTTCACCAAGGCTGCGGGCGTAGACAAAGAGCTGCTATCGCAACTTGTCGACATCGTTTCAACTGACCGTTTTAGCTACGCGCTTCGAATCGCCAAGCTGAATAAGAATGTCTCTAATACCAAACGCTCAGAGATCATCGAAGAGGTGTTACAGCAAGAGTCTGAGCAAGAAGAGATACAGCTTGAGCAAGCCAATTCACTGTTCAACCCAAATGTCGAAGAAGTCAGCATTTCAGGTTCGACGGCTCCGGTGTTCGCTATTCAATGGGCAATGATGAATAACGTTAAAGATTTAGCTCACCTTTGTTCACTCGAAGATGATTATTTTGACTATTTCGAACATCTTGGTGGCCCTGCAGCTTTCATGTCTTATAACGGCCTACAACTCTACTTGGAATCGCGTCAAGATCCAGAATGGGTAGAAAAGTTGGATCCAAATAAACAGTATTGGTGAACATGCCTCGCTACTAGTGAACACGTGTAAGCTCGATGATCGTGTCAAACACCCATTGTTAGTCCTTGTTTTATATAAAGATCTAAAAACAGAACCCTATAACAGTTAATTGTTGCAATTCGGTTAAATAGAGTGAAAACTTCAAGCATCTAAAACTATTTAATCACTGCAATCTTGCGGTGAGTAAGGAGTGAATTGTGCTTGCTGTTCTTCGTATAATTTTGGCTACGGTGTTTATTATTTTCACTACCCTCTGTGCTTTTGTTTACTGCTTGTTTAGCCCCAAGAACCCCAAGCATGTGTACGTTTTCTGTCGTTGGTTCAACCAGCTACAAAAGATCGTCGGTGTAAAACTGGTGCAGCGCGGCCTAGACAATGCGCCAACGTCAGAAAAAAGCGTCTACATCTCTAACCACCAAAGCATATTGGATTTTGTCACCGATCCGGGGATGCTGAGGCCGCGTACTGTTTCGCTGGGTAAACGCGACTTGCTGTATGTGCCTTTCTTTGGCTTGCTGTATTGGATCACAGGTAACATTCTGATTAATCGTGAAGATAAATCCAAAGCACGCGATACCATCAAGCAAGTGGCAGAAGCGATCCATCACAGAGATCTGTCTGTTTGGGTTTACCCAGAAGGAACACGCAGTAAAGGGCGTGGATTATTGCCATTCAAAACAGGGGCTTTCCGGATGGCGATTGAAGCCGGCGTACCTATTACCCCAATGTGTACCAGCACTACGCACAATAAGATTGACCTCAACCGAGTTAATAATGGCATTGTGATCACCGAGATGCTGGAACCTATCGATGTGTCTGGATACAAGCTCAGCGACGCAAGAGAGTTAGCCAATCGCTGTCACGCACTCATGGCAGAGAAAATCGCAGAACTTGATGCCGAAGTGGCTCGTTTAGAGGAACAACAACACCCAGAGCTGGATTCAGACCGTTCTTCTACGAGCTAAATCACAACGAACACACTGAGCCATCGCTCAATGACTTAAAAAGACACTCAACGATCGCAACTCTCATTGTTCTTGTTTTACATGCCGGCGCTTATCCGCAAAATAAAAACAGGCGTTAATGGCTTTATAGAGCAATGGGAGTAAACGATGGAAGTGATTCACCATGGCGGCAAACATACCGTCACAGGATCTTGTCACGAATTAAGAGATTCAGGCCAAGCGGTACTCATCGATTGTGGCCTTTTTCAAGGTTTAGAGCTTCAAGGTAAAAAGCTTCAAGGGGAAGACGCACGCCCTCTTGATATTGAATTTGAAACGTCCCACCTTAACGCTCTGCTGCTGACTCATACTCACATTGATCATATTGGTCGATTACCTTGGTTACTCGCCAGTGGCTTTAACCAACCGATTTATTGCACTCAGGCGACGGCTGAACTCGCTCCTTTAATGATTGAAGATGGTATAAAGCTGCAAGGACTCAGCAATAAACAGTCGAAGCTGATACTCAAAAAGATTCATTCGTTGATTGCTCCCAAGCCTTATGGAGAGTGGTTTCCAATTGTCTCTAAACAGCAAAACGACGGAAAGGATCATCATAGGCCAAATACTCTGTATGCCCGTTTTCAACCTGCCGGGCATATCTTAGGCTCCGCCTATATTGAGATTAAGTTACCCAACCAAGAGGTGGTGGTCTTTTCTGGCGACTTGGGTCCAAGTAACACGCCACTGCTGCCGGATCCGAAACCACCACAACAAGCCGATTACCTATTTATTGAATCCACTTATGGCACCAGCACGCACGACGATATTGCAACACGCTCTGAGCGTCTCAAAGCAATTATTGACCGTTCACTACTCGATGGTGGTGTCATCCTGATCCCGGCATTTAGTATCGGAAGAACACAAGAACTGCTGTTTGATATCGAAAATCTGATCTTTGAACATCAACTCAGCGCCGATATTCCTATTATCCTCGATTCGCCTATGGCAGAGAAAGTAACGCGATCCTACCGACGCTTTAAAGAGCTGTGGGGACAAGAAGCAAAGCAACGTCTTGAACTAAAACGTCACCCACTCGCTTTTGAGCAATGCATTACTGTTGATGGGCATAGAATGCACAAGAAAATCGTCAATCGCCTGCGTTCGACAGGTGAACCCGCGATTGTAGTCGCTGCCTCTGGGATGTGTCAGGGCGGCAGGATAATGAACTACTTATCAGCTTTACTTCCCGATAAACGCACCGATGTAATTTTAGCAGGCTATCAAGCTCACGGAACGCTCGGGCGAGAGCTACAACAAGGAGAAAAACAGGTTTCCATCGATAACCAACACGTTGAGGTGAAGGCTCAGATCCATAGTATGTCTGGCTACTCTGCTCATGCTGATAAAGATGATCTCAATCGATTTATAGAAGAAATAACCGTGCCACCCAAAGAGGTACATTTGATTCACGGAGATCCAAACACTCAGTCTGAGTTCGCTCAAGCTTTGGTTGGAAAAGGATTTAAAGTCGTTTAAAACAGGCGATTGATTCACGATTTCTGATTGCGGTAATCCTTACGGAAAGTTCTAAAAATCACTACTGATATTTTAATTAATACCTCCCCTTAAACCTGCCTAATTTCACTATATCGGTGATATATTCTTGCGTCTTTACCGTCGCAATGTGTTAACAGTCATTAGTACTGAACAACGTTTCCTCTCATTTTTCTTCTATTTTCCCTTCTGACACATATTGTGAGTTTCGAAAATTTGTATTAATCACTATTTATTCACTTTACAAACCGACACTAAAAACAACTAATTGCATATAAATTTTAATGGAACGATTATCAAATTAGCACTAAGCGTTAACAAATACCCCCTGTAACATGCTTTATGTCACAGTAATCCTAATAGGCAGTTAAATAATTTAACACTCGGGTTACAAGTGAAGTATTGTGTTGTTCGAAAAACAATCATAAGCAAAACTAACAGGGAAAATACTCATGCAGTCATTCGTTGATTTTTTGAATGGAATAATCTGGAGTCCAGTACTTATCTACCTATGTTTAGGTGCAGGTTTGTTCTACTCCATCATGACTCGATTTGTTCAAATCCGTCACTTCTTTGAAATGTGGCGCTTGCTACTATCGGGTAAAAGCTCGTCAAAAGGCATCTCGTCTTTCCAAGCTCTGGCCGTTTCTCTATCTGGCCGTGTCGGTACAGGTAACATTGCTGGTGTTGCTGCCGCTATCGGTTTCGGCGGCCCAGGTGCAGTATTCTGGATGTGGGTAGTGGCTTTCTTTGGCGCTGCAACAGCTTACGCAGAATCAACGCTAGCGCAAATCTACAAAGAAGAAGATGAAGGCCAGTTCCGTGGTGGTCCGGCTTACTACATCGAAAAAGCGATGGGTCAAAAATGGTACGCTTGGATCTTTGCTATCGCGACTATTTTTGCATGTGGTATTTTGCTTCCAGGTGTTCAGTCAAACAGTATTGGTAATGCTGTAGAAGCTGCATTTGGCTCAGGTGACATGATTGAAACAGCTATCGGTACATTCAGTTTCGCTAAAATTTTCACTGGTACTGTAGTTGCTATTATCCTAGCGTTCATCATCTTTGGTGGTGTTAAACGTATTGCGAACTTCACACAAATCGTTGTTCCATTCATGGCACTGGCTTACATCATCATCGCGTTCGTTATCATTCTGCTAAACATCGGCCAAGTGCCAACGGTTTTCGCAATGATCATTGGCGATGCATTCACACCTATGGCAGGCTTCGGTGCTGCAATTGGTTGGGGTGTTAAGCGTGGTGTTTACTCAAACGAAGCGGGTCAAGGTACAGGTCCTCACGCGGCTGCGGCTGCAAGTGTTGATCACCCAGCTCAGCAAGGTTTGGTACAAGCGTTCTCTATCTACATCGATACACTTCTAGTATGTTCAGCTACAGCGTTCATGATCATCATCACTGGTGCTTACAACGTTCACGGCGGCGCTGAAGGTGTGTTCCTTGTTCAGAACCTAGCAGCAAACATTGGTGCCAACGGTCCTGTATTTACACAGCTTGCTATTGAAAGTGCACTACCAGGCATTGGTAAGCCGTTCATCGCATTTGCTCTGTTCTTCTTCGCATTTACAACAATTCTTGCTTACTACTACATCGCAGAAACGAATATTGCTTACCTACGTCGTACTATCAAAATTCCTGGCATGATGTTCGTACTTAAGCTTGTTCTTATTACTGCCGTTTTCTATGGCACAGTTAAAACAGCGAACCTTGCATGGGCAATGGGTGATGTTGGTGTTGGTTTGATGGCGTGGTTAAACATTGTCGGTATTCTGATCATCTTCTTCATGTCTAAGCCTGCGCTTAAAGCTCTTGCAGACTACGAAGAACAGCAGAAACAAGGCGTCACTGAGTACACGTTCAACCCTGTAAAACTAGGCATTAAAGGTGCTACCTACTGGGAAGAGAAGTACAAGCGTAAAACAGGAAAATCTCCTGAAGCTGAAACTGCAGACACTAAACCTGTAGAGCAACCTTCAGCTTAAACTCGCCTTAACAAATAGATTGCTTTAACAAATAGACCTCTTTAACTGGCTCTATTAATAACGCATAAAAAAGGGGTTAGCCATTTCGGCTAACCCCTTTTGTTTTGTTCATAACCAATAAACAGCTTATAACAAACTAACTGTTCCCGAGTTAGAGCATTAAGCAGCAATTTCTTGTGTTGCCATTTGAGGTGCTTTCTTCTCACCGATAGGCAGTACTGTGCGGCCGTATTCGTTGTTGATTACTTGTGCCATTGCAAAGTAGATAGCTGAAGCGCCACAGAAAATACCTTCAAAACCAGCGATAGTGCCGATTAGTTCGCTGCCAGTGAAATCACGAGCGGCTAGCAGGAAGAACAAGATAGTTAGTGAACCGAATACTACTTGCTTCGCAACTGGGTAACATAGAGAACCGATGAACATGAAGCCTGTGAAAATACCCCATAGTAATAGGTACCAACCCATGAATGCAGCAGGGCTTGCTGGAAGGCCCATGTAAGGCATTACAATCAAACCAACCAAAGACAACCAGAATAGGCCGTAAGAAGTAAACGCAGTTGTACCGAACGTGTCACCACGTTTGAAACACATAGTGCCCACGATAACTTGGCTCAAACCACCGTAAAAAATACCCATTGCAAGAATCATAGAATCGATTGGGAAGAAACCTGCGTTGTGGATATTAAGAAGAATGGTGGTCATACCGAAACCCATTAAGCCTAGTGGCGCTGGGTTAGCTAGTTTGGTCGACATTACGAATTTACCTTATTAAAGTGGTTGATTAAAAAAAAACGATAAAAATTATCAGAAAATTTTAATCTATAAACCGTACAACTAGGTAATCCAGTTATCGAAAACTAAGATTGTACAAATGATCTTATGGAAAATAGGTTTCATAATGAACCTATTCAATTCACCGAAACTATCAATAAACAGATTCCCTATCACGTTCGTTCCTCACTGTAAGGAATGACGAGTGAGGTAAGTGTTGAGGCAATGAGACAAAGCCTGGTGCTACGTCACTCTAGAATCGAGGGACGGGATATCTGGAATCTACTCTTCGATATGAGCACTTGCGGCACACAAAAGCCCTCTGTCACGTTCGTTACTTACTGTGGGGAATGACGAGGTTTTTTTAGGTACGATAAACGAGATGGGGATGCGAAAAGAGTCTTTAGATTTGAGTAAGCGCACCCTTAATAGCAAACGTAGGCAACAGATGGCGAGCTTTTCGTTACTCGTTTACTCGCATCCCGTATCTACTCATTGGATCGTCATTCCAGAATCGAGGGACGAGATATCTGGAATCTCGCCCTCTTCTGTAATCTTAAATTACGCTTGTTGTGTTTTAGATTCAGACACTTGAGGTTGAACTTCTGAAGAAGTGTTTTTACTCGCATCGTACTTGGCTAACAGAGTCACAAGGATAAGCTGAGCAATCAGAGCTCCTAGCACAACCCATGTACTTCCCGTAAAGCCTGCCACAACAAAGCTCACCAATGCGATAGAGCCATTCATCAACGCATAAGGAAGTTGAGTCTTAAAGTGTTCAAATTGATCACACCCTGCGCCAGTTGAAGAAAGAATGGTTGTTTCAGAGATCGGTGAACAGTGATCCCCAAACAAACCTCCCGACAACACAGCACCGATTGCCACTAGTAAAGGCGCATCAATCGCAAAAGCGGTTGGAATAACCAATGGCATCATAATCGCGAAGGTTCCCCACGACGATCCCGTTGCGAATGAAATAATCGCCGACAACAAAAAAGCGACGGCAGGCACTAACCAGTAAGGAAAGCCACTTTGTGCTTGTTCTGCAATATAAGCCGCGGCGCCTAACTCTTTACCGACGGTGCTTAACGCCCATGCCAATACAAGAATGATCGCTACAGGCATCATATTTCCCATGCCCTTTAAATACACCGAAACACCATCAGACAATTTTCTTACACCGTAATAAGCCATTAGCGAGATCAAGGTAATCGCAGCAAAAAAATAAGCCGATGATAAAGCCGCTCTGAATGACGAACCTGCAACCTTTTGGAACGGGAAGCCTTGCGGAACCAACATGGTGAACAATACAACGACCATCACGAGTAGCGGTGCCCAAACAAAAGATGCTTTTGCATTTTTATGCGAGAAAGGATTCAACGACTCATTATTCGCACCAGAACAAAGACCCGCTTGGCAATCACGCTCTGCCTTTGCCATTGGTCCGAAGTCTAAACCTTTAAAAGAAACTAAAGGAACAATAAAGATCGCTAAGAAAGCGTAGAACTGAAAAGGAATCGCGCCGATGAAAGCATCCCAATCCGACATGTTGACATTCAAAGCGGTAAACTCTTTTTGAATCAACCCCATGATATAAACACCCCAGCCAATAAAAGGGATAAGAATCGCGACGGGAGAGGAGGTTGAGTCAATAATGAATGCTAGCTTCTGTCTTGAAAGTTTCAGTTTATCGAAAAGGGGACGAAAAACAGGGCCGACAATTAAAGGAGTGCCTAAGTCTGAGAAAAATATAACAATTCCACCTAACCAAGCAGACACTTGAGCTTGGCATTTATTGCTTACCCACTGAGTCACCCGCTTTGCGAATGCGACACCACCACCGGACTTTTCCATCAAAGCAACAAAACCGCCGATGAAAATCAAAAGCATAATCACACCTGCATTATAGCTATCGGTCAGTTGAGGTACCAGATAGCCTTTCACCATAGTGCCAAACGTATCAAGAGGATTAAGTTCACTAAACATACCGGTGAGCATTGCTACACCACTCAATACGCCAGCAAAAAGGCCGATCACTACATTCCTTGTCGCCAATGACAACACCAAAGTAATCACAATGGGGATGAGTGACGTGATATCTGTCTGCTCCATAGGTACACCTTAACCCTAAAATAAAAGAATAAATATAATTAAAAAATGAATATAAATTCACAATGGTCATTTGTACAGAACTTTATTTCATAACTAGTTAAATAATCCTCTTATTAACGAGAGTGCAGAGCAACCTACCTGAAACGATTTCCTTAATGAAAGAAAGTAGGAGTCATTATTCAACTCAGTGTTTGATAGTGTGGATAGTGTGGCTTCTCAACTCTCATGGTGAGAAGGCGCAATAAAAAAGCCGAAAGTCATAACTTTCGGCTTTTGAACAACACGGGTCAGCTTAGTAAGCCAACCTAAAGCAGAGGTTGATTAATAATGACAGATCACTGACAACTAATTTCATCCCAGAACCAATTCGACTGTACGGGGCTTTCCCAAACACCCGGACCGTTTTTAGCTACGAAACACTTGCCGTTATGTGTCACCTTGTCACCATTATTCACCTGGCTGACACCTGCTTGCCATGTAATAAATACCGATGGGTCAACGACGACAGGCGGCTCAAGCGGTGTTGGTTCTACCGGAACTGGATCGACTGGCGACGGGTCTGTGACGACGGGTGGTGTCGGATCTCCAGTAAGCAACTTCCAAGGGCCGCCATTGGCAGGGTCATCCCCTTGTGTCCACCATTTCGCTTCGTAAGTCGCACCATTGTGAGTCACTTGGTCACCCGCATTGTAAACCTTGGTCACACTCCAACCATTACCTCCGGGATCAGTTCCTGGGTCTACCGGATCAAGCTTGTCGACCACTTTCACTTCAGGCCAGCTCGCATGAGAACCATAAAAGTTGGTCACACACTTCTCGTAATCGCCAGCCACCAGCGCTGAATATGCCGTTTGGAATCCAACCAACTCACATTCAAATGAGTAGCCTTCTGGGCGGTCTGCGTAATATTTCCAGTTGCCATCCCAGTTGGTATACAGCACATCCGTCGCACCGTTAAGGTTCAAGCTTCCGTAAGGCGTTTGCTGCCAACATGTATTGGCTTCATCCGCTTCTACAGGGATCTCGTAGTGCGCTGCTAACCCTTCCCAATAACGAATACGGTTAACCGGTTGGCCTTTATCTTTGTTCTGCTCCCCACATTCAATACCACCATTAATCACATTGATCGTGGTACCAAACCCATAACCAATGCCCGTATCTAATTCGCGCTGAGATGGCGTCCAAGTGCGGTCGATAACGTGCAACATTGCTGGTTTAGGTGCTTGAGGAGTAAGGAAGAACCAGATAGCAGAAGCAAAGTTCAGCCAAGAATCAGCGACTAAGCCCGGATTATTCAGTAACACCGTTGCATCACCATCGAACATCACTTCAGAGAACGCACCGTAATTAAAATGGTAAGAAAGCTGCTTGGCACCTCGCCCAAAGTAACCCTGCCCCGCGGCACATGGCCAGCGAGCATTTTGCCAATCGTTCTGACCACAACCCGTAGTGTAGCCCTCTTGGCCTTCAGACCAGCCCATTTCACGAACATGTACCAACGCTTGCTGCCACTCTTCTAGCGCTAATGGGTTATCAGAGGTGTTGTCTATCGCGATGTGGCCACCCGTCTCTTGTGAGAAATGAGCAAAGGCCGTGATAATGGATTTTTTACAGATAGCGTCGGAGTCACGACCATCGGTGTACTCTCCACAGAAAGCGGGGAATTTACCAATCGCACGTAAGAAACGAGTGTAGGTGTATTCTGGTGCAGCCATCTGAGTGAGGAAGTTCCATTCAGATTGAGGGAATACACGTTCGACTCGTTTTACGTTTTCAGGATTAGAGGCTAAGCCCGGCTCTATAGCTTCAACAACACTATTGGGACGAGTTTGTAATGCCTGTGACCAGATCGCATACATAGGATCGGATGTTTTCGCTTGTTCAGCAGCTTGTAATGCCGATTTTTCAACAAGGTAACCATTCGGGTTTTGCGGATCAGGCTGGATATTCAAAGACGCATGACTTTGCGCAGCCAATGTGCAGCCGAGCACTGTCGCCAAATATTTGATTTTTAACATGATGGATTCTCTTATCTGTCCTTAATAAGTCCATCAAAGAGTATGCTTCACACGCGAAATACCATAGCCGTTGCTGTATGAATTTATAAAAATTGCGAGTGATATTTTTGATATATAGCTCATACAACAAAGCGTCTCATGGTTTCTTGAGCTGATATCTAATTTCCAACCCATTTGGTTTCTAGAGGTTAGATATGGCTCTTTAATACCCTGAATCAAAAAGAAAAAAGCCCCGAACTGAGTTCGAGGCTTAAGATCTTAATCAAAGCTGGTTAAATCTCTAAAAGATTATTCCCACTCGATAGTTGCTGGTGGCTTACCAGAAATATCGTAAACAACACGTGAAATGCCGTTAACTTCGTTGATAATACGGTTAGAAACCTTACCTAGGAAGTCGTATGGTAGGTGCGCCCAGTGAGCAGTCATAAAGTCGATAGTTTCTACAGCACGTAGAGATACAACCCAATCGTACTTACGGCCATCGCCCATTACGCCAACTGAACGTACTGGTAGGAATACCGTGAATGCTTGAGATACTTTGTGGTAAAGGTCAGCAGCGTGAAGCTCTTCAATGAAGATAGCATCAGCACGACGCAGTAAATCACAGTACTCTTTCTTCACTTCACCAAGTACACGAACACCTAGACCTGGACCCGGGAAAGGGTGACGGTAAAGCATGTTGTATGGAAGACCAAGCTCTAGGCCTATCTTACGTACTTCATCTTTAAACAGCTCACGTAGAGGCTCAACAAGGCCCATTTCCATATCATCAGGAAGGCCGCCAACGTTGTGGTGAGATTTGATTACGTGTGCTTTACCTGTCTTAGATGCTGCAGACTCGATTACGTCTGGGTAGATAGTACCCTGAGCAAGCCACTTAGCATTCTTCAGTTTCTTAGATTCTTCATCGAAGATATCTACGAATACGTGGCCGATGATCTTACGTTTCGCTTCTGGTTCAGCTTCGCCTTCCAGAGCGTTAAGGAAACGCTCTTCAGCATCTACTTTGATGATGTTTAGGCCAAACTTATTGCCGAACATCTCCATAACCTGCTCACCTTCGTTTAAACGAAGAAGGCCGTTATCTACAAATACACATGTTAGTTTGTCGCCGATAGCACGGTGAGCAAGCATCGCAACTACTGATGAATCCACACCACCAGAAAGACCAAGGATAACTTCATCGTCACCTACTTGTTCTTTAATACGTGCAACTGCATCTTCAATGATTGAAGCTGGAGTCCACAGACCTTCACAACCACATGCATTAAGAACAAAGTTCTCAAGCATTTTTAGGCCGTTCTTAGTGTGTGTTACTTCTGGGTGGAATTGTACGCCGTAGTACTTCTTATCTTCATTTGCCATTGCAGCGTATGGGCAAGTGTCTGTTTCAGCGATCTTTGTGAAATCAGCAGGGATCTCAACCACTTTGTCACCGTGGCTCATCCAAACATCTTGAGTCGTCTCAAGGTCAGCGAAAAGTGCTGATTCGCCAGTCACTTGTACAGCTGCGTAGCCAAACTCGCGTTCAGTAGACGTCGCTACTTTACCGCCAAGTTGCTCAGCCATAGTTTGCATGCCGTAGCAAATACCGAAGACAGGAACACCTGAATCAAATACGTACTGAGGTGCACGTGGAGAATTCTCTTCCGTTACACTTTCAGGGCCGCCAGATAGGATAATGCCGTCTGGATTGAATTCACGAATATCCGCTTCTTCTACGTCCCAGCTCCAAAGTTCACAGTAAACACCGATCTCACGAATACGACGAGCAACTAGCTGTGTGTATTGAGAACCGAAGTCCAGAATTAGAATACGTTGGTCATGAATATTTTTAGTCATTGTAAGTAGTCTTATTGGCTATGTGATAAAACGGAGGCGAGTTTACTCACCTCTGATTAACTCTTCAAGAAATAAAGCAAACGTTTTCGTAGGTTATCTGTAAGGCGATGTTTTGTGAGAACCACTCTCTAAACAAAACAAGCGGTAGATATAATACCAATCACAGTAAGTAATTGTTCAGGAATAGCGCAGGAAAAAAGCTTGAGAACAAGGCTGCTCTATTCGACAAAGAGTTCTGATAAGTAGTTATTCTACAATCAAAAATTCTAACGAAGTTATCGAGCTTTTTAACAAGCTAGGATGACCCGTTATTTACTACGATTGGTATATTAATGTGCCGACTAAATCAGCACATTATTCAAACGTTTGGACGTATTATTAACCTAAACGGTAGTTAGGTGCTTCTTTCGTGATTTGAACATCGTGTACGTGAGATTCTTTCATGCCCGCACCAGAGATACGAACAAACTCAGCTTTAGTACGCATATCTTCAACAGTTGCAGAACCCGTTAGGCCCATGCTTGAGCGTAAACCGCCCATCTGTTGGTGAACGATCTCTTTTAGACGACCTTTGTATGCGATACGACCTTCAATCCCTTCTGGAACAAGCTTGTCTGCAGCGTTGTCAGATTGGAAGTAACGGTCAGAAGAACCTTGAGACATAGCGCCAAGAGAACCCATACCACGGTAAGACTTGTAAGAACGACCGTTGTAAAGGATAACTTCACCCGGTGCTTCTTCAGTACCCGCGAACATTGAACCAACCATCACACAAGATGCGCCAGCAACGATCGCTTTACAGATATCACCAGAGAAGCGGATACCGCCATCTGCGATTACTGGAATACCGTATTCGTTTGCTACTTCAGCTGCGTCTGCGATTGCTGTTACTTGAGGAACACCAACACCAGTAACGATACGAGTCGTACAGATTGAACCCGGGCCGATACCCACTTTAACTGCACTTACACCAGCTTCGATAAGAGCACGAGCGCCAGCGCCAGTTGCTACGTTACCACCGATGATTTGTAGATCAGGGTAGGCAGCACGAGTTTCGCGGATACGGTTAAGTACGCCTTCAGAGTGACCGTGTGAAGAGTCGATAAGTAGAACGTCTACGCCTGCTTCAACAAGAGCAGCAACGCGCTCTTCGTTACCAGCACCAGCACCAACAGCTGCACCTACACGTAGGCTGCCGCGCTCATCTTTACAAGCGTTTGGTTTACGTTCTGCTTTGTGGAAATCTTTTGCAGTGATCATTCCAGTAAGTTGGAAGTCATCATTTACAACAAGAACTTTCTCAACACGCGCTTCGTGCATTTTCTCTTGAACTTCTTCACGAGTTGCACCTTCTTTAACAGAAGCAAGGCGAGCTTTAGGTGTCATTACTACGTCAACTTTCTTAGAAAGGTCAGTCACAAAGCGAACGTCACGGCCAGTAATAATACCAACAAGTTCGTTTGTTTCAGTAACAACAGGGAAACCAGCGAAGCCGTGTTTTTGAGTAAGAGCTACAACATCAGCGATTGTCGCGTCAGGGTTTACAGTAACAGGGTGAGAAACCACACCTGCTTCGTAAATTTTAACCTGGCGAACCATTTCAGCTTGCTGTTCAATAGACATGTTCTTATGAATGAAGCCGATTCCGCCTTCTTGTGCCAGTGCAATCGCTAGGCGAGCTTCTGTCACAGTATCCATCGATGCAGAGATCATTGGGATGTTTAGGGAAATATTCTTCGTCAGCTGAGTGCGAAGATCAGCTGTATTAGGGAGAACGGTGGAGTGTGCTGGCACTAGCAGTACGTCGTCGAATGTCAGCGCTTCTTTGGCAATTCTTAGCATTTGCAATATCTCACAATAATAGGAGTAAAAAGAAACAATCCAATCTCATCGTTTCGCCTAATGAGGGCAGCCAATTAAGGAAAATTAAACTGCATTTGGATTAGATATTGCGGACGGATTATACGGCCAACGAAATCGCTTGGCTACACATTTTTGTATTTTTAATTTGCATTTACCCCCTTGCTATGTATTATATTGCCGCTATCTTCCATACTCACGCCCTGTGAGATTCCAAGAAAGACCTTCCTTCAAGGAAAGATAGTGCTTCTATGACTAATCCAAACATCTTTACTGTTTCTCGCCTCAACTCAGAGGTTCGTCTCCTATTAGAAAACGAAATGGGGATAGTCTGGCTCGTTGGTGAAATCTCAAATTTCTCTGCACCTGTCTCCGGTCACTGGTACCTCACGCTTAAAGACTCTCGCGCTCAAGTTAAGTGCGCTATGTTTCGTGGCAATAACCGCCGTGTGACTTTTAAGCCTCAGAACGGTAATCAAGTTTTAGTCAAAGCACGTCTGTCTCTTTATGAGCCGCGTGGTGACTATCAGCTAATCATCGAAAGCATGCAGCCAGAGGGTGATGGTAAGCTTCAGCAAGAGTTTGAAAAACTTAAGATGAACCTCGCCGCAGAAGGATTATTTGCTCAATCAAGCAAGCAACCGCTTCCTGAACACCCAAAGCGCGTTGGCGTGATCACCTCAAAAACCGGTGCTGCACTGTTTGACATCCTTGATGTACTGAAAAGACGCGATCCTTCATTACCGGTTGTGGTTTACCCAACCATGGTTCAAGGCGAAGAGGCTGCAATTCAGATAGCTCAAGCGATTGGACGAGCTAACGAACGCAATGAATGTGATGTGTTGATCGTGGGTCGTGGCGGCGGTTCATTAGAAGACTTATGGTGCTTTAATAACGAGATCGTTGCTCGCACAATTGCAGCAAGCCAGATCCCGATTATCAGCGCAGTTGGCCACGAAATTGACGTCACTATAGCTGATTTCGTCGCAGATATGCGTGCACCAACACCGTCAGCAGCAGCCGAACTGGTTAGCCGTGATAACAGTCATAAAGAACAAGCTTTTGTCTCTAAACGCGCTCGCTTAGTCAGTGCAATTCGTCATGTACTAATCAAACAAGCGCAATCAACTCAAACGTTGAAATACCGCTTAGAGAAACAACACCCTAGCTACCAACTGCAAAAACAGAGTCAGCAGCTTGATGACTTAGACATGCGCTTACGTCGTGGTATGGCTCAATACCTAAAGCAGCATGCACAGCGTGTTGAACGTAAACAACATCAGCTTCAGTTGAACTCGCCAGTGAAGCGCCTTGGCGAACAGAAGTTGCATCTACAACGCTCAGAACAGAAGCTATTGGATGCGATGGATAAAACACTGCTAACCACTCGCCACCAGCTAGCCATGGCTGCAGAGAAGTTAGAGACAGTGAGCCCACTGGCAACCTTGAAGCGAGGCTACAGCATTACCCATTCAACATCGGGCAATACCGTGTCATCAATTAACGATGTCGAACCAGGTGAAGTGATCACCACTCAAGTTGAAGATGGCGTGATTGAATCACAAGTGACAACAAGAGTCGCTAAGAGCGAGCTTTAGATTCGACTCGAACGTTAAAAGCCCTTTAAAATCAGAAAGCCCTATCGATAATCGACAGGGCTTTTTTGTGTCTAATAAATTAGAAAGCGAACGGATTTAAACTCTACTCCCTATTCATGATTCACGACTCAGTCGTAGAAGGCTCCTTCATAGTCAGCATACCTTCCGTCACAATAAAGTTGATGATGAAGTCCAAACCTTGGCTCTCTTTTAGGTTGGTGAACACGTATGGTTTGGTTGGACGCATGCGCTGCGTATCTTGCTCCATCACCTCAAGTGACGCGCCAACATACGGTGCTAAATCGATTTTATTGATAACCAACAGATCAGATCGTGTAATACCTGGGCCACCTTTACGTGGGATCTTCTCCCCTTCAGCAACATCAATCACGTAGATAGTAAGGTCGGCTAACTCAGGGCTGAACGTCGCACTCAGGTTATCGCCACCACTTTCAACAAACACCACATCAAGGTTCTTATGTAGCTTAGCAAGCTCCTCTACGGCAGCTAAGTTCATCGAAGCATCTTCACGGATAGCCGTGTGCGGACAACCACCGGTTTCTACGCCAATGATGCGGTCAGGTTCGAGAGCTTCAGCACGTGTGAGTATCTTTGCATCTTCTTGGGTGTAAATGTCGTTGGTTACCACAGCAATGTTTAGCTTGTCGCGAATCGCCTTACACAACACCTCTAACAATGCTGTTTTACCAGAGCCTACCGGGCCGCCAATACCAATTCGAAGGGGTTGCTTATAACTTTCCATTGTCTACTTCCTTATATTCTTTTTACTACATCGTTCGTGCTAACCGCTACGAACGAAATAGTCTCGTGTATTGTGTTTCGTGCAGTGAACTTGCTAATGCCATTGATGGCGAAAAGCTGCCTATCATCCAATCTTCTATCGTGCGTGCTTTCTCAATGATCTCGGGAAACGTGTTGGTGATATTAATCAGTGCCAACTGACCATCGGTTTGACCTAAAGGCACTAACTTGACCCCTGCGGTAACGATGTTTTCAAGCCAGCTCCATAAATAACCCTGCTTGAGGATCTCTAAATCAATGCCCCAATGCTGAGCCGCCATACACATGCCCAACAGTTGGTTAGGATGACTATCAACAGAGTCCACCAACGAAATATCGATATCTAAACGCTTCAACAGAGTATTCAAGGCTTGTCCACGCTGTTTCTCTTCCGCTCGCAATTCACTGGTTTCACGACTTGAGTACAAATAGTTACACCAGTGCTCAATCTCATCGAGCTCACCTTTTTCTAGCGCGTGATAAAGGCGCTCTAAGATGGGCAATTCCAAAGTCGCGACACTGGAACTGACGATGGTATTGAGCCACTGTTCCATGCTGTTGCGATCGGTCACCCACCCCGCTTCTACAGCAAGCTCTAGCCCTTGCGAATAAGTGAAACCACCAATCGGCAACGATGGACTGATCAATTGAAAGAGACGATAAATAGCGATATTTTCTGTTTTGGTCATACTCTTGCTCTCTGCCTTCTAGAATCAAAAAGTTCGAGAGCTTACGCGCCTAAAATCAATAGTGCGCTTGCTGAAGCCACGCCAACCGACAGCCATTTAGAGTAAACCGCACGGCCAACCAAAGTGCCGATAACCATTAATGCCAAAGCACTGATGCCCATGCCTGCTGCAAACTGAGTCAGATTACTTGCCGCCTCAACACCGTGTGCGTAACCATGGAAAAACAACATACCAATCGAAGCCGCTAATACACTGTTTACACGCTTAGTTGATGGTGAGAATACGTGCCATAAACATAAACTAACTACAAACAGAGAAGCGATGATCGCTGGTTCAACAATCACAGAGAAACCCAAGGCTTGGCCTGCGATAAGACCAAGCATTAACGATACTAATCCACCACCAATCAAAGCTGCTTTGATCTTGGTTGAAAATGACAGTGCGCCAATTAATAGACCAAAAGCGATCAGCATGATCAGGTGATCCATGCCTGTCACAGGGTGAGTTAAGCCAGACATAAATGAGTGAGACTCATGAACCGAGTGAGATCCATGACCTGGATGAGCCAATGCCAATGTCGATGTTGTTAGAGAAGCTATTGTGAAAGTACATAAGCCTGCAGCTGTTTTAAAGTTCATCGCGAGTTCCTTGCGTTTATAGTTATTAATATCGTGGTTGTATCTATAAATGGGTGAGTCTCAAATGACTCGATTAATGATGGTGGTGATGACCACCCGAGCGACCGCCATAAGCGCCGCCTTCAGGTTCAAACGGTTGTGTCTCGGTGGTCACTTTAGCGCCTAAGCCTTCAACCATTTCATCCAAAACATGGTCGTGTTGATAACGAACCCAGCCAGCTTCCACTTGCAACGGAACATGTCGATTGCCAAGGTGGTAAGCCACTCGCGTTAGTAGGAGCAGATCTTCACAGTAAACAGTCGAAACGGTTTCAGGTGCCGCTTTCACTTCCACGACCAAGCCACATTCACTTGAGAGTTGTTCACCGCCACGCAAGATATGACCTCGTGGTAGAAACAGCCCTGCATTGCGCCCGTCATCGAGTGTGACTTTAAGACGACTCTTAATACGACTATCGATCGGTAGACTTAGAAAGCCATCAGGAGTCGTGTTTAACTCCTCTTGAATATGAGTTAGTTCAATCATGCTATTACCTCAATCTCCTTGTGAGATTTATAACGTTCAAAATAAGAGCCCTCAGCCAAGAGCTAAAACACGAGCTTCAGCTAAAGGTCTAAGATAAGAGCCTTCAGCCGAGCTATTAAAATAGAAAATATCTTTGAGCCATTGGCAGTTCTTCAGCAGGTTCACACGTAAGCAGCTCGCCATCAGCGCGCACTTGATAAGTCTGAGAGTCGACCTCAATCTTCGGCATCCAATCGTTAAGCTTCATGTCAGCTTTACTGATGTTTCGGCAGTTGCTCACTACGCCAATCAAACTCTGCAGCCCCAACTGCTTATCGATGTTCTGCGCCTTGGCTTCCTTGGAAACAAACAACATCGATGTGTTCTGACACGCCTTGCCATAGCTACCAAACATAGAGCGATAGTGAACTGGCTGAGGGGTTGGGATAGAAGCATTGGGATCACCCATTGGTGCCATGGCGATCATGCCGCCTTTCAAAATCACGCTTGGTTTCACACCAAAGAAAGCGGGCTTCCACAACACTAAGTCTGCTAATTTTCCGGCTTCGATAGAACCGATTTCATGAGACATACCATGAGTAATCGCAGGGTTGATGGTGTACTTAGCGACATAACGTCTTAGACGGAAGTTATCGCTGTAGTCTGAATCTTCTTTTAGGCTACCGCGCTGAACTTTCATCTTGTGCGCGGTTTGCCAAGTTCGAGTTATTACTTCACCCACTCGCCCCATCGCTTGAGAATCCGAAGCGATCATAGAAAACGCACCTAAATCATGAAGAATGTCTTCAGCGGCAATGGTTTCACGACGAATACGCGACTCGGCGAACGCCACATCTTCAGCAATAGACGGGGAAAGGTGGTGACATACCATCAACATGTCCAAATGCTCATCGACGGTGTTTATGGTGTAAGGTCGTGTAGGGTTAGTCGAAGAAGGCAGAACATTCGGTTCACCTGCAGCACGAATAATATCAGGAGCGTGACCACCACCCGCACCTTCGGTGTGATATGTATGAATCACGCGGTCACCGATTGCGCCAAGTGTCGATTCAACAAAACCAGATTCATTCAGAGTGTCGGTATGAATCGCAACTTGTACGTCCATCTCGTCAGCAACACTTAAGCAGGTATCGATTGAAGCGGGGGTTGTTCCCCAGTCTTCGTGCAACTTCAAACCGACTGCACCTGCTGCGACTTGTTCGCGTAGAGCTTCTGGCTGACTTGCATTGCCTTTACCTAACAAACCAAAGTTCATTGGGAATTGATCGAGTGATTCCAACATGCGGTGCATGTTCCAAGGCCCTGGCGTACATGTGGTTGCGTTAGTACCCGTATTTGGCCCAGTGCCACCGCCAATCATGGTGGTAACACCTGAAGCTAGCGCTTCTTCAATTTGTTGCGGGCAGATAAAGTGGATGTGTGAATCAATGCCACCAGCCGTCAGAATAGAGCCTTCACCGGCTAAAATTTCGGTGCCTGGGCCAATCACAATATCAACACCCGGTTGAACATCTGGGTTGCCCGCTTTACCTAATGCCTGAACTCGGCCATCTTTAATTGCGACATCGGCTTTCACGATGCCCCAGTAGTCTAATACGATGGCGTTGGTAATCACCAAATCCGGTGTCTCAGCACTTGGACGTTGGCTTTGCCCTTGTCCATCACGGATGACTTTGCCACCGCCGAATTTCACTTCGTCGCCGTAAACGGTGTAATCTTTTTCAACTTCTAACCATAAATCGGTGTCAGCAAGACGCACTCGGTCTCCAACTGTGGGCCCGAACATTTCGGCGTAAGCCTGTCTGGATATCGTCGCCATGATCAATCCTTTGTTGTTTTAATTATTTCCGTGAGGAGCTCTTAAAGCTTGCCCATCACCTTTCCTTGGAAGCCGTAAATTTCTAACTTACCGGCATAACGTACTAACTCGACGCTACGCGACTGACCCGGCTCGAATCGAGTTGCAGTGCCCGCAGGGATATTGAGCCGAAAGCCTTTAGTGGTTTCTCTATCAAAGATCAGCGAAGGATTTGCTTCATAGAAGTGGTAATGAGAGCCAATTTGAATAGGACGATCGCCAATGTTTTGAACTTTAACTGACGTTGTCTCGCGACCTTCATTTAAGGTGATGTCACCGGGAGCGGTTTCTACTTTGCCGGGAACGAAACCTGAGTATTTTTTTGTGGAACCAGCCATCTTGCTTCTCCCTACACAATAGGTTCATGAACGGTCACCAACTTGGTGCCATCAGGAAAAGTGGCTTCGACTTGTACATCAGGGATCATGGAAGGGATCCCCTCCATAACGTCATCGACAGTAAGAAGTGTGCGTCCAAAATCCATCAACTCTGAAACGGTTTTACCCTCGCGGGCACCTTCAAGAATGGCACTGCTGATCAGTGCAATAGATTCTGGATAGTTGAGTTTTAAGCCTTTTTGTTTGCGCTGCTGTGCCAGCATTCCTGCGCAGAAGATAAGTAGCTTATCTTTTTCTCTTGGTGTTAATTCCATTTAGCCGCCCGCTGTTAGTGTTGTTTTCTTAGTGCTCAAAAACGCATGAGCAGTAAGTGGGATTCAAACATAGCAAGCTTTAAAAAATGTACCGAGGGCCGGAAGTCGCCCTCGGTACAAAAAGGGCTAATCGCTAAGTCGCCCAAATCCTTGGTAAATCAGGAGTCGTACCACACAAATGAGAGCGAGTTGCTTGCCATATCTGACCAAAGGCTTGGAGGATGTCTTCACTCCAATTACCCAAGGCTCGCACCACAATCAATCCCTCTATTTGCGTCGCACCCATTATTAATGTGGGCTCATTCGGCACTTTCGATGTGACTGATTGCTGTGAAGCTTGCTGTGTAATAGATAAGAGCAAGCTCTGTACCAACTCTAAATCTTGCTTCTCATTTGACGTAAGATAAAAGGTTCCCATCATTGAGAAATCAAGTAACCCCATATTTATCATTAACTTATCGCCACCATGAAAATTAAAACCTTCAGTGAGAAGCCTTTGATTATCAAGATAGATTTCTGTTTTCCCTACAAGGTGACCATGCTCAAATCCCTCATTCTGTGCAGGTCGCCCAAAACAGTGCATCTCCCAACCCCAAAACTGTGCGCCCTTTTCTAGCCGAATTTCAGTGTCTAAACGTACGTGTGCATTAGGGAAAAAAATGTTCTCTTGCGGCATCCATTCCAAGCGCGCATCTTTCTTCACTCGCAAGGTCTGCTTCTGCTTGGCGTACTTATTATTAGAACGATAAAACTTAGTGGCACCGGGGGTGGTAATTAGCGCATGAGCGCCACTTTCTATGGTCGCTTCAATGTTGAGAGTGTCACCACCTACTACTCCGCCGGGGGGATGGAGTAAGTAGGTGTGACACGTTTCCCCATCAGGATACAAGGGGCGTTGCACCGCAAGCGGACCAGACTGCTGACGATTCTTTAAAACGGTTTTATCACCACGGTCGACAAAGTTGAGGTTTAAGCTCGCCTGCCAGCCGTCTCGAATATCTTGTTCAATGGTTTCATTCAGAGACAAAGCCTCGGTTAGAGAAGCGTCCCTTTCTTCGCTCAAAGAAAATAAAGCACTCATACGGTCAGGTACTCCTTGATCAAGGATTCATTGAGCCCTTTCATTTCTCCTTCCGCGACCTGACGTCCACGGTCAAGAATGCAGAAGCGATCACCAACCTTTCTCGCAAATGGTAGCTTTTGCTCTACAAGCAGAACCGTGAGTCCCATCTTCTCGTTAAGCATACGAATGATGTCGCCAATCTCTTGCACGATATTGGGCTGAATACCTTCTGTCGGTTCATCCAAGATCAATAGCTTAGGGTTAACCACCAACGCACGACCAATCGCGAGCTGTTGTTGCTGACCACCAGATAAGTCGCCACCACGTCGATGCAGCATCTCTTTTAATACAGGGAAGATATCGAAGATAAACTCTGGGATCTTACGGTCACCCTTGTCGCGAATCGGTAAACCGACTTCTAGATTTTCTTGCACAGTAAGCATCGGAAAGATCTGACGCCCCTGCGGCACATAACCGATTCCTTGGCGAGCACGATCTTCGGCATCGGTTTTCAAAAGCGATTCACCCGATAACGAAATGTCACCACTTTTGACTTTAACTAGCCCCATGATGCATTGCAGAAGAGTCGTTTTACCAACGCCATTGCGTCCCATCAATACCGTGCATTTGCCTTCTGGGATCTGCATGTCTAAATCCCACAATGTGTGGCTCTCACCGTAATATTGATTAACTGATTTAACCTCTAGCATCCTATTCTCCGAGATAAACTTGTTTAACTTCAGGGTGAGCTTGCACTTGATCCATGGTGCCTTCGGCCAACACGTGACCTTGATGAAGTACGGTGACATGGCTAGCGATTGAACGAACGAAATCCATATCGTGTTCAACCACGACTACAGAGTGTTTGCCTGCCAGTGAGTTAAGTAACTCCGATGTACGATCCATCTCTTGGTGAGTCATACCTGCAACGGGCTCATCCACCAGCAACAGCTTGGGGTTCTGCATCAATAACATGCCGATCTCTAACCACTGCTTTTGTCCGTGAGAGAGATTGCCAGCCAAGTTGGCGGCTTCGTCTTTTAGGTGAATAAGTTCAAGTACCGAGGTGAGCTTGTCCTTCTGCTCACCAGACATCACCGCAGTGAAAGTAGACCAAACAGAGCGGTCGCCCGCCATGGCTAATTCAAGGTTTTGCCAAACGGTTAGACATTCAATCACGGTCGGTTTTTGAAACTTACGCCCAACTCCAGCATTGGCAATTTCTGCTTCATTCATCTTCAATAAGTTAATGTTCGAGCCTAACCACACATCACCAGTATCTGGCTTTGTTTTACCCGTAATGATATCCATCATAGTGGTTTTACCCGCGCCATTAGGACCGATGATGCAGCGCAGTTCGCCTTCTTTGATATAAAGATTGAGGTCGTTGATCGCTTGGAAACCATCGAAGTTTTTGTTAACGCCTTCCACGTACAACAACACGTTATGACGGGTATCGATGGCAGGATGAACATCAGGCTTGAGGTAATCAAAGACTTCGTCTCGGCGAGTGAAGGCTTGAACCGATTCCTTAACGTTACTAAATGTGGTCATACGATCACCTCCTTGTTTTCTGACTGATCATCCTTATCTGATTTTCCTTGTCCCTTGCCTCGTGAACCCGACGCCTTACGCAGTTGTTGCCATTTCTCGCTAACAAAGCCAATCACACCTTGTGGGAAGTACATGGTTGAAAGTACAAATAGACCACCTAGGGCGAATAACCACACCTCTGGGAATTCAACCGTAAACCAACTCTTGGCGTAGTTGATGATCAGGGCACCAACGATGGCACCAAACAGAGTGGCACGACCACCCAAGGCAACCCAAACCACTATCTCAATCGAGTTAAGCGGAGCAAACTCTCCCGGGTTGATGATACCGACTTGAGGCACATATAAAGCACCAGCAATACCCGCGATAACCGCAGATAGAACGAAGACCCACAGCTTGATACCATCGACGTCGTAACCCATGAATCGAGTGCGAGATTCAGTATCACGAATCGCTAAAGCCACTCGCCCTAATCGACTGGTCACCACCATGCGACACGCGATGTAGCTGAGGATTAGCGCAATACCAGTCGCAACAAACAGACCTATCTTGACTGCATCACTTTGCAAGCTCAGACCGATGATGTCTTTAAAGTCCGTCAATCCATTGTTACCACCAAAGCCCATTTCGTTGCGGAAAAACGCCAGCATCAATGCGTAAGTTAACGCTTGAGTCATGATAGAAAGATACACCCCTGACACTCGAGAACGGAAAGCTAAATAACCGAACAAATAAGCCAATGCGCCCGGTACCAACACCACCATTAGGCAGGCGAACCAGAACTGATCAAAGCCCTGCCAGAACCATGGCAACGCCGACCAATCAAGAAACACCATGAAGTCAGGTAGGATTGGGTCGCCATATACCCCACGGTCACCAATCTGGCGCATTAAGTACATGCCCATCGCATAGCCACCAAGCGCAAAGAAAGCGCCATGGCCTAGACTCAAGATTCCGAGGTAGCCCCACACAAGATCGAGCGCCAACGCCAACATTGCGTAACTCAGGTATTTGCCCATTAATGAGATTGTAAAAGTCTCAACATGAAGCGGGTGTCCACTTGGCAACATGGTGTTAGCCAGCGGAATAAGAATGACGGCCGCAAGAATGGCAAGGATGGTCAGTTGACCACCTTTGTCACCACGCATCGCCGAAAGTACAAATGATTTAGACTGCATGATGTTGTCCTTAACCTTCAGCCGCACGGCCACGTTGCGGGAATAGTCCGCGTGGACGTTTTTGAATAAACAGAATGATGAAAACCAGTACTAGGATCTTGGCGAGAACCGCACCAGCCCATGGTTCTAAAATCTTATTAAATAAGCCAAGGCTGAGCCCTGCGACTAGTGTGCCCCATAAGTTGCCAACCCCGCCAAACACCACCACCATGAAAGAATCAATGATGTACGCCTGCCCCATATTTGGGCCAACGTTAGTCAGTTGAGAAAGCGCTACACCCGCAACACCTGCGACGCCAGAGCCTAAACCGAAGGTCATCGCATCAACACGTTCCGATCGAATCCCCATCGCACGAGCCATACCACGGTTTTGAGAAACGGCACGAACCTGAAGGCCTAACGGTGTCTTTTTCAGAACCATCAATAACCCCATAAACACCAAGCCACAGAACAAGATGATGTAAAGACGGTTATAAGTCAGCGATAGCATAGGATTCAATTGAAGCGCACCAGACATCCATTCAGGTGTACTCACTGATCGGTTCAGCGGAGAGAAAATAGAGCGAACGGCTTGCTGCAAGATTAAGCTGATACCAAAGGTGGCGAGCAAGGTCTCTAATGGACGCCCATAAAGGTGACGAATCACGCTTCGCTCAATCGCAATACCCACTAAGCCCGAAACGATGAATGCTGCAGGAATAGAAAGTATTAGCGCTAAACCAATATGATTCGGCATCAGAAGTTGCAATACATAGGTGGTGTAAGCGCCAATCATGATCAGCTCACCATGAGCCATGTTGATAACGCCCATCACACCAAAGGTGATCGCTAAGCCAATGCCCGCTAGTACCAATACCGAACCTAAACTCAAGCCAAAGAATACGGTTTCAACACCTGAGTACAGAGCTTGGCTTTGTTGATAATCGTCCATCGCACGCTCTGTTGCAGCCAAAATGCTTGGTTCTTGCTCACCGTTAAGTAGTTGGTTCAGTGTTTTTAGAACGACTGAATGCTTAAAGTCGCCCACTCGTTCAATCGATGTTACTCGAGCTTCAGTTGTTGCACTGTTATCAAGCGAGGTAAAAATAGCTAATGACAAATCCATTAGTTCAGCGACTTTACCATCGGTCTCATTTTCTCTAAGTTCGGATAAACGATCGATGATAGTGGCATCCTTAGTTCCCAGTAGATCGAGAACCGCTTGATAACGCACATCTGGGTTACTGCTATTTAATCCAATAGAGGCAATTTCACCCCGTAAGATCCCGCGAAGTTTGTTGTTTACGCGCACCTTTTTAAACAGCTTAGCATTGTCGATATTGAGAGTTGATTCATCCCATACAGACTGAGCTGAAGTGGCTGTTTTGGTGTTTTGAATGAGATAGAGCTGTTTATAATGTTCGTTTTTTTTATCAT
This sequence comes from Vibrio sp. OPT24, assembly GCF_015163545.1. Taxonomy (NCBI): domain Bacteria; kingdom Pseudomonadati; phylum Pseudomonadota; class Gammaproteobacteria; order Vibrionales; family Vibrionaceae; genus Vibrio; species Vibrio sp. OPT24. Next base: position 130,704 of record NZ_JADDYI010000016.1, read on the forward strand.
TGAAGTAATAGAGATTGCCGTTTAACCATCCATCTAAAATAGCCTTCGACACGTCTTCCGTTTGTGTCTCAATGATCCAATCGATGGCTAGCTCTTTATCCGATGTTTTTTTACCAACTAGCGCCTTGGTAAAGCTAGCTTCATCCGTTATTCCAGCAAAAGCCAACTGAGCACTGATAGCCATGAGCAACAGCGCCTTAAATACGTTTAATACGTTCTTCATCCCTGCTTCCTTAACCAACAAGTTAGATATTGTTATTTTTTACTTGGTGGATGTTTGGATAGTTGTTGTGACTTGAAACTAATTTGAGCCTTCTCTTTCGTTGCGCCTCCATGCAGAAGCACTCTTCCCTAAAGAGAAGGCTCAATATTCATAGCTAGTAGTTACCGGTAATAGCTAACACCCAGTAACGAAAGCTGATAACCAGTAACTAGTTATCAGCTAAGAGCGAATAACTCTAGTTACCACCAGAACACTTTTTAGTTTCAACGTTGAACGCACCACATGAGAATGGCTTAGACCAACTAGAGAATAGTTTTGCTGATTCAGGTAAGTAGTTAGACCAAGCATCACCTGCAACAAGGCCTGTGGTTTCCCAAACGATGTCAAACTGGCCATCATCTTGAATCTCACCAATCAATACAGGTTTAGTTATGTGGTGGTTTGGTAGCATGGTTGAGTAGCCACCAGATAGGTTTGGAACAGACACACCAATCAATGCATCTTGCACCGCTTCAGCATCGGTTGTGCCCGCATTAGTCACAGCTTGAGCCCACATATTGAAACCAATATAGTGTGCTTCCATCGGGTCATTCGTTACACGTTTGTCACTCTTAATGAATGACTGCCATGTTTCAACGAACTCTTCATTGACTTCGGTATCGACGCTCATGAAATAGTTCCATGCCGCTAAGTGACCCACTAGAGGTTCAGTATCCATGCCCGATAGCTCTTCTTCGCCAACCGAGAATGCAATCACTGGAATGTCTTCAGATGAAACACCTTGAGCACCAAGCTCTTTATAGAAAGGTACGTTTGCATCGCCATTCACAGTAGATACAACGGCGGTTTTCTTACCAGCTTCACCAAACTTCTTGATATCTGAAACAATAGATTGCCAATCAGAATGACCAAACGGTGTGTAGTTGATCATGATGTCTTCTTCTGCGACACCTTTACTTTTTAGGTAGGCCTCTAAGATCTTATTGGTGGTACGTGGATAAACGTAATCGGTACCTGCAAGCACCCAACGTTCCACTTCAAGTTCATCCATTAAGTAATCAACGGCAGGAATCGCTTGTTGGTTTGGCGCAGCGCCGGTGTAGAAAACGTTTTTAGAGGACTCTTCGCCTTCATACTGTACTGGGTAGAAAAGGATGCTGTTTAGCTCTTCAAAAACTGGCAGCATGGATTTACGTGATACCGATGTCCAACCACCAAATACCACATCCACTTTTTCTTTCTCGATAAGCTCACGTGCTTTCTCAGCAAACAACGGCCAGTTTGACGCAGGGTCAACAACTACAGGCTCAAGCTTCTTACCAAGTAAGCCACCTTTTTTGTTTTGCTCGTCGATGAGCATAAGAACGGTATCTTTTAGCGTTGTTTCACTGATCGCCATAGTGCCTGACAATGAATGTAGAACGCCGACTTTAATGGTATCGTCAGCCGCAAGCACTGTTGCAGAAGAAAATGAAAGTGTTGTACACAGTGCAGCTAGCGATAAATTGAACACCTTGTTCATGATTGTTACTCCATAATTGTATTTTTGTTATTCAATTACAGAGTTACAAGAAGAGTGCCAAACTTAAAACATAACCAACAAAGTTTTAAGCCTTTGTATTTAATAGTACTTTAACTAAGTTAACACCAATGCAGTGCATAGCGACAAGGTTACTATGTTTCATGCTGGTGCAGTGACGATAAGATTGAACCAAGATGACACACGCATATTCGCTAAATACAAAAAAGGCCCAATATTTTCATACTAGACCTACAAAAAACACCTCAGATTATCGTCTTGCCATTGAGAGGTAAGACTATTCGGCTTGTTGAAACTCGAATTTCACTCTCGACTTAGATTTAAGCTCGTTACAATCACCATTGCAGAAATAGCTCGCAGCCCCACAAGCTTGAAGCTTCTCTAATTGGCTGCTGCACTCAGGACAAAAGCCCACTTTTGTAAAGTGATCTTGGCAGCTTTCACAGTGGTATTTACCATCCCAGCTAAGTTCTGACTGGCATTTAGGGCAGATATTTTCACTCATAGGAAATCCTAACTTTTTACTTTCAGTACTAATAAGTAATCTACTCTTTCTTCGCCTTGGCTTGCTTGATTTGATACATGCTTTTGTCAGCTGACGCAATCAACTTATCGAGCCCTTTAGGCGACTTTTCACAAGCAATCCCAACACTGACTGAAAACTGAACGCCATTAATATAGAGAGCTTTATCCAACGCTTTTTCTAAGCTGTGATAAAAGTCTGACACTTTTTGTTCGGTATCAAAGCAAGAAAACACTACAAACTCGTCACCGCCGTAACGACCTACCTTGGCACATGCCGTAGTCGCTTCATCGAGAACTTTTGCAACGGCTAACAGAACATCATCGCCAAAGCTATGGCCATACGTATCGTTGATTGACTTGAATTTATCAACATCAACAAACAGGCAGGCCATCACTTTGTCCGCAAAACATCGTTTAACTAAAACCTTCTTAGCTTCACTTAACAGTGCTCGGCGGTTCAAGCAATGCGTCAGCGAATCATGACTGGCAAAAAAGTTGAGTTGATTCTCTAGCTCGTATTTCTCTAGCGCTACTGAATACAAAGAAGCAAGCAGCTCCAAGATCTCGAGTTCAAATTCATGAGGTTCTGAAATGCATCGGCTGTAAATAGCAAATGTACCTAGCACGTGGCCATGCGAAGAGATGATGGGCACCGACCAACAAGCGTGTAAGTTGGCTTGATTGGTCAAGGTTAAGAAAGGCGCCCAATTTGAGTGAGTATTAATATCAGAGACCATAACAGCTTTCTTAAGCGCAGCAGCCTCTCCACAAGAACCAATACCAACGCCAATTCCAATACCTTCTATCTGCTGATTATAAAAATCGGGCAAGTTAGGCGCGCATTCGATGTGTAAAGTGTTCGACTTTGAGTTAAGCAGTAATATTGAGGCCATACGTTGCCCAAAAAGCTGCTCTGTAAGCTGAATGATCTTATGGTTTAAATCCTTACGATCCATTCCAAGTGCAAGCTTTCGAAGCAAACGATTCACTGCTCGGTGGCCTTCTAATAAAAATTGTTGTTCCATTCACTAAAGCTTTCAATTGTGTAGTCGGGTGCAGCCTGTTCTTATGCAAGCTTGCTGTTGGTTAATAATAACACACTAAATAACCACAACACACAATCGAAGATCATAGGTTGATCTTTTGCTTTATCTATTTTGATCAGCGATCTACCCCAAAAAGAATATTTATATCACCACACACCGAAAGCATAAGTTACATGTGCTGCATTTCAATTTTAAATGGTTATTTATTTTGATAATTACATATAAAAACAGGTTAAACAGAATAAGTAATTTCGATCTGTAACCGAAATCATCGAATTACATGCGTTAGCATTTCAATATGTTGCTCATCTAGCTGAGTTAACTTAACCGATAACGCCCCAAGCTCTGAAGTATTATCTATGTGAGTACCACCACACGGAATCGACACTAAAGTATCGCTATCCAATTGCCATTCCCAATAGCGAGAGTCTGTTAATACCTCGCCTTCCAATCTCATTGCCACTGGCGTCGAATCTGCGAGCCAACCTTTAATCATCTGATTGATGTCAGCTTCGATACCATCAAGATTGGTTAGCATATCTGCTACGTTCAAACCACGCTTCTTCAGGGTTTTGCCCAAACGATACTTATCAGTACACAACTCAGGAGTCACAAAGCTAGTCACTTGTGCGTAGCTATTAAAGTCGTAACTGCCGAGCGGATCTTTTCTGTCGGCATCTTTCCGCCAGTAGCTCTCAGCCAATACTTTATTCAACGCTAAGAAAGCAATGTGGCCAGCACTGTGACCTCGGCTCAAACTGGCTTGGTACTCTTTATCAACCGACAACAGCACTTCATCGTTAACATTAATCATAGAAACTAATACAGGTAGCTGGTGGACAACCACAAACGCCCAGCCTTCCGTATCACGCTTAACAGGAATATCGGCTGCGATGTGAAGTTTTCCAGTAGATTGTTCTATTGCACCAACAAGGCAGTCTTCCACAGGATATTGCTCGTCACCAACATTGACGAAGCCTTGGTCTGCTGGGTGATCGGGCCAAATATGACTCACAGGATGAAAAGGCGTCACATCAGTGATCAGGTAAGTTTTACTGCTGTCGCTTTCTACATACAACGCTTTCGCCGTAAGTTGCCACGCTTGATGACAAAATTGAGTAATGGTTGGTGGGATTGCTTCAGCTTGTGTAATCAAATCGCTAGTGGTCATATTGTTCTTCTTTTGAAATCGAGTCTGATTCGTTAAGCCACAGCGAAACAAAAATGTGTCGTTGTGGATTAACGTGAATTTTGCTTAAAAAAATACCCGAGACAGGCTCGGGTATCAAATCTATTGGAAAGGTTTACTTACGACCTTTAACCATGCTCATCATGCGCTTACGTTTACGTTCTTGAGAGATTGTCAGCTTGTTTGTTTTCGCTTCAAATGGGTTCTCGCTGTTCTGGAATTGAATGCGAATAGGTGTACCCATAATCTCTAGTGAACGACGATAGTAGTTCATCAAGAATCGCTTGTATGAATCTGGCAAGTTGCGAACTTGGTTACCGTGGATAACGATAATAGGTGGGTTGTAGCCACCAGCGTGCGCGTATTTCAGTTTCACACGACGCCCACGAACCATAGGCGGTTGGTGATCATCGGTTGCCATTTTCATGATACGAGTTAGCACAGAAGTACCAACACGAGTCGTTGCTGACTTGTAAGCCTCTTGAACAGACTCAAACAAGTGACCAACGCCTGTACCATGAAGTGCAGAAATAAAGTGAATACGTGCGAAATCAACGAAACCTAAACGACGGTCTAATTCTTTCTTAACGCGATCTTTAACGTCGTTATCTAGGCCATCCCATTTGTTTACTGCAATAACAATTGAACGACCCGCGTTCAATGCAAAGCCTAACAAGCTTAGATCTTGATCGGAGATGTTTTCGCGAGCATCGATAAGCAGCAATACAACGTTTGCATCTTCAATCGCTTTCAGTGTTTTAACCACTGAGAACTTCTCAACCGTTTCGTTGATATTTTTACGACGACGAACACCCGCAGTATCAATTAGAACGTATTCACGCTCATCACGCTGCATTGGAATGTAGATAGAGTCGCGGGTTGTGCCCGGCATATCGTAAACAACAACACGTTCTTCACCAAGAATACGGTTAGTTAATGTTGATTTACCTACGTTAGGACGGCCAATGATCGCTAGCTTGATCGGTTGATCTTGAAGGCGCTTGAATTCTTCTTCCGCTTCTTCTTCAGTGAAATCAACTTGCTCTTCTTCTTCGTCTTCAAACTCAGTCAAATCGCTTACTTCGCCATTCTCAGCTTTAAGCGCTTCCGCAAATGGGTTAAGAGCAAGATCAATCAACGCTGTTACACCACGACCGTGCGCAGCAGCGATCTGATACATGTCTTCTACACCTAGTTGCCAGAAGTCAGCACTTGCCGCATCAGGGTCAATACCATCAACCTTGTTTACTACTAGCATTGAAGGCTTTTCTAGTTGACGAAGGTGCTTAGCAATCGCTACGTCTGAAGGTGTTAGACCAGCACGGCCATCTACCATAAATAGAACGACATCAGCTTCATCAATCGCCGCTAGCGACTGTTCAGCCATTTTAGTTTCAACACCTTCTTCGGTACCGTCGATACCACCAGTGTCAATAACAATAAAGTCATGCTCGCTAAAATGAGCATGACCGTATTTACGGTCACGCGTTAAGCCAGGAAAATCCGCAACCAATGCATCACGAGTTCGAGTCAATCGGTTAAATAACGTAGATTTACCTACGTTCGGACGCCCTACTAGAGCAACAACAGGTACCATAACAACCTCTACAATTTCTTCTCTAAATGTAGTTATAGGTAAGCACTTGTTCGCAAGTTTAAACTCTTACCTATAACCACACGGTTTATTAATTTTTAACAACAAAACGGCTCCTGGCTGTTACCAACCAGGAGCCGACTGTGAATTGTATCACGCTTTTATTGGCTAATCGTTAGTTTCTTTACATCGCCATTGCGAGTCGTCACTAAGTAGCCTTCAGGCAATTCAATTGGTGCAACCGCAAAGCCGCTATCATCGACTAACTGTTGAGCAACAAACTCACCAGATGAACGATCTAACCAGTGCAGATAACCTTCGGTGTCACCCACGACAACATATCCATTAATAATAGCAGGTGCTGTCAGTAAGCGGTTTTCTAACAATGGAGTGCTCCAAAGTTCAGTACCACTACGAGCATCAACTGCAACCACATGGTCTTTATCGGTAACCACAAACAAACGACTGCCATCACTCGCGAGATCAATCGCTGACGAATAGTTACGTTTCCAAATTGGCTTGCCAGCTCGAAGATCGATAGCAATCAATTGACCATTGATACCAACGGTATACAAAGTACCACCAAGAACAACTGGAGATGCATCAACATCCACTAAGCGATCAATTTCCGTTGCGCCTTTTGGCGTACCTACTGGCTGTTGCCAAATAAGCTGGCCACGGTCAACAATAGCGGCAGCTAGACGACCATTTGCCGTACCCCAGAAAACACCACCAGAAACAGCAACAGGCGTACTGTCACCACGGAGTGTTAGGCTTGGAACTTCAGTGCTGATTGTCCACTTTTGCTCACCGGTCTCTTGGTCTAGAGCAATCATCATGCCGCGACTAGTATGAACCAGTACCATATTGTTTTCAGTCGCTGGGGATGCAAGCACCTCGCCATTCACTGAAACACGCCATAGCTCTTCACCCGTCGATTCGTCCAACGCGATCATTTCGCCATTCTCAGAACCAACAAATACTTTGCCGTAAGCCGCAGTTAAGCCACCCGATAAACGAGCCAGTACGTCTTTCTCTAGATCGACTTTCCAGAGCTCTTTACCCGTTTCAGGATCAAGCGCTTTAACCAAACCTTCGCGGCTTGCAACAAATACTTTGTCGTACGCCAGTTCTGGCGATAGTTTTGAAAAGTAGTGACCAACACCATCACCAACTGACGTAGACCATTCCTGTTTAGGAGTGAACTCGCTATTTACTGTTGGTACTGGAGCCATAATGACTGTGTCTTCTTCACCCGCACAGCCTGCTAACAGGCCAAGAGCAATCGCACACAACGCCGCTTTGGGAAACATCTTCTTCATTCAAAGCGCCTTATTTAGCTAGGTCGTCAAGTTTGATTTGAAGCGTTTGGCTAGCATCAACAGCTTGCTGTGCTTCTGTGTAAGCACTGTATGCTGCGTCTGTATCGCCTTTACGAAGTGAAATGTCACCACGTAGTTCAGCAACACGGCCTTTCCAGGATTCGTCAGTCATCGCTTCAAGATCAGTCAATGCTGCGTCAAATTCACCTTGCTCAGCTTTGATACGTGCAACACGGTAAGTAAGAAGTGGCGCTAGAGCCGCATCCTTAGTTGCCGATTTTGCCCACTCAAGCTGTTCAAGTGCCGCTGCAAGTTCGCCCGCTTGTACTTGTGCTTTTGCTAGTTGCATAGCAGCAAGAACGGAATACTCAGCGTCTTTATTTGCGTCGATGAAAGCTTGAATGTCAGATTGAGCATCAACGCCCTTAGCATCAAGAGCTGAAATGACAGAGGTGTAGCTTTCTGAAGCAGCTTCACGCGCTTCAAGGACTGAATCTTGGTAATAGCGCCAACCAAATAGACCACCTAAACCAATAACCGCACCAAAGATTACGGCTTTACCGTTCTCTTTCCACCAATCTTTAATGGCTTCAACCTGTTGCTCTTCGCTATCGTAAAGTTCCACTTCCTGTCCTCTTTAATTCTTTAAACGCCAGCATAGTGCTGACGTTAATATTCATTATGAGCGTTTGCTCAATGGCTAATTAGATTAGCGCAGCAACTTTCTCTGCAACTTCCGCTTGAGACACGGTTTCTTGCTCGCCGCCAACCAAATCTTTTAGTACAACGGTATTATCAGCAACTTCGTTCTCACCAAGCACTAGCGCCACAACGGCACCTACTTTGTCAGCACGTTTGAATTGCTTCTTGAAGTTACCACCACCAAAGTGGTTCATCACACGCACGCCTTCTACAGTGTCGCGTAATTGATTCGCTAGTTGCATGCCTGCGATCATAGTGCCTTCGCCAGCCGCAACCATGTAAACATCAACGCTACGGCGAACTTCTGTTAGTTCTAGCGTTTCCATCATCAGAACCAGACGCTCTAGACCCATTGCGAAGCCAACTGCATTGGTTGCTTTTCCGCCCAGTTGCTCAACAAGACCATCGTAACGGCCGCCGCCACATACTGTACCTTGAGCACCAAGGCTGTCTGTGATCCACTCAAATACGGTACGGTTGTAGTAATCTAGGCCGCGTACTAGACGCTCATTAACTTGGTATTCGATACCAACAGCGTCAAGAAGTTCACACAAACCAGCAAAATGTTGCTTCGATTCTTCACCTAGATATTCAGATAGTCGAGGTGCGTCACCTAAGATAGCTTGAACATCAGGGTTCTTAGTATCAAGTACACGTAGAGGGTTAGTGTGCATACGACGTTTACAATCATCATCTAGCACATCAATGTGTTGCTCAAGGAAAGCCACTAACGCAGTGCGGTAGCTTACGCGATCTTCTTGAGAACCGATTGAGTTTAGCTCTAGGCGAACGTGCTTATCGATACCTAGCTCACGCCATAGACGAGCTGTCATCATGATAAGTTCTGCGTCAACGTCTGGACCGTCTAAGCCAAACACTTCAACACCACATTGGTGGAATTGACGGTAACGACCTTTTTGAGGACGCTCGTGGCGGAACATCGGGCCCATGTACCATAGGCGCTGTTCATCACGGTTGATAAGGCTATTTTGAATACATGAACGTACACAACCAGCTGTGCCTTCTGGACGCAGCGTTAGGCTATCGCCATTGCGGTCGTCAAAGGTGTACATCTCTTTAGAAACAACGTCTGTCTCTTCACCAACGGCACGGCTAAATAGGTTTGTTTCTTCAACGATAGGCATACGTACTTCGTTGTAACCGTATGCACTCACCACGTTTTTAACTGCGCTTTCTACTTTCTGCCACAGTGGTGATTGAGTTGGAAGGCAGTCGTTCATGCCTCGAATTGCTTGGATATTTTTAGCCACAGTATTTATTCCGTAATTTCTCACGACCAGGTGTTAGTGCGAATAGACAGTCACACCCCATCGCGTTGTATTAATCTTCTAAGTTTTCTACATCAATGCGATTTGCTTTATCAAGCACTGACGCCTTTGCACGAATCTTAGCTTCAAGTTTGTCGACAAGATCATCGTTGTCGAAGCGCTCTTTCTGACGCTTACCGTCTTCGTAGAAGGCACTTTTACGTGCACTACCGGCTAAACCTAAGTGAGACACTTCAGCTTCACCAGGGCCGTTAACCACACAACCGATGATTGATACGTCCATTGGGGTAATAACGTCTTCTAAGCGCTCTTCAAGGGCGTTAACGGTGTTAATAACATCGAACTCTTGACGAGAACAGCTCGGGCACGCAATGAAGTTGATGCCACGCGAGCGAATGCGCAAAGATTTAAGAATATCAAAGCCAACTTTGATCTCTTCAACAGGATCAGCCGCTAGCGAGATACGCAGCGTGTCACCGATACCTTCAGAAAGAAGCATACCTAGACCCACAGCTGACTTCACAGAGCCAGCACGAGCACCGCCCGCTTCGGTGATACCAAGGTGAAGTGGTTGGTCAATCTGCTTAGCCAGCAAACGGTAAGAGCCGACGGCGAGGAAGACATCAGAAGCCTTAACGCTGACTTTAAATTGATCAAAGTTCAAACGGTCTAGGATATCGACGTGACGCATTGCGGATTCAACAAGCGCTTCGGCTGTCGGTTCTGTGTATTTCTCTTGGATCTCTTTTTCAAGAGAGCCGCCGTTAACACCAATACGAATCGGAATATTCATATCGCGAGCACAATCAACAACGGAGCGGATACGACTTTCATTACCGATGTTACCAGGGTTGATACGCAAACAGTCAACGCCATATTCAGCCACTTTAAGGGCGATACGGTAGTCGAAATGAATATCAGCAACCAAAGGAACAGATACTTGCTGCTTGATTAACTTAAACGCTTCAGCGGCATCCATAGTAGGAACAGATACGCGAACGATATCAGCACCCACTTTTTCCAAAGCTCGAATTTGAGCAACGGTCGCGGCTACATCAGTTGTTCTTGTGTTGGTCATGGATTGCACAGCAATTGGTGCACCATCACCGATCGGCACATCACCCACATAAATACGGGTTGATTTGCGACGAATAATAGGAGATTCGTGTTGCATATTAACTCTAAGGTAAGGTTATTCTAGCTACTTTGCCTGAAGTATACCCAGAAAGGTCGACAGGTTCACTTGCAAATGTCATCGATACGCCTTCAGGCGCACCCAGAATCACTTTATATGGTGCAGCTCCAGAAAGATTTAAGGTCTGGCCTGCTTTTTTGATGCCAGTAGACAACGTTTTACCCGAAGCATCTTTCACTTGGATCCAGCAATCAGCAGAAAACTGCATCACTAGCTCGTTAACCACAGATTCTGGAGCTACCGTTTCTAATTCTGCCGTAACAGAAGCGACGTCTGCAGCTTGTTGTGCTTCTTCCATCTGTTCAACTGGTTCAATAGTTTCTGAAGTTTCAGCTGTATTTGTAGAAGTCAGATCATCAGAGTTTTCAGTAACAAAAGATGTCTCTGTGTTTTGTTCAGCTTCAATCACTTCTAATGACGTTAATTCAGGGTCTAGCGACTCATCGACCATTAGCTCTTCTGAGCTTTCGGTATTAACCAGAGATTGAGACAAGGTGTCTTGCTGTTGGTTCTGCCACCACCACAATGAAGACATGCCTACAATCACCGCGAAAATACTCCAAGTTAGGAACATAATACGGCTATTGTGCTTTTCGGTTTTGGTCTTACGAGAAAAGCTCAGCATTTCTTGTTCTTGATGTTGAGCGTCACCAGAATGATGAAGCGCATTTAAAACCACTTTCTCATCAAGATTAACGTACTTCGCATATGAGCGAATGTAGCCACGCATAAACGTTGCCACTTGGTCAGATTCGAACTGGTTTTCTTCGATTTGTTGAATCAAAGTAACGCGAAGCTTCAAGCGATCAGAGATCTGCTTTTGTGTTAAACCAAGAGATTCACGTTTATTTTTAAGCAGTGTTCCTGCTTCTAAAGTCGGTGCAACTATTTCAGGTGTTTTTGTGTCGTGTTCTGTGTTCATAGAGAGTGAACTTCTAAAGTATTATCGCAGGTTGATGAGAGCATGTTTTTATTGTCGTTTAAGCTCAATCTAGCAACCCACTTTATGTGGAATTTTTCCTGTTACTTAAATCATCAACCCTTAAAGACAAACATCGGTCATACCGTTATGAACGACGCTCTCAGGAAGCTAGTTTATCAAGTAGCCAACCTAAATAGACATATTGATGATCAGTAACAAGCGAGCACTTAAAATTAATTTAAGATTAGTTAATCATAAGCTAATGCCATTACAAGGCAAAAACACTTTAAACAAAATTTACCGTCAGCTCATGGTTTTGTCCAAAATTTGACGAAAAATGTAAGAAAGCATGGGAAAAAAATCTAAAAATTGGAAATTAACTCTCCCAAAAAGCAACAAGCCAGAAGTTAGACTTCTGGCTTGTTTAAATTCCAATCGCGTTTAAACCGCTTTTACTTCAATCACACCACCTGCAATGAGGTTAGCTTCTGAGGCGGCTTTCAGCATTTTGGTACGCTTGGTTCTGTCAATAACATCCCCCACCAATTGGCCACATGCGGCATCAATGTCATCACCACGAGTTTTACGAACCGTTACTGTGTAGTTGTATTCCATCAGCGTTTTTTGGAAGCGATCAATACGAGAATTACTTGGCTTCTTATAAGGTGACCCTGGGTAAGGGTTAAATGGAATCAAGTTAATCTTACATGGCGTATCTTTCATTAGCTCAGCAAGTTCACGAGCATGGTCCATATCGTCATTCACATGATCCAATAGAACGTACTCAACGGTTACTTTACCGCGGTTAGCATTTGAAGAAGCAATGTAACGACGAACAGACGCTAGGAAGTCTTGGATATCCCAACGGTCGTTGATCGGCATGATTTGGCTACGTAGTGCATCGTTTGGTGCATGTAGAGAAATCGCAAGTGCTACGTCGATGTTATCAGTCATTTGGTCAAGGCCAGATACAACACCAGAAGTTGATACCGTTACACGACGCTTAGACAGTGCGAAGCCAAGATCATCAAGCATGATTTCTAATGATGGAATTAGATTCTTCATGTTCAATAGAGGTTCACCCATACCCATCATTACAACGTTAGTAATTGGGCGACGACCTGTTTCTTTCTCTAGACCGATCTCACGAGATGCACGCCAAATTTGACCAACAATCTCTGAAACTTTTAGGTTACGATTAAAGCCTTGTTGAGCTGTTGAACAGAATTTACACTCAAGTGCACAACCAACTTGTGAAGATACACATAGCGTCGCACGGTCACCATCTGGGATGTATACGGTTTCAACGTCTTGGTCGCCAACGCTCATAGCCCATTTAATTGTGCCATCTGTAGAGTGCTGAGCTTCAGAAACAACAGGTGCAACAATCTCACAACGACGTTGAAGTTTCTCACGTAACTTTTTGTTAATGTTGTTCATTTGTTCGAAGTCATCGACACCGAAGTGATAAATCCACTTCATCACTTGCTCTGCTCTAAACGCTTTCTCATTCAGTTCTTCTGTGAAAAATTTACGAAGACCTTTACGATCAAAATCGAGTAGATTGACTTTAGCTGTGGTCATGATGCCTCTCAGTGACGGAACAATAATTAAGGGCGCGAATTGTACAGGCTTTACGCAACTTCAACAAGCACTGTAAAACCCTGTGTTTACTAAGACATTCAAACTTAAATGATTAAAATTTGAACAATTTAATTTATCGGCCTGAGATTAACCAATTTGAAGAAAAGATTACCGATTAAGCTCCTTCGTCGCTCTCGGGAATGACGTGACTAACCCTGACATCTTTACACTTACCTCATCGAGATCAAGAAGCACCAGTACCCGTCATTCCAGAACCGAGGAACGAGGTATCTGGAATCTCTCTTTTAACTGCACCTCTTTTCCCACAATCAACCAGATACAAAAAAGGCCTCACCGAAGTGAAGCCTTTAGAATGATTTGCTGTTGTCTGCTTATTCAGCTGGGCGCGGGCAAATTTCAGATTCTGGGAAGAAGAATTCGATTTCACGAGCTGCTGACTCAGGGCTGTCACTGCCATGTACTGAGTTGTAACGCATGCTGATAGCGTAGTCAGCACGGATAGTGCCGCATGCTGCTTCTTCTGGGTTTGTTTTGCCCATCAATTCGCGGTAACGAGCAATCGCGTTTTCGCCTTCAAGTACTTGAACCATGATAGGACCAGAAGTCATAAACTCTTTAAGAGCCGGGAAGAATTCTTTGCCTTCGTGTTCTGCGTAGAAGCCACTTGCTTGTTCTTCAGTAAGACGAACCATTTTAGCAGCAATAATTTCTAGGCCTGCCTTTTCGATGCGGTGGTAGATTTCACCAACAAGGTTACGCTTAACTGCATCTGGCTTAACAATTGAGAACGTTCTTTCTAGAGCCATAGGGATTCCTTCACTTCATTTTTTTGTTATTAAATACTGAAATTACTGAGATCATTCGATCTTAGTTTCTGAATGAGCGGCATCGAAATACCGCACATTCTTATTATTATTTTGCTTGATCGATAAGAAGGCGAGCGAGCGTACGAACACCCATACCCGTTGCACCAGCCGACCATTTATCACTTGCAGATTTACGGTAAGTACCTGAGCAATCCAGGTGAATCCAACCTTTTTTGTAGTCGTCTACAAAGTAAGAAAGGAATGCAGCAGCGGTACTTGCACCCGGCGTGTAATCTCCTGAACTGATGTTTGAAAGATCAGCAAAGTTTGAAGGCAGCATACCACGGTGGAAATCAGCAAGAGGCAGTGGCCATAGGCCTTCTTTCTCTTGGTTCGCAGCCGTTAGCGCTTGGTGAGACAGTTCATCATCGAAGCTTAATAGTGCATGGTAGTCGTTACCTAGTGCATTTTTCGCTGCGCCAGTTAGCGTTGCGCAATCAATGATCAATTCTGGATTTTGTGCACTTGCGTACATCAAACCATCAGCAAGAACCAAGCGACCTTCAGCGTCAGTATTCATGATCTCAACCGTCTTACCATTTTTGTAGGTAATGATGTCGCCAAGCTTCAATGCACGACCAGAGATCATGTTCTCTGCACAACATAGAATAAGCTTAATACGCTTGTTCAAGCCACGTTCAATTGCAAGACCAAGGCCACCAGTGATGGTTGCAGCGCCGCCCATATCAGCCTTCATTGCTGTCATGAATTGACCTGGCTTGATGCTGTAACCGCCTGAGTCGAAAGTGATACCTTTACCGACTAGACAAGCAAATACAGGTGCATTTTCGTCGCCTGTTGGGTTGAAATCCAATTGAAGCATTGCTGATGTACGCTCAGAGCCACGCCCTACTGCGTAGATGCCTTCCCAACCTTCAGTTAGTAGATCTTTATCTTTAACGATTTTCGCTTTCACTGTGCCTGCTGGCGCCACTGACTTGATGTATTCAGCAGCCATTGTCGCTAATTGACGAGGTGCCACTTCTTCAGCGGTTTTGTTGATAATGTCACGAGTCCAATCAGTAGCACGAATGCGAGCTTCTAGCTCTACTTGATCAGCTTCTGAAAGTGCATCCCATTCCAATGCATTCTTTTTCTTTGGTCCACGGTAGCCTTGGTAGAAAACCCAAACGCTTTCTAGATCCCAACCTTCACCACGAAGTGAAACGAATGCGATACCTTGTCCGTCAAGCGTACGACCAGCACGTTGAACTGCGCCTAAATCGTGACCTTCACCAATGTGAATTGTCGCTCCTGCTTCAGAAAACGATAAAATAGCTCTAGCTCCCCACTGAGGCTGGGCAGCTTCTTGACTTAAAAATACTGACATCTGTGTAGACATGATTTCTCCTTGTCATGAACCACCGTTATTAAGTGGTTCTGATTATTTTTTATTAGCGCACTGATGTTAGCATTATGTAGGAGTAAAATGTCATTTTGATAAAAAAACGGACCATAAGGTCCGCTGTTTTTAGTAAGAATTGTTAACTTGGCTGCGTTTTATATTGGACTGATGCCAACCCACAACCTAATCATTAGACAAGAGGATTAATCCATCTCATCCATCCAGCACAAAATAATAGCCTCTAAGATTTTCTCATTAGAGTTGTTCGGCGCGTCGTCGAACTCTTCAAGGTCTAACACCCACTGATGCAAATCGGTAAAACGAACCGTTTTAGGGTCAGTATCTGGGTACAAATCACATAGTTCAATTGCGATATCTCGCGAATCAATCCACTTCAAGCTCATAACACTTCCTTATTTTTATCAGCGACGCTCTGTCACCTTTATGATCTATATTCTAGGCCTGTTTCTTAACATGGCTGTTCTAGTAATGGTTGTCTAAATAATAATTACACAGTTATAACCATAGAAACCGTTACTAAAAACAAGTTCTTAGTGATCTTCAGAAGCTAGGTTCAGCGTGTACTTTGGAATCTCTACAACAAGATCCGTATCAGCAACTTTAGCTTGGCAACCTAGGCGGGATTCCATCTCTAAGCCCCATGCTTTATCTAGCATGTCGTCTTCTAGGTCATCGCTCTCTTCTAAAGAATCAAAGCCTTCACGAATCACAACGTGACATGTAGTACATGCACACGACTTCTCACATGCGTGTTCAATACCAATACCGGCCTTCAATGCAACATCAAGAACCGTCTCACCAGTTTTTGCTTCTAAAACAGCGCCTTCTGGACATAGATCTTCGTGAGGTAAAACAATAATCTTTGGCATGTTTATCTATTCTCTAACTATTAAATATTATCGACTGACTGACCTGACAGTGCAGCACGAATTGATTTATCCATACGACGAGAAGCAAAGTCTTGGCTCGCTTTGTCGATATTTTTAATTTCTAGTTCAATGGCATCGGCATTGTCGCCATTGCGCACTTCAATCAGTGCTTCAATGGCTTGAACAAGTTGTTGCTTGCCTTGCTCATCCAGCAACTCATCACCATCGGCTTGCATCGCAGCAATTAAGCCTTCAATAACGCGATCCGCTTCTACGCGTTGCTCAGCAAGAGCACGCGCTTGCATGTCTTCTTTTGCAAACGTCATCGAATCTTTCAGCATGCTGGCCACTTCGTTATCGCTTAGACCGTAAGAAGGCTTAACTTGGATTTCAGCTTGAACGCCAGTGCTCTTCTCCGTTGCGGTAACCGACAGTAGACCATCAGCATCCACTTGGTAAGTAACGCGAATATGAGCAGCACCTGCTGTCATCGGCGGGATGCCTTTCAAAGCAAATCGAGCCAGTGAACGACAGTCATCAACCATCTCACGCTCGCCTTGCACGGTGTGTACTGTCATTGCAGTTTGACCGTCTTTGAACGTGGTAAACTCTTGTGCACGAGCAACTGGGATCGTGGTATTACGAGGGATGATCTTTTCGACTAAGCCACCCATGGTTTCGATACCCAGTGACAGAGGGATAACATCCAATAGCAGCATCTCAGAGTCAGGCTTGTTGCCAACTAAGATATCCGCTTGAATCGATGCGCCAATCGCAACCACTTCATCAGGGTTAATACTGGTTAATGGAGTACGACCAAAGAAGCCACCGACCATTTCACGAACAAGTAAGGTACGAGTTGAACCACCTACCATCACGACTTCTAGTACTTCATCCGCGTCAACTTCCGCATCTTTCAGTGCTCGGCGGCACGAAAGCAGCGTTTTCTTAACTAGTGGCTTGATGATCTCTTCGAACTCTTCACGAGTTAATGAGCCAGACCAACCTAGTGCTTCAACATTAACGCTTTCAGCTTCAGATAAGCCAATCTTCGCTTCTGTTGCTGCGTCTAGAAGAATACGGTTCTGTTCTGCTGTCAGCTCTAACAAGCCCATTTGCTCTTGGAAATGATCCGCAATTAAATGGTCAAAGTCATCGCCGCCTAATGCAGAGTCGCCACCGGTTGCTAAAACTTCGAAGACACCTTTAGACAGGCGTAGGATAGAGATATCAAACGTACCACCGCCTAAGTCATAAACAGCGATTACCCCTTCTTTACCTGAATCCAAGCCATAAGCAATCGCAGCTGCAGTGGGTTCATTAAGAAGACGTAACACATGAAGACCAGCAAGTTGCGCTGCGTCTTTGGTACCTGCACGTTGTGCATCATCAAAGTACGCAGGGACGGTAATCACGGCACCAGCCAATTCACCACCTAACGTCGACTCAGCACGTTGACCGAGTGCACGAAGAATATCTGCAGATACTTGAATTGGGTTCTTATTTCCTTGCGCTGTGTTAATCACAGGCAGGCCATTATCACTTTCTTCAAACTGATATGGCAGAGATGGGTATCGCTGTTGAATATCTGACAGTGAACGACCGATTAATCGCTTAACTGAGATAATGGTATTTTTAGGATCAGTTTGTGCATTTACACGCGCTTCATCACCAGTGGTGTACGACTCTGACTGATAGTGAACAACGGAAGGGAGAATACTGCGACCTTGTTGATCAACAAGCGTGCTCGCCTCACCACTGCGCACTGACGCAACCAATGAGTTTGTTGTACCTAAATCAATACCCACTGCAAGCTTGTGCTGGTGAGGAGCGGCGCTTTGCCCTGGTTCTGCAATCTGAAGTAGTGCCATGGATGTGTCCTTGTTATACGAACTAGCCGATCAAGCGATCTTCAACTAACTCGATTTCATTCTTTAATTTTGCAATAAACTTAAGCTTTCTTACTCGGTCTGCAGCTTCTAACCAAGCTTCGCTGTCGAGTTCTTGTTGGATAGCGCTTAATTGTTGTTTATACATTTTGCTAACCTTTCCTTCAAATGCAAACAAAGCATCTTCAGGATCAGAACTGTCGGCGATATCTTCCAGCTCTTCACGCAATTCCATTTGCTCCATCAGGAACATAGGATCTTGCATAGTCTGCTGCTCACCACGAATATCCTCACCATGTTGAACTAACAGGTATTCAGCACGGCTGACTGGATTTTTCAACACCTGGTACGCATCATTGATTTGCGCAGCTTTTTGCACAGCCAGCAAGCGATCTCGCTCAGAAGCCGTGGCAAATTTATCAGGGTGGAATTGGCGTTGCAGATCTCTAAACTGAGAAGAAAGAAGGCTACCATCCAGTTGAAACTGAAGTGGTAGCCCAAATAATTCGAAATGATTCATGTAACGGTGGTCCTAAGTTTAGGCTCTTTACTTAGAGCCTAATTTTATTCTTCGCTCATTATAAACGCTCAACGATTGAGGCATTTATACATTGAAGCTCTCACCACAACCACATTCGCCTTTCGCGTTAGGGTTGTTGAATTCAAAACCTTCGTTTAGGCCTTCTTTTACGTAATCAAGCTCAGTACCGTCTAGGTAAACTAGGCTCTTTGGATCAATGATGACCTTAACACCTGAATGCTCGAACACTTCGTCTTCTTCGTTGAGCTCGTCAACGAATTCCAGTACATACGCCATACCCGAACAGCCAGTAGTTTTTACCGCTAAGCGCAACCCGATACCTTTACCTCGGTTATCTAGGAAAGCTTGAACTCGGCTTGCTGCCGTATCTGTCATGGTGATGGCCATACTACAACCTTGTGTTTTATATAAATTGAGAACTCAGGGGGAGCACAAAGGGTGCTCCCAAATATTACTTTTTTGAAGTGATTACGTTGTAGAAACGATTAGTGCTTCTTTTTGTAATCCGCAACCGCTGCTTTGATTGCATCTTCAGCAAGAATTGAACAGTGAACTTTCACTGGTGGCAACTCTAGCTCTTCTGCGATTTCAGAGTTTTTAATAGCAGCTGCTTCATCAATACTTTTACCTTTAACCCACTCAGTTACTAGTGAGCTAGAAGCGATTGCGCTACCGCAACCGTAAGTCTTGAATTTTGCGTCTTCAATAATACCTTCTGCAGATACTTTGATTTGCAGTTTCATTACGTCACCACAAGCTGGTGCGCCAACCATGCCGCTACCTACACTTGGATCTTCTTTATCAAACGAACCTACGTTACGTGGGTTTTCGTAGTGATCAATTACTTTTTCGCTATATGCCATGATAGTTACCTCGAATCCTCTATTTCCGTGAGATTAGTGATGAGCCCACTCAACAGTGTTCAAATCAATCCCTTCTTTATACATATCCCATAGAGGAGACATGTCGCGTAATTTATTTACTGCTACACGGATTTGTGCAATCGCGTAGTCGATTTCTTCTTCCGTAGTGAAACGGCCGAATGAAAAACGTACTGAGCTGTGTGCCAGTTCATCGTTTAAGCCAAGAGCGCGTAAAACGTATGAAGGCTCAAGACTCGCTGATGTACATGCAGAACCTGATGATACCGCTAAGTCTTTTAAAGACATAAGCAGAGATTCACCTTCAACGAAAGCAAAGCTCACGTTTAGGTTATGTGGTACACGTTGATCTAAGTCGCCATTTACCGTTACTGCTTCTAGATCTTGAACCCCTTTCAATAGACGCTCGCGAAGTGCTAGTGCGTGGTCATAATCTTTCTGCATGTCTTGTTTAGCGACAGCAAAAGCTTCACCCATACCCACGATTTGGTGAGTAGCAAGCGTACCAGAACGGAAACCACGTTCGTGACCTCCACCGTGCATCTGTGCTTCAAGACGAATACGTGGCTTACGACGAACGTACAAAGCACCAATGCCTTTAGGGCCGTATGCTTTGTGTGCAGAAAGAGAGATAAGGTCAACTTTCATCTCTTTTACATCTAGTGGGATTTTACCCGCAGACTGAGCCGCATCAACGTGGAAGATGATCTTGCGTGAACGACATAATTCGCCGATTGCAGAGATATCTTGGATTACACCAATCTCGTTGTTTACGTGCATGATAGAAACAAGAACCGTATCTTCACGCATTGCTGCTTGTAGCTTGTCTAAATCAATGATGCCGTTTGCTTCAGGCTCAAGGTAAGTCACCTCAAAACCTTCACGTTCTAGTTGGCGACATGGATCAAGAACCGCTTTATGTTCTGTTTTACACGTGATTACGTGCTTACCTTTCTTCTCGTAAAAGTGCGCTGCACCTTTGATAGCAAGGTTGTCTGACTCTGTAGCACCTGACGTGAAAACAATCTCACGTGGGTCTGCATTTAGTAGATCGGCAATTTGCTCACGAGCATTATCTACTGATTCTTCTGCCTGCCAGCCGTAACGGTGTGAACGAGATGCAGGGTTACCGAAGTTACCGTCCATCGTCATGCACTGAACCATTTTTTCAGCAACACGTGGATCGACTGGGCATGTAGCTGAATAGTCAAAGTAAATAGGCAGTTTCATTTTCTACTCCAATGTAAAAACTGACCGCTAAGAGCGGGCATTAACACCGTGAGGTGCTGCACTAATCGTTGTAGTGCTCGTATTTTTATGTGCAAAACCATTATTAACCGCAAGATCGATATCTTGACGATCAGAAATCTCTAAAACTTCGTTATCTTTCATTAGCTCACCGAGCGTAATGTCATTTAAGAAGCTGCTGATTCGGGAGCTTAAATCACGCCAAAGAGTGTGAGTTAAACAACGACTACCACCTTGGCAATCTGCTCGACCGTGACACTTGGTTGCATCCACTGATTCGTCTACTGCTGCAATAACAGTTCCGACAGCAATGTCGCTCGCTTCAGCACCTAAGCGGTAACCACCACCAGGGCCGCGAACACTAGCAACTAAGCCAGCTTTACGTAACTTAGAAAAGAGTTGTTCTAAGTAAGATAACGAGATGCCTTGTCGCTCTGAAATATCAGCCAGAGGAACTGGGCTTTTTTGCGAATGCAGTGCTACATCTAGCATAGCTGTTACCGCATATCTTCCTTTAGATGTAAGTTTCATATCACACCGTATCCACATTGTTTATGTGGTTGGAATTTTCCCATACCCGACTAAATTGGTCAAGTATTTAGTTGACTATTTTAGTCAAGTATTCATCCCTAGAGGTTGTATGGGATTTATTTGCCCGATTTACTCTTCTCAATCGAAGTCAAAATACCGCGCAAAGTGTTGATCTCTTGAAGCTCTGGGCGAGCACGGCTGAATAGACGACGTAACTTGTTCATCACCTGACCCGGCTTATCCTTAGAGATAAATTGGGTATCAATGATCACTTTTTCAAGGTGCTCATAGAACATTTCTAGTTCTTCGTGACGTGGGTAGTCATCTTGTTGTTGTGGCTGATATTGGCTAGCCACCATATCAAGGTGTGCAACACGAACTTCGTAGCTCAGAGTCTGTACCGCCATCGCTAGATTTAATGAGCTGTATTCTGGGTTAGCAGGGATACATACGTGATAGTGACATTTCTGCAACTCGTCATTCGTTAAGCCAGTACGTTCACGACCGAACACTAATGCGACTGGATATTTTTGACCTTCAACGGCAAACTTTTCGCCACACTCGCGAGGCTCAAGCATTGGCCACTCAAGCGTACGAGAACGAGCACTTGAGCCTACAACCAAACCACAGTCTTTTACTGCTTCTTCTAGAGTAGAAACAATGGTCGCGTTTTCTGCGATGTCACCTGCACCCGCAGCCAGTGCTAAGGTCTGCTCGTCAACTTCACATTGAGGGTCTACAAGAACCAACTGACTCAAACCCATCACTTTCATTGCGCGAGCTGCTGAGCCGATATTTCCCGAATGAGACGTACCAACCAGAACGACTTTTACATTGTCTAACATGCTATATGACACCACTTTAAAAATAATCGCGAGATATTAACACATAGCAAAGTAAAATGGTCAGACCCTTAACGGAATGTGAAACCAAGAGTTCAAAAAATAACCACTTCCCTTTTACGGAAACTTTGGTATACTCGCCGCCGCTTTAAATTGTTCTTTAACATCTTGTGGGAAAAACCATATGCATCCAATGCTAAACATTGCGATACGCGCTGCGCGTAAAGCTGGCAACCATATTGCTAAATCTCTTGAAACAACTGATAAGATCGAAACATCTCTAAAAGGTAACAATGATTACGTTACTAACATTGCTCAAGAAGCTGAGTACATGATTATTGAGACAATCAAATCATCTTACCCAGAGCACAGCATTATTTCTGAAGAGTCAGGCCTGACTGAAGGTAAAGACTCTGACGTACAATGGATCGTTGACCCACTAGATGGCACCAACAACTTTGTAAAAGGTTTCCCTCACTTCTCTGTATCTATTGCTGTTCGTATGAACGGTCGTACAGAAGTTGCTTGTGTTTATGACCCAATGCTAAACGAGCTATTCACTGCTCAACGTGGCGCTGGCGCTCAACTTAACAACGCTCGTATGCGTGTTACTCAACTTAAAGACCTTCAAGGTACTGTTTTAGCGACTGGTTTCCCATTCAAGCAAAAACAACACTCTGAATCTTTCATGAAAATCATCTCAGCTTTATTCGTAGATTGCGCTGACTTCCGTCGTACTGGTTCTCCAGCTCTTGACCTATGTTACCTAGCGGCTGGTCGTGTTGACGGTTACCTAGAACTTGGTCTTAAGCCATGGGATCTAGCTGCTGGCGATCTAATCGCTCGTGAAGCTGGTGCTATCATGACTGACTTTGCTGGCGGTACTGATTACATGACGTCTGGTAATGTTGTTGCTTCAAGCGCTCGTGGTGTTAAGTCTATTCTTAAGCACGTTCGTGAAAACTCTAACGAAGGTATGCTGAAGTAATTCAGACCTTACGTTAATGCTCTTTAGTTAAGAGCAGAAGATTTTCAAAGCCTCGCTATTGCGGGGCTTTTTTGTATCTGTGATACGAGCTACGAGCAAGATGGCGGTTAGTCGCGATGAGCACAACACACTTCGCTGATGAATTGCATTGAGCTTAT
This sequence comes from Vibrio sp. OPT24, assembly GCF_015163545.1. Lineage (NCBI taxonomy): Bacteria > Pseudomonadati > Pseudomonadota > Gammaproteobacteria > Vibrionales > Vibrionaceae > Vibrio > Vibrio sp. OPT24. The sequence continues at coordinate 154,035 of NZ_JADDYI010000016.1, forward strand.
CGACAAAATACAGACGTAAAAAAACCGCTGACTAGGCAGCGGTTTTTTTGTTTAGCGAAACTTATTAAGCCAAGGCCTAAGGCATCTCGTCAAACTCTTCACCTTCTTTGTCCACTTGCGGTGGCATTAGGTGTTCACGCGTAATACCCAACTTCATAGCCAGTGCAGATGCAACGTAGATAGAAGAGTATGTACCAACCGTAATACCCAGTAGAAGTGCAGTTGCGAAGCCGTGAATCATAGCGCCGCCCTGAACAAACAGTGCGATAACTACGAATAACGTTGTACCAGAAGTGATCAATGTACGGCTCAATGTTTGTGTGATTGAGCTGTTCAGTACTTCAGGTGCTTCACCCTTACGCATCTTACGGAAGTTCTCACGAATCCGGTCAAATACCACTATGGTATCGTTGAGGGAGTAACCGACCACCGTCAGCAAGGCTGCTACGATAGTAAGGTCTACCTCAATTTGCATTAGAGAGAACACACCTAGTGTGATGATAACGTCGTGTGCTAGGGCTAATACAGCACCTGCAGCCAAACGCCATTCAAATCGCACTGACACGTAGATCAAGATACAGATAAGAGAAACTAGAATAGCAAGGCCACCAGCTTCTGTTAGTTCATCACCCACGTTTGGACCAACGAACTCGATACGGCGCATTTCAACTTGCTCACCAGTACCATCTTTAATTGCAGTCAGGATCTGGTTACCAAGCGTTTCGCCTGCAACACCGTCACGTGGACGTAGACGAACCATTACCTCACGCGCAGAACCAAAGTTCTGAACCGTAGCATCACCAAAGCCTTCAGCTTCTAGTGCACTTCGAATGTCAGGTAGGTTTGCTGGTTGCTCGAAACCCACTTCAATCAGCGTACCGCCGGTAAAATCTAAACCCCAGTTCAACGACTTCGTTGTTAAGGTGAAGATAGCAGTACCAATCATCAAGATAGAGAATACAAAGGCAACCTTTGACCAACGCATAAAGTCGATCATTTTTTCTGCTTTTAGAATCTGAAACATATTAATTCCTAGCCTTAGATCGACAGTTTCTTAACGCGTTTGCCGCCATACATCAGGTTCACGATACAACGTGTTCCGACAATAGCTGTAAACATTGAAGTCAAGATACCGATTGATAACGTTACCGCGAAGCCTTTAATCGCACCTGTACCTACAGCAAACAGAATGATTGCTGTCAGTAGTGTGGTGATGTTGGCATCGGCGATTGTACTAAATGCGTTTGCATAGCCTTGGTGAATTGCTTGTTGTGGACTGCGTCCATCTCGAAGTTCTTCACGTATACGCTCAAAGATAAGAACGTTGGCATCGACTGCCATACCAACCGTCAATACGATACCGGCAATACCTGGTAGCGTCATTGTCGCGCCAGGAATCATCGACATGACACCAATAATCAACACAAGGTTAGCCATCAGAGCGACGTTCGCGATCAGACCGAAAGTTCGGTAGTAAAGCAGTGTAAACAGCATTACTGCAGCCATACCCCAAACCATCGCCATGATACCCATATCGATGTTTTGTTGCCCCATAGATGGACCAATCGTACGTTCTTCTACAATCGAGATAGGCGCAATCAATGCACCAGCACGTAGTAGAAGTGCCAAGTTATGAGCTTCAGCCGTTGAGTCGATACCTGTAATACGGAAGTTACGGCCAAGTGCAGATTGAATCGTCGCTTGGTTAATCACTTCTTCGTGCTTACTTAGAATCACTCGGCCTTCAGGCGTTTTACGACCGCTGTCTTTATACTCTGCAAATACCGTTGCCATTAGCTTACCGATATTCTGACGAGAGAACGCAGACATCTTGCTACCACCTTCGCTGTCTAGCGAGATGTTAACTTGTGGACGACCATATTCATCAACACTTGAGCTTGCGTCAGTAATACTTGAACCGCCTAAGATAACGCGCTTCTGAAGTACAACAGGACGACCATCACGATCTTGCTTGATTTCGCTACCCGCAGGGGCACGACCAGAAGCGGCAGCGGCTAAATCAGCACTGCTATCCACTTCACGGAATTCAAGTGTTGCCGTCGCACCAAGAATTTCTTTAGCGCGCGCCGTGTCTTGAACACCAGGCAATTCCACTACGATACGGCTAGCACCTTGACGTTGAACCAAAGGCTCAGCTACACCAAGTTCATTAACACGGTTACGTAGGATAGTGATGTTTTGCTCTACCGCGTAGTTACGGATTTCTTGAAGACGAGCTTCTGTGAAGTTTGCAACCAAAGAAAAACGACCGTTAGATGCAGAATCGACGAACGTCATGTCTTGGTGTTTAGATTGCAGTAGCGATTTCGCTTCAGCAAGCTGCTCTTCGTTACGCAGAATCACTTCAACCGCATCTTTACCTGATGGGCGAATTGCACGGTAACGAATCTTTTCTTCACGAAGTTCACTGCGGAACGCTTCTTCTTGTTGGCCAACCAGCTTTTCCATTGCAGCATCCATATCCACTTCCATTAAGAAGTGAACACCGCCACGTAGGTCAAGACCGAGCTTCATTGGTGCAGCACCAATAGATTCAAGCCAATCAGGAGTTGAAGCCGCTAAGTTTAAAGCAACGATAACATCATCACCTAGTGCTTCTGTGATGATATCACGGGCACTAATTTGCGTATCTGTATCGTTAAAGCGAACAAGAATGGAACCGTTCTCTAGAGCAACGGATTTAGTAGAAAGGCTCTCTGCTTCAAGAGCATCGGTGACAGCATCCAGCGTAGACAGATCTACAGAGGCGCCGCGCGCCCCTGTAACTTGAACTGCCGGATCTTCACCGTATATATTTGGAAGTGCGTATAACGCAGCAATAGCGATGGCAAACATCACCATCAAATACTTCCATAACGGATAACGGTTTAGCACAGCGAGGATCCTCTAGCTGTTTATAGAGATTTCAGAGTACCTTTTGGTAGCACTGCTGTAACGAAGTCTTTCTTGATAACTACTTCGTTGTTTGCGTTCAATTCGATAGCAACGTAGTCGCTGTCTTCAGCAATCTTAGTAATCTTACCGATTAAGCCACCGCTTGTAAGAACTTCATCGCCTTTGCCCATTGAAGACATAAGGTTCTTGTGCTCTTTAACACGCTTAGCTTGTGGACGGTAGATCATGAAGTAGAAGATCACAGCAAACATACCTAGCATGATAAGCATTTCGAAACCGCCGCCTGCTGGTGCACCTTCTGCTGCTGCGTGAGCTTGAGAAATAAACATTTAAAACATCCTCTATTATATTTTCGTAATTGTTTGTCTAATTGGGTTGCACCCCTTTATTTTCAAGCCCCAACTCTCGGAAGAGAGATGGGGCTCGCAAAAAAAGAAATACTAAGATTCTTTACCTAGTGGTGGCACTTCACGCCCCATTCTTGCGTAGAACTCTGCAACGAACTCTTCAAAGCGATCTTCATCAATAGACTGACGAATGTCTGACATTACTCGCTGGTAGAAACGCAGGTTATGAATCGTGTTCAGTCGAGCACCTAGGATCTCATTACAACGATCCAAATGGTGTAAGTACGACTTGCTATAGTTCTTACAAGTGTAACAGTCACACTCTGAATCTAGTGGTGTTGTATCCATTTTATGCTTCGCATTACGGATCTTGATCACACCTTCAGTTACAAATAGGTGGCCATTACGTGCATTTCGCGTTGGCATTACACAGTCAAACATGTCGATACCGCGACGAACACCTTCAACCAAGTCTTCAGGTTTGCCTACGCCCATTAGGTAACGTGGCTTATCTTCAGGTAATTGAGGACATGTGTGCTCAAGAATACGGTGCATGTCTTCTTTTGGTTCGCCTACAGCTAGGCCGCCAACAGCGTAACCGTCAAAACCAATTTCTGTTAGGCCTTTAACGGACACATCACGAAGGTCTTCGTATACGCCACCTTGTACAATACCGAACAGTGAGTTCGGGTTTTCTTGCTTATCAAAGTGATCGCGTGAACGTTGAGCCCAACGAAGAGACATCTCCATCGAGTCTTTAGCTTCTTTATGCGTCGCAGGGTAAGGCGTACATTCATCAAAGATCATTACGATGTCTGAGCCTAGATCCTTTTGGATTTCCATCGACTTTTCAGCGTCCATGAAGATCTTGTCACCGTTTACAGGGTTACGGAAGTGAACACCCTCTTCAGTGATTTTACGCGTCGCACCTAGGCTGAATACTTGGAAACCGCCTGAATCAGTCAGGATAGGTCCTTTCCAGTTCATGAAATCGTGCAAGTCACCGTGCAGCTTCATGATTTCTTGACCAGGGCGTAACCATAGATGGAACGTATTACCTAGTAGGATTTCAGCACCGGTGTCTTTCACTTCTTCAGGCGTCATACCTTTTACCGTACCGTAAGTACCTACTGGCATGAATGCTGGTGTTTCAACGGTACCACGTTCAAACTGAAGTTGACCACGACGTGCGCCGCTGTTTGTTTTTTTAAGTTCGTATTTTAATTTCACGAAGCCTCCAATATGCCAGAGAAACAATCTGACTGATAATTCAGAACCTTAAGCTAAACATAAGTTCAATCTCGCGAGTTCTATGAGGAGCGGTCGCGTATTCCCTGCGAGAGATTAGACAGACACTCTGCCCAACTCCTAGCTTACTGCTAGCACCCGTAAATTCTTTTTATATCGTTTATAACGAGTTAGATTAGCTCGTTTTCTTATTGATGAACATCGCATCACCGTAGCTAAAGAAGCGATATTCGCTCTTCACTGCGTGATCGTATGCGCCCATCACATTGTCGTAGCCAGAAAATGCACTCACCAACATAATCAGTGTTGATTCTGGTAAGTGGAAATTGGTAATCAAGCAATCCACCAACTGATATTCATAACCAGGGAAGATGAAAATTTCTGTATCGCCAAAGAAAGGAACTAATTCGGTGCCCTTCTTCAGTGCATCTTGCGCTGCACTTTCTAGTGAGCGCACTGATGTTGTACCAACGGCAATAATACGACCGCCACGAGCTTTTGCTGCAGCAACGGCATCAACCACTTCTTGCGGTACCTCAACGTACTCAGCATGCATGTGATGATCATTGATATTATCAACTTTTACTGGTTGGAATGTGCCCGCACCTACGTGAAGTGTCACGTAAGCAAACTCTACACCTTTAGCTTTCATGTCAGCCATTAGCTTGTCATCAAAGTGAAGGCCAGCTGTTGGCGCAGCAACGGCACCGGGCTTCTCATTGTAAACCGTCTGGTAACGCTCTTTATCTGCGTCTTCATCAGGACGATCGATGTAAGGTGGCAGTGGCATGTGACCAACACTGTTAAGAATTTCTAATACGCTTTGGTCGGAAGTGAAATGGATTTCAAACAACGCATCATGACGCGCTACCATTTCAGCTTCATACTCGTCATTCTCACCAAGAAACAATTTAGTGCCTGGTTTAGGAGATTTAGAACAACGAACGTGGGCTAGAATACTCTTCTCGTCGAGCATTCGTTCAACCAACACTTCAAGCTTACCGCCTGATGCCTTGCGACCGAACACGCGAGCAGGAATAACTCGAGTATTATTGAAAACGACAAGATCACCCGGCTCAACCAAGTCTAAAACGTCTTTAAACGAACCATCCGTCAGGTTGCCATTATTGCCGTCTAATTTAAGCAGGCGGCTTGCTGTACGCTCTTCTTGAGGGTAACGAGCAATAAGTTCATCTGGTAGGTCAAAGTGAAAATCTGAAACTTGCATGTGTCTAGTCTTGTCTTAGTTGATGAGATTCGTGCCGTTGACGAATAATAAATCATGCTTGCTAATCGATCGTTACGATAAGTAATTCATTACCGGGAACTGATGACAAACACGACTAAAAATTTCGCAGTGGGCTAGTATAGGCACACGAGCCGCAATAGCAAGGTTTACAGCACTGGATTATTGTAAAGAGGCGTAAAATAAAGCTAACGATTCACCTCCTCAAACTAAAGAATTAGTTGCATAAAACTCGCCCAAAAATGCGTCAGGTCTCAGTTATTTTTTGGATAAAAAACTATAGTAATAGCAACAAATAAAAAAGAAGGAGGTTCGTATGATCAAGGTTGAAGATATGATGACTCGCAACCCTCATACCCTATTGCGCTCACACTCACTGGCCGATGCTAAGCACATGATGGAAGCGCTTGATATCCGCCATATCCCAGTTGTAGATGCCGACAGAAAATTATTAGGCGTCGTAACACAACGTGACGTTCTTGCCGCTCAAGAATCTAGTCTACAAAACATCCCACAAGCTCAATCATTTACTCTTGCGACACCACTCAACGATATCATGCACAAAAGCGTTATGTCGGTAGAGCCGCGAGCTGGATTGAAAGAGTCAGCTGTTTATATGCAAAAGCACAAAGTGGGCTGTTTACCTGTTGTCGATGACCACGAATTAGTAGGGATTATCACTGATAGCGACTTCGTCACGATAGCGATCAATCTACTCGAACTCCAAGAAGAAGTAGAACCGGAAGAAGTCGAAAGTTAGCCAACGTTGTTCTATCTGCTATCCCCCTAGAGCCTTTCAATCCAAGGCTCTTTACATGTCCAACAATCACATATTCACTGTGAAACTCACTGTATCCCTCATTTCTTCTTAGAGACCAGTTCCAAAGTTCAAGCCTCTCAATAAACCGAACTCACTTATTGTTCTTATATATGAGAATGTAAGGCTCTAATTGGATTTATTGATATATCTATCGTTTGGATAATGTAAAAATTTGTTAACAATAAAAACAAACTGCCTTTCTGGGAATGATACGTATGAGTTTAAAGAAATTGCTGTCCTTGGGTTTTGGCGTAATTCTTGCGCTAATTTTGGTTATTTCAGTCGTTGCTTCATTGCGCTTTTATCAATCGAGTGATGGATTTAACATCTATCGTTCCCTCGCATTAACAAGCGTATCCACAGGGCGAATCCAAGCCAACATATTGGAAGCTCGTTTATCTGCATTAAAATATATAAAGGACCCTGTTGCATCGCATGCTTCAGAACTGGACAAGCGCATCACTACATCAATTCAATTGATCGATGAAGTGTTAGAGGCTCATCTTGACGACCTCCATAAAAATGAGTTCTTAGCGATAGAGAAGCAGCTTAAACAGTATAGCCAAGGGTTTAGCCAAGTTGTTCAACTGGTCAATACTAGAAATAGCTTAGTAAAAGAGAGCTTAGACCCATCAGGTTTAAAAATGCGACAAGCAGTGACTAACTTGATGACTCAAGCATCTGCTGAAGAGGATTTAGAGGTTGCAGTCAGTTCAGGACAACTTCAACAACACGTATTGCTATCAAGATTATATGCTTCTAAATTTCTGACCAGTAACAACACAGAAGATGCTCAGCGAGCAGAAAAAGAATTTGCATCAGCAGCGTTGCTTGTGGAAACAATAGAATCTCAACTAATGTCGAACGAGCAAATTCGATACTTAACTGATTTTAATACCGCTTTTAAAGCCTACCGTCTGACATTTTCAGAAGTCGTTGACACGATAAATGAACGAAACCGCATCGTTTCTGGCACCCTTGATGTTGCTGGTAGCAACGCAGCAAAAACAATTGAAGAAATCAAACTATCCACAAAGTCAAAACAAGACTCTGTAGGACCAAGCATGGTTGAACGATTTTCAAATGCTCAATTTATCTTAGGTGCACTTTCAATCATTGTTATCGCTATCGCCCTTGGCATTGCAATCTCCATTTACCGAAGCGTATGGAAAGTTGTAGGAGGGGAGCCTAGCGAGATTCAATCGATTGTCGAAGAAGTTGCTTCAGGCGATCTTTCAAAACAGATTCCAGTAACAGGTAAAGAAACGGGTATATACGCCAACATTTTAGAAATGCGCCAAGAACTGCGTCGCATCATCGATGGATTCCACCAAATTTCAGACAACGTTTCAGCAGCTTCAGTCGAGTTAACAGCCGTAATGAGCCAAACCGAGGGGAACGCTCAACAAGAGCTGAGTCAAATGGAACAAATAGCAACTGCCATCAATGAGCTCTCTAGTACTGCGAATGAAGTCAGCCACAACGCTGCTAGTGCTGAGAACGCGGCAACGGGTGCAACTTCCAATGTCAAAGAGGGGGGAGTTTCACTCGATGCATCCGATGATATATCTCGCAAGGTTGAAGACTCAATCGAAGAAACATCAAACATCGTCAATCAACTGCAAGAGTACTCGGTAGAGATCGGGACTGTTATTGAAGTGATCAACTCGATTTCCGAACAGACGAATTTGCTTGCGTTAAATGCGGCAATTGAAGCAGCACGAGCTGGTGAGCAAGGGCGTGGTTTTGCTGTCGTTGCTGATGAAGTTCGTTCTCTGGCCGCTAAAACACAACAATCAACTGTCGATATTCAAGAGATAATCTCTCGACTTCAAGCACAGGCAAAAGATGCCAACCAGTTCATGCAATCTAACCTATCGTTAGCCGTCGAGTCGCGTCATTACAGCGAACAGCTTAGAACGGCATTCGCATCAATAACGGAGTCTGTTGGCCTGATTTCAGATATGAATACACAAGTAGCAACAGCATCTGAAGAGCAATCAGGAGTCACACAGGATATTTCACAAAATGTTTCTTTGACCTTTGATATCGTTCACCAAAATGTTTCAGGAATCGAACAAAGCAAACAAGCGAGTGAGGAGTTATCTTCATTAGCAGTGAAACAAAAAGACTTACTGAGTTTTTTCAAAATCTAACGCTGTAAATAAATTTCCAACGCCACAGTTTGTGGCGTTTTTCTTCTAAAATAAATAAAAAGAGCGGCTAAAATGGCCGCTCTTTTTATTTTATCTATTTGATGTTCTAGTTATTACAACAACTCAGAAACCACATCAGCTAATTGGTGGAATGTCTCGAGACGCGAAGAGCTCGGGCGCCATACAAGGCCGATATCTCGGTACGCTTGCTGACCAGGAGGATCAATAACCACTAGGTTTTGATTTTCCAGTAAGCCATGGTCGATAGCCATTTGTGGAATAAAGGTAGTTCCTAAACCATTGGCCACCATTTGTACCAATGTATGTAGGCTTGTGGCGGTGAACGGGTTTATCTTCTCTTTGTCGGTTAGCTTACAGGCTGATACCGCGTGCTCGGTTAAGCAGTGCTCATTCTCCAACAAAAATACAGACTCATCTGGTAAGTCATCGTATTTAATCGGAACACGAATGCCATCTGCTTGATTGCGACTGATCACCATTCTGAATGGGTCTTGCCCAACAACTTGGCTCTCCATGTTGTCGATATCGACAGGCAAAGCCAAAATCAAAACATCCAACTCACCATGACGCAGCGCTGCTAATAAGTTAGTTGTTGTGTCTTCACGTAACAGCAAATTTAACTGTGGAAAGCGTTGGTTAACTTCTTGTACTAAATCGCACAACAAGAACGGCGCGATGGTAGGAATACACCCTACTCGTAGCTGCCCTTGCATTGCATCCCCATTGCATAAGTTTCCGAGCTCAACAAGGTCTTGCCCTTTCGCCAGTAGCTCTCGACCATGCTTAACCACCAGCTCACCCGCTTGTGTAAATACTAATGGACTCTTTTTATCTTTTTTCTCATACAAAGGGCAACCAATCAGCTCTTCGAGGTTTTGAATACCTTTACTTAGCGTGGATTGACTGACGAAACAGCGATCAGCAGCATCGCTGAAGTGGCGTGTTTCGTGAAGAGTAACGAGATAATAAAGTTGCTTAAGACTTGGCCATTTATTCATGAAATTACTTTGTAATATGAGTAGGATAAGTTGGACAAAGGTCAGCAGACCTAAGGACTGAGCAAAGAATAAGCTTATCGCTTTTTTCGATTAACTTAATCTATTTAATTCGCTTTTTTCTATAGTACCGATTGTACTATAGTTTGTCCCGTAGAAACGGAGCTCAAACAAAGATGTGTTGGGCCAACTAATTTTTTAGGAGATTCCAAATGGTACTAGTAGGTCGTCAAGCCCCTGACTTTACTGCAGCAGCTGTTCTAGGTAACGGCGAGATCGTTGATAACTTCAACTTCGCAGAATTCACTAAAGGTAAGAAAGCGGTAGTTTTCTTCTACCCACTAGACTTCACTTTCGTTTGTCCTTCAGAGCTAATCGCTTTCGACAACCGTCTTGAAGATTTCCAAGCTAAAGGCGTTGAAGTAATCGGTGTTTCTATCGATTCACAATTCTCTCACAACGCATGGCGTAACACTGCTATCGCTGATGGCGGTATCGGTCAAGTTAAATACCCTCTAGTTGCTGACGTTAAGCACGAAATCTGCAAAGCATACGATGTTGAGCACCCAGAAGCAGGCGTTGCTTTCCGTGGTTCTTTCCTAATCGACGCAGACGGTCTTGTACGTCATCAAGTAGTGAACGATCTTCCACTAGGTCGTAACATCGACGAAATGCTACGTATGGTAGACGCACTAAACTTCCACGAGAAGAACGGTGAAGTTTGTCCTGCACAATGGGAAGAAGGTAAATCAGGTATGGACGCATCTCCAAAAGGTGTTGCAGCATTCCTATCTGAGCACGCTGGCGACCTAAGCAAGTAATTACCTCTTAAGCCCGAACTCAACGCGGGTTAATGGTTGGAAGACTCTCTATAAAGAGAAATAAAGCATAAGCTAATAGCGCAAAGCGCACCGCCAATCAGTTAAGAAGTAAAGTCCTATTAAAAGCCCGAAGTTAACGCTTCGGGCTTTTTGTTTTTACACGCTTTAATCCATTCCCTTTCTCACAATGAATAGGGGTAACTGCAAAGCAAAACTTTACCCCTATTTCCCTCTTCAAACATCTATTCAGAATCACATCTAGATTGCTATTATTTCATCAATAACTTTTTGAACGAATAAATCTGATGAACACCGAAATTGAAGTCTGTATCGATAACTTAGAATCTCTACATAACGCACTATCTGGCGGTGCGAATCGAATTGAGCTTTGCTCTTCCTTGTCACTTGGCGGGTTAACTCCAAGCTTCGGAATGATGAAGCAAGCAGCAAAAGTTTCGTCAGTTCCAGTATATGCCATGATACGGCCAAGACAAGGCGACTTCATTTTCGATGATGACGACATGCTCTGTATGCTTGAAGATATTGAAGCTTGTGCAAGTGCCGGGGTAAATGGGGTCGTACTTGGCGTGTTAGAGCCTAATGGAAGTATTGATATGCCAAAAATGCAGCAACTGGCTGACAAAGCGCACTCATTAAAGCTTGGAATTACGTTCCACAGAGCCATTGATCAAAGTTCTGACTACCAAGTAGCATTAGAACAAATCATTACACTTGGATGCGAAAGAATCCTAACGTCAGGGCTTGCTGTTAATGCAGAGCAAGGCATCGATGTATTGGCAGCAATGGTCAAACAAGCCGATAGCAGAATCGATATCATGGCTGGGGCTGGCGTCAACGCAACAAATGCTAAGATTATTCAAAGCAATACCCAAGTGCCAGCTCTTCACCTTTCAGGAAAATCAACAAGACCAAGCCTAATGGAAAACAACTCAAGTGCTCAAATGGGCAGTGATGATATTGATGATTATCAGATCCCAGTGACCGACGCTAATAAGATATCCGATGTAAGAGAAGCCCTCATTGTTTAGGGCAATAATCACTAACACAAATCTAAGAGAACCTCGCGACTAATCTAACTAACTGACGTATATTAGATTTAATAGTGCCGAAAATTTTCATGGATAGATATGGCTAAAGACTTATTCAGTACTCTTGATTTAAACCTGTTACGAACATTCCTCATTGTTTATCAAGAAAAAAACACCAGAAAGGCTGCGGAGCGACTCTTTGTTTCACAGCCAGCAGTCAGCCAAGCCCTACAGAAGCTAAGATATCACTTCAATGATGACCTCTTCGTAAAGGTTCATGGTGGCCTGCAACCTACCTCATTCAGTGAGCAACTCATCAATGAAATAACACCACACTTTGATGGCCTAATGACCGCTGTGAATGCATCCAATCGATTTAATCCAAGTGAAATTGACTACCCCTTAAAGATAGCGTTATCACCTGTAGTACTAGCTTGTTTATCCGGTACCTTATATAAAGAGCTTATGAGACAAGCACCAAATTCAAAACTCGAGCTTGTAAGTTGGTCTACCTCATCTTGTGAAGATATACAGAAAGGAGAGGTTCTATTAGGCGTTGCTTACGAGCTTCCTTTTACATCAAAAGAGATTTATGTAAAAAAACTGGTGGAAATTACCGGCCGATTATTTGTAAGAAAGGATCATCCGATAAAGCAAGCTTCAGTCAGTCCCGAAGAGTTAGCAGGTTATGAAATAGCATCAATGATATCTCCTGGCTGGAACGACAATTTTAGCCATGCAGCCAACATATTAGAGTCACGTTCAATTCCACACAGTATTGGCTTTCGTTCCGAGATTTTGATGGCTATCATCGATGTCGTGGCGAACTCAGATATGTACATGCCACATTCCAACCTATTCCCCATAGATAACTACCCAACGCTGCGAGCTATAGATGTAGATCTTGACACTAAACACAAAAATGTCAGCGTTTACAGCCATATACACACTAAAAACCGTAATAACCCTCTCATATCCTGGCTTTTCGATGTAATCAAAGATGCGCTACTACAACAAATTAATAAGTAATGCTTATTACAGATATACGAGAACCTATTTAGCTTAAAAATATAACACTGTTTAATATTCACTCCATCGACAGGGAGTCAATCAAATATAAGGATGCAATAATTAAACATTAAGAGCGTTATTTATATGAAATTACTAACTACAGCACTAACCGTTATCGCAATCACTTCTGCTTCATCAGCTTATGCTCAGAAAGACTATTCTGGACATCGTATTGGTTTCGGTATTGTGTCTAGTGAAGTCGATCATCTAGATTCAAATTTCTCTCGAAGCGATTTAGGTAATGGGTTAAAGCTCGAATATGGTTATGACATTAACCGAATCTTTGGTGTGAATATCTCATCAGATACGAGTAAAGAAGATGAAAATTTTGAAGGCTATGGATATGAGACTAAAGTTTCAACCTTCAAAATAGACACAGACATCGGCTATGCATTCTTCCTCAATGGCTTTGATGTAAAGCCATACGGTGCTATTGGTTTTGCTCGTGTAGAGGAAAAGATCACGTTAAATACGCCTGACGGTAGTGCAAGTATCAAAGACAACAATACTTCTCTATTGCTAGGCACCGGAGTTAGAGCAAATTTTGATTTCGGTCTTTATACCGACCTACGCTTCAACTTCATCATGATGGATGACTATGACATCGATCAGTTATCTTTCACTGTCGGATACAAGTTCTAAGAATAGCTTTCCATCAATTAAACACTTTGTTCACAATCTGTTTGGGTTGTGAGCAAAGTAATCATGCGTACCAATAAGTAGGCATTATCACCGATATAACCAATACGAATTAGCCTACTCTTTCTAAAATATTACAATATGAGTGTTATTCAATTGCTTCACTGGTTTTACACATGGAGCGACATAATGCTAAGGAGAGCAAACAATTACTTCGGTGGTACCATGAAATTTAAAACACTTCTTTTAGCTTCTGCTTTATTCTCAACCTCTGCATTTTCAAATGGTCTTCATTTATCCCCAGAACTAAAGATTGGTTCTTATCATGGTTTTGGAATGCAAGCAGGTATTACTGACGTTGCAAATCTAGGCGCCATTTACCTGAGCTATTCTCACCTATGGTATGACAGCGATCGATATGATGAAACGGTTGATGCTTATCGCGTTGGTATCCAGAACATGTTTGGAAGAAACCAGAACCACGGCTTTCAGGCGGAGATTGGTGTAGCGAGTTATGACGGAACAAAAACGCGCAATGGCGAAGTTGAAGAGAAGACAGCACATGGGTTAAGTCTTGGTGGAGCCTACGTTTACCAAGCAACGCCAGTGCTTGGGCTACGAGCTGGTGTTGATATGAATATTTTTGATCACAATAAGACCTTCGTGCCTTACGACACAACAATCAACCTTAACCTTGGTGCAATTATTCGATTCTAAAGTTAATACCTACTTCAGTGCGTCATCTAAGCTTTGCTCACCAAGGTGGCGTACATCTTTACCCTTCACAAAATAAATAATGTATTCACAGATATTTTGACAACGATCTCCCACTCGCTCAATCGCACGGGCTGACCACATCACTTGTAGAATATTGGGGATGTTCTTAGGATCCTCCATCATGTACGTCATCAACTGACGAATCACAGCTTCATATTCCGCATCCAGCTTATCGTCAAGTTTATGTACTTCTGCCGCCGCATCGACATCCATACGAGCAAAAGCATCTAATACTTGATGCAACATAGTAATTGCCTGACGACACAATGGCTCTAACGAGACGTGAAACTTTTGCTCTTTCGTAGAAGGGATCTCTATCGCGCCTTGAGCGATCTTAGAAGCAACATCACCAATTCTTTCGAGATCAGTAATTGTTTTGATGATCGCCATAATCAAACGTAGATCTTTCGCTGTAGGCTGACGTTTGGCGATAATACGAGTGCAAGCCTCATCAATAGATACTTCCATTGCATTCACTTTGTGATCGTCACGAATCACTTTTTTGGCCAGTTCCACGTCATCTTTATGGAGAGCTTGCATCGCAAACGAAAGTTGCTGCTCCACCAACCCGCCCATGGTAAGTACATGAGTACGGATAGACTCTAGTTCTACGTTGAATTGCCCTGAAATATGACGACCGAAATGCATATCAGCTCCTTGAAAAGAAATGAAACAAGCCATTGATATAAGAGTGGCTTAGCTCTGAGCGGCTCCGATTAAACGTTAGCCATACCTACCTGTTATGTAGTCTTCTGTTTGATTTTTCAATGGAGACGTAAAGATTGAATCCGTATCTGAGTACTCGATCAATTTTCCCATATGGATAAAGGCAGTGTGATCACTAACACGAGCAGCCTGCTGCATGTTATGAGTAACAATCACTACGGTATACTGGGTTTTCAGATCGTTAATCAACTCTTCAATGGTCAACGTAGAGATAGGATCCAATGCTGATGTCGGTTCATCTAACAACAGAACTTCTGGTTCAATCGCCACTGCACGGGCAATGACCAAACGCTGCTGTTGACCGCCAGATAAACCAAAGGCATTCTCATGCAATCGGTCTTTCACTTCGTCCCATAGCGCAGCTGCGCGCAAAGAACGTTCAACAGCATCATCGAGATCTCGACTGTTACTCATGCCTTGTAGTCTCAAACCGTAAACCACATTCTCATAAATAGACTTAGGGAAAGGGTTTGGGCGTTGAAAAACCATTCCAACACGACGTCTCAATGTAGCCACATCAACCTTAGGGTGATAGACATTCTTACCATGAAGTTTTACTTTCCCTGAAACCTTACACCCCTCAACCAAATCGTTCATACGATTAATACAGCGTAATAGGGTCGACTTACCACACCCAGATGGGCCGATAAATGCGGTCACTTGTCCTTTAGGAATCTGCATTGAGATATCATCGAGTGCTTGGCTCTCTTTATAATAAAGATTCAGCCCTTCAATCGAGATAGCAATTTGCTCATCCTTTAGGTTGTGAACATCAAGTGGTGCTTGGTAACCCAAGGTTTCATTAATCGAGAACATTTAATCTTGTCCTAAGGTTCGGTATTTTTCACGCAAGTTATTACGGATATTGATGGCTGTTAAATTCAGTCCAACGATAACCGTAACCAATAAAAATGAAGTCGCATACACTAAAGGTCGTGCCGCTTCGATATTCGAAGTCTGAAAACCAACATCGTAGATATGAAAGCCTAAATGCATGAACTTTCTATCTAAGTGTATGTAAGGGAACTGACTATCAACAGGCAAACTTGATGCGAGTTTAACAACCCCTACTAACATCAATGGGGCAACTTCTCCCGCAGCTCTAGCAATCGCTAATATTAACCCCGTAATAATCGCAGGGCTTGCCATCGGTAACACAATACGCCATAGCGTCTCAAATTGAGTTGCACCAAGCGCTAAAGAGCCATGTCTTACAGAGCTAGGAATTCGCGTCAAACCTTCTTCTGTTGTCACAATAACAACCGGAAGCGTCAATACCGCTAAAGTCAGTGCAGACCAAAGCAGTCCAGGAGTCCCAAATGTTGGAGCAGGTAAACGCTCTGCATAAAATAAGCTATCGATTGATCCGCCAATGGTATAAACAAAAAAGCCTAAACCAAAAACACCATATACGATCGATGGAACACCCGCCAAATTGATCACGGCAATACGAATTAAACGAGTCAATGCGTTACTTTTTGCGTACTCATGTAGGTAAATAGCCGCAACAACGCCTAAAGGCATCACTACGATCGACATCAGTATTACAAGCAACACAGTACCAAAAATAGCAGGAAAAACCCCGCCTTCAGAATTGGAGTCTCGCGGATTTTCAGATAAGAATTTCCAAACTTGCTTACCCCAATGCCCGACCTTTTCAGGATAAGACATTTTATTGGGATACCAGTAATCCAGTATATGACTGAGCGGTATTTCTACCTTTTCGCCTGTCATATCTTCCACCAGCAAACTTTCCACATTCAATTGCGTTCTGAGATGCTCCAGCTTTAATTCGGCTTCATCTAATTGACGGTTTAATTCAAGTTTGGTTTCTGTATATGTTTTAAGATAGTCATCACTCACTGACTCATTTAGCTCTAGCTTACGCTTTTCTAAACGTAAATTTTCTAATTGCCAACTAACGTTACGTATCTCTTGATTTACAACACGTGACGTTTCTTCACGCAATGTATCGGCAAACGCCAAACCGTCTTCAAGCTTTTGGTCAATGTTCGAGTAAAAGGTTCCAGAAGCCGTTTTAAAGCCAACGGGTTTACCAAAGAAATACCCACCACGACTGCGTTCAATCACAGCCCATTCAGAGGGGGTGGTTGGCTCTAGTAAATTCACATCCAGTATTGATACAAAATCAGCAGGGTAAAGTTCTCTGTTTGCGACTTTGATATTTAAGCGCTGTATTAACCCAGTAGAAATGTTTTGTGGCGATAAAAGATCATGAGCTTGTGGTACCTGTTCTATCGGAATGTATTTTCGTTCATACAACTGACCAATTAGCACATCTTGCTTTGACACCGTTTCATCAAGGTCGACAACCAAAGATAGATCTTTAGACTCAACTTGCCATTGGTACAGCGGGGTCGGCCAAAAATAAGTTAACCCTTTCCAGCCAATCAATAACATTAAACCAAGAACAGAAAGCATACTAATACTCACTGCACCGCCGGTTAACCAGATCCATGGAGAGCCAGATTTAATCCAAGATATTAATGATTTTAGCTTATCCATCACCACCAACCTCGAACGCTGTCCACATAAACAAAACTGTCATCGTTTTCATGAATAGCACAACGCTCAGTGTCCTTAGTGAAACAACGAGATTCAAGCACGCAATGAGACAAAACATCAAAACTACAGAGCACGATATTTATCTCTCAATCTTTGTCTTACCCACTCAGCAACTGAGTTCACCGCGAACGTAAAAATAAACAGCAGGAGTGCAGCTAAGAACAACAAGCGGAAATGAGACCCGCCCACTTCAGATTCTGGCAATTCGACAGCGATCGTTGCCGATAACGTCCTCATCCCTTCCAAAATATTCCAATCGAGGATCGGTGTATTACCTGTTGCCATCAAAACGATCATCGTTTCACCGACAGCACGCCCTAGCCCCATCATAATTGCTGAAAAAATACCGGGGCTGGCCGTGAGTAATACGACGTAAATCAGGGTCTGCCACGCTGTTGCGCCTAAAGCTAATGATCCATCTGACAGGTGCTTAGGTACTGAGAAAATAGCATCTTCTGCAATGGTGAAAATCGTAGGAATGACCGCAAAGCCCATAGCAAAACCAACGACCAACGCGTTACGTTGATCAAAATCGACGCCATAACTAGCCAGGAAAGTTCGAATATCACCATCAAACAACAAAGCTTCAATGCTGCTGCCACCAGCAAATACCGCAACCACAGTGACAATCAAAACGGGTATCAAAATCAGCGCATGCCAGCCATTAGAGAAGCGACTCGTCACCACCTTAGGTAAACAGAACCAAGCTAGCCCAGTCAATAGCGTACTTAATGGCAGCAACACCATTAATGAAAATACAGCCGTTAAATGGGTTTCAACGATTGGGGCAAACCATAAGCCAGCTAAAAAGCCAATGATAACTGTCGGTAAAGCTTCCATCAGTTCAATCGAAGGCTTCACTACTCTTCTCATCCGTGGAGACATAAAGTAAGCGGTATAAATAGCCCCGAGTACAGCAACCGGTACTGCAAACATCATGGCAAACAGAGCCGCCTTGATGGTACCGAAAGTGATAGGGACTAAACTGAACTTCTCTTCAAAATCATCATTGGCAGACGTTGATTGCCAAACATATTGAGGCTCTGGATAGCTTTCATACCAAACTTTTTGCCACAGCGATGAAAACGAAATTTGTGGGTATTCATTGTCGACCTTAGCCACGCTTATTTTGTTGTCAATTAGCGTTGCCAGATGTAATTCATTAGCAGACATGGCTGCTAATGTAGGTGATTTATCAAATGCTCGTTCAAATAGAGAGAGCTTCTCGCTGGTCGTATAATGGCTTTGTAATGTGCCATTCTTATAGAAGCTGTAGAAACCCTTTCGGTAAGTATCCGGCAAAATAAATTGCACTTCTTCAGCCAGTTGGAAATCGCGGATGTGAGTCAGACTACGCTGTTCATCTTTCAGCACATCAAACCATTGGGAAACTTGTCCGTCCTGATGCGTTACTAACAGGGAGTAAGCACCCGATAATAAATCGATGCTTTTAACGGCGTGCTTCGCATCATTCAAACTAAGATCAATGACTTCGCGAACATCAAAACCAACGTCCGATCGCTTTAATATCACGAGATCAGATTGAGATCTTAGGTATAGAGTTTGCCCATCAGGGGTAATGAGCAGCTGTTGCTGTAAACCTAGCTTGTCCGATAGCCATTGGCTTTTTTTAAAAGTATATGCACCTGCAAGATCACTCTGGTACCACTTAACAAGGACTCGCTGATCTGTTAACTGAGCAATAACGGTGATATCACGTCCACTTTTAGAAAACGCGAATTGTTCGATCACAGCACCATTTGCAGGTTCATCGTGTAAAAAAGGCTCAGGGAGCGTGATCTGTTCTATTTTTGGCTCTGTCTCTGTGCCCTTTTGCAGCACAGGCGCACTATACTCTGGGTAGAAAAAAGTCATGTTGCTTGCGCCATCCGCAAAGGCAAACCAATTTTCAGAAGGGGTATTTCGAGAAAAAGCTATTGGATTGGTTACAACACTACGCTCAAAGTAAGAGTGTTTTTTTTGAGAGTCTAAATCCCAAAATTGTACCAAACCAGATTTTTCGATGGTAAATGCATGTTGGCCATATTCATCAACAGATAAAGCGATAGGCTCTTCTACACCAACGGTTTTAACGACTTGAGCCGCCTCTAAACCGGTATCAGAAAATACGGGTAAAATAACCATCGCCAAGTAAACAAAGATCAAAACCAAAGCAGCTAAAACACTGACGCCGCCACATGTCACGGAAAAACGGACGAGACGATCTTTCAACCATCTTTTTTTGTCGCGTTCTTTCAATGAAAATTGGGCTGAAGCCATCTGTTTATCTACCTTTTTTTAGCTACTGACATAATATGTACCTTAGATGACAGTTATATTACAAGTAACGTTAAACAACTGATACTAATAACAAGTTTGTTCACCTTATTTCTTAAAATAAGATCGTGCATTTTGTGAATCTTATTGTTCTAAATTAAAATACCGCCTCAATAACCTGCATTCTAGGACTAATCATAACGATGGAAAAAGACTATGTCACAAAAGAACTTAGCTGGTTATCTTTCAATGAAAGAGTACTGCAAGAAGCGGCAGATAAATCGGTTCCATTGATCGAAAGGGTCCGTTTTTTGGGCATTTACTCCAAAAATCTCGATGAGTTCTACAAAGTCCGATTTGCTGATGTAAAACGTAAGATCTTGTTAAAAGATCCACCGTCAACAAATGTTCCCAAAACCTTGCTGACCCAAATGCAGAACAAAACCAGAGATCTAGAGGTTCACTTCCATGAACTTTATAATGATTTATTATTGGAATTAGCACGTAACCGTATTTTTTTGGTCAACGAACAGCAAATCAGCACAGAACAAAGTGAATGGGTTAGAAAATATTTTAGAAAGAAAATACTCCCGCACTTAACCCCTTTATTGCTAAACGAAGATAGCTTGTTGCTCAACACCCTAAAAGATGATCAGAGCTATTTAGCCATCGACATCAACCGTAATAGATCTTCTCAATATGCCTTACTAGAGATCCCATCTGAACAACTCCCTCGTTTTGTCAAACTTCCAGAGACTTCAGATTCACAACGTACAACTTTGATCTTATTAGATAATATAGTTCGATTCTGTTTAGACGACCTGCTAAAAGGGTTCTTTGATTATGATTCGTTGAGCTGCTTTGCCATTAAAATGACTCGCGATGCCGATTACGATCTGCAAAAAGACTACGATTTTCAGAAAAGCAACGGCCTACTAGAGGCAATGTCATTAGGCTTAGAACAGCGTCTCACAGCACTGCCAATTCGCCTCATTTATGAATCTGAAATGCCATCAAAGATGCTGAGTTATTTGCGACTAAAGCTCAAGCTATCAGATTATGACAGCGTCATTGCAGGTGGGCGATATCATAACTTCAAACACTTTTCTGAGTTCCCAAGCCTCAATCGACACGACTTAATTAATCGCCCCCTCTCAGCAATTAAATGCGCTCAATTCAACCATTACCCTAACTATTTTGAAGCTATCAAAGCACGCGATATCTTATTACATTATCCCTATCACACCTTTGACCACATCACGGAACTGGTTAGACAAGCCTCATTTGACCCGAAGGTAAAGGCTATAAAGATCAATGTCTATCGTGTAGCTAAAGGCTCAAAGCTGCTTAACTCCATTATTGATGCTGCACATAATGGTAAGAAAGTGACGGTCGTGGTTGAGCTGCAAGCCCGCTTTGATGAACAAGCCAATATTCAATGGGCGAAGACTCTTCAAGACGCTGGTGTCAAAGTACTCCATGGCCTACCAAGTTTAAAAATTCACTCCAAGCTACTGCTCATTAAAAGAAAAAACGGCAAAGCGCTGGAACATTATGCTCATATTGGAACGGGCAATTTTCACGAAGTGACGGCTCGCGTCTATACTGACTTCTCTTTACTGACTGCAAATGAGGAGTTAACGCAAGAGGTTCGGCAAGTATTCAGATACATTGAAAACCCTTATCAAAAAGTACAATTTAAGCAGCTTATTGTTTCACCCAAAAATACCAGAAAGCGTCTTTATCAGTTGATCGACAATGAAATTCAGAATGCGGCAAATGACAAACCAGCATCGATCACTCTGAAATTAAACAACTTAGTCGACCGTGAGATCATCGAAAAACTGTATCAAGCCAGTCAGGCAAACGTAAAAGTGAGAATGATCATTCGTGGTATGTGTTCTTTGGTTCCAGGGCTCCCCAACGTCAGTGACAATATAGAGATCATTAGCGTGATAGACCGTTTTCTTGAACACCCAAGAGTAATGATCTTTGGTAATAATGATAATCCCAAAGTCTATATATCTTCTGCTGATTGGATGACGAGAAATTTTGACCGTAGAATCGAAGTGGCGACGCCAATTTTAGATCCAAAGATCAAGCAAACTATTATCGACATCACTGAGTTTCATTTTGACGACTGCAACAAAGCCCGAAGACTTGACCGAACAATGAGCAACCATTACTTAGCACCACAATCTAACCGCTTAGATGATTCAACGTCACAGCTTGCGACTTACCACTATATTAAACATATTGAGAAACTGGCTCGTAAGAAATACAAGCAAGAGAACAAATCATGCAGTTAATCGAAAGTAAACGCCCCAGATGTATCGCAGCTATCGATTTAGGTTCGAACAGCTTCCATATGGTGGTCGCTCAAGTTTTTGAACAACACCTACAATTGGTTAGTCGACATAAGCAAAAAGTCAAATTAGCCGACGGATTCAATGAGCATCAATGTATAACCGAAAGTTCTATCGAAAGAGGCTTGGCATGCCTGACACTCTTTGCCGAAAGGCTCACTGACTTTAAAATTGATGATGTCAGAGTGGTTGGCACACACACGCTAAGAAAAGCGAAGAACTCAAAAGAATTTTTGGAACGAGCGAAGACCATATTCCCCTTTCCTATAGAAATAATTTCAGGCCCAGAAGAAGCTCGGATTATCTATAATGGTGTCGAGCATACACAAGTAACCTCCAACACTAAGCTCGTGATTGATATCGGAGGAGGAAGTACCGAAATAGTTGCGGGGCAAGGCTTTACACCCAAGATTACGCATAGCTTATCAATGGGGTGTGTCAGTTTCACTCAGCGTTTTTTTGCTGATGGTAAGCTCTCATCGCAACAGTTCTCCGAAGCCTATTCTGCAGCTATTCAACTATTAACTCCTTTGGTTGATGACTTCCACTTTTTAACTTGGGATATCGCCTTTGGTTCATCGGGTACTACTAAATCAATCAAAGAGGTACTCACTGAATTAGGGTTTAACGACGGCCTCATTACGCCGCAACGTTTGTCCTATTTAAAAAACCACTTATGTGAATTTCCATCATCTGAGAAATTAGACCTATCAGGTCTAAATGATGAGAGAAAGTCAGTGTTTGCAGCTGGTGTCACCATTCTTTCAGCAGCCATGGATACACTAGACATCAAGGAGTTACATTTTTCTGATGGTGCCCTGAGAGAAGGCGTTCTTTATGACATGGAGGATAGATTTAAAGATATTGATGTTCGAACAAGAACTGCCGAAACGCTAGTCTCTCGATACCATGTTGACGTAGCCCATGGCCAGAAAGTCAAAGTACTCGCTCTTGCATTATTGAAACAAGTGCAGCCTCAAGTGACTACTACAGTCACTAATGAGCTATATGATCTGGTTGGTTGGACAGCATTGCTTCATGAGGTTGGACAAAGCATTGCATTTCAAGGCTATCACCGCCATTCAGCTTATCTACTCAAACATACGACAATGCCCGGTTTCAATACCGAGCAGCAACGCCTGATCTCAACATTGGTTCGTTACCAAAGAAAAGCACTCAAGCCACAAGATTTACCGGAACTTTCCCTGTTTGATCCACAACAAATAACGCTGCTAATCCGCATATTAAGACTCGCAATTTTACTCAATCGACAGCGAAGTCAAGCACTAGTCCCTGACGTCACCCTAACGATTGAACTACATGGAGATTGGGAATTAAAAGGCACCTGCAGCAACTGGTTAGCTGAAAATCAACTGCTTAATTATGAACTCAGAGAAGAACAAAAACGCTGGGGGTGTGCAGGATGGTCATTGATACTTAAATGATAGAGCTTCAACACAAAAACAGCCTGCGACTTCGCAAGCTGTTCATACGTTTTTTCTACGTCCAGTCGCCTTAATCAGAGCCCGACTTTTGCCAACTCTTTCTCTGCAAACTCAGACGGTATCGCTAAGTAACCATCTTTTTCTACAAGCTCTTGCCCCTGCTTTGAGAATATAAAAGTAAGAAACTCTCTCTCAACAGGAGAAAGCGGCTTATCGGGATGCTTGTTCACGTATACATATAAAAAGCGAGACAATGGATAGTCACCGCTTAAAATATTGACACGAGTAGGCTCAACAAATTGCGAACCTTGCTCTGCAATCGGAATTAATTTAACGCCAGCGACTCGATAACCAATGCCTGAATAACCTATCCCACTGACGGATGATGCGACAGATTGAACCACTGAAGCAGAACCTGGTTGTTCATTGACTCGATTCTTAAAGTCACCACCGCACAATGCGTTTTGCTTGAAATAGCCGTAGGTTCCCGAAACGGAATTACGCCCAAACAGTTGGAATCGATGTTTTGCCCAAGGTTGGTCTACGCCTAGATCTTGCCAATTGTTCAGAGGTTTCGTCGCACCACAGCGTAATGTCTCAGAAAAAATGGCGTCTATCTGGTGAAAATTTAGCCCTTCAATTGGATTATCACGGTGTACAAACAAACCAATAGCATCGATAGCAACTCGAAGCGCTGTTGGCTTATAGCCATGCTCTCTTTCGAATGCTTCTACTTCTCTTAGGCGCATTGGTCGACTCATAGGACCAAGGTGAGCCGTGCCTTCCGTTAGAGCAGGAGGTGCCGTTGCAGAACCTGAAGCTTGGACCTGAGCGTTAACATTCGGATAGTAAGATTTAAATTCTTCAACCCATAACGTTGTCATACCAGCCAAAGTATCCGAGCCTACCGATAATAAGCTCCCAGAAATACCTGGTACCTTAGAATAATTAGGAAGCGACTCAACGCTCTGTTCAGCATAGCTAGGATTAACCACAGCAAACGCTAATAATGTACTAATGGGTAAACGCATCCTGCGTATCAAATTGTTCATGACACGGTTAGTCTATTTGGAAGCGTGAAATGGAATCGGCTACCAACACCAACTTCACTTTGAATTTCTAAATGCGAGTCATGATGACTAAGTGCATGCTTTACAATCGCTAACCCAAGCCCACTACCACCCGTATCGCGTGAGCGGGCTTTATCAACACGATAAAAACGCTCTGTGAGTCGATGAAGGTGCTGTGGCTCGATTCCGTCTCCGGTGTCTGATACGTCCAAACATGCGCCTTGGCTAGTTTGATACCAACGAACCTTAACTGTAGCGCCTGGCGGTGTGTATTTGACTGCGTTGTACACAAGATTCGATATAGCACTTCTTAGCTGATCTTCATCAGCTAGAACTCGTAAACTCTTATCAATATCAAATTCTAGCTTGTGCTCCCGATCGCCACTTAGACTTGCGGCTTCTTTTTCAAGCACTTCCAACATAGCCGGTACATTGACGACTTCATCCAACTCATGCATCGGAGCAGCTTCAATTTTTGACAGTGTTAAGAGCTGGTTCACTAGACTGTTCATGCGATTCAGTTGTTCAGTCATCACGCCATGGGCTTTAGGCCACATAGGTCCAACGATCATGTCTGGATCTTCCGTCATTTCAAGATAGCCCTGAAGTACAGTCATTGGAGTACGCAGTTCGTGGGAAACGTTAGCAAAGAAGTTACGACGCATGCCTTCCAGCTGTTTTAGCTGAGTAACATCACGTACTACCATCAAGTGCTCACCTTCAGTGTAAGGCACGATACGCAGCTCAAGCATACGTTCCACATTGAGTGGCGATGGCATTTCTAACGGCTCTGAGAAATCTTGTTTATTAAGGTACTTGATGAAGTCCGGCGTGCGGATTAAGTTGGAAATAGGTTGCCCTGAATCGTCTGGCCAGCGAAAGCCCAGTAAATACTGAGCGAGCTTATTACACCAAACGATATTGCCTTCACCGCGAAATACCACAACGGCATCGGGCAGAGATTCCGCACCGTTTCTGAAACGGCGAATTAGGTTAGTCAACTCTTTGCGTTTGCGACGCTGCCTCTGCTGCATACGATATATACCATTGAACAGAGACTCCCAATTTCCAGAACCTGATGGTGGCGTTAGACGCTTCTCATCCCACAACCATGCGGACAAACGCATTTGATTGTGTAGATGCCAGCCGAGCTGCAATACCGTAGCAGCCAGCAGTAACCATGGTAAGTAACCGAATATCCATCCGACTAAAATCCAAGGTGCGTAAAAAAAAGCCAGCTCCCAAGCCAGCTTTTTCCAGGTTAACTTTTCAACCATTCAGGACTCCGTAAACTGGGTAGCGAAGCCACACTAAGCCTTTGTAGAAAAACGGTAGCCCGCGCCGCGAACCGTTTGGATTAGCTTGTCGTGACCTGCGGATTCAAGTGCTTTACGCAGGCGTCGAATATGTACATCAACAGTACGATCTTCAACGTAAACGTTGGTGCCCCAAACATTATTCAATAGTTGCTCTCGGCTATACACACGCTCTTGGTGAGTCATAAAGAAGTGCAGCATTTTGAACTCTGTAGGTCCCATATCAACCGGACCTTCGCTTGCGGTAACGCGGTGAGATACAGGGTCTAACTTAAGACCTTGAACATCAATCACATCTTCCAGTGCAGTTGGCGTTACACGACGAATAACGGCTTTAAGACGCGCCACTAACTCTTTTGGCGAAAATGGCTTAGTGATGTAATCATCAGCGCCGACTTCTAATCCACGAACCTTGTCTTCTTCTTCACCACGAGCCGTCAGCATCACTACTGGGATGTTGCGAGTTAACTCTTCACGCTTCATGTGCTTGATAAAGTTTATCCCACTACCGCCAGGTAGCATCCAATCTAGTAATACTAGATCTGGGAAAGGTTCACATAGCTTGTTTACCGCTGTATCGTAATCTTCAGCCTCTACTGCTTGGTAGCCTTTTTGTTCAAGGACAAAACACAGCATCTCACGAATAGGTGCTTCATCTTCAACGACCAGAATCCTTCTCGACATAATTGAATAGCCTTTGTATTTAATCAACGCATTGCATTATCTGAGTTAATTATGACACTTTTGTGACCTTTGAAAACAAATTTTCATATAACTGTCTCAAACAATTCACTTTATAACTTTTGATACAGAGCTAGGGACAAATCAACTTAGATCTCATATCATGAGGCACTTCTAAAAAGGTATGAGAAAAATTTATGTGGTTTAAAAATTGCCTAGTCTATCGCTTCAACCGTGATATTGATTTCAATGCAGATCAGCTAGAGAAACAACTTGAAGAGTTCCGTTTTACCCCTTGTGGTAGCCAAGACAAACAGAAGTTTGGTTGGGTAAATGCGATGGGTAGACACGGCGATATGATGACGCACGTATCAGAAAACCGCATTCTAATCTGTGCAAAGAAAGAAGAAAAAATGCTTCCTGCTTCTGTGATCAAAGATTCATTAAATACAAAAGTAGAAACACTTGAAGCGGAGTCTGGTACTCCTCTGAAAAAGAAAGAGAAAGATAGCCTAAAAGAAGACATTATCATCGACCTTCTTCCTCGAGCTTTCAGCCGCAGTAACTTCACTTACGCGCTGATCATGCCGAAAGAAGGCTTTATTGTGGTTGATGCTAGCAGCTACAAAAAAGCTGAAGACGTATTGGCATTACTACGTAAAACTATGGGTAGCCTACCAGTAGTGCCAGCTATTCCAGAGCAAGCGATTGAAACGACTCTGACAGAGTGGGTGAAATCAGGTGATACGCCTAAAGGAATCACCATGCTTGATGAAGCTGAACTAAAATCAATCCAAGAAGACGGCGGTATTGTCCGAGTTAAGAAACAAGAACTAGAAACGGATGAGATTAAAAACCACATTGAAGCCAACAAAGTTGTGACTAAGCTTCTTATCAACTGGCAAGATCGCATTGAGTTCATCCTTGCTGAAGATGGCAGCATCAAGCGCCTGAAATTCAGTGATGAACTAAAAGATGAGAACGACGATATTCCTCGTGAAGATCAAGCTGCACGTTTTGATGCAGACTTCTCTCTACTTTGTGGTGAGTTCAGTGTTTTCCTTCCAAACCTATTTGAATCATTAGGCGGGTTAACTCAACCTAACGCTTAATTGTTTCGATTTAGAGCTCAGGTGTCGACGATATCTGAGCTTGTTTTCTTCTCCACCCCGCTTATCAACACCTAACAACACTCTTCGCAATACCATTGTTATCTTTAGGGCTATCAACCAAACTCATTTTAGCGTAAAATTTGCGCCCCTTTGATATCACTTGGTGGTATCAACCTGACTTGAGATCAGATTAGAGAACGAAGCAATGACTACACAAAAACCATTTGTACCTGAACTATTATCACCGGCAGGAAGCCTTAAAAACATGCGTTACGCATTCGCCTACGGCGCAGATGCAGTTTACGCTGGCCAGCCACGTTACAGCCTTCGTGTTCGTAACAATGAGTTCAATCACGAAAACCTACAAATCGGTATCGATGAAGCTCATGCTCAAGGCAAAAAGTTATATGTTGTATGTAACATTCAGCCACACAACTCTAAATTAAAAACATTCATTCGCGACCTTAAGCCAGTTGTTGAGATGGGCCCAGACGCTCTTATCATGTCAGATCCAGGTCTTATCATGATGGTACGTGAATCATTCCCTGAAATGCCGATCCACCTTTCAGTACAAGCAAATGCCGTAAACTGGGCGACCGTTAAGTTCTGGTCAACTCAAGGCGTTGAGCGTGTGATCCTATCTCGTGAGCTTTCACTTGAAGAGATCGAAGAGATTCGCGAACACTGTCCAGAAACAGAACTAGAGATCTTTGTTCACGGTGCACTATGCATGGCTTACTCTGGTCGTTGCCTACTTTCTGGCTACATGAACAAACGCGATCCAAACCAAGGTACTTGTACTAACGCTTGTCGTTGGGAATACAAGACAGAAGCAGCAAAAGAAGACGAAAACGGTCAGATCGTTGAAGCTAACCCTACAGGCGTTGCTATTCAAGAAGTCGAAACTCAAGGTATTGAAGTTCAAGACGAGCGCCCTGACAACACACTAGGCCTTGGTAAGCCAACTGATGAAGTCGTTTTACTTTCTGAATCACACAAACCTGAAGAGAAAATGGCGGCGTTTGAAGATGAGCATGGTACTTACATCATGAACTCGAAAGACCTTCGCGCAATCCAACACGTTGAGCGCCTAACTAAGATGGGAGTTCACTCTCTAAAAATCGAAGGCCGTACTAAGTCTTTCTACTACTGTGCACGTACAGCCCAGGTTTACCGTAAAGCTATCGACGATGCTGTAGCAGGCAAACCATTCGACGAAAGCTTAATGGGTACACTAGAGAGCCTAGCTCACCGTGGTTACACTGAAGGCTTCCTTCGTCGTCACACTCACGATTCATACCAAAACTACGAATACGGTTACTCTATCTCTGATACTCAACAGTTTGTTGGTGAATTCACAGGTAAACGCCGTGGCGACCTCGCTGAAGTAGAAGTGAAAAACAAATTCCTAGTTGGTGACAGCCTAGAAATGATGACACCGAAAGGTAACATTGTTTTCAAACTAGAAGTTATGGAAAACCGTAAATCTGAAGCAGTAGACGATGCAAAAGGTAACGGTCACTTTGTATTTATCCCTGTACCAGCAGATTTGGATTTAGAGTACGGCTTACTGATGCGTAACTTAAGCGCAGGTCAAGATACACGTAACGCATCAGGTAAATAACCTTTACTTGAGAAACTTTTGCTGAGAATAATATATGGCTCTGTTAATTACCGACAAGTGCATAAACTGTGATATGTGTGATCCTGAATGCCCAAATGGTGCAATCACTATGGGCGACAGTATCTTTGAGATCGATCCTGATTTATGTACTGAGTGTAAAGGTCACTATGAGAAGCCAACATGTCAGTCAGTGTGCCCCATTACAAAATGCATCATCACTGACCCAAACCATATTGAAACTGATGACGAGCTGCTAGAAAAGTTTGTCATTATTCAAGGCTTGACCTAATAAAGAAAAGGTTCAACTTATTATAAGCTGAACCTTTTTTTTAACCTGATTTTCCGATTGGATAAATATTGCAAAAGAGCTCCTTTTCAAATTGATATTCAAGTCTCTCTCGCCAGTTTATCGATTGCGCGATAGGAATAAGATAGAAATTTTCCCTACTGGTATCTGTCACAAATGCCATTCCATACTGCATCAACTCATAATGGACATCATTAACAAAACTCGGGTCTAAGCGTTGTCTACCAGTCAGGTGATTAATGTCATCTCTTGAAATAGAAATACCTGAATTTTCTGTACTGAATCTATGTCTTAACCATTCTGAAAATTCCTTTGCACAAATCATAGTCATAGTCTTATCCTTGAATTATCTATCGACGGGCATCAGACTCTGATTTCGCATACTGCACATAAGCCGCATCTTTCACCCCAAAAACACTCCATTCCTGACCAAACGTTATCAAATTCGTAACTGCTCGTACTATTCTCATTATTGTTCTTATTAATATCAAACGATGTTCTTAATCTTGTGTTTATAAACTCTAGACAAAAGTGTGACATTTCTCCAGTTTTAGAAATGAGAAAACCAATGGCATTACCACTCTAGTTGAGCCTAGTAACTAAAATTACTTCTTGGATATCAAAGCTAAACACTGACTAGGCATCACTTTTATTTTTTTCTTTTTAGTAGTCTTAGCGACTTTTTTCGGGGGGGAGACTGGAATATTTTTCGGAGCCCAACTTGCAAGTTCATCTCCACAGCCATCACCTTTTGGAGGGTTTGCTTGCGCGATACAGTTCGAACTACCTTCGGGGCACTTTAAGCGTACATGAAAATGTGAATGGTGCCCCCACCAAGGCCTAATTTTCCCCAACCAAGCTCTGTCTTTCATATCTGAGGACTCTTGGTTACACAGGATTTGTTTAATAACTGGATGGACAAATATACGCACTACTTTTTCATCTCTAGCTGCATAGCGAATCACCTGAAAATGCTCATCAGTCCAATTCGACTCACGCAACTTGTAGTTGGTGAGATCCACGACACTCATTGGCTTGGGGACAGCAAGTTCATTCTCAGATAGCCTTTTATTCGTCAACCTTAACCAGATATCAATATCTAATCCAGTTTGGTGACTTGAATGACCCGAAGAAAAGCGCCCTCCTCTAGGAAGTGAAATATCACCGACCAATAAATTAGTATTGAGTTTTTCGCTGGTCGTTCCACCTAACCTTTCAATAAACCTTATAGCTTCTATATGGCCATAATAGCGCCCTCTTTGAGGACGAATGATCTGATATCCCAAACCATTAATAGGCAAAGCCTGCGCACCATCTAGACAGCCATTAGCATAACTTCCAATTGATGAGGGTGAGTTATTAGTAGGGTGACTCTCTTTCTCCCACGAAGTTGCTGATGAAGAAAAGGAACAAAAGAATACAAACAGTGCGAAAAAAAACCTCATAATAATCCTAAATTACTGACGCTTACTCATTATATTAGTCGTCATTTAGGATTAGGTGCATATCGTATTTAAATTTTTGGTGCTAGCCAGTGAATGAGACGGGTTAAAGCTATAAAGTAGGAAAAGAGAAAACAGAAAAATCTCGGTATAGAT
The DNA here is from genome assembly GCF_015163545.1 of Vibrio sp. OPT24. NCBI lineage: Bacteria > Pseudomonadati > Pseudomonadota > Gammaproteobacteria > Vibrionales > Vibrionaceae > Vibrio > Vibrio sp. OPT24. The sequence goes on from NZ_JADDYI010000016.1 coordinate 185,249, forward strand.
GAATTTTGAAGCGTAATGAGCTATTTAGACCAAGTTACTTTCTATAATTTATCAAGCTCCAGAAAGCAAAAAGGCCCTAGCATTTCTGCCGGGACGCGCAGTCTAGAGCCTTAAATATGGCAGGGGTGGACTGAGCCGGCACCCCGGAGATTCGAACTCCCAACACGCGCTGTTTTAGCAAGTCGGGGAATCCGCTGCTCTGCTAATGGTGTATTATATTTGATTCAGAAAATAAAAAGGCTCTAGCATTTCTGCCGGGACGCGCAGTCTAGAGCCTTAAATATGGCAGGGGTGGACTGAGCCGGCACCCCGGAGATTCGAACTCCCAACACGCGCTGTTTTGGTAAGTCGGGGAATCCGCTGCTTTACTAATTGCGTATATTAGATTCAGAAAGCAAAAAGGCTCTAGCATTTCTGCTAGAGCCTTAAATATGGCAGGGGTGGAGAGATTCGAACTCCCAACACGCGGATTTGGAATCCGCTGCTCTGCCAAT
>NZ_JADDYI010000016.1:185812-186243 GCF_015163545.1 Vibrio sp. OPT24
TTTTCAGTTTTAAAGAGCTGAAACTCTGAATAAGTGGCGGAGTGGACGGGACTCGAACCCGCGACCCCCGGCGTGACAGGCCGGTATTCTAACCAACTGAACTACCACTCCGCAGTGGTCAACTCACTAAGTGAGCGTCCATATCTCCAGGTTGGTCAACCTAAAGATTTAATTTAAAGCCTGGCGATGTCCTACTCTCACATGGGGAAGCCCCACACTACCATCGGCGCTATTGTGTTTCACTTCTGAGTTCGGCATGGAATCAGGTGGGTCCACAATGCTATGGTCGCCAAGCAAATTTTAAAATTCGGAAAACTGTATTTAAAAGTTATGTCTCATCAAACGCATTCAAGGTCTGTCTTTCTATTGAGTCCACAAAACCCCTTGGGTGTTGTATGGTTAAGCCTCACGGGCAATTAGTACAGGTTAGC
>NZ_JADDYI010000017.1:0-1840 GCF_015163545.1 Vibrio sp. OPT24
GTTTCTGTCATACCGAGCTTGACTGGACCGATTGAGTTTCTTAGTTGAATTTCGAAAATTTCCATTTTTATCCTAAAAACACATAACGCCCAATTAAGGTGTGAAGCACGCGTCCACGGTACTTCATTTGACCACCGTAAACACTGAACTAAATCCAAACCAAAAATGCCAAGTGTGCTGAATCATTCTTAAATTGTTTGTTAGTTCTCTGTGCTCACTGTCATCAAAATTGCTTTTGTTGGTATAGATATATAGGTACTGCTATTGTGAAGCTTCAGCTTTGTATTAGCACCAACATTAGTAAAAAGCACATCAACTTGTTTTAACCAACAGCCTTGTATACAGTTTAAGTCAGCTGCGCCTTCTTTAGTTTTTAACCAAGGTAGTACATTTTTATATCGTGCTTGGTCAATTAGAAGGTCCACTCCGATTTGACGTACGCCCATTTTTTCAAATGTTGTACGAGTTACACCTCCCCCAATTTGTCCCACAACTAGTGGCGTAATATACACAAACGCATAGAGACACATTATTACTAGATCTTTACTTACGCGATTGCTAACAATCGGACTCCCTGTCGAATCTAAGATTTGCTCTGTTTGATTAGACTTACTCGATACCACAGAAACCAACACATAGCCCAAAGCAACCAATACTATAGTTCCAATAATTACAATCATGGGATGTTGATTTATGTATGCAGCACTGAAAATTATACCGTTTGCAAACAACCCTCCGACGACAATTGTAAACCAGTCACTTTTTGGTAGCGGAAGTACAATATCACCTTTATATGTACTTAGTTTTAAAATGTAGTTAATTGGTTTAGCTAGTAACGACACCCAAAAAACACTAGCTATAAAGAAACCAAACACAGCTACCGAGTAATAAAACCCAAAGACTACAATTGCCCATATAAAAAACAGAGCATCTGCAATTGTGAGTCCTGACGGATAGTGGTTGATGCTAGCACAATAGTAAATAACCAGAATTGCACCAAATATTGCACCAACGACTCCTAAGGTACGTGAATGCTCTTTTATGATGCTAAATAAATTCACAATAATTGTACGCTGATTTTCCAACTTTCCCCCTGAGAACTAACGCCGCGTTAAGCGGACTAAAATAGTTGGTTATAATGTGTAGCGAAGCGAAACGTAACCCACTGTTTTAGTTCCGTTTAAACGCCTTGTTAAATGTATGCTCCTTGCTAACTGGATTAAAACCCGCTGAAAAGTAGATAAGTATGAGTTCTAATTTAATATAAATGAAAATATACGTCTAAACATCCAATAGAGTAGTGGCAATAAAATTTGTAACGCTGCAAAACCAAAAATAAAAATGGTCAAATCCGTTGGCCCATCACCAGTTATATTAAAAGGAGGCGTACTTCCTATTGTTAAATCCTCACCAAGTTTTTGAATATCATTTTTCATGCCTACTAAAACAGTATTAGATAAAGATTGTACTATACACTTAACAACAGCACCAAAGAAGAATATAAAGCTAGCGATCAATGCGATTGAAAATACACCTGCAGCATGTCTAAAAGGCTTGGAACTATCTTGAGCAAGGATGTAACCAACTAAAGCTATAGCCACTGCAACTACTGTTGACGTAATGCTCTCTGTTTTGAAATAAGTCATAGCCACTAAAATAGCATCTATCAGAAAAGTAAATAAGTTCATCTAGTCTTTCCATTATAAATTGAAGCAAACATCATGAGACATGACACATACATTTAACGCTTGCTTAAGTGGTGAGCAACACAACACTGAAGCTACCGTATACCACCTTAAACACTAAAACTAACGCACAATGAAAATGCCATGTGTTGCGA
>NZ_JADDYI010000018.1:0-721 GCF_015163545.1 Vibrio sp. OPT24
GCGTTATACCGCAATCAATCATCTACCTTTTCATAGCTTTACGGTAAACATCGCTACGTTCGCGTTTTCCGACTGCTAAGACGGTTACAATGATGACATCGTCTTCAACTTTGTAGACGAGACGGTAGCCCGATTGGCGCAGCTTAATCTTATACATGTTGTCAGCTCCAGAGAGTTTTGAAGCCGGAACATGCGGGTTATCTAAGCGCTCGATTAGCTTTTTCTTAAATTGTTGTTGAAGCGTTGAGCCAAGCTTTTTCCACTCTTTGAGTGCGCTCTTTTTAAAGTCGAGTTTATAGGTCATCAATATTTACCGAAATGCTCTCTTCAGATTCACGCTCTTTCGCAATAGTAAGTAGTTCAAGATCTTCGAGTCTGTCCATCATCATTTCGTACGCTTCGGCTGGTACGCAATAAAATGCTGGCTCATTTCGGTTCAGTACAGCAACAGGTTCACCGTAAGCACTAGTTGCAACTTTCATAGGGTTAGCTTTCAACTCAGTAATGCTTGCAGCAACATCGGCTAAAATTCTAGTGGTCATTTAATAGGTCTCTTAAGTGGTCTTTTTTTTGGTCATTTTAGCCTCAACCAAGCGGTATAACAAGTTGCTTAAGAGTGATTCGCAACGCGTGGCATTTTTACTATGCGTTGGTTTATGTGTTTAAGGTATTATGCGGAGGCCAAGGTATTGCTTTGCTCACACCTTAGCAAGGCGTTATA
>NZ_JADDYI010000001.1:0-57723 GCF_015163545.1 Vibrio sp. OPT24
GCTAACCTGTACTAATTGCCCGTGAGGCTTAACCATACAACACCCAAGGGGTTTTGTGGACTCAATAGAAAGACAGACCTTGAATGCGTTTGAAGAGATACTTTTAAATCAGTTTTCCGAATTATTAATTGCCGCTAACGCGTCAATTAAACCAAATTTGCTTGGCGACCATAGCATTGTGGACCCACCTGATTCCATGCCGAACTCAGAAGTGAAACACAATAGCGCCGATGGTAGTGTGGGGCTTCCCCATGTGAGAGTAGGACATCGCCAGGCTTTAAATTAAATCTTTAGGTTGACCAACCTGGAGATATGGACGCTCACTTAGTGAGTTGACCACTGCGGAGTGGTAGTTCAGTTGGTTAGAATACCGGCCTGTCACGCCGGGGGTCGCGGGTTCGAGTCCCGTCCACTCCGCCACTTATTAGAAAGCCCTGCTAGTAATAGCAGGGCTTTTTTACATTTGAAGAAAGTGTTTTGCTTTTAGATTGTATGGGTGCGGTAAAGGCATCGAGCCCCTGCACTTAACGCTATGCCGGCACATATTAGAAAGCCTAGTCTGACGACTAGGCTTTCGTCGTTTACGACGTATGAGTTTGAATATTCGTTTCCGAGTTCTGTCGAAGTGTTGTTCGCTGATCATGACCTTTCATTGGTTAACCTTTCAGAGTGTCTAAGAACGGCTTACTTATTATTAAGCTGAGCGTCGATAAAAATAACAAGCTTTTAACGTTCTATAGCTGGATATGGATAGTTACTTAATGGCTAACTTACCGTGGTTTGAATTTACTGGTAAATATCTTTAAACATCTTCTGTTACTCTCGAAATGAACGTCATTCACTGTGGGGGTATAGGTATCACTTCATCGACTAAGCTTCTTGAATCTCTTTTAAAGAGCTTGCTCAAAAAAAACGAGACACAGCTAAAGTAGCTTTCCGTGTGTTTAGGTGCCTCTATTGAATAATACTTGTTTTGGTTATTTTGGGTGTGTAGGGAGGTGGTTTATAGATAGTGTAGAGGCGATCTTGGGATAAACAGAAGATACAAAAAAGCCGATGCTAGGCATCGGCTTCGTGTTAGTTATTATTAGCTTAAGATGGTTGAACTAAAGTCAGAGCTTTACGAGAAACTTCGTGGGCTGCTTTCGTTAAGTTCTGTTTTTCTAACGCGTCGGATAGGTATCCGTAATCTGATACGTTTGAGCGAAGTGCCAATGCCTTTTCAAAATGGTTTTGTGCTTCCGCCCATTTCTGTTCTCTGAGGTAGAATTGAGCTAATGCGCTATGCGCTTCAGCATTGCTATCATCCTTACTGATAGCACGTTCTAACATCACTACTATTGGGTGGTGATCGGCCAGGTTAAGCTCAGGTAAAAGCATGTAAAGCTCATTTGAACCATTCTTCGCAATGTTCTCTTTAATCACTGTGAACGCTTCTGAGTCAGCTTTACGAGCTATCAGTTGTTTAACAAAACATGACACTAAGTGTGAGCTTTGTTTCTGTTTTCTAGAAAGCCTATTCCAATGGCTGATTAAACCTTCGCTGCCTTGTTGTTGTGCGACATCGTGAAGCAAACCACACTGAGCTTTCTGTTCTAACTCAACTTGCTCATCAGCCGTAAGAAGCTTGTTTTTAGCTAGCTTAGGCGTTAACTCTAGTAATGGCTGCCAGAGTTTAAGCTGCGTGTAAGTGGCTTTTAGTAGGCCAAGTACAGCCGTGTTGTTTGGGTAGGAGCCTTTTAGGGTAGAAAGTGTATCGAATGCGGCTTCGTAGTTCGACTCACTGATCTGTTGTTTTGCTTTAGTTAGCTCAACGGCTAGTAGAGAGTCCTCTTGTTGGCTAGCAAGTTCGATATACTTATCACGGTCACTGGTATTACCTTGTTCATGAGCAGCTTGAGATGCGACTAAATAACAAAGCAGAGGCATGTCGTGATGGTTAGCCCAACGAGTCACTTTTTTCTCTGCGCCTTTCCAGTCACCTTCCAGAAGTTTGATGATTCCTTCATTGGTATAACGACGAGAGCGTTTTAGCTTGCGTACGCTGAACCAGTTCCAAGTTGTTGAGCTTGCGTAAATTAGCTTTTTAAATAGGTACTCTAGGCCGAATAAAGCGGCTAAAAGAGCAATCACAAAAATAACCAGGGTCGTTACACTCATCTCGATAGTCTTATTAGCAATCGAGATCAATACATAACCTTGTTGACCTGAGAACTGGGTACCAACAAACAGACCTGCACCCAGTATGAGAAAAAGAAAAATCCAACGAATCATTATTTTTCCTCCGTGGTCATAACGGTCATTTCACGACGCAGACGTTCGCGTATTACATCTGACAACTCATTTTGAGACTCAAGTTTCACTGGGTATTTTACAGAGATGTTTTGTTCGCTTAACTGTTTGATAGCCTTCTCAAACTCGATTACCGACTGGTTGTCTTGGTTTAGGTAAGCCGTCGACCATTCGTTAGCCGTTTTAAGCGCTGCGTTATAAACATCACCTTGTTCTTTGTACACAGCACGAATAGCGGTTTCGAGTTTGCCTTTAATGTTTTCACGTAGGTAGAAGTGTTGTTCTGGAGACAGTAGTGGTATTACTTCGCCATCACGGCTACGAAACGTAATAAAGTTTTCTGAGAAGTCTTTCATCGACGTCATTAGGTTGTTTTGCCAATCATTAATATCACCTGATACCGCTTTTTTCTTAACAACGGCAGCCTCAGGCAGGATTGCATTGGCAAGCGGTAGGTGGTCGACTTGTTGTTGAAGACTTGTAATTCGCAATACTAGGCCATCACGATCGATCAGAGGGATCGTACGAAGCTTGGTAATGTCATTAGTCATTGATTGACGGAGAGATACTAAGCTAGGGTCATTTAACGCTGCGATACGTTGATCGGCACTTTCCATGAGTTTGGTTGCGCTAACGGCATCATGTTCGAGAAACAACTTGCGGCCAGCAAGTTTCACAAGGTAATCGGCTTCGGCAAGTAACCAGTCATTAGGGCGACGGCCTTTTACATCAGCAACGGCTAGTTGAAGGCTTTGAATGCTCTTTTGCTGTTGGGATTGCACTACCTGAGTTTTCTCTACTGCATGTGATGCTTCTTGGATGGTCTCTTGCTTGATAGTTTGGAGATCTTTATTTACTGCAGACTGAGTATTTTTCAGTTCAACTTGTAGGGCTGCAATTTCCGCCGAGTATTCAGCACTCTTTTGCTGCATTTGAAATGCGATACCGCCACTGAAAATAATAGAAATAGCGATCGCAATTGCGCCTAATTTGACACCGCGCTTACCTTGTTTCTCGGCTTTTTCTATTTGCTCTTGGTGCTCTGCTTGAGTCTCATCATTTTGAGCTACATTTGACACTGAGCCATCAAGCTTATCTTCTGGCTGTTTTGTCTCTTCAGATTCAGCTTTTTCGTTTTCAACAACTACTGTCTGAGTCTCTTGTTTCTTTTCAGGTTCAATATGCTCGTTATTTTTTTTGCTTGTCATGCTTATTTCCTGTTTCTAGCTAAGGCCGGAGAGCAGCCAGTAATATTTGGTTCGTAGCACTGTGAGTATTAGTTACGTCAGCGAAACCGAGTTGTTGTGCTCGTTCCACTATGCGCTGGCTTGGGACAAATAGTTGTCTTGTTGAAAGCCAAGCCAAATACTCATCAGGAGTAATTGAGCGGAGATATTCCAATTGCTCCTGACTAGTGATGACAACTTTGGATGTTTTTTCGTTTATCCATGCTTGATAGGTATTGTGGTCGCTAATAGGAATATATTCTCTACGGTAGGTCTCACAATAAGAGACTTGTGCGCCTCTGTTAAGTAAAGAGTCTCTAATGAGCTCGCGTCCACCATTACCACGCAGTATCAAAATGGATTTATTATTTACATCATTAAGTTCAGTAAGTTTAAGAAGATGTTCACTATCACTAACTTGAGGATAGTTTACTTTTTGTTTACAGACTTTGCTTAAAACGTGCGCAGTTTTTTGACCAACGCCAAGATAAAGCGGCGAAGATGGCCAAATAGATGCAGTTTTAGAAAGGATGTTTTGGGCCGCGGTCACAGCGTGATAGCTGACGGCGATGATAATATCGCTGTTCTTAAGCAGGGTGCTTAAATTCGATGAGGGTGGATTATCAACGATGCGAATAAGCGGATGGTGGATTGCTTGAATCCCTTCATCCGCTAGTTGTTGGCAAAGCGATTGTCCCTCTGGGCCGGGACGAGTTACCAACACTGTCATGGCTAATCTTGGTCTGCGTATAGTTTGGTTAAGATTTCTCTCGCACCGTCATCCAGCAATTGATTTGCCAGAGTAACGCCAAGTGCTTCTGCATCTTTGCGAAGGCCAGAGATCTCACCACGAACCATTTTAGAACCATCCGGTTCGCCAACTAACGCACGTAGCCAGATATTATCGCCATCTAGTAGTGAGTAGCTGCCAATAGGAACCTGACAACCACCTTCTAGGGTAAGGTTCATTGCACGTTCGCATAGCACGCGATCAGCGGTATCTTTGTGGTTTAGTGGTTCAAGAAGCTTAATTAGACGTTCATCATCAAGACGGCATTCAATACCGACAGCGCCTTGGCCCACTGCTGGTAAAGACTGCTCTGGTTCGATAAAGCTACGGATACGCTCTTCTAGCTCTAGTCGCTTAAGACCAGCTGCCGCTAGGACGATAGCATCGTATTGGCCGTCATCGAGTTTACCTAGACGAGTTCCTACGTTGCCGCGTAGTTCTTTGATGATCAAGTCAGGGCGGTATTCCAGTAGCTGACATTGACGACGCAGGCTGCACGTACCAACGACAGCGCCTTGTGGCAATTCATCAATGTTGTTGTATGTGTTTGATACGAAAGCGTCACGAGGATCTTCACGTTCACAAATCGTCACCAGACCTAGACCTTCAGGGAAGTCGACAGGCACATCTTTCATTGAGTGAACCGCTAGGTCAGCACGACCTTCTAGCATGGCTACTTCGAGTTCTTTAACGAACAACCCTTTACCACCTACTTTCGCAAGAGGAGTGTCTAGGATGATGTCACCTTTGGTCACCATAGTTACCAACTCAACCTCTAAACCAGGGTGAGCAGCTTGCAGTGCATCCCTTACAAAGTATGCCTGCCAAAGGGCAAGAGGGCTTTTTCTGGTTGCGATACGGATTGGTGCTGAATTTGTCATGGTGTTTCCGATATAGGTTCTGTAATAACCTAATCCTACCATTGTGAGGCGAAAATTCTTACTGTTTGATCGCTTCCCCCTTTTATAGCTGAGGGATTTTCACTAGTTCACCAAAATAGTGTGATTGGTATCTCATTTGAAACATGGGCTATTATTAGAAATAGTCAATACAGAGGACACTACGGCGCCGTGAGTTTAACTTTTTGTCATTAAAGAATTGGCCAGCATGACAAGCTCCTTTGCTTTACCATTAGGGGTAAAAGTGTTAAATTGATCACGTTTTGTTGCTCCTTTCGTTCAGTAACTAAACAGAAGTGCATTTAATCTCAAACCAAGGACTTACCTTGCAGGCTTACACTCAGACTTTGATTCAACGATTAGACAATCTAAATCAGCAGCGCATTGATCGTGCGTTGGCGTTGATGAATGTCCAAGGTCAGCGAGTTTTTAACCTTATTCCCACACTGCTTCATTTCAATCATCCCATGATGCCTGGTTATTACGACCAGCAAGTTCCTTTTGGAATTCATAGCTTCACGCTTAACTCATTCCAAAAGCAATTTGTCTCAGATACTGAATTAACACTTGGTGGCAAGCTGACCGAAGCGGCTGAACCTGCAATTCTTGGTCTTTACACCATGGGTAGCACTTCTTCTATTGGCCAAAGTACCTCAAGCGACCTCGATATCTGGGTTTGTGTTTCTCCAGATATGGACGGTGCATCGCGCGATAGCCTGACTAACAAATGTTTGCTTATTACCGATTGGGCTGAAACCTTAGGGGTTGAAGCAAACTTCTTCTTAATGGATGGAGAACGTTTTCGTTCAAATCATTCTGAAGAGATGACTGGCGATAACTGTGGTTCTTCACAACATTTGCTATTACTTGATGAGTTTTATCGCTCTGCAGTTCGTTTGGCTGGCCAGCGTTTGTTATGGCAGATCATTCCACCAGAAATGGAGGAGTGTTACGACCAATATGTTCAAGGTTTATGTCAGGATGGTTATCTTGATTGCTCGCAGTGGATCGACTTTGGTAAGTTGAATCGCATTCCTGCCGAAGAGTACTTTGGTTCAAACCTATGGCAACTTTATAAGAGTATCGACTCACCGTATAAATCGGTTTTGAAGGCTATTCTGTTAGAAGCTTATTCATGGGAGTACCCACATACTCAACTGCTTAGCATTGATACCAAGCGTCGCTTCTTTGCGGACGAACCTGATCTTTACGGCATGGATAGCTATTATCTGATGCTTGAGAAGGTAACGCGCTATTTAGAACGCATTAACGACCATACTCGATTGGATTTAGTTAGACGTTGTTTCTACCTCAAGACCCACGAAAAGTTGTCGCGCGAAGCAGGTAATGGTTCTGTTGCATGGCGTCGTGAAGCCTTGACCGAGATGACTAAATCTTGGAATTGGGGACATGAAACGATCGCTGAGCTCGACAACCGCCGTAACTGGAAAGTTGAGCAAGTTAAAGTGGTGCACCATGCACTGCTTGATGCCTTGATGTTGAGCTACCGTAACCTGATTCAATTTGCACGTCGCAATGACATTACTTCAGCTATCAGCCCACAAGACATCAGTATTTTAGCTCGCAAGCTCTATGCTGCGTTTGAAGTTTTACCTGGCAAAGTGACGCTATTGAACCCTCAAATTTCCCCTGATTTACATGAATCGGATTTGAGTTTTATTGAGGTGCGCCAAGGCCAGGCGAACAAAGCGGGCTGGTACTTGTATAAACAACCATTGATTGCACACCGCATTCTTGGTCAGCCATCTTTAGAGCATCATGAGTACTTGAGTAAGTTGGTTGCTTGGTCATTCTTTAATGGTTTGATTACCGAATCGACTCGTTTACATTCTGTTGTTCGTGATGCTCATATTGATATTGATAAGTTCTATCAAATGGTCAGTGACCTGAGAAATACTTTTTCTTTGCGTAAGCGCCGCCCAAGCATGCAAGCGCTGGCCAGTCCATGTGAAATAAGCCAGCTGGCGATGTTCATCAACTTTGAGAATGATCCGACTTCTGAGTTGAGTCCTCGTGAATTGAAGCTTGATCTTAAGAATGCCGATATCTTCAGTTTTGGTGAAGAAGGTAAGAGCTTGGTTGGGAGTGTTGATCTGGTTTATCGTAATTCTTGGCATGAAGTGCGTACGCTTCATTTTCAAGGTGATACCGCGATGTTGGACGCCCTTAAAACTGTACTGGGTAAAATGCACCAAGATGCTTTACCGCCAGAATCAGTTGATGTGTTCTGTTACAGCAAAAACCTACGTGGTGTGATGCGTAACATGGTGTATCAGTTGTTGGCTGAGTGCATTGATTTGCGATTGAAACCGATTGAGCCTGAAAAGCGTCGTCGTTTTAAGGCTATCCGTTTAGCTAACAAAATGTTTGGTCTGTTCTTTGAACGTCGTGGTGTCTCGGTACAGATGCTGGAAAACTCGGTTGATTTCTATCGTAGTATTTCAACCAACAAGCTGAAGGGCTCGCCTTTACAGATGCTAGATAAAGAGCAAGAGTATCAATTACCCGAAGTGGTTGATGGTTTTGCTAGTGAGGGTTTAATCCAGTTCTTTTTTGAAGACACGGATAAAGGCTTCAATATTTATGTATTGGATGAATCGAATCAAGTTGAGGTGTACCACCAATACAGTGGTGAAAAAGATGAGATGATCGCAAGCGTGAACTCTTTCTACACTTCAGTAAAAGATGAAACGAAGGTGTCCTCTAGGTTGATTAATTTCAATCTACCTCAGTACTATCAAATTGTTCATCCGGAAGAAGGCAACTCTTATGTCGTGCCTTATCGTAACGATGCTACTTTGTCTTCTCGTAGCTCGAAGATAGTCAATATCTAAGTTTTTGAGCCGACAGATATTAAAAAGGAGTGATTGATTCACTCCTTTTTCCTTTCGCTTACAAATGATTAGACCCAATTGATCTCTTCACCTGCATGTTTCACGCATTCTTCTTTCACCATCTCAAACAATTCCATGCCTGTTTTTGAGCATGTCCATTTGTCATCAATTAACTTGAAGTGAAAGCCACCAGATTTAGAGGCTAACCAGATTTCACGCATTGGTTCTTGGCGGTTGATAATAATTTGGCTGCGGTTTTCAAACTCTAGTGTCATCACGTTACCAGTCACTTCGTAATCAACATCTGCCTCTGATTCATCGATAGCTTCTTCGATGTTTTGCATCTGTATATCGACCAGTTGATGAAATTCAGTATCGTTCATCCTTTCTATCCTATTGCTTTTCCTGAGTGTGGTGCGATTATAGGGGGCATTGAGTTAATAATCACGATATGCAAAATGAAAAAATTAATTACCGCTCTGTTTATGGTGTCCGTTATTGGACTTTCTGGTTGTGGTCAAACGGGTCCGTTGTACGATCCTGAAGATGTTCAACAGACCGAACAACCACAATAAGTGAAAACACGCAGAAATCGTTATTTATAAGGGATAAGAACTTTGGATTACTTCAACTATCAGGAAGATGGCCAGCTTTGGGCTGAGGACGTCGCACTTTCACAACTAGCAGAGCAATATGGTACACCGCTGTATGTATATTCTCGTGCAACATTAGAACGCCACTGGAATGCGTTTGATTCATCGGTTGGTGAGCACCCACACTTAGTGTGTTATGCCGTTAAAGCTAACTCAAACCTCGGCGTATTGAATACTTTGGCTCGTTTGGGCTCTGGTTTTGATATTGTTTCTGGTGGTGAGTTAGAGCGTGTGGTTGCTGCAGGTGGCGATCCAGCTAAAGTTGTGTTCTCTGGTGTTGGTAAGACAGCCGCAGAAATGAAGCGTGCGCTTGAGTTAAACATTAAGTGTTTCAATGTAGAGTCTGAGCCAGAACTAGAGCGACTAAATAAAGTTGCAGGTGAACTTGGTGTTAAAGCGCCGATTTCTCTGCGTATCAACCCAGACGTTGATGCGAACACTCACCCTTACATTTCTACAGGTCTGCGTGACAACAAGTTTGGTATTGCGTTCGACCGTGCCCCTGCCGTCTATGCTTTTGCAAAAACACTCGATAACTTGTCTATCCATGGTATTGATTGTCACATCGGTTCTCAGTTAACCGATATCGAACCTTTTATCGATGCCACTGATCGCCTGCTCGCGCTGATTGATCAGCTGCGTTCTGATGGGATTAACATCAAACACCTTGATGTCGGCGGCGGCCTTGGTGTGGTTTATCGTGATGAATTACCACCACAGCCTTCAGATTACGCAAAAGCTTTATTGGCTCGCTTAGACAATCATTCTGATCTAGAGCTGATTTTCGAGCCTGGAAGAGCGATTGCTGCTAACGCTGGTGTATTATTGACGAAAGTCGAGTTCCTCAAGCCAACAGAGCATAAGAACTTTGCCATCATCGATGCGGCAATGAACGACCTGATGCGCCCAGCACTTTATCAAGCTTGGCAAGATATTGTGCCAGTCAGCCCTCGTCAGGGTGAAGCCGTGACTTACGACTTGGTTGGTCCGATCTGTGAAACGGGTGACTTCTTAGGTAAAGATCGTGACCTTGTTCTGGAAGAAGGCGACCTACTAGCAGTTCGTTCAGCTGGTGCTTATGGCTTCGCGATGTCATCTAACTACAACACTCGTTCGCGTGCGGCTGAAGTGATGGTGGATGGCGATAAAACTCACTTGGTTCGTCAGCGTGAAGAGCTTACGAGTTTGTGGGAACTTGAAAACATTCTTCCGGAGTAATTTTAAGCGTTATGCACTTCCATTTTTCTAAAATGCATGGTTTGGGCAATGATTTCATGGTCGTGGACTGCATTACTCAAAATATTTTCTTTTCTCCAGATTTGATCCGTCGTTTGGCGGATCGTCACACTGGTGTGGGGTTTGATCAGCTACTTGTGGTTGAGGCTCCTTATGACCCAGAAACTGACTTCCATTACCGCATATTCAATGCGGATGGCAGTGAAGTGGAGCAGTGTGGCAATGGTGCTCGTTGTTTTGCACGATTCGTTCGCATGAAAGGCTTAACGAATAAGTACAGCATCAACGTAAGCACTAAGAAAGGTAAAATGGTTCTTAAGATTGAAGACAATGACCAGATCACCGTAAACATGGGTGTTCCTGAGTTCGAACCAGGCAAGATTCCATTCAAGGCGAAACAGTCAGAGAAGACATACATCTTAAGAACGGATGCCCACACTTTATTCTGTGGTGCCGTTAGCATGGGTAATCCACATGTGGTTACCGTTGTTGATGATGTTGATACCGCTGACGTAGACACCTTGGGCCCACTTCTTGAATCGCATGAGCGTTTCCCAGAGCGAGTGAATGCTGGCTTTATGCAAGTGATCAGCCGTGATGAAATTCGTTTGCGTGTTTACGAACGTGGTGCGGGTGAAACTCAAGCATGCGGTAGCGGTGCATGTGGCGCCGTTGCGGTTGGTATCACTCAAGGCTTATTGGCTGAGAATGTGAAAGTTCGTCTGCCTGGAGGTGATTTACAGATCAGCTGGCAAGGTCCGGGTAAGCCTTTGTTTATGACTGGCCCTGCAACGCATGTGTTTGATGGTCAACTTTCTTGCTAAGAACGATTCATCACTCATCGATTCATAAAACATAAAGGATAGGTTTTGTCTTACGTTGAAGCCGACGCACTCACCGCAGAAGTGGTCGCGGAATATTTACGTGATAACCCAGATTTTTTTCAAGACAGGAAAGATTTGGTTGATCGCCTTGCTATCAATAACGTTGAGCAGGGGGCTGTTTCTCTGGTTGAGGTTCAGCTAAAACGCCAACGCCACAGAATCGAAGAGCTCGAAGAAGAGATCACCGGTTTGATGTCGTTGGCTGCAAATAACGATAAGACCTTCTATGAATTTATGGATCTGCAAGCGCAGGTGCTGAAATGCAGTGACTTCATGCAGGTGATAAAAGCTGTTGAGCAAAAAGCGTTAGATCTAGGGCTTAAGGCTCATGTTCGAATCCTTTCGCAATCAGGTTTTTATCAGCTCAATGAAGAGCGTTACTCTAAGTTCTCACTTAACCATTTCAATGGTAAAGATGCTTACTTAGGGCGTTTGAGAAAAACCGACAGACACGATTTGTTTGGTGATTTTCCCGTTCCAGAGCTAGGCTCTTATGTAGTACTACCGCTCGCTAAGCTGTCTCCATTGGGTTTGCTCGCCTTTTCTAGTGAAGATGGCGGACATTTCCAACCCCATATGGACACGCTCTTTTTACGCCATTTAGCGCTGGTAGTAGCTCATTTGGCGGATACCTTACCTTGGCAGATAAATAATGAGCCTAGAGCCCAAAACACCTCTTCCTAGCAGCCTTCAAAAGCCACTTTCTCGCTTCTATGAATATCTCAGAAGCGAGAAGGGACTCAGCCTACACACCCAACGTAATTACAAACAACAGCTTGAAACCATGGCCGCTCATTTAGTAACTCTTGGCCTAAAAGACTGGGGCCAAGTCGATGCGGCGTGGGTAAGACAACTTGCCAGTAAAGGCATGCGAGAGGGAATGAAGGCGAGCAGTATTGCGACGCGCTTATCTTCACTGCGCAGCTTCTTTGATTTCCTTGTGTTACGTGGTGAAATGAACGCTAACCCAGCAAAAGGGGTTTCAGCTCCACGTAAACAACGCCCTTTACCTAAGAACCTCGATGTTGATGAAGTGGGTCAACTGCTTGAAGTGAACGGAGATGACCCATTATCGATTCGTGATCGAGCGATGATGGAAGTGATGTATGGTGCAGGCTTGCGACTCGCTGAATTAGTCGGAATCAACCTTAAAGATGTATTAGGCCGGCAGGGTGAAATCCGAGTGATTGGTAAAGGTGACAAAGAACGTAAAGCGCCGTTTTCTGGTTTAGCTAAAGAGTGGGTCGATAAATGGCTTAAAGTTCGTGGTGAATTGGCTTCACCGGGTGAAACCGCCCTGTTTGTGTCAAAACTAGGGACCCGTATCTCTCATCGCAGCGTACAAAAGCGTATGGAAGAGTGGGGTAAGAAGCAATCCGTCGCGAGTCACATTAGCCCACATAAATTGCGTCACTCTTTTGCAACACATGTGCTTGAGTCGAGCCAAAATCTTCGCGCAGTTCAAGAGTTACTTGGACATGAAAATATCTCGACGACCCAAGTGTATACCCACTTAGATTTCCAGCACCTGGCACAAGCTTATGATCAGGCTCATCCGAGAGCTCGTAAGAAGAATAGAGATTAGATTAAAGGGTTTACTATGCGAATTTATCGAGGGTTAAAGCCCATCAAAGCCATGACCTTTGACTTAGATGACACCTTGTATGACAACTGGCCTGTGATCATGAAGGTTGAGAAGGAGATGGCACAGTGGCTTTATCAAAAGCACCCTGTGTCGGCTTCTTTATCGCTCGAAGAGTGGCAGGGCATCAAGCAGCAAGTCGCATCTGAAAATCCAACCTTAAAACATGATGTCACTGTGTGGCGTGAAACTCAGATTAAAATTGGTTTGCTGCAATTGGGCTATTCTCTGCGGCAAGCAGAACAAGCGGCTCGAGAGGGTATTGAGCATGCCTTGTGGTTGCGTAATCAAGTCGATGTGCCTCAAGAAACACACCGAGTGATGACAGAACTCAGCCAGCGTATTTCGCTCGTTGCGATTACTAATGGTAACGTCGATCCGCATAAAATAGGGTTAGGACAGTACTTTCAGTTAATCCTCAAAGCTGGTCCTGACGGCAAAGCAAAGCCTTACCCTGATATGTTTGATACCGCTCAGCAGTACTTAGAGTTCGATGCTGAGAATATCCTTCATGTTGGTGACCATCTCAGAACTGACGTCTATGGGGCGAAGCGAAATGGCTTCCAAGCATGCTGGTTTAATGATACGGGTTCCAATTTATATCTATCTTCTAAGGCAAGTGTGTTACCTGATGTTGAAATAGATCAGCTCAGCGACCTTATGCGACTCATTTAATCGCCACTATAAGCTTATCGTGTCGCATTTATGATAATGAATTGTTACAGTGGTCGCCATTAAAAGCCGGTTTAGGCTAGGATAATTGGCGGCTATTTTTATAGATTCATTTCAGTCAAGCAGAGGTTGCGGGTTATTCAATTCACTCGATTTTGAACAAGGGTTGGCATGCAAACATTTACATTTCTCGCAAATACTGAGGAGTTATTTAAGTCTCAATTTAATCTGCGAGAGTGGAGTGACAACAAACAATACCTTATCCAGCTCTTTTCTGCTCAATCTTCTGATGTCGCTCGTGGAATCGCGAGTATTGCCTTAAAGCGTTTAAATCGTGCGACGCTAATTGGGCAAAGTGCACGCCATGTTATTTGTGACAACTGCCTTGAAAGTACGTGTACGTTAATCATTATCAGTGAATTTAACGAAACTCGTTTATCTACTGCTGTTCAGCCTTTTACTGGCAACCCTAATTATGACAGCCAAGCGTTAACTGCTCAGTTAAACCTATCTGAAGATACCAAGACCGTGATCAGTCTATGTGATCAGGTTGAAGGTCGTGATTACCCTATCTATAACGCCTTTGAGAATCTGCCTTACGCTTTGCCGGTGGCTGGTGGGTTATGTCATGAGAATGAATTTGGTCGTTGGGTGATGCACAACGAAGAAATTTATCAGCACGCTTGTGTCGCTGTTGCTTTGAGTAACCCTAAATTAAAAGTTTGGTCAGATGCTTATTCTGAGTGGAACCCGATCGGGATGAAGCTGCGAGTAACGCGCGCTGAGGGTCATCGCTTATATGCATTAAATGATAAGCCTGCCATTGAGGTTTTCAAACATTACCTTGCCGATGGAAAAGATCTTCCCTTTAGTCAACTGATGAGCTTTCCACTTTATCGAGAACTTGGCAGAAAGAAGGGGATATCGACACCTTTGCGTATCAACGATGATGGAAGTATCGAGTTTGATAGCCCTTGGCATATCGGTGAAGAAGCGCAGTTCTGCTATAACCATCCGTCTTTGACCGCAGAAAAAGTTCGTCATGGCGCTGAGATGCTGGCCATCCATCAGCCTGAGTCTGTGATTATCTATAACTGCGTCTCTCGACTTGAATTCATCGATAGTAAACTTGAACTGAAGCCATTCGAAGGAATCGTGAATACGTGCGGAGCATACTGCATGGGTGAGCTATATCGTAATGAAGATCGCCAAGAGATACTTCATCATAGTCTTACTTATATTGCGATGAGAGAGTCGGACGAGATCGATGAGTTTCGCTGTGGGGGTTATCAGCGTGACTCTACAGTATCACCATTGCTTAATTTAGTAAGAAATGCCGTTGCTGATCTCGATAGCATGAATATTCAGATGGAGGAAAAACTTCATCAACAGGCACGTCGTTTAACGGAAAGTTATCGTATTGACTCTCGTACCGGGCTGCCTAATCGCATTGTATTAAAAGAACGCCTCAATATGATTCTCTTCACTGAGCACCTGTTGACGCTCAAACTGACCAATTTCCACCAAGTGAACGAGAAATATGGCTACCAAGTAGGGGATCAGTTATTACAGGATCTCTCTAATTACTTTGTAGAGCGATTGCACCTTCGCGTGGTTAAGGAATCCAAGGTAAAGGTAGAGCTGTTCAGTATTGGTGTTGGTGAGTGGGCTATCATCTTTAATGCAAGTGTTGATAGTACAAAGATAGAGCAACGTTTCGTCGAGTTCGCTGATGATATCGAACACACCAACTTTGAACCCTATGGACTCACTGATATTGATTATCTCTCAGTATCGTTATGCGGTGGTTTTGCGAGCCGTTGTGATTTCTTAAGCGACAGCGGTGATCAGATCTTATTAAAGGCCATTGAAGCTCGTCGTTATGGTGTGCGAAATAATACTCACATTACTAATGCTAAGAATATTCAAGTCAGCGAAGAAGATCGTAAGGAGCAACTTGGTTGGTTGAGTTGTGTAAGCCGAGCGATCTTAGATCAGAACATAATTACCTACTCACAACCTATTGTAGCGGCGGGGACTCATGAAATGATCGCTCAAGAGTGCTTGGTCAGAATCATGGAATCAGATGGCTCGATTATCCCTCCTGGTAAGTTCTTACCTATCATTGCTGATACGCATCTTTATACTCGTCTTAGCCGACATATGATTAAAAGCACCATCGGTTATATGGCGGATAAGCAGAGCTCGTTCTCTATCAATCTATCCCCGCAAGATTTATTGAGCGATAAGACGCTTGAGGTTCTTGAGGCGGCGATTAGCGGTATGAATGATCCGACTCGACTTGGTTTAGAGGTTTTAGAATCAGAGCAGATTAAAGACTATGGCCGAATGATTGAGGTATGTGATCACTTCCGTGCTCTAGGGACGAGAATCATTGTCGATGACTTTGGCTCAGGCTATTCCAATATTGATGAAATCATCAAGCTTGAACCGCAAGTCATTAAGTTGGACGGCAGTTTGATTCGCAACATTGATAAGGACGAAAAACAGAGAAATATCACCTCTCAACTGGTGCGTTTATGTCAGGTGTTTAATGCTAAAACAGTCGCTGAATTTGTTCATAACCAACAGGTTTGTGATATCGCGGAGCAAATGGGTGTCGACTACCTACAAGGTTATCACTTTGGTGAGCCTAAGCGATTGTTTTAAAAT
Organism: Vibrio sp. OPT24; assembly: GCF_015163545.1. Classification (NCBI taxonomy): domain Bacteria; kingdom Pseudomonadati; phylum Pseudomonadota; class Gammaproteobacteria; order Vibrionales; family Vibrionaceae; genus Vibrio; species Vibrio sp. OPT24. The sequence continues at coordinate 15,823 of NZ_JADDYI010000001.1, forward strand.
ACAAAGGTCAGGCTGTTATACGATATATCTATTGAACGGCGCGCAATCACAGCTCACCGCCTGGTTTTATTGAAATGAATGATGTTTAACTAACGTCACATTATTAGTACGACGATCGTAATTATTCCGTGCAAGCTGTATTTATAATAAGCACAATGACGAATCATTAACGTAACGATTAATGTGAATATGCAGTCGACCTCTCTCCTGATACAAGACATAGAACAAACCCAACATGAATTGGACAAGATAGATTTTCATAAACATGAAAGTTTGCTGATTCAGGTGTTCTCTTCTTTCGAGAAAGGTTCGGTTTTGGCTGCCTGCCAAGTGATTAAATCGATTTTCCCCAACGCCAAACTCATTGGTTGTAGTGCAAACCACTACATCAGCCAAGGTGTCATCCTGCATCAAGGCCTTTATCTTATTGTCACTCGCTTTGACGCGACGTCTTACACTTGCGGTATTGTGGAATACAGTGAGCAGCCTCTACTCGATAGTGGAATGATGGCGGAGCAGCTGCAGTGTCATGCCGAAACTCAAAGTATCATCTGTTTCGCAGATTGCTTGCAGATAAACAACCGAGCTCTGTTTGCAGCGTTTGAGCAATCGAGGTACTCATTACCTATTTGTGGTGGTGCCTCTACCATTACAGAGGGGGGCCGATGGGTAATGCTCAATGGTGTCTGTTATGAAAATGCCTATGTGATGGTGGCGTTGCACAGCTCAAAGCTTGCCATTACCAAAGGTTATTACACTGAGTGGAATCCAATCGGTCGAACCTTTCGAGTGACGGGCGCTCAAGATAATCGGTTAGCAAAATTGGATGGAATACCGATTCGTGATCTTTATAATCGTTACCTTGCTGATGGTCTGGAAGTCCCTTTTGAACAGTTGCACAACTTCCCTTTGATGGTTGGCGACCCAAAAGAGCAAAATATTCACCTGCCACTTGAGGTCATGGAGTGCGGAGAGATAGAGTTCAGTGGTCAGTTTCAGGTGGGCGATGAGGTCAGATTTTGTTATGACCACCCCTCATTGACTTTAGAGCAAGTTAGGCTTGGCGTTCAACAAATTGCCTCACATAAACCAGAACAGCTCTTTATCTATAACTGCACTTCTCGAATCGACTTTATCGATGGTAACCAAGAGGTAGAGGTTTTCCAAAAGCTGGCGGATACTTACGGTGTTTATTGTATGGGCGAGCTTTATCAAGATACGGGTCAACAAAGAATCTTGCATCATAGCTTAACTTATCTCGCCCTAAGAGAAGGGGAAGGTAAGGCTGCGTTGCCACTCGAAACACAACCAGCAACCAATATATCCCCGCTATTTTCACTGATTCGAAACGCACTGCTTGATGTCGATGATATGAACAACAGTATGGCCAGTAAGATTCAACAGCAAGCGACTGCATTGACTGCGAGCTACCGAATTGATCGCCGTACTGGCCTACCCAATCGAAGTGTACTGCGTGAAGCATTGTCGACAATGAGTTTTGATAGCCATTTATTAACGCTGAAGGTCACCACCTTTGGTCAAATCAATGAGAAGTACGGTTATCGAGTAGGTGATAAGCTTCTGCATGACTTGAGTGAATACCTTCAAAAAGCACTTTTGAAGTTCTTTGATGAGAGTTGCCAACTTTATAGTATTGGCATTGGCGAGTGGGCCGTGGTTTTTGACAGTTGGGCTAGTCAAGAGCAAATCCACCAGCGTTTCTCTGAATTTGCAGATCAAACCGAGCATGTCAACTTTGAGCCAATGGGGTTACCGGATATCGATTATCTTTCGGTTTCAGTCTGTGCTGGTGTCGCGAGTCGTCGCGATTTCCCTACGACCTCCATTGATGATTTATTACTGAAAGCGATTGAAGCTCGACGCAGCGCGGTGAGTCAGAATAAACATCTGGTGAGTGCTAAGGCGTTAATCCAATTAGAGAAGCATCGCCAAGAACAACTCGGTTGGCTATCGTGTGTCAGCCGCGCGGTGCTCAACCAAAATATTGTTGCTTGCTCGCAACCCATTGTGTCGGCACATAGTCATCAATTAGAAAGCTACGAGTGCTTGGTTCGAATCGAAGAAGATGGCCAGTTGATCGCACCGGGTAAGTTCTTACCTATTATTGAGGGTACCCACCTCTATACACGCTTAAGTCGCCAAATGATAACGCGCACCTTTGATTTCATGAGCCAGAGAACCGATTCGTTCTCAATTAACTTAGCGCCACAAGATTTCAGCAATGAGAAAACCATTTTACACCTTGAGCAAGCCATCAAAAAAATTAGCCACCCACAGCGTATTGGTTTAGAGGTGTTAGAAACTGAGCAAATTCAGGATTACGGTCGCTTGATCGAGGTGTGTAATCACTTTCGCGATCTTGGGGTGAATATCATTGTCGATGACTTTGGTTCTGGCTATTCGAACATCGATGAAATATTGAAACTGGAACCACAAGTGATAAAGCTCGATGGCAGCTTGATTCGCAATATCGATAAAGATAAGAAGCAACGCAAAATAGCTCAACAACTCGTCAGTCTGTGTCATATCTTAAACGCTAAGACGGTAGCGGAGTTCGTACATAATGAACAGGTATGTCGAATAGCAGAGGATATGGGGGTTGATTACTTGCAGGGGTATCATTTTGGTGAACCCAAGCGTCTGTTTTGATGGGGCGATTGACGTAGCCGATCGTTTCACGTGAAACACTCATTGGTTCAAAAACTAAAGTGCGATGTAAAAAGGGTGAGCTTATGGCTCACCCTTTGTTTTTAGCTATTTATCTCCAGCATCTGCACTCAACTATTTGAGTGAGTGGCCACACTTATCGGCTTGGAATACTTTTAGATAATGTTGGAAATAGTCATCAATCTGTCGCGCTTGCTCTTCTTCACCTAATGCCTTGAGCAGTTCAACGCCAACCTCACAGGTACACAAATGACCACTGTCTTGGTTGCGGCGCAGAGTGTATGAGGATTCACTGGTAATGTTGAGGTGAGCTTGTGGAATCGCTTGTAACCAAACACTCTTGTTGAGTATTTTCTTCGCTTCTTGCCATGTTCCATCCAAAATAATGAATAGCGGCTTACGATCTCCAGCTACAGATGACACGGCTTGCTGACATTCGATGCTTTTATCACTTGGAAACAATAGAAAAGGCTGTCGTGTTTCATCTTCAAGTAATGCCATTAGATCGGCAGGTGGCGTCTTTCGTTGCCACACGAACGCCTCGCACTTCTCAAGCGATTGTTGCAGCAGTTTCCCTGTATTAGTGTCTCGCGAAAACTCATTCTCGTGAGTCAACAGTACAAGGTCGACTTGGCTCTTAATACTTGGTATTAAATGACAAACGCATTGGTGAGTAAAACCACAACCACCACAAGCTTGTTGGTTACTCATGTTTATAACTTAACTCCGATTTTTGCTGGTGAGATACCATCCGCGAACAAAACCACATCGCTGATATTAGCATTATCTGCGACTGGCGCTACGCTTGGGTTAAGTGGGTAGCTGACACCAGAGTAAGACAGTGTATGTTTCGCCGGTGTTGCCCCACCTCCGCTGACATTGAAGATAAGATCGTGCCAGCCGTGGCTTTGTGATTTGCCAAGGCGGATATCCCCTTTGACCAATGTTACCCGGCTGTTGAAACGCCAGTTGTCTTGATGGTTTTCAAAAATGAGTAAAGTACAGCCTCCAGAGCCACACCAGTTGAGTTGAGCGAGTAACTCTTCTTTACCGTCACCGTTAAGATCGTAAGTCAGCCAACGATACTTAGTGTTGTCCGGTGAGGTGTTATTGATCTTGAAATACTCACGGATCGCTTGGTCGACTTTTTGATCAAGTTGATCGCTCGAGTTAACCTGTTTTGCGGTTAGATCCACGGCCGTGGTCGTGTTTACTTGCGCCTGTTCACTCTTGGCTTCAAATAACACCAAACCGCCATTGGCAATCGGGTAGACAACGTTGCCTACTTTCTCTTTTTCAGCGACCAGCTTGCCGTTGTCGAGCGTGAAGATACGTTCAGAGATTAAGTATTGTTGCTGGTGGCGAGTCATTACCACTTGTACTTGATTTTGGTTCAGTTGCTGCCAGAAGCCTTGTTCAACAATTGAAGGGTCGCCATTGCTGTACGAGTATGTGGTCACAGCGCTGTGATCATCGTTGAGTTCAAGGTTGATAGAGAACCCTGTGTTCTTCGTTGAACTTGCGAAGTAGAGCCCGCTCCAGTTCAGCGTTGGATCTTGATTTGATAATGTCGCACAGCCACTGTAGCTACTGTCATTGAGATTGAGCTTGGCTTCCAAGCCGTAGATTGAGTCGCTCATGCCATCGCTACAGCTTTCTTTTTTGAGATTGAGTTTTCCTTGCGCCGTTTTACCTTCTAATTGGTAATCACGACTGTTTGGTGTGGTGCGGCTTGATTCAATATTTAGGCGTTGTGGTTCTTCGCCCATCTGAGCGTATTTGAGTTGGTCTTTATCGAAGGCTGCGGACCAGAAAGGTTCATTGCCAAATACGCGTGTTGAACGTAGGGGTTGGTCACAACGGTTAGGGTTTTCTGCGGTTAGGATATTCACTTGATCAACCACGAAACGTGCCGTGAAATCTGCGTTATAACCCGTTTGGCTCGGCACAGTTAGGTATCCAATCAGCTCGCCATATAAAGCTTGGTAAGGTCGGGTTGCTAGCCCTTGAGCTTCCAGTGCTAATTCTGGTGATAAATCTAACCAGTATTGTTGTTGGCTACCGCAAGGAGTGAAGGTTCGGCTTTCATGGCCAACCACAACCTGACCACGCATGATGAAGGTTTGCGGTTGGATGCTCAGTGGCTCATCCAAGGTTGCTGGTGGTAGTTCTGGCTTTTGGGGGACATTTGGCGCTGTGACACAGCCTTGTAGAGCGAATGCGACTAGCCATGTCACTGGGTTTTTTATTACCTTCATGTTATATCTTCCTCGGAGCAACCGTTAATTGGATTTATTATGGCATATTGGTTATTTAAAACAGAACCTGACACCTTTTCTATTCAGACTCTGAGAGTACAAAAAACCTCTTGTTGGGAGGGTGTACGCAACTATCAGGCTCGAAACATGATGCGCGATGAAGTTAAGCTTGGAGACCTAGTGATGATATACCATTCATCATGTAAGAAAGTTGGCGTAGCAGGGATCGCCAAAGTAACCAGAGAAGCCTACCCAGACCACTTTCAGTTCGACCCAGAGAGTGATTACTACGATCCTAAGTCTTCACCAGATAACCCGCGCTGGATAATGGTGGATGTCGAGTTTGTTCGAGTGACTGAACGCTTGATTCCCTTAGCAACGCTTAAAGCCATGCCTGAACTATCAGAGATGCCATTGGTGAAGCGCGGTAATCGCTTATCTATCATGCCGGTTACCGAACAAGAGTGGCAGGCAATCTTAAGCAAAGAAGTGCTAGGTTCTCGATAGCGTTAGAGAGAGCTTTTTACGTAAGGTTCAAAAAGGCAGCCAGTTGGCTGCCTTTTTATTTATTAAGATGGCTTCGACGAGACAAGGTTAGAGCAGATGTTTTTCTAAGTAGCGTGCAACCGCATCGTCGGCGTTGCTGCCAATCACTTCATTGTGTGGCAAAGCTTTGAGGACCTTCTCATGCGATGTACCCATCACTAAGCCTTTTCCAGCCATTGAAAGGAGTTCGACATCGTTCATGCCATCACCAAAGGCAATACAGTTCTCAAGTTCTAGGTCTATAGATTGTGCAACGGCTTGTAGCGCATCACCCTTAGACACTTCTGCTGCCATCACTTCTAAACACCAAGGCGTTGAGAATGCGATATTCAGCTTGTCACCAAACTGCTCGTTCAATTTATCTTCGAACGGAACAAGGTGTTCATGTTCTTGATTTGGGTGAGTACAGAAGATTTTAGCAATGCCTTCGGTCGGCGCATTGTCGACGTCATACAGTCGGTATGTAAAACCAGTTTGATCGTGGAAATTCTTCATGGTTTCGTCTTCACGGTTTAGCAACCATTCGTCGTTCATGTAGATATGAATAAAGATCTCAGGGTCTTGTTTGAGAACATTAACTACGCTTTGTACAAGATCCACTGGCAGGTTTTTGGCATACATCAGGTTGTCGTCTTGATCATGCACACGCGCGCCGTTCGAGGTGATCATGTAAGCGGGGATGCCTGTTTGTTTACGAATGCCTGCAACATCAACATGGTGTCGGCCAGTAGCGAAGATAAAGGTATAACCTTGTCCATGTAACTTCGTGAGTGTCTGCTTAGTAAAGTCGCTGAGCTGATGGTTTGGCGCTAACAGCGTACCATCTAAATCGGAGGCAACAATTTTCACGGAATCTTTTAGTGCAGGAATAGTCATTTAACCCTCATTGCAAAATGCTTAACTAAAATCGACACTAGCTAACGCTAGTATTCTCTTTAACTACAATATCTGTACTTGGAAATTGTATGCCAAATTTGCGTAAGAAAAGAGGGCAAAGCTCTCCTACTTCTCTTCCTCTTTAGCACCTCAATTCTTAAAGGCTTGCCCTCTTAATCGTCCTCGTTAAGCAAAGAATTGATTGATGGCGTCTAGTGTTTGATTACGGTATTCATCTTGTTCAAACAATACTTCATGCCTAGATCCTTCAATGACCTTAAACAGGCAATCTGAGTTGGTTTTCTTCAATTTATTGATGAATTTTACTTGAGCATCGTTACTGACAATTTTTTCTTCCCCTGCCTGAATCAATAACAGCGGGATTTTTATTTGACGAGTTTGTTGTATCGCCTGTTTAGCGGCCATTAACCCTTGCCATACCCAGCGTGTGCTTGGTCCGCCAACCTGCAAAGAGGGGGAGCCGTCATACAGGCAACGAAACCACTGATAACGCACCTTACTGTGGCTTAGTAGGTTGTTTTCAAAAGGCTTTGAATAATAGGCCTGTTGGCCCGGGGCATACGTTGGTTTAGCGTGAAAAGCCGTTAACGCTTGTCCAACGAGCATCGCGATAGGTTTAAAATACCACTCGGTGTTGATACCAAACATTGGAGCGCACAGGGTGACTTTGTCAAACGGGTGAGCTGGATGAGTTTGCAAGTATCGAGTAGCTATAGTACTACCCATTGAGTGTGCGAGCAGGTAGCAATTGGAATATCGGCTTAGATCAAAACTGGCAATGACGTCAGACATATCTGAAACGTAATCATCAAACTCATGAATGTGACCAATGTCAGAGTCTGTTACCATGCGTTCAGACTGGCCTTGACCTTGGTGGTCAAATGAATAAACGTCATAGCCTTGCTGATAGAAATCATAAAAGAGTTCTTGGTATTTCAAGCAACATTCAATGCGGCCATTTGAAATAACAATGGCTTTGGTGTGCGTTGGTGAGGTTAAGCTACACCAGTACAGCTTCTTTTTGCCAGATGTTGTTAGATACCCATCTTTTCGTTGTTGCCAAAGGGTGGGGATAGGGTGTTTAATCGCTTGTTCGAACTGAGGTTCTTGCGTGTAAGAAAACGGGGCTTCACTGTGGTTTTCCATGGGAAATTACCTGAACTGATGCATGTGAGAGCTTTATTGCTACTAATGTTGTTAGATTAAAGAACTAGTAAGGAAATGCAAATGGATACTCATGTTTGGCTTGCTTATGTCGTCACTGCGATATTGTTTAGTTTGGCTCCGGGCTCAGGTACCGTTAACTCGATCAGTAATGGACTTAGTTATGGCACTAAGAAGTCACTTGCGTCGATCGCAGGCTTACAGCTTGGCCTTGCATTCCACATTTTGTTGGTGGGGGCGGGTATCGGTGCATTAGTGGCAAAATCAGCGCTGGCATTCACCATTATCAAATGGGTTGGTGTAGTTTACCTGGTTTGGTTGGGCATTCAAAAATGGCGTGATAACTCTAACTTGGTGGCTTCAGAAGAGAGCTCTACGCTATCGAGTAGTAAGTTACTTAGAAATGCTGTGCTTATTAATCTCACTAACCCGAAATCTATCGTGTTTTTAGTGGCTCTGTTTCCTCAGTTTATCGACCCGACACAACCTCAAGCACCACAACTGTTAGTCCTCGGTGTGACAACGGTATTCATTGATAGCGTTGTTATGTTGGGTTACACCTCATTAGCTTCACAAATGGGACGTTTTATTCGCTCTGATCGCATAATGGGTAAGATAAATAAAATATTTGGTGGTATGTTCATGGGTTGCGGCGCTTTGCTAGCTGCTGCCAAAGCTTAATGAAAGTAATAGAGTTATAGTTAAATCAATTAGAGTTATCAATAAATGACCGCTACGTACGTTGCTCGACAACCTATCTTAAATCGTAACAAGAACACGCTCGGTTATGAGCTGTTGTTTCGCGATGGAGAGAGGAATGCCTATCCAGCGCATATTGAGTCTAATCGAGCAACGTATCGTCTGATTGTTGAAAACTTTTTGTCGGTAGGGCTTAACCCTTCGATCTCATCTTCGCGCTGCTTTATCAATTTCCCATACCAAAGCCTGATTCGTCGACTTCCTTTAAGTTTACCGAAAGACAAGGTGGTGGTAGAGATCCTCGAGACCTGTAAACCAACCGATGAGTTATTAGATGCGGTAAAAGAGCTTTACCAAGCTGGCTACATGATTGCTCTTGATGATTTTACATCGACGCCTGAATGGGAACGCTTCCTGAGGTATACGCACATCGTTAAGCTCGATATCATGCAAATGGGTTTGGATGAGGCGTGTGATTTGGTTAAAGCCCATCAAGGGAAGAAGTTTAGCTTTCTTGCTGAACGCGTTGAAACCGAACAAGAATTCAAGCAAGCGAAAGAGGCCGGTTTTAAGTTCTTCCAAGGCTACTTCTTTAGTAAGCCGCAAATCATCAAGACCAAGTATATTAGCCCAGAGCAAGTGATTGCCATGGAGTTATTTCAAGAGGTGTGTAAACCGGACGTCGACTTCCAACGTGTTGAAAGCATTGTCGCGAAAGATGTCGCTTTATCTTATAAGTTACTGCGGTTTGTAAACACCATGTCGCCTCGTCTTGAGGTGACTATTTCTTCGTTCCGTCAGGCCTTAGTGTATCTGGGGCAAGAGAAACTGAAAATGTTTGTCTCGTTGGCGGTGGCATCTTATGTCTCTGATAAAAAACCAAAAGAGTTGTATGGCCTGTCTTTACAGCGTGCTCAATTTTGCCAGCGCATGTCTCGTTACCAGGCATTTGCAGGGCACACTGAGCAGGCGTTTATGATTGGTTTGTTTTCATTGCTTGATGCGCTGCTTGATCTGTCGTTAGAGAATCTCGTAGAGCAGTTGCCGTTGTGTAAAAGTATCAAGGTTGCTTTGCTTCGAAGAGAAGGGCCATACGGGACTCTACTGGCACTTGAAGAGAGTTTTGAGCATGCAGATTGGCAACAAATTGATGAGCATTGCGCTGATCTAGGACTTAATGTCGAGCAAGTAAAAACAGAGCTTACCGAAGCGCGACGCTGGAGCCATACCGTTACTAACCAGCTTTGATTTATCTTTGTTAAACTTTAATGACAATTGAAACGCACGCCTTGACGTGCGTTTTTTTATAATTAAGATATATGCATATCCATATATGAGTATGTAATTATGCTTCCTCACCAATTTTTTAAATTACTGTCTGATGAAACGCGAGTGCGTTGCTTAATGCTGATTGTGCGCAATGAATGCCTTTCTGTTGGTGAGTTGACTCAAGCATTACAAGAAAGTCAGCCAAAGATTTCCCGTCACCTAGCGCAGTTGCGCTCAAATGGTATTTTGACGGATGTTCGCCAAGGGCAGTGGGTGTTTTATCGTCTGTCACAAGATTTACCCGGTTGGATGCTCAAGTTAATTGATGACCTTATCGCATCGAACTGTTTGAAAACGGAATACCAGCAAGATATTGAGCGTTTAGAAGCAATAACTTCACGCCCTCAATGTTGCGTTTAATTGAATATTTTTAGATTCACCACTGACTGAGAGAACACACAATGACAGTTAAAGTAGGTATTAATGGTTTTGGCCGTATCGGCCGTCTAGCACTTCGTGCCGCATTCGATTGGGCTGAGCTAGAGTTTGTTCAGATTAACGATGTTGCTGGCGATACATCGACATTGGCTCACTTGCTTGAGTTTGATTCTGTTCAAGGCCGCTGGAACCACGCAGTGAATGTTGAAGGCGATGAGATGATCGTCAATGGACAGCGTATCAAGACGACTCAAGAACGCGATATTGATGCTGTTGATTGGTCAGGTTGTGATGTTGTTCTTGAAGCGACTGGTGTTCACCGTAAAACCTCTTTCCTTAATAAATATCTTGAGCAAGGCGTGAAGCGTGTTGTGGTATCGGCTCCAGTGAAAGAAGACGGTGTCGCCAACATCGTAGTTGGTGTAAATGACGCTATCTTCGATCCAGCGGTACATAAGATTGTGACAGCTGCATCTTGTACTACTAACTGTCTTGCGCCTGTTGTGAAGGTGATTAACGAGAAGTTAGGCATCGAGAACGCAGCCTTTACCACTATTCACGATCTAACCAATACACAAACTATATTAGATGCGCCGCACAAAGACCTACGTCGTGCTCGTGCATGTGGTATGAGTCTTATCCCGACAACGACAGGCAGCGCTAAAGCGATTGTTGAGATCTTCCCAGAGCTTGAAAACCGCATCAACGGCCACGCGGTTCGTGTACCACTAGCGAATGCTTCTCTGACAGATATCATCTTTGAAGTGAAGCAAGACACCACAGCCGAAGATGTTAACGCGATGCTGAAAGAAGCGTCTGAGAATGAACTTAAAGGCATTCTTGGTTTTGAAGAGCGTCCACTGGTTTCTATCGATTACAAAGGTGACCAACGCTCAACCATCGTGGATGCACTATCAACCATGTTAGTGGGTAAGCGCATGGTCAAGATTTACGCTTGGTACGACAACGAGATGGGCTACGCAACACGTACTGCTGAGCTAGTTCGTACTGTTGGTCTGGCTTAATTTACAAGATTTTTAAGAGATAGATGACGATGACAAACTCTCAAGTACATCCAACATGGCAACTAGATTTAGAAACTGGTGCGTTAGTGCTTACTCCATGTCCAGGTACAAAAGGTGCTGACTTAGATGCATCTCTAGCGCAACTGAAAGCACAAGGCGTGGAAGCGATTGTGACGGCTCTAGACAGTGAAGAACTGGCGAGCAAGAACGTATCTGAGCTAGGCGAGAAAGCGCAAGTACTAGGCATGCAGTGGTTCCAAATCGAAATCGAAGACGATTGTGCTCCGGGTGCTGATTTTGCTGCGAAATGGCAGGCGGCTAGCCCTGCGCTACACCAAGTGGTGGATAACGGCGGCAAGGTAGCAATGCACTGCATGGGCGGTTCTGGCCGTACTGGCTTGCTTGCTGCACACTTGCTGTTAGAGAAGAGTTGGGATCTGAGTAAGATTGTTCAAGAAGTACAATCACTTCGTCCGGGCGCCTTCACTAAACCGATCCAGATTGAGTACATTAATGGCGTAGCGAACGGCTAATAAGCCATGGTTGTTATACAAGGAGCTTTTGGTATCTGGAGTGTTGAACTTATCATGATCCAAAAGCTCTTTTTGTTTAGATTGCAGAGATAGCATTATGTTTTCAAACCTAAGTAAGAGCGTTCGCCAATATATGTTGGTGACATTCAACTATTGGAATTTCACCATTACGGATGGTGCACTTCGTATGCTGGTGGTTCTGTATTTCTATGACCTTGGCTACAGTTCGTTAGAGATCGCCTCACTGTTCCTTTTTTATGAATTCTTTGGTGTAGTGACTAACCTAATCGGTGGTTGGTTAGGGGCGCGTCTTGGCCTCAATAAAACCATGAATATCGGCTTAGGGATGCAGGTTGTCGCCTTGAGTATGCTCGCGGTGCCAAGCGCAATGTTGACCATCCCTTGGGTAATGGCGGCGCAGGCGTTGTCTGGTATCGCTAAAGACCTCAATAAGATGAGTGCCAAGAGCTCAATCAAAACTTTAGTCCCTGATGAACAGCAAGGTGCGCTTTATAAGTGGATTGCGGTTCTAACCGGATCTAAGAATGCACTGAAAGGTGCCGGGTTCTTTATCGGTGGTTTACTGCTTTCGATGATTGGTTTCCAGTACGCTGTGCTCGCGATGGCTGCTGTGCTGACATTGGTCTTCATTGGCAGTTTGGTGAGCTTAGAAGCGGACATGGGGAAAGCGAAAACTAAACCCAAGTTCAAACAGATTTTCTCCAAATCTGAATCCATCAATATCTTATCGGCTGCGCGTATGTTCCTATTTGGTGCTCGTGATGTGTGGTTTGTGATTGCTCTGCCGATTTATCTAGGCAGCGTGTTTGGTTGGGATCACTCATGGGTTGGTGGCTTCTTAGCGGCTTGGACCATCGCTTACGGCTTTGTACAGGGCATTGCACCAAAGATTACCGGTAAAGCGCAAGGTAAGGTACCTGATGGCCATGCAGCGCTATTGTGGGCGGGGGCGTTGGCTATTGTGACCGCTGGTATTGCCTATGCGGTGCAAATTGGCTGGCAACCAGAGTTAGTGATCATCGGTGGCTTGATGGTGTTTGGTGCCGTTTTCGCGGTGAACTCATCATTGCACTCATACTTGATTGTGAGTTATGCGAAAGGCGATGGTGTGTCGCTTGATGTCGGCTTCTACTACATGGCGAATGCGATGGGCCGTTTGATTGGTACGATATTATCAGGCTTGGTTTTCCAAATGGCCGGCTTGTCTGCGTGTCTTTGGGTCTCCTTCGCGTTCTTAGCGATAACGACACTGATCTCTTTGCGTTTACCGAAAGTGCCACAAATCTCAGCGGCATAAGCTTCAGCCGCATGAGTCTTAGTCGTAAGAGCGAGGCTTGTATAGCCTAAAGTCGAATGAACTTAATTCGCGATAAGCCTCTCCTTTAACACTAAGCTGACTTGGTATTTATTCCGGTCAGCTTTTTTATTGCTATAGTAGAATGATTGAATATTAATCAGGCATTTACATGAAGCAGCGAATTCTCTTTTTTGATTTAGCACGATGTGTCGCGGCCGTAGCGGTTATCGCGATTCATGTTTTGGCTCCTTATCGTAATGAATTGAACACCATTCCTTTCGGCGAATGGCTTACCGCCATCACGGTGAACAGTTTCAGCCGCTGGGCGGTGCCGGTGTTCATCTTGATTACTGGTGCCCTGATGCTCAGTGACCAACGCCCGTTTGATGCGAAATACTACCTTAAGCGTCGATTGGGCAAGGTACTGATCCCTTTCATTGTCTGGTCGCTTTTCTATACCTACCTGTCTGGTTGGTCTGCGATGGGTTTTGATGCTGATGTGAGTTGGGATATTTTGCTCAATAGTTACCATCACTACACGTACTACCATCTTGGTTTCTTCTATTACTTTATCCCGCTCTACTTTGTGATTCCTTTCTTACAGATCATGGTTAGAAAGTATGGGGACAAAGCGGTTTATGGTTTCACTGCAGTGTGGCTATTTACCACTTTGTTGTTCTTACTCAGGATAGATGGCCCATGGAGTCACGAGCTGTGGCTTTACACTGGGTACCTACCTTTGGGGTATATGCTGTATAAAATCGTTCCGCTTAACAAGGTGACGGTCGGTGTGAGTGTTTTACTTGGTGGGTTAGCATTACTAACCACGGTCTACATGGTGGTTGATGCAAGCCTGATAGCTGAGGAATACACGGTAGGTCGTTGGTTATCTTACAAAACATTGAATACGGTATTAGCTGCAAGCATGGTGTTCATGCTGTGTCGTTATTACGGAGAGGGTTTATCTGATAAGAGCAATCAAGTGGTTGGTTTTATCAGTAAACACAGTTTAGGTATTTACCTGCTGCATCCTATCTTTTTGTGGCCAATGAAAGAGTTCGGTTGGTTCCAAGGACATCCTGCTTGGGTGATTCCATTATGGATCGTGGTTAGTGGTGCAGGGGCTTTATGGATGAGCTGGTTAGTATCTAAGTCAGAGAAGACACGTTGGCTTTTACCTTAGCGATTAGTACTAAGGCTATTCTTGCGAACTGTGCTTGGCTTGCTTTGATGACAGATGGTTGAGGCGGTTTATGACTAGCGTTTCAAAGCAAAGTGCAAAAATTTATCGCCTTGGTAAGTTAAGGTTCCTTTATCACCAGGATTAAGTGCGTGGAAATAGTGGATACCGACTTGGAATTCTCGCTTCGGACCAACAACCCCACGTTGAACGTAAATCCAGTATTCTTGATCTTCTTGCCCCGGTTCGGCGTCAGGAAGATCGATGGATTGTTTGTCTAACACAGTGACATTCACTTTCTTTTCTGGCGCATTTTCACCTTGCGTGTGTTTTCGATAGAAACCAAGAAATACCCAAGCTGCTAGACCGGCGAGTGCAAAGATGGCAAAAAAGAGTGAATTAGGCATATAACCTCCATGTAGTCGTGATGGTTATTCTAGTCTTTCAAGCAATAGGGATATGTGTTTGAAGCCGTTATTCGTGAAGTGTTGTAAGCCAAGCTGATTATTTTTCGGCTGATATCACATTTAATGGCTAGTTTGGGATAAAGCGTTGTTATTTATTGTCTCTTTCTCTCGTAAATAACAATGATTTTGTATAAGAATAAGGAAATGCTCGACTAGAATTATAGTGTGGAGTGGGAGGGCCAAGATGACCGATATTGAAAAAGTGGTGAATAGAACTCGCAATATAGAAAAATTATTGAGACTTCAATATCACGCTGAAGGCGAAGGATTGCATGAGCTTGTAACAAGCTGTGAAGAAAGGCTACCGCACGATATGGTAATCAAGCTGCGTTATATCGCAACGTGTCGTAACAAGGTAGTGAATGAACATGAGGCTCAGCTGGAAGACCAGCAAAAATTTATAATGATGTGTAACGACTGTGAGAAGGAACTGACACCTCGTAGCGGTCGTTTTATTTGGCGAGTTGCGATCTTACTGATGATGGTAATGACTTTGGCTGCTGCTGGTTTCTATTATGCGAACTGGGATGTATTAACATTACATTTGTTTTCGAAGTGAAAAATCTGAACAAAAAAAGGGACGCTCATGGCGTCCCTTTTTTTATCTGTAACTTGCTTAGTACATCATCGGTAGTGTCATTAGACCTACAACTACCGCGATCATTACAAGTCCTTGTCTTTGCGAAGATGAAATCATAACACTACTCCTAAATTTGGTTGTCTCTCGCTATGTTTAAAAGAATAGCACTACTTATGGCTTTAGATCAAGTATTACTTTCGAAAGCTTTAAAAGTAGAAGAAAAGTGCCAGTTTTTAAGTTGTAAATCTCGATTTAACTGTATTTTTTGGTGTGTTCTTATTTTGTTCGTTGTGATTCATGTTTGTTCTTATTGTATTTAAGTTGTTGTTTTTGTTGTGGTGTATTGTGTAATTGATATTGTTAAAAGTTGTTAAACTGTATTAATAGGGGTTGGGTATGTCCAGGTTGTTTTTGGCTGTATTTTCTATTTTTTGTTAGGTTTTAAGTGGTAGTTTTTACATAGGTATAGGATTGTTCTGACAATTAGACGTTAAATCAAAGCAAACCTCTTACTTTAGTGGGCTAGTGCTACTTGGCCTTTTGTTTTTCTGTTTTATTTTTGTTTTTTTGTTTTAAGTTGCTGTTTTTGATTGCTTAATTTATTTTTGGTTTGTATTTAATATCATGATTTTAGCCGGTTTTTGCTCATTTTTGACAGTTTCGTTAGACTAGAATTGTCCAAATGACAAGTTGAAGGGCTGGAGTCGAGCTTTAAAGAGGTTTTGTATGAAAGTGTTCTAGTTTTAAACAAATATCAATGAGAGCTAAGGGATTTCTTATTGCTTGGGGGAAAGAGGTGCTTTTTTAGTGGAAGCGTAATCAAGATCCAATTTTGAAAGGCTTAGGCTTTACATCAACACTCGTGTGCCTAGACTGGCGACGTTTTAAAGCAATAGGGTAAATGATATGTGGAGTTGGTTAGCGGTTTCCTTGTCTGGTATTGGAGTAATAGCAGGAACGAAACATGGACATATCGGTCAGGCCTTATCGTATAAGGTTTTTACCTTTGTATTATTAGCGATCATTGCTTTAACTCAATCTGTTGTTGCTGATTTTACCTATTGGGTAGTGGCTGGACTGGCTATCTCTGCGATTGCAGATGTTCTTCATACTTTCACTCAAAAACGTTCTCTACATTTTGTTTGTTTCTTGGTTGCTCAACTTTGTTATAGCAAAGCATTTTGGTTACAGTTGTCAGGAGAAATGGTCTGGTGGCTGTTCGCTTTGTTGTTAGCGGCATGTATTGTTGCTTTCTTCTTATTATTGCCTCGCTTAGATAAACTTGTCTTTCCTGTTGTTATCATGGGGATGGTGCTTATTCAGCTGGCATGGGCTTCTGGTGAGGTTTGGTTGCTTGATCCTAAACTGTCCCATGCGGTGGGCTTTGCTGGCTGTAGTGTGTTGCTGCTTTCTGCATTGGCTTATGCACTGAACTGTTATCGTAGCCCAATCAAAGGTGCTTACTTTTGGGTGACGGGCAGTTATTTATTTGCACATGCACTTATTGTGGCATCTCTGACCATTTAGGGTAGAGCTTACTCAATTCTGAGCTACATCAAGGCAGCCTTGTTGAAAGTCTGTACTCTACGCTTAATTCATTAAACATGAGATTGAGTTATGACTATCGAAATTCACGCACACAACGTTTTAAATTTGCTTAGTGAAAAACCACTGACTCGTGAAGAGCTGACACAAGAACTGGCTCTGACGTATGGAGCAAAAGCTCGCTTTCACACTTGTAAGCTAGACGGTCTAGATTTGGATGCTTTGTTGAAGTTTTTTCTGAAGATGGAAAAGGTCGTGATTGTTGATAACAAGCTTTGTACCAATCGCGAGCGCGTGTGTAATCATTGATCTTTAGTAGGTACTGAGTTTTAGATATTTTTGGTTTCAGAGTCTTTTGATCTTCAGATATTGGGCGAGTGGATGAGAGGTTTTGACTCCACTCCTATATTTATTTCCGTATCACTTCCCTCTGTAAATTCCCTCTTAACGATGCCAACTACTGTGTTCGAAAATCAATGTGAGGCTGTTATACTCCGCGCACCTTCGCTTTTCGAGACCAACTTATGGAAATCTTATCTGCAGCAACCATGCTGTTTCTTATTATGGACCCGCTTGGTAATCTACCAATTGTGCTCTCTATCCTTAAGCACCTCGATCCGAAGCGTCGCCGTATTGTTCTTGTTCGTGAACTGATGTTTGCACTGATTATCTTGCTGTTGTTCTTGTTTGCTGGACAAAGCATTATGAACTTCCTGCACGTACAACCTGAAACCTTGAGTATCTCAGGTGGTATTATTTTGTTTATCATCGCGATTAAGATGATTTTCCCAAGCGCAGGTAGTATTACAGGCCTCGCGGCAGGTGAAGAGCCGTTTATTGTGCCTATGGCGATTCCGATGATTGCAGGCCCGTCAGTGATTGCGGCATTGATTCTGTTGTCGACCCAGCATCCTGACAACATGCTAGAGCTCTCAGCTGCTGTGATGCTGGCTTGGGGCGCGACCTTCTTTATTCTGATGTTTAATGGCTTCTTCCTGCGAGTACTGGGAGAGAGAGGTCTTAAAGCCATCGAGCGCTTGATGGGCTTGTTGCTGGTTATGCTGTCGACGCAAATGTTCCTAGATGGTGTAAAGGGCTACATGGGCTAACATCAGTATCAACGATGAATAAAAAAACGCCGCTCAAATGAGCGGCGCTTTTGTATCGACTGTTTCTGTCATGATGTTTTCTGTAGTTCAGTATTTTGTATCTGAGCTTAAGCTTGATTACATCATGTGTTTGCGTCGGATATCGAGTAGGGCAAAGACTCCGAAAATCAGTATTGACCATTTCTCCCAACGTGACATTTCGATCTTATCGCCAAAAGCACCGATGAAAATCAGCATCTGCAGGCCGTGCATGAAGAACAAAAATGCTGTCATGATATAAAGCGCAATCGCAGCATTACCCGGGAATGGGTAGAAAATATTGGCGATTAAGATAAACCAAACAAAGGCGATGGCTGCTTTTGCTAGTGGAAGCAAGAACTTCATTCAATAACTCCTATTCTTCAGTGATTCGATTGAACAGTCGGTAGCTAGACTGGCCAGTGGTCTTATCGCGATGCAATTCCCAGTTATCTGGCATAGCTTCGAGTTTCAGTTCTTTCTCTGTTTCAACGTAAATGATCGCATTGTCTGCAAGCCAACCATTACTCTCAAGCAGTTGTACTGTTTCTGCCAGCAAGCCTTTACGAAATGGTGGATCAAGGAAAACCATATCGTAAGGAGTGCCAGGCTTCTTAAGGAAAGAGATAGCATCAGTATTCACGACATTGATGTTGTCTGCCTTAAGCTCTTTCGCGTTATCAGAAAGCTGTTTAGCTGCCTTTTGGTTCATTTCGAGCAGTGTCACCATTTTTGCTTGGCGAGAAGCGGCTTCAAAACCTAGACCACCAGAACCGGCAAATACATCCAAGCAAGTTGAATGTGGGATATCTTGAGCCACCCAGTTAAAGAGTGTCTCTTTTACTCGGTCAATGGTTGGGCGTAATCCTTCTAAATCATGAACGGGCAGTTTTCTACCTCTCCACGAGCCACTAATAATTCGAACAAAGCCTCCGGATGGCTTTTTTTGTGATGTGTTTTGCTGGCGACGTCTTACCATAGATTTTTTGACCGCTAATAAAGTGATACTATACCGAGCCCAATTTAAGTGGGTTCGTGTATTAAATAAATTTACAATGACAAAGTGTATCAAGCTAAAAGCAAACTTATCACTGCTTTGTCATTTTTCTTTACTATTCGTTTATACAAGCTTGTATTGTATAACAATAGCAAAGAGTCGACGTGTATTAAGTCAATACAGCTAATTAGTAGATCTAGGAAACTCCTCTGATGACGGAAAAAAAGAAGCGCGGATTATTATCGTGGCTTGGTTTTGGTGAAGAAGAACAAAGCCCAAAAACTCAGAATGAAGCGAACGTAGAAAACGTTGAAGATCAAACTGAAGTTGAATCACAAGTTGAGGCTGAACAGGTCGCGCCTGAAGCTGAACAAGCTAAGCCAATTGAATCTAAGTCAGTTGAACCTGAGCAAGCGCTTGAAGAGATTCAACAAGAGCAGCAATCTGTCGAAGTAGAAGCAGAGCAGGAAGAAGTGGCAGCTCCTCAAGCTAAGGTTGAAGAAGTACAAGAAAAGCCGACAGAAAGCTTTTTTACACGCCTTAAGCGTAGCCTTAGTCGCACCAAAGCCAATATTGGTGCTGGCTTCTTTGGTTTATTTAAAGGTAAGCAAATCGATGAAGATCTATTTGAAGAGCTAGAAGAGCAACTTCTGATTGCTGACGTGGGTATGAATACCACCGTAAAAATCATTGAAAACCTAACAGAAAAAGCATCTCGCAATGACCTAAAAGATGGTGAAGCTCTATATGGTCTGCTCAAAGAAGAGATGGCCGATATCCTAAGCCAAGTTGAACAGCCTCTTGTGGTTGATACAACAAAAACACCTTACGTTATCTTAATGGTCGGTGTGAACGGTGTCGGTAAAACAACCACTATCGGCAAACTGGCTAAACAGTTCCAAGGTGAAGGCAAGAAAGTGATGCTTGCTGCGGGTGATACCTTCCGTGCAGCAGCGGTTGAGCAACTTCAAGTTTGGGGTCAGCGCAATGATGTTCCCGTTATCGCTCAACACACTGGTGCTGACAGTGCGTCTGTTATTTACGATGCGATTGAAGCAGCGAAAGCTCGTGGTGTTGATGTTGTGATTGCAGATACTGCAGGTCGTTTGCAGAATAAGAGCAACTTGATGGAAGAGCTACGCAAGATTGTTCGTGTAATGAAGAAGATTGATGATTCTGCACCACACGAAATCATGCTAACACTAGATGCCGGTACTGGTCAGAATGCTATCAGCCAAGCAAAGCTGTTCAGTGAAGTTGCACCAGTAACGGGTATTACGCTAACGAAGTTAGATGGCACTGCAAAAGGTGGTGTGATTTTCTCAATCGCGGATCAGTTCCAGATTCCAATCCGCTACATCGGTGTGGGTGAAGGTATTGACGACTTGCGTCCGTTTGAGTCGAAAGACTTTATTGAAGCACTATTTAGTCGTGAAGAGTAACGCGCGTAGCAAAGTGGTTTATCCTTAACCTGCTACCGTTTTAAATTTGATATGAGTGATCGTAAGAGGAATTTTCGGTGATCAAATTTCAGCAAGTGAGCAAAGCCTACCGAGGTGGGCGACAAGCGCTCCAAAAAGTGGATTTTCATCTTAAACGTGGAGAGATGGCTTTTTTGGGTGGTCACTCTGGAGCTGGTAAAAGTACCTTGCTGAAGTTGATCTGTGCTATTGAGCGTCCGACTGATGGCCGTGTTTGGTTCAATGATCACGATATCACTCGGATTCCAGCCAAAGACATTCCTTTTTTACGACGTAATATTGGGATTGTTTTTCAAGATCACCGCCTGCTGATGGATCGCTCGATTTTCGATAACGTCGCTCTGCCTATGCGTATTGAATCTATTTCTGAAAACGAAATAAAACGTCGAGTTAGTGCTGCGTTGGATAAAACCGGATTACTTGATAAGGCGCGTTGCCTACCAAGTCAGTTATCTGGTGGTGAACAGCAACGAGTAGGTATTGCTCGCGCCGTGGTTAACCGTCCAACGCTGCTGTTAGCGGATGAACCCACAGGTAACCTCGATCCTGAATTGTCTAACCGTGTGTTGCGACTCTTTGAAGAGTTTAACCGCGCGGGCGTCACCATTATCCTAGCGACGCACGATATCGGGTTAGTAAACACTCGCCCTCAATATCGTCACCTTGAATTAAACCAAGGATTTTTGAGCGAGGTTGAAGACTATGGCCGCGAATAAGCGTATCAAGAAACCTCAATCTAACCGAGCAGCAAACCGCGCTTCAAGTGACGGCTTTTTTGTTATTCATTGGAAGCAAGCAAAATCATCTTTCACGCAAATGTGGCAACGACCTTTGGGTAACTTGCTGACGCTTGCGGTTATTTCAATGGCTTTGGCGATGCCAGCTTGTTTATACCTACTGGGTAAAAATGTTGGTGAAGTAGCGCAAGATGTCACTAGCCCGTCACAAATAAGTGCTTATATAGAGGATGGCATTCCTGAGCCTAGAGTTATGGTGCTTAAGGATGAAATCGAAAGTTGGGATCAAGTTGAGCTGGTGGAGTACATCTCTCCGCAACAAGGGCTTGCAGACCTCAGCCAGTATTCTGGTTTTGAAGATGCCCTAACCATCCTCGACGATTATTCACTGCCAGGTGTGTTGGTGATTACACCAAGCGTACACAGCGATACCCTAATTAAAGAACTGGCAGGCACAGTTAAACAACAAGAATTAGTGACCGATGTTCGTTTAGACGAAGATTGGTTAGCGCGATTAGATGCGATCAAAGCATTAGCGGCTGTCATCGTGATTACCTTAACGGTATTGATGTTGGGCGCGGTGTTTTTAATTATCGGTAACACATTGCGATTTAATGTATTGGCGCATAAAGAAGAGATTCAAACCATGAAGCTGATTGGTGCGACCGACAGTTTTATTCTCCGACCATACCTTTATGCAGGGATGTGGTTTGGTGTTTTAGGTTCGATTAGTGCTTGGATCATGACGGCATTGATTACCATATTGCTCAACAGCGCAGTAGATGACTTAGCTCAGCTTTATGACAGCCACTTCCGCCTAATTGGCTTGAGTTGGGATGAATCCTTACTGCTTTTGATCGTTGGAACCCTGCTTGGTAGCGTGGCTGCGAAGCTTTCTGCGCAGCGTCACCTAAAAGAAATTGAACCTGTTTAGGTGAATAGAGTCATAATTAGACGAAAAATAGGCACTTCTTAACCAGTTTTAGCCTTGTATAGACGAATTGATTATGCATAATTACTTCCCCCTCCTTGAAACCTGTTCATTTTAGGTTCAAGATTGTTGGGTTTTAATAGATGTATTACTCCAGATCAGAGATTGATGAGGAACCGAATGGCAAACCAAGCGTATCAAATGGCTTTAGTCACACAAGATAGTTTAGATAGCTATATCCGATCAGCGAACAGCTACCCAATGCTGACCCCTGAAGAGGAACGTGGACTTGCAGAGCGATTACATTACAAAGGTGAGATCGATGCTGCGAAAGGCTTGATCCTTTCCCACTTACGATTCGTGGTACACGTTGCAAGAGGGTATTCTGGCTACGGGTTACCAATGGCTGATCTTGTCCAAGAAGGTAACATCGGCTTAATGAAGGCTGTTAAGCGCTTCAACCCAGAAGTTGGTGTTCGTCTAGTATCTTTTGCTGTTCACTGGATCAAAGCTGAGATTCATGAGTACGTATTGCGTAACTGGCGTATTGTTAAGATCGCAACGACTAAAGCACAGCGTAAATTGTTCTTTAACCTACGTAAGTCTAAAAAGCGTTTAGGTTGGTTCAATAATGGTGAAGTCGAGACTGTTGCTCGTGAATTAGGTGTCGAGCCTTCAGAGGTTCGTGAAATGGAATCTCGTTTAGCGGCTCAAGATGCTACGTTTGAAGCGCCTATGGATGATGACGACGGTGGCTCTGCTTATACTGCACCAGTTTATTACCTTGAAGACAAAGCATCAGATGTTGCTGAGACAGTTGAAGCCGCTAACTGGGAATCTCATACCAACAATCGTTTAGGTCTCGCATTGAAGAGCTTAGATGAGCGTAGCCAACACATTGTTCGCTCACGTTGGTTAGATGACAACAAAGCGACGCTGCAAGACCTTGCCGATACTTACAGCATTTCTGCAGAACGTGTTCGTCAGTTAGAAAAGAATGCGATGAAGAAGTTGAAGCAAGCTGTTGGCGACTTTTAAAGGCAGATAAGCCTGAAGCGGTAAAATAAGCTGAATTTGAAAAGGCCGAGATCGAGAGATCTCGGCCTTTTTATTTTCGATCGATTTCTCAACTTTTGCGATCGAAATTTGCAAAATGATTTTGTGGATAACTCTGTGAGAAGTTTATTCGTCAGTTGTCTAAAAGCAGGGTGTAGTAAGGCTTTGTGAGGGTTTTTGATGTGGGGATATTTTTCATAACACCCACAGTTAGATCAGGATCATCACTACATGTTGTGGATCTATTTTAAAAAAAACACTTTATTCACGCAATCCACAGATTTATCCACAAACGGTGTAAAAGTGATCGCTGGTGGATAACCTTATTAAGTGGATGTGATTGTTAGCCTTGGGATAGGTTACAATGGCAGCAAAGTAAATCAGCATAAAAGAGAAAGTCATGGACCAGTTTAAACATATCGATGTTAAAAGCGCTCAAGCCCTTATAGAACAAGGCGAAGCAAGACTTGTCGATATTCGTGACCCGCAGTCTTTCGCGGTGGCTCACTCAAAGACAGCTTATCACCTTACCAATGATACGATGGTGTCGTTCATGGATGAGGTAGAGTTCGAACAACCTATTTTAGTCATGTGTTACCACGGCATTAGTAGCCAAGGTGCTGCACAATATTTAGTGAACCAAGGCTTTGAAGAGGTATATAGTGTTGATGGTGGCTTTGAAGCTTGGCATCGTGCTGAACTTCCAGTGATCGCTGGGTTATAGCCTTTAGCACTTTAGCCACTTCAAGCCTTTCTAATAGCATGAATAGGAAATAACAATGATTAGACTGATGGTGTTAGACAATCCTCGTCTTGCGCAAGCATTTATTGATTATATGGCTTCTCGTCAGATCCCTATTCAAATGTCTGCTGAGGGAGAGGGACGTTTTGCTCTTTGGCTGATAGACAGTCAATACCAGGTGGAAACTGAGGCGGAGCTGAATCGTTTTCTTGCGGAACCTAATCATAAACGCTATCAAGCGGCCTCTTGGGACATGGCAGAGACTAGAAAGAGCAACTTCCATTACCATACTCCAAGCTTTATGGGCATGATCAAAGCGAAAGCAGGCCCTGTGACACTAAGCCTGATGTTGGTGTGTGTTGTGATTTTTGTGCTGCAACAGATCGGTTTTGGCCAAGCTATTTTCAATGCTCTGCATTTTCCAGCAGTCGATGGGCAGCAATGGCAGCTATGGCGCTGGTTGAGTCATGCCGTTTTGCATTTCTCTGTTATGCACATCGCATTTAATATCTTGTGGTGGTGGCAGTTAGGTGGAGACATCGAGAAAAAGCTAGGTAGCCTCAAGCTACTTCAGATATTTGCTATATCTTCTGCGCTTTCTGGCGCTGGACAGTATTGGGTTGAAGGAGCAAACTTCGGCGGCTTGTCTGGTGTTGTTTATGCTCTGGTTGGCTACTTATGGATTTTAGGGTCGAAAGCCCCTCAGCTTGGTTTGAGTATCCCAAGGCAGATCGTAGGCTTTATGCTGTTGTGGTTAGTGCTTGGTTACATGCAGCCGTTCATGGCTATCGCGAATACTGCTCATTTAGCCGGTTTGGCGGCAGGTTTAATTATCGGTTTAATTGATTCAATGAAAGCACCTCGCTCTGCAACAAGCTAACTCTCGTATCATCGAGAATAGACAAGTGCTAGAGACAAAAAAGCGGCCAGATGAGCCGCTTTTTTATTTGGATTTCTTTTCACATCTTCATTATTGATAAAGGTATTTGGTAAACAATAAGTCAGCAATGAGGGTTTTACCTGTCTCAGGAAGCAGAATCTTGTTGAGATGTTCAACTAAGGATTTTCTTAAATCTTCGCGACCAGACAGAGATTTGATGGTTTCTTCGTTTTGTTTGCCAAGCAATTCAATCACTGCATCGCGAATCAATGGTTGGTGATGCTCAATGGCCGCCAAGTCATCGCTATTCGCGACCATGATATCGAGGCGAACTTGAATATAGCCCAGCTTTTTACCTTTGGTGTAAAAATTAGTGGTCAGGTCTGGCTCTAGCGTGAAGTAGGCTAGTTTGGGCCCCGACTCCTCTTCTGCGAAGCTAGATGCTGAAAAGAGTAGAGTAATCGCAAGAAATATTTGGGCTACATAACGTTTGTGCATATTTGTGACTTTTCTTTAGTTTATTCGCGATATTCGAAACGCATTAGTCTTGTTACAATGAGCGGTCTAAATCTAAATACGTTTACGATTCGAAGAACGCTTTAATTTTGTTCGAAAGTTGAAGCTTTATTGTACGTGTAAAGTCACCTATTGAATACTAGTATGAATCAGCCAATATCGCTGTATCTTAATTCGTTAATGAATGTAGATTGGCAAAGTACAGAAACATTTGATTTTCCTAATAAAACCACCAAAGAGTGGCTTATGGAGCAAGATTCTCTTTCCCGCAAGTTGGGGAAGTGTTGTCAGCACCTGTCTGTTGAGTTGCTTCATAATCAAGTTGTAGAACGCTCAATGTTGCAACAAGACGAGGAACATCTTTTATCATCATTTGATTGCTTGCTGCGTAAAGTGATTTTGAAGGGTGATGATGCCCCATGGGTGCTAGGTCGAACCTTGATTCCCCGTGTGACGTTAGAAGATCATCAACACTCCGACCTTTCTCAACAAGGAAATGTCCCGCTTGGACTAACGGTGTTTAGTGCTGAGAATGTCGAGCGGGATGCGCTGCAAGTCGGTTGGGTTATCGCAGGTGATGAGTGTTTACTCGCGCGTCGCTCTCGATTATGGATGAACCATAAACCGATGCTTGTGGCAGAACTGTTTTTACCAACATCACCCATTTACTCTAAGGAGAGTGTGTAAATGTTTGCCACCAAAGCGAAGGCGTACTGGCAATTAACGCGAATGAATCGCCCGATTGGTACTCTGTTACTCCTTTGGCCGACTTTGTGGTCGCTGATTATCGCCGCACAAGGTATGCCTGATTTTGATGTCTTGGTTGTTTTCGTACTCGGCGTCGTGTTGATGCGTTCAGCTGGCTGTGTGATCAATGATTTTGCGGACCGTAAAGTGGATGGCCATGTTAAACGCACCAAGCAGCGTCCATTACCCTCAGGTTTGGTTTCCAGTAAGGAAGCGATTCTGCTCTTTTTAGTGCTAGCCGTAGTTTCATTTTTGCTAGTACTCACCATGAATCCACTGACCATTAAGCTCTCATTTATTGGTGTGGGTCTGGCGTTCATTTACCCTTTCATGAAGCGTTTTACACATCTTCCACAGTTGTTCCTCGGCTTAGCGTTTAGTTGGGCGATACCAATGGCATGGGCTGCACAAACCAATGAACTACCAAGTATTGTTTGGTTTATCTTCGTTATTAATGCTTTGTGGACGGTTGCTTACGACACGCAATATGCGATGGTAGACCGAGATGATGACCTGAAGATTGGTATTAAATCGACGGCTATTTTATTTGGTCGCTTCGATAAGCTTATCGTCGGCTCTTTGCAACTTGTTACTCTAGCGATGCTGATTGTGTTAGGTATGCACTACCAATTGGGTGATACTTTCTATTGGGCATTGTTAGCCGCAGGCAGCTTGTTTGTGTACCAACAACATTTGATGCGGCATCGTGACCGAGACTTATGTTTTCAAGCTTTTCTAAATAACAACTATGTTGGCATGGCCGTAACGGTCGGTTTGTTCGTTACCTTCTGGTAAGCATCAGTTTTTATCAAACGAATATTCAAGAAAAAGGCACCCAGTGGGTGCCTTTTTTGATCGCGTTGAATCTGCTATCAGAGCCCTGCTATATACAGGAATTACTCGACTTGGTGAATACTCTCTTGAATAGTCAGACGGACTTCTGGGTAAAGCATCGAGTAAAGAAGCTTAGCGAATTGCTGAGTCTTCTCTAAATCGCAGTTGCCGTCGTTATCTAGGTACTGTTGCTGCTTCAACGTTGCGAACATAGAAGCAAACACGCCTTTATCGAAGAATTCGGGAGCATTGATACCATGCAATCGACCAAGTCGCTGTGCGATGTCTTGGCTTTTCTGCTCAAGGTCAGATTTGTCCAGTTCCGGATTCTCTGCCAGCAAGTTTAGAGCAATAGAGTAGCGCTGTAGCGTTTCTGAAATCGTACGGCCTAACAGCATAAGAGCTTGGCTGTTCGATTGGTTGATCGTCACTTCATTGTCAGACACAACAATCATGCCCTGGCTAACAAGTTCATCAATGATGTTTGATACTACGCCTTCAAGCTGTGATTCGTCGTAGCTTAAGAACAGCTCTTTCTTTAAGAACGGGTAAATTGCTGCAACATTCTTTTGAATCGCTTCAATCGATAAACCGCGCTGACGAATGGTCATCTGGGCAATTAAAGATGGCAGAGCGAACAAGTGAATGATGTTGTTTCGGTAGTAGGTCATCAGAATTGACTGGTGACGGTCTAGCGAAATAATGTCGCCCATTGAGTCTGATTCAATCAAGAACTTGTTCAGTGATTCAGCATGTTTTACCAAATCTTCAGCGCTGTCTTTTGGCACAGTGAACGTTGCTGAATATGGAACGTTCTTAAGCAGAGACAGGTAGCAATTGATCTGAGAAACCAAAGAGTCACGAGACAATGCGCGCTGTCTTGAGGCCAATAGCGCGGTTGCACAAAGGGTCAATGCGTTGGTCGCCGCGGCATCGTTAATGTGCGTCATCATTTTGGTCGCCAGGTCATTAACCACTGGATTCATCCATTGTGGTTTACTGGTGCCCATTGGGTCGATGTCTTTGGTCCACTCAGGTGAGTGTTCATTCAGGTATTGGTTCAGTTGAATCGGCTCACCGAAGTTCACGTAGCCTTTACCAAAGTTACGTAGCTTACGAATGGTACGAATCACTAAGCTCGCGTTTTCTTTCTCTTTACGCTTGCCACGAAGTTCTTTCGCGTAAGTCGCCACTTCCATCACGTGTTCATAACCAATGTACACAGGGACCAAAGTAACAGGACGGTTCATACCACGTAGCATTGCCTGAATGGTCATCGCTAGCATGCCCGTTTTCGCTTGCAGAAGACGACCCGTACGAGAACGACCACCTTCACTGAAGTACTCTACTGAGTAACCTTTAGCGAACAATTCCGCTAGGTATTCACGGAAAATCGTCGAGTAAAGCTTGTTGCCTTTGAAGCTACGGCGAATAAAGAACGCACCACCATGACGGAAAATAGGACCGGCAGGGAAGAAGTTGAGGTTAATACCCGCCGCGATGTGCGGAGGCACCATGCCTTCATGATAAAGCACATAAGAAAGCAGTAAGTAATCCATGTGGCTGCGGTGACAAGGGACGTAAACAATCTCGTGACCGTCTTGAGCTAGCTTACGAACCGTTGAAGCGTTGCTAATATGCAGACCTTGGTACAATTTATTCCACAACCAACCAAGAATTTTCTCACCGCGTTTAATTAACGAGTAAGAGAAGTTAGCTGCGATCTCATCCATGATGTCCTGAGCTTCTTTGCTCGCTTTCTCGATCGAGATGTTCTTTGTTTGTGCTTCGTCTTCAATTGCTTTCTTGATTGCTTCTGATTTGAGTAGACGATCAAACAGAGCTTGGCGGCTTGGTAGGTTAGGGCCTGATGCAGCAAGCTTTTGGCGAGAGAAGTGAATACGTGCCACACGCGCCAGTTTGTGCGCGATGGTGCTGTCGGTACCGTGTGAATTAGCCATGTAGCGAAGAGATACCACAGGACTAAAGCGAACTAGACAGTCACGACCAGCGAGCAATACCGCTTTTGATTTCTCTAAGCCATTCATTGCTTGTAGGTAAGGTTTCTGGTTAGTCTCTTTACCAGGTTTACGTCCCCAAAGTACAGTGGTAGGGATAACTTGAACATCGAGCTCAGAGTCTTCAGCATGCAGTGAAAGCAACTCAGAGAAAACTTCAATTGAAGAGCTTGGTACATAATCATCGTCTTGAAGCAGAGTTTTGCGAGAAGAGATAAAAACGTAGCGTTGCAGTGATTTGCCGTTGATTTCAAGCTTGCTTAATGGATCAGGTAGACCTAATTCAAGTGCATGTTTTTGCAATGTAAGAATGTCGACACTTGAGCGAAACGGTAAGGCGTATACAATCGGTTTGCTCAAATCAATGTTCAAATCCTCAACAGGGTTTGAAGGAATTGATGTGCCCTTTACCAATACGGATAAAGGTAGCTTCATTAATGAACGTGAAAAAGATTGTCCAGAAGACATATAGGTTCACTGCCTCAATAGTTATTTCAATGTGCTCAAGCGTATCTCTATTTCTATGATGAAAAAGGATAAATCCTATGAGTGAAATAGGGATAAGCCTAGGCGTAAATTTAATCGATGCAAGAATACCAGAAACTGGTCTAACCTTTTAATGGAAATAGTCATATTGCCGTTAAGTTTGTGGAAAATCATTCATCGACTGATTGAGTATAGAGTTAAAAATGACCAAAAAATCAAACACCGGATTCAAACGCATCATAAAAGCAGCAGGCTTTTCATGGCAAGGCCTCACAAGTTCGTTTAAAAGCGAGGCTGCATTTCGGCAAGAAGTGTTCATGGCAGCAATACTGATTCCGTTGGCATTCTATTTGGACGTAAGCCAAGTTGAGCGAATCTTGATGATCTCAGCTGTTGTGTTAGTGATGGTTGTCGAGTTAATCAATACCGCGATTGAAGCAGTTGTTGATCGAATCGGTAGTGAGCATCATGAGCTTTCTGGGATGGCGAAAGATGTCGGCTCGGCGGCTGTTCTCATCTGTCTAATACTAGCGGGTTACGTGTGGCTAGAGATCCTATTTTTGTGATTCTTGAAAAATGAACTAAAAACAACCAATTGCTTTGCTTTTGTTCAGTTACTGGATATACTCACAGTCAACTGTATAAAAAGACAGGTGAATCATGAAGCCGTTAACGCCGCGCCAACAACAAGTTTTTGATCTTATCAAAAGTAAGATTGACGATTTCGGTATGCCACCGACACGTGCAGAAATTGCACGAGAACTAGGCTTCCGCTCTGCTAATGCTGCAGAAGAACATTTAAAAGCTCTTGCTCGTAAAGAAGCGATAGAGATTATCCCGGGTGCGTCTCGTGGTATTCGTATTTTGCTTGAAGATGCAGCAAATGAGGAACAAGGTTTACCATTAATCGGTCAGGTTGCCGCTGGTGAGCCTATTCTGGCTCAAGAACATGTAGAAATGCATTACCAAGTAGACCCAGGTATGTTTAAACCTCAGGCTGACTTCTTACTTCGTGTAAATGGCGAAAGTATGAAAAACATCGGTATTATGGATGGTGATCTACTGGCTGTTCATAAAACACAAGACGTACGCGACGGTCAGGTTGTTGTAGCTCGTGTTGATGATGATGTAACGGTAAAACGCCTAGAACGCAAAGGTTCAACGGTTCTGTTACATGCTGAAAATGAAGAGTTTTCTCCAATTCACGTCGATCTAGAATCTCAACATTTGTCTATTGAAGGGCTGGCTGTTGGTATTATTCGTAACACCGACTGGATGTAGTCATTGCAAAAAAGCTTATTGATATTTATTCTCAATAACTTGTTATTGTAATTGATATTCATTATCATCTTCTTTGTCTAGATACAAGGAAGATGATGATGCCAAATCCAACCAAACCTCAAATGAAGCCGCTTATTCGTAAGCCGCGCTCCTCTGTTCAAAAGGCTTCTTCTAATCAAGGGTCTGCACATCAAGAATTCCAAGTTCCGACGAATCTCGTTCAACATCTTTGGTTTCGCAGCCGCGAAAGCCTTGCCGATGACGGCCTAGTCTATGACCCTATCGCAGCTCAAGCCTGCAAACGCTGCCAATTAGCACCAGAATGTCTTACTGGTGAACTCGACCAACAACAACTCCTTTACGCGACATTGACTCAACTTTGTGATTCTCAAGTTCAACAGTTTTTATCTCATAACCCAGATGCTTGGATTATTAACGTGGGAGCAGGGCTCGATACCCGTTTCTACCGTTTAGATAATGGCCGCTGTCATTGGGTTGAGCTGGATGTAACCGAGAATCTGCTTTGGCGACAACGCCTGTTCCACAAAAATGAACGCTATCGTTTAGAGTGTGGCTCTGTTGACGACTTAACTTGGTTAGATGAACTTAACATTCCAGAGCAAGCTTCTGTGATGGTGGTGTGTGAACATGCTCTGCTTGATTGTAATGAACAGCTGACGGCGCACTTTATTCAGTCATTGAGTCGTTACTTTACTCATGCACACGCGTGTTTAGTGTTAGCTGGAGACAAAAGCTCGAGTGCTCTTGGGCAAAAGCTCGGTTCTGGAAAGTATGCTCACGGGTTGTCTTCACCAATAGACAGTGTTCTCAATTGGTTGCCATGGGCGCAATGGGTTAAGTCATTTTCACCATTAGAGCAGCAATGTAATCGTTGGAAGTTGTGGCAGCGATTGTTGTGTAAGATTTCTCAGTTTAAAAAGCGTTTAACTCCTCAATTAGTACTCGTTAAATGGTAGCGTTAGCTTCTTCTATCAACACATAGTTTGGTAAAAGCTAACCAATACACAAAGTACACAACATAGTGAAAGCCCACCCACTAGGTTAAACTATCGCCTCTAAACTAAGAGGTGATCGTGAAGCTATTTAATCCCCAAATTATTTTTCAAACGCTATCCAATCAGGCGATGCACAAAAAAGTGTTGTTGCTCGCGATCCCGATGGTTCTCTCTAATATTACGGTTCCACTGCTGGGCTTAGTCGATGCGGCGGTTATTGGTCATCTAGAGCATTCTTGGTATTTAGGTGGTGTGGCATTAGGCGGCACTATGATCAGTGTGACCTTTTGGTTGCTTGGCTTCCTGCGTATGTCGACAACAGGGCTAGCCGCACAATCCTATGGTGCGAATGATGGCAAGCAACTTGGCTTAGTCTTTGTGCAAGGCGTGACTATGGCCTTAGGGTTTGCTGGTGTCTTTTTGCTTTTACACAGTCTAGTCGCCGATTTAGTTTTCTCATTGAGTAGCGCCAGTGATCAAGTTAAGCACTATGGTCAGCAATATTTCTCAATCCGCGCTTGGAGTGCACCTGCTGCGCTAACTAACTTTGTAATTTTAGGTTGGTTACTCGGAACTCAAAATGCCAAAGCGCCAATGTGGATGGTGATTATCGCCAACATCACCAATATCATTTTGGATATCGTTTTTGTTATCGGTTTAGGGTGGCAAGTGGAAGGTGCTGCATTGGCATCTGTAATGGCGGATTATGCTGGTCTAACATTTGGCCTGATTTGTGTTTACCGAATCTGGGCGAAGAAACAGTTACCATCGCCATGGGATCTGCTTAAGAAAACTAGCCAAGGTTTGAGTCGTTTCGTGAAACTGAATCGCGATATCTTTCTTCGTTCATTGTGTCTACAAGCGACTTTCACTTTCATGACTTTCCAAGGTGCAAGCTTTGGCGATGATGTTGTTGCGGCCAATGCCGTGTTGATGAGTTTCTTGATGATCATCTCTTATGGGATGGATGGCTTTGCCTATGCAATGGAAGCTATGGTCGGTAAGGCGATTGGCGCGAAAGACAAAGATGAACTAAACCAGTCATTGATTGGTACTTTCTTCTGGAGCTTCAATACTTGTTTAGTACTGACCATAGCGTTCGTAATCGCTGGCTCTAGCTTAATCAATATGATCACCACAATCCCAGACGTGAAGAGCCAAGCCGAGGTGTATCTGCCATGGCTGATTGCGATGCCATTGGTATCTATGTGGTGCTTCTTGTTGGATGGTATTTTCGTTGGGGCCACTAAAGGCAAGGATATGCGCAATAGTATGTTTGTTGCGACTTGCAGTTTTTTCGCGATTTTCTACTTAGCATCAGGCTTAGAAAACCATGCACTGTGGCTAGCGATGCTGAGCTTTATGGCAATGCGCGGAATTGGTCTTGGTGTGTTGTTTGTTTCTCAGTGGAAAAAGGGTGAGTTTCTCGCTTAGCTTACTTAGATAGCTCAGTTCAGGGAGCAACAAATAGAGGCTGTACAGGAAAAGGTGTATTTAGAACATCATGATCTAATTACTATTAATGCTTTAATGTTCAATATCTTAAATAAAAACAGCAAGCGCGCTGCTTGCTGTTTTTGTATTTGGCCTATGGATGGTCAAATACTCCTATTGGTTCTTTGTCTAGAATAAACGGTTAAGCCCGTTGAGTGCTGCAACACGATAAGCTTCTGCCATCGTTGGGTAGTTAAAGGTTGTATTTACAAAGTACTCGATGGTATTCGCTTCACCTTTCTGCTCCATAATCGCTTGTCCGATATGGATGATTTCAGCGGCACGCTCACCAAACACGTGGATACCTAAAATCTCTTTGGTTTCGCGATGGAACAGAATCTTCAAGCTACCAATGTCTTTACCCGCAATTTGAGCACGAGCTAGGTGCTTGAAGGAAGAACGTCCCACTTCATACGGTACTTTAGCTGCGGTAAGCTCTTGCTCAGTTTTACCAACAGAGCTGATCTCCGGGATGGTGTAGATACCTGTTGGAATGTCTTCGATAAGGTGGCGTTCAGCTTCACCTTTCACTATTGCTTGAGCCACAAATCGACCTTGGTCATAAGCAGCGCTTGCTAGGCTAGGGTAGCCAATCACATCCCCGACAGCATAAACATGATCAACATTGGTTTGGTAATTGGTATTTACTGAGACTTGCCCACGAGAGTCCGATTCTAGCCCAACAGCACCAAGGTTTAGTCTGTCTGTGTTACCTGTTCGGCCATTGGCATACAGTAGGCAATCAGCACGCATTTTCTTACCTGACTCTAGGTGAATGATTACACCGTCATCAGTGCCTTCAATTTTCTCAAAGGTTTCATCGTTACGAATGACTACGCCACTGTTCCAGAAGTGGTAAGAAAGCGCATCTGAGGTTTCATTGTCTAAGAATGACAGTAAGCGGTCTCGAGTATTGATGAGATCGGTTTTTACGCCCAAACCACGGAAAATCGACGCGTATTCACAGCCAATAACGCCAGCACCATAGATGATGATATGTTGCGGGTCGTGTTTAAGAGAAAGAATCGAGTCGCTGTCGTAAATACGTTCATGCAGAAAATCGACATTATCTGGTTGATAAGGACGAGAACCTGTCGCGATAACAAATTTGTCCGCACTGTAATGTTCTTCAGTACCATCGCTTTGCATTACCGAGACAGTGTTAGTATCGATAAAACGTGCAGTACCAAACACTAGCGTACACTGGTTGCGGTCGTAGAATCCTTGGCGCAAGCGAGTCTGTTTGTCGATGACTGATTTAGCATGCCCCAAGATGTTAGAGAACGTTGAGTGAATGCTTTTGTTGTTCTGACAAAACAGCGGATTGCTGTTGAATTCGATAATACGACTAACAGCGTGACGCAGTGCTTTTGACGGAATGGTTCCCCAGTGAGTACAACCACCACCAACGCTGCTTTCTTTCTCAATGATTGCAACGTTCAACCCGGCTTTGGTTAATCCCATCGCTGCCCCTTCTCCTCCGGGGCCACTACCAATTACGATTACATCAAAGTGGTTGGAGTGTGGCATAGCTATCTTCCTTGTTATATTTGATTAACATTGCTTTAGCGAGATTTTAACTGATTCTGTTCTTGGGTACATGAAAAGGGTATCAGAGAGTCGGTGAGATCACGCCGAGTCATCGAAAAAAGAATATTTGGTATGTCGTATGTCTCCAAATGACAGTGTGGATATTGAAATTTTTTCTTCGAACGTATTTACTTCGATACGTGAACAAAGAGGTGTGTTTAGTGTCTTATATAACCAGAGTGCCTTATATAAAGAAGTGATTCGCGTTATATTAACCAGAGAATCAGACATGCCTGTTTAGGCTGTAAAAGAAGAAATTGATAAAGTATGAAACCAATGGGCATTCGCGCACAGCAAAAAGAAAAAACTCGTCGTAGCTTAATTGATGCAGCATTTAGCCAACTCAGCGCCGATCGTAGTTTTTCCAACCTAAGCTTGAGAGAAGTCGCTCGTGAGGCTGGAATAGCACCGACTTCCTTTTATCGTCACTTTAAAGATATGGATGAGCTCGGCTTAACCATGGTTGATGAAGGTGGTTTATTATTACGCCAATTAATGCGTCAAGCTCGTCAGCGTATAGTAAAAGAAGGCAGTGTGATTCGCACATCGGTTGAAACCTTTATGGAATTCATTGAAAGCAGCCCAAACGTATTCAGACTGTTATTACGCGAGCGCTCAGGAACTTCATTTGAGTTTCGTGCAGCGGTAGCTCGTGAGATACAACACTTCTCTGCTGAATTAACCGAATACCTGATAACGACAGGCATGACAAGAGATGAAGCTTTTACTCAAGCAGAAGCCTCGGTCATATTGGTTTTCAACTCAGGGGCAGAAGCATTAGATTTAGATCGACGTCAGCGAGATGAATTGGCTGAACGCTTGATCATGCAATTACGAATGATGGCCAAAGGGGCTTTTTGGTATCGTAAAGAACGTGAACGTAACCGATTAAAAGGCGGGATTGAATAATGTCGAATGAAAATAATACTGTAAACCGTGGTTCTGAAAGAAAGACACTCGTACTTGCTGTTGTTGCAGGTGTGTGTGGTGATGCACTGTTATCTTGGGTAACAATGAGCGAAGTGGGCTTCTCTATTTTCCCGTTGATTGCTTTAGTTTTGGCTGTACAAGCGCTTTACCAAGAATACCTAACTAATCCAGTATCTGAAGATATTCCGTTAGTGGGTTTGGCTTGTTTCTTTGTAGGTGCATTTGGCCACTCGGCTTTTGTGAAAGCACAGCACCCTGATGCAGGTTCAAACTTCTTTGCGATTATTGTCGCGATGCTGCTTTTAGCTTGGGTAGGTAAGAAGTTAGGCTTTATCGGCAAGACAGCTTAAGCCAACCTATAAATAAAAAAACGAGCCGATTGGCTCGTTTTTTTGTATCTGCTGTTTGTCTTAGGTCGAGAAAGCGTGTTTTATGCTTTACGTTCTAAGAACACACCTGCTTCCATGTGGTGCGTGTAAGGGAACTGGTCGAACAGAGCAAAACGAGTGATATCGTGGGTTTCGCTTAAGATCTCTAGGTTCTCTTTCAGTGTTTCAGGGTTACAAGAGATGTACATGATGCGCTCGTAGCCTTGCACCATCTTACAAGTATCAACGTCCATACCTGAACGCGGTGGATCAACAAAGATAGTGTTGCAGTTGTAGCTCTTTAGATCGATGTTTGCTTGCTGTAGGCGGCGGAATTCACGCTTACCTTCCATTGCTACGGTAAAATCTTCCGCAGACATACGAATGATCTGAACATTATCAATCTTGTTCGCCGCAATGTTGTATTGAGCAGATTCTACAGATGGCTTCGCTAGCTCTGTTGCAAGTACACGCTCAAAGTTTTGTGCCAGAGCTAATGAGAAGTTACCGTTACCACAGTAAAGCTCAAGCAAGTCACCTTTGCTGTCTTGAGTACAGTCGACAGCCCATTCCAACATTTTCTCTGCTACTTTGCCGTTTGGTTGAGTAAAGCTGTTCTCTACTTGCTGGTATATATAGCTATCACCATTCACATCTAGCTTTTCAATGACGTAGTCGCGATCCAGTACGATTTTCATCTTACGCGCACGGCCAATCAGGTTTAGGTTAAAGCCTTCATCATTTAATTGCTGCTTAAGCGCTTTAGCATCTTGAATCCACTGTTCACCTAATTGACGGTGGTAAAGCAGTGACACCAAAATCTCACCGCTTAACGTAGAAAGGAAGTCTACTTGGAATAGCTTGTGGCGTAGAGAGTGGTTGCTCTTCATTGCATCCGTTAATAGAGGCATTAGATCGTTGATAAGACGACTAGCCGCAGGAAACTGGTCTACGCGGTATTTTTCTTTGGTCTCTTGATTGAACATGACGTAATACATATCGTCACCTTCATGCCACACGCGGAATTCAGCACGCATGCGGTAGTGTTGTTCTGGAGATTCATACACTTCCAGCTCAGGCACATTGTATTGTGAGAACATTTCAGTAAGACGTTCAGTCTTTTCTGCGAGCTGTTCTTGGTAGCGTTGCGGGTTTACATCTAAATTCGCCATTGTTATGCCTTTTGCTGTCGTGCTTTTAAATCAAGAGCGCAGATTTTATTCAATCACAGGCGCTTGTCCAGTGTTGAGAGCTATTCAATGTAAATCGACCTTGAAAACTATAGCTTATAACTATCTTAGACTAGACAAATGATTCATAGGTTAATACTATCTCCGACAAGCTGGTGCCATTTGGATGTATAGATGGCTGAAGAGGGAATCTGGTGTGAATCCAGAACTGACGCGCAGCGGTAAAAGAGAACGAATATTCATAAGACACTGCAAATAGCTTTTTGTGGGAAGTCGAATATTAGGTAACCATAAGGTTGTGCTCTTGAGTCCGAATACCTGCCAGCGGCTAAGTCACACAATGTGGTTTGGTAGGACTTTACGCGATTTAGGATCACAACATGAAAAAATCCCTTTTAGCGGTTGCTGTAGCATCGCTGCTTTCACCTATCTCCAATTTACATGCCCAAGAAGCCACTGCCGACGAAACCATGGTGGTTACGGCTAACCGTTTTGAGCAGTCTGCCACGGCGACATTAACTGATGTTGAAGTTGTTACCCGCCAAGATTTTCAAAGAACACAAGCTAAAACAATCCCAGATGTGTTGAGAAGATTAACAGGGATCCAGATTACTCAAAATGGTGGTAGGGGACAGCTCGCTTCTATATTTGTTCGCGGAACAAGTTCTGATCAAGTCCTCGTTTTAGTTGATGGTGTTCGTTTTGCTCGTGCAGCAAAAGGTGCGGTAGATTTCAACCAGATTCCATTGAGTTATGTTCAGAGGATCGAGTATGTACGAGGAGCTCGAGCTTCTTTATACGGTTCCGAAGCTATTGGTGGTGTAATCAACATTATTACGATTGCTCGTGCGACGGATGAGTCAACAACATTGAGTGCTGGTTTGGGTAGCCTAGACTATCAAGAACTTAGTCTAGCATCCGGTGTTGCGACTTCTGAAAATGGTCAGCTAAACCTTGCTATTAGCCATGAAAGCGATGAAGGCTACAATGTTAAGCCCGTACCAGGCTTAAATGATGGCGACCGCCATGGCTTCGAGACGTTGAACGGTTTGATTGGTTATACTCATAAGTTGAATGAACAATTCAGTGTATTTGGTAATGTTCGTGCCTATGAGAATATTTACCAGTACGACAATACATACAGTACACGTAGTTATATGGAATCTGAAAAAGACGATTTATCAGTGTCGATTGGTGGTACTTATCAAGGCCTTCAATTACGCTCTGAAATGCAAGCTACAGTACAAAGCCAAGATTCTTGGAACTATCAATTTGGTGAAAGCAAAACCTCTGGAACTCAAGACGAGTTAGAACAAAGCAATGTTCAGTGGATTAATAGCTATAAATTAAACAAGAATGTTGTGTTAGCTGGTGGCGTTGATTGGCGCGATGAGTCATATGTAGATAAGAATGCGAATAAAACATTCGACCGTTCTAACTTGGCAGTATTCGGTCTATCTTCGGTCACTGTTGATTCTGCAACTTTAGAAGCAAGTGCAAGAGTCGATGACAATGAAGAATTTGGTACAGAAACGACATATAACGTCGGGGCTGGTTATCAATTTATTCCAGAATTTGGTATGAAAGCTTCATACGGTACAGCTTTTAAAGCTCCAAACCTTTACCAACAGTATGATCCGTCTTACGGAACTCAAGATCTTAAGCCAGAAGAATCTGATGCGATTGAGGTAGGCTTCTATGGTCTAGTGAAAGACGTATATTGGACATTAACTGGATACGATTACAAAATCACCAATCTAATCGATTACCACCCAACAACATATAAATACATCAACGTTGATGGTGAGACGCATATTCAAGGTGTAGAGCTGACTGCCGAGTTTGATACGGGCATTGTTCAACACCAGCTGAGTGCTGATTATAAAGATGCAGAAGGTGATGATGGCAAGCAGTTGCAACGCCGAGCAAAAGAACTGTATAAGTGGAATGCATTGGTGGCATTTGACGTCGTCGATTGGTCTATAAGCTATCAATATGTAGGTAAGCGACCTGATGTTGATTACGGGACGTGGCCATATAGTGATGTCACTCTCCCATCTTATTCATTGGTCGACACTGCTGTTAGCTATTATGCTAATGAGAACACTACGATCAGTGCTCGTGTTGATAACTTACTTGATGAAGACTACGAAACGGCTTTAGGGTACCCAGCCGCAGAGCGTGCTTACTACCTGAACGTAGCTTATCAATTCTAATTTACACCTAAACCGCCTCCGGGCGGTTTTTTCTTATTGGGTATATCAATGAAAAAGAAAGTCATCATAAGTTGGTCGTCAGGGAAGGATTCGACATTAACGCTGGAGCGTCTACTTGAAAGCTCCGAATATGAAGTTGTCGCTCTCTATACGACGCATGTTGGAGATGAAGTTCCTTTTCAAGTGACTCCGATTGATGTGGTTGCTATGCAAGCTAAGTTAGTCGGGTTGCCATTAATCACGATTGAGCTTCCAGAAGTGTTCCCTAGTAATGAGATTTATCAAAGTACCATTGTCTCCGCACTTAAAGGTTCTGGTTTATCAATCGATGCAGTCGCGTTTGGAGACATGTTTTGTAATGGTATTGCCGACTATCGAAGAAGCTATATAGAACCAGCGGGTTGGGAGTGTGTGTTTCCTCTTATGGGAGAGAGCAGTCAGGCACTTGCTAGTGAAATAATAGACAGAGGAATCGAAACCTTTCTTGTAACGGTCGATAGCGATGCATTAGACATGAGCTATTGCGGGAAAAAATACACGCTTGAACTAATAGACAGCTTACCGAGTCATGTTGATCCATGTGGCGAAGATGGCGAGTTCCATACCTTAGTGACATCAGCGCCATGCTTTAAAGGTAAGCTCAAGATAGATCAAGAAAATGTGGAGCAAGGTAAGCGCTTTGTTCATCAACGTTATCAAGCTTGCATTATATAGAGTGAGGATTGGCGAAAACTAAGCGAAGGAGTATCATTGCAGCGAAACTTATTATAGGTAATCGTTGTGTCGGATAGTCTACAAAAAAATATATTGGTCTTTGATTCTGGAGTGGGTGGCCTATCTGTATATAAGGAGATAAGCCAGTTACTACCGAATCATAACTATACTTATGTATTCGATAACGAGGCTTACCCATACGGTGAACTCGATCAACAAGTTCTTGTCCGCAGAGTTCAAAGTATCGTCGCTAGCTTTGTGGCTAGCCACGCTATTGATATCGTAGTTATAGCCTGCAATACCGCAAGTACGATTGTCTTACCTACACTGCGTGCTAATAATCTAATCCCAATTGTTGGCGTTGTTCCGGCAATCAAACCTGCATCCCTACTTGCCAATAAAGCGGTGGGTCTTATTGCTACTCCCGCAACGATTACTCGTGAATACACACACGAGCTCATCAAAAACTTCTCGAGTAATAAAAGAGTCGAACTTTTAGGCTCTACTCGGCTGGTGGATATGGCCGAAGATAAACTCAGAGGTGAGGCGATTGATCTTGAAGAGTTGCAACTCATCCTTCAACCGATGATCAACACAATTGATGTGGCCGTTTTAGGGTGTACACATTTCCCTTTAATAAAATCAGAGATTCAACAAGTCCTAGGTAAGAGTGTTTTATTGGTTGATTCCGGTAAAGCGATTGCGAAGCGAGTTCAAGATTTATTGGATTTGGAGAGTAGTGATAAAGAAGGGGGAGTGCGTGAGGTTTTTTGTAGTGCACTTCCTAAGAAAGAAAGTGCACTAAATAGCATGTTGAAGCAGTTAGGATTTAGCTCAGTTCAGCTTCGTCCGTTTCTGGATGTTTAGGATCATTTGCAACTCGCACTTTTAAAGTTCGTTGCATGTAATCTTTATCGTTAAGTGCAGAGATTGCATGATTCACATCATCACTTGCCATAACAACAAATCCAAAGCCTCTTCTTTTACCAGTACGTTTGTCTTTCATTAAACGTACTGCAAATACTTCACCATGCTCTGAGAATAATTCACGTACATGTGATTCATTCGCTTTGTATGGAAGGTTACCCACATAAAGTGTTTTTGTTGAAGCCTTAGGTTCAGAATCAGATTTTGAGTCGGTGCTTGAAAAGTTAACAACAAAAGCGGAAGCCAAGACACCAAGGATAAAGGTAATTGCAGGCGATATATCTACCTGAGAGAAAACAATGCCGCCTAATACAGCCAGTGCGACAATTAACAACATCGATTTTTTTGAGTTCATATCGGAATACTACATATTAATAAACGAAATAGACGCATCTACTATTAACAAAATAGACACATGAATCTTACGTTCATGGCTTCCATATTTCCAATGTATTGCTGTGATACGTCTCAAATGTTTAGTTTTTATTCGAAAAATGCGAATCTGGTGGCTTTTTAGACGAACGAAATTTTTATTTGAAAAAGTCCTTGTGCTCCATATCAATCTCTCTATAATGCCGCCTCACCGACACAGAGTGAGACGAGAGTCACACAGCGAAATCGGTAGAGAAAAAGAGTTTGAAAATAACCCTTGACTCTCAAAGTGGTGCAGGTATAGTACGCACCCCTAGCGACTGAGATGTGAATCACAAAACGCTAGCGCTCTTTAACAATTTAAACCTATCAATCTGTGTGGGCACTCGTTGATGAATATCAAAACGTTATTACTTAGGTAGTAACAGTTACTTCGGTAACAAACTTGATTTCAATGAACTGAGTGACCAATACGTTTAACTACTTGTAGTTATTCGGCACAGTCAATTCATTACCATTCTGTTCCTATTTATTTAAGAAGAGAGGGGTAATAGCTTTAGAATTACATGTTCATCAATCTTTTTCGAAAGAGCAATGAATATTAGTTTTGAAGTCAGTATTCGTTGAGTCACAAAATCTTAAAT
>NZ_JADDYI010000019.1:0-208 GCF_015163545.1 Vibrio sp. OPT24
CGCGGAAGATGTAACGGGGCTAAGCTATACACCGAAGCTGCGGCTACGTACCTTAGGGTATGTGGGGTAGGGGAGCGTTCTGTAAGCCGTTGAAGGTGTGCTGTAAGGCATGCTGGAGGTATCAGAAGTGCGAATGCTGACATGAGTAACGATAAAGGGAGTGAAAAACTCCCTCGCCGGAAGACCAAGGGTTCCTGTCCAACGTTAA
>NZ_JADDYI010000020.1:0-88735 GCF_015163545.1 Vibrio sp. OPT24
AGGCCGCGGCTCTGAACGTTCAAACGGTTAGAGATTTGTAGGCCCGCAGCGTCATCTTTTGCGCTGTTGATTTTAGAGCCTGAAGCTAGGCGCTCCATCGATGTTTGTTGTGCGCTATTAGCATTGTTTAGGTAACGTTGCGCTGTCATCGCTGAAACGTTTGTATTTACATTCACTGCCATGGTGATTTCTCCAATTGATTTTCCGGTATAGCGGTTTCCGACGTCTCGGAAAACCAAGTAGTTATCTCTAAGTTACTATTAATAACGGCGTGAGTGCTGAAACCTTTAGAAAAAAAACAACAAAATTAAAGAAATAGCGATAAAGGAGAAGAAAGCGTGACTAGTCGTGAAATTATCAAAAAAAGATCAAAAAAACGCTAAAGTTGTCGAGGAGTCAGTCGGGACAAAAGTTGTGTTTTTATTAACCAAAGGGCTTTGGTTAAGCTAGAACACCGTTATAAAATTAAACTTAATTTATTAGCCTAGCAGCGTTAAAGCTAGATTGGGAGCTTGCTTAGCTTGAGCCAAAATAGTGGTGCTGACTTGTTGTAGTATTTGTTGCTTAAGCATCTGAGTGCTTTCTTTGGCGTAGTCGGTATCTTTAATACGACTATTTGATGTCGCCAAGTTCTCATGAACATTTTCAAGGTTATTGATAGCATGATCAAAGCGATTTTGCATTGCGCCGAGTTCGGAACGATGGCTATCTACATACTTCATCGCTGTATCTAAAATAGAGACTGCACGCTGAGCACCACCTACATCAGTCACATTGATGTCATCGACTGACTCGTAATAACCCGCCGACATCGAAAGCTCACTGGCTAACGAACCTGAGAAAGAGATCGTGCCTGCCGTGTCTTCGCCAGACATATAGATCTGAAGCTGCCCTTCATCATTGACGGAAGCAGAGACGAGATCCGTTTGACCATTAATATAAGTCGCCAACTCTTCGATATCGTCGCCTTCTTTCGCGTTGATGGTGATCTCTTGTGGCTGACCAAAACGGTCAGTAAATGACATTGTCATATCATTCTGATCGGGCTTCACTTCCCATAAGTCACTTGCCATGCCGTTGGCAACATAGCTAAAACCACCCATGTTGATGTCGTCAGTACGCATGCTTTTTAAACCGATCTGCACAGCCTCACCTGAACTGCCACCGATTTGAAATGAAGAGCTACCAAAGCTACCGTTAAGAAGTTTTTTACCACCAAATGAGGTGGTTTCTGCAATTCGATTTAACTCATCATTTAAGGCGGTCACTTCCTCTTGGATCGCGGTTCGTTCCGATTGGCTATTCGAGCCGTTACTCGCTTGTAGTGACAAATCCCGCATGCGCTGCATGATATTGGTGGTTTCATTCATCGCCCCTTCTGCGGTCTGCATAATGGAAATACCGTCGTTAGCATTTCGAACAGCAACATCAATGCCACTCATCTGTGTTTCTAATCGATTCGAAATTTGCAAGCCCGCCGCATCGTCTTTTGCACTATTAATACGGCTCCCTGAAGCCAAGCGCTCCAAAGATTGGTTCAGCATGTTGTTGGCATTAGAGAGGTTTCTCTGGGCCACCAGCGCTGAGACATTCGTATTAACAGTTATAGCCATAGACCTTCACTTACAAAAAGATGAATAAAAATCACGATTGCTCTTATATCGACCAGTTCATATAAAGCTTTAATAAAAAAGGAGCCCTGAGGCTCCTTTTCTTTACTGCATACGAGGTTATTTACTTAATCGTTAATGCAC
The DNA here is from genome assembly GCF_015163545.1 of Vibrio sp. OPT24. NCBI lineage: Bacteria > Pseudomonadati > Pseudomonadota > Gammaproteobacteria > Vibrionales > Vibrionaceae > Vibrio > Vibrio sp. OPT24. The sequence continues at coordinate 1,755 of NZ_JADDYI010000020.1, forward strand.
TCAACATATCAGTCGAAGGCGCAAAGTAGTAAGCGCCTGTCACTGCTTTAGTGAAACGAAGCAGTTGGTCTGTTTTACCATCTGTCGCGCCGTACATACTCTCTAACATCGCATCAAAGTTATGACGAACATTACAGTAAGCAATGAACAGTAAACCATGATCGCCCGTAGCGGTTCCGTAAGGTAGGCTATGGCGAACAATCTTAAGGCCTTTACCTTCTTCTTTGATATCAACACGGCCTACGTGAGACGCAGCAGGAACATCATCAAGTTCAATTGAATCAGGCTTAGTTCGACCAATCACTTTCTCTTGTGCCGACACATTCAATCTATTCCAAGCTGGCAGGTTGTGTACAAAACGCTGCACCATCACATAACTACCACCAGCAAATTCACCTTCAGGAACAATCGCTACTTCAGCGCGCTGTGCGTCTTTCGGGTTTTCAGTACCATCAACAAAATCAGTCATATCACGAGAATCGAGGAAGCGGTAACCGTAGGTTTCATCAACGACTTCAACGTCCGCAGCGACTTCAGATAGTAATTTGCGTAGGATAAAGAAGTGCAGATCATGTCGATTTGAATGACAGTGAATCAGAACATCAGACAATGTGCTCGGTGCAGTGATATCACCCTCACCAAGCGCAGGAAAATCAATTAAGTCAGAAGGCGCAGCTTGCTCGAACTTATCCCAAAAAGCCTTTGAGAACGCAACCGATGCAGTTAAGTACGCATCTGGTTGAGTTTGATTAAGCTCGGCGATTAGATTCGGAAGCTTTTGAAGTTCCGCTAATACATTAGCAGCGTTAGCATTCACTTTTAATTGAACGTAAAGAGCGAAAGGCCCAGCTTCTGGCAAGATAGCACTTTGAATTTGAGACTGCTCATTTGAGATGTTAAGCATAGATTAATCCTTTCATTTTTAGCTTCTAAGTATAATTGTGAACGGGACAAATGTTTTGATGAGAATCAGTCTTCGTGCTCGACCGCTTTAAAGCAATCTTTAGCGGTATGACTATTGGTTAGATAAAGTGCTAACCACAGGAGTAACAATAAAGTTACCCCATTCGACCAACGAAACCATCCGTTGTCCAAATAGATTAAATAAAGGGTATGTGCTCCCTGTGCCAAAATAGCGATCATGGTAACCCAACGCCCCCATGACACCACTTTGTTCAAGCGTTTTCTATCTGGTGATCTCAACCCAAACAACCACATAATAAGTAAACTAGGAATGCTCAATGCGATCCCAATGTAGAACATGTGGTGATCTGGATAAATAATTTCGAGGATATCAGTTCCCGACTCTCTGCTAGCGCCAGCAACGATGAAAACAACCAAAGCTTTCGCCAGAAATAACCAACCCAACCATAATAAGATTGGGGCTTTCAAAAAACCGTTCTTATCGTATTGTTCTATGGAGTACCGCACAAATCTCACTTTCACTTAGTTTCAAACCAACACTTTAACGCAAATCATTCATACTTAACTAGGTTTGCGTTATCTTATTAGCTAATCCGCTTTAATTATCGAACTCAGTATGAAAAAGAAAACTAATACGCCGTCTGTTGAATCTCAACAAGAAGCTATGAAGATAGCCAAAGCAACTCAAAAGCCAGCTCAAACCAAAGAACAAACCAAACTGATCGCTCAAGGTATCGAAAAAGGCATCGCACTCTATAAAAAACAACAAAAAGAGCGCAGTCGCCAAGCAGATAAAGCCAAGAAACGCATACAGAAAGAAAAGCAGACTCAACAAGCTAATCTAGATGAAGAGAACAGTGTAGATACCAGTGTTGAAACAACATCAAACCACGCCAGTAAATTGCCGTGGCTACTATTAATCATAAGCTGGATAGGCTTCGCGATTTATTTGATGAAATAACAGGATAAACGTATGAAAAAGGAATGGGTTGCTTTGGCTATGAGTGGAACCCTTTTGGGATGCACGACACCGACTTCATCTCCTCACAATGAAGCGGACAAAGTACAAATGGATTTCCACGGTCTTATCAATATTGAGCAGTGCGAGTATAAAGGGGAGGTCACGGGTAGCGAAGGCCACTGGTATAGTTACCTCTTTTTCCCGAACGACACCTTGATTCAGGGCGCCATGAATGAACTCAAATCGAATACGATTGAGCTAGGCGCAGATACGGTGATATTTACACTTCCCCAAGACTTTAGCACTTCTGTCACGATGCTTGGCACAGCCTATCTGTGTGAGTAAGAAAATAGACAGATAAGTAAACCAGCATATCTGTATGCTCTGATTTTGCGACGCCCAAAAGAAAGCCAGCTTTCGCTGGCTTATGCACTAAATCCAAGGCTTGTCGCTATATCGCCTTTACGTTCTAGAACCCACTGACTATCAAACGGCCCCCAGTCGGATAACTGGTAATAACCATCATTATGACGTCGCCCATCTTGAACAAACATAAGTTCGATACCGATCCCCGGTAGCGCCTTGAGTACATCTTGAATCGTACGACGAGGCCAACCCGTTTTTTCGATGAGTTTAGGCACATTTGGCCTATCAAGGCTTTCCACTAACAATGCTAAATATAGCCGCCTTGCAAAAACAGGACTCAACTCCATTGACACCTCCTATATATGTGCAGCTCAATTATTTCTTTTTTCGCTGACAACATGTTGAGGCTGATCAATAAGTCTCCAATAGTGACATTTTCTTACTGTTTTTTTTCACTCTATGAAATATTCCTCACTCTATTTTGTCTGAATTGCCGCTTCCTGATAGGATTCAACTCATAACAATGAAATAAAATCACCCAAAGGAAGAATAATGACTATCACTATGTTTGGTATCCCAAATTGCGACACCATTAAAAAAGCAAAGAAATGGCTCGAAGCTGAAGGTATCGAGTTCGAATTTCACGATTATCGCAAGCAAGGCATCACAGAAGAGCTAGTAACAAGCTTCTGCTCAGAGCTTGGTTGGGAACTTGTGCTGAACAAACGTGGTACGACTTATCGCCAACTTTCACAAGAACAGAAAGAGACGTTAACGGAAGACAAAGCCGTGTCTCTACTTGTTGAGCAACCGGCAATGATTAAGCGCCCAATCCTAAAAGTGGACGGTAAGCTTCACATCGGATTTAAAGCTGACCAATACGCCGCTATTTTTGCTTAGAGCACCGCATTTATATCGAAAGACAACCGGACGTTGATCACTGATGCAACGCCCTAAAAATTAATGACTATACGTTTTATTTAAACAAGGAATTCAAGGATGACAGATAGCCCAACTTTGGCTCTGGCAAAAGATCTCATTAGCCGCCAATCAGTAACGCCTGAAGACGCAGGTTGCCAAGACTTAATGATTGAACGCTTAAAAGCGCTCGGCTTTGAAATCGAAGTGATGGTATTTGAAGATACCACTAACTTTTGGGCTCGCCGTGGCACAGAAGCACCTCTGTTTGCTTTTGCTGGTCACACAGACGTTGTGCCAGCAGGTCCAATTGAACAATGGAACACCAAGCCATTTGAGCCGACTATAGTCGACGGTTTCCTTCACGGCCGTGGCGCAGCAGACATGAAAGGTTCCCTGGCTTCAATGATCGTTGCCGTAGAGCAATTCATAGCTAAGCACCCTGATCACACAGGCTCAATCGGCTTCCTTATCACATCAGATGAAGAAGGCCCTTTCATCAACGGTACGGTACGAGTTGTTGAAGCGCTGATGGCGCGTGGTGAGAACATCGACATGTGTATTGTGGGTGAACCATCGAGCACCGAATACGTGGGTGATGTCGTAAAGAACGGCCGTCGCGGTTCTATCACTGGCGATCTAACGATTAAAGGTACACAAGGCCATGTTGCCTATCCTCACCTAGCGAACAACCCCGTACACAGTTCTCTGCTTGCAATCAATGAGTTGGCAACGACTGAGTGGGACAAAGGTAATGATTACTTCCCACCAACTAGCTTCCAAATTCCGAACGTAAGCGCAGGTACGGGCGCATCAAACGTCATTCCTGGCGAGTTTAACGTTCAATTTAACCTGCGTTTTAGTACAGAATTAAACAACGACATCATCGTTGAACGCATCACATCAATACTCGATAAATACGATTTCGAATACGACCTAAAGTGGACATTCAATGGCGACCCGTTCTTAACAGACGCTGGCTCGTTGCTTGATGCTATCGTGGATGCAGTTGGTTACGTGAACGACGTGAAACCCGCGCTATTGACTACCGGTGGTACATCTGACGGACGCTTTATTGCGCGCATGAAAGGGCAAGTGGTAGAACTAGGTCCGGTTAATGCAACCATTCACAAGGTTAACGAATGCGTGAAAGTGGCTGATTTAGAGAAGCTCACTGATATGTACGAAAGAACATTAGTGAATCTTTTCGCCAAATAGTGTTTCACCAGAGATTCATAGCATCCCATTATTGAGAGACGCGTTATGACACCAGAGCAGCTTACCGGACAATCAGATTCTCATCTGGAACCTAACCTGATTGGCGCCAAGACATTCTTGGTTCACAGTGATGTCAAAGATGATCTGAACAATTTGATTGAAGCTGCTCAACTTGCTGGTTTTAAAATGGAGATTGCCAGTGGCTTTCGCGACTATGAAAGGCAATCTCTGATTTGGAATCGTAAGTTTTCTGGTCAAGCGCCGATATTAGACTCAGAAAGCCAACCACTTGATGCTTCAACACTCAGTGAACAACAAAAGTTGTCGGCGATCCTAAGATGGTCTGCGCTTCCCGGAGCGAGTCGTCACCATTGGGGTTGTGATTTCGATGTCTTTGCTCGTAATCACTTACCTGAAGATATACAGCTGCAATTAGAGCCATGGGAATACCTTACTGGCCACCAGCAAGTGTTTTATCAATGGTTATCTGTTCATGCATCTCAGTTTGGATTCTTCTTTCCGTACAACCAAGACCTTGGCGGTGTGGCGATTGAACCGTGGCATATTAGCCACCGTAAGGTATCAGACTCGTGCTTATCACAGTTATCACCTACTTTACTTGGCAAGCAACTCCAATCTAAGCCAATATTAGGGTATGAGATTATTATGGAGCAGCTAGACGCAATTTATGCACGCTTCGTAGCAAATATCAATCATTAGGAGCGCTTATGTTGGAGTGGCTTACAAACCCTTGGGTTATCATCATCATCGTGGTTAGCGTTGTGGTAGGTAATATTGTTGCGCTCAAACAGACCGCCAATATGGATCTGACAGGTCGTAACAAAACAGAGAAAGACTTAGATAAGCTCAATCAATTAGATAAGCTTAACCAAGAGAAAACTCAAAAAGATGAGTCAACCGACAACAAAAACGCTTAATGTTGTTACTCTGATGGGCCAACCTAATTAGCGGAAAAATCGCTGCTGATTGCTCAACGAATATAAAAAAGAGGACACATTGTGTCCTCTTTTTTATTGGTTTTAGCTAATCATAGAGCTGATATGACTCAGCTCTATGATTTATTTTGTCGTGCTTACTCAGCTTTCGCTTCTTTGTCATCTTTGGTTTGGTCAGCAATATGCGCGAGTACCGGAACCATTGACTTAAGCAGCTCTTCTTCTACTGGTTTACCTGACGCATCCGTCACGTTGATCGACGTACGGTTGCCAAGGTCACCAAATAGGAAGTTGTATGTACCTGGCGCCAAATCGATAGGCTGTAGGCCAATTTCTTCCCAGAATTCATCATCTGGTGCAGCGTACTTCGCCTTTACCGTACCCTGAGATTGATTACGTTCTTCAAGCTCAAAGCCCATCGTCGGTAACAAGGTAGGCAGACGCTGCCAGAATACGTTGTATGGTGTACGAGCAATGATCACAGGGAAACCGCTGCGGTCAGCACCCATTGAAATTGGAATACGCTTCACCAACTCTTGCGCTTTCAGCGCAGCTTCAGCACGAAGGTTTTCATCGTACTTAGCCATGACTAAGTTGGTTAAAAACGCGTTATAACGCTCTTTATTGGTTGCGGTTACTGGTTTCTCTTCAATACCTTCACGCCAATCAATTAGGTTGATCTTGAAGCCATGGCGGTTATTTGTTTGGAAACGAGCGATAGAGTAGCGACTGCCAATCTCTACATCTTCATCTTCAGAAACCCAAGTTACCCAATCGGTCTCAATCTCATTCTCTGATTGTTCACGAATACCAATACCACGTTGAGCCAGCATATCTACTGCTGTTTGCCACACTCGGTCTGCTTCTTCAGCACGAAGAAGCCATAGCGTCACTTCACCGTTTTGACGCTCGGCACGAGCGCCCGGGATCAGCTCAAGAACCTGCTGTGGTGGACGAATATCCACTTTACGACCGGTACCACCACTAAACTCACCGCTTGGGATGTCAAAGTTTGGGTAAAATTGAGGTTGAGCATCTTCAGGCAATTGCCACTGTGAAAACTCAGGTGTTTCTAAGTATTCGAAATCATCTTTGGCTTGGCGACGTTGAGTCGGGCTGCCAGAACATGCTGTAAGAACGAAAACAGCCAGTGACCCAATCACTAGCTGGTGAGAATACTTCATTTATACTCCTAAATGCCGAAGGTTCGCTTCGGCATCACTTCATACGTTTTTAGTAAATGCACGCTTCAGTCATTGCTTGAGCAACAACAGGCTGAGCTGGCTCTGACAGTTCAGTCAGCGGTAGACGTAAGCCACCTTCAGCAATCAGACCCATTTTGTGAACCGCCCATTTTACGGGAATAGGGTTAGACTCAACGAACAGGTTCTTATGTAGAGGCATCAAACGCTCATTGATCGCTTCTGCTTCTTCAAACTTACCTTCTTTCGCTAGCTTGAACATGGTTGCCATATCAGCGGCTGCAACATTATTGGTTACAGAGATCACGCCATCGCCGCCACGCTTAACAAATTCTAAGCCAGTTAAGTCATCACCACTTAGTAAGATAAAATCTTCGCCACAAAGTTCACGGTGAATTGCAATTCTGTCGAGATCACCCGTCGCATCTTTCAGTGCAACGATATTTTCAATCTCAGAAAGACGAGCAACGGTTTCTGGTAACAAGTCTACAGCAGTACGACCCGGTACATTATATAGAATCTGTGGAACGTCGCTTACTTCAGCAATCGCTTTGTAGTGTTGATACAAACCTTCTTGAGTCGGCTTGTTGTAGTAAGGCGTTACGCTCAGGCAACCAGCAATACCAGAACCATTTAATAAACGGCTGAATAACACTGACTCGTGAGTTGCGTTTGCGCCTGTTCCTGCAATAACAGGAATACGACCATCTGCAAATTCAACGATCTTATTGACAACTTTGACATGCTCTTCAATAGTGAGTGTTGAAGACTCACCAGTTGTGCCAACCGCAACCAGACCATCACTACCTGCAGCAATATGGTGCTCAACTAGCTTTTTAAGGCTGTCGAAATCCACTTCACCATCTGTGTTAAATGGCGTAACTAGCGCAACTATACTTCCTGAAAACATGTCTATCTCCCTTAATTTATTCTTTTTGCATGTTACTGTAAGCCAATCAATAAACACAAGACATTAAAGTGGCTTACTGGCAACATCTGCATTAAATATTGTTGTATGTTTGAGGTAAGACGACTTCTAACGGCGTTCTACCTATAAATTTGGCTAACCTTTATTCAATCTAGCGGATGCCGCATCGCTGGATGTCAGTAACAGGTAAGCTGTTTCTTCTTGTTCGTTTCTTGTTTTTCACACACTAGATATTCCTATCCTATACAGCACGCGAGAAGCAAAATGCCTCATAAAAAGCCCCGCTCGCACGCTTATTCCTCGTGTTAACTGTGCTAACATGCAGCATCAATGGAATATATAGAGACGTGATTTTATGACTCAACATCTAGTAATCACAGCTGTGGGCACTGATCGCCCAGGTGTATGCAACCAAGTGGTTCATTTGGTCACCCAATCAGGCTGTAACATTATTGATAGCCGTATCGCCCTATTTGGCGAAGAGTTTACGCTTATCATGCTACTGTCTGGAAAGGCAAACAATATTACCCGGGTTGAAACCACCCTGCCTTTGCTTGGCCAAGAGCACGACTTGATTACGATTATGAAGCGAACCTCGCCTCATGATGTGATTGAGAACTCCTACACGTTAGAAGTTTTCGTTGAGTCAGATGACAAACTCGGACTGACCGAGCAGTTCACTCAGTTCTTCGCAGACCGTGATATCGGCCTCGACTCGCTTAGCGCACAAACCATCAACAAATCCAAGATTCAGCTCGATAACGACCAATTCCATATCTCTATTACCGCTTCTGTGCAATCAGAATGTAATTTGATGCAGCTACAAGAAGAATTCAATTCGCTGTGTCAGAGCCTATCAGTTCAAGGCTCGCTCAACTTTATCAAAAACAGTTTTTAAAAAGGAAATATCATGAATACGCTAACGGCTGGTGTTCCAGCACCTGCTTTTTCTCTTCCAGATCAAGATGGCAATATCGTATCTCTTGGTGACTTCAAAGGTAAAAAAGTCCTTTTCTACTTTTACCCAAAAGCAATGACCCCTGGTTGTATTGTGCAAGCTGAAGGCCTGCGTGATATCAAAGCACAGCTTGATGACCTAAATGTGGTTGTTTTAGGTGTGAGTGTTGATCCAGTCAAACGCCTACCAAACTTCGTTGAGAAGAAATCTCTGAACTTCACTCTGTTATCAGATGAAGATCACAGCGTTGCTGAGCAGTTCGGGGTTTGGGGCGAGAAGAAATTTACCCTTACAAATTTTTTATGACAGAAAATCTTGATGTTTTTTTATGACAAATCTATCTTTGATATGTGGGTAACATATCGAGGATTGTTTTGTGATAGAAACGCATGAAGAAAAATGTTCCGATGTTTATGATGACTACCGACTGCTGTCCATAGAGGTCGATACATTAGCAAAGCTACGAATTTCTACGAATATAAATACTGAATCTGGAGAGGTGACATACTCTCCCTACCTTTCCCCTTCCTATCTGGAATCCCGCCTAAAGAAAACCGATATCATTATTGCGCCTGATGGGACGGTTGTTTACCCACAATCCCTATACCTCGTATCTAAATTACGTGGTGAAGAGAAAGTCAAAGACACCGGGCCTATAGCAAAAGGCTTATTGGCTTTTACTCGTTACTTGGATTCCACTCACCATTACCAAGTTGATGAAAATGGTGTGGAAATACCACCTGAATACCTAACCTATAAAACGTTGTCCAAGTATGAAGAAGAAGGGGCACCTTGGCGGTTTGCTGAGTTTCTGCTTGCGAACTGCAATAATATTGAAGGAGCTAATGGCAATGAAGCTTTTAGTTTATCTACCGCTAGAAGTTATATGAGTGCCGTGATTGGATTCTATAAGTGGATGCAAAAATACGGCTACATCAAAAATAACGATCAGAATGTTGTTACCCACTACACAACTGGAACTGTGCATCAGGAGTTAAACCAACACGATATGTTGGCTCACACAAAATCAGGCTCTAAACGTACTTATGAAACCTCCAATATCATGAGGATGTTTCCTAAAAAAGAGAACACACCCGCCCATAAAAAGCTCAAGCCCATGCCCCCTGAGCACAAGGCTTTATTTAATGAACATGCAACGTCACTCCCAAAGTCGACAGAATTAATCTATCGGCTATGCACCGACGCGGGGCTTAGAATTGATGAAGCCATCCACTTCCCTGCTCACGACATAGGAAAGGCTGACTACAGTGATTTGGACACAGTTCCAATCAAAATCACTCGCACAAAAGGCAGTAAGGAACGCACCGTCGACATTCCCATTACGCTGTACGAAGAGCTAGAGATATACAAAGAAAGTTACGCACGACTTAAAAACCTAAACAAACGCAATGAGCTTGTTCCGTCAGGAGAGAAGTTAGATACCGTAGATTACCTATTTCTTTCAAATAAAGGGACGCCTTACTCGGTCAATACTTTAGAAACGCACTTTTCCAACCTTCGAAAACAGATACGCGAAGTGAACTCTTCTTGGTATTACCGTATTCATGATTTTCGTTCTACCTTTGCCACTCATTGGCTTTGGAAGGAGTCAAAAGAGCGTGATGTTGGCTATGACTACCTTATGGGTGAATTGGCTCAATTAATGGGACACGCCAGCACGTCAACCACTGAAAAGTACATTAAGTACATGAATAAGCTGGACGACCAGATCAGCATGGCTAAGTCCAAAAACCGCAAAATAAACGGAGGTTGGTCGTAATGGCGAAAAGTAAAATCGCAAGACAGTCCGAAGCTATTAAGCATGTGCGCAACAATCAAAATGTCATTCCTTTGAACCTGACGATCCCTTATAAAGATGCGCAATCAAGCAAACCAAAGCAGTTCGATGTTTCTCATTTATTGCACTTAGGGTGCAACAAAGAAAGCGAAAAAGTAGACAGCCGAACCGTATTTATCAGGTACTTTTGCGAGAAAGCTAACCAATATGTCAGTAATGGTAACTCAGCAAGAACCATTAAAGGACTCTACGAAAAGTTACGCGCCTATCTTACTTTTTGTGATGCGGTAAATGTTAACCCATTTACGGAAAGTGGGTACTTAAAGTATGCAGGCAACGATGGCGAATTAAGACATCGTATCAAGATGTTTAGACCTTCAAAACGCCTTTGGGAGTACACTCATGGTGAGGAGTTAGGCGTTAAAGAATCGACGGCTACATCTACGCTGTCACTTCTTCGTAATGCGCTCGATTGGTGTGGTTTGCCTGTTTCCAGTTGGGTATTGCTTCACCGAGTGTTTGCAAGAGAAAATACGCCATATAAGGGGTACTCCGATCAGGAAGAAAAGCTCCTTGTGACACGGTTAGAGGCGTTATTCTTCACTCTTGCACCACAGCTTATTGCTGCAAAAGAAAACAACACCCCCTTACCAGAAACGCTTCCGATTATCATTGGTCTTGGTTCACATGAGGAAATAATTCAAATCCCGACATCATTGGAAACGCAATTTACACAGCTAAGTAAAACTGGCACCGCTGTTAATGCTGGCGCAGCCTTTAACCTTACAATGGGCGCTGCCTATCATTTGATGTGCTTTTTCACTTCACTCAATGACAGCAACATTCGAGATATTGCTCACCCAATTAAGGTTCATACAGAAGAAAGAGATAAGAGCCTACAAGTGGTAAAAGTCTCAAGCCATAAGCCTCGCGCAAACAAAGAGGTCGATGCCCTATTGGTGGGTGAGCAATTTGACGTTGATAAGCGTGGTGGGGTGAAGTTTATCAAGTTACTAGAGCGACTATCCAAATTGTACGGCAATGATGAAGATGGCTCTGTGTTAACTTTCACCCTCAATAGCCACGCTGAGGTGAGTGATACCTTTAATTTGAATGAAATTAATAAGAAGCTCGTTAACCAACTACACCTGTTATCTCCGTATCGGACTGGCAGCCTACCTTGGTTCAAAGAGCTGTTTTACACCTACAGAAACCAACAAACCATCACGTTAAAGAAAGCCATTAGTCATCTGGGTCGCTCTGTTGTTCATAAAGAAGTCAAGGCAACGTCCAAATGCAGAGCAGGAGAAGGGGCGACCAATAGCGCCTACTGTATTTTATCTTGCTACACCGACTTACCGCTAAAAGGGATTTTGCTTCCGCTCACATACTCCGACAAAGACAGCAATGGCAATATTACCGTTTCTTTTAACTATAGAAATGGCATCGGTGGCTTCTTTAAAGTCCCCGCTTCTGATTTGGCTGTAATCAGAGATATTGAGCAATACGCTAATGAGAAGGCAGACAAGCAGCCCAAGAAACATGAGCGGCTACTGTTGACGAGAAGTAGCAGGTACGTCCCTAGAGATTGGGAGGGCTTCAGCCCTCTTTCAGGAGAGCTAATGAAAACTTGGTCTGTTGAAACAAACCATTACTACCTCTCTCTTCAATCGAGTCGCTGGCGAGAAATGACCAGTAACCAAGCCTACGCCGAAGGGGGGATTCAAGCGGCTCAAAGCTTACTCCAAAACGCAAAGGAAACGTTAGACAGAAGTTATCTGAACGGGCTTTCATCACTGAATAAGGCCATCATATCTCAGGGTGTGGAGGTCATAGAAAACCTCGATGATGATACAAGCCTAGAGCAAGCAAAAGACATAGTAGCTAAAAGGCGTGGGATTCCGATGTTGTCACACGATGAAGCGAAGAAAAAGCGTGAAGAAGGCAATATTAAAACTAATCCCAACGGGCTGACTTGTAATGGGCAGCAAGTCATTAATGATGGTAAGAATACGCAACGTGAAACGAACTATGCGATAGGCATAAACTTACCTTGTGCCGAATTTGATATGTGTCATAAGTGTCAATCGGCCAAAGCGGTAGATGACGTTGAGGCAATTTATAAACTCGTGTCATACATCGATGTTCTTAAAGAGGCCCTTGATATGTACCCTGATTCGAAAGGGGATATTCATGAAAAAATTGAACAGTATGAGTATACGCTAGATGGGGCGAGTGATGGTGTATTCGATGAGGCTATGACGCGATTTAATACCCAAGGTCGTCACCCAAGAATTTCCATCGACCACGCGCTTTTATCCCTATAGTTACGGAGGCTCACATGATAAAGCTCACTGACCTAGAACATCAAAACAAGCTTCTTAAAGCACAAGAAAATGTCGGCGCTCATGCAAATTACTTAATGGATGTATTAAAGCCTGCTATTGAGCGTGGCGATTGGAATGAACTCGAAAGCCTTGACATTGGCTTTACTGTTACGGGTGAATCATTAGGCAAAATTGGCGACGATGACACTTGGAGAAAACTACAGCCTTATTTTGAGCCAAGAGCAAAGAAAACACTTACCATTGATTTTACACTCGATGGCAAAGTCATTGAGCGCAATCTAAAGAACCAGCTTAAAATCCTCCTGCTTAAAATGATGTGGCTATCACCTCATGACCATTCATTTGGCACTCTTAGGGATTCATTAAATGACCTAAAAAAAGTCATCGCCCCACTGTTAAATGAAGGGGTTAACACGCTGTCCGCTTTAGACTTTGACCGACTCGAAGTCTGGGCTCTAACCGGCTTTACCGATATTGATTTTGAAAGAGCGTCAATTTACAACGGGTTAAATCGCCTTTACAAAGAGGCGAGAGGTTTACCGTTTGAGGTTAACTTAATCAAAAAGCTCAACGCGTCTGATTTTGGTTTAACAATCAAAGAAGCTGAGCAGTATGCCGTTATTCCACAGAGGCTTTACTATCTGGGCCTTCAACAGTCAGAAACTCTGATTAATGAAGCTTATGCCCTTCGTGATGAGCTAGAGCAACTGGCAGAATACATCGCCACCTACTTTGATAAGGCATATGAAGGTTATGCTAAGTATCTGGTCAGTGATGAAGCCCGATTTAAAAACGGTAAGATTCAATGGTATTTAGGTAAACAGAAATCAAGTGAAAAGCGCACCCTGGCTTTTCAAGACACCTTTGCAGCCCTTCATTCTCCAAGTGAAGAAGAGACTCTGGATCTCATACGCCTTCTTAAACCAGAAATAAGGAGCGACTACATTGATAAGTTACACACAGAACGTAACCTAACGATTGGACAGTGGACAATCACCAAACTAATGGAGGCTCAATCGCTTTTCAAAACGCTCAATGGTGGCTGCCTATGGGGCTTAATGGCTCGAACAGGAATGAGAACCGATGAAATGTATGATCTAAACACCGCTCAGGGCTGCACAACTGAAACAATAGACCGCCAGAAGATACACATTATCCACGCCAACCTATCAAAGACTGCCAAAGGCTCTCAATCAAAACAAGATGAGTTTGTCACAACCGAAATCGGCATGAAAGCGTATGAGGTGCTTCAAGCACTGCACACGCCACTCAGAAAGCGACACCCTAGCTCACAATCGTTTTTCCATAAAATAAAAGAGGATTTCAGAGAAATAAGAAAAAAACAATTAGGAATACATTCTCAAGCTTGGTTTGAAAATGCGATGGGTGAAGAGCTTGCGCTTACCAATGAAGACGTTGTTGACCTAAAAACATCGGACCCCAACTTATCGTTTGAAGTGGGTAAGAATTATGAATTTACAGGCCATCAACTTCGCCGCTCTTTTGCTTACTACCTTATTGGATATGAACTTTGCAGTTTTCCGCAACTCAAACAGCAGTTTAGTCATGTCTCTATGGCAATGACGCGGCACTACGCTAAAAACGCCAGTAAATTCCAAAAAATCCGACAAAAGAAAAAGACGCTAGCACACGAAATTGATGAGGAAAGAATCGACCAGAAAGCCCGCATCTACTTGAATATCTATCAGAAACTGGCAAACAAAGAGCGAGTTGCCGGAGGAAAAGGCAAAGAGTTTGCTAAGAACATGATGAAAACAGACCGAAATTTATTCAAGGATAAAGTAGATAACGAGATGTTATCTCTAAACTATTGGAAAAAGCAAATTCGAACTCAAAGTCGCCACATTCATGCCGTTGCGCCAGGGATATACTGTACTTCGACGACTTGTGGTTTAAGAACGCTAGTTAACCTAATGGAATGTGTGGACTGCAAGAATGATTACATCGTTGATGCCGTATTTGCTGAAGCAAAGCGTAAAGAAGCCGAAATTCACATGCTTTATGATATTGAAAACAACGAGCTCACTCCTCAAACCGCCTCTGAATCTTACATAAAAGTTCAAGCTGCTGAGCGCATTATGGATGATTTAGGTATCGACTTTGAGCCTGTGATTTTTCCTGATGAAGTTAAGAACTTACTCATCCCATACGGAGCGATTTCATAATGTCACAGATAACCAAAAATAAGCTAATCAAAGCATTGGAAAGGCTGCTGGATGGTGATGTAGCCAAGTTAACATCGAAAGAGCTGCGTAATAAAGCACGAAAGGGCAAACTTAAAATCAACAATAGCAATGTTGAAAAAGAAGCGGGCCTTTCCGCTGGCGCACTCAGAAGGCATAACGACGTCGTTTTAATGATAAAAAATAAATCATTAGAGGTACAAGTTGCTCAAGATGAGAATACAGACTCCCCTATTGAAGTGCTTCAAAAGGAAATAAAGGCGCTCAAAGGTGAACGAATGCGAGCCAATAAGAAGAAAAAAGAATATTACGATGAGGTTCAAAGCCATAAAGAGGCGTTAGCCGTTCAAGCAGCCACGCATATTAAGGTCGTTCAAGAACTAATGGAGATGTTACATGAAAGTCAGCGAGAAAAAGCGATGGATAAAATCGTATCGTCTCGTTCAGACAATGTTGTGACACCCCAATTTAGAAAACCAAAGTAGCGTAAAGCGCTACAACAAAAAAGATCGTCCTGTTTAGTGTTATCACTAGACAGTGACACTGAATTATCGATAAAAATGTACACTCTAACGTAATAAAAATGCTCTAAAAAGGACGTGGCGAAGAACGCTACGCCAAATACCATTAATTGAGAAAGTAAGGACAAAACCAATGGCAATCGAAGCCGGACAAACCGCACCAGATTTTACCCTTAATGACCAAGACAATAACCCAGTGACGCTCTCTGAGCTTCAAGGAAAGAAAGTGCTGCTCTACTTCTACCCACGCGCTTCGACGCCTGGCTGTACCGTTCAGGCTCAAGGATTGCGTGACACGAAAGCTGAACTAGATGCCCACAATGTGGTTGTACTTGGTTTAAGCCCAGACACCCCAAAAAAGCTGACCAACTTTATCAACAAGCAAGAGCTGAACTTCACTCTACTAGCCGATGAAGAACACGAAGTGTGTGAGAAGTACGGTGTTTGGCAACTCAAGAAGTTCATGGGCCGTGAAAACATGGGCGTTGTAAGAACAAGCTTCCTGATTGACGAGTCAGGCAACCTTGAACATGTGTTTAACAAGTTTAAAACCAAAGATCACCATGAAGTTGTGTTGGACTACCTAAACAGCAAATAACCGTCCATGAGCAATTAACTCTTCAACATGGGGGCAGGCATGATTGGCTACATTCGAGTATCAGATTCACAAAGAGCCGATGGCGAATCGTAAAGAGAAGCTATCAAGGCGTACGCCGCTAAACGTGGAATACAAACATCGGATTGGATAGAAGAACATGTGTCTGCCACCAAGACAAAACTTAGTGAGCGGAAGTTATCTTCCCTCATTACCTCTCAACAAAGCATCATTGTATCGGATATCACTCGACTGGGTCGCCACAAGGTAATGGAGTTGGTCGGCGATATCGGCCAAATAGCCTCATACGGTGAGCTGCACTTGGCATACAACGACACCATCATTAACTCTGAGAACGTTGATAATGCTGAAATCATTTTTACAGTTATTGGGCAGTCTTTTGCCAGCGCTGTAGAGGTCAAAAACGCTCTGAACGAGCCAAAGCAGGTCACGCTAAACGAAAGGCCAAAGGGCTATCATCTGACCGGCAGAAGGGACAGAAGGTTAAGTCCAGGCTTGATGAACATACGGCGTTTATATTGAACCTCCTCTACACCAAGATCTCCAAAGCTGAAATCCTAAGAAAACTAAACGAACGCGGTGTTTCGATTTCTAGAAGTAGATTTTACTCGTGGTTGGAAGCTAGGGGCTGCATAACAAGAAAGCTGAGTTTCAGACAGACATGTTCACTGAGTAACCGGCTCAGTGCTGATTCTCTCTTAATCATACTTGTGGATGTGGCGGTTCTAACAAGGTTCTGCCCCAAACTTTGTTAGAACTAATAGACAGTCCAAAGTAGCGATATGCTGTTTGAATTAAGTAATCTAGTGCAAAATGAATGGCAGATTGGACTAACATGTTTAATCCAATCAGGAGTGAGCAAGTAATAGAAATAGTGCTGACTTTTGTGATTATGCTTCTCTCATGAAAGTCAGCACTTTCGCTAATTAATTCACTTCTGAAAGTTTAAGATCGGGACTTTTTTTCTGATTTAGTAAGATACTAATCAACGCTAATACCGTAAATGCTAAGCTCGATAGGAATAGGTTTTCTACACCGAACTGAGCGATAAACCACCCAGCGACTATCGAGCCAATAGTGATCCCAAAATTTGAAAAAGAGATGTACAGACTATTTGCAAATACTTTCGCATCACCTGCATTATCCATAACCCATGTTTGGCTCACAACCAAACCAGCAGAGTGTACTGCACCCCAAAACGCGACCATTCCTACCATGAAGGAGAACGAAAAACCCATGAAGTATACAACAAGATAGATAAGGCCAAGTGTAATAGGGTAAAGCATCACGGTCTTTTTCATGTTTTTGCCAAGTAATTTACCAAAGATGAAGTTACCAAAGATACCAAACACACCGAACACCATCAGCATTGCACTAATCCACGTGCCGTTCATATTCGTTACATTACTTAAGTACTGAGTAATAAAGCTGTACGAAGAAAACATCGCTGCAAATACGAATATTACGGTCGATAAAGACAGCCACATGGACTTGCTACGTAAAATAGTTACTTGAGAGCCGAATGACATTTTTTCCTTTACAGGCGCGCTTTCCATCAAGAACATCACACTCACTAACGCAATGGCACAAGCAGTTAAGCCAAAGTAAAAGGCATAAGCGAGAGAGTATTGTTCAGCTAGAAAAGCGCTAATCGGAATACCGAAGACCAAACCAACAGCAACACCACCGAATACTTTTGCTGCGGCGTTGCTTTGCTCTTCTACTGATACCATAGAAGTAGCTGCTACCAATGCAACTGAAAAGAAAACAGCATGCATCAAGGCTGGCAAAACGCGAAATATCATCATGGTCGTGTAATCTTGCGTTATTGCGTACACAAGGTTCGATAGAACGAACAAGGAAAGTATACCAATTAAGACGTATTTCCTATTCCACCCTGACATCAATAATGTAATAAATGGTCCACTTACCGCCACGACGACAGCGTAAACACTGACTAACAGACCGGCTTCTTGTACATCAATATTAAAGTCTTTCATGACTTGAGGAAGGAGACCAATAATACCAAGCTCTGTCGTGATAACGCCAAAAACGGCTAAAGATAGAGCAAAGATAAACAAGCTTTGTTTTTTCATTTTTTCAACTCAAATTATTAATATGCGGTAATTACGTACCGTCGATATTGGTTGTTGTTAGAGCCCTAAGTCCAAGTGTCGGAAAAGTGGCACAAAAATGTTGTTTTTTATCCAATAAAAATGCCGTTTTCAATGTGATTGAATTCGGCAACGTATCAGAATTCGCATTTTCAAAGGGGGAATGGCTTCTATTTATCCCGATGACATGCGCTTAGAACCGTGTTGTACGAAACTTGCAAATGACGACTGGTTGCTCGCTTTCCATGATTTTGTGCGGTCATTTCAATAATCCTATTTCGAATTCCTGGTTTACAGGCCTCGTAACAATATTCACTTGAAAGGTACGGCGGCAAGCAAGACAGCGAAATCGTTGATGGCCGTTGGGGCCATAGCCATGCTTTATGACACTGTCACTCTTATGACAGAAGCAGCAGTTAGGTCTATTCGTTGTCACATCGAACCGTAAATTTCACCAAAAGATATTGGTAGTCGTTTGAATTTAATTATCAACTTGGATTGCATAATAGGGGATAACACACGCAAGATTAAGTCCTTAAAATTACCAATACATATTCCCACAGAGACTTAATATGTCTTTTTGAAGTTTTATTGTGCAAATGGTACTTGAAATAATTTGTGGGAAATGCTGATCCTGGCAATATCAGGTAACGCTCAAAGTAGTTTAGGGACAACTCAAATCAATCAAATGAAAGAGTATGCCAACGACGTTCAAAGTCATGTGTTGGAGTCATGTGGCCACTGGTTGATGGAGGAGTGCCCAGTCCAGGTTGAAGATCTAGTTATTGATTTTTTTAACAAAAATAATCAATAAAACTCAGTTTGAGTGTTGTTGATTCGTACCCTAGAGCCACTCTAGGGTATTTTTATATTTGAACTGCTTATAATTCGTACTCGGTTATGTAGCAATATAACGAGAACTCTTTATCCATTGTCTAGTTCAGAATGTACCCAGCGAGAAAACGCTTGGAATTTTACTCTTGTTTCCATTCCTTTAGGGCAAACCAAATCGTAGCCTTTTCCTGATTCAATATGTGGAAATGGCGCGACTAGCCTCCCCGCTTGGATTAAAGGCAGCGCAAATTCATACCGAGAAAGAAACACACCGAGCGATAATTCCGCTGCTTCCATCGCTAGGCGATTGTCACTATAGAAGTCACACCGTTTTTTACAATCAATGTCGACATTCATCTCATCTAACCAATACTGCCACGCACTCGTATCCCCTCTATGGATAAAATTAACGTCAGATAGAGCGCTCAACCCATTGTGAAGGCCATGCTCGGCGGCGTAATCAACACTGCACACAGGTGTTCTTTTCCCTGAAAACAGTCGCTCACTGTAGTGGTTTGGATACCGCCCTTGGCTATAAAAAATCGCCACATCGTAAGGCTCAAATTGAAAATCTGATTGATTTTGTTTGGTTTGCAGCTTGATGCTTAGATTGGGGTATAGCTGACGAAGTGAAGGGAGTTTCGGGATCAGCCAAGCAGAGGCGAAATAAGGTGATGTCGCTATATGTAAGCTACCAGTCAGCTCTCCGGTTTGAATGTCAGAAAGGGTGGAAAAAATGGACTCAAATGATGAATTCAGAACACTCAGAACTCTTTGTCCCTCCGGTGTGAGCTCTAACTTTCGGGTTTTTCTAATGAATAGATTGAATTGAAGCTGCATTTCCAGTTTTTTAATTCGCTGGCTAACCCCACCTTGGGTCAGAAAGAGCTCTTCTGCTGCTTTGGTAAAACTCAAGTGGCGCGCTGCAACGCTAAAAGTATGAAGCAGAGAAAGCTGCTGTTGTTGATTGGTGATTGAGCTCATGCATTACTCTGGTTAATTCGTGTGGGGGAATTATTCGTTTGTCCGAAGTTGTCAGTCATTATAGATTAATTTGTGTAATGTCACATTACAAGGACGTTAATGGTGACTCAATCAAGAAGGGAATCGGAGCTGATAACGCTATTACGAGAATCGATAAGATCTAACGTGGATGAGATACGATGAAACTTATTTTAAATGCTGATGATTTCGGGCTGACGGAGTCGGTGAACTTGGGGATTGCGGATTGTTTTCGTGCCGGAACCGTAAAATCGACCACCATAATGATGAACCAACCTGGTGTCTCTCACGCGTCACAACTCTATCAACGTGGTCTTATTCATGAAGTTGGACTGCATTTTACAGTGACATCAGGTAAATCAATATCGTCCCCTAAATTAATTCCAACACTGGTTGACGAGAATGGTCATTTTTTTGATAGAAAGACCCTGTTTAATAAATCTGATGTGTCTTCTGATGAAGTCTTTAGAGAGTGTATGGCGCAATATCAAGCGGCTTTAGACGCGGGATTTAATATTAATCATATCGATAGCCACCATTTTGCTGGTGCCTATCGCCCTCTTAAAATAGGTTTTACACAAGCAGCCAATGAAATAGGCCTCCCCGTCAGGCGTATTGATAGCTTTATACGGGGTCAAAACTTATTGTCGGTTCCTACCCCAGATGCGTTTGATATGGGCTTTCATGCAGAAGGTGTCAATATTGAATACCTCAAAGCAGTATTGCTGGCTTATCAATACAGCATGCCTAACAGTACGATTGAATTAATGTGCCACCCAGCAAGGACGCTAACTGAAGAGCTAGAGGACATCTCTAGTTATACCCATGCTCGTGTTGAAGAGTGGAAGATTTTAACCAGCGATGAGTTCTCTCTCTGGCTAAGAAAAAGTGGCATTGAATGCGTTGGCTTTGATGCGCTTCATGCTTAAATCGCGAAACAACCTACCTTCTCACAAGATAAACCATCGGCCTTGTTAGGTCGTTAAAACCGTTCCTTGCGGTTCAATAAATCAGCACAATAATAAAGGGTGACATTGTGGTAAATTCTACCGTACTTTCCCAAGTTAATATCTATCCAGTCAAATCCATTGGCGGGCTTTCTCTCTCTTCTTCATGGGTCGAAAAGCAAGGCCTTGTTTTTGATCGTCGCTTTATGTTGGCGTTAACTGGTGATGATGTCTCCGCTTCGGCTAAATACCCAACCATGGTAACGGCGCGTCAGTATCCAAACATGGTTCAAGTGAGTTCTAGTCTACTGCCAACCGGTATCATTTTTTTTTACCCCGGGATGGAACCACTAAAACTACACTATTCTAATTTTAAAATGCAGGCTACAGATACCAGTGTTTGGAGGGACCGCTTTTCAGCCTACACAACAACCGATGAAGCAAATGACTGGTTTAGCCAAGTGATAGGGAAGCGAGTTGAGTTACTGTTTACTGGCGAGCAATCTAACCGCATGAGAGAAAACCTTGGTCATAATGTGAGCTTTGCCGACGGTTTTCCTATCTTGCTGATTAGCTCTGGCTCATTAGCGGAGCTGAATAGACGCAGCAGCGAAGTCCACACCATGGAACAGTTTCGCACTAACCTCGTGGTGCAATCAAACGAACCTTTTATCGAAGACTCATGGAAGCGTATCAAGATAGATGACGTTGAATTTGAAATTGTAGAGCCGTGTGAGCGGTGCATTTTAACGACACTTGATCTGGAAAATGGAGAATTTAGGGCCAGTAAAGAGCCATTGACGAGCTTTTCACGCTTTAGAGCCAACGAGCAAGGCAAAATATTTTTCGGGCAAAACCTTGTAGCGAAAAACGAAGGTGTTATCTCCATCAATGATGCTATCGAAGTGCTTGAGTATAAATCCAAGGAGTTTTATGAAGATCTCGACGCAAAAAAACAAGAGTTGATTTGTGTTGAAAGAGAACCTACAGCAAGAAACTTCGAGACATTTTGGTTTGAGCCTAAAAACGGCATGGTGCCTGAGTATAAAGCGGGACAACACCTCCCTATTGAGATCACGGCCAATGGCAAACTGACCAAACGAATGTATACGCTGTCATCTAGCCCCTCTCGGCCAGAACGTTTGTCGATTTCAGTGAAACGGGTCCATGGTGGTGAAGTTTCCAACTGGTTGTTCAACCACTTACAAGTTGGCCATACCATTATTGCGGATCAACCCAAAGGCACTTTTCATATTACTAAAGAATCGAATGAGCCGCTGTTGCTGCTTTCTGCCGGTAGCGGTGTGACGCCCATGATCGCTATGCTTCGGTATTTGACTGACCAACGAGACACTCGTGATATTGCGTTTTATCATCAATGTTTGACGAAAGCGGATATTCCATTCATGGAAGAGCTCGTTATGCTAGAAAAACAACACGCCAATGTCACTGTGACTCTAGCCCTTAGCGAGCCATCAACTGATTGGCTAGGCGAAAAGGGGCATTTTAGTCGTTCTCATTTAAATCAAATTTCAGAGTTTCACAAACGTCAAGTTTTTGTATGTGGTCCTAGTGGTTTCATGGAGAGTGTAAAGCGCTTGATGATAGAGAGTGGGCTGCCTGAAGAACAGTACCATCAAGAGACATTTGGCGTTGCAAGAGTGGCGGACGGGAGCGAGAAAAGGGTTCAAATCAACCTTGATGGTGTCGTGTTTGAAGGAAGCAACCAGCGCACCGTTCTGGAGCAAGCTGAAGCTGCAGGGCTTTCTATTTCGAATAACTGCAGAGCTGGCTTCTGCGGCGCCTGCAAAGTCACAGTGAAATCAGGAGAGGTTTACCAGCCCGATGCCCCAGGAATTGAAGGCAGTGATAAGGCGAAAGGAATGGCCCTAGCTTGCTGCGCGATACCTAAGACAAATGTAAATATTGTTAGCTAGTATGTAGGTTTTATGATGATTGAGGCCACTATCAAACTTTGATAGTGACCTCAATATCGTTGGACTATCTAAAACACAATAACACCCAAATGACCTGCAAAGTCGTGCTTCGATTAGTCAACATTACAAAGAAGCCTCAAAAATATCCGGATGACGGCTCGATAATGCAATGATTTCATCTATGATGACTCTTATTTTAGGCAGAATGTAAGGTGTTTTTAGCCAAACAATACTGATGGGTGCTCCTTCGCCATTGAATTTCTCTAATACAGGGCATAATTGCCCATCATCAAGGTATTGCTTCACTAACCACACTGGTAGTTGAGCTAAACCTGCACCAGATAAAGCCGATTGCAAAATACCTTCACAGTCGGCTATCTCATGACGTGCTGAAATATCAACAGATTCGGTTGCCCCTTTAGCATTTTTCAGCAGCCAACTATGCCTTTGTCCTATAGGCCAACCGACGATGCAATCATGTTGGGCAATATCTTCTTTTTTGGTAATCGGTGCTCGCGTTGCTAAATAAGAGGGAGAGGCACATATCACCCTTTTTTGCTCCCCTATTTTACGTGCAACAATATCGCCCGAATTTTCTAAGTGCCCAACGCGGATCGCAAGATCAATCCCGTCACTGACTAAATCCGTAGGACGGTCATTAAAGGTAATAGATAGATCTAATTGCTCGAACTTGGACGTTAATTCTAACAACTTGGGTAGGATTGCTCTTCTACCGAGAACTGCGGGTAAATCAATACGCACACGCCCTGATGGCAATAACTGTTGATTGCTTAAGCGCTTCTCTGCTTCCTCTAAAATGGTCATCGCTTTAAGGCAGTCGGCTAAATAGGAATCCCCATCATTGGTTAACGCGATGCGTCGAGTTGTTCGATGAAGGAGTTTGGTGCCTAGCTGTTTTTCTAGTCGAGCAACGCTTTTACTTAAAGCTGAACCGGTCATTCCAAGCGCTTGAGCCGCAAGGGTAAAACTCCCCAACTGCGCTACGGTGACAAAATGACGAACTTCCACAAACTGGCTTTTTAACATTAATTAATTCCCCCAAGGACTTTATGTTCTTCATTATATGGACTTAATAAACAGATGTGAATCGATTATTCTGCGTACATCAACGAGATGATTACATCGATTTTCAATTAAGGTAAACATAATGAATAACTTCAATAGATTCAAAGGTAAGGTCGCTTTTATCCAAGGTGGCAGTCGCGGCATTGGTGCCGCCATTGTTGAGAGATTGGCATTGGAGGGAGCGTCTGTTGCTTTTACATTTGTGTCATCCCACGAAAAAGCTAAAGCGCTTGCTGAGAACTTAACTTCACAAGGTAGCAAAGTCATCGCAATAAAGGCGGATAGCACTAAGCCTGAAGATATCAGAAATGCAATCAGCGAAACCATAGAACAACTTGGTCAAATTGATATTGTCGTAAACAACTCAGGTACGCTGATCTGGGACAGTATTGAAAATTTGACGATGGATGATTGGGACAAGACCATCAATACCAACGTACGAAGTGTATTTGTGGCTATTCATGAAGCCGTGAAGCATATGAATAATAACGGCAGAATAATCAATATCAGTAGTACGAACGCTCAGCGCATTCCTTTTGCTGGCGGTTCTATATATGGAATGAGCAAGTCTGCACTAACCGGATTGGCCAAAGGTCTCTCTCGAGATCTAGGCCCTAGAGGCATTACAGTCAACAACATTTTACCTGGTCCGGTAGATACCGACTTAAACCCAGACAATGGCGATACTTCAGAGCCTGTAAAAGCTATCGGTGCACTTGGTCGTTATGGTCAAGTTGAGGAGATTGCTAGCTTAGTAGCATTCGTCGCTAGCTCAGAAGCGGGTTACATCACTGGTGCTGATTTGATGATCGACGGTGGCTTTTCCGCTTAATCAAAATATGCAGTCAAGTAACTCGTGATTTATCAATCTAACTTCAAGCAATCATCGATACATGGTTAGTAAAGAGAAGTACAATGGTTGGCCTATTTCACAGGTCAATCATTTAGAACCCCTTGGCTTTGATCAGTTTTGCATACTTGCCAACGACATCCAGTCACTACCACATAAACATCCGATGTTAAATATTGAGTTCAACAATAAAATAGATAACACATTAAAAACTAGCGTTATTAAATTGAACTCTGACTCTTAATCCAACATTTCTAAACAAAGAGGTAAATTACTTCTATGGACGACCCCGTTAGGTGCCGCTTTATCCCATTGTCTTCTTGTATTAAGGAGATAAGCACATGCTAGAGCTCTTTCTACAACCCGAAATCTGGGTAGTATTTGCAACTTTATTGATTCTTGAAATTGTTTTGGGTGTCGATAATGTCGTCTTCATTTCTGTTCTATGTGAGCGGCTTCCCGAACAGCAACGCAAAGTTGCACGTAATTTAGGTATTGGTCTGGCGGTGTTAACGCGAATAGGTCTTGTACTTTCTATTTCGTGGGTGATGTCTCTGACTAATCCTTTGCTGAGCTTCGCCCATACAACGTTCACCGGGCGAGATATTATTATGATATTGGGTGGTGGTTTTTTGTTAGCTAAAAGTGCGAAAGAACTTTGGTCATGGTTAAGACATACACCATCGTCATATTCGACTCAAGCTAGGACTGGACTAGCCATCGTACTTCTCCAGATTGTAGCGGTAGATGCCGTTTTTTCAATGGATTCAGTTATAACCGCTGTCGGCTTAACATCTGAAGTGCCCGTTATGATAGCCGCTATTTTGACATCCGCGATTTTTATGATTTTAACAGCGGAAAAAATTAACAACTTGGTTATTCGTTACCCAGGATTTAAAACGCTGGCTTTACTGTTTTTGGTTTTATTAGGAGGGTTGTTGATGGCGGAAGGGCTAGCCATTCATATCAATAAAGGCTATGTGTACTTTGCTATGGTTTTCGGACTAACGCTTGAGTTATGTCATATACAAATAAAAAACAAACATAAGCGAACCTTAACCATCCAGCGAATTAAAGCATATCAGTCCAAAGCGAGCTGAGTTACATTCTAATGAGACACGTCTCCATTATAAGGAGACTGTCAGCTCTGCTAATTCGGAATGTGCAAACCTATTCGACACAGTCAGCACTAGACAAAGCTGCTTTCTATAAATAAGGGTTATTCATTAATTGCTAATTTAGGAAGGCCGATAACTCAGAAATGCCCCAAAACGTTCTAGAACCCATCTAGATCGTAATAGAACTAGCTAATGTGTAAAGCAAACACATTACTTTGAAAAAACTCCCGTCCGCACCCAAGTATACACATCTCCAAAAGTCATTACTTAGGGAGAGTTGTGATATTCCTATATATGAGCTAAGTTGTTGGTTGCAAGGAACTTAAAAAATCTGGGCTTAGTTTTTTCATGGATATCAAGGATGGTAATATGACTCCAAAGTCAATAATTTTATTTGGACTACTTTTTAGCTCTTTGAGCGTACAATCTGCCACTTATACGGTAACAACAAGTAGTGATCAAGGCATGGGCTCACTTCGAGATTTGATCGAAAAGGCCAATGCTAATCCTGGTTTAGATATTATCGAAATACCGGCTTCATATAATGCACAAGCACCTATCTCGCCTAATTTGGGTGAAGTCCCTTCAGGTCAAACCGACAACCGAATGACAATTACTGATGATATTATCATTCGAGGATTAGGCGATGATTATGTCCACATTAATGACCATCAACGCTGGGTTTCTGATACTGGCTCATTTAATACTGGTTATCCGAATGATCCTAACAATCTGATTCTAAGATCATCTGGTCTTTTATTTGACATCAATCCTCGAAATACCGCAGGGCGCCCCATTGATGTCACCATTGAAAATGTGTGGGCAGAACACATGTCAGGTTTTATCTTTTCCGATAACGCTAATGTAACACTCAATAACGTTATCCTATATAAGATAGTGCCTAGGCAAGGAGAGGCATCCATCATGTCTACTCAAGATGGCATTGTTACAATAAAAGATTCATTTATATTCGAAAATCTTGGCCCAAGATCAGCACCTACCCTTATTTTTAATAGTAATGTTTTTATTGAAAACACGGCTTTTGAATCTAATGGACCATTGGATGAAAACACAGCGAGTCATGTTATTCAAGTTAGTCAAGATAGTTCAGGCAGCACAACGGCAGTCATCAAAGATAGTATATTTAAAGGCTTATTTAATTCTACTTTTAGATTTAATGAAGCTGATGCACAAATTATAAATACTTTATTTGATGGAAGGGATGCTAATAGAGGTTGGCCAATCTATGTCAATAAAGGAAAATTGACGCTAACCAATAGCACGCTGTATTACCCGACTATTACTAACAATGTAGACCCTGCTACTTACAAAGCGACCCATATAGAGTTAATCAATAGTGCTCAACTTATAGCCAATAACAATCTACTCATTACAGTCGATGGTGTAAATAATGTTGGCTCTGCAATTTATCCAACAGATTGGGACGATACAACTATTTACCCATTAGCAGAGAACAATGATAACTTTATTTCGTCACCTGGTGTCGATGATACCCCTAACACTGGCCTGTCACTTGCAGGATGCGTTACAACTAATTGTTTCGTTCCAAACACGCTTTCAATAGCCCTTGTTGATAAAGGCGACGACGATAAAGCGCTATATGACGATGGTAGCTCAATCACATCAGATTACCTCAAACAAACCCGCCCGCAGGGGTTGAGAATCGACATTGGCGCATTCGAAAAACATGAATCTCTTTATGCTCACCCAGATAGCTATGAGGTTGATCAAGATACTAAGTTGATTGTCTCTAGTCAAAATGGAGTGCTTAAAAATGATACCAATGAAAACTCAGCACCCGCTGCATTAGACCAAGATGCTTTGTATGGAAGTGTCACATTGAATGCTGACGGTAGTTTTGAGTATCAACCTGATGCTGATTATTATGGCAATGATGAATTTTATTATTCAATCAATACTAGCCAAGCAAAAGTATCAATAACAATTCTCTCCACAGGTTGGACTCTTATCCCTAACAATGCTGCGCCAGTTGCTAATAATGATAGCTACTCACTTTACGCAGACAGTATTGATACTATTGTTGCACCAGGTGTGTTGCTTAACGATACAGATGACGCGAATACACAAGCTCCTTTTTATGCCGATTTAACTGCGCGAATCTATAAACAACCAATGCATGGGTCGATAACACTTAAGGAGACTGGTGAATTCATTTACACGCCTGACGCTGGTTTTATAGGCGATGATAGCTTTGAATATGATGTTACAGATATTGGAACAAGACATAGTTACCCTGCTACCGTTAATCTTCATATTCAAGCCGGTGTTCCTTATGGGGGGAAGGTTATCGCGGGAACCAGCAGTGGTGGTTCTATAGGGTTCTTAAGCACGCTGCTATTGACGATACTCGCACTGTTTAGACATCAAAAGTCACTTGCCGTTAAAGTGGTCGTCCCACTATTGTTAAGTGTTTCTCCTTTCGCTCATTCTGCAGAAGAGAATAACGGAATATATGTAACAGCTAATCCTGGGATTTCATGGTTAGAGCCAGATACTGACCACAACGCGTGGAGTCAGGAAAGTAACAGTCAGTTTTCTTTCGGAAGTAGCTTAGGGTACCAATTTGATAATAACGCGAGTATCCAGTTTACTTATCGTTGGCTAAATAGTGTCGATTTGAAAGCAGAACATACGCAATATAATGATATGACGGTCGATTACCAACATTACAGCTTTAACTTTGTTTATCGAGTTACGCAGCTTTGGGGCGATAAATTCGCCCCGTACTTCAGTTTGGGCTTAGGTTATCTTGATGCAAGTTCGAACCACGCGGAAGATTTCGAGGTGGAGGATAATGTTCACCCCAACATAGGCGTCGGCGTGAATGTATTGGACTTTGGTCAAATTAAGTCAGATCTACAATGGCATCATTTAGCAGGTGATGTTGATACCCTCGAACTCGTGTTTTCTTATTACTTCAAGTAATTCAACTAAGAACAGTGCTTTTAGCTGTTCTTAGCCATAGCTATCAGTTAGCACCTCTTCAGACATAATTTAAGGGTATTACGGTTGCTTCCTACGATGGTTTTGTATTGTCCATCAATTGGAAGCACCCTGTATCGGAGTTGATACTTTTGGTTTTTCATTGCTATTTTCATTCGAACTGACTGCATTTTCCACTTTATTCTCAAGATTATTTATCTCATGAATTTCGTAATTCTACACAGGCAATTTAGGTACTGCACTAAAGGTGAATCTAGCTAATTAATTAGATGTTTTTTAAGCGAAAACGCCAAAATTGAAGAGAGACACTACCGATTCAATTAAATGCAGCTATTCTCATTGTAACCATAAAGTAAATAGGCCTTAACAGTAGATGAATAAAGCACCTAGAACATTCCCTATTCACATCCACATTACCACTGTCATTATTGTGCTTGTTGTTGCGGTTTCTGGTGTTCAAATTTGGCTTGCCAATAAAGGACTAACAGACGTAATTTTTGAAACTAATAGGAATGTGTTCCAAAGGATCGCGGCTCAAACGCGCAGTCAAATGAATGCACACTATGGCGCTGCTTTTACCGCAATTGGTACTTTTTCAAAGGGAAAAATTGTTCAAGCTGAAACGATAGAAAATAGAAATGATTTTTTGCCCGAATTTACCCACCTGCTTACCGAATACACACATGTCACGTCGTACGCTATTTATTACCCGAATGAAGATGTTTTTTCCGTGACGAGGATAAACGACCTTGAGATGAGAGAGCGTATGGGGCTACAAAAAGATACTATTTTTGTGGTCACTCATCGAAGCTCAAACTTCGTTAGTATTAAAGGCTTAAACTCATCGTTAGTTTTCACTGAAAACATTGATACATCACACTCCTTGGCGTTTGATAAACAACACCAATTTTACAACGCAGTGCAAGACAAAAATATAATTTCAGAACCAAGCCTACTCAGAGGCGTTAATGAGCCGGGGATAACTATTTATCGAGCAAGTAATAACGGAGCGGTTGTTGCCGCTGAAGTATTATTGGCTGGGTTGCGGGATTCGTTAACCGATACGTTAGCCAATGAATCCTCGATACGAGTGCTTTATGACGATTCAAAAACCGTTCTTGCATATAGCGAAACTTCTCGTTCTGAACCCTCATCGCGTATGTCATTATCAAGCTTTGAGAAGCTAGAGAACCCTTTAGTGCAATTCGCGATTGAGCAATATCGCCGTGATGGCAAGTTAGGGATATTTGAGTTTGAAAAAGAACGTTGGTTTGGTGAGATAATCACGCTAAAACCTCTAATAAGTAACCATGTCCATTTGTTAATGGCAACAAAAGCTTCAGAATTATTTGACCAAGGTGGATTAATCAAACGCCAGACACTCTTTGGCTCGTTGTTGATTTTTGCTTTGATGTTACCTGTCATCTACTTAGTTTCCCGTTCAATTTCTAAACCTATAAAAATGGCGACGCAAAAAGCGAAAGAGATTCAGGGTTTTAATTTTTCTACTCCTATTAACTCCCAGAGTTACATAAAAGAAATCCAAGATCTCAACAACGCTCAAATCGCCACTCAAAACACAATTAGCCGATTCATTTCTTTAACGAATAACATTGCTCACGAAGAAAACCTAAAGGCCCTGCTAGAACTTGTCTGTCGCGATACCATTAGTGCAGCAGAAGCCAATGGTGTGTTTCTCTATTTGTTAGACGCAGAGAACAAGTGCTTAGTACCCAAATACGTTTGGTGGGAAGGCGCAACAAAAGCCGATATAAATCGAGTATTAAATTCTAAGGTTCCCACCGCTGAGTCGGGCCAATTTATTCGGCAGATATTCATTGAAAAGAAATACCATATATTCCAAGCAAGCGAGCTCCCGAACTTAGAGGTTGATTGGAAGGATAACCAAACTAGTCAGGTGGTGATTATACCTTTGAAAGATCGCGAGGGGGTTGTGATTGGGTCCTTTGGTGTATTGTATGATGACGGTAAAGCCCAAGCTCAGTATGAGCGATTTGCTGATTATTTAGATTCGTTATTAGGCTTTTCATCCGTTGCAATAGAAACGAACACCATGATGGCTGCTCAGCAAGCTCTTCTTGACTCATTCATCAAAGTTATTGCAGGGTCATTAGATAAAAAATCGCCTTATACAGGTAACCATTGCCAACGTGTTCCAATATTAACCGAGTGGTTAACTCTCGCAGCTCAAGAATCTACATTACCGTCGTTTGCTCATTTTTCTCTTAACTCAAAAGAGTGGCAAGAGTTGAAAATGGCGAGTTGGCTGCATGATTGTGGAAAAATCACCACACCCGAATATGTGGTCGACAAAGCAACAAAGCTGGAAACAATTTATAACCGAATCCACGAAGTCAGAATGCGCTTCGAGGTTCTTAAGCGCGATGAAGAAATTACGAGCTTGAAGTCTTTGGTCCAAGCGTATCCAGTTGGATGGCGAGATCAATTAATGGAAAAATGTGAACAGTTGAATCAAGATTTTGAGTTTGTGGCTCAACTTAATTTGGGATCAGAGTTTGTCACACAAACTGACCTTGATAGATTAAATGAAATTGCATCACGAACGTGGACTCGAACCTTAAGTAAACAACTCGGTATCTCTTCAGAGGAAATGAATCAGTACACGGAAGAAGATGAATACCCAACTGAAGAAAAGTTGCTTAGCGACCAGCCCGAACATCTTATTGATTGGAATCACACAGACAAATTTGATGATAGATTCACAATGAAGCCGACTCAATATCAGGCTAACAAGGGAGAAGTCCACAACTTAGGTATACAGCGTGGCACATTAACAGAGGAAGAGCGGTTTATAATCAACGATCACATTGTTCAAACCATCCATATTTTGGAGTCACTGCCGTTCCCACGACATATGCGAAACGTAGCAAAAATTGCGGGAGGCCATCATGAGAAAATGAATGGTAAAGGTTATCCTATGGGTTTAACGGGATCAGAGATGTCGCTGACCACAAAAGTCATGGCCATCGCCGATATCTTTGAAGCATTGACCAGTTCTGATCGGCCTTATAAGAAAGCAAAAACGTTATCGGAGTCGATTAAGATAATGAGTTTTATGGTTAAAGATCAACATATTGACCCAGATTTGTTCGCTTTATTTTTAAGTTCAGGGGTTTATAGACGCTTTGCCAATGACTATTTACAGCCTGAGCAAATTGATGAAGTAAATATTAGTGATTATATAACGTGATATCGACGTTGCGAGCCTGTTCTCTTATTACGATATCAGGCTAGTTAGAATTTGTGATACTTTGCTGAGTGCCAGTTATTCTCTAAGGGGCTCTTCAACGAGTATACGTGTTGAGATAGCAACGACTATATTATAGATGCTGATTTTGAGCACCTAAAAGTACGTTTACAGGAAATCACCTAATCCAATAAATGCTAATTCTGATCTGCTCCAATCAGACTGGACACTTAACTAAGCGACTTTCCCATACCTGACGTTATCTGTATGTCCTTAATTTAAGTAATTGCTCTAAGTAACTTTTGTCCAAAAATGCGCTAAAAGGACAGTTTACCTCACTCCAGACTAGGTTCGATACAGTTGGCACTTAGTAACTGGGGCTGCTCTGATGACCTACTGAAATCGTGACAGTTTTCGGTTTAAGGCGTACCTTCGAAGGCTAGTAAGCTGCCAGTCAATCATGGTTTACCTTTGTTCGTTACCTAATTTGAGGCTTGAGGCGTTTTTTGTTAAGCCCAATGGACTATGGTAGCTAAATTCGCAGTGCTCGCGGTTTTAGGTCATTTCGAAACGGGGCGTTTGGTGCCATTAACCGACTGTTAAAGCTATGGACAACCAAAAAACGCCTATTAAACTACGGAAACTGGAAACCAACAATGCTTAGAAACCTATAGCAGTATTGCCTCTGGGTTATGTACTTCCAGGTCAGAGCTAAAATGTTCTATGTATCTGCTTTTAAAGGGCTGTAATAGATCTAAGTTCAATCGAAATCGTGACTAATTGAGGTTAATAGCCTTCATATTGACACTGGTTGAAGGTTAGTAGGCAGACGGGAATCAATCATCAATACCTTTATCCTTTGTCCTTTGTCCTTTGTCCTTTGACTTATGGTAGGGAAAACGCGGGGTTGAGGCGTTTTTTGGTTGGTTCTATGGACTATGGTAGCTAAATTCGTTCTTCACGCGGTTTTTAAGTCAATTCGTCACGGTTTGGTAGGCAAAATCCGATTGGAGTCGGTTTTAAGTCCGGTGTAAGTGCATTTAACCAAGGTAAAAGCTCAACACTTGAAGAGTGTAGGGTTCTATTAAACAGCGTAATAGACGCCAGTATTAAGTTTGAAACTAACTTAAAATCAAGAAATACCTATCAAAAATGCTGGTTATGCTTATGATGGTACTTGTATATAACTGGTTTTACTTGATGAAATCAACTCGCTCGTCTGATACGTAATCGAGATAAATGGAATCAAAGATCACTTTGATAATTTTTGGTGATTATATTTTAAGGATAGCTGAGGCGATAGATGATTACACTAAATGTTTATTTTGGTTCTTTTAACGCACCGTACATATTAACATCCGAGCTTTTGAGCAGCATTCAAGAGAGTTACCCTGCACTCTATCCCGAATTTTTAAAAGATGAAGGGGCGCTAGAAGTAACAACAGTAAGGATTATCGATCAAGAGTATGCTTTTTACCCATCAGATGTAGAAAAAATCGCACTCCGGTTTGGTATTGATATTGAATTTAAGAAAGTAATCCTTTGACTTATAAAAAGGGATTGGCTGAAGCCATGTGTATGGTCAGAGAGAGTCTAAGTTGTAAATACTACAAGAATAATGAAATCTGACTATTCGTAACCTCCCTCAAGCTTCATATCAATGTACTGCAGTAATGCAGAAGCACCATATTTGTTGATAATGTCTTGAGGTGTTATATGTCCGTAGCCGGCCACCAAGTAGGAGGTATACCAACTTACATAATCTTCACCTAGATGACACAGCCTATCCATAATTAACTCAGTATCAACGCTAGAAACAACCTCTCTAATGTTTTCCAATGGGCTTCCAATGTTCTGCCCTTTAGATTCATTGCATCTCATAGTAAAAGACCTTCTTCAGTGATTTGGGGGGAGTGAACCCTAATTCATCTATACTCAACTTCGAGTTTGTGTAGCAATACTATGAAAAGTCAAACCTAAAAATGTCCAACTTTCCCGTCTAATTCAGTATCTAGGATTTTTTGACCATTTCGGAGTGACTGCTTCAGTGATATCAGACACTCTCGTTAGCAACTTTTGTCATCCTTTTAATAATTCATACTTCGCTAAATTAGAGATCTAAATTAGAGATCTTTCTAAAACGAAATTGCCCCAAAATCGTTTAGCTCTCGTCTCTTGATCTCTTTCTCTTGTCAGTCCTTGACCTACTTTTCCTAATAGCAGATTATAAACCTAATTGAATACATGCGAGTATGCGGACATGATCTGCAATTTGTGAGTACTGGTAAAATTAAGACCGATAGAACAGTATGTTACTGTTATGGTGTCTGTATTTTCTGAAAATATTATGAAGATAATGTCTGCTGAAAAGACGCTGTTAGGCGACTGGGTAAGTTATGAGTAATAAGAAAAAGAACAGTCTTGTTTCAAGGTTAGTATCAAACGATACGAAAGAATTTTGGGCTGAAATATCTGAAATGAGTCTCGACAATGTTCTTGAAACTGTTGCAAAAGACCAAGAGCTTCTCAAAGAGATCCCTGTTATTAAATGGGTTTGTACTTCAATCAGCGTAAAAAATTCCATTCAAAGTGCTGCTTTCATGAAGAAATTCTCAAGTTTTATTGGGCAAGTGAACCTTGAAAGATTCACTGAAAACGATATATCTTTACTTGATGAAGCCGTGGATGTTCCATCGGTAACTGATGAAATAATCGAAAATACGATGGTTTACATTGATCGGTACCACAACGAAATGAAAGCGAAGTTATTAGGAAAGTTGTTTGTTGAAACTTTTAAGTTCAATAGATTTACCGTACGTGAGTACAACTCTCTCTTGTTTAGTATCGAGCAAATCCATCCATTTGAAGGATTGGAAACACTCAAAGAGTTTTACGATTACAAAAAACGTATGGATACCGCCTCTTCAAATGAAGAAAGGCAAAGTGTTTGGGCCGAAGGTGCTGAAATTGACTTTCAGTCATTAGCAATGTCTGGTTTGTTAAACTTACCATCTGGGGGAGCATATGCAGGTGACTTGGGTGGAGCATTTATAAACGACAAAGGTGTTAAATTTTACGAGTTCGTCGTAAAAAATGTAGTTCGTTGAAAAATCGCCTAACAATCCAATGCAACTGACACAGTCAACTTTCGCGGTTGCGGTTCAAAATTTTTCAAACGCTTTAGTCCCAGCGGAATGCGCAATTGATTGGGGCGTTAGTACTCTATTGAGGTTAATATGAAAATAATAAGGCGAGTTGAACCAAGTATTTACTATCAAGCTGAGGCTTTTCATATTGCTGCTCTTACCTTGCATCAAGCTGAAGCAATGGAATATCGTGGTGCGCCTTTTATTGTAAATGCTAGTTTTGCGCTTGAATTATATTTAAAAGCCTTTGATGGTAAGACTGTTTTCAAGGAGCCCTCTGAGTATCGTGATTTTGTTACTCAGTATAAGCAGCTCGTAAGTAAAGGTAGTAAACGAGGACATGACTTATCTAGTTTGTTCAACGGGTTAGCGCAAGAATACAAAGAAAAAATTGCTAGCCATCTTGTTGATTTAACGTTCCCGTTGAGTCCAGCAATGTTCTTCGAAAAATACAATAATCATTTCGTCTCGTGGCGCTATGGTTTTGAAGGAAACAGAAGCAGTTATGTCGCTAGTGAAGTCTTAGATATGCTATCGGCACTTCAACATGTTGGTAAGGGGTATCTATAGTGCTAACAAACACTTAAGGTTTCAAGATACTTTTCCTAATCTGACAGAACCCTTTTAGAGCATCAGGTCTAACAAGGTTTTGTCCAAAAGTGAGTTGGTGACAAGTGTATATGTTGTGTGATCACCAAGCGACTCTGTCGTAATGACTATCAACTTATAGCAACACCTTAGTTTTTATGACAAGTTTGCGCTTGGAAAAGCGTCAAAATCAGCCCAATTTACAAAAAATTATGACAACTGCTATAATTGAGGTTAAAAAAGAGAAATTACTAACCTAACTCACTGTTAAAGGTAGAGTTTGTTATAAATCGTCAGAAATTGAGTCTGAAAAAATTTCCAAGGGTAGTATGCTATGGGCAAGGTTTATGATGGCCTACATCGTATTAGCTTCCTCATTGATGAAGAAGGTCAGATTGAACACGTCTTTAATAAGTTCAAAACTAAAACTCACCACGAAGTGGTTTTAGATTACTTCAATCAAGAAGCTTAAGGTCAATTTGAGTGCGTTAATTATTTAGGTTTCCCACTCAAATTAAACGAATGCAAAAAAGGCCGAACATCATAGATGTTCGGCCTTTTTCTATAATAAATCAGTTATTTTTGATGCTCAGGCTCATCCTCTAAAGCATGGCTTGGCAGAGCGTTCCAAACCGCTTTCACTAAGGTCGCCAGTGGTATGGCAAAGAATACCCCCCAGAAACCCCATAATCCGCCAAACACTAATACTGCAACAATGATCGCGACCGGGTGAAGGTTCACTGCTTCAGAGAACAGAACCGGAACCAACACGTTACCATCTAGCGCTTGAATGATGCCGTACGCAAGTAACAGCCAGTAGAACTGAGGTTCAAGCCCCCATTGGAACAAGCCAACAATTGCGACAGGAACGGTCACAGCAGCAGCGCCGATATATGGAATCAAAACCGAAAAACCGACTGCGACCGCTAGCAGTGCTGAATAACGTAAATCTAGAATTGCGAAGGTTACGTAACTGACACCACCGACAATTAGAATTTCTAACACTTTACCGCGAATGTAATTTGAGATTTGCTGGTTCATCTCTACCCAAACCTTAGTCGCTAGACGGCGGTTCTTAGGTAATACACCACTTGCCATGCTGATCATTTCTTCTTTATCCTTGAGCAAGAAGAAGATCAAAAGCGGTACAAGAATCAAGTAAACCGCTAGTGTCGCTAAACTCACAAGAGATGCTAAAGAACCTTTCACTACGCTTTCACCGAAACCTAGCGCTTTGTTCTTTGCGTTAGACATGATCGATTCAACAATCTGTAGGTTGGCTAATTCAGGGTAGCGTTCGGGAATCGTCGCAATGAACTTTTGCAAACTACCATACATGCTCGGAATATCATTAATAAGGTTGCCCACTTGCTCCCAAATCGTTGGTACTAAACCAAACAGTGCCAGCAGCATCAGGCTAAAGAACATCATGATCACCAACATCACCGATGGTGTTCTTGGCACACCAAGTCTTTGAAGTTGGGTAACGGGCCACTCAAGTAAGTAAGCCAAAACAATAGCAACCAATAATGGCGCAATGAGATGACCAAAGAAGTAGATCGTAATAAAGCCGAATAGAATGATGGCAACCAAACTAACAGCATGTGGATCAGAGAAACGTCGTTTATACCAACGATTGACCATTTCAAGCATCTGACTGCGATTCCTTTTTAGTGATGAGGAGATGGTGGTAATTAGAACAAACCTCTGTCATGACAACATAAGCTTGCTTAGACAAAAAAGTAACAATATCTTTCATCGAGCTGTTATCAGAAACATAAATTGACAATGATTGGCCTACTTCTAACTTTACACTGTGACGCTTGGCTAATAATAACGCCATTGGGCATCGCTCTTGGCGTAAATCTAGAATATTAGGTGTCATTCTTGGGCTCGATGCTTATTATAAGGGTCGTATTGTAATCTGTTTTTGAAAACGCGCCATCATTCATTCATCTTCCTTTATGATAGCGCACGTACTTGGCAAAGGTTAAATCAGATAAAGAACCAATTTGCATTGCACTTGTCTTACTGTCAGAAGAAACGGAGTATTACTGACTAATTATGTTTAAACGCGCTCGTTCAATTGCTTGCTTATGCATCGCAGCTACATTAAGCACCCCAACGTTGGCAAACACCAACAGTTTGGAGCTTCCAGATATTGGCACCGCGGCTGGTGGCACACTCACTATCGATCAAGAACTAATTTATGGTGATGCCTACATGCGCATCATTAGAAGCAGTCAGCCTATCGTCAACGACCCGGTTCTAAATCAATATATTGATACGCTAGGCCACCGCCTTGTCGCGAACGCGAACGATGTAAAGACACCTTTTCAATTCTTTATGATCCGTGACCGCAACATTAACGCGTTCGCTTTCTTTGGTGGCTATGTAGCATTGCATTCAGGTCTGTTCCTGCATGCACAATCTGAAAGTGAGTTAGCTTCAGTATTAGCGCACGAAATCGCGCACGTTACTCAGCGTCACTTAGCACGTAGTATGGAAGATCAAGCTCGTCGTTCCCCAGCGACCATCGCAGCACTTGCAGCCTCGGTATTATTGGCAATTGCAGCTCCTGAAGCGGGTATTGCAGCTCTAACAGCAACAACTGCAGGCAACATGCAAAGCCAAATAAACTACACACGTAGTAATGAAAAAGAAGCGGACCGATTTGGCATCAACACACTTGCAAAAGCTGGGTTCGATGTAAACGCTATGCCGCGTTTCTTTGGCCGTTTAGCCGATGAATATCGCTATGCGAGTACACCACCACCAATGCTATTAACTCACCCATTGCCAGAAGATCGAATCACAGATTCACGAGCTCGTGCTCGTAGCTATCCACCACTAAAACTGGCGCCTTCGTTGGATTACCATCTAGCAAGATCCCGCATTGTTGCACGCTACGCGGGTATCAATAATGATGCTGCTCTCGATTGGTTTGAACGTAAGCTGAAAAAAGCGCCGAAAGCGTTGGTTCCATCATTAGAATACGGCCAAGCACTGGTTTACCTTGATTCTAACAAATTAGATAAAGCAGCGCCGATTTTAACCAAGCTCATCAACAGCGATCCAACAAACCTATTTTATTTAGATGCGATTTCAGATCTGCATATCGAGCAAAAAAAGCCTGAAATTGCGATTAAAGAACTCAAGTCAGCACTGGTTCGTCAACCGAATAACTCAGTACTGACCATTAACTACGCCAATGCGCTAATTGAAAATGAAGAACTTCAAGAAGCCGTTCGCGTATTACAGCGTTACACGCATGACAACCCGAACGACACCAATGGCTGGCATCTGCTTTCAAAGGTAAACATTAACCTAGGTAACAGCGATGAAGACCTTGCCGCTCGTGCAGAGATTTTGGCATTGCAAGCTAACTGGAACAAAGCGATTCAGTACTATACGCAAGCAAGCCAAATCGCAGAACTCGGTAGCCTAAAACAAGCGCGTTACGATGCTCGAATTGACCAATTAATGATTCAGCGTGAACGTTTCTTATCGCTACAGTAAATCGCTCAACTCGCTGCAAGTAAACGCAAAACGAAAACGAAAGCTCAACGGATACAGTGAAGAAGCCACTCGAATGGCTTCTCCTGAAAATCAAACCAAAAATAATAATGAGGAAGAACCATGTCTGTCGTGATTTATCATAATCCACGTTGCTCAAAGAGCCGTCAAACTCTCGAACTGCTTGAAGCTAACGGTATACAACCAGAAGTTATCAAGTATCTAGACACGCCTTTAACTGTCGAGCAGCTGAAAGTACTTTTCACTCAACTGGGTTTTGACAGTGTTCGCGAAATGATGCGCACCAAAGAAACTGACTACAAACAAGCAAACTTGGCTGATACATCAGTGACTGATGAGGAGCTTTTCTCTGCAATGGCCAAGAATCCAAAACTGTTTGAGCGCCCTGTGGTTGTCGCGAACAACAAAGCAAAGATTGGTCGTCCACCAGAACAAGTATTAGAGATTTTGTAAGCCAATATGAGCATCAACATCCTTGTTCTCTACTACAGTCGCCACGGCAATACTCAAGCTCTAGCAAGACAGATTGCACGAGGGGTTGAATCCATCCCGAACTGCGAAGCGATGCTAAGAACGGTGAACGACGTGTACACAGTAGAAGAGCAGCCTGATTCGCGCTATCAACCAACAGATCCTATTGCGACCTTGCAAGATCTCCGTTCTTGCGATGGTTTAGCACTAGGTAGTCCAGTATGGTTTGGCAATATGGCTGGGCCAATGAAGCACTTTTGGGATAGCACAACATCACTATGGATCAATGGCGATCTTATAGACAAACCTGGTTGCGTATTTACCTCATCTTCATCACTGCATGGGGGTCAAGAGACGACACAGCAAAGCATGATGTTGCCTCTGCTTCATCATGGCATGTTATTAGTGGGTATCCCCTACTCAGAGCCAGTACTACACACCACTCAAACCGGCGGCACACCTTACGGTGCAAGCAGTACTGGAGAGAGCGCTTCTTTAAGCAAAGAAGAGATTGAGTTGGCGCAGAACCTAGGCAAACGCTTAGCACGTATCGCCATAAACCAGAAGGGAATTTCTCAATGATGTATATGCCAGAGAAGGCTATGTCTCCCAAAACCAAGTTATTTCGCTACCTTGCGCTAACGGGTAACTTGTCACTTTTATTCTGGGTAGTCGCTTGGCAGATGACACTTTCGCCGCACCCTCATCTAAGTAATATAACGCTTGCGATTGCTTGGGCTATACCACTGTTACTGCCATTACCAGGCATTCTAGCAGGCAAACCTTATACGCATGCTTGGGCGAATTTCGTCTTAATGCTCTACTTCCTACACGCATTAACTATTTTGTATATAGACGGTGGTGAGCGATTATTAGCGGCTGTAGAACTACTCCTGACTACCTTAGGGTTCGCGGGTAATATCTTATTTACTCGTTTTAGAGCAAAAGAGTTGGGCATCAAGCTCAAGCGTCTTTCTGAAGTAGAAAAGAAAGAGAAAGCTAAGTTCGAGCAATAACTTAGGTTCGGTTACCTTTAGCTAGTACAAGTAGAAAAAGCAACAATAAACAAACAAAAAGCCCTGCGAGATTTCTCTTGCAGGGCTTTTTCATGAATGCATTTCAATCCGCAATGTCAGTAGACCATTACTAGCGAACCCATTCGTATACTAGACTTGGCTTAGCATGTACTGGCGCAACAACTGTTAGCTCTTCCGAGCCAGACGTATTCGTTAGCTCAGCATCCGCTTTAGCTGATAACTTACTACCTTTGATGACTTGAACACTTGGGTCTGCTTCGTTAACCGTCGCTTCTGCGCCATCGTTCAGGGTCGTATCAGTAATAGCTGCTGAATCATCGCCTACAGACATGGCGTTGTCTTGCGTTTCAAATTCAGGGCTCACTTCAGGTTCAATGTAAGATTCTTCAACCTTTGCGACTTGGCGAATGCTTTCCACTTCTTGCTCAAACTCTTGTTGAGTCGACAATAAGTGAATTCGGAACGTCACTTCGTTGTTTTGAATCTTGAGGATATCTAAACTTGCAACTGAATTTAGACGCTTAAGTGCGTTCTCCAGTTGGAAGAAATCCTGCGCGTTATTCAAGCTAATAAACTGCGTTAATATTGATTCCGAAGATTCACTGGCTACGGTAACCGCACTTTTACCTGCGTAGTAGTTGCTGATTTGGTCGACTAGCTTCTTAGAAGTCGTAGCGCTGTTACCCGACACTGAACCGCTCACTGGCGATGTTGGTGCGCTCGTCAATTGACTCGGCTTTTGATCGTACAGAGTCCAACGTAAACCTGAAGATTGAGCCTTAATCACCAACACAGCATCAACAGGGTAACGCTGACTCGCTTTACTGATTGGCGTAACAAAGCTGCCCCACAAATCAGAAGTCGCAATACCTGTAATATCATCAAAGTCACCCACAGGTAGCGTTAGAGGCAAGCCGCGCTCTTTTGCGTTAGCTTGTAAACCTGCCGCTAATTGTGAGTTGGAGTGTTCCCACACAATATTTTTGTCGTAGTTGTCTTCTTCTACGAGCCAAACAAGAATGTTTGAACGAGTATCAGGCCAGTACGGTAACTGCGCTTGGGTCAATAGAGAACGGATTTGAGCACCGTTAAAACGCATGCGCAATGTTGATTGGTCATTGCTCTCGCCAAAACTCATTTGAGACATGTACTGCGAACTCTTACGCATCGCCTTTTGAATGGTTTCGTTCGATGCAACATCAGTTTGGCCAGTCGCACGTATCAATACCTGCTCCATACCGGTATTTCTTGCCACTTGTTCTGGCTGCTTGTTTTCAGCGTTAATCGCAACTTCAGCACTAAAAATATCTACTTGAGTTAATGCATAACTCGGAGAGGCTAATAGTGCCATTAACAAAAATGCTATGTAGCGCATACTGATCCTAATATTCAAATCTTGTGCCTAGATGATAAGCAACTATGGATTGGGGGGCAAGGTCGATAGCGCCCACTGTGTTTAATAACCACAAAATATCACCTGACCATGATAAATCGTTCACTTGTAAACTGTATTTCTTCTTATTTTGATAGCAACAAACATCACTAAGATAAATAAATTTGATCTATTTGGTATAGCAATCGATTGCTAAGTGATAGAATCCTGCGAATTTTATTTTCCACTTTTCATATAACGACCAATTTAAGGACTTCACATGAAAAATGCTTTGCAAGGTGCGCAAATGCTGTTTGTAGCTTTTGGTGCACTTGTATTAGTGCCGCTACTAACTGGGCTTGATCCTAACGTTGCACTCTTTGGCGCGGGTATCGGTACTCTTTTATTCCAACTGATTACACGCCGCTCAGTGCCAATCTTCTTAGCATCTTCTTTTGCATTCATCGCACCTATCATGTTTGGTATTCAAACTTGGGGCATTGGCGCAACAATGGGCGGCCTAATGGCTGCGGGTGTTGTGTATGTCTTAATGGGCGCATTGATTAAAGTTCGAGGTGTTGCTTTCATCCATAAACTACTTCCACCAGTCGTGGTTGGCCCTGTAATCATGGTGATCGGCTTAGGTCTTGCACCCGTTGCAGTAAACAT
Organism: Vibrio sp. OPT24; assembly: GCF_015163545.1. NCBI lineage: Bacteria > Pseudomonadati > Pseudomonadota > Gammaproteobacteria > Vibrionales > Vibrionaceae > Vibrio > Vibrio sp. OPT24. The sequence goes on from NZ_JADDYI010000020.1 coordinate 44,595, forward strand.
GGCGTTAGGCAAAACCGGTGATGGTGCTGTGCAACTTATCGATGCTGATGCAGCATTATGGATCTCTTCTATTTCACTACTAGTGACGATTGTCATCAGTGTTTTCTCGAAAGGCTTCCTTAAACTACTGCCTATCTTTGGTGGTATTGTAGCGGGTTATGTAACGAGCTTAGTATACGGAGTCGTTGATTTTACCCCTGTCACTCAAGCAGCTTGGTTAGCACTACCTAACTTCACAGCACCAGAATTTAACATCAACGCTATCTTCTTTATGGTGTTTGTTGCTATCGCACCAGCCGTAGAGCACGTAGGGGACATGCTTGCTATCTCTAACGTAACCGGTAAAGACTACCTTAAAAAGCCAGGTTTACACCGTACTATCACAGGCGACGGCGTGGCTACAATCGCAGCTTCTATGCTGGGCGCTCCGCCAAACACAACCTACAGTGAAGTAACAGGTGCAGTAATGCTGACGAAAGCATTCAACCCAGTGATCATGACTTGGGCTGCTGTTACTGCTATCGTTCTTGCATTGGTTGGTAAGCTAGGCGCACTACTTCAAACGATTCCGGTTCCTGTAATGGGTGGCATCATGATTCTACTGTTTGGCTCTATCGCAACAGTGGGCCTTAACACACTCATCAAGAACAACGTTGACCTGCATAAATCACGTAACCTTGTGATTGTGGGTATTACTTTAGTCTTTGGTATTGGCGGTATGGCCTTTGGTATTGGTGACTTCAGCCTACAAGGCGTAAGCTTGTGCGGTATCGTGGCGATTCTACTTAACCTAGTACTTCCAGAAGAGCTAGGTGATAATACTGTGGTAGACAAAGCTCAAATCGATTAATCCATCGGTAGTGCTAGATTCAAAAGAATCACAAACCAACAAGATCAAAAAAGGGAGAGCATCGAATGCTCTCCCTCTTTTATTAATACGGCTAATTCAGCGAGTTAAGAAACGGTTTGAGTCACTTAAGCTGAAACCGAATTACTTAGTACCGAAGATTTTATCACCAGCATCGCCAAGACCAGGAACAATGTAGCCCTTGTCGTTTAGCTTCTCATCGATTGCAGCTGTGTAAAGCTCAACATCTGGGTGCGCTTTTTCTAGAGCCGCGATACCTTCAGGTGCAGCAACAAGGACAAGCACTTTAAAGACTTTACAGCCTTGCTCTTTTAGTAGATCAAGAGTTGCAATCATAGAACCGCCAGTCGCTAACATTGGATCAACAACTAGAGCAATACGCTCATCAATGTTAGATGCTAACTTGTTGAAGTACGGTACAGGTTCTAGTGTTTCTTCATCACGGTAGATACCAACTACACTAATACGAGCACTTGGCATGTGCTCAAGTACACCATCCATCATACCTAAACCAGCACGTAGGATTGGTACTACTGTTACTTTCTTACCCTTGATTTGGTCAACTTCTACTGGGCCATTCCAACCATTAATGGTTACTCGCTCAGTTTCGAAATCAGATGTCGCTTCATACGTTAGAAGGCTACCCACTTCTGTTGCTAGCTCGCGAAAACGCTTAGTGCTAACCTCACCTTCACGCATCAGGCCAATTTTATGTTTTACTAGCGGGTGTTTCACTTCAACAACTTTCATTTCCAACTCCGGCAATATTTAAACAAACCTGTAGATTATACACGAACTGTGTGGTTATTTCAGAATCTTTATTCTAATAAAAAAAACCGCGCAAACGTTTGCTCTTCGTAATCAAGCCCTGTTAGAATAGCGCCGTTTTCACATCCAACTTAAGTTCGAGGACTATCCCGTGAGTGGTAATACTTCTTCTCTAAGCTACAAAGACGCTGGTGTTGATATCGACGCAGGTAATGCACTAGTAGACCGTATTAAAGGTGCAGTTAAACGCACTCGTCGCCCTGAAGTGATGGGCGGTATTGGTGGCTTTGGCGCCCTATGTGAACTTCCAACGAAATACAAAGAGCCAGTACTGGTTTCAGGTACTGATGGTGTTGGTACTAAACTTCGCCTTGCTTTGGATCTGAAAAAACACGACACCATTGGTATCGACCTAGTGGCAATGTGTGTGAACGACCTAATCGTTCAAGGTGGTGAGCCGTTATTCTTCTTAGACTACTACGCAACAGGTAAGCTAGATGTAGATACAGCTGCAGACGTTGTTTCTGGTATTGCTGAAGGCTGTGTTCAAGCTGGTTGTGCACTAATCGGTGGTGAAACAGCTGAAATGCCAGGTATGTACGAAGGTGACGACTATGACGTAGCTGGCTTCTGTGTTGGTGTTGTAGAAAAAGCTGACATCATAGATGGCACTAAAGTAGCAGCAGGCGACGCACTTATTGCTGTTGGCTCAAGTGGTCCACACTCAAACGGTTATTCTCTAATTCGTAAAGTTCTAGAAGTTTCTGGTGCTGATAAGAGTGAAGAACTAGAAGGCCGCACAATCGGTGAGCACCTACTAGAACCAACTAAGATTTACATTAAGTCAGCGCTTAAGATGATTGCTGAGCATGACATTCATGCTATCTCGCACATCACAGGCGGTGGTTTTTGGGAAAATATCCCACGCGTACTTCCTGAAGGCACTAAAGCAGTGATTGATGGCAAGAGCTGGGAATGGCCTGCTATCTTCAATTGGCTACAAGAGAAAGGTAACGTGGAAACATTTGAAATGTACCGCACTTTCAACTGTGGTGTAGGCCTAGTTGTGGCTCTACCTAAAGATCAAGCTGAAGCAGCTGTTGAACTACTGAAAGCTGAAGGCGAAAACGCTTGGGTTATCGGTGAGATCGCAAACGCTGAAGCTGGTGAAGAGCAAGTAGAAATCAAATAAGTGATGTATTCACTTATTTAGTTAATCAATGAGGACCTAATGGTCCTCATTTTGCTATTTGGCCCGCAGAAAACCTTAGTTTATGTAGGTAAATTGTAAACAGTCCTGTTAACTAATCGTATGACCCACTCTATGAAAAATAATCACTCAAATAAAACCAGTCACTCTAAGAAAAACATCGTTGTTTTAGTTTCAGGAAGCGGAAGTAACTTACAGGCAATTTTAGATGCCTGCGATAACAATATGATTGATGCTTCTGTTAAAGCTGTGTTCTCAAACAAAGCAGAGGCTTTTGGGTTAGAGCGAGCAAAGGCCGCAGGTGTTAACGCACATTCTGTTAATCCAAAAAACTTTGGTTCACGCGAAGAGTTTGATCATGAATTGATGGTTCAAATCGATGCTTACCAACCCGATTTGATCGTGCTCGCGGGCTACATGCGTATTCTAAGTTCAGAGTTTGTTCGCCATTACGCAGGGAAAATGATCAACATCCACCCTTCTCTACTTCCTAAATACCCCGGCTTACACACCCATCAGCGCGCTATTGATGCGCAAGATAAAGAGCACGGTACAAGTGTTCACTTTGTAACAGAAGAACTCGATGGCGGACCTGTGATCTTACAAGCTAAGGTACCAGTTTTTGAAGACGATGATGCTGACATGTTAGCAAGCCGAGTCCTCACCCAAGAGCACTGTATTTATCCGATGGTCTGCAAATGGTTCGCTGAAGATCGTTTATTAATGGTAAACGGGCAAGCAATCTTAGACGGTATAGCATTGGGCAAGCACGGTTACGCAGAAGAGTAGTTCGTCAAAAACTAAATCAAATAAAAAGGCCGCTTACTGATCTTTTGGTTCAGTAAGCGGCCTCTCTTTTGTTCAGAGCAAATAATACTACCCGGAGGTTTTAGCTCAATGGCTCAGTCGGTGCTTGGCTCGCAACTTTTTTAGGTGCGTAAGCAACATCTTCTAACGCTTGATGGTTGTTACCTATCAGCTCACCAAAATGAAACAGCGCATATTCGCCAGGCTTCATTCTAAACCACTCCTCATTGCATGTAAGAGGTTGAGTTGCCACTACGGTAACTATATCGTTCGGCGTGGTCTCTTCTTGGAAGTTAATCTCAACGTCTTCATCAATTAAGCTCGCGTTGCCAAAAGGCGCGCGTCTTGTTATCCAGTACAAATGATTGGTACAGTACGTCATCACATACTCACCATCACTCAACAACATGTTGAAGACACCTTTATCTCGTAACTGGTCACAACACTCAGCAACAAAGCGAAACATGCCTTCCATGTCTTGAGGCGGTTCAGGAAAGCGATCCTCGAGCTGTTTTAATAACCAACAAAAAGAGAGCTCACTGTCCGTCTCACCTACCGGTCTGAAACGACCACTGATAAGATCATCGTAGTCTGTTAACTGACCATTGTGCGCAAAAGTCCAGTATCTTCCCCAAAGTTCGCGGGTAAAAGGGTGAGTATTTTCAAGATTAACCCCACCACGGTTGGCTTGACGAATATGACTGACAACAGCCTGGCTTTTAATTGGGTAGTTTTGAACCAACTCTGCGATCTTAGATTCACAGCTAGGGTTAGGATCTTTAAAAGTACGAAAACCCTTTCCCTCATAAAAAGTGATACCCCATCCATCACGGTGTGGACCTGTGTTACCTCCACGCTGCATCAGACCAGTAAAACTAAAACAAATATCAGTTGGCACATTCGCGCTCATACCGAGCAATTCACACATGGTTTAATCTACTCCCTATTAAAACCAGCAGAGCCTAAGCTGTGCTTTAAATCTCTGTAAACGACTATTCCATTTCTTTTTCAACAAGTTGAATCACAATATGAATAATCTTAATGTGAATTTCTTGAATGCGATCTGCGTAACCAAAATGTGGAACTCGGATTTCGATGTCTGCACAACCTGCCATTTTACCGCCATCTTTACCTGTTAGGGCGATGGTTTTCATGCCTTTCGCTTGAGCAGCTTCAATCGCTTTTAAAATGTTGCCAGAGTTGCCAGAAGTCGACAAACCAAACAGCACATCACCTTTACGGCCTACCGCTTCTACATAGCGAGAAAATACGTGGTCGTAACCAAAATCATTACTCACGCAAGATAAATGGCTAGGATCTGAAATCGCAATACCAGCATAACCTGGGCGGTTCTCACGGTATCGACCAGTAAGCTCTTCCGCGAAGTGCATGGCATCACAGTGTGAGCCACCGTTACCACAAGAAAGCACTTTGCCTTCTTGTTTGAATGAGTCGGCAATCAGTTTTGCAGCCGCTTCAATTTGAGCGATGTTGTGGTCATCGCTCAAGAACTTGTTAAGAACGTCAGCAGCTTCGTTCAATTCACTTTTGATTAGGTCTTGGTACATAAGGCTTATCTCTTATTTTTTTGGCGCAGTTTAACTTGCGCGAAACGAGAATTGAGGGGTTCCCCCTCTTTATATCACTGAGTTTACCCACAAACATGAAATAGTGTCGACACTTAAGCCCAAAGATTGCCACCTTTATTAACCAGTCACTGTCGATCCGCCCAAATATTCACCACCAACCTCTCACAATTAGAATTTTAACTCTATTCAGATCGCTTTTTATCCAATTTAGAGTTTTACAAATATTTAATATTTTGTTTACACTTAACTGGTTAGACCTCTTACCTAAAACTTAATAACAATAAGTGATCTCTGAAAAGGAAATCGATCATGAACATATTGCTCTCCCTACTCGGCATGACCGTCATCTTAGGCGTCTGTCTTTACCATAGAGTTAGTCTTGTGCGTGCATTAGTTGTACTAACCTGCGCGATGATAGCACTCACACTGTTTGACGGCGTCGCGATTACTGGCTGGCTTTGTTACCTATTAGCAGTAGCGATTTTTGCTGTACCGACTATTCGTCAAACCCTAGTAAGCCAAAAGGCGCTTTCTCTATTTAAGAAAGTTCTACCAGCAATGTCTCAGACAGAAAAAGAGGCTCTAGAAGCAGGCACTGTATGGTGGGAAGCAGAGCTATTCAAAGGCAAGCCTGAATGGAAAAAACTACAAAACATCGCCGATCCAAAACTCTCTGAAGCTGAACAAGCATTTTTAGATGGCCCGGTTAATGACGTGTGTGAAATGGTCAATGATTACCAAGTGACACATGAACTTGCTGATTTACCGTCAGAAGTATGGCAATACCTGAAGGACCATAAATTCTTCGCCATGATCATCAAGAAAAAATACGGCGGTTTAGAATTCTCAGCTTACGCTCAATCCTTGGTTCTACAAAAGCTAACCGGCGTGTCTAGTGTATTGTCATCAACCGTAGGCGTACCTAACTCATTAGGCCCCGGTGAACTATTGCAACACTACGGTACAGAAGCACAAAAAAACCACTACCTCCCACGTTTGGCAGAAGGTAAAGAGATCCCGTGTTTTGCCCTAACTAGCCCAGAAGCTGGTTCAGATGCCGGTTCAATCCCTGATTACGGCATTGTATGTAAAGGAGATTGGCAAGGCGAAGAAGTACTTGGAATGCGTTTAACATGGAACAAGCGTTATATCACTCTTGCTCCTGTCGCAACCGTTTTAGGGTTAGCCTTTAAACTACGTGACCCTGATGGTCTGCTTGGAGATAAACAAGATCTTGGTATTACTTGTGCGTTGATTCCAACGGATTTAAAAGGCGTTGAGATTGGCAACCGTCACTTTCCGCTTAACGTTCCGTTCCAAAATGGCCCAACGCAAGGCGACGACCTTTTTGTGCCTATCGACTTCATCATTGGTGGTCAGAAAATGGCAGGTCAAGGCTGGCGTATGCTGGTTGAGTGTTTGTCGGTTGGCCGTGGTATCACACTGCCTTCAAACTCGACAGGTGGCATTAAATCTGCGGCATTAGCTACAGGCGCTTACGCTCGCATTCGTCGTCAATTCAAGCAACCTATCGGCCGTATGGAAGGGGTTGAAGAACCACTGGCACGTCTAGCAGGAAACGCCTATGTAATGGATGCGGCAAGTAACCTAACCGTCGCAGGTATCGACCTTGGCGAAAAGCCTTCGGTTATCTCTGCAATCGTTAAGTATCATTGTACCCACCGTGGCCAACGAAGCATCATTGATGCGATGGATATCGTCGGCGGTAAGGGTATTTGTTTAGGTCCATCCAACTTCTTAGCACGTGGCTACCAAGGTTCGCCTATCGCCATAACAGTTGAAGGTGCAAACATCCTGACTCGTTCAATGATCATCTACGGCCAAGGGGCGATTCGTTGTCACCCTTACGTACTTAACGAAATGGAAGCCGCTTATTCTGAAAGCAGCGATGCGCTTGATAAGTTTGATTCAGCGTTAGCAGGGCACGTTAGCTTTACTATGAGCAACCTAGTCCGCAGCTTGTGGTTTGGTTTAACCGATGGTCGTGGTTCAGATGCACCAACACCATTAAATAAAACAGATAAACAGACACAGCGCTACTACCAACAGCTTAACCGCTACAGTGCCAACCTAGCGCTACTTTCTGACATCTCAATGGCCGTTTTAGGGGGTTCATTGAAACGCAGAGAACGCCTATCAGCAAGACTGGGGGATATCCTGAGCCAACTCTACTTAGGTTCAGCAACACTGAAACGCTTTGAAAGCGAAGGCAGCCACGCTGAAGATCTACCGCTAGTACATTGGGGTATGCAAGACAGCCTAAGACAGACAGAAATTGCTATTGATGAGTTTTTAGCAAACTTCCCTAGCCCTGTGATTGGTCGTTTACTTCGCGTTGTATTGATGCCATTTGGCCGTATTCGTCGCGCACCAAACGACAAGCTGGATAGCCAAGTAGCGCATATTATTCAAACGCCGAGCGAAACACGTTCACGTATCGGCCGTGGTCAATACTTAGAAGCAACTGAACATAACCCAGTAGGTAAGATTGAGAAAGCACTCGAAGTGATTCTTCAAGCTGAGCCACTGTTCGATAAAGTTTGTAAAGAAACGCATCAAAAACGCGCTTTCTTACGACTAGACCTTGTCGCTCAATTAGGGCTTGAGAAAGGCATCTTAACGGAGAAAGAAGCTGCGTTGCTTGTCAGTGCAGAGGAACACAGACTGTATACAATTAACGTTGACGATTTCTCTCCAGAAAAGCTTGCTTCAAAATCACAGTACCCAGATCAATCAATTGAGAACGTTGCCTAGCATCGATAACCAAGACTAAACGAGACATTAAAATCGAACGGGTAGCTGAAGCAAACAAGCAATAAAAAACGGGACTCTTATGAGTCCCGTTTTTTTAATAACGACTATGATTCTTTACAATACCAACGCAAATCGGCCTTACACCAATGATTTATATGCCAATGCTCATACTTACAAAGACCATATAGCTTGTAAGCTTACTTAGGTGCCTTTAACTGCATTTCTGGTTGAGCCTTTTTCTTCACTTTCACCTTTCGAACCACAAACCAAACCAACAAACCCAATAGAATCGCGATCACATTGCCCACAGCTATAATGATCATACTACGTTGCCTGTCATCTTCTCGCTTCTGAAGTATCATTAATTCTGCTGCGATACGCTTTTGCTCCTCAAGCGCTTCTGCTTGAAGGCGTCGTGACTCCGCTAAATCGATATCTTCAACAACGCTGTACGATTGCTCAGTAATTGGGAAAATCAGCGGACGCTGGCTTGAAGCATCAGTGGCATAAACCATCCCCGACCAGTTATAAATACCCAGTTCACCAGCGTAAGGTACCTCTAGAGACACTTTCATTGCATCAACCATAGCTTGGCCTTGTCTGTACATAACAAACTCATCAGGAGCCTTGTGCTCAACATGAACCGCCAAAGAGCTGGGCGCGATCATGCCTTGCTCGCCGGACACAACGATAGTATGAGGTAAACCCTCTTTGCGAGACTGGATAAAAGTAGTGGTAATGGGGGTTGGATACACGAGTACTTCTTGTTCTTGCGCTCGCAAAAACACGCCATTGCCAGAGGTTATACGAGCTCGGTATTTACCCGGTTCAATATCAATAGGTAACGATACTGTGAATACGCCATCTCCGGCTTTTTCGTCTAAACCTGTACCGTCGTCGGCAAACTCTCCCATCACAACAGGGACCGGGCGCGCCTCTCTGACTAGAGAATCTTCATTTTCGACAAATTTAGTAAAGGTGACTTTAAGTTTCACGCGATCAAGGAAATCGCGCAGTACTAGAGGCTTACCATCTGAGGTCAAACGAGCGGTGAACTTGATGTGTTCGGTTTGATACAACTTATTTGGAAATTCGTTGGCATCCAAAACCAAATGAGACAATAGTTTAATGTTGTTCTTAGGTGAGACTTTACCTATCGCTTGCCAAGGGCCTGGCATTGGCTTATCAATAGAGACAATGTCCATAGATGATTCTTCGTACCAACGGACGTTATCAGCATTGCGCCAAGAGTAGTATTTCTTGCCATCAGGGCGAACCAAAACGACGGGTTTAGAGTTATCGGCTCGATAAATCACAAAGGTGACTTGTTCAATACTGGGATCAACGCGAAAACGGTTATCCAATAAACTCATTACGGATTCCGTTGCGGCATGTAAGCTAAAGCTTAACAGCAATAAGTAACCGGTAGCCAATACCCTTAACATACTTTCTCCCTACTGACGCCAAAGGCAGCTTCCGCTTTTCTCGACGAGGTCTAAACGATTTTGATGCGCTTCTACTTCATCGGCCGTAGCTCGTAAAACCTTTAGGGATTTTCGACCACTTTCTACTCTTCGTATACTTTCGGCTTCGCCTTCTTGTTGGCCAGCGTTAAATTGTAGCGAAGTTTGCCCACCCGTCATCAATAAGTAGACGTCGGCTAGGATCTCCGCATCGAGCAATGCGCCGTGGAGAGTACGGTGCGAGTTATCAATACCGTAACGGTCACATAAGATATCTAGGTTGTTTCTTTTACCTGGGAATATCTTCTTCGCCATTGCCAAGGTATCGGTGACTTTGCAGTAGTCATCCGTTTTACCTATCGCAGGATTAAGCTTCTCAAACTCATAGTCCATAAAACCCGTATCGAAGGGCGCATTATGAGCCACCAGCTCCGCACCTTTGATAAAGTCGAGAAACTCTTTATGTATATCTTGGTATTCAGGCTTATCAATCAAGAATTCATCGGTAATACCATGAACGCCAATCGCCTCTTCTTGAATCGCACGATCGGGCTTGATGTACACGTGGAAATGACGCCCGGTCAACCTACGGTTGATGATCTCTACTGCACCAATTTCAACGATGCGGTGGCCCATATAGTGAGGACCACCTTCTGTATTCATACCTGTGGTTTCGGTATCGAGTACAACAATGCGCTTATTTTCGTTCGAACTGTTTTTTTCGTTCGTGCTTTGTTCTGGAGTGCTACTGGTATTCATAAGGATAACTGTGTCAGACTATGCCGATAATGTGCTTGAGGTAATAGTATCAAATCATGACGAAACAAGTTGAAATTTTCACTGATGGTTCTTGTTTAGGTAACCCTGGTCCGGGTGGCTATGGTATCGTACTTCGCTACAAAAAAGTCGAAAAGACACTAGCAGAAGGCTTCACGCTAACAACCAATAACCGTATGGAAATGCTCGCCGCTGTTGTTGCTCTCCAAACCCTCAAAGAGCCTTGCTCTGTGATTTTGACCACCGATAGCCAATACGTACGCCAAGGTATCACACAGTGGATTCACAACTGGAAAAAGCGAGATTGGAAAACAGCTGATAAGAAACCTGTTAAAAACGCCGATCTTTGGCAAAGGCTTGATAAAGAAACTGCTCGTCACACCGTTGATTGGCGCTGGGTAAAAGGACATGCGGGACACAGAGAAAACGAAATGTGTGATGACCTAGCGCGAACTGCGGCTGAGAATCCAACTCAAGAGGATACTGGTTATCAACCAAGCTAATTATCTTGGTTCAATTCGATGTAACATTTGAACCAAGATAGTTTCTCGAACTGATTGATAACTTATTAAAGAAATTGATAATTTCTTAGCCCAATGAATAGATGAAAAGCCGACCTCTAGTCGGCTTTTTCTGTTTTTAGCGGGTATGAAGCTTTGGCTGAATCCATTGTACGACGCGTATTGGTTCTAAAGCTCGCTCCAACAGGAGAAAAACGTCGTTTAAGGTGCCAATGAGGCTTAATCGGTTTGAGCGGATAAGTACGCTTGCGAGCAACAATAAAGTATTGGCTTCCCGCAAAGGAGGCACAACCGCCCAAGCTATTCTCTAACCAAGTCCACATCGCCTGATATTTACTCATCGGAAACAGCGCGTAGGTATCACAGTGGATCACTTCATAATTTAGTACACCTAACCAGTCTTTAACTCGACTTGGCGTATACATGCGCCCACTCCAAGGTAAACTGTTTCTTCGCCAAGGTAGTAAACTCGCAAGCCCAGTAAGACTAAACGGATTAAAGCCTGTGATGATAATATAGCCATCGTCCATCATCACTCGGTCAACTTCTCTCAATAACCTATGTGGGTCATTGCTATAATCTAATTGATGACTGAGCACCACAACATCAAAACTTTTCTCTAAAAAGGGTAAATTATAGCCATCCGCTATCACATTATGTAATGGGTTCTGGATATCTAGGTTTACTTGATGTTGAATGTTGCATGTGCAGCTAGAAATCTCACTACTGAGGCCGCCGAGCTTGAGCATGTGGTAACCAAAAAGCTTTGGACACCACTCATCGAGTCGAGTTTGAATTGATTCTCTCAACCAGTCCCCATTGTGCAACTGTGCCCAAGTGTAAGGACGCTCAAACTTCTTTCTGCTACGCGCTGGCTTCATCAATAATCTATCTCACTTATTCTGTCTCACTAAAAGTGACTGGAGATCCAATAATGTTACATATCAAAAGCATACCTGCATTTAACGATAATTACATCTGGCTGATTGAAAATAGCGATCGCCGTTGTGCTGTCGTCGACCCTGGTGATGCGGCTCCAGTATTAGAGTACTTGGCACATCATGAGCTAACTTTAGATGCAATCTTGATTACACACCACCACCATGATCACATTGGTGGCGTTCCAGAATTAGTAAGGCAACACCCTGGCGTTGATGTAGTGGGCCCAAAGAACGAACCGATCCCAACGTTGACTCACCCTGTCGACGATGGTGACCAGTTAGAGCTGTTTGGCGAAGTCTTTCTAGTACTTGGGCTCAGTGGACACACCGCAGGTCACATCGGTTATGTCGGTGATGCTAAGTTATTTTGTGGCGATGTATTGTTCTCAGCGGGTTGTGGTCGAATCATGGAAGGCACACCACAACAAATGTTTGACGCGCTGAATAAGATCACGGCACTTCCTCAAGAAACGGAAGTCTATTGTGCACACGAGTACACAGCAGCTAATGTCGCTTTCGCACTTGCCGTTGAACCTGATAACCAACATTTGCAGCAATATCGAGACCAAGTAAACCGACTGCGCGCTCAGAATAAGTCGACCATCCCCACAAATTTGAGACAAGAGAAGTTTGTGAACCCTTTCTTACGTTACACAGAGCCAAGTGTAGTTAAATCAGTATCTAATCGTACCGAGCAGACCGATCCTTTATCAGTCTTTACCGCTTTACGTGCGTGGAAGGACGAATTTTAACAAATCCATACTTGTCACTCATAGGGAGTGGCAAGTATTATCAGCAGCCGTTTATTAAAAAGGCTGTAACATGCGAGTTAAGTACAGCTGGGCTTTGGTATTACTACTTTCTGGTTGCCAATTAACTCAGTCAGAGAATCCAGACCAAGCTTCCGAGCAAACCAACACATCTCCTACTAAAGAAGTTTCTCAAACGAACGTTTCATCAGAAGCGACCAAAGAAGAATCCAAAGTTGAAGCACCTATCGTTACTCCACAAACACAAGAAGATGTTTGGAAACGCATTGCGATGCAACTTGAAATGGAAGTACCCGACGAAAAGAAAGTCGACTACTACCGAACTTGGTATCTAAAACACCCTAGTCACCTCAAAACCGTCTCACAACGTGCTGAACCTTTTCTTTATCTGATTACGACGAAGATTGAAGAAAAAGGGTTGCCATTAGAATTGGCACTATTGCCCGTTGTAGAAAGTTCTTTTGATGCGTTTGCCTACTCTCATGGCAGTGCTGCAGGACTATGGCAATTCATTTCTGGCACCGGCAAAGACTACGGGCTAGAACAGAACTTCTGGTATGACGGTCGTCGTGACGTAGCCGCTTCTACCGATGCGGCATTGGATTTCCTTTCGGACCTAAATAGACGCTTTGATGGCGATTGGAACCATGCGATTGCGGCCTACAATAGTGGTGGCGGTCGAGTAAACAGCGCAATTCGTAAGAACAAGAAACTAGGTAAACCAATCGACTTCTTCTCTCTAGATTTACCAAAAGAGACCAGCAGCTATGTTCCTAAGCTACTCGCGCTGGCTGATGTAATCGCAAATCAAGAGAAATATGGAATTGATATTCCAGCTATTCCTAACAAACCCGTATTAACTCTGGTGAACCCAGATGAACAGCTCGATCTCGCGATTGCTGCTAGCTACGCAGGTATTCCAGTTAAAGAACTGCAAGGCTACAATCCGGCTTATAACCAGTGGGCGACGGCACCAGAAAAACATCAGCAATTATTGCTTCCTCTAAGCTCTGTTGAGAAGTTCAACAAAGAAGTGACAGCTAATAAAGGCAAAGGTATGAAATTGGTGCGCTATAAAGTGCAATCTGGCGATAGCATCAGCGTACTGGCGAGTAAATACAGCACCACCAGTAAAGTGATTCGCTCTGCAAACGGGATGAGCAACAACAATATCCGTATTGGTCAGCACCTGCTTATCCCAACCTCAACCAAAGACGACAAAACATATGCACTAAGCGCTTCAAACCGCCTAGCTAACACACAGTCGAAGAGTCGCGGCCAATATAAGCTCAGTCATACAGTAAAAAGTGGTGACAGCTTATGGACGATTGCGCGCGCAAACAAAGTCTCTCACCAATCGCTGGCTAAGTGGAATGGTATGGGGCCACGCGACACACTTCGAGTTGGTCAAGAACTGGTCATCTGGAAGAATAGTTCAGACGGCTCTATCATCCGCACTGTCTTCTATAACGTAAGATCAGGTGACACAGTCAGCGGTATTGCATCAAAGTTCAAAGTAAAAAGTGCAGATGTTGTAAAATGGAACACTTTGCAGAACAAGAAATACCTACAGCCAGGACAAAAACTGAAGCTGTATGTTGATGTAACTAAGGTAAGTGTATGAACCCGTCAAGCAACCCACTCGTCATGCTGTTGGATATTTTCCGTTCACCAACGGCTTGTTTCTTAGCGCTTTATCAACGAAGTGCTTGGGGATGGCAACCCTACGTCGTATTAATACTCAGCCCATTTTTATTTTGGGGTGCCTATTTTTCAAATGTAGATTTTGCATGGTTAAGTTCAGAATTGTCACAGCAACTGGCTGAAACTAATCCTGACCAATTGGCGTTACTTGACAGCAATACTCTACTCGCGAGCGAAATCATCAGTGATGTATTTGGCCGTACACTAAGCATTGCTCTGTTGGCATTCTGGTTTAACCTCGCAACAAAGCCAAGCCAACATCAGCATAGTTACTGGAGATGGTTTGCCGCTTCATCGGTTGTGATGTTCCCTGCGGTTTTAGGTGATGTAGCAAGCTACGCAAGCCTACTCCTCAAACATGGACAGGTGATGAGCTACGCCGCTGACTTGAACAGCTTAAACGGCTTAATCAAGTTACCACTAACCAATGACTGGTCACAGTTCGCGAGCTCATTACCGCTTTTGTTACCTTGGTACATCGTGCTAGGTTATGCCGCAGTGCTGACGTGGACTGAATTTGAACGCGGACAAGCACTGGTCATCTCTGGTTTGCCATGGGTTGGTTACTACCTAATCTGGGCTCTCTACATTTTAATATTCTAAGCTTGAGTCGATAAAATAAAGGCTAGAGGATACTCACTAGTCTATTTGTTTCATTAGCTAATTATTAAAAGTAACCACTGTGCAAATAGCTAATTGCCATTGGCTTGTTACTATCTAGCCTTAAAGGTCACTCGCATTGGGTTATGATCAGAAGCGTCCGTAATGGGCGCTTTTGCTTTTTCTACCTCTAACCCTCGATAGAACACGTGGTCAAGCACCAAACCTGTCATAAACTGAGTTCGGTTATCAGGGTCAAAAACAACCTCGGTCAGACCAACTTTTTCCAACGCCTCTTTCAATACCGCAAAGCGAGCTTCGCTCCAGCTGTTAAAATCGCCAGCAAAAATGACTGGTCCGCGATATTTTTGCAGGTTATCGGTTAGGCTTTTAAGCTGAGCTTTATAATCTTCGGTGCCAAACGTAAAGTTCACGGCATGGATATTAATGACGGCAAGCTCTTCTCCATTACTTAACTGATAGCGAGACCAAAGTGCAGATTTAGGCAGTTGAAGCCAAGGCTCTTCATGAGTATATGCACAAGCTTCGATCGGTAAATGGGTCGCTAGACTAAGCACACCCGCACTTTGTTCAAAGACTTCAAACGCATTAACACGAGTACTTCCCCACTGTCCGCTTGTCACCCATTGACTAAGCTCTTTAGTCATACGTGCTTCTTGTAACAACACTAAATCACTTCCCTCCGTCAATTGATTCAGTTCATTCTGCCAGTTATTGCGGTTTTGCTTGTAGATATTCCACACAATTAGGCTCAATCCGTCTGAAACATCAATCGATTTAGGTAGTGAATTTTGATAGCAACTATAGGTATCGTTACTGGTGCTATAAGAGGAAGTAACCAGATTAGGTTTTTGAGGAATAACGAAGATAAGATGAAAACTAGCAACAACAAGTGTTATCAAAACTGCGATAACAATGATGGTTTTCTTAAACATACAACACCCACCAGAAATGAAAAAGGAGCGATAAGCGCTCCTTTTAGGGTAATCGTTTTTTATACAGCGTCTTCGTCTTCTTCGCCAGTACGAATACGTACCACACGTTCAACATCAGTAATGAAGATCTTACCGTCACCAATCTTACCGGTTTGAGCCGTTTCGATAATGGTATCTACGCATTGATCCGCAACTTCATCAGTCACGACAATTTCTAATTTCACTTTTGGCAAAAAGTCGACCATATACTCTGCGCCACGGTATAGCTCAGTATGACCTTTCTGACGTCCGAAACCTTTTACTTCAGATACAGTCATACCTGTAATGCCAACTTCTGCAAGTGCTTCACGTACATCATCAAGCTTAAATGGCTTGATAATCGCTTCAATCTTTTTCATGTTCATCCCTTAAACTGTACGAATAGCTCATTATCGGTTAGCTATTGTAAACATTCAATGAAAAAAGCCAGAGCTTTAAAGCTCTGGCTCGAAATTTATCATCTTGTTTAATTAGCGCTTTGAGGAAACTTTATTTAAGGCTTGCATAGTAAGCAGCTAGGTTCGCGATATCATCATCACTTAACATTGAAGCTTGAGCTTGCATTACAGCTGCTAAGCCGCCATTACGTTGCTTTGTTTTGTACGCGTTAATTGATGACACAATATACTGTTCATTTTGTCCCTTGAGATTCGGGTAACCGGGGATGACAGCGATTCCATCTGCACCATGACATGCTGCACAGATTGCGGCTTTAGCTTGACCTGCGGCAACATCCCCTGCCAGAGCATTACCACTCAATAGTCCAAATCCAATAACTAATCCTAGTGTAATTTTCTTCATTGCATATTCCATTAATTATTTTTATTAAAGTAACGTCAAATTGTGACACAAACTTTTTTTACTTGCTCCAAAGCGCTTCACAATCTTGACCTTCGTAGTTTTTATCTACGAATAAGCCTAAAACTGCGATCACTCGATCACCATCCATTAATATTGGTGTTCGACGTCGTAACCAACTTGGTACCTGATACTCTTGAAAGAGCTTCTTAAGCTTTCTGCTATGCCCGCGTCCAACAGGGTGAGCCGATAATCCTTCCGGATTAAAAATCACCCTTAGTGTTACGCTTTTATCCGACAAACTAAAGCTTTGCAAATCACGGTTGCTAGATACGCCCTCACTCATCGCTGAACTTAAGTGTAGCTCCCCTAAACCATCAGGCAGAACTAAGCTACCTTCCGCTGAAATATCACTTTGCCAGCTCGACAAATCTTGGGTGTCTTGTACCAAATAGAGCTGGTTATTAAAACGCCTAATCTCAACATCATTCAACACCAGCTTAGGATTGGCATCTGCCTGAGCGCAGGCTACCTCATCCCAAATAAGTTTTAGCTGCTTTTGGCTCGGCATAGGTTGATTGCAATGGTTCAACCACATTCTTAGCAAGCGTCCGCGCAGTAAATCAGAATGCTGAGATAAGGCCTCAATGCTTAGGCTTAGGCTTAGGCTTAGGCTCTTACTGCCCCTCAAAGCTTGCTGAAAGTGAGACTCAAGCAGTTCATCGAGTAGCAACTCTTGTTCTGCGCACAGTTGAGCGCTGCGACTGACCGACTCTCGAAAACTAGGCCATCGTTCAATTAATGTCGGCGTAACTTGGTGACGAATAAAATTACGGTCATAGCGCAGGTCTTGATTACTCTCATCTTCGACCCAAGTTAAACCCATATTATGAGCTGATGTTTCAATATCTGAGCGGGTCACCGACAGCAGAGGACGAAGCATGAAAGCTTTCCCAAACGGCATAATATTCGCCATAGAAGAGAGTCCTTTTGGGCCACTTCCACGTTTTAACGCTAACAAGAAAGTCTCAAGTTGGTCATCAATGTGCTGCCCCGTGACTAACACATCACCCGATCTGACATGCTGCTCAAAAGCTTTATATCGAGCGTCTCGCGCAAGCTTTTCAACGCTCTCGCCACTATTAAGATCTAATGATACTCGCTCTACAGCCAAAGATACCGACAACACATCACACCATGCTTGGCATCGTTCTACCCAGTAGTCGGCGTTTTCGCTTAGGCCATGGTGAACATGTACCGCACGACACTCAATGTCATGCGTTTGCGCGTACTGTGCCGCTAACTCTAACAAAACTCGAGAATCAACACCGCCACTGAAAGCCACGATCAATCTACTAGGCTTAAGTGCGCTTTGATGAAGTGCCGATGTAAAGGTTTTGATTAAGTGAGTCATGAGCGAGTGAACCATGAGAGTAGTTTTGACGGGGGTATGTTCTAATAATAAAAAAGGGTTGGTACTGAGTCCAACCCTTTCATCATCTTGTTACTTGAAGCTGCCTCATTTCAAGGCACGCTTATCAGCAGTAACCGTAGCTCATTAGACGCTGGTAACGACGCTCAAGAAGCGCTTCATTATCAAACTGCTCTAGCTCTTCTAGTTGTTTGACTAGCATGTCTTTCATGTTCTGAGCAGTTTGTACTGGATCGCGGTGCGCGCCACCTAGAGGCTCAGGAATGATTTCGTCGATAAGTTCAAGCTCTTTAAGACGAGGAGCAACTAGACCCATTGCTTCTGCAGCTTGTGGCGCTTTATCTGAATCACGCCATAGGATTGAAGCACAGCCTTCTGGAGATATTACTGAGTACGTAGAGTACTGAAGCATGTTCACGTAATCACCAACGCCGATCGCTAGTGCACCACCAGAACCGCCTTCACCGACAACGTTACAGATAACTGGTACAGATAGACCAGCCATTACCTTTAGATTTTTTGCGATAGCTTCAGATTGGCCACGCTCTTCAGCACCAACACCAGGGTATGCACCCGCCGTGTCGATGAAAGTAATAATTGGCATGTTGAAACGCTCAGCCGTTTCCATTAAGCGAAGAGCCTTACGGTAACCCTCAGGCTTTGGCATACCAAAGTTACGGATCACTTTTTCTTTGGTCTCGCGACCTTTTTGATGACCAATAACCATAACAGGACGGCCATTTAGACGAGCCATACCACCCACAATTGCTTTATCGTCAGCGTAAGCGCGATCACCCGCCATCTCTTCAAATTCTGTGAATGCATGCTCCAGGTAATCTTTGGTATAAGGACGTTGAGGATGGCGAGCAAGTTGAGCTACCTGCCACGCACCTAAGTCACTAAAGATTTTCTGTTTAAGCTCTAAGCTTTTTTTCTCTAGTTGTTCGATTTCTTTGTCTAGATCTACCGCTGCGTCACCACCGTGACGAGAAACGTCACGTAGCGCTTCGATTTTTGCTTCAAGTTCAGCGATAGGCTTTTCAAATTCTAGAAAGTTCAGGCTCATCTATGAATCCTTGTTGATTCAGCTCCACGTTAGCGAAGCTAAATTTTAGTTAAATTCGAGTTCTACTTGGCTATTTCCAAGCAGCTGTTTTAATTCGTCTAGTAATGTATCACTTGGCGTCACACGCCATTCTGTGCCCAATGTTAACCGCGCTCTAGCGTCGGCACGTTGGTAGTATACATTGACTGGGACCGTTCCGGCTCTATAAGGTTCTAAGATTTGACCAAAGCGTTCAAAAAATTGAACATTAATCTGGGATTGATCGATAGATATCGATACCCCACGAGCATATTTTTCACGGGCGCTTCCTAAGTCCATGACCTCGCGCGCGGACATTTTAAGCCCACCGTTGAAGTCATCAAAGCTGACCTGTCCAGAAACGACCACAATTTTGTCTTTTTCGAGCAATTCTGCGTAGCGATCGAGTGCATCAGAGAACAACATCACTTCCATTCGGCCAGATCGGTCATCAAGTGTCATTAAACCGATTCGTGTACCGCGTTTCGTGGTCATGACCCTAGCAGCAATGACCAAGCCTGCAATCGTTAATGATTGGTCACGACGCGTTGGCGTAGCATCTTTCAAACGACAGCTGGTGTATTTTGCTAACTCTTTGATGTAAGCATTCACCGGGTGACCCGTTAAATACAAACCCAGTGTTTCTCGCTCACCTTCAAGCCAAACTTTTTCAGGCCATTTAGGTACTTGAGTATACTTGTGTTCAACCTCTTCTGGAGCATCAGTCAACACACCAAACATATCGGATTGACCAAACGACTCAGCATGGTGATGTTGGCTTGCAGCCTTAACTGCATCTTTCAATGACGCCATCATCGCAGCACGGTGAGGACCTAATCTATCTAAGGCTCCAGATAGAATCAACTTTTCGATAACACGTTTGTTAACCTTCTTCAGATCAAGACGCGCACAGAAGTCGAATAAATCTTTAAAGTAACCGCCCTTATTGCGCGCTTCAATAATCGCTTCAATAGGGCCTTCACCCACCCCTTTTATCGCACCAATACCATAAACAATCGCTCCGTCTTCATCGACATTGAATCGGTATAGGCCTGAATTGATATCAGGTGGAAGAAGCTTAAGCTTCATACGGAAACACTCATCAACAAGGCCAATAACCTTCTCCGTGTTGTCCATATCTGCGGTCATTACCGCCGCCATAAATTCCGCTGGGTAGTGCGTTTTCAGCCATAGTGTTTGATAAGAAACCAATGCGTAGGCAGCCGAGTGAGATTTGTTGAAGCCGTAGCCCGCAAACTTCTCTACCAAGTCAAAGATCTTCATGGCCAATTCGCCATCAACACCGTTAGCTTCAGCACCCTCTTTAAAGGTACCGCGCTGTTTTGCCATCTCTTCAGGCTTTTTCTTACCCATCGCACGACGCAGCATATCGGCTCCACCAAGCGTATAACCCGCCAGAATCTGAGCGATTTGCATTACCTGTTCTTGATACAGGATGATGCCGTAAGTCGGTTCTAATGTTTCTTTTAACGACTCGTGTTGCCACGTTTCATCGGGGTAAGATACTGCTTCTCGTCCATGTTTACGGTCGATAAAGTTATCTACCATACCTGATTGAAGAGGGCCCGGACGGAACAAGGCCACTAATGCGATGATATCTTCAAAACAGTCGGGCTGTAGACGCTTGATCAGGTCTTTCATACCGCGAGATTCCAGCTGGAATACCGCCGTCGTTTCAGAATTTTGTAATAAGTTAAACGACGCTTGGTCATCAAGAGGAATCGACTCGATACGAACCGGATCTTTACCCTCTTTTGCCAAACGTGGATTCACTAAGCCCAATGCCCAATCGATAATAGTTAAGGTACGCAACCCCAAGAAGTCAAACTTAACCAAACCAGCGGTTTCTACGTCATTCTTATCGAATTGCGTTACTGGGAAGTTACCTTCCGCATCGGCATAAATAGGTGCAAAGTCAGTAATCGTGGTGGGTGAGATTACAACCCCCCCAGCGTGCTTACCAGCGTTTCGTGTACAACCTTCTAGAATTCGACATTTATCAATCAGCTCACGAACTTCTTCATCACCATCATAGAGTTCAGGTAATGCGGGTTCAGCGAGGAAGGCTTTCTCTAGCGTCATACCCGGGTCAGGCGGAACTAGCTTAGAAATTCGGTCAACAAAGCCAAATGGGTGGCCTAACACACGACCTACATCTCGAATTACCGCTTTCGCTGCCATGGTACCGAAGGTGATGATCTGAGAAACAGCATCACGGCCATACATTTCTGCAACGTGATCAATGACTTGGTCACGCTTATCCATACAGAAATCGATATCAAAATCGGGCATCGATACACGTTCTGGGTTCAAGAAACGTTCAAAAAGTAGATCGTATTCAAGTGGGTCAAGATCGGTGATATCCAATGCATAAGCCACCAAAGAACCAGCACCAGAACCACGGCCAGGACCAACAGGTACATCGTTGTCTTTGGACCACTGGATGAACTCCATAACAATCAAGAAGTAGCCTGGGAACCCCATGTTATTGACAACTTCAAGTTCAATTTTGAGGCGCTCATCGTACTCAGGCCTACGCTCTGCTCGGATTTTTTCGTCAGGGAATAGAAACTCTAAACGACGCTCAAGACCTTCTTCTGACTTCTTAATCAGGAAGTCTTCAATCGCTAAACCTTCGGTTGGGAAGTTAGGCAAGAAGTATTCGCCAAGGCGAACGGTTACATTACAACGCTTAGCAATCTCGACACTGTTTTCCAGAGCTTCAGGGATATCAGAGAACAACTCGCACATCTCTTCTTCGCTACGAAGGTATTGCTGTGCGCTGTAGTTTTTTGGTCGACGTGGATCAACCATTGTAAAACCGTCGTGGATCGCTACGCGGATTTCGTGAGCGTCAAAAAGATCTTCGGTTAGGAACACCACTTCATTCGTCGCAACAACAGGCAAATCTTCTTGCTCTGCCAGTTCTAATGCAAAGTGCAGGTAAGACTCTTCATCCGGACGCCCGGTACGAATAAGCTCAAGGTAAAAACGATCTGCGAAATACGTTTTGTAAAACTCAACGCTGCTCGCGACAAGTTCACGGTTACCTTTCAGTAACGCTTTGCCAATCTCACCATCTTTGGCACCCGATAAAATAATCAGGCCTTCTGCATGCTCAATTAACCATTCTTTATCGAGAACAGGTTGATGCTGTACATGACCACGAAGATAGGCCTTCGAGATCAATAAAGTAAGGTTGTTGTAACCCTTGTTATCCGTGGCCAGTATTGTCAACTTTGTTAACTCGTCACCAAATTCTGGAGACTGCATAACGAAGTCCGCACCAATAATAGGTTTAACCCCACACCCATGGGCAGTACCGTAAAACTTAACCAAGCCACAAAGGTTGGTAAAGTCGGTAAGTGCTAGAGCAGGCATACCCATTTCAGCTACTTTTTTTACTAATGGTGGCACCTTAGATAGGCCATCCACCATCGAAAAGTCACTGTGTACGCGTAGGTGAACAAATTTTGGATCTGACATTATTTTTCCTGAGTTCTAGGCTCAAGCCTAGGATTACAACTGTGTGTATTCTATTTTTTTCTGCCGCAAATAGGCAACTTTATTCGCTGCTACGTTTAAATCAATACGAAGCCCTAATCAATATAAAGCTCGAACCAATTTAAAGCGTTGGCCAAAGCACGTTAATCGATACCTAAAATACGTTTTACTGGTTTGAAGCTCTTACGGTAATGTTCGGTTACGCCGTGTTTTTCAATTGCTTCGAAATGCGCTTTAGTTGGGTAACCTTTATGTTTAGCGAAACCAAATTCGGGATGGATCTTATCAAGTTCTTCCATCTCTTGATCACGGACCACTTTAGCAATAATAGACGCCGCACTGATTTCAGCGACTCGTAAGTCACCCTTTACAATAGCCATACCGTCCATCGGCAGTTCAGGAACACGGTTACCATCGATTAATGCCATATCGGGCTGAATATTAAGTCCGGCAATGGCACGCTGCATCGCTACCATGGTTGCTTGCAGAATATTAAGTTCATCAATCTCTTGAGGAGAACAGCGACCAACAGACCACGCCAACGCTTTTTCTTTGATTTCAGGAAGTAAAGCAAGGCGTTTTTTTTCAGACAGTTTTTTGGAGTCGTTCAAGCCTTCAATTGGATTATTTGGATCAAGAATAACCGCAGCCGTCACTACATCACCAACCAATGGCCCACGTCCCACTTCATCCACACCAGCAAACAACTGGTAACCCTCAGGATACTCAAAAGGAGGAAGTTCTTTTTTCTCTTTTACTGCCATAATTATTCTCTTAGTGCTCTATAAAGCTATCAACGCTTACGCTTCAACAAATGGCTTATTAATAAGGTTCAAGACTGCATTGGCTGCTTGCTTGTCCGCGCCTTTACGAATCCAATGATGCATCTCAGTAAAGCGTTCGATCAACGCAGTATTGTCCGCTGAGAGCATTTTATCGACAGACGGAAACAAAAAGTCTGGGTGACACTCTTCAAGAATATGTTCTTTCACTATCTCTTCACCTGCCAAAATATTCGGCAATGAGACGAACTCGGTAATCGATAATTTCTTAACAATGTATCCCGTCAGTTTATTTACTTTGTAGCCAACGACCATCGGGCGTTTCAGTAACATACACTCAAGAGCAACAGTACCTGAGGCAAGCAGCACAGAATCAGCAGCGGTAATTACGTTTCTCGCGGTATCATCCACTAACGAGAATTCAAGTTCAGGTGCTGTCGATTGCCAAATGTCGGTAAACTGTTTTTTACGCTGTTCGTTAACAAGCGCAACAACAAAATTGATATCAGGGTATTTCTGTTTAATGCGTTGGCACGTTTCGATAAATGGTTGAGCAATCAAACTCATCTCACCACCACGGCTACCCGGCAATACCGCAAGCCACTGCTTATCTTGATCTAAACCTAAAAGCTCTCGAGCTTCCTGCTTATTTGGGTCCAGAGGGATAGCGTCTGCCAAGGTATGGCCAACAAATTCACAGGCAACATTATATTTATCGTAGAACGCTTTTTCGAATGGCAAGAAAGCAAGGACTAAATCAGTTGCTTTATCGATTTTAAAGATACGCTTAGGACGCCAAGCCCAAACTGAAGGGCTAACATAATGAACCGTTTTAATTCCAGCTTTCTTCAGATCTAACTCAAGTCTCAGGTTGAAGTCAGGAGCATCAATACCAACAAAGACATCTGGTGGGTTCTGTGTGAAATACTTAACCAGTTCTGCTTTCACTTTTAACAAGCGAGGTAAACGACCCAATACTTCAACTAACCCCATTACGGCAAGCTCTTCCATTTCGAAAAGAGATTCACAACCCAGAGCCTTCATCTTTGGTCCACCGATACCTACGAACTCAGCATTCGGATACTGGGATTTTATTGCTTTGATGAAACCTTCACCTAGCGTGTCTCCGGAGAGCTCTCCCACAACAATACCGACTCGCAGTGGTTCATTCGAAACAAAGTTAGAGCTATCAGTATGCGCATCTTGTTGTGCCATAATTTTCAATTCCCTTCTTGCCTAAAACAAAAAAGATCGCCTAACAAGTAGCGATCTTTTTGTTATACCAACCTGATGAAGTAATGATTGTCATACTCATGTTGACTGGTACATAACCACATCAAGTATTAACGAATAATACCGCGCTCAGAGTTCTCTAGCATTTCTAACATCGGAGTTATAGAAGTAAACTCTTTCGCCATTTCAACTAAAGCCACTTTCGCTTCTTCAAGTGTTTTGCCTGAGCGGTATAACTCTTTGTACGCTTTTTGTAATGCTCGGATTTCCGGTTTCTCAAACCCATTTCGCTTCAAGCCCACTAGGTTAAGACCAAATGGAGCAGCATGGTTGCCCTGCGCAAGCACGTACGGCAGTACATCTTGAACAACAGCAGAGCAGCCGCCAATATAAGCGTAAGCGCCGATTGAACAGAATGGGTGAATAGCAGAAAGCGCCATAACGCCAGCGTAATCGCCTACGGTTACGTGGCCACCAAGAATCGCATTGTTACCAATATGAGTATGGTTACCAACAATTACATCGTGCGCTACGTGAGCATTGACACAAAGTAGGTTGTCATCACCAATCACTGTGGTTGCTTTATCTTGAGTTGTACCACGGTGGATCTGAACTGCTTCACGGATCACATTACGATCACCGATCACAACAGTTGTGTCTTCACCGCCGTATTTCTTATCTTGGTTTTCTTCACCAATCACTGCGTGTGGGAAGATTCGATTTTGCTTACCAATTGTTGTGTGACCTTTGATCACAACATGTGACATCACTTCTGTGTCATCGCCAATAGTCACATTACCAGCAATGTAAGTGAAAGGCCCAACCGTCACGTTAGCACCGATTGTCACATCACCTTCGATTACTGCTGCCGGGTGAATTTTCGCTGTTTCATGAATCATATTAAAACTCTCTACGAGCACATTTAAGTTCAGCTGAACATACTACGACGCCGTCTACTTTAGCTACACCATTAAATGATGCGATACCACGACGCTCTTTCAAAAACTCAACTTCGATAACTAACTGGTCACCTGGTACTACAGGTTTACGGAATTTTGCTTTATCGACACTTGCAAAGTAGTAAAGCTCATTGCCAGAAGGAGCACCAAAGGATTTAAATGCCAAAAGACCTGTAGCTTGTGCCATTGCTTCTAAGATCAACACGCCTGGGAATACAGGAAGTTGTGGGAAGTGGCCGGTGAACTGAGGTTCGTTAACAGAGACATTCTTAATTGCAGTCAGTGTTTTTTCTTTTTCAAAGCTAGTCACACGATCAACCATTAAGAATGGGTAGCGATGAGGTAATAGTTCCTGAATTTCAGTAATGTTCATCGTTGTCTGTTCAGTAGTCAAAGTCGTATTCCTATATATATTCTTTATTTAATTAGAAGGATTATAAACGAAAAAGACTCGCTGTTCGCGAGCCTTTTATTAGAAATGCTGGAATTATGATTCCGCGCTCTTCTCAATAAGTTTTTCAACGGTTTTCAAACGCTTGTTCATTTCATCAATACGATGTACACGCGTTGCTGTTTTACGCCAATCTTTGTTTGGCTGTAAAGGAATACCAGAAGAGTACATGCCTTTCTCAGTGATGCTACGCATTACCATCCCCATACCAGTGATTGTAACGCCGTCAACGATTTCAATGTGACCATTAATCACGCAGCCACCACCAATGATACAGTACTTACCTATCGTTGTGCTGCCAGCGACAATAGTACCACCGGCAAGGGCAGAACCATATCCGATGTGAACGTTGTGAGCAATTTGAAGTTGGTTATCTAAGATAACATTATCTTCAATCACAGTATCGTCCAAAGCACCACGGTCGATGGTTGTACACGCGCCAATTTCTACGCGATTACCAATACGAACTGAACCGACTTGCGGAATCTTAACCCACTCGCCTTTCTCGTTTGCATAACCAAAGCCATCAGAGCCAACGACAGTGCTTGATTGGATCAAACACGCATCGCCAATAACAACCTCATGATAAATGCTTACATTCGCCCACAACTTAGTGCCGGAACCAACCTTTGCGTTTTTACCAATAAAGCAACCTGCACCGATGACTACATCATCACCAAGTACAACGCCTGATTCAATCACTGCGTTTGCACCAATAGACACATTTTGTCCAATGGTCGCATCGCCTGAAATTGAAGCAGAATCAGCAATAGCCGCAGCTGGTGCTGGAGTAGTGTCAAGCGCTTGAGCCACTTTAGCAAAAGCAACGTAAGGGTCATTAACCACAATAACGTTGGTCTTACAAAGTTCACGCTCAGTCTCTTTGACCATAATAGCGGATGCCTTACAGTCACCTAAGTGCTTGCTGTACTTAACGTTAGAAAGGAACGTAATGTTACCTTCTTGCGCTTTATCCATAGGAGCGACTGCTGAGACGGTAATACTACCGTCTCCATGTAGCTCTCCACCGGTAATCGTTGCCAATTCGGCTAAAGTCAGGTTCTTCATAAAAACTTATTTCAGTGCTTTAATTACTTTCTCAGAGATGTTGTATTCTGGCTTACCATACTGCAGAGCTTGAATATCAACAATCATGTCGTAGCCTTCTTTCTCTGCAACTTTAGTTACAGCATCTTGAATCACTTTGAAAAGCTTCTGCTTCTCTTGCGCTTCACGACGTTGGCTTGCTTTTTCTAGTGCTTGAGCTTTGATTTTGTACTTACTGTCTAGTTGACCTACTTCGATACGTAGCTTCTCAACTTCGTCAGGACCTAACAGTTCGCCATCACGCTTAAGCTTTTCGATCTTAGTCTTAGCTTGTGCTTGAATACTTTGTAGTTCAGCCGCTTTGTCTTTGAACTCTTCCTGCATTTTTTGAAGAACAACTTCACGCTGAGGTAGAGCCTGGAATACTTGTGCAGTGTTTACATAACCCACTTTTTGCGCAGCTTCAGCCGCTGTTGCAAAGAAAGAAGAGCTAAGAACTACAAGGCCTAAACCTGCTGCTTTAATCATATTTTTCAAAATATTGTCCTTTAAATATTAGAAGGTTCTACCGATGGTGAATGTGAAGAACTCTTCATCATCACCTTCGTAAACTTTAATTGGTTTCGCTAGAGAGAAAACCAGTGGGCCCATTGGTGACATCCATTGAAGAGCGGCACCATAAGATGAGCGATAATTACTTGGATCAGAGTAATCGTAGTAATACTGACTGCCACTGTTAGGTGCGCCTCGGTCTACGAATTCTGTATCCCATACACTTGCCATGTCGAAGAAAACACTGGTGCGAATTTGACTACGCGCTTCATCAGAAGCAAACGGCGTTGGTACGATTAGCTCTAAACTAGCCAAAGCAACCGCATTACCACCTACTGAATCATCCGTAGCTGTGTCGTAAGTTGGGTTGTTACCCGTACTGCTTCCGTAAACGGCTTTCGGACCTGCCGAGTTAGAACCAAAACCACGTAGCGTAGTGAAACCACCTGCATAATAGTTCTCGTAGAATGGGAACAAGTTATCGTTACCATCCGTCTGACCATAACCATTACCATAGCCTAATCGGCCACGCATCAATAGTGTGAACTCATGCTTTTTGGTCAGCGGGATGTAATGTTTTACATCATACTGCGCTTTGAAGTACTGAGCATCAGACCCTGGTACCGTCATTTTAGCGAAAGCACGTTGGTGGTTACCCTCGGTTGGGAAAAAACCACGGTTCAAGTTATTACGTGTCCAAGAAATATTGATGTCGAAATCATCGGTCAAGATGTGTTCGTCACCATATTGGTCAATACTTCTCGCAAACTGTTCAACTTGAATATAGGTCGGAACGTTACCGATCTTGTTGTGTGTATAGCCGATACCAAACTCGATACGATTCAGCTCATCGACAGGGAAGCCCCATGTTAGGCTGGTACCATAACTTTGGTTGGTATAGTCGACGATACCCGCTTCAGATGCTTCGAACTCGTTGTAGAAGATCTTACCGCCTAAACTCACACCATCAAGGTTCCAGTATGGGTCACGGTAGTCTAAGCTCACGTTCTTCTGGTAATCGTTCATCATGGCACTAACGCCAACACGGTTACCTGAACCCGCAAAGTTATCTTGTTGCAAACCAACTTGGAAACTCACGCCTGACTCAGTACCGTAACCAACACCAAAGTTGATGCTGCCTGAGTTAGCTTCTTTAACGTTGTAAACCAAATCAACTTGGTCGTCACTACCTGGGACACGTACGGTTTGTACATCCACAGTTTCAAAGTAACCTAAACGGTTCAGGCGGCTCTTACCGGTATCAATTGACTTAGAGTTAAGCCAGCTTCCTTCCATTTGACGCATCTCACGACGTAACACTTCATCTTTGGTTGAGTTGTTACCCGTAAAACGAATATCACGAACGTAGATACGACTACCCGCTTCTACATTGATCACTAACGAAACTTCTTTCGTTTCATCATCAAATTCTGGAATAGTGCGAACTTGTGGATAGGCATAGCCTGATTCACCAAGAATTCGTTTAACGTTTTCTTCAAGTGAAGTCACCGAAGAACCGTTATAAACATCGCCATCTTCAAATGGGACTAATGCGTCGAAATCTGCTTCACGACCGATCAACTCACCACGGAAAGCGACATCTTTAACGATATAGGCCTCACCTTCATCAATACCGAGCGTGATATAAACGCCTTTTTTGTCTGGTGAGATCGCTACCTGAGTAGAATCGACCTTGAATTTAAGGTAACCACGGTCAAGATAGTAAGATTTCAGAGCTTCAATATCGCCAGCCAATACTTGCTTTTGGTATTTTTCATCCGCAAGAAAGTTCCACCATGCAACATCGACATTCAAGTTGAAACGACTGAGCAAGTCAGCATCAGAGAACACTTCATTACCAATAAAGTTGATTTGCTGAATTTTAGCGGACACGCCTTCAGTAAACACAAATTTAAGGTCAGAACGGTTACGCGGCAAAGGCGTAACAACTGCTTTTACGGTTGCGTTGTATTTACCAACACTGTAATAAAAGTCTTCGAGGCCTTTCTCAATGTTACTCAGTGTTGTACGGTCAAGCGCTTCACCTTCACGAACACCAGACGCATCTAGGTTCTGTTGAAGCTGCTCTTCTTTGATCGCTTTATTTCCTGAAAACGAGATACTTGCAATGGTTGGCCGCTCTTTAACTTGAACAACTAAAACACCTTCATCACGAAGTACTTTAACGTCCTCAAAGTTACCTGAAGCATATAATGCGCGAATGATCTCAGATACATCGCCTTCATCTACTTCATCACCAATACGTACTGGCATTTTCAGTAGAGCTGCACCAAGTGCAACACGCTGTAAACCTTCGATCTTGATATCTTGAACCACAAAGTTTTGTGCTCCGTTCGCAGCCACACTAGTGGCCAATAGACTTGCGAACAGAATTTGCTTAATCGCCATACTTATTCTAATTATTCCTTGCTACTACCAATGCCTGTAAGAAACCATTTACAGGCGAGTAAAATCGTTAAATATTGCCAGAGCCATCAAAGAGAAGAGGATTGCCCCTCCCACTCTGTACCCCATCTCCTGAACTTTTTCAGGGACCGGTTTACGAGTAACGGCTTCAATAGCGAAAAAGAGCAAATGTCCGCCATCAAGCATAGGCAGCGGAACCAAATTAATAATACCTAAGTTCACACTAATCAAAGCCAAAAAGCCTAGGAAATAAACCAAACCATAATCGGCGGTTGTCCCTGCACCTTTGGCAATTGAAATAGGACCACTCAAGTTGTTTAAGCCAACATCACCAACGATAAGCTTTTTAAGCATTGTCAGCGTCAAACCAATAATTTGACCTGTTTTATCAAATGCTTTTCCTACAGAATCAATTACACCAAATTGTAACTCAAAGCGATAATCTTCTGGCCATTCTGCGACTTCTGGAGCAATACCCGCATAGCCAATTACAGAACCATCAGAAAGCTCCCGGCTTTTTGGCGTCATAACCAATGACTGCTCAGCACCATTTCTCAACACAACAAGGTCTAATGACGTCATCGGGTTTGCACGAATTAACTCGACTACCGACTGCCACTGTTCAATGGGCTGCCCATCAATCTCAACAATTTTATCACCGGCTTCTAACCCTGCCGAGTATGCCGCACCGTCGTCAATCACTTGAGCAAGCGTTGTCGATATTTCTGGCGAATACGGTCTAAAACCAAGCGTTGTCATTGCAGATTCAGTTTCTGGGTTAAACGACCAGTCTGAGATATCCAATGTCATCTGTTGTTCGAAGCCGATATCATCTTGAGAAGCGACAGTTACAGTCATGGATTGATCACCAATGTGTGATATCAAACCCATATTAACAGATTCCCAATCTGCGGTTTTGATTCCTGAAACTGATTTAAGTTCCATTCCACTTTCAATTCCGGCTTGTGCGGCAATAGATTGCGGGGTGACTTCGCCGATTACGGGTTTAACCGCAGGCACACCAATCAAAAATACCAACCAGTACGCAAACACAGCAAAGATAAAATTAAATGCAGGACCGGCACCGACTATCGCAGTTCTTTTCCACAATGGCTTCTTATCAAAAGCGTATTGTTGTTCATCTTCAGAAAGGTCATCAACACGACCATCAAGCATCTTAACGTAGCCGCCCAATGGAATAACTGACAAGCTGTACTCTGTGCCATCACGGCCAACTTTGCTCCAGATTGATTTACCAAAACCAATCGAGAATTTTTCAACTTTCACACCACAGCGACGAGCAACCCAGAAGTGTCCAAACTCATGAACAGCGACCAGAATGCCAAGCGCTACAATAAAAGATGCGAAGTTCCACAGAATTCCACTCATGTAAGCTGCTCTTTAATAAATTGAATGGCTATTAGACGAGACATATTATCGAGCTCGAGAAGGCTTTCCAAGCTATCTAAGCCCTCAGAGTTATGTTGTTCACATACTTTGCTCATAACATGCTCGTTAATGATAGCAATGTCGGTAAACTTCACCTGATTATTCAAGAAAGCATCAACTGCAATTTCGTTTGCCGCATTAATTGCAGTTGTTGCATGCTGACCTAAGTAGCAAGCTTCAATCGCTAATCTTAAGCAAGGGTAACGAGTTAAATCAGGCTCTAAGAATGTCAGCTCACCAACCTTAGTAAAGTCCAACGGCTTAACACCGGCTTCAGTACGTTCAGGATAAGACATGGTTAGAGCGATCGGCGTCGCCATATCGGGTTCGCCCATTTGAGCCAATACTGAACCATCTTTGTACTGAACCATAGAATGAATAACAGACTGAGGGTGAATAATAACTTTGAGTTGTTCTTGAGAAGCATTGAATAGCCATTTCGCTTCAATGTACTCTAGGCCCTTATTCATCATAGTTGCTGAATCAACAGAGATCTTAGGCCCCATAGACCAGTTAGGGTGCGCAATAGCTCGTTCAGGAGTCACTGATTCGAGTTCTGCGACATCGGTATAGCGGAAAGGGCCACCAGAGCCGGTCAAAAGAATATGATTGATACCGTTCTCTTCTAGGTTACAACGACCTAGATTGGTTTGTACGTTTTGTGGTAGGCATTGAAAAATAGCATTATGTTCACTATCTACAGGAAGTAGCTCGGCCCCGTACTTTTCTACAGCGTCGATAAACAGCTGACCTGACATCACCAAAGCTTCTTTGTTGGCAAGTAGGATACGCTTACCGGCTTTAACCGCAGACATCGTAGGAAGCAAACCTGCCGCACCGACAATAGCAGCCATAACTGTGTCGACTTCCTCTAAAGAAGCGACCTGACACATACCTTCCGGACCTGAAAGTACTGTAACGTTAGGGTAATTTTCGGACAACATGCCTGTCAGCTGAGATGCAGCATCAGGACAAGCCATAGCAACATAGCTTGGTTGCCACTTTTCAACTAACGCCAGCATCTTTTCAACGTTCGAGCCTGCAGCCAGTGCAACGACCGAATAAAGTTCTGGATTTTGCTCAACGACTTTTAGTGTACTTGCACCAATTGAGCCGGTAGCGCCAAGGATAGTTAGATTTCGCATCACATATGACCGTAGAAATGTAATAAAGAGCAGAAACACTGCCCTTTTTTATTAGAATGCTAAATAAAGCAGAGCAAAGACAGGGAATGCAGCCGTTAAGCTATCTATTCTATCAAGTATACCACCATGACCAGGAATCAGATTACTGCTGTCTTTCACTCCGGAAACACGCTTAAACATGCTTTCTACAAGGTCACCAAGAACAGAGATAACAACGGTCACTAGGGTAATAATAATCATGTGAAGAGGGCTGGTGAATTGGATATCAAACAAATCAGCAAAGATCCAAGCCACGATCACCGCAGTAATAATGCCACCAATAAGACCTTCAATCGTCTTATTCGGACTTACCGCAGGTGCCATTTTTCGCTTACCAAAACTCTTTCCTGAAAAATAAGCCCCGCTGTCTGCTGCCCAAACAAGCAAACAAACAAACATTACCAATTTTGCACCGTGGTAAGGGTCAACATCGATGCCGTTAGCGCGCAGGATAACCACACTCCAGAAGAATGGCAGTAAAGTCAATACACCAAAAGCATGACGAAGGAAAGAAGAGTCTTTCCATGCTGGCATCGACTTAGGATAAGTCACTGCCATACCACTTGCGATTACCCACCAAATAGAACCAATAGTTAATATTGCGTAATGGGCGCTAGATAAGTCATTAAGGCTAAATGCATCAAAAGGGATAAAAGCAAAACTTGCCGCACTGACCACAACCGTTGGAATCAAGGCTAAATAACGCGACTTGCTTTCAACAAACTGAGTCCACTCCCAAAATCCCAAGAGCGAGATGACCGCTAATGAAAAAATAAACGTAGGAAGTGACAACTCGAAAATACCTAGAATAACTAGGGGAGCTAAAATCAACGCCGTAATAATTCGTTGTTTCAAACCAAAAAATCCTTATTAACTGTCCATCAGAGCTTTGATCTGTTCACCGGTGCATCCGAAACGACGCTCACGGTTTACAAACCAAGTCACAGCTTCTACTAAGCTGTCTTCATTAAAGTCTGGCCAGAATTGTTCAGTGAAATACATTTCAGCGTAAGCCAATTGCCAAAGCATAAAGTTACTAATGCGACACTCGCCACTAGTACGAATTAATAGGTCAACTTCCGGAATATCGGCCATAGTCAGGTGTTGTGTAATCATAGCTTCATCAATGTCTTCTACATTAATATCACCAGACTTTACCTGTTGAGCAATAGAAGTCATTGCTTGCTGGATATCCCACTTGCCACCGTAGTTGGCCGCAATATTAATAACCATGCCAGTATTGGTGCGAGTCAAAGCTTCCGCTTCTTCGATCTTCTTTTGGAGTCGATCATTGAAACGACTTTTGTCACCAATAACACGAAGCTGTAGATTGTTTTTATGAAGTTTTTTTACTTCACTCGAAAGGACTGAAATAAACAGTTCCATCAAGATACCGACTTCTTCTTCAGGACGACGCCAGTTCTCGCTACTAAACGCAAAAAGTGTAACGGCTTTAATGCCAAGTCTGGCTGCAGAAGAGATGGTTTTGCGAACGGCTTTAACACCGTTTTTATGACCAAAAACGCGAGGCTTGCCCTTAGCTTTTGCCCAGCGACCATTACCATCCATAATGATAGCAATGTGTTTAGGAAGAGAGTCTGTGAACGCTTGAGAATTATGCATAAAAGAGTGAATCAAATTCTAATAGTCGAACAGAGTAGCATAAAAAAACGCTGAACCGTGAGTACAGCGTTTTTCCGGAAAGAAAAGAATATGGAAAATTAAACTTCCATCAACTCTTTTTCTTTAACTGCTAAAACTTCGTCTACGTTCTTAACCGCAGCGTCAGTTAGCTTTTGAATTTCGTCTTGTGCTTTACGATCTTCGTCTTCAGAGATTTCTTTATCTTTAAGAAGCGCTTTTAGATCGCCATTCGCGTCGCGACGGATGTTACGGATAGCAACACGGCCACCTTCAGCTTCGCCACGAACAATTTTAACTAGGTCTTTACGACGCTCTTCCGTTAGCGGTGGAAGTGGTACACGGATAACCGTACCTGCAGACATAGGGTTTAGGCCTAGGTCAGAAGTCATGATTGCTTTTTCAACGAGAGGAGTCAGTGTTTTATCAAACACTGTAATTGCTAGTGTACGTGCGTCTTCAGCAATAACGTTAGCTACTTGAGTCAAAGGTGTTGGCGCACCGTAGTACTCAACGGTAAGGCCAGAAAGTAGGCTCGGGTGAGCACGGCCTGTACGAATTTTTTGTAGGCTGTTCTTTAGTGCATCAACACTTTTTACCATGCGCTCTTGAGCGTCTTTTTTGATTTCGTTAATCACAATTTCACCTTGATTATGTTCTTTCTTCAAGAAAGCTTTTTATTTGGAGTGATAAGGATAAGCTTACCAAAGCACAAGGCTTCAGTAAGCCCGAAAAATTAGTCAGCGTCGCTGATTAACGTACCTTCAGTTTCACCCATAACCACGCGACGTAGTGCGCCTGGCTTATTCATGTTAAATACACGGATTGGCATTTTGTGATCACGTGCTAGCGTAAATGCAGCCAAGTCCATTACTTTCAATTCTTTCTCAAGAATCGTGTTGTAAGACAAAGTATCATACAGCTCTGCGTCTGGGTTTGCTACTGGGTCAGCAGTAAATACACCATCTACTTTTGTCGCTTTTAGAACTACGTCAGCTTCGATTTCGATACCACGTAGACATGCAGCTGAGTCAGTAGTGAAGAATGGGTTACCAGTACCTGCAGAGAAGATCACAACGCGACCTTGACGTAGTTGGCTGATTGCATCTGCCCAATTGTAGTCGTCACACACCCCTTTAAGCGGGATAGCTGACATTACACGCGCATTTACATAAGCACGGTGCAGAGCGTCACGCATTGCAAGGCCGTTCATTACCGTTGCAAGCATACCCATGTGGTCACCAACAACGCGGTTCATGCCTGCTTCAGCAAGGCCTGCACCACGGAAAAGGTTACCGCCACCGATAACAACACCTACTTGAACACCTAGTTCAACCAATTCTTTTACTTCTTGAGCCATACGATCAAGGATCGTAGGGTCAATACCAAAACCTTCTTCGCCTTGTAGTGCTTCACCGCTAAGTTTTAACAGAATACGTTGATACGCCGGTTTAGGGTTCGTAGTCATGGAGTTTACCTTCCAAAGAGTTGATGATTAACAGTCATGGATAAAAACTGATTAGCTCAGTTCGTATTCATAACAGCTAACAAAGCAAAAAAATTGTTCATTATTCATAAAAAGACCGCAGCATTTGCCACGGTCTTTTTCAAACAATACGCTAAGGATTAACCTTTTTGTACCGCAGCAACTTCGTCAGCGAAGCTCATTTCAGCCGCTTTCTCGATGCCTTCACCAACTTCTAGACGTACGAAGTCAGATACTGAAGCGCCTTTCTCTTTCAGGATAGCGCCAACAGTTTGCTTAGGCTCCATGATGAAAGCTTGACCAGTTAGAGAGATTTCGCCCGTGAATTTCTTCATACGGCCAACAACCATTTTCTCTGCGATTTCAGCTGGTTTGCCTTCGTTCATAGCGATTTCAACTTGAACTGCTTTTTCTTTCTCAACTACGTCTGCAGGTACGTCTTCTGGGTTTAGGAACTCAGGACGTGATGCAGCAACGTGCATTGCAACGTGCTTAAGCGTTTCAGCTTCGCCTTCACCAGCAACAACAACACCGATTTTCTCGCCGTGACGGTAAGAAGCTAGTGCAACACCTTCAACGAATTGTACGCGACGGATGTTGATGTTTTCACCGATCTTAGTTACTAGTGCAATACGCGCTTCTTCAAATTTAGCTTGAAGAGCAGCGATTTCTAGACGTTCTGCTAGAGCAACTTCAGCAACTTCGTTAGCGAATGCAAGGAAACCTGCATCTTTAGCTACGAAATCAGTTTGGCAGTTAACTTCAAGAAGAGCAGCTGCGCCGTTTGCTTCTTTGATGATGATTGCGCCTTCAGCAGCAACGTTACCAGCTTTTTTAGCTGCTTTCGCTGCGCCAGATTTACGCATGTTTTCAATTGCTAGCTCGATGTCGCCTTCAGCAGCAACAAGTGCTTTTTTACATTCCATCATGCCCGCAGCTGTGCGTTCACGAAGTTCTTTAACTAGAGCTGCAGTTACAGTTGCCATTCTCTATTCCTCAGTAAATTCTAAAAAAGATAAAAAACAGGGGCCTAATTAATTGGCCCCTGATATTGACTGTATTCAGTCCGTTAAGCCACCGATTATGACCGCTTAATATGAACTAAATATGGCTCAGAGCCGCTATTATTCAGCTTCTACAAAACCGTCTTTTTCAGCAGCTACAGCAGCAACATCTTTGTTACGACCTTCTTTAACCGCGTCTGCAGCAGCGTTTAGGTAAAGCTGTACTGCACGGATTGCATCATCGTTACCTGGGATAACGAAGTCAACGCCGTCTGGGTTAGAGTTAGTATCAACTACAGCGTAAACTGGGATACCTAGGTTGTTTGCTTCTTTAACTGCGATGTGTTCGTGATCAGCATCGATTACGAATAGAGCGTCTGGAAGGCCGCCCATGTTCTTAATACCACCAAGAGATTTCTCTAGCTTCTCCATTTCACGAGTACGCATTAGAGCTTCTTTCTTAGTAAGCTTGTCGAAAGTACCGTCTTGAGCTTGCGCTTCAAGTTCTTTCAGACGCTTGATAGACTGACGAACAGTTTTGTAGTTCGTTAGCATACCGCCTAACCAGCGGTTGTTAACGTAGAACTGGTTGCTGTTGATAGCAGCTTCTTTAACAGCTTCAGATGCAGCGCGCTTAGTACCAACAAAAAGAACTTTACCTTTCTTCTCGCCAACTTTAGCAATTTCAGCTAGAGCGTCGTTGAACATTGGTACAGTTTTTTCTAGGTTGATGATATGTACTTTGTTACGAGCACCAAAGATGAATGGCTTCATTTTTGGGTTCCAGTAACGAGTTTGGTGACCGAAGTGAACACCAGCTTTAAGCATATCGCGCATTGATACAGTTGCCATTTTAAAATCCTCTATGGGGTTAGGCCTCCACATCCCCCATGAATCCGACCCCTAACAACTAACCACTTTTCAGCCGTTATCTATGTTGTTGAGGCACCCCGGAACATGTGTCGGAATGTGTGTGATTTAAAGAAATAAGTTAGTGGACACAAAGCTTGTTTCGCCAAGTGGAGAAAACAGTCCTGATGTCCGGCGCGCTTTATACCATATTTTGTCTATCTATGGCTAGAAAAAATTCTAAAAATGGCGACTGCTATACTGAACCGTGGCGGCGAATTTCCTCTGTAAAATAGTGTCCTATTCAAATCACGCTGCACCATTAAACCGAACATTATCCACTCAGATTGAGCAGTATCCACCAACATTGTACGGACATGGTAATGTTGCGCTAAAATGCTGCACTGATAGAATAGCCCCAATATGCACACTTAGGTGCTACCAAATTAAGAGATATGCAATGGCTGTAAAAATTAAAACTGCAGAAGAAATCGAAAAAATGCGCGTTGCCGGCAAACTGGCCGCTGAAATTCTAGAGATGATTGAACCTCACATCCAAGTAGGTACAACGACAGAAGAACTGAACAAAATCTGTCACGAGTACGCTCTAGAAAGAGGCGCATACTCAGCACCACTTGATTACCACGGTTTCCCTAAGTCAATCTGTACGTCTATCAACCACATCGTGTGTCACGGCATTCCAGCATCACAAGATGAGACAGGTAGCACAGGTCAATTCAAACCTGCAGTATTGAAAGATGGCGATATTCTAAACGTTGATATCACTGTGATTGTTCCTGATGATGAAAATGCAGACCTAAGCGTTCGTCCACAAGGTTACCACGGTGACACATCTAAGATGTTCCTTGTTGGTGAGGTTTCACCGGCAAACAAGCGTCTATGTATGGTTGCTCAAGAAGCACTTTACGAAGGTATGCGTCAAGTTAAGCCTGGTGTTCAGCTTGGCCAAATCGGTACTGCTATCGAGAAGTACATCAAGACAAACAACAAGAACAACCCACGTGCTAAGTTCTCTATTGTTAAAGATTACTGTGGCCACGGCATCGGTTCTGAATTCCACGAAGATCCACAAGTGGTTCACTACAAAAACAACGACCGCACTGTGCTAAAAGCTGGCATGTGTTTCACTATCGAACCAATGATCAACGCTGGTAAATTCGGCTGTCGTCTCGATGACGAAGATAGCTGGACAGTGTACACCGCTGACAGCAAGAACTCGGCACAGTGGGAACACACATTGGTTGTGACTGATACAGGTTGTGAAGTACTAACCCTGCGCAGCGATGATACTATTCCACGTATCATGAAGAACGCTTAGTTCATTAAACTGAACGCATCGGCCTTTTAAAAATATCCTCGCATTGTCGAGGATATTTTTTTACGCTCAATTTCGATTTTCCACCAGCTTCTGGTAAATTGTTTATTATTCTCATTTGCTTGCACGGATAGCAAACTATGCCTTATCAATGCCCTCTTACGTTCAATGATGAACAAATTGAAATCTGCGAATTAAAAAATCAGCTCGAAATCTTCACGCAGTATCAAAAAAATGAATTTCTAAATCATCATCCAGTTACTGATTTAGTACTATTGCGATCCAAATACATGGATTTGCTTCTCAGTCGATTATGGGAACATTTAGGCTTTAATAAGCTGCCACATATTTCCCTTGTCGCAGTGGGTGGATATGGTCGAGGTGAACTTCACCCGTTATCGGACATTGATATTCTCATTGTCTCGCAAAAAACGCTTCCACCAGCTCTTGGTGAAAAGGTCAGTCAATTCATTACTCTACTTTGGGATTTAAAGCTCGAAGTTGGCCATGCTGTGCGAACTATTGCTGAGTGTCTTGATATCGGCACCGATGATTTAACCGTCGCGACTAACCTACAAGAGTCACGCTTACTTTGTGGCAGCGAAGACACCTTCCAAGAGCTGAAACTAAAGATTCATTCCGATTCATTTTGGCCTAGTGAGACTTTTTACAAAGCTAAAATTCAAGAACAAAGAGAGCGTCATGCTCGCTACCACGACACCACTTACAATCTAGAGCCAGATATCAAATCAACTCCAGGCGGCTTAAGAGATATTCACACACTGAGTTGGGTAGCTCGTCGACATTTTGGTGCGACATCGTTACTAGAAATGAGTAAATACGGCTTTCTTACCGATGCTGAATATCGCGAGCTCGTTGAGTGCCAAGATTTTTTATGGCGTGTTCGCTTTGCATTGCATATTGAACTGCGCCGTTACGACAACCGTTTAACGTTCGCACATCAAGCTCAAGTCGCTGAGCATCTAGGTTATACTGGTGAAGGAAACCGTGGCGTCGAGATGATGATGAAAGAGTTCTACCGAACACTTCGTCGTGTAGCAGAGCTCAATAAGATGCTACTTAAACTGTTCGATCAAGCGATCATCAATGGCGGTGAGACCCAAGAAGCTGAAATTCTTGATGACGATTTCCAGCGTCGAGGTTCACTGATAGAGGCGCGTAAGCCTGCACTGTTCCAAGCACGGCCAGAAACGATTCTCGATATGTTTATCCATATTGCCAATGACTCTTCCATCGAAGGAGTAAGCCCACCAACACTGCGACAACTGCGCACAGCGCGCCGTCGACTGAACCGATTCTTACATACCATCCCTGAAGCTCGTGACAAGTTCATGGCATTGGTTCGCCACCCAAATGCTCTGCATAAAGCCTTTAGCTTGATGCACAAGCTAGGCGTCTTATCGGCATACTTACCACAGTGGAGCCAAATTGTTGGTCAGATGCAATTTGACCTATTCCATGCTTACACCGTTGATGAGCACAGTATTCGTCTGCTCAAGCACATTAACCGTTTCAGCCAGATAGAAAACCACGACAAGCACCCTATTTGTTGTGAAGTGTACCCACGAGTTCAGAAGAAAGAACTACTGATTCTGGCGGCTATCTTCCATGACATAGGTAAAGGCCGCGGTGGAGACCACTCAGAAATTGGGGCAGTAGAAGCTTACTCTTTCTGTATTGAACATGGGCTATCTAAACCCGAGGCTAAGCAAGTGTCGTGGTTGGTACAAAACCACCTGTTGATGTCTGTCACTGCACAACGCCGTGATATCCACGATCCCGATGTTATCGCCGAATTTGCCAAAAAAGTACGTGATGAAGAATCACTTGAGCTTTTGGTTTGTCTAACCGTCGCCGATATCTGCGCCACTAACCCTGAGCTCTGGAACAGTTGGAAACGTACCCTACTAGCGGAATTATTCCATTCAACACAAAGAGCACTGCGCCGTGGTTTAGAAAATCCGGTTGATGTCAGAGACCGTATTCGCCACAACCAACAAATGGCCTCCGCCCTGTTACGTAAAGAAGGCTTCACCGCTCGCGAAATCGAAGTGCTTTGGCAACGTTTCAAGGCCGACTACTTCTTGCGTCATACCCACAAGCAAATCGCTTGGCATTGTGAGCACTTACTTCGCTTGGAAGATCCAAGCCAACCCTTGGTATTGATAAGCAAAAAAGCCACTCGTGGTGGTACTGAAGTGTTTGTCTACTGCAAAGACCAGGCTGCACTGTTTGCGACCGT
This sequence comes from Vibrio sp. OPT24, assembly GCF_015163545.1. NCBI lineage: Bacteria > Pseudomonadati > Pseudomonadota > Gammaproteobacteria > Vibrionales > Vibrionaceae > Vibrio > Vibrio sp. OPT24. The sequence goes on from NZ_JADDYI010000020.1 coordinate 85,885, forward strand.
CGTTGCTGAACTCGATCGACGTAACTTTAACGTCCACGACGCACAAGTTATGGTCAGCAAAGATGGCCATGTTTTAGACACCTTTATCGTTCTAGACCAACATGGCAAAGCTATTGATGAGGCAAGACACAAAGCCGTTGCCAAACATTTGGTTCATGTCCTCGCTGATGGTCGCCCAACTAAGATCAAAACACGTCGTACACCTCGAAATTTACAGCATTTCAAAGTCAAGACTTTAGTCGAATTCCTACCAACAAAGAGCAAAAAACACACTTTGATGGAACTCAGAGCACTGGATACCCCTGGGTTATTGGCTGAAGTAGGTGCGACCTTTGCTGAGTTAGACATCAATTTACATGGCGCAAAAATCACGACTATCGGCGAACGAGCGGAAGATTTATTTATTCTGACCAGTGACGCTGGAGGAAGGCTTTCAGAGGAACAGGAACAAGCGTTAAGAGAAAGATTAACCGAGCATGTTTCGGAACTCGCACCTTAGAAAGCTAATTCAATGCCAAGAGTAGGCTTAATAGCCAAATTAATGTGGGTAAAGATAGAGAGCGATCTTGCCCACAACTTACAATCAATTCCCAGATATCAACTATCTAGCGCGTGATTAGGCTGCTACATTGATTAGGTCAATTTCATAAAAGTATTACATTCATAAACTAGAGGTCGCTTATGTATCCAAACCTCACTGGCTTAGGTATCCACGAACCTAAACAGATTGAACGTTATTCCCTTCGCCAAGAAGCCCACAAAGATATTCTAAAGATTTACTTTTGTAAGCAGAAAGGCGAATTGTTCGCGAAAAGCGTTAAGTTTAAATACCCACGACAGGTCAAAAGTGTGCTTGTTAGTGGTGGCAACAATCAATACAAAGAAGTGACGGAGATAAACCGCAACCTCACCCTTGTGATTGATGAGCTAAACAAGATCACCAAACCTACGCCAACCACTGAGGTCGATGTGAAGCAGAAGATCCTCACTGATTTACGTCACTTAGAGAAAGTAGTATCGAGTAAGATCTCAGAGATCGAAGCTGATCTAGCAAAGTTAAAATGATCCCGCTATTAGCAACTAAATTCTAGTAAGTCGATTCCAATTACACAGATATTAGAAAGGGCTGATATTACTATCAGCCCTTTGTTTTATGCTTTCTACGTTTACTTGGACGCGTGTACTTTTACTTAGGCGAACATGCTTCAGCATTCACTAAGTTGGTATCCCACTCAAAAGTTTCAAACAACCTTAACCACGTTTCATCTAGGTTAGCCTTCATCACTAACTCCTTCTTTGTAAAAGGGTGGATGAAGCGTAGTTCAGAAGCATGCAGTAACAAACGGTGAGAGTCTAAATCATCACGAAACAGACGGTTATGCTTACCATCACCATGCGAAGTATCACCCACGATTGGGTGTCTTAGGTGAGCCATATGACGACGCAACTGATGCTTGCGACCTGTCTTTGGCATCATCTCAACCAAGCAATAACGACTGGTTGGGAAGCGGCCTGTTGAATACGGCACTTCAACTTTCGCTAACGGCTCGTAAACGGTAATAGCCTCTTGTGGTTCTTTATCTTCTTTCACGAACTTGTCTGCGATCTTATCCAACTCGACCTTGAGTGCGTAGTCGAGCGTATCGCCCTCTTCTATCCAGCCACGCACAATCGCATGATAAGTCTTTTGCATCTCATGGTTGGCGAACATCGGCATGACTTCAGAGGCAACCTCACTCGACAATGCAAACACCAAAACACCGGATGTAGGTCGGTCTAAACGATGCAAAGGAAATACATGCTGACCAATTTGGTCACGCAGTGTTTGCATAACAAATTGAGTCTCGTGTTTATCCAACCATGAGCGATGTACTAGCATACCTGCAGGCTTATTCACCGCGACAAAATACTCATCTTGATAAATGATCTCTAACATTACGCGCATACCTCATCAATGCTCAGAATCGTCACTAGCAGTTCAGCTTTGTCTGCCTTATTTTTCCACACTTCACTAAAATAAGGATGAATCGCAAAGCCTTTCGGTAGACTTATTTGGGCATCCATCATTGCGTTGATCTTAACGATAAAGATCCACTGCAACCACTCTTCCGGTTGTAGCGAATCAACCGCGAAAGGTTCAATGCTCGCAAGCGCCTCATCCGAGGGTGGAAACGTGCTCCACAGAGAACATTGGCGCATTTGTTGTTCTAATTGTTGAAGTAAAAGAGGTAACTTTGTGGCAGCTGTCATTTTTCACCAAGTTATTTATCTAGTGACCTTGAAATTGGGGCATAGAGTACCATCTATTTAGGAAAGAAAGTTAGGAGCTTTATTACTATGGAAACCATTCACACGCTCACTCAGTTGCTAAAGAATAGCGGTTGCCAATATGATATCTACGATCTAGGTCGTCGTATCCAAAAGATCGACAACAACCTATTCTCTGATGTTGAGCAGGGGAAACAGCCGTACCCATTTCCACTGCAGAAACAAGCTCACTTAGCGATTAGCTACTGGAACGAACACAAGCAACCTTGGATTTGGTTCCTAAAATTTAAACTGGATGAAAGAGGCCTATTGCATCAAGGAGATGTGGGTAACTTCCTAAAGTTTGTTATTGAAGCAATGGGCACTCGTTTGAACGGCGAGATCACCGAAGAGCAACAACAAAAGCTGTCTAACAACCCATATACCTTCAAGCCTTCTGAAGACAAGATGGCCGTGTTCCATAGCCAAGTAAGATCAGGTTTAGATCTTGCGACGAGCCAATACTACGAACACGCTCAACATTACTTCACAGGTGAACTCGGTTGGGACAACTGGAAAACGGTTGGCTTGCAGGGTATCACAG
>NZ_JADDYI010000020.1:88787-174753 GCF_015163545.1 Vibrio sp. OPT24
ATATGTGTGCTCGCTTAGGCAGCCAGCAAAACGGTGTCACTATTCGTAAGGCTCTTCATAAACTGCCATCAGAGCCTCTTTATGCAACACTAGGAGCGCTTGAGCATACGCAAATCAATGACAAGCTAGCTCAACGCTTGCAAGAGATGGCAGAGAATGAAATCTCAAGTAAAGAACCGGATCTGTTTTTACTTTCAGCATTAGTTCGTGCCCTTTCAGGTGCAGAGCAAAATACAACGAATGCTGTGATTACCCAAGTTTTGGCTAGCCCACGTTTAAGTCATCAAGAAGTATTAATTGGTTTAGCTGGTCGAAGTTGGAGTGCCCTACAAGATCCAACTATTGCTGAGCAATTTTTGCTGCGTCTCGCACAAACAGGTAATCAAAACCTATTCAATCAGCTATTTGCAGATTTAGTGATGATTCCGACACTAAGAATGGTATTTTTACCATTGTTGAACTCGAATCCATCACCAGAGCTTGCTAATGCATTGGTTGAATTGCAACAAGCAACTAAAGCTCAACAGTAGACTAACTAAAGAGTAGATCTACTCAATAGCTCCTAACACTAAAGTCACAATTGGAAGAAAGAGATAAAAGGAAGTATGGATTAAATGATAGATAACTTATTGGCTATTTTGTTTCTGTGCTTCTTTTGCTTTCTGTTTTGGCAGCAACGCAGGCAATCTGAGTTAGCAAAAACAGCCATTGCGAGAAAGTGTAAAGAACTCGATTTGCAATTATTAAGTGTCGCCTTTAGTGGTCATAAACTGAAGATGCGCCATGAGCTCACCACCATTTGGCGCTGGCATACTGTGTACCATTTTGAGTTTTCGGCGTTAGGTGACGACCTGTACCAAGGAAAACTAACCATGGTAGGTTTCCGCTCTATGCGGTTTGAGCTACAGCCTCATAGAATGTAACGTCGCAATACGCGGTATAGCTATATTCATGATAAGGACCAAACATATCTTGTTTGGTCTCTTTGAATGCAAAGCCTAACTTTTCTAATAATTTAATGGATGGGTTATGACCAACATTTACAGTTGCAACCACATTCGTTAAGTGCTCTTCAAAACAAGCCAAACTAAAAAAGGGTTTTAGCGCTTCACTCGCCAGTCCTTGATGCCAGTACTCTTTGTCCAGAATAAAACCCAGTTCGTGTTTTCCATCCGCAGATGAAATAAACAAGTGCCCAAGGTATTCGCGAGTTTGATTGTGGATAATAGCCCGACAAAAGCCGACGTTATCGTTCAATATTTCTTGGAATAAGTGCTTCGCAGAAGCAATAGAGTGCGGCCCATTCATTTCAGCACGATTAATGGGGCAACAATTCAACTTAATAAAGTCATGTTCTAACTGCTCGGTATAAGGTACCAACAGCGTTCTTGAGGTTGCAATCGTCATAAAACACTCCTTGTGTTGACCATTAGCAGAAAAGCAGATGTGACGCTTTAAGATAAAACTATTAGATAAAAAGCGCTCAGATAACAAAGCACCGAAATAAATAAAGGCCCAGAAAAGAAAAGCCCCGACACCGAAGTGTCAGGGCTAGGGTCTTACTCGCAGCAGTCCGGCTACTAATTAATGCTCCATGCATCATCCATAATAGTGGCTGTAATCCTTCAGCTCTTTCCTTTACTTCGCCGTCCTAGCGGTGTCCAATCTTCCTGAAAGCTAACAATCCTAGTTAGCGCACATCACTTGTTCCGTGAGCGGTGTCCTTTACATCGTCCTGATGCTAATCCAACCCTTTATCCTAAAGGTGTCCATTGTCATTCCGTTGCAGCTAACTTCCTGTTAACTGTCTGTATCCCTACAATGTCCTTACGCTCCATGCTTGATCACTCAATCCTAAGTAACCAAATCTTCATCCTGAAGATAACCAAATCCTTGGTGCTTTCCTGTTCCGTGTCAGAATCCTTCCGACAAGGTTTAATTTACGCGATTTAAGATTTCGGACAATAGATTTTCATCACACTTTTAATCCAACCAAGTTGTTAATTAAATAAAACACTTAAAATTCAAAATCTTAATCATATGCATATCAATCTCTCTAGCGATATATTCGTGTTATCTCACAGCCTTTGTAAGAGATCTCTCACAAGCTATAGGCGCTTTTATGATTCGCTATCGCGCACTGGAGCGAGTAAAATGAAAAAATACTAAAAATGGAGGTCAACATGCTCACAAAAGATGTGTCTGAAGAGTTAAAATCGGTGCTTGAAGGACTGCAAGCCCAAGGGAAAGAGCCGACAGTTGCTTTAGTTAAAGCTCGTATGAGCACATCAGTTCCAATGCCCGCTTTGATCACGACGATCAAAAGCTGGAAAACGGCCAATCGCGTCCCTAAAGTGGAAGTCGCGACACAAGAAGTGCCAGCACTCGATCGTGTTAGCCAACTAGAAAAGCAAATTGTAGAACTTACCGCTCGCGTTGCCATGCTTGAAGCCAAGTTAACTGAGCAATAAGCTAACTGAGCAATAAGTTAACTGATAAATAAGCTAATAGAGAAATAGAACACTATGAAGATATGGGTTGATGCGGACGCTTGTCCTAAGGTTATCCGAGAAACAATCGTACGCGCAGCTGAGCGAACAGGTGTGGAATGTACCTTCGTGGCAAACCACTTGGTACCCGTTCCTAAACGCAACAACATTCACTCAATTCAAGTACCAAGCGGGTTTGATATTGCAGATGATGAAATCGTAAAACGCACTGCACCCGGTGATTTAGTGATTACCTCCGATATCCCTCTCGCCGATGAAGTGATCACCAAAGGTGCACTTGCTTTAAGTTCTCGCGGCGAGCTTTACACCAAAGAGACCATTAAAGCGCGTCTTAACATTCGTGACTTTATGGATACTATGCGTTCAAGTGGTATTCAAACTGGCGGACCAAGCACCCTTTCTCAAACCGACCGTCGTGAGTTCGCAAACCACCTCGATCGCCTATTAGCAAAACGCTAACCACAGCTTTCTAATGGCGGCAGCTTTAGAAGTCGCCTCTTACATCGCTGTAGCCCAGATGAAATTTTAATCGACATACTCCGTTCTTGATATTTATTACAATAACGGAGTATTGCTTATGATTCGTCGAATCGCCCTCTCGCTATCCATTGTTTTTGGCAGCACCCAACTTTCTTTTGCTGATGAAGACTTTGCCGATGAACACTTTGCTGATCAAGAGTACGGAATCATCGGAGGCAGCATCACCTATGGTGAAAGTGTTTTCTCGACTAAAAGTGCCCCTCAATTTGGCGCGACACCCAACCTATTCTATTCAGGTCCAAAAGGCTTTATCGATGGTAGCTTAGCCAATTGGCAACTGCTGCCTTACATAGGGCTATCTGGAAATTGGCGCTTTGCTGAAGTGTCAGACACTTTTGTGGACCTACCTAACGGCATTCAAGACAGAGATGGGAATGGAGAACTGGGGATAACCTTAGGAACAGTAGGCGCACGCCTCACCTACTTACACGATGTAACTTCAGAACATGATGGCTACGAAGTTCAGCTTCACTTAGGCAGAACGTTAGAAACCTGGACGCAGCCATTCACCATTACGCCCTACCTAGAAGTCGATTATCGAGACAAGAAACTGTCCAATCACCTGTATGGTATTTCTAACACCGAGTCATCAGCTTCGGGACTAAACCAATTTGATGCGGGCTCAACCTTTGTCTATCAAGCAGGGTTAATCGGGCTTTATGAGTTCACGCCAACTTGGATTGGTATCGCTCGAGCAGACCTAATTCATCATGACAGCGACAGCGCGTTGATACAACGAGACGTGGGCTGGTCATTCGAACTAGGCGTTACCTATCGGTTTGCGGGATTGTAAGTTTACTGACTCAAACAAAAAGAGCCTGCATTGATGCAGGCTCTTTGGTATCTCGTCTTTTATTCAGTTAATAAGCGAATTGAAATGTTCGCCTATCACTGTTCACTAAGGCGTGTAGTACGTTGCAGCGCCTGGACCTACTGGTAGACCGAATACGAATACCCATAGGTAGAACAAGATGCTCCAACCAAACATGAATACCATTGAGTAAGGCAACATTGTCGCGATCAGTGTACCGATACCTAGGTTCTTCATGTAGCGAGTTGCTACGGCAAGGATAAGACCGAAGTAGCTCATCATTGGTGTAATGATGTTGGTTGTTGAATCACCGATACGGTAAGCCGCTTGAATCGTTTCAGGTGCGTAGCCTACTAGCATTAGCATTGGAACGAAGATTGGCGCTGTTACTGCCCACTGTGCAGAAGCTGAACCGATCATCAGGTTAATGAAACCACACATTAGGATGAATGCGAAGAACAACATTGGACCCGTTAGGCCGATATCCTGAAGGAATGTTGCGCCGCCTACAGCAACCACTTGACCAAAGTTCGTCCACTTAAAGAAAGCAACAAACTGTGCAGCAAAGAATACAAGAACGATGTACATGCCCATTGAAGACATCGACGTTGCCATTGCATTAATCACATCACGGTCATTCTTCATTGAACCGGTAATTTTGCCGTAAACAAAACCAGGAATAGCAAAGAATACAAAGATAAACGCGACGATACTTTTCAGGAATGGAGAGCCTGAAATCGTGCCCGCCTCTGAACGTAGAACACCGTCAGCAGGAACAACAGTCCAAGCTAAAAGCGCACTCACGATTAATACAGCGACACCCGCCAATCTAAGGCCTTTCTTCTCAATAGCAGTAAGCTTACCCATTGAGTCATTTGAAAGATCTTCAGACGCGTCTTCGACATTGTATTTACCCAGTTTAGGTTCAACAATCTTCTCTGTTACCAATGCACCGGCAATCGAGATAAAGAAGGTCGAAATAAACATGAAGTACCAGTTTGATTCAGGGCCAACAGAGTAAGATGGATCAAGCATTTGTGCTGCTGTTTCTGTGATACCAGAAAGCAGTGGATCAACCGTACCGATAAGTAGATTTGCAGAATAACCACCAGATACACCAGCAAATGCTGCCGCTAGACCTGCTAATGGGTGACGACCCAATGAGTGGAAAAGCATTGCTGCAAGAGGGATAAGTACTACGTAACCCAGCTCTGAAGCCGTGTTAGAGATAATACCGGCAAATACCACGGTTACAGTAACCATGCGCTGAGATGCGCCCATTACCATGCCGCGCATTGCCGCAGATAATAGACCTGAGTGTTCAGCAATCGCAACACCTAGCATTGCAACAAGTACAGTACCAAGTGGCGCAAAGCCAACAAAGTTCGAAACTAGATTCGTTACGATGAGTTGTAAGCCTTCAGCATTAAGTAAGCTTACAACGTGGATCATACCATCAGCAGCACGACCACTAGCACCTTCAGGGCGAGGGTCCATGACAGACACTTCAAAGTAACCAGCAATACCTGAAGAAACTAGGATTGCGACACAGAAGATAGCAAAAAGAGTGATTGGGTGGGGTAAAAGGTTCCCCAAATATTCAACGCTGTCTAAAAAGCGTGTGAAAATAGGTTTTTTTGGTGCGTTGTTTTTTATTGAAGCAGATGAACTCATCTGTTCCCTCCTTGTGTAGTGATTCCTGTGCAATTGTGACAAAGATGTTCAAATTGCCAGCGAAGGGTACGCGACAAAAATATCAATTAGAAATTCAAAATGTTACAAAGTGTGTAACAAACGACGACTTTTAACTCTATTTGAACAATTAATTAGCAAATAAATCTATATTAAACACAAAAACTAGATTTATAATTTACAACAATGCATTCACTAGAAATATAACTCACAATATAACCCATTGATTCACTTGAAAATAAAATACATCGTACGTTAAATATACACTCGATATCCGGTTAAGTTCCTCTCGAAGGAAAAGAAAAACAGACAAATGAATGAAGTTTGACTTTTCCCTCGTTTTTACACACATGTCACATCATATTGACGGTTATTTTTGAACCGCTTTAAATCTTGGATTGGATTTACAGATCACATAGTGACGCCCTCTACGCTTAACTATCTGGCAATCAGGGTGACGGCTTTTCGCACTTTTAAGTGATTTAACAACTTTCATTATTTAGCTCCCTTACCTAATTGACCAAAGCGACGAGTAAAATTAGCAACACGTCCCTCTTTATGTAGCACTCTCTGTTTACCCGTATAGAAAGGATGTGATTTTGAGGACACTTCAATAGTGAAATAAGGGTAAGTATTACCATCTTCCCATTCGATAGTACGCTCTGTTTTCAAGGTGGAGCCAATCAAGAAGTACTCATCAACATTGGTGTCGTGGAACACCACTGTGCGGTAGCCCGGGTGGATATTCGGTTTCATTGTATTTCCCTAAATAATTAAATTGATACGTTATAACATAACAAATGATAATTATTATCAAAAGAAAAACAAGCGATTTTATGATATTTTCCCGCCATAGATCGTAATCAGAGACGTCCACTCATGTACTCCATTGAACCTATTGGCTTTATAGAGTCTCCCTATAAAGAGAAGTTCGCAGTGCCAAGGCAACCTAGATTGGTACCAACATCCACCTCAAGAGTCAGGCTGGTTGACGCAGCAAACTGTCTTGAGTCTGTTCGGGATATTGAGCAATTTAGCCATGTGTGGTTGTTGTTTCTGTTCGATAAGAACCTTGAAGCGGGCTGGAAACCAACTGTGAGGCCGCCTCGACTTGGCGGCAATGAACGTATCGGTGTTTTCGCATCACGTGCGACATTCAGACCGAATGGGATTGGTATGTCCGCGGTTGAGCTCAAAGGTGTCTATCAAGAAAAAGGACAAACTTGGTTGGACTTGGGCAGCGTCGATCTCGTTGACGGTACGCCTATCATCGACATCAAACCTTATATCTCCTACTCGGATTCAATTCCCGATGCACTAGGAGGGTTTGCCGCCGATGAACCTGAAGTGTTAGATGTGAACTTCTCTCAGCAAGCCCAAAGTAAGCTGTCTGGTCACCCGCAGGCACGCCATATCATTCAAGTGATCAAAGAAGTGCTTGGTCAAGATCCGCGACCTGCCTATAAAAAAGGCAAGCCAGACAGTAAGGAATATGCGGTAAATTTGTTCGATCTTAACGTGAAATTCGTTGTTGAGGCGCTTTTCATCAATGTAACTGACATTGAACGCTTTTGAGATCCCAAATAGGCTGATATTATATACGGCTATATCAGATTTGCTGTCGTCACTCACTGCAGCAAATTTTCTTTTATCAATGATGAAACGGATACCATAGAATGCGTACCAGTAACTACCTTCTTTCTACTCTGAAAGAGACTCCAAACGACGCAGAAGTTATCAGCCACCAGCTGATGCTACGTGCAGGTATGATCCGTAAGCTAGCTTCAGGTTTATATACTTGGCTACCTACTGGTCTACGTGTACTGCGTAAAGTCGAAAATATCGTTCGCCAAGAGATCGATAATGCAGGTGCCGTTGAAATCTTGATGCCCGTAGTTCAGCCGTTTGAGCTTTGGGAAGAGACTGGCCGTTCTGAAAAGATGGGTCCTGAGCTACTTCGTTTCACAGACCGTCACTCTCGTCCATTCGTTCTTAGCCCAACAGCTGAAGAAGTAGTGACAAGCCTAGTACGTAACGAGATCAGCTCTTACAAACAGCTTCCTCTAAACCTGTACCAAATCCAGACTAAATTCCGTGATGAACGCCGCCCTCGTTTTGGCGTAATGCGTGCACGTGAGTTCTCTATGATGGATGCATACAGCTTTGATATCGACAAAGAAGGCTTAGAAAAGTCTTACCAAGCGATGCACGATGCTTACTGTAAAGCATTCGACCGCATGGGCCTTGAATACCGCCCGGTATTAGCAGACTCTGGCGCAATCGGCGGCAGCGGCTCTCAAGAGTTCCACGTTCTTGCTGAAAGCGGCGAAGACCTAATCGCATTCTCTTCTGAATCTGATTACGCAGCGAACATCGAGAAAGCAGAAGCACTAGCTCCTACTGAAGAAGTTGCAGCGCCTACTCAAGAGATGGAATTGGTTGATACGCCAAACGCAAAAACAATCGCAGAACTTGTAGAGCAGCACGGTCTAGCAATCGAGAAGACAGTTAAGACTCTATTCGTTAAAGCATCTGATGAAGTAGAAGCAGATATTATTGCTCTAATCATCCGTGGTGACCACGAGCTTAACGAAGTGAAAGCAGAAAACCTTCCACAGGTTGCTTCTCCACTAGAGATGGCTTCTGAAGAAGAAATCCGCGCACTTGTTGGGGCTGGTCCTGGTTCACTTGGCCCTGTTGGCCTAGAGCTACCATTCATCGTTGACCGCTCTGTTGCCGTAATGAGCGACTTTGGCGCTGGCGCAAACGTAGACGGTAAGCACTACTTTGGTATCAACTGGGGTCGTGACGTAGAGCTTGCTCAAGTTGAAGACCTACGTAACGTTGTAGAAGGCGACCTAAGCCCATGTGGTCAAGGTACTATCCAACTTAAGCGCGGCATCGAGGTTGGTCATATCTTCCAACTAGGTAATACTTACTCTAAAGCAATGAACTGTAACGTGCTTGGTCCTGATGGTAAGAGCGTAATCCTAGAAATGGGTTGTTACGGTATCGGTGTTTCACGTGTTGTTGCATCTGCTATCGAGCAAAACCACGATAAATTCGGTATCACTTGGCCAGACGCACTAGCGCCGTTCCAAGTTGCTATCGTACCAATGAACATGCATAAATCTGAGCGCGTTAAAGAAGCAGCAGAAAAGCTATACGCTGAATTAACAGCTATGGGTATCGAAGTACTATTCGATGACCGTAAAGAGCGTCCTGGTGTTATGTTTAAAGATATCGAGCTAGTGGGTATTCCTCACACTATCGTTATCGGTGATCGCAGCATGGACGAAGGTAACTTCGAATACAAAAACCGTCGTACTGGTGATAAAGAAGCTATCGCTATGGACACGGTTATCGAGCACCTTAAGGCTCAACTAGCTAAGTAATCCGATTACTCACTAGATAAATATTGAAAGGCTGCTATTAGGTGGCCTTTTTTGTGCCTGTCGTTTCACTTCAAACTCCCTTCTATTGATCAATAGAGCAAATAACATAAGTTAATCACCAGTTCATCTTTAAGCCCGTATATTGGTTTTAACGACTCTTTAGTACATTTATATTGGAGGTATCGATGGATATCAAAAGCTTACTTAACCATGCACTTAAGTCAGATCTCGTAAAACAAGGTACTCAAAAGCTTTCCCAAGGATCTTCGAGTTTAAGTAGTCTTTCTAAAAGCTGTAATAGCAATGACAAGAGTATCAACAAAAACACACTTGGGGCTTTCGGGGCGGGCGCTGTTAGTGGTGGACTCTTAGGTGTGCTAATGGGTTCTAAGAAAACCAAGAAAATGGGCAAGAAAGCGACTGGGATTGGCGGCGCAGCAGCACTGGGCGCTTTGGCTTATAAAGTCTACAATGACTACCAATCCAAACAAGGTCAGACACCCAATGTCGAACAGGCTCAGTTTGATGAAAATGATGCAAATCACAGCGTGCTGATTCTAAGATCGATGATTGCTGCGTCCAAAGCCGATGGTCATATCGATGAAGAGGAGATGGCAAAGATCGAGCAAGCGGTCGAAAATATGGGCGCCGATTATCAACTGACTAAATTGGTGTCTGAAGAGCTGCACAAACCCCTCGATCCAAGTGAAATTGCTCAGCTCGCTATTTCACCTCAACAAGCGAGTGAGATCTACTTAGCCTCTTTGATTGTGGCTGATGAGCAGAACTTCATGGAGAAGTCTTACCTCAAAGAGCTAGCCAAGCAACTCAACCTGGCTGATGAAGTGATTTATCAGCTTGAACAACAAATCTCTGATTAAGCGGTAAATATCAGGCTAATCGATAAGTATCTGGTTAAACAACAAGCTAGCAAAGTGATATATTTAGCATCAACAAATGAGATATTGAGCAAGGACAAATGAGATATTGAGCAAGGACAAATTAACTCTGATCTTCATCAGTTCCACTTTGTTTTTGTCTACCTCTATGTGTATATTGAGATAAGTTATCATTTGGTTAGGTATAAAAATGAAAGTATACGATTGTTGTGATTTGGTGCGTGAACTGTATTCTCAAATTGGCAGTGGCGACCAAGGCTATATCCCTAAAGCGGTTACCTGCGCGGTAAAAACATTAAACGACCTTGCTGCGGATGAGTCTCTTCCTAAAGATGCTCGTGATCGTGCAGCATTTGCTGCGGCAAACCTGCTGATCTCAGATTTCGAGGACTAACATGAACCTCGCTAATTTTGCAAAGATGGATCCAGTGATGTTAATGAGCATCGTCAACATGAAGCTACGTGACGACTTCGGTGGTGATTTGGATCGAGTGGTTAACTTCTACGAAATCGATAAGGCAGCCTTGATCGCTAAACTTGCGTCTGCTGGTTTTGAGTATTTTCCAGAAGCAAAACAGTTTCGATAGTCATTTAAAACAAGCTTTATTTCGAAAGACCAACCTCTGTGTTGGTCTTTTTTGTTTGAGGTACGTAATAGACCAATATCAATACCAATACCAATAAACCTATTATAAATTATCTGTTTGCACCTATACTTTTATATCTTAGAGTCAGCCAACGCTCCTTGAATCAAAGTGTGTTGTTGTATAGGCTACCAAGAACAGCATATAAAAATCATCACTAAATTTGATGATATCGAAGGACTAACAATGAAAAGACTCGGACTATTAGCCGTTATTGCAGCCGCACTCACTGCCGGTTGCTCTTCAAACTCTCAACAAGACAACTTTCGTGAAGCGTCTTTTGAGCTGTGTAATACTGAAGTCGATATCTACTCTGTAAGCCATGATGAGAGAATTCGTATCGTCTGCTCAGATGGTTCTAAATTCGCTTTAAACAGCGAAGATACACTAGAAGTCATGCGTGATATCAACATCGACTACTGCGATGGCGAAGGCTTGGGTAAGTTTAATGAAAGCCGCAGCTACTACTCGTTTAGATGTAAATCAGGCACTTTACTGAGCATCAAAAAGTAAATCCGAGACCAACAAACAACAAACAACAAAGGGTTGATGTACGAACATCAGCCCTTTTTAGTACCTGCCATTGATTACCCAGATAACTAACCTTCAAATACAAAAAAGGCCCCACAAGGGACCTTTAATACCGTCAATCTATTTTCAAAGTAGTTGTTTGAAATTCTAGAAGAGCATGCGGAGCTTACGGATGTAAATGAGCATACTCGACAACGGCTTTATTACTTACGAATACAAAAAAGGCCCCTAACAAGGAGCCTCTAATATCAATATTTTTCAAAGTAGTTGTTTGAAATTCTAGGAGAGCACGCGGAGCTTACGGATGTAAGTGAGCATACTCGACAACGGCTTTATTACTTACGAATACAAAAAAGGCCCCTAACAAGGAGCCTCTAATATCAATATTTTTCAAAGTAGTTGTTTGAAATTCTAGGAGAGCACGCGGAGCTTACGGATGTAAGTGAGCATGCTCGACAACGAAGTTCAAATTACTACGAAGAAAAAATTAAGCGTAAACCGGTAGACGCTTACAGATCTCTAATACTTTCGCTTTAGTTGCTTCGATAACAGACTCATCGCCCATGTTATCAAGGATGTCACACATCCAGCCAGCAAGAGCTTTCGCGTCTGCTTCTGAGAAACCGCGACGAGTGATAGAAGGAGAACCGATACGGATACCAGACGTAACGAACGGGCTACGTGGATCGTTTGGTACTGAGTTCTTGTTAACTGTAATGTTAGCTGAACCTAGTGCTGCGTCTGCTTCTTTACCTGTGATGTCTTTGTCGATAAGGTCAACTAGGAACAGGTGGTTCTCTGTAGAACCTGAAACGATGTTGTAACCGCGTGCTAGGAATTCAGCAACCATTGCTTTTGCGTTAGCAACAACGCGAGCTTGGTATTCTTTGAACTCTGGCTCTAGTGCTTCTTTGAACGCTACTGCTTTACCAGCGATAACGTGCATTAAAGGACCACCTTGGCCGCCAGGGAATACTGCTGAGTTTAGCTTTTTGTAAAGATCTTCGCCTTCGTTAGAAAGGATAAGACCACCACGAGGACCAGCAAGCGTTTTGTGCGTTGTTGTTGTAACAACGTGAGCGTGTGGAACTGGGTTTGGATAAACACCGGCAGCGATTAGACCCGCAACGTGAGCCATATCTACGAAGAAGTAAGCACCTACTTTGTCAGCGATTTCACGCATGCGCGCCCAATCACAAACTTGAGAATAAGCTGAGAAACCACCGATGATCATCTTAGGTTTGTGCTCGATTGCGAGAGCTTCCATCTCTTCGTAATCGATTTGGCCAGCTTCATCAATACCGTAAGGGATGATGTTGTAAAGCTTACCAGAGAAGTTTACTGGAGAACCGTGCGTTAGGTGACCACCGTGCGCTAGGCTCATACCTAGAACGGTATCGCCAGCATTCAATAGCGCCATGTATACAGCGTTGTTAGCTTGAGAACCTGAGTGAGGTTGTACGTTCGCGTATTGAGCGCCAAAAAGTTCACATGCACGTTCGATTGCTAGAGTTTCAACTTTATCTACGAACTCACAACCGCCGTAGTAACGCTTACCAGGGTAGCCTTCAGCGTATTTGTTTGTAAGTTGAGAACCTTGAGCTTCCATTACACGTGGGCTTGTGTAGTTTTCTGAAGCGATAAGTTCGATGTGCTCTTCCTGACGAAGAGTTTCTTCTTGGATAGCTGCGAATAGGTCCGCATCGTAATCAGCAATGTTCATGTCACGCTTAAGCATCTGTATCTCCTGACTCAGATTGTACTGAAAGTTTCAAAAAAACCACACAACGACCGAAGGCAAACGTTTCCGTCACCGTTTTGATGTGACGCATTCTACATAATTTGATCTAGGTCATAAAGAGCTAATTGCAATTTTATCATGCAGTTTTTTCATAATCACAAATAAGATTCATCATGGTTATTAAGCTTATCCAACCAAAGATGACGCTTACTGTCAATTTTACGCTTTACACCCTGTAAAACGCAGATTACATAGGTTTACCTTAATTTTGCACCTCAAGCTACCGAAAGCTAAGGTTTTTATCTACTATGCACGCCTTTATTGGTTAGGTAATTATAAAAACGATGGAAAAACACTCACGTAAAGAAGATTGGGTAGCGATTCTTACTGGCACGTTTTTAGTGGCGTTAGGCGTATTCTTTTTACAATCAGCAAACCTGCTTACCGGTGGTACTACAGGCTTGGCTCTGCTTTTGAGTCAATTTACGCCGGTAACCTTTGGTATTTTGTACTTTATTGCTAATTGTCCATTCTACTTATTAGCATGGAAACGATTTGGCCGTCACTTTGCGATTAGCAGTGCCATCTCAGGCGCTTTAGTGTCTGTATTTGCCGATCATTTATATCTAGTGATTTCATTAGACGTACATAATGAAATTTACTGTGCCGTCGCTGGCGGCTTATTAATGGGCTTAGGCATGTTGATTTTGTTTCGTCATCGCTCAAGCTTGGGTGGCTTCAACGTATTATGTTTGTTCATCCAAGACCGCTACGGTATCTCAGTAGGCAAAACCCAAATGGCCATTGATGCCTGTATTCTGTTTGCATCCTTCCTCTTCGTATCGCCTTGGGTAATTGCAGTATCTGTATTAGGCACAGCGGTATTGAACATTGTATTAGCCATGAACCATAAGCCAACTCGCTACTCAGTGAACTACGCGTCTTAATTCTTATAACTTGCTCTACGTTGCTAATACCTGATGCTTTCGATTCTAAACTATTTAGGCAGAGACACTATAATCAATACATCACTAAAACAAAAAGGCTTTGGGGAGCACTCCAAAGCCTTTGTTGAAACCTAGATCTCTAGGGGAAACGGAGAATTAGGTTAATTGAAATCGTAACGAGACTAAGCTTCGATCAAGAGGATACGCGTCTCGTAAGGTCGCAGCACTTGATGATGAGACGCCGCTAAACTCTCGCTTACTTGATAATTAGACAACAAGCTTTCAGCCTTCAGCATCTCAAAACGTTCAGGTAAAACACATTCCGCCTCTTCACCATAGTAGTTATTAAGACAAACCAAAGTCTGACTATCGCTTTCACGTACATATGCAAAAATAGATGGATGCTCAGGCAATAAATCTTGATAGCTACCACCCGTAATCACTGGCACTTGTTTACGCAACTCAATCAAACTCTTGTAGAAGTAAAATACAGAGTCTTTATCTTCCAATGCTTGTTCGGCGTTGATCTCAATGTAGTTATTCGCAACATCAAGCCATGGCTGAGCTTGTGAAAATCCTGCGTAAGTTTTATCGTTCCATTGCATTGGCGTACGAGAGTTATCACGAGATTTCTGCGCTAAGATCGCCATCATATCTTCATGAGCCACACCATCACGATTAACCATGATATCGTACATATTAGTACTCTCGACATCACGATACTGGCTAATTTCAGTATAGCCAGGGTTGGTCATACCAATCTCTTCACCTTGATAGATATACGGTGTGCCTTGCATCATGTGGACTGACGCAGCAAGCATCTTGGCTGATTCAACTCGATATTGCTGGTCGTTACCCAAGCGGCTCACGACTCTTGGTTGATCGTGGTTACACCAGAATAGTGCGCCCCAACCTTTGCCGTTCAAACCGGTTTGCCAGTGATTGAAGATCGACTTGAGCTGTAAGAAATCAAACGGTGCATTAGTCCACTTCTCACCATTGGTGTAATCGACCTTAAGGTGGTGGAAGTTAAACACCATTGATAGCTCGCTTTTATCAACATTTGAATATTGCTGACAATGTTCCAACGTGGTTGAAGACATCTCGCCGACGGTCACGCTGCCGTATTTCTGGAATACCGCTTCGCTGATCTCTTTCAGGTATTCGTGCACACGTGGACCATCAGTGTAAAAACGACGACCATCACCGATATCATCGTTAGGGAAGTCTTGCTGTTTAGAAATCAGGTTGATCACATCCAAGCGGAAGCCATCAACGCCCTTCTCAGCCCAGAAGCTGATGACGTCTTTCACTTCTTCGCGTACAACCGGGTTCTCCCAGTTAAGGTCGGCCTGTTCTTTGGCGAATAAGTGTAGGAAGTATTGCCCTGTCGCCTCATCGAGTTCCCACGCATTACCACCGAACTTAGACTGCCAGTTAGTTGGTGCTTGGCCATCTACGGGATCTTTCCAGATATAGTAATCGCGATACGGGCTGTTTTTGTCACCCAATGCAGACTGAAACCATGC
The DNA here is from genome assembly GCF_015163545.1 of Vibrio sp. OPT24. Taxonomy (NCBI): domain Bacteria; kingdom Pseudomonadati; phylum Pseudomonadota; class Gammaproteobacteria; order Vibrionales; family Vibrionaceae; genus Vibrio; species Vibrio sp. OPT24. The sequence goes on from NZ_JADDYI010000020.1 coordinate 104,027, forward strand.
ATGCTCTGTTGAAGTATGGTTGACCACAATATCCATCACGATACGGATGCCACGCTGGTGCGCTTCAGACAATAATAAGTCGAAGTCTTCCATGGTGCCGAATTGAGGGTTAATCGAGTAATAGTCTGAAATATCGTAACCATTGTCGATCATAGGTGATGCGTAAACTGGGGTTAACCAAATCGCATCGACACTCAAATGTTTAAGGTAATCCAGTTTCGAAATGATCCCTTTGATATCGCCAGTACCTTTACTGCCACTATCACAAAAGCTCTTTGGGTAGATTTGATAGATGGTTGCGGTTTTCCACCAACTTTCATCATGCTCAGTCATCGCCATCTCTAACACTCACTTACCAGAAAATATAAAATAAAAATCACCATGTGAATCATGGTTGAATAGCCGTTATAACTAAAAGAAAAAGCTATAACTAAGAGCAAAAGCGATGTCTCACTTTGGAGTCATCGCTTATTTAATGCATTACGCGTTGGCGGTTTCTAGCTCACCTTTCATCTGTGCTCGTTTATAGAAGAACAGTGTTAACGTAACGGGTAGTACAATCGCCACCAGCATCGCGACTAAGTAAATCGACCAATATTGAGGTTGAATCGATAGGATGCCCGGCAAGCCGCCGACACCGATACCATTCGCCATCACACCTGCGCTACCACAAATTGCGGCTGCAACAGCACTACCAATCATTGCGCTCAGCATTGGGAATTTGTATTTAAGGTTGATGCCGTACATTGCAGGCTCTGTCACACCTAAGTAGGCTGAGATTGCCGCAGGTACTGAAATGTCTCGCTCACCTTCACGCTTACTTAAGATAATGATGCCGACAACTGCTGAAGCTTGTGCGATATTTGATAGCGCAATCAAAGGCCAGATTGGCGTACCACCTAAGTCTTGCATCAGTTGTAGGTCAACGGCGTTGGTTGTGTGGTGAATACCCGTAATAACCAAAGGTGCGTAAAGGAAGCCAAATACCACAGAACCCAGAATCGCAAAATCACCCGTCATTGCCGCTTTAGCCGCGAATGCCACGCCATCGCCTAACATACGGCCAAATGGACCAATGAAAGCGTGTGCTAGAATTACAGACAAAATAATCGATACAAATGGCACCACAACTAGGTACAAGTAAGCAGGGACAATGCGCTTAAGATTGGTCTCAATGAACGCCAAAGCCGCACCCGCTAACATCGCAGGGATAACTTGAGCTTGATAGCCGACTTTCTCAATCACGAACAAGCCAAAGTCCCACACCTCAGGTACCGATTTACCTATCATGTAAGCGTTCATCAACTGTGGAGAAACCAAGGTCACACCGAGCGTGATACCCAGAATAGGCGTTCCGCCGAGTTTCTTAACTGTTGCCCAACACACGCCAACTGGTAAGAAGAAGAAAATAGCTTCACCGATCAGCCATAAGAATGAGTGAACGGTTGCCCAAAATTGGCTGATTTCAACCAAAGTTTTGCCGTCGAACATGCGAATGTCGCCAATCACATTACGGAAACCAAGAATCAAACCACCAGTAATGATGGCAGGCAGCAGTGGTACGAAAATTTCGGCTAAATGGGAGATACCACGCTCAAGGAAGTTCATATTTTGACGAGCAGCCAACTTCGCCTCATCTTTTGACGATGCATCTTTGCCCGTTTGCTCAATCAAAAGTGTGTACACCTCATCAACCTCGGTGCCAATCACGACTTGGAATTGACCGGCGTTAGTAAAGCAGCCTTTTACTAGCTTTAGTTTTTCTAGTTCCGCTTTGTTCGCTTGCTCTGTATCGTTCAATACAAAACGCAGTCGAGTCAGACAGTGACTGACACTCGCTATGTTTTCTTTACCACCGACTAACTCGATAAGACGCGCAACGTCTTGCTTCGCTATCTTACTCATACTACCCCACCCTGGTTTCATTCAATTACTCACCTAAACCATGCGGCTATAACCACTCAGATTTAGAGTTATGGGAACATTCCCAATCGTGATTATTATAATGCCCGCGCTAATTATAAATTAAAATGGGAACAGTCCCATAAATTGAAAGAGATCACACTCTAATTTTAAGCTAGCGGTTCTATTTCGCTTGATTGAGTGGATTATAGAATAGGAGATTGAGTGTGATGAGATATCTCTGCATTGCCTAAAAGCTGGGATATCAATAAATTAGCTGCCAACTTACCTGCTGATTGGTAACCAGGATCAATGCTAAATACTCGCGGGAATAAAAAAGAAAGAAGATCATTACCACCAACGCCAGTTACTATTACATCTTCACGTTGTAGCTCTTGCAGTCGTTTGATGACACCAAGGGCAAGAGTGTCACTGGCACACACAATCGCTTGAGTCGCAGGAGCGAGCACCTCATCCACCAACTGATAAGCACTTTCATGATGAAGTTGACCGGTACGATAGTTGGCAACTGAGCCTGTGTTTTCACACCACTCGAGATAAGCCTTAAGACGCAGTTCACCGGTTGATTTGTCGCTAGGATCAACACCAATGAAACCAACCTCTGAAATCCCTTGATCCACCAGATACGTTAGCGCACTCTTGATCACCTGTCGGTTATCATAGTTAATCGACGTCACATTCTCAGTATCCAAAGCAATCACCACCGCTTTGTTTCCCCAAGCTTCAATCGCAGGAATATCACAGTCAGTAAAACCAAACACGATAATACCATCTACATTGCGACGCTTGAGAACCTGAAGGTGTTCGTTAGCTTTATCTCTATCTAGCTGACTTTCCATGATCACGACATCGTAATCCGCTCGATACAATTCTGCCAACATGGTGCTAACTGCTTTGTTTTCAGAGGGAGAATCTAAACGAGAGATGATCACGCCGATGACTTTTTGACTGCCACCGCGCATGGATTGCGCAGACTTTGAAGGCGTGTACCCAGATTCTTGAATTACTCTTTCCACCCTTTCTCGGGTTTCAGGTTTCACTTTTGGATCATTGGTCAGAACACGAGATACGGTTGACTTACCAACACCTGACAGCTTAGCAATATCGAGAATAGTGAGTTTTTTGCTCATAAAAAGTCTAACGTTAAAGGAAAGAGAAGAAAAAGTGAGGGTAGGTTTCCTCACTTAACTGTTTGTAAAATATAGCAGTTCTTACTATGACTTACTTTTGGCAATTACGATAGACCACACGGCCTAGTTCTAGACGTGCGTCGTCACCTTTCGTGCGCAAAGTGATGCTGCTAATCATCTCAGAGGTGCCATCGTCTAGAATGTATTTTGTTCCTGAGCCTGCCGGTACTTGAGTCAATTGGTACTCGTTCTCAGGTAAACGCAGTACTGCTTTTTCATTACTAAGGTAAGCCACATCAAACGAGACGTCAGACTCACATTGATAAGTCACGAATTGATTATCAGGGGCTGCTGATTTAGAGCACCCGACCAATGCTACCGTACATAGAGATGCTACCAACATAGCTTTCATACTTCGTTCCTCATCTTTATATAGTCAATGACACTTAGTTTAGACTCAGGTTAGAAAAACCTTAGTGATAAATAGAACGTTTAACCTTTCAAGAAAGCGGGTACGTCTTTAATGCTATCAAGTACTACGCTGGCTAACGCTTCACCTTTTTCAGTGACTGGCTTACCGGTCCTTACCAACACTCTAGTGCCAACACCTGCCGCTTCTGCAGCCATCATATCTTCAGCTTTGTCGCCGATCATGACTGAGTTAGCCATATCAATCTTAAGAAAGTCACGAGCAGAAATGAACATACCTGGTTTTGGTTTACGGCACTCACAATCTTGCTTGTAGTCGCCTAAGCCTTGTTCAGCATGATGCGGGCAGTAATAGATGCCATCAAGCTCAACGCCGTTATCAACAAAGTTCCAATCCATCCACTGCGTTAAAGAAAGAAAACGGTCTTCGCTAAACATACCACGAGCAATGCCTGACTGGTTGGTCACTAGCACCAATAAATAGCCCATATCTTTAAACGCTTTCGCCGCTTCAAACACACCATCGATGTATTCAAAGTCATGCTCATCATGTACATAGCCATGATCAACGTTAATCACACCATCACGATCTAAAAAAACAGCAGGTTTAGACAAAATTTTGTTCTCTATCAACTCTCTATTAATCATTAATTATTACACGCTTTATTTGCTTCATCACTATCTATTTAGTTTTGCGTTCGTTAACGATTTGTTTCCAGCTTAGCCATACAATCGGCGTTTAGCCATCTAGACGTAAAAATATCTATTGACTTAGATCATAGAACACCATAGCATCGTCTGTAAATCGAGCGAGCTATCGACATATTATTCTGTTCTACCGGCACGGGTTTCTCTATGATTAAAGTGAATCAAGTCAATAAGGTTTTTTATCAAGGCACTAAAGAAATCAATGCCTTAATTGATATCAACCTCCATATTCCTCAAGGTCAAATCTTTGGAGTCATCGGCTCTTCAGGTGCAGGCAAAAGTACTCTTATCCGCTGTGTAAACATGTTGGAAGCCCCAACGTCGGGTGAAGTGATTGTTGACGGAATCGACCTGACAAAACTCAACAAATCAGAACTTAGCGTAGCACGTCGTAACATCGGCATGATATTCCAGCACTTCAACTTGCTGTCTTCTCGCACTGTATTTAACAATGTAGCACTGCCTTTAGAACTTGCAGGTAAAGATAAAGCAGCAATTGAAGCAAAAGTCAGTGAGCTACTTGAGTTGGTTGGTCTTGCTGATAAGCGCGATACCTACCCTGCAAACCTAAGTGGTGGTCAAAAGCAGCGTGTCGCGATTGCTCGCGCACTGGCATCTGACCCAAAAGTACTGCTTTGTGATGAGGCGACCAGTGCTTTGGATCCAGCCACGACTCAATCTATCCTTGAGCTACTGCGTGAAATCAACCGTAAATTAAGCATCACTATTTTACTGATTACTCACGAAATGGACGTGGTTAAAAGCATTTGTCACGAAGTCGCAATCATCGGCGGCGGCGAACTAGTAGAAAAAGGGACCGTAGGTGAAATATTTGCTCACCCTAAAACAGAGCTAGCACATCAGTTTATTCGCTCAACACTGGACCTGACGATTCCTGAAGATTACCAAGCGCGTTTACATGAAACTCGAGTAAACAGCAGTTACCCATTGGTACGTCTTGAGTTTACAGGAGCAACCGTTGATGCACCGTTAATGACGCAAATCGCTCGTAAATTCAATATCGATGTTAGCATCCTAAGCTCAGATCTTGATTACGCTGGCGGCGTAAAGTTCGGCATGATGGTAGCTGAACTGTTCGGTAATGAAGCAAATGATAATGCTGCTATACAATTCCTACGCGACAACAATGTAAAAGTAGAGGTGCTTGGTTATGTCCTTTAGTTTCAACGAGATTGCTGACTGGATCAGCCTTAACGGTAACCTTCTACTAGGCGCAACAGGCGAAACGCTTTACATGGTTGCAGTCGCAGGCATCGTTGGCTTTGCCGTCGGTATCCCATTAGGCGTGATTCTACACACGACTAAAAAAGGTGGTTTGCTAGAGAACACCAAACTAAACAAAATTTTGGGTGCGGTTGTGAACGTAGGTCGTTCAGTGCCTTTCTTAGTGTTGATGGTTGCTATTATCCCACTGACTAAGATGCTGATTGGTACCTTCATCGGAACAACAGCAGCGATTGTTCCACTGACGATCGGCGCTATACCTTTTGTTGCTAGACTTATCGAAAGTGCACTACTTGAAGTGCCCACAGGTCTAGTGGAAGCCGCTCAGTCCATGGGCGCAACACCGACTCAAATCATCAACAAGGTTCTGCTTCCAGAAGCACTACCGACTATCATCAACTCAGTAACGATTACACTCGTGACTCTGGTGAGCTATTCAGCAATGGCCGGTACTGTAGGTGGCGGCGGTCTAGGTGATGTCGCGATTCGTTACGGATTTCACCGTTACGATGTGACCATCATGGCAGTGACAGTAGTGATGTTGATTGTGCTTGTACAAATTATTCAATCAATCGGTGATTCATTAGTTCGCCGCGTTGACCACAGATAAAGGCTCACGATTAAAGATTAGAGTCATCGAAACCAAATTAGATAGATTTATTAAAAGGAGATTATTATGAAATTTAACCTTAAAGGTTTACTTACTATCGCAGCAGCGGCATCAGCGTTAGTACTAGCAGGTTGTGGCGATAAAGAAGTGGATACTTCTAAAGTAAAAGTTGGCGTAATGGCAGGTGCAGAAGCACAAGTTGCTGAAGTTGCAGCTAAAGTGGCGAAAGAAAAGTACGGACTAGATGTTGAACTAGTGACTTTCACAGATTACGTAACACCAAATGCAGCTCTAGATGACGGCTCTATCGACATCAATGCATTCCAACACGCACCGTATCTAGATCAGCAAGTTACTGACCGTGGCTACAAACTGACTATCGCTGGTAACACGTTTGTTTACCCAATCGCGGGTTACTCTAAAGAAGTGAAATCTGTTGACGAAATCCAAGACGGCGCGCGCATTGCTGTACCAAACGATCCAACTAACCTAGGTCGTTCTCTGCTGCTTCTTGAGCAACAAGGTCTACTTGAGCTTCGTGAAGGTGCAGGCCTTCTAGCGACAGTTCGTGACATCGTTAAGAACCCTAAGAATCTTACAATTGTTGAACTAGACGCAGCACAACTGCCGCGTTCTCTTGATGATGTAGCTTTGTCTATCATCAACACAACTTACGCAAGTTCTATCAACCTGACTCCACAAAAAGATGGTGTATTCGTTGAAGACAAAGACTCTCCTTACGTGAATCTAATCGTTTCTCGTGAAGACAATCTAAACGCAGAAAACGTACAAAACTTCGTTAAAGCTTACCAAACTGAAGAAGTGTACAACGCAGCTTCTGACATCTTCCAAGGTGGTGTGGTTAAAGGTTGGTAATCAACTAAACTACAGCGCGGTATAGATACCCGAAGGGCTGATATAACATCAGCCCCTTTTTATTGGTTACGATTTACAAGAAAATTCGACTTACCACCAAGCTTCCACTTGCATGCCAACACTCATTTCACTGTTCTTACCTTCACCGAAAGCATTATCATTTTCAGCATCATTTAGGTAAGTCGCAAAGATACGAAATTCAGGACGTGACCAGAAACCCACTTGCGGTACCCAAGCTTGAGCGACAGTGAACTTGCCGCCCGCGCCGTCTTGGTTATCAATAGTTTCAACAAAGCCACCAATTTCAAGAATGGTACGCATGCGCTTGTCCCACTTATAAAGCGGTCGTATTACTGCACTGAACGACTCATCATCACTGTTATTCGCACCAACCCCCGATGACGCGGCATAACGAACCGTGTGGCCAAATTCGATGTTCTCACCGATAGCAAGCACACCCCAGTTAATCAATCGAAAGCCGTCAGCATCATTGTTGTTTGCATCACGAACAATGCCCTTACCTGTACCAAAGGTTGTCATCTGCTCTGCATAACCAGAGTTAGCAACTTGAAGAATGGTTTTGTTGAAGCCACCCGCTAGGTTTTGATTTAGACTGGCCGTCAGCATCACACTATCATCCGCGTCCACCGTTTGACCCTGCTTTTCATTGGCGAAGTTCATATCAATACCGACCTCAAGATCCGCATTGTTCCACAATGGAATACCCGCATAACGTATATCAGCAATCATGGCTGTGGTCTCTTTGCCATCAAACACATCGCCCGTAACCGTGTCTTGAATCAAAGCCACCGATAATTTACCAGGGCCCATATTGATGTGTTCAACACCAGCACCAATACCACTTACATCCCAGTAGTAATTATCAACGATGTGTACATCATGGCGTTGGTAGTAGCGCTCACCGGCCCAAATACCAATACCTTTATCTTCAAAAAGCCCTACAGCTTGAACATTGAGTTGAACTACATCCACGCTTTTATCCGCAGCGTTCTCATCTTGGCCTTGCCAGTACGACAACATGGAATCAACTAAAAATGAAACGTCGTCCTCTGCATACACTTCTTTTCTAAAACCAAACTCGCCATATAGGTCATTTTCGTTGCCGAGTCGGCCTACTTTACTCACCTCCCATTTGCTATTTGAACCGCCTTCATTACTCAAGCCAACACCCCCGCGCATGTAGCCATTAAACTCCAATGGTGTGGTTTCGTCAGCGTATAAATTAGGTGCAAGTAAGACAGTAGAGAGTGCAGCAGCAATAGGTAACAGTTTCATCGTCCATTCCTTTCAGATCTTGAATCAGATTATTTTATTATAAATGGGAACATTCCCATGGGATCGATCCCATTTATATTGGGAAGAATATAAATTGAAAGAGAACTGATTGATTATTGTGATCAGGCTAACTATTGAGATGACTGAAAGTTGATGGGTGTAGGATTATTTAAATGAATACATTGGCACTACAGAAAGAGCTGAATATCACGCTCTGCTCGTATTAAAAGGAGAAAGAGATAAACAATGAGGAGTAAGAAAAATAGAGCTAAGGTAAGTCATGAGGCCACAGTACCGAACATGAAGCAAGGTACTGAATTTTTAATATAGAAATGATAAAAATGAATATCGGAGCACTTAATTAGCACTCCGACACCTAAAATATGACGCTTAAATATACACTAGAAGGTTACTTTAGGTGATCCCAAGAGATGTTTGACACCAGTCGGCAGTCATCACACTTGAAATAGAAAATATCGTGGGTCGGTGCATCTAGCAGCCATTCACCACCACACTGCGGGCATTTCCGCTCTTTCTCGGCCTTTAAACTAATGCCCCCCACACGGTACAAGTAGTAATAAGTTGGGATCTTCGTGAGATATTCAATGCGCCCTCTCAAGCCCCAACCGCGTTTGAACAATACGCTTTTGGTATCACTGATCTCCGCTAGCGTTGCGTGTTCTGCACGGCAACCACCGCCCATTTGTACTTCATCACAAGCTTGCCATTCTGTCTGCCATTTCAGTACGGCTTTATGGTCACCATTGAATGTTGGTGGGTTGCGATATAAAGGGATTGGCAGCAAGCTATCACCACTGCGCAGCGGCGAACAGGTATGAACGAATGTCGTGTATAACACCTGCCAACTTGGCGTTTCATCTTCTGCAACTTCTTCGGAATTAAGATCTCGACCCAACAAACGCATTTTAGGCGCAAGAAGGCTCGCGTTAGACAAGCGCTCAAAACACACTTTTACGAAGTCTGAGTGATTACGCGGATGTAAACTGTCTTGCTCAGGACACACAACGCGAACATAGAATTCACCGTCGCCCATCACGATTGGAAACTCACGACCTAACACTTGTCCGTTATAACGAAGTGCATCCATCAAGCCATTAACCGCCTTATCGACAGCGCTGACCGTTGTGTTATCAAAACACTCAAATTGAAGCTCTAGTACGTACATCTATTTATACCGCAGGTTGTAGCTTGTCTAAGAATTCTGCCAATGTCTCGGCCAATACATCACGATTTTTAGTGCCTAAGCGTTCTAGAATCACGTTACCCGTTAAGTTACAGATAGAGATAACATCCAGTTCAGCGTCTGTTGCAGCAATAAATACGGTCGGCTTAAGTTTTAAACGGCGTTGAGTCACAAGGTGACCCAGAATATTCTCTTGTAGGCATTCGAAGTCTTCATCACTCCAAATCTGCAATAGAGTCAATTCATTGCCATCAAACGTCGCGTTCATATCAGCACTGTATTGCGCACCATAGAAGGTTTTGATGTCTTCATGCAGGGTTAATTCAATGCCAGTTTCAACATTGGTAAAATCAGCAAATTGCTCACGTGGATAGCTTTTCCATAACACGACGTCGCCACTCTTTTCTTCTACGCATGGCGATACGATATCCACAAGCTCCTCGTTACGGGGTAAGCTCTGGTGTTGCTTTTGCCACGTATCAACGTATCGCTGACTAAAAGAAAACAGTGCGTCTTGAGCACGTTGAGTCATGAAAATCTCCTAAACACAAAATAATAAATAGAATCCGAGCCCTTTCCGCACCGATTAAGCGATGACTTAATGACAGGGTAATGGGGATTCAGTAAAATCGATCCCATTCTAATCGAATTTGAAACGAAAGTATGAGCAAATATTCTGACGCAAAAGAGCTAGCGGGTTTAACCCTAGGCCAAAAAACTGAGTACTCTAACCAATACGATGCAAGTTTATTGCAACCAGTACCTCGTAGCCTGAATCGTGATGATCTTGCGCTAAACGGCGAGCTGCCTTTTGTTGGTCATGATATTTGGACGATGTACGAGCTTTCATGGCTTAACACCAATGGCCTGCCACAAGTGGCTGTCGGTGAAGTTTTCATCCCAGCAACTAGCCCAAATTTAATTGAATCAAAATCTTTCAAGCTTTATTTGAACAGCTACAACCAGACTCAATTCGAAAACTGGGACCAAGTCACTGAACGTCTTACTCAAGATTTGTCTGCATGTGCAGGCGAAACGGTGATTGTAAATGTAAATTCAGTAACGGATTACACCAACCAGCCTATCGTGACGATGGAAGGCGATTGTATCGACAATCAAAACATCCAAATCAACAGCTACGATTTTGAAGCGTCACTGCTAGAAGGAGCTGCTAGCGAGCAAAATGTTGAGGAAACACTGCACAGCCACCTATTGAAGTCGAACTGTTTAATCACCAATCAACCCGATTGGGGCAGCGTTGAGATCGCATATTCAGGTAAGCAAATTGACCGTGAAGCACTGCTGCGCTATTTAGTTTCTTTCCGTGAACACAACGAGTTCCACGAACAATGTGTTGAACGTATCTTTACGGATATCATGAAATACTGCGCACCATCGAAACTCACCGTATTTGCACGTTACACGCGTCGTGGTGGCTTGGATATCAATCCATACCGTTCAACAGAGCAAGATAGACCAAGCCACAATAAGCGTATGGCCCGCCAGTAATTAGGCTGGAACCACCCACACTTATTTGAACCTACCCAATCTTTAAAGGGATATTGAAATGCGTTGGTTATACGTTTTTAGCCTATTTATTTTAAGCTTAAGCACGTCGGTTAATGCGTCGGTTTATTCTTCGGCGCTGCTTAATGAAGCCAATAACTTGGTTGAGATAGAGCCGAGCCAAGCAAAACAAATGGCGAACAGCTACCTAACGCTACGTATCCTTTCAGACCAAAGCGAGAAAAGCCCATCGGCTATTTCTCGCGAAGAGACAGACTCTTCGATCAGAACCCCAAACAGCAGTATTGATGCCTACAAGATATTAGCGAAAGCAGAATACAACCTTGGTAATATTCATATTGCGATTCAACATATCGACAAAGCATTTGAGCTTGCGAAAACCTATAAGCTTGAGTACCTAAAACTGGATCTTGAGATCCTAAAAGTACGCTTACTTTGGCTGAGTGACAGGAAATCAGCCAAAGCAAAAACAGAGCTGGCGAGTATCGAAGCAAACCTAGAATCGGTGAATAAAACCTTGCGTTTAACAGAAGGTATTACCTATCGTTTGATCATGCTGAAAGCTGATATTGCCTCTTATGACAATAAGGTCGATGAAGCCGAGAAGTTCTACCAAGAAGCGAAAACCTACCTCGATCAGCGTTACTCAGAAAAAGTGACTATCGACTACCACATCGCGGTCGGTGAATTTTATCTAACCCATAAAGAGTACAACCACGCACTATCTGAGTTGTTGTATGGCTACTGGAAATCCGTAGAAGGTAATCTGAGCTCACGCTTAGCAAAAGTAAACCGCCTGCTTGCTCAGCTTTTCTTTGAACGCCAAGTGTTAGATAAAGCTCTCGAGCACTTATCTCAAGCTGCTGATTTCTATGATAACTTTGAAAACTCACCTGTTTTGGCACAAGTGCTTAAAAAAATGGGTGATGTATACTTCTTTCAAGGAAAATATAACCTTGCGTTAGTGCATTTCTTCAACGTTTTGGACCATGAAAGCACCGACCGAGATATCCAACAAGTCATTGATATTCGTCTGAGTTTATCAGCTACCTACTTACGCCTTTATAACTACCCTCTTGCAGAACAATACCTAACACGCGCTCTTGAGCTGTTGGAGTACACAGATATTCCAAAACTGGAAGGCCGCGCTGCGCTGCTGTCGGCAGGGTTAGCTTATCATCTACAAGAGAGCGATGACGTAATCAAGCATGCGACACGTGCACTTGAAATTTCACGTCAGATAGAAAATATGCACCTGTCACAGCGTTCGTATTACTTACTGTCCTTAGGCTATGAACAAGCAGGTCGTCCTCAACAAGCATTAGCGAATCTCAAGCAGTACAATAGGTTAGTTTCTTTAGAGCAGCAAAAACTAAATCGTGTAGGTGAGGATGCATTCCGTCAGCAGAAAGAGTTTGCTGAACAAACTTTGCACTACGCTGGTCAAGCGCAAGAATTAGAAAGGTATAAGTTAGAGCATCGTAAATTCCAAAAGATATCCTTCGCCCTATTTCTGTTCAGCATCGTCCTATTCTTCTTTGTACTACGCAGAGGCTACCTCATCCAAACCTTAGCTAAAGAAGTGGATTCGCTGCGTACTGATCTTTTTACGCACTCACGTTCAAAGCTTCCGAACCTAAGAATGCTCAATGCTAAGCTCTCAAATTCGTTAGAGCAAACCAGCCAAACCTTCGAGCAATGGCAGCTTGGGGAGTTGATTTATGAACCATTAAACGACCGCTTACGCTTCGTTATGATTGACTTACCTTTCCTGCGCAACATGTATACGCAAAATGGTTATAAAGCGGGCTTAGAGCTCGAAGATGCTTTCGGTGATTTCTTAAAATCAAAACTGGAAGGCCCAGCTCGCGTCTATCATTTCTCAGATGCGAACTTGCTTTATATAGAGCCAAATTCAGATCGTGATTCATCACCAGAAGCGATGTTCCTAAAGATTCAATCGTGGGTAAATGACTTCGAGCCAGAACGTAATATCAACCGAACGATTCGAATGGGCATCGCTGACTACCCGTTTTTACCACGAGCTTACACCGCTATTAATGACCAAGAGCTATTAGATGTATTGTTGATGTCGACCAACCTAGCGCGTGAAATCAGCTTGAAAGAACGCACTAGCCAATGGGTATACCTCAAAGCTATCGATAACGCACCAGCGGCAAGCCTTGCAACTGGTAACATACGAGAAGCTTGTAAACATGCCATTAATCAAGGGTTAATAAAAATACAATCGTCGTACCAGAATGAGGACAACATCAAAAAAATGCTAAAAGATGACTGAATTGCGAGCGGTTAAGACTTGCAAGTCGTGACCTTATTTTTAGTTTTGTTATTATCGATGCAACGGAATTTCATCTAAATGATCGTGATCGATCTACGCGGCGCTAATTAATACATCTATGGGCATTCTTGAAAAAGACATTCAGGCGCAACTCCACCAACTGAAATTTCAGTTGGAGCAAGTTCGCTTGACGCAAAGAGACACCTCGTTCAAATTTATTAGAGAGCAAAAAGTTCTTAAGCGCATCGTCACATCTTTAAGTGATGCGTGCGTTGGTAGTAACAGTTATTTAGATGAAAACCTCATTGCCCTTAGGGAAGAGCTAGAAAAGCAAAAAGACATCAGCTCGATGATCCCTAAATTGGCAGTCATAGAAAGAATGCTCAAGCAGAAGACGTTGGCTATGGATAAACAGAACGGATATCTGGATGATAGCATTAAGCACAGTGGAGAAACGCTACAACGCATAACTGGCCTACCAGCACCGTTGAAACGTGATCTACGAAACTTACTTAGCTTCTCCGAATGCAATGGCAGTCAGAAAGTCGACCACGCCATGAAACTCCTCGGTATTTACGAGCGTGCCATAAAGATCATGGCGAACAACTCTCGTACTCATTTTGCCGACGCTGCGCAATCGCCTGAACAAGAACTCCTTGCCGACTTATCAAACGAATTACAACATCTGATCACCGAACTCGATTTTGAGGGTGAATCGGGTGAGCTACTTACCGATATTCGAGCCAAACTGCTGCTTGGTGTTTCTACACAAAACCTCCTTGAGCTGACGCTTCAAATTCTCAAACTAGTCATAGAGGGCACCAATCTAGAGCGTAAAAAGTCTGAACAGTTTATTGACCAGCTTAATTCTTCACTCGCGTCTAGCATCAAAACCGCAGATCAAAATGCAGACCAAAGCCAAAGCTACTTTAAGCATCGCCAAGGCCTGAACTCTGAGCTAAATGAGCTTGTCATCAAGAGCCAGAGTTCTGTAGATAAAGCAACGGACATTGATAACTTAAAGCAGACGATTAATCCTCTGCTTAGTGAAATCGCCTCTCTTTCTGAAAGATTGAATCATGCAGAGCAAAAAGAACAAGCTCTGATAGAGAGAATGAATTACGGGAAAACTCAGTTAGACTCGCTCTATGAAGTGACTCAAGACTATCGAAAGCGTTTAGAAGATCAGGCTCAGCGTATGTTGCTTGACCCGCTCACCAAGGTCTACAATCGTACCGCCTTTACCGATCGCTTAGAACTTGAATACCGCCGTTGGATTCGCGCGCAACACTCACTGCGTGTTGTACTGCTCGACATCGACAATTTCAAAGCCATCAATGATAGTTTTGGTTATACAGCGGGTGACAAAGCACTCAAAATTATCGCAAGAACCATCACCAAAGAGACCGGTGCTACCGATAGTGTGGCTCGTTTTTCTGGTGAGGAATTTATCTTGTTATTACCAGAGCAAACGGATGAATATTGCCACCAGGTAATTCAAAACATCCAGACTCAAGTCAGCCGTTTACCTTTTAAGTTCCGTGACCAACAAATCACGATTACTTTGTGTGCAGCAAGTACTCAATTCAAAGAGTCAGATACACCTGAAGAAGTACTAGAGCGACTCAATAAAACGCTAAACAAAGCCAAACAACGTGGTACTAACCAATTGGTTTGGAATTAAACTAGGCCTGATTTAATTTATTTCTTTTTTTCAAATACTTATCACATACCAATTCCCTCAATGTTTGCTAAGCTTATGATTAACATTCGCTTAACAAGCATTCTTGACAAGTCATGCTGTTTATAAGATCTTAAGCAACTCGATATTAGCCCTTAAGCAATTCCATACAATCCATAAAGCAACGCTGTCGTAACCGTTTCGTCTGGTTAACTCTTCTCACCTTTAACCAAACACTTTCAACGTTTGCTTCTCACTCTCGAGCCAGAGGGTCACTTCAAAAGTCGCCTCTGCTCTTCTCAACAAGGAGGCACTATGATCACTCATATCAGCCCTGCCGGTAGCATGGATTTACTCTCTCAACTTGAAGTTGAGCGTCTTAAAAAAACCGCATCTAGTGATCTGTACCAACTGTATCGTAACTGTACGTTAGCGGTACTGAACTCGGGTAGCCACACCGACAACTCCAAAGAATTGCTCGACAAGTATCAGTCATTTGATGTTGAAGTGGTGCGTCGTGAGCGTGGTATCAAGCTCGAACTAAGCAACCCACCAGAGCATGCCTTTGTCGACGGTGAAATCATCAAGGGTATTCAAGAACATCTATTCTCAGTGCTGCGTGACATTGTCTACGTCAACATGCACTTGGCCGATAACCAAAGGCTTAACCTCACCAACGCAACTCACATCACCAATCTTGTGTTTGGTATTTTGAGAAACGCAGGAGCACTCACACCCGGCATTGAGCCGAACCTGATCGTGTGCTGGGGTGGTCACTCAATTAATGCCACTGAATACCAATATACTCGCGAAGTCGGTAATGAACTTGGCCTACGTGAACTCAACATCTGTACGGGTTGTGGACCAGGTGCGATGGAAGGGCCAATGAAAGGTGCGGCTATTGGTCACGCTAAGCAGCGCTATACTGAACATCGTTATTTAGGGTTAACTGAACCATCAATCATTGCGGCTGAGCCACCAAACCCGATAGTGAACGAACTGGTGATCATGCCCGATATCGAGAAACGTCTTGAAGCGTTTGTTCGTATGGCACATGGCATCATAATCTTCCCTGGAGGCCCAGGAACCGCCGAAGAACTGCTGTACATCCTAGGTATCATGATGCACCCAAACAACGCAGACCAACCGATGCCTATCGTTCTAACTGGCTCTAAAGAGAGCGAGGCTTACTTCCGTTCAATTGATAAGTTCATTGGTGAAACATTGGGTGAAGAAGCGCAAAAGCACTATGAAATTGTCATTGATGATCCAGCACGTGCTGCGAAAATTATGAAGCAAGCAATGCCAGATGTACGCTCTCACCGTAAAGAAACAGGCGATGCTTACAGCTACAACTGGTCACTGCATATTGAGCCTGAGTTCCAACTCCCCTTCGACCCTACTCACGAATCTATGGCGGCACTCGATCTGCACATGGATCAGAAAACAGAGAGCCTTGCTGCGAATTTACGTAAAGCGTTCTCAGGTATTGTGGCAGGTAACGTCAAAGCCGAAGGTATTCTGGAGATTGAGAAGCATGGGCCATTCCTCATTGATGGCGACAAAGAGTTGATGACTAAGATGGATCAACTGCTAAATGATTTTGTTGAACAAGATCGAATGAAACTGCCGGGTGGTACCGACTACGTTCCTTGTTATAAAATTGCGCCAAGCAGCTGATGATAATATCTGACTGATAACAAAGCCGTAAGCATAAAGCTAAACAAGTCATGACGTTTACGTCACCAGCGTTTCAACTCACCAAGTGATACGTTACTATAAGGGGCTAGCAGCCCCTTATTTATTGCCTATTTAGTGGAAACTTATGTCTATCCATCTTGTTATTATCGATGCCTTGAACCTAATCCGACGCGTTCACTCAGTTCAGCCGGATCCAACCGATATAGCAAGAACCATCACTACCACGACTCGTACTCTTAATAAGATTCTTGCGGAATCTAAACCAACTCACATCATCGCGGTATTCGATCACCACTTACAAGATCGGGGCTGGCGTGCAGAAGTCCTTCCTGCCTATAAACAAAACCGAAAGCCAATGCCTGAGCCATTACTGAAAGGCCTCGATGCTATCCAACAAGCTTGGTGGGAATTAGGTATTGATTCGCTGTTATCTGATGGCGATGAAGCTGATGACTTAGTAGCAACACTCGCAAAAAAAGTGGCTGACCATGGTGAAAAAGTTACGATAATCTCTACCGATAAAGGTTACTGCCAACTGTTATCACCTACACTACAGATCCGCGATTACTTCCAACATCGCTGGTTAGATAAGCCCTTTATCGAAGCTGAGTTCGGCGTAAAACCAGAGCAACTTGCAGATTACTGGGGATTAACGGGCGTTAGTTCAAGCCAAGTACCTGGGATCCCAGGCGTGGGACCAAAAGCAGCCAAAGAGATCTTAACGACTTATCCCGATATTGAAGCCGCATTCCTAGCTGAAGATTTACCTAAAAAATATCGTAAGAAGTTCGATGAACACATCGAATCCGCACGAGTGTGCAAGTTGGTTTCAGCTCTAAAAACTGATATAGATTTGGGCTTCAATCTTCAAGACATTCGCTACGAAGCTCATTCTTAACTCCCGATAATGCGATGAGCAGATACAAAAAATGCCCCTTAAAGGAGCATTTTCTTTATCACTGACATACTAATGAAAATATTAGTACGGTGAGATATTCGAAAGTGACTGAATGTGAACCGTGATCTCTTCGCGATCATGGTAAAGGTGCTTCGCCTGCATCTTGAATTTAACTTTGTTATCAATCAGAAACTGTTTTAGGTTCTCGATATCTTGCAGTACTTCATCGTAACGGCCTTTCATTGGCAGTTTAAGGTTGAACAGTGCTTCTTTCGCCCAGCCTTTGATAATCCACTCACCCATCAAGTGAGCAACACGAGCTGGCTTCTCAACCATATCACAGATAATCCAAGTCACGTTCTTACGGTCAGGTTCGAATTTAAAGCCATCTACCATGTGGTGCTTAATTTGACCCGTTTCCATAAGGCTATCTGCCATCATACCGTTATCAACACAGTGAACAAACATAGAACGCTTAACCAATTGGTAAGTCCAACCACCTGGACACGCACCTAGATCTACGCCCCACATGCCCGGAGCCAGACGCTCGTCCCACTCATCACGAGGGATGAATACGTGGAATGCTTCTTCTAGCTTCAATGTAGAACGGCTTGGTGCATCTGATGGGAATTTCAAACGAGGAATGCCCATGAAGAACTGTGAGTTGTTGGTTGGGTAAGAGTAACCAATAAAACAGTGACCCGGAGCGATAAAACATAAGTGCAGCACAGGCTTTTTAACATTGTCTTTCGCTGTCATCAGGCCTTTACCACGCATAGCTTGACGCATTGGCACAGTAAACTTACGGCAGAATTTCAAAAGCTCTTTCGCTTCATTGGTGTCTGGCGTTTCAATTCGGATATCGCCACAACGTGGGAAACCTTCTTTCTCAGAAAGCGCCTCAAGAATTGGAGAGATACGGTCATCGGTTGGCAGGTCTTTGATTTCAACCGCTACCGCGATCATTTGACGAGCAAAGATCAGAGATTGGAAGTCGACCTCTTTGATCAACTTATCTGCTTCACCTGCTTGATAGCATTCGAACAATACAAAGCCTGTATTGTTCTTTAGGCGAGGAAAACCAAACACTTCCAGTTGTGTTGCCTTGTCTTGAATTTCGCCAGCACATTCTTTTTCAAAACCAGAGCGACAATAAAGTAGTACGTGTTTCACTGAGTTACCTCTTTTATATTCAAAGCAGCGAAGGAGAAGACTCCCCAACCAATGATAAATAGTAGACCACCGAACGGTGTTATAGGGCCAAACCATTTTATTCCTGTCAGTGCTAACCCATAAAGGCTGCCACTAAAACAAAGGATGCCGATGATAAAGCAAATTGCCGCAATGAAAAAATATTTTTGTGATTTAGCGCCAAGTTTCATCTGTAACAGAGCGCCACACGCCAATATCGCCAGAGTATGGATAAACTGGTACTGAACGCCAGTCTCAAACACGCCTAGCTGATACTCAGATAAAATAGCTTTCAGGCCGTGAGCGGCGAAGGCACCTAGCATTACGGCTATTGCACCAGAGATACCGGTAAAGGTGAGTAAATACTTACTTCTCATTAAGCACCTCTTTGATAAACGCCGATAGTTTCTCAACGGTTAAAGCTATGTTTTGCTGTTCGGTGTAGCCAGAACTCTTACGAGGCTTAAAACTGTGGTCGCCATCGGGAATAAATTCAACACGAATAGAACCAGACAGTTCAAAATCAGCAAACTCTTCACGCTTACCGAAGGTGTCACGTTCACCTTGTAAAATTAAACAAGGTTTCTCTAACTCAGCAAGATGCTCACCTTTGTACTTCTCAGGCTTACCTGGAGGGTGGAAAGGAAAGCCTAAACACGCCATTGCTGCCACCTTATCAACTTCAGACAAATGGCTCGCCATGCGTCCTCCCATCGATTTTCCGCCAATAACAAGCTTATCAGCATCAACCTGCTCAATAATCTCTTGGTAAGCTTCAAGCAGCTTAGGCGCTCTGTCAGGTGGACGACGCTTGCCATCTTCAGCACGTTTAATCATGTAAGGGAAATTAAAACGGATAACTCGTATCCCTTTAAAGGCCAACCCTTTTGCCACCGACTGCATGAATTCATGCTCCATACCTGCGCCTGCGCCATGTGCAAAGATAAAGGTGATTGGATTGTCTTCACCATCAATGATGACGTTATTCATCGAGTAAATCCTCTTGTTCGCTCTGCGCTTTCGCTAGCATCCAGTCACGGAAGGTCGCAATGCGTCCCATGTCGGCTTGTTTCTCGTGACAAACCACATAGAAAGCGTTCTTACTCACCAACACTTCGTCAAAAGGCGCAATCAAACGACCCGCCTCTATTTCAGGCTGGGCTAATACATTATTACCCAATGCAATGCCTTGGCCGTGAGCCGCAGCCTGCAACACCATGGTTGAGTGACTAAAGATAGGACCGTGATTGACGTTCACGCCATCGATGCCATTTTGCTTAGCAAACTGCTTCCAATCCTTTCGAGAAGTATCATGCAGTAACGTATGACATGCCAAATCACTGAGCGTTTCTAACGGCTTGCTCCCAAGCAACACCGAAGGTGAGCATAAAGGAATTAAATATTCTTGATAAAGCTTATCGGCCCTAAGTCCCGACCAATTACCTCGACCATAATAAATAGCTACGTCTACGTCATCGGTCAGCGAGCCTTCGTCCATATCAACGGCTTTGATTCGCACATCAATATCAGGCTCTTGTTGATTAAAGTCAGCAAGTCTTGGCACTAACCATTGAATCGCAAAGCTTGGAGGTAAGCTGATGGTCAATGCGCCCTTCTCACTTCGCTCAAGCACTTTATCCGTCGCTTCAGCCAGTGATGTGAAAATATCTTTGATATCCAAGAAGTAGCTTTGCCCTTCTTCAGTAAGCAACAAAGAACGATTTCTTCGACGAAAAAGCTTCAAAGACAAGAATTCTTCAAGCGCTTTGATCTGATGACTGACGGCAGCTTGAGTAACAAACAACTCTTCTGCAGCACGCGTAAAACTCAAGTGTCGAGCCGCGGCTTCAAACACTCTTAACGAGTTTAATGGGGGTAATCGACGAGACATAGTTACTCTCTAAATAAGCATTAGTTTTTTTTATCTGAAACATTATAATTTGTCCATTGCCTAGCGGCCAGAGAAATTCTATATTTCATCCCGCAGCAGCTAGCCTGAACGGCTTGATTCTCTCTAGAATCAATTGGTTTAGCTCCTGCGATGTTGTGTTTGCAAACTCGTTCTTTTCGAGTTGGGTAGAGTTCTACCAAATGTTTTGTTGCAGTTCTATACTGGAACGAGGCATGTACTTCCTGTATTTATTTTGACCTGTCTGTCAAATTTGTTTGCACCGCCTTATGGGCGGTGTTTTTTTATGTGCAAAGAAAAGTAGCAACAAGTTTATCAATAGCTGTGCTAATTAATCTTTATTATTTTTCATCATTAATCACAGAATTAAACAAGCACTCAAATAATCAACTGAACACATACAAATCGAATCATTGAATCGCACTAAAAACTAACAGAATCCTTCAAGATACTCATATTTTCAGCGTCACAAAAACCCGCTTCAAGCCCAACAATTTAACATATGAAATCAGAGCATATAGATCGCGCACCAAACTCTCGACTATGCCTCAGTACTGTAGAGCATTCTCAATAGAAATAAAAAAGCCGCTTACTTTTCAGTAAGCGGCTTTGCAAAGTATTCAGCAATTCGGTTAGCACACCACTATGGGCGGTAAACCTTAACGTTATGGAAACCTTGCTCTTGTAGGTAAAGTGCCTGTAGACGGCTCATGACACCACGGTCACAGTACAGCAAATATTCTTTCGCTTGGTCTAGGTCGCCAAACTGAGTTGAAAGCTTGAAGAACGGGATGTGCTTAATTTCAACACCATCGATCTCTAGTGGGCTTTCGTCTTCCTCGTCTGGGCTGCGGATATCTAGAACGACAGCGTGCTCAGCAACGGCTTGAACTTGTTCAACTTCAGGAGCTTGCTCTTGACTCTCTTTCTCGATGTCACGGATATCCATAATACGAGCGTTCTCGATCACTTGATCCAGGACTTCAAAGTTAAACTTAGCTTCTTCCGCTTCTAGTTTACCTTTCTTCGCTTTCACTGTTGGCTTCTTAGAAATAACACCACAGTACTCTGGCATTACTTTCGCGAAGTCTTCAGTACCAATCTTACGAGACAGGTCGATAATGTCTTCTTTGTCCCAGTTGATAAGTGGACGAAGAATCAACGTATCGGTCACGTTGTCGATGTGGCGAAGGTTAGTTAGCGTTTGGCTAGAAACCTGGCCAAGCGCCTCACCGGTTACTAGCGCTTCAATACCCAAGCGTTCTGCAACCATACCACCAGCGCGCATGAACATACGCTTAAGAACCACGCCCATTTGGCCGTCTTCAACGTTCTCAAGAATCTCTGCGACTACAGGTTCAAAATCGATAGAGATGAACTTCACCTTGGCCGATGAGCCGTATTTGTCCCATAGATAGTGAGAAACTTGCTTAACGCCAATTTCGTGTGCTGGACCACCTAGGTTAAAGAAGCAGTAATGCACTTTCGAACCACGTTTGATGTGCAAGTAGCTTGAAACGCCAGAATCGAAACCGCCAGAGATCAAGCTTAGTAGGTCTTCTTGAGTACCTAGAGGGAAACCGCCTAGGCCTTTATGACGTTCAATCACTTGGTTTAGCTTGCCGTTCTCGACTTCAACCTTAACGGTAATATCTGGGTTTTTCAGTTTTACTTTTGCTGAGTCTACCGCTTGGTTTAGACCACCACCTACGTAACGCTCTAGCTCGATAGAGGTAAAATCATGTTTACCGCGACGCTTAGCTCGCACAGAGAAAGTCTTACCTTCAATAAGACCACGGCTGCGCTCAAGAACTTGCTCGTAAATATCGTGCAGGTCTTTAAATTCTGATTGCTGAACTTCAAGGGAGTGATGAATACCCGGAGTTTGCGTCAATACTTCGAGTGTTTCTTTAAAGTATTTGTCGCTCTCAGACGTCACTTCGATGTAGTCACGACGGTTGAAAACAGCCACAGACTCAGTACGACGCTGAAGAATAGTGCGAATATTACGTTCTAGAATCTTTGTGAAGCGCTTACGCACCGATTCACTTTTTACAAAAATTTCCGGGTGGGGCTTAACAATAAATTTCATAGTACTTTCACGCCAATAAGGTTCACAATTTTAATAGGTTCATCACCACGTAAAAGGTCATTTCACATAGTTATTGAAGCAATAGTAGATCAATATTAAATCTAAGGGCGCGGATTATACATGAGAAAAGGAAACAAGGAAAAGAGTGCGTGCTTTAGCGCCAGTAATAAATACGCACCTTATTAAAAATAGCATCTCTGTTCACCATCGTAGTGTCATAGGTACACAAATTTGAACTCAGTTAATCATGACGAATTAAAATAAAAAGCCCAACCTCATCATAAGGTTGGGCTTTC
Source organism: Vibrio sp. OPT24 (assembly GCF_015163545.1). Classification (NCBI taxonomy): domain Bacteria; kingdom Pseudomonadati; phylum Pseudomonadota; class Gammaproteobacteria; order Vibrionales; family Vibrionaceae; genus Vibrio; species Vibrio sp. OPT24. The sequence continues at coordinate 127,042 of NZ_JADDYI010000020.1, forward strand.
TAAATCATATGAGCACGCGATATTATTGAGTAACCACTGGAACTTCTTCGCTGTATAGTGGCTCGCCCTGCATGATGCTGATCTCTACGCGGCGGTTTAGGCTGCGTTGCCATTCCGTATCATTCGGCTCTACAGGCTCAGTATCAGCCATACCACGAACTCTCAAGCGTTGATGAGAGAACCCACGAACCTTCTCCATCTCTTGAGCAACAGATACGGCTCGCTGAGATGACAGATCCCAATTCGAGCGATACAGCTCAGAATCAAGCCTTTGGTTATCAGTGTGCCCTGAGATTCGAACAATACCCGGAACATCTTTCACCAGTTCAGCCACCTGTCTCACCAAAGGTCGGAACTTCGGCTGTAGGAAAGCAGAACCCGATGGGAATGCACCCTTCTCACGAATTCGAATCACAATCTGTTGGCCAAGGTTTTCCACCTCAATCGCGCCTTGGTCGATTTCTCGCTCCAACGCCTTCTTGATGCTTTCCATCAACGTTTCCATCTCTTGCGATTGAGCTTCAGCTTGTTGTTGCTGTTGGTCTGACTCAGAGTTTTGATTGTCATGAGTCGAAACCTCTGGCGACTTGCCTCCGGTCATCTTGCCTTGGTCACGCATGGTGCCGCCAGCACGCTCAGATTCACCTTCATGAAACTCCAGCGTCTGCTGAGTAATATCGATGGTTTGCTGCATGATCACATCAATCGGTGTTGGCTCTGGACGACCAGGGCGAAACTCTTGTGCAATGATGCTGGTCCCTTTCGGGATGTCTTTCACTTCTAAACGGTTTTGTACACCAAACGCAAACTTCATCGAGCCCGCGATCTGTTTGAACTTCAGTACGTCCATCTCAGAGAATGAGAGCAGCAGTACGAAGAAACACATCAGCAGTGACATCAAGTCAGCAAATGTCCCCATCCATTGAGGTAACCCCGGAGGAGGACATTTACATGGATTTTCTTCATCCATCTTCAATTCCTCTTACGCGGGTTCACCATCAATCGTGCGCTTACCTTCGTTTAGGTAGCTCTTCAGGTAACCATCGATAACACGTGGGTTCTGGCCATCTTGAATCGCTAAAACACCATCCATCACCAGACGACGGTTTAGTGTTTCTTGGTCACGACGCAGCGCAAGCTTGTCGGCAATAGGGAAGAACACCATGTTCGAAAGGATTGCACCATAAAGCGTAGTTAAGAGTGCAACCGCCATCGCAGGACCGATCGCTTTAGGATCATCCATGTTCGAAAGCATGGCTACCAGACCAACTAAGGTACCAATCATACCCATCGCAGGGGCAACATCACCGAATGCAGAGAACACTTTCGCGCCCTGCTCGTGACGTTCTGTCGTTAATGCGATGTCTTTTTGCAGTGCTGCACGCACCACATCACCATCATGGCCATCCACCAATAAGTCGATACCCTTTTGCATGAAACTGTTGCTGATTTCCATCTCTTCAAGTGCCAAGAAGCCACCTTTACGTGCAGCATCTGCCATCTCTACAACTTTAGCGATAAGATCTTCAGGCTCATCGGCTTTAAACATAAATGCTTTGCCGGCAATTTTAGTCGCACCAAAGAACTGTCCCATGGTGAACTTCATCAGAACAACAAACGTTGAACCACCCACCACGATCAAAATGGATGTCGTGTCATAGAACATCCCGAGGCTTCCACCTAGGATCATTGCCATGATTACAAAGGCAAATCCACCAATCAAACCTATTAGGGTTGCTAAATCCACTGAGCACTCCTCATGCTTTTTTGTAGCTCTACGTCGACGATAATCTTTTTATCGGCCAGACTATAAGATCTTTTAGTAAATTCTTGGCTTAAGTATCACACTTTTCGTTTTTGAGTCACTACTATTCGCAGACTTTACCCCTATACGTAGCGCATAAACTCGATAAAGCTAAGGTTATTCAATCAAAGTGAGTTCAAGCCCCTTAAAAACGAACTTTCTAGCAAAATTCCTTTGTTACATTTGACCATATCAGCGGCCTAGGGTAACGTTCGTTCATCTTTCCAAACGCAGATTTATTATGGCTACTAAGAAACCTGAAAATATGAGCTTTGAAGCGGCAATCGAAGAGCTTGATGGCTTGGTTGATCAACTAGAAAATGGTGATCTAGCTTTAGATGATGCGCTGAAAAAATTCGAACGAGGTATCTCCCTCGCTCGAGCCGGTCAAAGTAAACTAAACGATGCAGAACAACGCGTTAGCATCTTACTGCAAAACGATCAAAATGCAGAACTTAGCGACTTTAACCCACAACCTGAATAACAAATTGTATGAGATCCCCTATGATCGAGACGTTATTGTCTTATCAAGCACGTAATAACGAGCAACTGAACCTTTGGCTTGATCGCCTGCCACACCAAAATCAAAATCTTATCAACGCAATGCGTTATGGATTGCTTTTAGGCGGCAAACGTGCGCGTCCATTTCTTGTCTACATTACAGGGGAAATGCTCGGGTGCACGGCTGAAGAGCTCGATACTCCAGCTTCTGCAATCGAATGTATTCATGCCTACTCTCTGATTCACGACGACCTTCCGGCGATGGATGACGATGAACTGCGCCGTGGTCATCAGACTTGTCACATCAAATTTGATGAAGCGACCGCTATTTTAACTGGCGATGCACTACAAACTCTCGCGTTTACTATACTTGCGGAAGGCACGTTAAGTGCTGATGGGGAAAGCAATCGCGTTCGAATGATTCAACGCTTAGCTGAAGCCTCTGGTGCTCAAGGTATGTGTATTGGTCAGGCGCTTGATATTGAAGCCGAAAACCGCGCTGTTACGCTAGAAGAATTAGAAGAAGTTCACCGAAATAAAACGGGCGCTTTAATGAAGAGTGCCATTCGATTAGGTGCACTCGCTGCTGGTGAAAAAGCGTTAGAAGTAATGCCTCAATTAGATAGGTACGCAGATGCCATCGGGTTAGCCTTCCAAGTTCAAGATGATATTTTGGATATCACCAGCGACACGGAAACTTTGGGTAAGCCACAGGGTTCTGACCAAGAATTGAACAAAAGCACCTACCCTTCTTTGTTAGGTTTAGAGGGCGCTCAAGAAAAAGCGCAAACTCTGCTACAGGAAGCGCTTCAAGCTTTGGCTGCAATCCCATACAATACCCAGTCACTCGAAGAGTTCGCCCGATACGTCATCGAGCGCAAGAACTAAGACAATAAGCGCGCATTACCTATGACTCTTGATATATCAAAGTACCCAACTCTTGCTTTGGCTGATAAGCCAGAGGATTTGCGTCTACTTCCGAAAGAGACGCTAACACAGCTTTGTGATGAATTACGCACCTATCTTCTTAACTCAGTGAGCCAGTCAAGTGGCCACTTAGCGTCAGGCTTAGGTACAGTAGAGCTAACAGTGGCTCTGCACTATGTGTATAACACTCCTTTTGACCAATTGGTTTGGGATGTTGGCCACCAAGCATACCCGCACAAAATTCTTACTGGTCGTCGCGACCGCTTGTCGACTATTCGTCAAAAAGATGGATTGCACCCATTCCCATGGCGACAAGAGAGCGAATACGACACCCTTTCTGTTGGTCACTCTTCAACATCGATCAGTGCCGCACTTGGTATGGCGATCAGTGCTAAGAAGGAAGGTAAGGATCGTAAAGTTGTCAGTGTCATTGGTGATGGCGCGATTACCGCAGGTATGGCTTTCGAAGCCATGAACCATGCGGGTGATATTCACAATGACATGTTGGTTATCCTTAATGATAACGAGATGTCGATCTCTGAAAATGTAGGAGCTCTAAACAACCACCTAGCTCAAGTTCTTTCTGGCAGTCTTTACACGTCAATTCGTGAGGGTGGCAAGAAAGTGCTATCAGGCGTTCCGCCGATAAAAGAGTTGGTCCGTCGTACAGAAGAACATCTAAAAGGTATGGTTGTCCCTGGCACTATGTTTGAAGAGTTAGGTTTCAACTACATTGGTCCAATCGATGGTCACGATGTGAATGAGTTGATTAAAACGCTCAAGAACATGCGAGATCTTAAAGGTCCTCAGTTCTTACATATCATGACGAAGAAAGGCAAAGGCTACGAGCCAGCTGAGAAAGATCCAATTGGTTATCACGGCGTACCTAAATTCGACCCTGCACATTCAAGTCTGCCGAAGAGCACCAGCTCTAAACCAACTTTCTCTAAGATTTTTGGCGATTTCTTGTGTGATATGGCTGCTCAAGACCCTAAGCTAATGGCGATCACACCAGCAATGCGTGAAGGTTCTGGTATGGTTCGTTTCTCTAAAGAATACCCAGAGCAGTACTTTGATGTAGCGATTGCTGAGCAGCATGCTGTGACGCTAGCAACCGGTATGGCGATTGCAGGTGATAAGCCGATTGTCGCTATCTACTCGACTTTCCTACAACGTGGCTACGATCAACTGATCCACGATGTGGCTATCATGGATCTACCGGTTATGTTTGCTATTGACCGTGCGGGTCTTGTCGGTGCCGATGGTCAAACACACCAAGGTGCGTTCGATCTAAGCTTTATGCGCTGCATTCCAAACATGGTGATCATGGCACCAAGCGACGAAAACGAATGTCGCCAAATGCTTTACACTGGTCATCAGCACACAGGGCCAAGTGCCGTTCGTTACCCTCGCGGTAATGGTATGGGTACTGAGATTCAAAGTGAGTTTACCGCTCTTGAGATTGGTAAAGGTCGTATCGTTCGCGAAAGCGAAAAAGCAAAAGATGGCTCGAAAGTCGCAATCCTAAGCTTCGGTACTTTCCTGGAGAGTGCGCTTCAAACGGCTGACGCTATCGATGCGACGGTTACAGACATGCGCTTTGTGAAGCCACTCGATGAAACACTAATCAAACAACTTGCTGCTGACCACGATGTACTTGTGACAATCGAAGAAAACGCGATTGCAGGTGGTGCAGGCGCGGGGGTGATTGAATTCTTGATGCAAGAGAAGCTACTGATGCCAGTATTAAACCTTGGCTTACCAGACAAGTTTATTGCTCAAGGCACTCAAGGTGAACTGCACGAAGAGCTTGGCTTAGATGCCAAAGGTATAGAGAAGTCTATCTCTGACTACCTTGCTAAATAGCTTTCATTAGCAAGCAGCATAAGTAACAAAACAAAAAAGGTTGGCCCTAAGGCCAACCTTTTTTGTATCTGCTAACTCATTAACTATTCACTGTTTAGTTGTTAGTTATTAGCTATTGGCTATTGGCTATTGGCTATTAAACCAGCTTAGCAACATGGCTTAAGCACCGGTGCGTCATAGTTCTCTGGTTCATCAGAGTAGATAGCAACGTTGAAGTTCTCAACCAAGCCGGTTTCTTCAACACACTGCTCTTGGAAGAACTGTTGAATTTCACGACGTTGACAGTGTGCTTCGAATGCTTCGTTATCAGCCCAGATCTCATTGAATGCAATAGGGAAACTTTCACCTTCTGCAAATGGGCTGTTGATGTGACGAGTCACTGTATATTGAATACAACCGTCTTCACGCATTGTGTTTGGCTCTAGTGATTTCAGAACTTCAAACAACTCGTTCAATTTGCCTTTTTTAGGCTGGAATTGAGCAACACAGTAAACCTTCTTAGACATTGTTATTCCTTGTTTTTATCTATTATTGTTAGTGCTTTGAATATTAATTCTTAAACGAGCCAGCCAGCAAAATGAGCCACAGCATACAAGGCAACAGCCGCCATAATGCCCGCAACAATATCATCAATCATGATACCTAAGCCGCCATGTACTCGCTGATCTAACCAACCAATTGGCCAAGGTTTCACCATATCGAAAAAACGAAACAAGACAAAACCAGTGAACAGCCATTTCCAATCATCTGTAGGGATATTCAATAAAGGCACTAAGCCCATGGTGATCCAAAAACCTGCGAATTCATCCCACACGATAGAGCCGTGATCGTGCACTCTCATATCATCAGATGTCACTTGGCAAATTTTGATACCAATAATGCAGCTTACAACCACTACCGCAACATAAGCAGGAAAAGGGAGCTGAACCAATAATAGGTACAACGGAATCGACGCAAGCGTACCCATAGTTCCAGGAATAATCGGCGATAAGCCACTACCAAAACCGGTTGCCAATAAATGCCAAGGGTTTTTAAGAGAAATAAGAGAAAGTGGGTTTGTCATCAATTAGCCTTAAAGTGATCGTAACCAGTTAAGTTCCAACTTAGTGGTTCACCATTATTGTGTAGTTCAAAATATTCTACAGGTCTTATCTGGCCAATGCAGGTGACTTTTGTTCCTGTGTGCGACAAAGCACTTTCCAATGAACCTTTATTTTCTTCAGGCACAGTAAAGCAAAGTTCGTACTCTTCACCACTGGTCAGCGCATACTGCTGAGCTGAAGTAATATCACAAGCGAACTGACGTAACTCTGGAGAGAGGGGCAGCGTGCTTACATCAATACTCGCACCAACCTGAGAACGTTTGAGGATATGTTTTAAATCAGCAATAACACCATCAGAGATATCGATAGCCGATGAAGCAAGGTTAACTAGAGCTTGACCCGCCAATATTCGCGGAGTGCTCAGGTAGTGCCTCTCTTCAAGCTCTAGCGCATAAGGCTTCACTTTGTTCTTTTCGGGGTTCAGTAACACGTCTAACCCAGCTTTGCTGTCCCCTAGATTACCCGTCACGTAAATCCAGTCGCCCACTTTAGCGTTATCTCTGCGCAACGCTCGACCTTCTGGCACAAAGCCTTGTACAGTCAACGTCAAACTTAGCGGCCCTTTGGTTGTATCACCGCCGATTAGCTGAATACCAAAGTAGTCTGCAAGTTTGAAAAAGGAATCACAAAATGGGGCAAGCCATTCTTCATCGACTTCTGGCATAGTTAAAGCAAATGAAACCCAAGCAGGCGTCGCACCCATAGCGGCAAGGTCGCTAATGTTCGAAGCTAACGCTTTATGCGCCACCCATGCAGGATTCGCTTCGGCTAAAAAGTGCGTACCTGCAACTAAAGTGTCGGTGCTGATTGCGATCTCTACATTGCTTGGCGCTTTGACCAAAGCACAGTCATCGCCCGCTGCCAGATGTACGTCTTTACGTTGTGGTTGTCGATTTACAAAATATTTTTCAATCAGGTTAAACTCGCCAGACATCACATGCCCTATCTTTGGTCTTAATACAAATCACCGTAATTATACCAATCACCGTAAGTAAGTGTTCAAAATTAGCGTAGGGAAAAGGCTTGAGAACAAGGCAGCTCTTTTCGACAAGAAGTTTCGATAAGTAGTTATTCTACAATTAAAAATTGTAACGCAGTTATCGAGCGTTTTAGCAAGCTAGGGTGACCAGTTATTTACTACGATTGGTATTATTGATATTACAGAAGTTTAGTTACAAAAAAGGCCAGCATGAGAGCTGACCTTTATATTCAATATACGCACGTGTTATTTCTTACGAACGTGCGGCGCTGCTTTATCAAGCACACCGTTAACAAACTTATGGCTGTCTTCTGCTGCGAATACTTTCGCAAGCTCGATAGCTTCGTTGATAACCACTTTGTATGGTACATCTTCGCGACGAGTCATCTCGTACATAGCTAAACGTAGAAGCGCTAGTTCCATCAAATCCAGATCTTGCATAGGACGAGATACGAATGGACGCAGCTTGCTATCAAGTTCCATGTGGCTAAGAGCAACACCAGTTAGTAGGTCGCGGAAGTATGCAACGTCTGTTTCTGGCATAGCTAGAGCAGGTTCTGCGGCATGATGCTCTTCTTCATCATACTTACCACCAGATAAGAACTGTTCTTCAACGGTAGCAATATTTTCTTTAGTAATTTGCCAAGAATAAATTGCTTGTAGAGCAAATTGACGTGCGTTACGACGTGCGGCTGGTTTCACACTGGCCCCCATTAGGAATCGATTTCAGAAAGAACGTTGATCATCTCAAGTGCGCTAAGTGCTGCTTCTGCACCCTTATTACCAGCCTTGGTTCCTGCGCGTTCAATAGCTTGATCGATCGTATCAACAGTAAGAACACCAAACGCTACTGGAAGAGAAAATTCCAGAGACACTTGTGCCAAACCTTTATTACATTCACTACAAACATAGTCAAAGTGAGGTGTACCGCCACGGATTACTGTACCAAGAGATACAATCGCATCGAACTTACCCGTTTTTGCAACGCGCTGCGCTACAAGTGGAAGTTCTACTGCACCTGGGCAGCGAACAACAGTAATGTTGTCTTCGCTTACTTGTCCATGACGCTTTAAAGTATCGATTGCACCAGAAAGTAAACTTTCGTTAATAAAACTGTTGAAACGAGCAATAACGATAGCAATTTTTGCATTTGGCGCTGGGAAGCCACCCTCGATCACTTTCATAAGCCTTCCTTTAACTATTTTCATCAAGTGAGAATCGCCGGATTCTAGCACAAAACTGTGAGCAATATCTAATGCTAATTTAGCAGAGCAGACACCGGAGATGTAAAGATGATAGTGCAGCGTCGCTCCCAACCATATGGGAACAGCAAGAAGAAAAGCTCACTCGCAGATCACAGAGTAAATCAAGCTTCTCTACTTTGCTCTTTTGGCATGTTCAACAGCCAAAAGAGCAACTGAAATCATCGGTAAATTATGCCGCTAAAACGGAGAAACATGTGTTCACCGGCACATGATTTATTCGCAAACGTACTCAACAACGTTAAGACCAAAACCACCCAATGCGTGGTAACGCTTAGTGCTTGAAGAAAGCAGACGCATATCGTGAACGCCTAGGTCTTGAAGGATCTGAGAACCCACACCAACACGACGAGAAGTACCTTGCTTCTTGGCCATGGTTGGTTGTTCGTTCTTATCTTGCGCTTCAAATGTCTTCACTTTGTGAATCAAAGAGTCAGACGACTCTTCGTTGCCCAGAATAACTAACACACCGCCTTCGTCGCCAATGCGCTTCATTGCTTTATCTAGCGACCAGCTACGTTCCGTTCCACGGTCTGAATGAAGTAGATCGGTAAACGTGTCATGCAGGTGAACTCGTACTAGTGGAGCGCCTACAGACAAGTCGCCCTTTTGCATTGCGTAGTGGATCTGGTTATCAATCGTGTCACGGTAAGTCACAAGCTCAAAGTCACCAAACTCTGTTGGCAAATTGCATTGTGCTACACGTTCAATCGTCGTTTCCGTGTTGTTACGGTATTCAATCAAGTCAGCAATCGTACCCAACTTGATACCATGCTTTTCAGCAAACACTTCAAGGTCAGGACGACGTGCCATGGTGCCATCGTCATTTAGGATCTCAACAATAACCGAAGCTGGCTCACAACCCGCTAGGCGAGCTAGATCACAACCCGCTTCAGTATGGCCAGCGCGAGTTAATACACCACCTTCTTGAGCTGTCAGTGGGAAGATATGCCCGGGTTGAACAAGGTCAGCGGCTTTCGCATCTTTTGCCACAGCCGCTTGAACGGTAACGGCGCGATCTGATGCAGAAATCCCCGTAGTTACACCCTCAGCAGCTTCAATCGAAACCGTAAAGTTGGTTGTGTATTGAGCATTATTATCTTGAACCATAGGCGCTAGACCCATACGGTTTGAACGATCTTTGGTCAACGTTAGACAAATTAAGCCACGGCCGTACATCGCCATGAAGTTAATCGCTTCAGGCGTCACATGTTCTGCTGCCATGATTAGATCGCCTTCATTTTCGCGATCTTCATCATCCATCAGGATAACCATTTTTCCTAGGCGAATGTCTTCAATAATTTCTTGAGGAGTACTAATTGGCATTGTTCTATATCCTTTGAAATGGTTCTGCTTCCTAGAACCGACACTATTTAAACCTGATGATATTGCTCTGCTCTACAAAGCGGGGGTTAGCGCGCTTTGTACAAACTTTTAGGCAAAACCATTCTGCTGTAAGAATTCCATCGTCAATCGAAATTCAGGCTCAGACTCTTGCTGTTGGCCTTGCAGTAGGCGCTCCATGTAGCGCGCTAATACATCAACTTCTAGATTGACTTTACGGCCGACATTGAATTGATCGATGGTCGTTTCTGAAGAGGTGTGAGGAACGATAGTCAGCTTAAAGGCATTTTTGCGTAAATCGTTCACCGTTAGGCTAATACCATCAACAGTGACTGAACCTTTTTGAGCTACGTACTTTGAGATCTCTGCAGGCATTTCTACCCAGAACTCAATCGCACGACCGACTTGGTTACGCTCAACAATCTCACCCACGCCATCAACGTGACCCGATACAATATGACCACCGAAACGCGTGGTCGGTAGCATAGCTTTCTCTAGGTTGACCTTATCGCCAGCTTGGTAATCCACAAAACCCGTTTTTTTCAGGGTCTCAAGCGAAAGATCTGCACTGTAGCTGTGGTCGTTATACTCAACAACCGTCAAACAAACACCATTGGTCGCGATACTGTCGCCTAACTTAACGTCAGCCATATCAAGCTTACCAACATTAACCGTTACGGTGATGTCTTCTCCGCGGGGAGTGATTGCACTCAATGTACCTACGGCTTCTACAATTCCTGTAAACATTTTAAAACTCTTTTTGTTGTCAACGACATGTATTTGGTTAGTAGAACTATTTCCACTATGGTTTCGTTACTATCGGTTTCGAAATACGGGTTTCGCTACGATGCGAATATCCACACCAACCTGTCGAACATCTTTAATTTCTAGGTCAATCACATCAGACATTGAAGTGAGCCCTAATGCGCCCATCAAACCTCGTCCGTCACTGCCCATAAGTTTAGGCGCTAAATAGAGGATTAGCTCATCCACTAACTGTGCTTCAATCAAGCTTTTTGCCAATGTCGCGCCCGCTTCGACCCAAATATGATCAATATGGTTCGCTGGCAATTGACGCATCAAATCGTGTAAATCAAGCTGACCAGCATCCGTTGTTCCGACCTCAATATCAGCAGAGGTTTCAGCAACTCTCAATACCGAAGTTGGAGTCTGGAATAACTTGAGCTCAGGATGCAGTTGATTTTGGCGATCAAGGATCACGCGAATCGGCTGACGCAGCTCGTCTTCAACGTAATTTATTTTGGTACTGCTTGGCAATTCTGCCCAACGAACATTCAGCGACGCGTTGTCTTCAATCACCGTTTGGCTGGTTGATAACACCGCGCCTGATTTGGCTCGGTAGTTCTGAACGTCACGACGCGCTTCTGACGACGTGATCCACTGGCTTTGACCATTTTCCAATGCCGTTTGGCCATCTAGGCTAGCCGCCATCTTTAACTGTACGAATGGCATGCCCGTTTGCATACGCTTGATAAATGCAGGATTTAAATCGAGAGCATCTTGCTCTAACAAGCCTATCTCAACCTCAATACCCGCATCACGTAGCATCTTAATACCACGGCCCGCAACTTTAGGGTTTGGGTCCTGCATGGCGCAAATCACTTTTGAAACTTGAGCCTTAATCAAACCTTCCGCACAAGGCGGCGTTCGACCATAATGCGAACAAGGTTCTAGCGTAACGTAAGCCGTTGCACCTTTTGCCTTATCACCCGCCATTCGCATAGCGTGCACTTCAGCATGAGGTTCGCCCGCTTTGGCATGAAAACCTTCACCAACGATCTGACCATCGGCTTGTACGATGACACAGCCTACATTTGGGTTTGGCGCAGTGGTGTAAATGCCGCGTTTCGCTAATTGAATAGCGCGCGACATCATTTGAAAATCTAGGGGAGTAAAATTAGACATAACTGAGGGGTTAGTCCTCTAATTTAGCGATTTCTTCGCCAAACTCTCGGATGTCTTCAAAGCTGCGGTAAACAGAGGCAAAACGGATGTACGCCACTTTATCCAATTCTTTCAATTGGCCCATCACAAGATTACCAATCATCTCGCTTGGTACTTCACGCTCACCAGTTGCACGGAGTTGTGACTTAATCGTACTGATCGCAAGTTCGATCGCATCAGCACTCACTGGGCGTTTTTCTAGGGCACGCTGAACACCACCTACCATTTTATCTTCATTAAATGGTTCGCGGTTTCCATTCGACTTAATGACTTTAGGCATCACAAGCTCTGCCGATTCGAAAGTAGTAAAACGTTCACTACATGCAAGGCATTGACGGCGACGACGAACCTGATGGCCATCGGCTACCAGTCTTGAATCGATTACTTTAGTGTCGTTCTCTGAACAAAAAGGACAATGCATATCACCTCCAAATAATTGAATATCAGTGTAACGGAATTGCCAAACGTTAGGAAAGAAAAAGGGCCAATTAAGGCCCTTTTGTGTGGTGATTCATTGATTATTGCTACTCGATCGTCATTTCAAAAATGAGCTGATGAGTAAAATTAACGACCAGCGTTAACCGCGAACTAAATAGTTCGCTTTGCCTACCCATTTGTAGCTTGTCAGCTCTTCTAAACCCATTGGGCCACGAGCATGCAATTTCTGAGTAGACACTGCTACTTCAGCACCCAGACCAAACTGTGCGCCATCAGTAAAACGTGTTGATGCATTCACATAAACCGCCGCAGAACCGACTGAGTTAATAAAGCGCTCTGAGCTTTCTAGACTATTCGTCATGATCGCGTCTGAGTGGCTCGCATTGTGGACGCGCATGTGGTCAATCGCTTCTGCCACATCCGCGACGACTTTCACGCCTAACGTATAGCTTAACCATTCAGTGTCAAAGTCGCCTTCAACCGCATCACGTTGGTCTTCAAAACCCGCTAGCAGCGATTTTGCACTAGTGTCAGCAACCAAAGTAACCTTGCCGGCTAAACGCTGTGTTAGCTGCGCTAAGAAAGCTTCAGCAACCGCTTCGTGCACTAATAATGTATCTAGCGAGTTACAGGCAGATGGGCGTTGAACTTTAGAGTTTTCAACAACATCAACGGATTTCTCAAGGTCAGCGCTTTCATCAACAAAAATATGGCTGATACCGAAACCACCGATGATCACTGGAATCGTGCTGTTCTCTTTACACATCTTGTGCAAGCCAGCGCCGCCGCGAGGAATGATCATATCCACGTAATCATCCAGTTTAAGCAGTTGAGAAACGAGCTCACGATCAGGTTTTTCGATGTACTGAACTGAAGCGGCTGGAAGCTCCGCTTTCTCTAATGCAGACTGGATAACGTTAACCAGCTCCATGTTTGAGAAGAATGTCTCTTTACCACCACGTAAGATACTTGCGTTACCTGTTTTTAGACACAGTGCCGCAATATCGATAGTTACGTTTGGACGCGCTTCGTAAATAACACCAACCACGCCAAGTGGTACACGACGACGAGACAGTGACATACCGTTTTCCAGTACCTTACTGTCCATTTCGCTGCCAACTGGATCATTCAGGCTAATTACGTTACGTACATCGTTAGCGATACCTGTTAGACGCTCTTCATTCAGCAATAGACGATCAAGCAATGCGTCAGTTAAACCCGCTTCACGACCAAGTTCGATGTCTTTTGCGTTCGCTTCTAAAATCGTTGCTGCGTTTGCTTCTAACTCATCAGCGATGATCGCCAATGCCTTGTTCTTTTGCGCCGTTGAAGCGGTCGCTAGGTGGAAAGCAGCGTCTTTTGCTGCGATACCCATGTTAGTTAAATCCACGTTTAACTCTCCCTAAGTTCTGTCTGTCTTTGGATGTAAAAAGGCGCTTTACGATTATGTATATTCGCAGTGCATCGCCTTATCATCACGAGCTACTCTTGAATCACTACCATGTCATCACGGTGAATAACTTCTGATCCGTAGTCATAACCCAGTATCTCACCAATATCTTTACTGTGTTTACCTGCGATTTTCGCTAAGTCTTGGCTCGAGTAGCTAGCGATACCACGCGCCACTACCTTGCCTTTGATGTCTGTAACTTGGGTAACTTCACCACGAGAAAACTCGCCTTGAACTCGAATGACCCCTTTCGCCAACAGGCTGCTACCTTTAGTGTTCACAGCATTAACGGCGCCATCATCAACCACAATATCACCGGCAGATGCAGGGCCAGCTAAAATCCAGCGTTTGCGGTTTTCAAGCGCTTCTTCTAGAGGCAAAAAACGAGTACCTTGTGGATTGTCACTCAACGAGTCAAACACCACATTTTCAGCACTACCCGCCGCAATAATCACTTCAATACCGGCACGACGAGCAATATCAGCCGCCTGCAGTTTAGTCGCCATACCGCCGGTACCTAACGTAGTACCACTTCCGCCTGCGATCTTGCGTAATGTGTCATCAATAGTTTTCACTTCTTTGATGAGCTCTGCATTCGGATCTTTGCGAGGGTCTGCCGTAAATAGGCCTTTTTGATCGGTTAATAGCAGAAGCTTATCGGCTCCACATAAAATACCAACCAGTGCCGACAAGTTATCGTTGTCGCCCACTTTAATTTCGTTAGTTGCTACTGCATCGTTTTCATTAACCACCGGAATAATATCGTGTTCAACGAGTGCGTTGATCGTGTCGCGAGCATTAAGAAAACGCTCGCGATCATCGAGATCAGCACGAGTCAGTAGCATCTGGCCAATTTTAAGGCCATAGATAGCAAACAAAGACTCCCAAACTTGAATCAACTGGCTTTGCCCAACTGCCGCAAGCAATTGTTTGCTCGCCATCGAGTTGGGAAGTGCGGGGTAACTAAGGTGCTCACGCCCAGCAGCAATTGCGCCAGACGAAACCATAACCACAGAATGGCCTTGTTTTTTTAATTCAGCACATTGACGAACCAGCTCAACCATGTGAGCACGATCTAATGCCAATGTTCCACCAGTTAAGACACTGGTACCCAGTTTAACAACGACAGTTTTACTCTGTGTTGTTGTCCCGCTTTGATGATTTGTTGTCATGAAGTCTTTTATAGATAAAACAAATAAGAGGTGATGTTTTAGCAATCAACAGGGGAATTCACAAGCAGAAAAGGTGCGAAATCGCACCTTTTTACTTTATAGAGAAGAGTAACCTTTAAAATCAGACGAATTCGACAGACTCTTCGTCGAATTGAACGCTGATTTCAAACTTATTTTGAAGTTCGTCAACCAGCTTTTGGTGGAAAGCTTCTTGAGTGCGAGACACTTCAGCTACCGCCTTCTTCGGCAATGGTAAGCAATCCCAATTGCCATCGATGTTGTACTTGCCGATGTTGTATTTCGCCGAATATCCCTCTTCCGACTTATCCAACTCTAACCACCAACCCCAAAACTCACGTTCTTCTGGTGATTTTTTATCGTTCACACACACAGATAAACAATCAAAAATATAATGACCTTCTTCTGATTGTGGTTCTCTTAAGTAAGGCCCAATCGCCTTTAAAACATTCAACAAACGATAATGCGTAGGTTGTTGTGTCACTTCTGACATATTGAATCTCCATTTTCAATGTTAAGAATGACGTTACTCAGACTGCAATACGTAGAAAGTACGCAATTGGATTTTATAAATTACCTCTGAGTATCAGGTACTTAGTTTGTACACTTTTCATGCTTAACTAATTTAGGAGAAATGTCATCTAAATAATTCATCCTCAAGCCATTTTATCGCCAATTCGAGGGATTGCTCATAACCCTGTGTAATTGATTTAGCTTTGATTTTCTTCGCTTTGCCGTAATCACTGTAAATAGCAACCAGTTGATTATCCATTGGTGGTGAAACAGGGTCTCCTTCTAAGGCTAGTGCCAAGATAGGAACGCTGGTTTTACTGTTCGACAGCAAGCCTTGTACCTTGAGTGACCAAGCCATCAGTTGCCCAGAAAGACTATTGATATCTACCGCACCTTTACCGAGACGCGAAGCTAACACATCTAAATGCATTTTAGGCATCTGTTTCAATTTGTCTGCATGAACAAAGATATCGTGAATTGGCGCGCCTAAAGAGATACACGCTTTGAGCTTATGTTGCTCTAGGAAAGATAATCTCACCATCGCATTGCCACCAAAACGGAAGCCAAACAAGCCGACCTTGTAGTGATCGACCCATGGGATGTTAGGCAGTTCATTGAGCACAGCTTGGTGAAGGCAAGACGAGTCTTCAGTTAAAGGCCAATGCGCACTGTGCCCTATCGACGGCATATCGACCGTCAACATAGCAATGTTTTTAGGGGCTAGGTAATCTCTAAACAAGCGCCACATATCGGTTTGCAAACTGTCTAGTCCAGCGCTCACAATCACAACAGGCTGAGGTTTATCTGTTTTGGTGAGATGTAAGTTCGCCTTAATTTTCTTATTCTGATACGGCACTTCAAGTTGCTTAACGATCAGCTTGGTATGCTTGATGGCTTCAGAATAAGCCGCGTTCGCCAGCACTTGAGCCTGAGCTGCCAAATTGTCGTTCTTGAGATGTGGGTAACCCGCTATGCTAAAACATAACGATGCTGAAAACAGCTCTTCAGCCATCTCTTCACCGTTCTTTTCATTAGAGCGATTTTGATGCTGCATACCAAGCTTAGTCCACTCGTATGCCCAGTTACCGCTGCGATAACCCATGACGGTATCTAACCACTCGTCCGTCGTGCGAGAATTATCTGACGACGCAATTCGAGCTAACACCGCTTCTTGCTCTATTGGGTTAACGCCTTGCCATACCCACTGAAGACGCCTTAAATTTCGATACCATGATGAATTTTGCTGTTTACGCTTCTCATCCAATAGCTCTTCTGAGCTTGGCATGTAGCGCGTCAGCATTGAGGTTTCTTTAGCCTGCTTATGCTTTACAAACAAGGTTTCCGAAAGGTTCGAGCTCGTTTCTTCTGATTCAGACATAGGGACACTTAATAAGAAATGGTTGTCACTAATAATATAAAAAAAAATGACCCTATAAAGGGTCATTTCTCAAAAAACTAAGTTTACGCTTATTTTGACTTGCGATTTACTGGCTCAACGAAGCTTAAGCTAGTATCCCAAGGCTGCTCAATCCAAGTGTCTTGAGCGATATCAACGATGTACTCATCTAGTAAATGTGCGCCAGATGGTTTTGCACAAACTGCGATTAGTTTCGCTTTCGGGTACATTTCGCGAAGTTTACGTGCAGTGTCACCACTATCAACAAGGTCTTCAACGATAAGGAAGCCTTCGCCGTCACCCTCAGGTGCTTTAACTACCGTCATATCACGTTGGTGATCGTGGTCGTAGCTAGAAATACAAATCGTATCTACGTGACGAATACCTAGCTCACGGGCCAAGATTGCACCAGGAACTAAGCCACCACGGCTTACTGCCCAGATGCCTTTCCACTGTTCTGCTGGCATTTGCTTTTCTGCTAGTTGGCGGCAGTAAGTCTGCATGTTGTCCCAAGTGATAACGAATTTGTTGCTCATAGTATAAAACCTAATAATTTTGTCATGTTATTAGAGGCTATGCGAAACATAGCCTCTTCAACGATTAAGCAGAAATCTAGACGATTAAGCGAAAATATATTTAAGAATAAAGATAGCCGACATTACCCACACTGCAGGTGAAACATCACGACCTTTACCACTTAGCAGCTTAATTGCAGCGTAAGCGATGAAACCTAGTGAGATACCCTCAGCAATAGAGTACGTCAGCGGCATTAGCAAACATGTTACCACGACTGGTGCAGCTTCCGTAAGATCACGCCAATCAATGCCAACTAGACCAGACATCATTAGAATTGCTACATAAAACAGTGCACCAGATGTTGCGTAAGCCGGGATCATGCCTGCAAGCGGCGAGAAGAAAAGAGCCAGTAAGAATAAGATACCAACAACAACTGCTGTTAGGCCGGTACGACCACCCTCAGCAACACCAGCAACACTTTCTACGTAAGAGGTTGTGTTTGATGTACCTAATAATGCACCGATAGACGTTGCTGTAGAGTCAGCGAGTAGTGCTTTATTCAAGCGTGGTAGTTTGCCGTCTTCTTTAATTAGGTTTGCTTTTGTTGCAACACCAACCAAAGTACCGGCAGTATCGAATAAATCGACAAACAAGAATGCAAATACCACTGAAATCATACCGATTTCGAATACAGCAGAGAAATCAAGCTGCATGAATGTAGGTGCTAGGCTTGGCGGTGTAGACATGATACCGCCATATTGAACGTCGCCAATTGCGATACCAATCGCTGTGATTGCTAAAATAGCAATCATTACTGCGCCTTTAACACCACGATGAACGAGAGCAATAGTAAGGAAAAAACCCAGTGCGCCTAGAATAGGAGCAACCGCGGTAATATCGCCCAGTGAAACCTTAGTTGCTGGGTTAGAAACCACGATGCCAGCATTGCTAAGTGCAATGAACGCTAAGAAAAGGCCGATACCTGCAGAGATACCAACACGCAGAGACATAGGGATCGAGTTAATAATCCATTCACGAATCTTAAAGATACTTAAGAAAATGAAGATTACGCCTGATACGAAAACTGCTGCCAGAGCAACTTGCCACGTATAACCCATACCCATTACAACAGCGTAGGTAAAGAATGCGTTCAACCCCATGCCTGGAGCTTGAGCAATTGGGTAGTTAGCAACAAAGCCCATAATGAAACAGCCAATAGCAGCCGCTAAACAGGTTGCTACAAATACAGCGCCATGGTCCATCCCAGCGTCAGCTAGAATCATTGGGTTTACAAAAATGATGTAAGCCATTGTTAGGAAGGTTGTTAGACCTGCGATGATTTCAGTGCGCACATTGGTGCCATTTTCACTGAGTTTGAATAGCTTTTCGAACATTATCGAATCCTATAAGGGTAAAAAGTAAACGGTTGCGTAATCGATTGGCTGTGGATTATAAAGTTATCAAATAACAAATTCCAGATAGAATTAAGGCTCTAATTAATATTTATCAGAATGACGTATGAAACAAAGTGATTAAAAAAATAAACTGAATAATTAAATAATCATTAAAAACAAAGATTTAAAACAAAAAAAACAACAATTATACTTGATTACTTTTTCGACCATCGATTATTTTCATTGAGAATCTAGCCATCAAATTCTCAAATGAAACCCACAAGAGTTGTGTATTTTTCAACAGGATTCGTAATAAGGCGTGAATTGATCGTTTGGCGTTTAAAAAATAACCGCAACGAATGACAGAGAAATAATGAATGAATGAAAGTGGTTGGGAACAAGATAGGCGATAAAGTAGCAGGCAAAAAAAACGCCACTCAAAAATGAGTGGCGGTAGAATCAGTCAACCAAAGGGTTGTAAAAGAATTCCAATATATAGGGGTGAACAAACTGTTCAAGTTACAAGCAGCTGGTATTAGTAACCAAAGCTTGTTGGGTATGCAAAGTTGCTAGTGTAAACAGAGCTGTTAAGCCAGAACATTGCAGATGGTAAACCTTTCATAACTATCACCTTAATAAATCAATAAAAACGAATTTGATTTCTCGGTTCCCTGGAGGCGATAAAACGGACTCATCCTTTGAGCATTTACTCTTCACTTAAGAAGTTGGTTATTAATATACCTCAAAGAAAAAAGATTACAAGCTTTTCCTGCTCCACATCACACTTTTAGCTGTTTATGGTTATTTTACAAACTAAATCTCGTAACTAAATTACATAACAGAACTAAATAAACGTTTGCCTGAATTAATTATAAGCATCAAGACACTTACTAATGATCAAATGAACAATCTAGCTTTCAAAATTTGAGGAGTCTGGGGCTTAGAAGCGCTACTCGTCAAAACGCGCAAGTGGTATGCTGTTGCCATCAAAACAGACCCATATTTTAGATTTTTGTTCTAACTTTCCATCCATCCAAATCCTAAATATATGGTTATCAAATAAAAAAGGAGTCATCCGTGTCTGAATTCCATTCTGAGATCAGTAAATTGTCCCCTGCCCCTATTTGGCAGTTTTTCGATAAGATTTGTTCAATCCCACACCCTTCAAAGCACGAAGAAGAGCTTGCTCAATACATTATTGCTTGGGCAACAGAGCAAGGCCTAGATGTGCGTCGCGATCCAACGGGCAACGTATTCATCAAGAAGCCAGCGACACAGGGCATGGAAAACAAGAAAGGTGTCGTGCTACAAGCTCACATCGATATGGTTCCACAAAAGAACGAAGACACAGTTCATGACTTCGCTAAAGATCCAATCCAACCGTACATTGATGGTGAATGGGTTACTGCAAAAGGCACAACACTTGGTGCCGACAATGGTATGGGCATGGCTTCTTGTTTGGCCGTTCTTGCTTCAAACGAAATCCAACACGGCCCTATCGAAGTTCTACTAACCGTAGATGAAGAAGCGGGTATGACTGGTGCTTTCGGTCTTGAAGCGGGTTGGTTAGAAGGCGATATCCTTCTTAATACCGATTCAGAGCAAGAAGGCGAAGTGTACATGGGTTGTGCTGGCGGTATCGACGGTGCAATGACTTTCGACATCACTCGTGATGCAGTCCCTGATAATTTCGTTACACGTAAGCTAACGCTAAAAGGCCTTAAAGGCGGTCACTCTGGTTGTGATATTCACACGGGTCGTGCAAACGCAAACAAATTACTTGCTCGTTTCCTAGCGGGTCACGCAAAAGAGCTAGACCTTCGTATCATAGAGTTCAAAGGTGGTAGCCTTCGTAACGCTATCCCTCGTGAAGGCTTCGTAACGGTTGCAGTACCGGCTGAAAACCAAGAGAAACTGGCTTCGCTATACAACTACTACACTGAGCTTCTATCTACTGAGCTGGGTAAAATCGAAGACAGCATCGTAACATTCAACGAAGAAGTAACCGTTGAAATGGGTACTCTTACTCAAGCAGAACAAGCTCGCTTTATCGCGGCACTTAACGCATGTCCAAACGGCGTGATTCGTATGAGTGACGAGATTGAAGGTGTTGTTGAAACGTCTCTAAACGTAGGTGTTATCACAACAGAAGAGAACTCAATCACAGTGCTTTGCCTGATCCGTTCTTTGATCGATTCAGGTCGTAGCCAAGTAGAAAGCATGCTGCACTCTGTTGCTGAGCTAGCAGGCGCTAACATCTCGTTCTCTGGTGCTTACCCAGGTTGGAAACCAGACGCAGATTCAGAAATTATGCATATCTTCCGCGACATGTACGAAGGTATCTACGGTCACAAGCCAAACATCATGGTTATCCATGCAGGTCTTGAGTGTGGTCTATTCAAAGAACCTTACCCGAATATGGATATGGTTTCTTTCGGCCCAACAATCAAGTTCCCACACTCTCCTGATGAGAAAGTGAAGATCGACACAGTTGAGCTATTCTGGAACCAAATGGTTGCACTGCTTGAAGCAATCCCAGAAAAAGCATAATTCGATAATATATATACTCAATAGATGCTGCTTACAGTAAGCACCGTTTATTCAAAACAAAATAAAACAGGTACTCAATGAGTACCTGTTTCTGTATCTAATCTTTGTAATCGACTATTTGTGACTAAACAAGCAATTAAACGCGTGTAGCCGCGTAGCTCTCTAGCTCATCAATTGAAGTTTGTGCCACAACTTCACCATCGATGAAGTACGTCACCATCTCGCCATCGCGAACACCGATTAATGTAGCACGCTCACCAGATTGGTATGTAATATCCATTTGGATAGTGTTTTCATCGATCTGCTGCATTTGACCTTTTTCGATCATATCAGCACTTGTGATAGGACCTACCGGCGCTTCCGTTAGAGACGGATCCAGTTGATGGTTAATATCAAGGTAAGTATCCATCTTAGTATCAAAGATATGCGGGGTACCAGTTAGAGGGTTACTACCCGTCCAGAACTCTAGCGAGTTGAACACTAAGTAATCGGCAGCAATAGTTAGACCGTAAGCTGGTGCTAACAATAAGTTTAAACCACCACGAGCATAACGGTTATCAACAGCTTTAAGGTTGAATTTCATTAAGTACCCCGTCACTGCGTTGCTACCAACGCAGCCAGATAAAGCAACTGATACCACCGCCAGAGCTACGACTTTTGAAATTGTTTTCTTCATTTTTATCTCGATATTTGAATTTGGCCACCAAAAATGGCGATGGATAATAGCAGCCATCACATTCTGAATTATCAGATTAAAATCAATAAATTGTCAGAAAAATCACAAATTGAAACACCCAAAATTATCGCAAATTAAAAATTGAAACCAATAACCAACCCCCTCCATAAAAAAGTTTTGTCGTCACAGTAAAGCGATTGATTCGTACTAAAAATCAACGATTGCTACATTCCGTGTTAACGAATTATCACTATGTTGAGAACAACCTAAATGGCAAGACTAAAACCTAATCAACCATTCGAATTACTTGGTTATACTGTTCAGCCAGGACAACGAAAAGAGATTGAACTACAGGCAGCTCAGCTTTACACGCACTCTCCACTTTCGATCCCGATTGAGATCATCCACGGTCGCCAAGCTGGCCCAACACTAATGGTAAACGCTGCTATTCACGGTGATGAGCTAAACGGTGTTGAGATTGCACGACAGTTAACTAACGCAATAGAACCTAATAAACTGAAAGGTACATTAATTGTTGTGCCGATCGTAAACGTATTTGGCTTCATTCATAAATCTCGTTACTTACCAGACCGTCGCGACCTAAACCGTTGCTTCCCAGGTAGTGAGAAAGGCTCATTGACATCACGCATCGCTTACACCTTCTTCGAAAACGTAGCGAAGCACTGTGATTACATTTTGGATCTACATACAGGTGCTATTCACCGTACTAACCTGCCACAGATTCGTGCAAACCTATCAAATCCAGAAACATTACGAATTGCGAAAGCGTTCGCAACGCCAGTAATCATTGATTCACCTTTGCGTGATGGTTCACTGCGTAGCGAAGCTGAAAAACTGGGCATCCCGGTACTGACTTATGAAGGTGGTGAAGCGCTGCGTTTTGATCCTTTAGCGATTCGTGCAGGCTATCTAGGCGTTCATCAAGTGATGAAAGAAATAGGCATGTTGCGCCCTAACCGTAAGAAGTTGCCAGAGCCAGTATTGAGCAAATCCACCAGCTGGATCCGCGCTGAATCAGACGGCATCTTGCGTAATATGGTAAGACTTGGTGAACAAGTTGAGGCTGGGCAAACTCTAGCTTACATCAGCTCTCCTTTGGGCCACGAAGAAGGCCAAGTGATCACAACCAAAGGTGGTATTGTGATTGGCCAGCAAACGCTGCCTCTTGTCAACGAAGGTGATGCAGTATTCCACATTGCTTACTTCAAACAAGACGATGAAGAAGTAGGCCAATCAGTAGAAAGCTACATTGAAGAAGTAGCAGAAGACGATTGGCTAACCACACTGAACAACTGATTAAAGCTTGATAGAGCGACGTTAAAAACGATAAATAAAAACCGTCGCTCTTAGGCAAAATAGAAACGAACTCCACAAACGAAAAAGCCCCAATATAGTCACCTATATTGGGGCTTTTTTTATAAGTCCCTTATCTTAAAATTAAGGGACCTATAAGTTAATCGTGCACCGAATTACTCAGCGTCTTCCTCTTCTGCACGAGCTTTAGCGCGTGCTTCACGAGCTTGCTCAGCTTTAAGCTCTTTAGTGTGACGTAGTTCGTCACGCTCTTTACGCTGCTCTGATTTACGCTCGTTACGTTCTGCTTGGTTTGCGATGAAAGATGCTAGTTCTTTCTCTGCCCACTCTTGTGCTAGAGCTTCAGTTTCGAAACCAGACTCACGCTTAGATACTGTAGTACTGCGAGATGTTACTTGACGAGTAATCTCTGCACACCAACCGTTGCGTTTTTCTGTAAGGCGGATATCAAATTTTTTGTTCTTAGACATGTTCTATTTTTTCCTAAGGGAGATCATTACGGGATCGGTCAACTTTGATAACTCCATCTAAGTGGGTATCTTTTAACACCATCCCTTGGTAAGCGCGGTATTAGAGCACAAATCAACACATATTGCTGCAAATATTTGCAGCGGATCACACTCTAGTGCGGTAAATCGTTTGCGAGTCATTTCAATTCGTTCATAACTCCAAAATAGCTTCCAATTTACGGGGCACTTTCTCGATAACGAGCAAATGAACTATGCTCAAATAGAGATAAATGAAAGAGATAGCCTATAGACTCGGATCTCACCATCGAAACATCTCACCTACTCCGCCCATAATTACAATAGCGAAGGGGTTGCTATGGATAGCTTTATCAAAAATTTACCGAAGGTTGAGCTGCACTTACACATAGAAGGCACATTGGAACCAGAGTTGATGTTCGAGCTCGCTAAGCGTAATAACGTGTCGATTCCTTTTGAAAACCCAGGCCAAGTGCGAGACGCGTACCAATTTCACAATCTTCAGTCCTTTCTCGATATCTATTACCAAGGCGCTAACGTACTCATTCATGAACAAGACTTCTACGACCTGACATGGGCTTATCTACTGAAGTGCCAGCAAGATAATGTGGTTCATACCGAAATATTCTTCGACCCTCAGACTCACACTGAACGCGGTATTGCCTTTGAAGTCATAGTCGGTGGGATCACTCGAGCTTTGAATCAAGCAGAGCAAGAACTTGGCATCAGCAGCCAACTGATCATGTGCTTTCTGCGTCACCTTGATGAAGACAGCGCTTTTGAAACGCTCAAACAAGCACTTCCCTATAAAGATAAGATCATTGCCGTTGGGCTAGATTCATCAGAACAGGGCAACCCGCCAGAGAAATTTAAACATGTATTCCAAGAAGCTATCAACCAAGGCTTCCTGACCGTCGCACACGCCGGAGAAGAAGGCCCAGCACAAAATATTATCGACGCACTGAGCTTGTTAAGCATTATCCGAATTGATCATGGCGTTCGCTGTGTTGAAGATGAAAACTTGATGGAACAGCTAATCGCTAAACGCACACCGCTGACGGTCTGCCCACTATCGAATACCAAGCTCAAAGTCTTCGACACCATGCAAGAGCACAACATCGTCGAGTTGCTGAGAAGAGAGCTATGCGTCACCATCAATTCCGATGATCCCGCTTACTTCGGCGGGTATATGAATGATAACTTCCTCGCCGTCGCCAATGCTCACATGGTGACGAAAAACGAATTAGCACAGTTCAGTATTAACGCCATCGAAGCCAGTTTCATCTCACCTCACGCCAAAGAAGCTCTCATTGCACAAGTGCGCCAATATCTTGCTGAAAATATTCACTAAAAAATGGACCTATGCTGCGATCAAAAAAAGGGAAGCTCAATGTTTCCCTTTCAAAATGAGTTCGAAAATCAATACGCTTAGCCTGGGTGACCATCCACTCTTGGGGTTAACAGCATCATGCCAAACTTCCAGATAAATAGACCAAACGCTAACGTCCACAAACCTGCGCTGATGTTCACAATTTCAAACAAGTAGGCAGGGAAGAAAGTCACGCCTAAACTGCGAACGAGTGCTGCGATAAAAATAGCAGAGAACGCCAAAGCCATACTCTTCCCTTTATAGATAGCACGACCAGTATGCCCCATCGTCACACGCGTAATCATCGCTAGAATTAATCCACTCAGACCGCCAATAGCAAACAGGTGCAGCATGTTATGGCTTGCGAACGGGTTGTCCAACAAACCTCTCAGCAACAAACTCAAGGGAATACATAAGTAAGCCGCATGCAGTGACCACACCAAAGGTTCAGATAATGTCGTCCACGGTTTCCAGCGAATGAAGCGTACCAATTGAGCTGCTCCCGCAAATACCATCAATTGATTGCCAATTTGAGCAAAAGTTAATGGGAAGAAGCTCAACACAAATAAACCAACCAAAGGTAGATTCGCTAGCCATTCCAACCAAACCAGTGGTTGTGCTTTTTCAAAATCAAAACGACGCGCCGTAAAGAATGGAATCACTCGTCCACCCATTACAGACAATAACAACGTAAACCACCACAACATCGCGTGCCATACTGCAGACGATGGAAATGGAGGCATGCCCTTAATGGTTGCATAGCTAGCAAAATTCGCCACGATAGCCAGTATAAACAACGGAACAAAGAACAAGTTCTTCCAGCCTTTTGACTTCACAACTCGGAAACCAATTTCGTAAGCGGCAAAGATCATAAACAGCGCCTCAACCGATGAGATCAGCCACAAAGGTGCAGGAGTCCAAAATAGAAGGCGAGGTGCAAGCCATAATCCCACTAAGGCAGCCAATCGATAATGCTTAGTGCCATTGACTCCCGTCCACGTTTGCACCGCCGTTAAAACAAAGCCGACAACAATCGCCATAGCAAAGCCAAACAACATTTCATGTACGTGCCACCAAAGCGCAGGGACTTTTAAAATCTCCGGCTGACCATTTTGGAACATGACAACCCAAGCCACGATAGCGATAACGGCATAGAGACTGCCCAAAAAGAAGAAAGGTCGGAAGCCTAAACGCAGATAGGCTGGAATTGCGTCTTCTACACTTTTATCTGTGATATTTAACAAACTCGTTCCTCATTTCAGATAACGGCCAAGAATGGCTTATATGGAATTGGCATAAATAGCCAAATTCATGATGCAGTCATCATTACTGTTATTTTTATTTAAGTAATGCACGAAACGCGCCAAAGGTATAAACCCAATAAAAACAATCATAAACGCGTAAAAAACACAAAGAAAAGAGTCAATTAAACACACCAATACATGTCAATTAGACACGGAAGTGTTAAAAATAATAACTACTGACATTTAGTTACTTGGAACATATAGTAAGACTAGTCTCAAATTCAAAAGAACAGACAGGGAACGCGATGTATATTTTCGGTTACGGTAGCTTAATCAACTCCTCTTCACGTCAACTAACAGGTCAAACTGGACAGGCCATTCCTGCAATTGTGCATGGCTTAGTGCGCCATTGGAGTAAAATTGATGACAGTTACGTGTTGTCCCCCCTCATAGTCAATCCAGGAGATGGTCAAGTGAATGGAGTATTGCTTGAGGTTGATGATATTACACTGGCTGATTTTGATCGCCGTGAACGCGGTTATCACCGAATCGAACTCAAAGCCGATCAGATAGAGAGCAACACTGAGTTCAAGCAGGATCAATCGATTTGGGTATACATCAAAAACGAAATTGAAGCGCCTTGCGAGAACAGTCCTATCGTTCAAACCTATGTCGATACGGTATTAGCAGGATGTTTAGAGGTGTCTGAAAGCTTTGCGGCGCACTTTGTTAAACACACACAAGGTTGGCATCACCCATTAGAAAATGATCGCCACCAGCCTAAATACGGCAACCTTGCAGGAGTTTCCGATCATCACCATAGTGTAATTGATGGCTTGATACTGACCGTACGCGGCTAGTTAATATACATAGCTAATTGCTCGACAAAGCTAGCTAATTTAGGTTGGTGAACACATTGACTCACCAACCTAAAGCGAGCTTAAACGACACGAATACCCGTTGGCATCACACGTTCTGGTGTCAGCAGTACACTTTCAGATTCACCTTCCGTTTCTGCACATAACAACATGCACTCAGAGGTGTGGCCTCTCATCTTCGCTTTCGCTAAGTTACACAATACAACCACTAGTTTGCACATTAACTCTTCTTCGGTGTAGTAAGGGACAAGGCTGGTTACCGTTTGTAGCGTCTTCTACTTGCACAATGTAAAGCTTGTCTGCGTTTTCATGACGCACAACCTCAATGATCTTACCCACACGCATTTCTAACTTAGCAAAGTCACCATAAGAGACAGTATCCATTTCTCACTTCCTATATTGATTGGTTTCCACTCATTAAAAATATTTACTAAAATTAAGTAAAATGTAAATGTTTACACTAGCATTAAGCCTAATAGTTACAAGCGGTAAAGATCGCATTAATGGAAGTAAAATGAGAGTTTCATTGCCTTACCTTCATTGTCGGTGTTAAATAGATACAGCAATGAATAGAGGTAAAAGATGGCAACAATTAAAGATGTAGCAAAGGAAGCTGGTGTTTCAGTTGCAACCGTATCTCGAGTCGTAAACAAGTCTCCGAAGGCAAGTGCAAATTCAATTGAGTCTGTAACTAAAGCCATGACAAAACTCGGCTATCGTCCGAATGCCAATGCTCGTGCGCTTGTAAGCCAAAGCACGAACACGGTTGGTGTGTTAGTGGGTGATATCTCCGATCCCTTTTTTGGCACCTTAGTTAAGGCTGTTGATAATGTCGCACGCGAAAACGGTAAACATATCCTTGTCGGCAATGGTTCTCACGATCGTGAAGAAGAGAGACAAGCCATTGAGTTGCTGATCAATAGTCGCTGTGATGCCTTGGTGATCCATTCCAAGGGATTAACGGATGAAGAACTCATCGCCTACGCAAAAGAAGTAAAAGGCTTAGTGTTGATCAACCGTTATATTGCCGAAATCGCCGAGCGTTGTATTTTCTTAGACAATAAGAAAGGCGCTTACCTTGCTACAGAATATTTGATTCGTCATGGTCACAAGAACATCGCATGTATCGCTTCATCACACAGCATTGAAGATGCCGATGAACGAGTGCAAGGCTATCTAGCTGCACTCTCTGATTACAAAATCGCGCTGTCTGAAAGCTACATTGAATACGCCGCTCCAACCAGTGACGGTGGCGAGTACGCAATGACCAACCTATTGACCAAATCTCTCCCGATTACAGGCCTTGTGGCTTACAACGATTACATGGCGGCTGGTGCGTTATCTGTACTTGATGAAAACGGTATTCAAGCACCAGATAAAGTATCGATTGTTGGTTTTGATGACGGCTTAATTGCGCGTTATGTACACCCTAAGCTAACTACGATTCGCTACCCTATTCAGATGATGGCAGAGAAAGCCACTCGCCTAGCGCTTGTGCTAGCTAAAGGTCGAGGTACCTCTTCCGAGCCTATGATGTTCTCTCCTACTTTAGTGCGCCGAAATTCGGTAGAGAAAATCTAAATTTTAGTCAACTCATCAAACAAAAAAAAGCCCTAACAGAAGCAGTTCTGTTAGGGCTTTCTCACCATACTCTTCCCAACAATAATCCCTTTGTTGGAGCCAATTAGCATAAACCGTTTTGAGCTAGAATGGACTAGTTTGAATAATCCCCCGAAAATTCAAACTGGTAACAAGTTCGATAGTGGTATTCCTGTTCAGGCCTAAGAATACAACTTTCTTGCTTCCACTCTGGGTGGTTAGGTGAGTCTGGTAAGAACTGGGTTTCCAATGCAATACCTGCATAGTCTTCATAAGTGCCACCGTTTCGATTGGGTGTTCCACCCAACCAATTTCCGGTATACAGCTGTATAGCTGGCTTAGTAGAAAAGACTTTCAAGGTGACAAGTGCATCAGGCGACGTCACTGTAGCTGCGCATTTATCGCGCTTACAGCCATCCGCTAAAAGAAAAGAGTGATCATAACCTTTGGCCGCTTTTTGTTGTTCATCCCCAAGCAAACGTTCAGAGATCATCATAGGCTGACTGAAGTCAAAGCTAGTCGATTTCACCGCCTTTAAATTGCCTAATGGGATACCAACAGCGTTAGTTGGTAAATATTGTGAAGCATTGATACTAACAATATGAGACAGACAATCGTGACCGTTATTCGCCCCTAGTAGATTAAAGTATGCGTGATTCGTTAGGTTAACCACGGTTGGCTTATCAGCGGTTGCAGAGTAGTTAATGGAAACTCGATTATCTTCGGTTATGTCATAACGCACCGATACATTCAAATTCCCCGGAAACCCTTGGTCTCCATCAGTAGACTCTAGAGTAAACACCACTGACGTTTCTGTTTGCTCGGTAATATTCCAACGACGTTTATCAAAACCATCAGGACCACCATGCAAGGTATTGCCCGCTTGGTTGGTTTCCAACTTGTAGTTCTGGCCGTCAATTTTGAAACGACCATTGGCAATGCGGTTAGCATAACGACCAACCGTTGTGCCCATATAACTGGCTTGTTTCTCGAAGTTCTCCATTGAGTTTACACCTAACAAAACTTCACGTTTGTTTCCTTTGACTGGCAGGATACAACTCAACCACGTTGCACCAATATCCATGAAGGTGACTTGCATGCCATGCTTGTTGGACAAAGTAACTAACTGAGCAGGTTGACCATCATAGGCTGCCGTTTGTGTCATGGATTGATGCAAATTCTGCTCTGAGGTCATTCTAAATTCCTTTCTAGTGCCAGCAAAAAACCTCTACATTAGGTAAAGGATTTACTATTTAGCCTACCATGATCTTTTTACTCGGTAGACCTTCGCTTTTGAGCATTAAGTATCTAAACAGCTAGATTACTTCAACAAGACCCGCTCCGTCTTTAGCTTGGCACACATAAATAGATTCTTTTAGCCCCGTCGCCACTTGATATTTCTGTTCAACGGCTGTTTTAATTTCATCAACCAATGCAGGTGGAACCAATGCCACGATACAACCGCCAAAACCGCCGCCAGTCATACGTACACCACCTTGCTCACCGATCACTTCTTTAACCATATCAACCAACGTGTCGATCTCTTTCACTGTGATTTCAAAATCGTCTCGCATTGAAGCATGAGATTCTGCCATCAACTCGCCCATACGCTTCATATCATGAGTACGTAAAGCTTGAGCCGCTTCAACGGTACGGTCATTTTCAGTAATCACGTGACGAGCACGTTTCGCGACCATTTCATCTAACTCAGACTCTTTCGCTTTGAATTGTTCAATGGTCACATCACGCAGTGCCGGAACACCAAAGATGCGCGCCGCTTCTTCACATTGCTCACGACGCGTGTTGTATTCGCTGTCGACTAAGCCGCGTTTTTTGTTTGAGTTAATGATAACCACAGACATATCTTCTGGCATAGAGACAGCCGTTGTTTCTAGGCTACGACAGTCCAACAGCATCGCGTGGTTTGCACGACCTTCTGCAGAGATCATTTGGTCCATGATGCCGCAGTTACAACCAACGAATTCGTTTTCGGCTTGCTGACCATTCAGAGCGACTTCCGCTTGACTAATCTCTAGGTTGTAAAGCACCTTGAATGTCTGACCGATGACCACTTCCAGAGCCGCAGAAGAACTTAAACCCGCACCTTGGGGCACGTTGCCGGTTACAGAGATGTCGGCACCTGTAAATTCAAAGCCACGCCCCATTAGGCACTTCACCACACCACGAATGTAGTTAGCCCACATTTTGTCTTGTTGGAATGTAATCTCTTGAGTTAAATCGAACTCATCTACTGCATTACCGTAGTCTACTGATACTACACGCACGATGTTGTCGTCACGCTTAGCCGCTGCGACTACCGTTTGGTAGTTAATGGCACACGGTAGAACAAAACCATCGTTGTAGTCGGTATGCTCACCAATCAGGTTCACACGACCTGGAGCTTGAATTATGTGAGTCGCTTGGTAACCAAGGACTTGCTCAAAAGATGCTTTCACGTTTTGGATCAGATCAGACATAAGTAAACTCTCTGCTTAACTCTTTAATCAATTGGTTATGGCCCCTTTACGACACCACTTTAATTCTTTTAGATTCCCGACTTCTTCGTTCCTCACTCTCGGGATTGACGCTAAACGTTTCAATGAAACTGTCATTCCAGGATCGACGGACGAGATATCAGGAATCTCGCTCGTTATCTACGAAGTAGGCTATTCCTGCTCTTTGTAGTGAACGTCACTCAAATCACGAAGACGTTGCGCGGCTTGTTCTGCGGTTAAATCACGCTGAGATTCCGCCAACATTTCGTAGCCCACCATGAACTTACGAACCGAAGCACTGCGTAACAGTGGCGGGTAGAACAACGCATGCAGTTGCCAGTGATCGATGTCCGTACCTTCTTCGAAGAACGGTGCATAGTGCCAGCCCATTGAGTAAGGGAATGAACATTGGAACAAGTTATCGTAACGACTGGTCAGCTTCTTAATCGCAAGCGCTAAATCATTACGTTGTTCGTCAGTCAGTTCACTCATACGGCGAATGTGTGTTTTTGGTAGCAACATAGTTTCAAATGGCCACGCTGCCCAGTAAGGCACTACGGCAATCCAATGTTCAGTTTCAACCACAGTACGTGAGCCGTCTTTCATTTCAGCTTCAACGTAATCGACTAACAGGTTCGAACCTTGTTGCTCGAAGTACTCTTTCAGTAGCTTTTCTTTACGTTCAATCTCGTTTGGCAGAAAGCTGTTCGCCCAAATTTGACCGTGTGGGTGAGGCTGAGAACAACCCATGGTCTCGCCTTTGTTTTCGAAAGCTTGAACCCATAGGTAATCTTTACCTAGCTCTTCAATCTGCTCGTTCCAGGTATCAATCACACCACGGATTTTATTAACTGGTAACTCTGGCAGCGTTTTGCTGTGGTCCGGAGAGAAACAGATAACGCGGCTCAACCCGCGAACACCTTGAGTCTTGAATAGAGGGTTTTCAGACTCTGGAGCGTCAGGTGAATCAGGCATCAACGCCGCGAAATCGTTACTGAATACGTAAGTACCATCATAATCTGGGTTTTCGTCACCCGAGATACGCGTATTGGTCGGGCACAAGAAACACTCTTTCTCATACGCTGGAAGTTGCGCAGTCGATGGCTTTTCATCTTGGCCGCTCCACGGACGCTTTGCTCGGTGCGGTGATACTAAGATCCACTGACCCGTTAATGGGTTATAACGACGATGTGGGTGGTCTACTGGGTTAAATTCAACTTTTGACATGTTTAGGTTGCTCTCAAATTTTGTGTCTTGGTCAATTCACCAAGATGAATAATTCTTCTACAAGGAGATTCCCTATCACGCTCGTTCCTCGCTGTAGGGAATGACGTTCAGAAATCGTAGTTTTAAAATTCGTCATTCCAGAATAGAGGGACGAGTTATCTGGAATCTCTCTTTTCTCATCTATTACCTTTGCATTCCCCAATGAAATTGGAGTTGCAGCTAGGCAGCTTCAATCACACAGGCTAAGGCTAGTAGCCATTCGGGTTATTCGACTGCCAATTCCACGTATCCGCCGTCATTTCCATCACGCTGCGCGTCGCCTTCCAGCCAAGCTCTCGCTCTGCTTTTTCAGTACTTGCCCAACATTCGGCAATATCACCTGCGCGGCGTGGGCATAGTTCATAAGGAACTAGCTTGCCCGATGCTTGTGCGAAGGCTTCAACCATCTCGAGTACACTTGAGCCTTTGCCCGTACCTAGGTTGTAAATGTGTAAGCCCGCTTTCTCGCCCACCACTTTTAGCGCTGCGACATG
Source organism: Vibrio sp. OPT24 (assembly GCF_015163545.1). Classification (NCBI taxonomy): domain Bacteria; kingdom Pseudomonadati; phylum Pseudomonadota; class Gammaproteobacteria; order Vibrionales; family Vibrionaceae; genus Vibrio; species Vibrio sp. OPT24. The sequence goes on from NZ_JADDYI010000020.1 coordinate 160,081, forward strand.
GCCATCCGCTAAATCCATTACATGAATATAGTCACGAACGCCTGTGCCATCGACTGTTGGGTAATCGTTTCCAAAAACAGCCAATTTTTCACGGCGACCAACGGCTACTTGAGCAATAAACGGCATCAGATTATTTGGGATACCTTGTGGGTCTTCACCCATGGTGCCTGATGTATGTGCACCAACAGGGTTAAAGTAGCGCAGTAACGTCACGCTCCAGTCGTTTTCAGCGTTGAACAGATCACTCAAGCACTCTTCCACCATATATTTGCTGCGACCATAAGGGTTAGTTGTCGCGCCAGTCGGTGAAGTTTCAGTAATCGGCACTACTTCCGGGTCGCCGTAAACGGTAGCCGAAGAACTAAATACGATGCTTTTCACGCCCGCTTTCTTCATGCTTCGAGCTAACACCAGTGAACCATTGACGTTGTTATCGTAGTACTCCAAAGGCTTAGCCACCGACTCCCCTACCGCTTTCAGGCCAGCAAAGTGAATCACGGCTTGGATATCGTTTTCTGAAAACACGCTATCTAGAAAAGGTTGGTCACGAATGTCGCCAAGATAAAACGTTGGTCGCTTGCCAGTTAACGACTCGATTCGTTCCAGCACTAGCTCTTTGCTGTTGCAAAGGTTATCAACAATGATCGGATCCATACCTGCCTGTATCATTTGAATGCATGTATGACTTCCGATGTAACCCATGCCGCCCGTAACCAGTACTTTCACAATCAACCTCTCTTTGTCGTCATTCGTGGGCTAACTCGAACTGACATTCAGCTCAGTAGCACCGTATGTCAGAAATAGTAGCAGCCATTTTGACTATAATTCTGTGATCAAAACCACGAAGTGTAAACGTTTACACTAACTTTCATCATTGGTACTGTTCATGACATAGAGGAAATGTATAGCTATTAACCTCTAATTCATTGAATTTTAATAAGATAATTATAGATAGTTAGATTTGAGACATCACAGATGAGTTGAGCATTTATTTTACTAAAAGTTAATGCAATGACGTCCAGTTTGATTACAATAGGTCTGTAGAATAAAGAGGTGCATTGCTTTTTTACTAAATACCAATTTCAAAGCAGCGCAATGTTCCAATAACAGGAAGTGAGTATGGCAACGTTAAAAGATATCGCGACTGAAGCGAATGTATCATTGGCTACAGTTTCAAGGGTTCTCAATGAAGATCCAACATTAAGCGTCAAGGAAGAGACCAAAAGGCGTATCTTTGAAATTGCAGAGAAGTTGGAATACAAAACCAGCAGTTCACGAAAAACCGTTAGCAGTAAAAAACAAAACCATCACTTTCTAGCACTGTATAACTACAAGCAAGAAGTTGAAGTTAACGACCCTTACTACCTATCGATCCGCCATGGGATTGAAACCCAATGTAAAAAGATGGAAGTTAAGCTAACCAACTGTTATGAGAGCAAAATACAGATTAACTCAACGCCAATCACAGGTGTTTTGTTAGTAGGAAGAATGACACCGGAGGTTATCGAACAAGCCAAAAAGCTAAGCGATAATATCTGTTATGTCGATTTCACTGATCACTCTGAACCTTATGACTCTGTCGATATCGACCTGGCTTTGATCAGCAAAGAGATCACCAACTTCTTTATCAACCAAGGCTATCAACGCATTGGTTTTATTGGCGGACAAGATAACGTCAACACTCCTGATATTCGCGAAGTAGCCTTTGCTGAATACGGTAGCCTTAAGAACGTTGTCAGTGAGCAAGACATCTACCGTGGTGACTTCTCTAGCTCATCAGGTTACAAGCTTGCAAAACAGATGCTCGCGACTGACGACTACCCTAAAGCCATGTTTATTGCATCAGATTCCATCGCTATTGGCGTTTTACGAGCGATACATGAACACGGATTGCGCATTCCTGAAGATATTGCGCTGATCAGTGTAAATGACATCCCAACCGCTAAGTTTACTTTCCCATCTTTATCAACGGTTCGTATCCATTCTGAACTGATGGGAATTCAAGCTGTTAACCTTCTGATAGAGAAAGCGCGCGACGGCCGAACCATCCCATTACGCGTCTATGTACCAAGCAAAATTAAGCTGCGTGACACAACAAAATAGTTATAAATATCAAATAAATAAACCAAAGCCACCTTTATTTAAGGTGGCCTTTTTTTGCTCATCACATATATCAATCGACACATATCCTCCTCTTTAACCTGCTGCATAAATCAACCAATAGCATTCTTTTAAGTGGATCACACAGCACCGCAAAAAGACCATAAAAACGTGATTAAGTTAAAATAAAACCTTCCAATAATTCAGTAAATAATTTACTAATAATTATATCAAACCAAAAGTACTCGTATTCACTAAGAACCTATTATGCATAAGAAAAAAATGCAAAAACGTTTCAGAGAGAACGGTTCAGCTACTTTCAACTATTGCATGGCCAATGGAAGGCCACAGCGATCTTAAATACGCAGATGAAGGTTTCCTATTACCAATTGATGTGCCTTTCGTACCATAAGACAACCCACTGGCACAGCCATCATGAACGTAACCTTCTACAACGCGGGCGGTATCTTGATCTTCCTTGGCTACGCATGGTAGAGGTACGGTCAATACGAGAAAAGCTTATCTCCAGAAGAGAACAAACTAGAAGCAAAACCTGAACCGGTGAACGCTTAGTTTTACCCTACATTCTGATTGAATACTTAAGGTACTCCCATTTGGTGAGTACCTTTTTTATGACTAAATAACAAGATCTTAGACTATTTAGCCTACCATGATCCTTTTACTCTATTCACTGTACGTTAGCCTATGTCACCACAATGGAAGCGCACCTGATAATGGTAATGCTCTTTCAATAATTTGAACTCATCATGGACACTGGGCGTCCATGAGTCATCGCCACCGACGCCCATATGGAAGCCATCCACATAAACAAACAGCTGTTCTTGTTCTGTTAAGTCACAAGTATGCTTTGCCTTCTGTAACTGCTGTAACCCAAAACGACTGACTGAGAAATGGAAGTCTCCTTGCAATTCAAATGCTCCCATTTTTGCGTCACGAACATCACAACGCAAGCCACAATCAGAAGGAAAAATATACGGGGTATGCATTCGTTCAATGCTCTGCTGATATCGCCCCATATGGGCTGACATTTTTCGGTCTGGGTAGTTTTCGTGTGGCCCACGACCAAACCATTCCACACCATCAGGCACATGGTTCAAAGCAAACTCAAAACCGACTCGTGGCAGAGAAGGCAAACCTTTCGCCGCTTGAACATGCACTTCAATGTTCACTTCACCATCAGCAAACAGTTGATATTGCCACGTAGAGAGCAAACGTACTTGCCCCTCAACTAAGTGGGCAATTCTTGCAGTCACTGACACCGAGTTTTGCTGAGTAGAACATGAAAATTCGATGCATTCTGGAGTGAGCTTGTCTAACTTCATCGCCTGCCAGCGGGCTATCCATGAATTAGGATCGACTCGGTTTGCTTCACTGACACCGATATCGTTGTCTAATGGTGCACGATAAAAGTTATCTCGAAGGCCACTAGCAAGTTGTTCCACCCCTTTGACTTTCCAGCTCTCTAATGTCCCAGATAATCTGTCGAACTCTACTTGATAAGCATCTCCAATCACCGTCAGCAGCGCGTCGGTTTCAGTCACTTTTGGTGGAAATTGAGAGAGGTTGGCATCCAACATCAATTGCGGCTGAGTGGGTAAGGTAAGCTGTTCAATCGCCGTCACATGACCTTTATTCGCCCATGCAGTATTGGTGTTTAATACCACTTCTAGATTGAGGTAATTTAGCGCGTTGGCCGTATGAGGAATAGTCACACCATTAAGTTCTATCTGGACACTCTCGCCCGCATCAACCATCAATTCGATACAACCATCGCACGTGACCACACCATTCTGGGTAACCGTCCAATTCAACGTTTCAACCCTGCTGGTCACAAATAGGTGTTCGCTGTGTACTTCAATCACCAGTGGTGATGCAGACACCAGCTTGAACTGATAAAACTGTTGCGCCTTTTTCACTTCATGCAGCGTTGGATGTACCGTTCTGTCTGGGAATACCAAACCATTAATGCAGAACTGGCGATCATTAATCTCGTCGCCGAAATCACCACCATAGCCCCAATATTGTGTGCCGCTCGAATCGGTTTTGGTGATCCCTTGATCGACCCAATCCCAGATAAATCCGCCCTGTAATCTTGGGTTGTCTCTAAACGCCTGCCAGTATTTATCAAAGCTACCCAGACTGTTCCCCATTGCATGGGCGTACTCACAGAGAATAAGAGGACGGTGCTCGTTTGGTAGAGCGATCGCTTTGCGAATACCCACGCGAGGTGTCACTTCAGGTTGACTCTCAACCACAGGTAAATCCCAATCAACCCGCGCATACATAGGACATAAAATATCGGTCGCTGCTGTATCAGCACCGCCACCTTCATACTGAACGGGACGTGTTGGATCAGCTTGCTTCACCCATTGATACATCGCATGGTGATTACGACCAATCCCCGACTCATTACCCAACGACCAAATGATCACGCTGGCGTGGTTTTTATCGCGCTCCACTAGCCTTGTCATTCGTCTCATGTACGCATTCAACCACGACGAATCATTAGACAGTCGACACATCGGAAACTGACCATGGGTTTCCACATTCGCTTCATCTACCAGATACAGGCCATACTCATCACACAGTTCATACCATAATGGGTGATTAGGATAATGAGCGGTTCTAACGGCATTGAAGTTATTTTGTTTGAGCAGTTTGATGTCTTGAATCATCCCTTCACGCGTCATGGTGTGACCCAATTCAGGGTGGTGTTCATGGCGATTCACACCACGAATCAGCAACGACTTACCGTTAACTTTGAGCAAACTATCGGTAATTTCAACACATCGAAATCCGACATCGTAAGCCTCACAATCGACAAGCTCATCATGTTTATTGAGCAATGACACCACACAACGATATAAGTAGGGTGACTCGGCACTCCACTTGTTCGGATTCACGACCGAAAGGCAGTGCTCTGCGACTTCAGACCAAGGCCCTTTCTCATCCACAACTCGCTCACCAAAGCCCACGATTTGAGGTTCACAAACCAACTGTCCTTGAGCATCATAAAGTTCAGCTTTCAGCTTATCGAAGCCTTCTACATCATTGCTGTGCTTGGTTATTTGCGTAGAAATATTTAAAACCGCATCGCGATAGCAAGCATCTAGCTGAGTCTCAATACCAACATCCTCGATTGCGACCTTGGGCTTTCTCAATAAAGTCACATCACGGAAGATGCCGCTGAGCCACCACATATCTTGGTCTTCAAGATAGGAACCATCAGACCAACGCAGCACCATGACAGCTAGCGTGTTCTCGCCTGCTTGTAAGTATTCAGACACGTCAAATTCAGCCGGTAATCGACTGTCTTGCGAATAGCCAACCCACTTGCCGTTGCACCACAAATGAAATGCAGAATTCACGCCATCAAAGGTCAGCCTATGGGTATCTAATAGCTCCGGTTCCGTGCAGTTAAAATGCGTGCGGTAGAGTCCTGTCGGATTATCGCTAGGGACGAAGGGAGGGTTATCAGCGAAAGGATATTTCACATTGGTATAGATCGGTTTATCAAAGCCTTGCATCTGCCAGTTGCTTGGCACCGCGATCGACTTCCATGAGGAATCATCAAAATGTTCAGAGACAAACTCTTCGCAGACCAACTCCGGCGAATCGAACAGCTGAAACTTCCAAACCCCATTGAGAGACAAGGTGCGTGACGAGTTCTTCCCCACAGCCTCTGCCAACGAGGTGTAACCATTCAAAGGAGCATGAGCCTCAACAACGTTATGATGAGTGATGTGTTGGTTTTCCCATTCGCGGGCAGAGATGATCTGAGAGAAAGTTCTCATTAAGTGTTCCTTACGATAAACCGAATATAGTGAATCATTGCAAGTAGTACTAGGCAGGTTGTAATGGGTGCCTCTAGTGCTCAAAACGAGGAACACTAATCAAATAACACTGACAATGACAAACTGAAAAGGAAAAGAGCCGCAGCAAGAGTCGCTGCGGCAGATAACGTATTACTTAAAGGTACGCTTGCTCACCTTATCGAGTTTCTTCAAGATTTTTTCGATTCGGTCTGGGTGAACCATAAACTCTTGGAAGCCTTTCATGCCCTCTTTGGCCATCGCAGGATCGGTATCACGGTCATAAAACTGAGCCGTACCTTCGGTAGAAGAGAGCATCGCAACGCCTTTGTCCAGGAAGGGATCAGATTTCGCTTTGGCTTTGTTGTTGGTTGGGATTTGCAGCAACATCTCATTGATTAGCTGCTGATTTTCCGCACGAGCTACAAACTCTAGGAACTTACGCGCGTCTTCTTTGTTCTTCGCTTTTGAAGGGATATGTAACGTATCCATTGGCGCATCTTCAGACATAGGAACACTTGGGTCGATCACCGGGAATTGGAAGAAGTCCATCTTGCCATCTAATTCAGCAGGGAAGTTTGGCGTAATGAAGTTACCCATTAGGTACATCGCCGCTTTGCCGTTATACAAGAATGGCTGAGCTTCTTGCCAAGAATAAGAGGCGTGATTTTCTAAGTAGTAACCAGGTTCAACAAGCTCTGCCCAGTTAGCGAATGTTTTCTTCACTCGCTCGTCAGAATAAGGCACCTTGCCTTCCATTAACTGAATGTGGAAATCCAAGCCGTTGGTACGCATGTTGATGTAATCAAACCAACCTGCCGCAGTCCAAAGATACTTAGTACCAATCGCAAACGGTGCTACCCCATTTTCTTTGAGCGTTGCTGATGCGGATTTCAAGTCATCCCAAGTTTTAGGCTCACCGATACCATATTGTTCAAAGATGTCTTTACGATAATAAATACCCCATTGGTAATACGTATATGGCACACCATATTGCTTGCCTTGTACTGTCATCGCAGGAGCGGCAGCCGCAAAGTCTTGCTTCATGTTGTTGTCTGTCCAAATATCGCTCACATCTTCGAACAGACCACGGTCAACAAAGGCTTTCATTCGGTTACCCGCATACCAGAAAACCACATCAGGCGGCGAAGTGACCAACCAATTACGAATCGTTGTTTTGTACGACTCGTGATCGTACAAATTGTACTTCACCGTAATGTCGGGGTTTTCTTTTTCAAAGCGATTGATGATCTCACCCCACGCTTCTTTCGGCGCTGGATCGGAAGCATCAGAGTTGATGACTAAGGTTCCTGCAAACGCGGTTGTAGAAACGGAGGCGGCAAGCACTGCTGTGGCAGCGATATGTTTCACGTATTTCATATTGAGGTCCTTGTTATGGAGCTAAGCTCTCTAAGTCCAATTCTTATAGTTTTGTCTTGTAGGGTTTTCGTGCCTTTTTTACTCTTATAGTGAATCCAAGTTGGATCTATTCAGTTAAGGCGGCTAACGTCGAGCCACCTTACTTGATTCTGTTTAAGTCTCCTTTCACCATTCTAGAAGAACGTTTTATCCTTTCGTTGCTCCCAATGTTAGGCCTGCAATAAAGTGTTTCTGCATAGTAAAAAACAGAACCACTGGTGGAATGGCTGCCACTACCGCACCAGCAGACATAAATTGCCAAGATGCTAACCATTGGCCTTGCAGTGAACTAAGACCAGCAGTCACAGGGCGGACTTCGTCGCTCTGAACCAATACCAACGCCCAGAAAAAGTCATTCCAAATAAAGGTAAACACCAAGACTGCTAACGCCGCTAATGCAGGGCGAACCAGAGGCAGTACCACGTGCCAAAATATTTTCCACTCACTGACTCCTTCAACTCGTGCTGCTTCAATCAAAGCATCGGGAATACCAACAATAAAGTTACGCATGAACAAAGTGCAAAAACCGGCTTGGAAAGCGATATGGAAGAAAATCAGCGCCCAATGAGTATCGTATAAACCCAATCCAATGGTTAAATCACGCACTGGAATCATCAAAATTTGGAACGGAACAAAGTTGCCCGCGATAAACATCGCAAAGATCCAAACATTGGCTTTGAAGTTGTATTTCGCCAAGGCGTACCCAGCCAAAGTCGAAAGAGCGACAGCCCCTGCGACCGCTGGCAATGTAATAATCAAACTATTGATTAAGTACTGCCCCATCGAGGTCGAGGTAAAAACTTGGGTGTAGTTCTCAATGAACTGAATCTCGTTCGGCCACCCCCAGTAGTTACCCTTATTGATATCATCCATCGAGCGAATCGATGTCATCATCACAGCAATAAGTGGCAGTAACCACATCACTATCGAGATAGGTAGCGCGACTCGGTAACTGATATTAGTAAAGCGACCGGCTTTTTGAATTGGTTGCGGGAACATTATTTTTCACTCCTTAACATGCGCCACAAGAAGTAAGCGATATAGACATCCATGATCAGAAACAGCACCACGGAAACCGCGGCTCCGTAACCCATTCGATAGTTAAAGATCGACTCTTCATACATTTGATACGCCAGTACCGTCGAGCTTCCCCAAGGTCCACCCGCCGTCATGGTTGCCACTAAATCGAAAGAACGCAGGGCACCAATCACCGTCACCACAACAGCAATAAATGTCGCCGGTCTTAATTGCGGCAATACCACATACCACAACATCCGCCACTTCTTCGCCCCATCAAGGCGAGCGGCTTCTAGCTGTTCTGGATCTAGGTTATTCAAACCCGTTAAATACAAGATCATGCAGTAGGAGATTTGTGGCCATAAACCAGCGGCAATAATTCCATAAGTCACATAATCTTCATCGGCGAGAATCGAAATAGGTTCAATACCAAACGCACCTAATGCAATGTTAAAAAGACCAAATGACGGGTCATAGAACCAAGCAAATACAAGGCCGACCACCACTTGAGAAATAACAAACGGGAAGAAAAATAGGGATTTGACGACACGAATACCTCTCACTTGTTGGTTTAGAAAAAGGGCAATCGCCAAGCCACAAGGTGGCGCAAGCATAAAGAAGATCAACCAAAGGAAGTTATTCGTTAGAGAAGTGTAGAAAGCCTCGGAATCAAACAGTTCACGATAGTTTTCCAGCCCTACCCACTCTTTTTCACCTAGCCCATCCCATTCAAAGAAGCTAAGCCAAATACTGTCCAAGATTGGATAGATAACGTAGAGAGAGAAGATAGCGATAGCCGGGGCTAAGAACAGCCAAGGCGACACCTTAGAGCTTATGCGTCTTTTCTTCTTCGCTGACGGGGTGCGATTTTGTGGGTATATCGTTTTCACAGATTGCTCCATTTCCCGAAATTCCTTGTCTTCAAAGCTTCATTTACTATTTGGTCAATTTCCACCTAGATTTCTAAATTTCATCTAGCAACTCAGCATTTATAATGATTACGTTCAAATATTAGGCTTATTGATAACATTACGCACAGTTATGTTTTATTTTTGTAAACGTTTCCACAAAAAACACTACAGATCGTTAAATTTATATGACTCGGATCAATAAATCATGCGAGGCATCTAACAAATTTCTGATGAAAGCGTATGTTTTAAAGGCAAAGTGATGTAGTCCAACGAAGCAAGGAGAGAGCATGGCTGATATCAGCTTAAAACAGGTCATCAAACGATATGGTGATGTTCAAACGATCCATGGTGTTGATCTAGAAATAAATAATGGCGAGTTCGTCGTATTCGTTGGTCCGTCTGGTTGTGGTAAATCAACCCTCTTACGCTTAGTTGCTGGCTTGGAAGAGATTACTGAAGGTGAGATCCATATCGGTGATGATCTTGTAAACGATGTCGATCCTGCCGAACGTGGTGTCGCAATGGTATTTCAGTCTTATGCCCTTTATCCGCACATGACTGTTGAAGAAAACATGGGCTTTGGCCTGAAAATGAACGGGGTCGCCAAGGAAGTCGTCGAGAAACAGGTCACGGGCGCAGCCAAAACGCTTCAGTTGGAACCTTTATTGAAACGTAAACCTAAAGAATTGTCAGGTGGACAACGTCAACGTGTTGCTATTGGTCGAGCAATTGTTCGTAACCCGAGAGTGTTCTTATTCGACGAACCTTTGTCTAACCTAGATGCAGAACTCCGTGTCGATATGCGCTTACAAATCGCCAAATTACATCAAGATCTGCAAAATACCATGATCTATGTAACGCACGATCAAGTGGAAGCCATGACGCTTGCCGACAAAATAGTCGTACTTAGAGATGGCCGAGTTGAACAAGTTGGTTCGCCACTCGAACTGTATCACTCTCCTCAAAATGAGTTTGTGGCCGGCTTTATTGGCTCCCCGAAAATGAACTTCTTACCTTGTTTGGTCAATAACATCTCTGAGACTCATGCCCAACTGACCGTAAATGGCTCGAGTAAAATTACTCTACCACTACCAAGTGATGGCCTTTCTGAAGGACAAAAGCTCACTCTCGGCATTCGACCTGAACATTTGGAGATTAATGGCGAGTCGGATATCACCATTGAGTTCCAGAGTGAGGTCGTAGAAAGGCTAGGCAACAGCACTTATATGTTTGGTCAATCTTGTGGTGTAGACAGCTTTAAAGTTCATCTGCCTGGGGATCAAGAGGTCACTCGCTATCAGTCTCTCAATTTAAATTTCTCATCAAAAGATTGTCATCTGTTTGATGCTGAAGGTCAGAGAATTAATTAAGTGTTTAAAAACGGTAAAGCTAGCTAGATGTTGCTCGCTTTACCGCTTCGTTTCAAACTCATTTCTTGTGCCACTTTTTAGTCGTTAAACGCTTCTACTTTATTCCTCTTTACCTTATGAAACATCTCTCAAAAGTTTCATAACTCACACTTAAATGTTGTCCTCTTAAAGCTTATTCGAACTTTATCTACCCTTAATAGCTATCCGGACATTAATTTGATAGTCGTTTACTAAATAATCGCTAAACTATAGTGTCGCCTACCCCCTTTTGAGAAAACCTAAATGCCTACTGCTGATTCCACCCTAAATAAACGCATGGGAATCGTTGCGCTCACCTGGCCAATTTTTATCGAAGTTCTTTTAAGAACAGCCCTCAACACCAGTGATGTCTTCATGCTATCTGGATACTCAGACAAAGCCGTGTCTGCCGTTGGTGTTATCTCTCAGATATCTTTTTTCCTGATCATCGTCTCGACCATGGTCAGTAGTGGAACTGGCATATTAATCGCGCAATACAACGGTGCTTCTCGCGACGAAGAGAGCGCTCATGTGGGTGTGGCGAGTATTGTATTAGCCATCATTACAGGCCTGTTACTGAGCATTATCGCCATTCTTGGCGCTGAGTATTTTATCCCTCTTTATCAACTTGAAGCTCAAGTGGAACAATACGCTCAAGAGTACCTATTTATCAGCGGTGCTCTCACCTTTAACGTGACGATTGGCGTTGTGCTAACGACGATTCTGCGCAGTCATGGCTACTCTAAGTCACCGATGATCATCAACTTAATAGCAGGTGTTATTAACGTACTGGGTAACTATTGCGTGTTGTACCAACCTTTTGGCCTACCAGTGTACGGTGTACAAGGCGTTGCTGCATCAACGGTCATTAGCCAAATGATTGGCCTATTGATCTTAATCGGTGCTGTAAGAAATAAAGGAATAGACTTACCTCTTAAGCAGTTCAAATCCGTACCTAAAGCTATCTATCAAAAAATCATTAAGATCGGCTCAATGAATGCGGGTGAGGTACTGTCTTACAACATGGCGCAAATCACAATTACCTTCTTCATAGTGCAGATGGGAACCTCGTCATTGGCGGCGTTCACCTATGCACAAAACATCGCACGTCTCTCTTTTGCGTTTGCTTTAGCTATCGGCCAAGGGAGCCAAATTCAAACAGGCTACTACATTGGAAAGGGCTGGATAGATGAAATTACGAGCCGGGTACAACGCTACTTTGTGGTTGGCTTCATCGCCTCAACTAGCATAACTTGTATGGTCTATATTTTCCGTTTTGAGATCCTAGATCTATTCACTCAAGATCCTGAAATCATCGCCCTTGCTGCATTACTTATTGCCGGGTCAATCTTGTTAGAAGCTGGCCGTGTTTTTAACCTGATCTTCATCTCATGTCTAAAAGCGACAGGCGACATTAAGTTCCCTGTAAAGATGGGAGTATTGAGCATGTGGGGCATTGGGGTTGCAATGAGCTATTTGCTTGGTGTGCACTGGGGCTACGGTGTATTTGGTGCCTGGATGGCTATCGCGATGGACGAATGGTTCCGAGGAATCATCATGGCGTATCGTTGGCGAGCAAAGAAATGGATTCGATTCTCATTCTAGAACATGAGTTTAGCGTTACATTTATCTTCATCAGATAGACAAACGCCGCTCCTATTTTCAAGGAGCGGCGTTTTCGTTTTTAATGAATCGAACTCACCTACGCGGTCGCAAGTGCTTTCTTACGCTTTGCTAAGCGTGCTGCAATACCAAACAGCATCACAATGCCGCACACACCGTAGACTTGCATGATGGTTGGATCATCCGAGACAAAACCAACATCAGAGAACATCACGTACGCACCTAATACCATGTAGAGAATGATAGCCGAAGCTTCGAAACGGAACGCCCAAGGCGTAACATCAATGTTTTCATTTACAGGCATCACATAATCATCTTCACGTGGCATAAAGTAACCAATAATGAACATCAGCGCCGTACATACAACAAACAGAATCGCCAATTGGTGTAAGAAGTGAATAGGTGTTTTGAACACTAACTGCATCGCAGCGTATGAACTTACAAATACCACCAATGCCACTTTAGCCGCTAGAGCTGGCACACGTTTAGAGATGTAACCCACAAACACGATAGTGAAAATTGGCACACTGAAGAAGCCCGCTACCATTTGTAGGTATTGGAACAAACCTTCTGGTGCGTACATGATGAATGGTGCGATACATACCGAGATAATCGCGATCACAACGCCGAAGATACGGCCTTTACCCACCAACTCTTCATCCGTTTTGCCTTGGCCAAACAAAGGCTTGTAGACATTCAATGCAAAGAGAGTGGTCGAACTGTTAAGCACACCATTAAACGTACTTAGGATGGCGCCAAACATCACCGCAACGAAGAAACCGACTAATGGTTTAGGCAATACTTCGTTTACCAAGCGCGTGTACATGGTGTCTGGATTACCAGCATCTGCGCCAAACATGTGGAATGCAATAATGCCTGGAATGATTAGGAACAGCGGAGAGATAACCTTAATTGCACCAGCAAGGATTACCCCTTTCTGACCTTCTTTTAAGTTCTTAGCACCCAATGCACGCTGGATGATTGATTGATCCGTCCCCCAGTAGTAAAGGTTCACAAGTAGAAGACCGGTAAACAAGGTTGAGAACGGCAGTGGATCGGTCTCAGTACCGACCGATTGCAGTTTCTCTGGCGCAGCGTACAACAGCGTATCTAAGCCAGCCCCAAAACTGCCATCACCTAGAGCCATCAAGCCAAAAACAGGGATCATCAAGCCGCCAATAATAAGACCAACACCATTAATAGTATCGGCAATCACAACCGCTTTGAGTCCACCATAAATCGCGTAAAAGAAACCAAGTAGACCGATCGTCGCTGAAATTAAGGCTATCGAGCTGAATTCTGAAATATTAAGCAGAGCTTGAACATCAAAGATCTCACCGAGAACAACGGCACCGGCATAAAGTGTGGTTGGCAAGATATTGATGACGTACTGGCACAAGAAAAGTAACGTCACAAACTTCTTCACCGACATGTCGTAACGACTCTCTAAGAAGTCTGGAATCGTCGTGATCCCTTGCTTGAGGTAACGCGGTACTAACATCAGAGCGATGATCACTAAGGTGACACCAGACGCTACTTCCCAACCCATGACACTCATGTTGTGGGTATAGGCTTGTGCGCTCATGCCAACAAAGCTAGTCGCGCTCAAATTGGTTAAAATTAGGGAGCTGGCAATCAAACCACCGGTTAAGCTTCTTCCACCGAGAAAGAAACCGTCTTGTGAGGTGTTCTTGTCATTTTTAACTTTGTTGTAGGTAAACGCGACAACAAAACCAGTAAATAACAAGAATGACAGCAGAACTGTAATAGACATTTTGTTTTCCTTAAGTTTAGTTATTGCGGCAGCAATTCCTCGCTGCCGATTATATTTTTATATTTAGAATTTTATTTGTAGGGGACTCAGAGTTAGCGCTTCATATCTTTTTCAGATGAACAATCAAGGCTGACTCTGGGTCTAGAATCGGTAAGGTCAATCCAATCTCCTTGAGGTTATCGCCACTCAGGGTTAACGTTTTGTCGAGCCATTGAGGGCGTTGTTTCATCAACTGGAAACTGGTTTTTGGCATGTCCACTAACTTCACTTGATACATCGCGTTGTCTTCCACACAGCTAATACGAAGTGGAGAAGGCAGAGCATATTCAGGCATCGCTAATTGGCACACGGTAATCAGCATTTCATCGTCATTTTCAACGCCATAAATGTTCTGATTTTTGTCCGAAGGATCCATTCGGAAACTGCGGCCTGAATGCAAAACATGACGAAATTGCTTATGCAGTGAAATGTAATGTGAGAATGCTTGTTTCTCTTCCGGTGATTCTTTAACAGGGTCAAGCTCAACCCCCATATGCCCCATGAGTGCCGTTACACCACGCATATTGATGCTGTGACGACGGTTGGTTGAGTGGCATTCTGCTGGGCCG